>JAHFBG010000002.1 GCA_023250155.1 Candidatus Melainabacteria bacterium
CGCCACCACCACCGCCACCGCCGCCACCTCCTCCTCAAGGTCCAGATGGAGATGTGAATGAAAGTGGTAAAACCAACAAAAAAGACTTAAGACTTCTTAAACAAGTTCTTAAGCATGGTGACATAAATAAGGATGGAGTCGTTGATAAAAAAGATTTTGATTTAATTAATGATTTAATCCAAAGAGAACTCAATGGTGGTTTAACCAAAGAGGAAAAAGAACGATTGAAGAGCGAAGGAGTTGGAGATGTTAATGATGACGGAAAGATAGATGACAAAGATCTTCAACTAATGAAGAAAGCTCAGGAACATGCTGACATGAATGAAGATGGAAAGATAGATGAGGAAGATGTTAGCTTCTTAACTAAGAAAGTTAGTGATCCTGGTAATGATGAAGAAAATCTTAAACAGATTGATGAATTATCAAAAACTGTACTAGAGAATCCTTATAGTAATTTTCTTAAGATGGATGACCTAGCACGTGTTTTAGGAAAGCAGACAGATACTGAATATTCACTTGGAAGATCTGCAGGATTAATGAACTTTGTTCTTAATAAGGAAGATCTAACTGGTGATGGAAAAATAGATAGCAAGGATATTCTTGCATTCTGGGAAAGTATGGGTGACGATGTATAGGAAGGATCAGCATTAACAATTAAGCCTCTTCAAGATGTAGTTAATGATTAAACTAATATTGGTTTAGCTTAATCGGTTGTAGTCCATAAAAATTTTCAAGCAAGTATTATAAATGCATAACTGTGTTTATTTTACTTGCTTGAGTTTTTTTGTCTGAAAAATAAGCTTTTTAATCTAGTGCTTAGTGACAAATGTTTACTTCGATTTAATCAGGTGCTCTTAATATTAACTCAGCTGTAGATGAATAAGATTTTCATGTAGAAAATCATAGCTTAATAAAGGAGGAATAATTATATGTTTAATTTAAATATTAGTTCAATAAAGGAAAGTGATAGTGCAAAAGATATAACCGGAAAGACAAATATGGTTAAGGCTGAAGAAGCCGAGTCCACTTTAAAACAAATGGCAGGACGGCAACAACTAAGTGCAGATCATGGTGGAATACATCAGATTGACGGTTCTGGTGTGCAATCAGATAAACCGGCTAAAAGTGGTGATATAAATCAGGATGGCAAAACTGATAAAAAAGATTTACAAGCTCTGACACAGGTTTTAAATTTTGGAGATATGAATAAGGATGGAAAAGTTGATAGAAGAGATTTTGATCTTTTAAATAACAAAATTATCGAGAGTTTATTTAATCCCACAAAAAGTGGTCCAACAAAAAAACAACAGCAAGGAGATGTTAATAAAGATGGTAAGGTAGATTACAATGATTTGCAGCTTATGTATCAAGCTATGAAATATGCTGATATGGACTATAGTAAGACTCTTGATAGAAAAGATCTTATAGCTTTAAATAACAAAATCAAACCCTCATTAAGAGTAGAAAGTACTACTGACAATGAGAAGCAAGTAGTAGCAACTCCTAAGGATGGTGATATAAATGAAGATGGTAGTGCTGATATAGATGATTCTATAATTCTTGCAGGGCTATTGTATATGGCAGGTAGTGACGGGTATAGGATTCCTCGCTTAGGTACAATAAGCAAAAAAGACTTTTATTCTACACATAATGACATGATGAAAGATTTATTTTCAGACGGACATCAACCTCTACATAGATTAATAACTAAATTTCATGGTTATGGTGATCTTCAACAAATGTATCAAGCCATGAAACATGGTGATATGAATGGAGATAAAGTTTTAGACAAGACTGATTTAGATCTTATAATTGATGATAATCCAACAGTAAAAGAAATAGGTAAGCTAACTCAGTCATTGCTAAGTAAACCTGATACAGAGCAAATGAATGCTCTTATGGGCTTCTTAGGCAAATATACAAAAATTCCTAGCTCACCTAAAGATATTAATATGTTAAATTATTTCTTTAAAAATCCTATAGATGCAAATGGAGACGGGCAAGTAAACCAAAGAGATATAATAATGTTTTGGTTGGCAACACATAAGAAATAAAGCTATTACTATCAATTGCTTAGAGTTGGTTTATGTTTAAACTTCCACAAGTATTTTCTCAAATCAATTTTTTCATCTTTGCTAAAACAAATTCCTTCTTTTTCAAGCAAGTGTTTTTGTAGATCTAGAGGGATATTCATAAGCTTGTTTGTGCTTATACATCCTTTGGAGTTGATTACTCTTTGCCAGGGAACTGAGGACGAAGCATGAGGTATGAGGTGTCTCATCTTAGCGAGCCTATTCAATGCCCATCCCACAACTCTAGGATTTAATCCAAGTAATTGTCCTGTCTGTCCATAGGTAGATACTTTTCCCTTAGGAATTTTTTTTACTAACTTATAAACTTTTTCATATGTTTTCATAGTAGAATAATTAAATCATGCTTTTAACCGAACATAAGATAAATACCATTTGGAGTGAAGATACTAATAAACTAAAAGATAGGCTTCTAACTATTTTAGCTAAACAAAGCTATATTGAGGGGAAGATAATTTTGTCCAGTGGAAAAGAGAGTAATTATTATGTAGATGGAAAGCAAACCACTTTAGATTCAGAAGGTGGGATTTTGATTTCAGTTTTATTTTTAAGAGGCTTAGATGAAAGTATAACTTCTGTAGGTGGTTTGAGCGTGGGTGCTGATCCATTAGCTAGTGGTGTTTCACAAGTTGGTTTTTTACTTGGAAAAAAAATCAATGCTTTCTATGTTAGAAAAGAACCAAAAAAACATGGTAGAAGTTTGTGGATAGAGGGGCCCATAAAACAAGGAGAAAACATTTCTATATTAGAAGATGTAGTAACAACAGGTACTTCATCCTTAAAAGCAATTGAAAAAATTAAGGAATATGGATGTACACTTAATCAAGTACTTGCAATAGTAGATAGGAATGAAGGTGGGCGTGAGGCATTTAAAAAGCTTAATGTTAAATATGATTATTTGTTTGATATAAAGGAAGTCATTGAGAGATCTAAGATTTCAAGCTAATATATTCAGGTTATGCAAACACAAACAACAATTTCAGTAACTTTAAAAGATGGTTCTAAAAAAGAAATCCCCGATGGCAGTACAGGATTAGATCTTGCTAAGTCTATTAGTAATAGCCTTGCTAAAAAAAGTATAGGGTTAGTTTTAAATGATGAATTAAAGGATTTAACCACGATTTTAAAAAATGGTGACAGAGTTGAGATTGTTACGCAGGATGATCCGAGAAGTTATGAGCTCTTAAGACATAGCACTGCACATGTATTAGCTCAAGCTGTTCAAAATCTTTTTAAAGGTGCAAAAATAGCCATTGGACCAGTTATTGAAGATGGTTTTTATTATGATTTTGAAATCCCGAATCATACACTAACTCCTGAAGACTTTATTAAAATTGAGAAGGAAATGGAAAGGCTTGCTAATGAAGATCAAAAATTTGTTCGAGTAAATATAAAAGATGTTGATATGCAGCTTAATGAGTTTAAATCACAAGGTGAAAAATTTAAAGCTGAACTATTAGAACAATATAAGAACGAAAATCCTACGCTTTATGTCTTAGAAGATAAATCAGGAAAGTCTGTGTGGAATGATTTCTGTAGAGGTCCTCACATTACAAGCACAAAACAAATAAAAGCATTTAAATTGCTTTCAGTGTCTGGTGCTTATTGGCGGGCAGATGAGACAAAAGAATCACTACAAAGAATATATGGTACTTCATGGTGGTCTAAAGAAGAGCTAGATGGACACTTGAACAAGTTAGAAGAAGCGGAAAAGAGAGATCATAGAAAACTAGGAAGACAAATGGATCTTTTTAGTATGCATGATGAAACTGGTCCAGGCCTAATCTTATGGCATCCTAGTTTGGCATTTGTTAGAAAGCAGATTGAAGATTATTGGAAAGAGCTACATGATAAAAATGGTTATGAGTTTGTTTATACTCCACATATTGCAAAAACTGATTTGTGGAATACTTCTGGACACAATGAGTTCTATAAAGAAAATATGTTTTATATGTCTGTTGATGAACAGGATTATGTTTTAAAACCAATGAACTGTCCCTTCCATGTTTTGATATTCCAATCCAGAAGACATAGTTATCGTGAACTACCTATAAGAATGGCTGAACTAGGTACAGTTTATAGGTATGAGCGTTCTGGAGTTATGCATGGACTTGCTCGTGTTCGTGGATTTACACAAGATGATGCTCATATATTTTGTAGAAAAGATCAGTACGTAGAAGAAATCAAAGGTGTTATAGATTTAGTAGATAAAATTTACAAAGGTTTTGGACTAAATTACTTTGCTGAGCTTTCTACAAAGCCAAAAGATGCTATTGGTACGAAGGAAATCTGGGAGTTTGCAGAAGCCGGCTTAGAGCAAGCTTTAAAGGAATATGGTCTTGAATATAAGATAAATCCTGAAGATGGTGCATTTTATGGGCCTAAAATCGATTTTAAACTAAAGGATGCGCTAGGCCGAATTTGGCAAGGAGCTACAATTCAACTAGACTTTAACTTACCCAATCGCTTTGATTTAAAATATACTGAAAAAGATGGTGCCCAAGAACAGCCTGTTATGGTTCATAGAGCAATATACGGAAGTCTGGAAAGATTTGCTGCACTATTGATAGAACACTTTGCTGGAGCTTTTCCTGTGTGGCTTTCATATAAACAAGTTATTGTTATGCCTATAAGCGACAGACATTTTGAGCATGCTGAAAAAATATTTAACCTTCTGAAGGAAAAAAATATTAGAGCAAATATTGATTTAAGAGCAGAATCAATTAATGCAAAAATCAGAGATGCTGAAATAGAAAAAATTCCATACATGATAATTATTGGTGATAAGGAAATTTCTGAAAATTTAATTTCTGTTCGTGCTAGAAAAAAAAGAGATCTTGGCTCTGTTCAGGTTGACAAATTTATTGAACAGGTACTTAGTGAAATTAAAGATAAAACAATTGGAACATAGTATTACGAGTTAATCTTACAAAATTATTACTCAAATTAAGACTGCAATATAAACAAATTGTTAATATATAGAACTTAGAAAAAATGATCTGGGTAAATATTAGATGAATATGTTTTCAACATTAAAAGATTTAGATAAACTTTTTTTTGGTTTGGTTATTTGCTTAATATTATGCATAAATAACTTTACAAGTACTGTGGCAATTGAAACTCAAGGAAATGAGCTTTTATTAAGGGGGGACAGGAAGTCCAGTGATTTGAAACTAAGAGGAGAGATTTGGTATGGAAATGCTTCTTGGTATGGCTCAAAGTTTCAGGGTAGAAAGACATCAAATGGAGAAAAGTTTAATAAAAACAAACTGACGGCTGCTCATAGGAGCTTGCCATTTAATACAAAGGTTTTAGTTACAAACCTAAAAAACAATAAAACTGTCATTGTTAGAATCAATGATCGTGGACCATTTAACCATAATAGAATTATTGATCTTTCAGAGGAAGCTGCTGAAAAACTTGATTTAAAAAAACAGGGCATAGCATATGTTAAGGTTCAAATACTAACCCCAACAATTGACAATGAAGCGGATTCACAGAAAGAAGAAAAACAAAGCTAGTTATTATCTTTTACAATTAGTTCTCATAACCTAAGTTAAGAGAATTGGTTAAGAAAAAACATTAATAATCATTTAAGAAATTTTCCTTTGCCATTTAACGTTTAAGAGTTATAGTATTTATGGATACCCAAAAAAACAAGTTCTAATTGATCCCTATTTTAAGCTGAATAAGCACATTCAAAAAATTATGTAGGGCCTTATAGAAAATAGTTAGGGTAAAAAATAATTTCTTAGTTTAGTTGTAAAGATCTAAAAAGATAAAGCTTTTCTTGTATTTAGATTTGTTTAAGAATCAAGTCTAATAAATTTTGTGTTCAAGTATATTCTCAATGGAGAAATAATAAACAATAAGGAGAAATCATGGCAGATACTCAAGCATCAATAGCGAACATAATGGTCGACTCTGGACTTCCTGATCCAGAACAACTAGAACAATTAGGGATAGATTCAGAATTTGGGGATGCACTTGCAGATGACGATCTGGACTTAGGTGATGTAGAGGCAGATCTTTTTGATGCAAAATTCGAACTTGGAACAGATGATTCTATTAGGCTGTATCTTAGGGAGATTGGAAGAATACCACTTTTAAAAGCAGAAGAAGAAATTGATTTAGCAAGAAGAATTGCAACTGGTGGTTATGATGGCATTGTTGCAAAAAGACAGTTAGTACAAGCTAACTTAAGATTAGTAGTTTCAATTGCAAAAAAATATTTAAATAGAGGACTGCCATTTCTTGATTTAATACAAGAAGGTAACTTAGGTTTAATTCGCGCAGCTGAGAAATTTGATCCTGAACGAGGATATAAGTTCTCTACCTATGCCACTTGGTGGATTAGACAAGGTATTACTAGAGCTCTAGCTGATAAGTCTAGAACAATTAGAGTACCCGTTCATATGGTGGAAACCATAAACAAGTTTAAAAAAATCACAAGAGAACTATCTCAGGGCTTAAATCGCAGACCTACTGAAAATGAACTCTCTGCAGCTATGGATGTTTCTGTTCAAAAAGTCAAAGAAATAGTCTCAGCAAACAGAACTCCTGTTTCGCTTGAAACACCACTTGGAAAAGAAGAAGATAGCAGGCTTGGAGACTTTATTGCAGATGCTGAATCAGCTCGTCCTGATAGTTCAGCTACAGATGAACTCTTAAGAACTGATATTGAACAAGTTTTAAATTCCCTTTTACCAAGGGAACGTGAAGTGATAAGGTTAAGATATGGACTAGATGATGGACGTGAAAGGACCCTTGAAGAAGTAGGTCAGTTGTTTGGTATAACTCGTGAAAGAGTTAGACAAATAGAGTTTAAAGCTATGAGAAAGCTTAGACAACCAGACAGATGCACTAAACTTGAAGGCTATTTAAGTCACTAGAACATATTTATAAAATTGATAACTATTTAATAGAGGTATTGGAAACAGTACCTCTATTGCTTTGTAGTATAGAAAACGTAAGGGGATTGCTTTAATCAGCATGCAAAAGCATACAATCAATACACGGTTCTATTACAGATAGAAACAGTGGTGTTTGTAACAGATAGTTAACTTCAAAACATTTTTTATTATCTTAACGAAATCTTTAACATATTATAGTTTCATATTTATATGTAGGAATTAATGAGGTGGGTATATGAACTATTCAATTCAAAAATTAATAGAAGATTTTTTTAAAAGGCTTGGGGAAGAAGATTTAAAAACTCTTGACGGGGTATCAGCTGATGTCGCTTTAAACTATGTAGTATTTTTATATAGAAAGTTTTACTCAGCCTATCCTACTGGTGAAGTATATGAGTTTTTAGTAAATAAGTTCTCTAAAACCCAAGCTGCATAAGAACTGTATATATCTTTTACTGTCATGAAATTATAAAAGAATTCTATATTTTTTAAGCTTTTTGCTTTTTGAAGTTAGTATATGTAACTAATTATGAGCTTATTAAATGAAGAAAAAATTAACCAAGAGAGAGTAACCATAGGTGGAAAAAAACAAGCTCGTAAGACTTATGGGTTTGATGAAATCTCTTTAGTGCCTGGAAAGATTACTTTAGATATTGATTTATGTGACACATCTTTTATTTTAGGAAAACACAAATTTGATTTTCCAATTATTGCATCTGCCATGGACAGTGTTGTTAGCTCATATACTGCAGTTGAAATAAATAAACTTGGGGGTCTTGCAGTTTTAAATCTACAAGGACTTTATACACGATATGAAAACTATGATGAAGTTTTAAACAAAATTACAAATGTAGATAATGATAGTTTTGTTCCACTGATGCAAGATATATATAAGGAACCAATAAAAGAAGAACTTATAAAAAAGAGAATTCAAGAAATAAAATCGCATAATGCAATATGTGCAGTTTCTGTTACTCCAAATGTTGCAAATGCTTATGCAAAACTTATTCAAGATTCTGGTGCAGATATTTTTGTGGTTCAAAGTACAGTAGTATCTATAGAACATAAATCGAATGATAAAACTAATTGTTTTGATTTGAAGACTTTTATAGAAAATACAAAGATTCCTGTTGTAGTTGGAAATTGCGTGACTTATGATGTTGCTTTAGAACATATGAAAGCTGGTGCTAGTGCAGTTTTAGTAGGCATTGGTCCGGGTGCAGCTTGTACCAGCCGAGGAGTGTTAGGTATAGGTGTCCCAATGGCTACTTCTATAGCTGATTGTGCACAAGCTCGGGATGAATATTTTTCTAAAACAGGACGATATGTTCATATTATAGGTGATGGTGGTATGTCAGTAGGCGGCGATATCTGCAAAGCAATTGCATGTGGTGCAGATGCAGTTATGATTGGTTCACCATTTGCTAAGACAAAAGAAGCTCCTGGAAATGGATATCATTGGGGTATGGCTACACCAAGTCCTGTTTTACCGCGTGGTACAAGAATTAAAGTTGGTACATTAGGTACTTTAAAAGAATTATTATTAGGACCAGCAAGATTTGATGATGGTTCTCAAAATTTGGTTGGTGCATTGAAAACATCTATGTCAACACTTGGTGCTCAAAATATAAAAGAAATGCAGCAAGTAGATATAGTAATTGCTCCTTCTATTCTTACTGAAGGAAAAGTATTTCAAAAAGCTCAAAAACTTGGTATGGGCAAATAAGCTTAAAAAACTTACTAAAGTGCGATCCTAGGAAATTTTTACTATCAACTATCCTTAACTTAAGGCTTTATATGTATACAAAGGTTAAAAAAGATTTATGTACAACACAATGACACCAGAAGAAGTAGAAGCAGTAAATGCAGCATATGAACAAGTTCACTACTACTCAAATCTCCCTAGACATATAAAAGCTTCTGTTATTAATTTAAGCTCAAACCACACGATGTATCAAAACAATCCTGCTCATACAGTAGAAGGAACTACCACTGTTTTTGGTGGAAAACTTAATATTCCTAATATTTGGTCTGTTAATTAATAAGTAGGTAATGGTCGCGACCATTACCTACTAGTGTATTTGTAGGATACCCCTAACTTTTTTTGAAACTTTTAACTTTCTATTAACTATTCTCAGGCATTAATACCGATAACTCCTAAACAAGGAGCAATAAGTTCAGTAGTGCTAATTGAGGATAAAGAGGAAATATCATGAACAATCAAAACAACATTGCAGGCCGAACAGTACAAGGAATGCTTAGCAAACTTAAAATGATTGAGGCCATTTCATCAAATATTGAAAATGCAAATACCATTGGTTATCAAAGAAAAATCCCAGAATCTATGAGCTTTGGAGATGCATTGAATGCAGCAGCAATGAGAGATCAAACACCAGGACAATTTAAAAAAACAAATAATCTTTTTGATTTAGCAATAGAAGGAAATGCAATGTTTTTGGTTGAATCTAAAGATGGCCCAGTACCTACAAAAAATGGAAAATTTCATTTGAATGACAAAGGAATACTTGTTACTGATGAAGGTAATGAAGTAGTCGTAGTAGAGAAGACCGACAAACAAGTTAGTCTTTCTAAAACTACGGATATAAAAATTAATCAAAATGGAGAAGTTATTGTAGATGGTGATAGGTATGGAAGAATTGCAATGAAAATCATGGACAATAAGCCTGTTAGAGTTCATCAAGGTGTTGTTGAAGGTTCAAATGTAAACCTAATGAATGAAATGGTTGCATTGCAGATGATATTCCGTAATTTTGAAGCAAGCGAAAAATTGCTTGGAATGGAAGCATCAGTAGATAAGGATTTAATTGAGAAGTACGGTAGAAACGTATAAGGAGAAAATAATATGTTTAGTAAATTAGGTTATCAAGGATTTGATTCAACAAAGAAAAATGTAGAAGCGCTTACAAATTCAATTGAAAACATTTCAAATATGAATTCTGTCGGTTACAAAAAGACCCAAACAAGTTTTGTAGAAACCTTAAATGGAGAAATCTCAAAAAAGGAAACAAAAAGTTTTTCACAAGGTAACCTAAGAAAAACAGGTGAAGTATTTGATCTTGCTCTTGATGGACCAGGTTTTTTTGAGGTTGAATTACCTAGTGGTCAAAGAGCTTATACAAGAGCAGGCAGACTTAGACTTAGTAATGAAGGTGAGCTTGTAACAGATGAAGGATACAGGTTAATACCTCAAACAGAAGAAGAATCTCAAACTCTTTTACAAAAAAACAAAGGTGTTGATAACTCATTGGGAATGAATATTAAAATCACAAGTCCTAAACTAACAATTCCTGCCAATCTTTCTCCTGAGATAGCTGACGATGGTACGGTATCTGGAATTGATCCACAGAGTGGTGAAAAAGCTAAGATTGGGAAAATCAATATAGTTGTATTTAATAATCCTCAAGGACTTGAGTCTTTAGGCAAAGGTTATTTTTTACAAACAAGTGTTTCTGGACAAACCTTAGAGGCTGATGCAAATTCTACAAAAGTAAAACAAGGATTTTTAGAGTTTAGTAATGTGGATATGGTGTCTGAATTAATGAATATAAGTCAACTAAAAGGCTTAATTGGTGCTCAGTTCAAGGCTCTAAAAGCCATCGATAAGATCTATGAGCAAGTTCATTATACGATTTCAAAATCTGCATAATAAATAAAGGAGAAAAAATGTTAAAAGAATTATTCGGAACAATATCAGGAGCAGCAGCAAACACAGCTTTTAGTCAACCGGCAGGAAATGGAATTAATATCCCTGCTCAAGCCACCTTTAAAAAATTCTTTAACAATGTAATGTCATCATTTAATAACCCACTCAATGGAGCTAATGGTCAATTCCCTGGAATTCAAGGTCAAGGTCAGTTTCCAGGAATCCAAGGTCAAAATCAATTCTCTCAAGGTAGAGCCTATGGAGGTTTTCCAACTCAAGGACAATATAATTTTCTACAACAAAATTCTCCACAAAGAGATTTGAGAAATCAAGCATTTGCTCCAGGTTCTGTTTTAGTTAACTCACAAGAAGTAACTCAAAATCCAGTTCAGCAAGGATTTCAACCGTTACAAGGTTTTGCTGGACAAGCAGGAATTCAAAATAATGGTGTGAATGGTATAAGTGGGGCTCAATTTCCTCCTATAGGTGGATTTCCAATGAACAATGGTGGAGGTGGAGGATTTGGAGGAAAATTACCAATGTTGATTATGCCATTCATCAGCTTATTTGGTTTAGTAAAGAATTTTTTTGGTTTAAGAAGAATGACACAGCAAGGACAACCTGAGATAGTTGATAAAAATGCTACTCAGTACAATTCATATAACAACTATATAGCTGAAGAATATGAAGAAGGAAGTTTTGAAGAACCAGGAGCATACGAAGTAGAAAAAAGTTCAGGAAACAATTTTGACTATAGTAAACTTCAAGAGTTTTAGAATTTAGTGTCAGGAGAATCTTTTGTTAGGACCTTGGTTGAGACGTTGCATGCAGCGTCTCTTTCTTTACTTAGGGCTTTCTCTACAGTAGTTAATCAAAATTTAATTTATGAAAATATTTTTATAAATATTCTTTCGTTTGAAAACCTTCTCTTAACTATAGGCCTAAATAATGTAACGGTATTGTCCGATATATAAGTTATAGCCTTGAGGAATTGAAGGAGAAATAAAATGTTTCAAACAGAAGGATTTAAAGTAATGAAAGGCCTAACAGATGGCCTAGTTCAGCGCCAACAAATTCTTTCAAATAATTTGGCCAACATAGGAACAGAAAATTATGTTAGACAAGATCTGGATTTCAGTCAAGTCTTGAGCGGATTAAAGAGTGGTGCTTCCTCGATGGATGAAGGTAATGAATCTCTCTTAGCAAATGCACGATACAGAGATAACTCTAAACCAATGACACTTGAATCTGAGATGTCTAAACTTTATGACAATCACTTGCGTTATACATTAATGGTGAAATCAATCTCTCATCATTTTGAGCATATGAAAAAAGCATTAGAAGTAAGAGCTTCATAATAGGAGGATAAGCAATGACATTTTTTGATTTATTAAATACAGCATCCAATGGACTTGAAGCTCAAAGGCAAAAAATGGATATTATCTCAGATAATATTGCTAACGCTGCAACACCTGGCTATAAAAGAAAAATCCCACTTTTTGCACCAAAGACCTCAGATAGCTTTTCAGTAATTATGGCAAGGCAGCTTGGAGTGAAGGAGCAAGACCTCGCTAGTTTTGTCAACGGCAATCAAGTTGGTCAAGGTGTTGAAGTTGCTAAGGTCTTAGTAGATCAAACACCAGGAGCTAAAGTTCATATACCAGGACATCCTAAAGCAGATGCAAACGGTGATGTGGAAATGTCTAATGTAGATACTTTATCAGAAATGGTTGAAATGATGTATGCAGTAAGAAACTATAAAGCAAATTTATCAATAGTTGAAATGGCAAAGTCTGCAGCTAAGGAAACTATGAATATTGGTAAACCTGGAGGTTAGTAAGAGTTAGAAAGTGTTTTGGGCAAGGAGTAACGGAGTAACTAGTGAGCTATTTTAATAATGCAATTGAACCTATAGGCTTTAATTCTATGCTTAAAAGAATTGAAGAAATTGAACGTCTTTCAAAGTCGATTTCAGGTGTTACAAAAAATCATTCGCAATCATTTTCAAGTATGATGAGTGAAATAAATACTCAAGCATTAAGAAATAAATTTTCTCCATTTATAGAAACAGTTGCAAAAGAAAATAATATAGATCCAAAATTAGTAAAAGCTGTTATTGAACGTGAATCAGGATATAACCCAAATGCAGTGTCAAAAGCTGGTGCAATGGGATTGATGCAGCTTATGCCTGAGACTGCTAAAGAGCTAGGGGTTAAGAATCCATTAAATCCAACGGAAAACATAAGGGCTGGTACTAAATATTTATCTTCTTTACTAAACCGTTACCAAGGTGATGTAGCCTTAGCTTTATCTGCCTACAATGCAGGAGCTGGAAATGTTGAAAGATTTAAAGGTGTCCCGCCCTTCCAAGAAACACAACAATATGTAAAAGGAATTATGAGTCAGCTTTCATAAGTTTAATGAACAGAAAAAGGAGAGAAATATGAAAAACTTCACACCAAACCAATTCAAAACAATGATCCCTGGTATTCCACAGATGCCACAAACCCCACTTCAGGGACAAGTAAGTATTGGTGGTGGACAAAGCTTTGGAAACGTCTTATCTGACATGCTTGGTAATGTTAATAATATGATGAACAAGTCTGAAAAATTAACTGAGCAAGCGGTTACAACTGGAAAAGTAAACTTGCATGAAGTAATGATTGCAATGGCAGAAGAAGAAGTAGCACTTGGTTTAACTACTCAAGTAGCAGGTAAATTTATAAGCACAGTTGAAAAGTTAACACAAATGCAGGTCTAGATAATATTATAAAGTGATAAGAAACAAAGGATAAGTGGTAAGAAAGTATAGATGGCAACAGAACAAGCACAACTAAAATCACCAAATGTTCAAGCAGCAATTGCTAATCTTGGTCAGAATAGAAAAATGGTTTTTATTGGTGCTGGAGTTGTTACAATAATTTTAGCTATCGTTATTATTGTTTTTGCAACTGCTAAAAGTAATGATAGAGGTGAACAAATCATTCTTGTTAAAGCATTAGAACAAGATAGAGCTTTTGAAATCGTGTCAAAACTAAAAACGGCAGATATTGAAGGTAAAATAGAGGATAACGAACAGCCAGGTAAAGTTGACCTTAAAGTATATGAAAAAGATTTTGATAAAGCAGCATTAACTCTAGCAAGAAGTGATCTTTTGCAGGATGAAGGGTTTAATTTATTTGATAAAAGTGACTGGGCAGCATCTGATTATGATAAAAGAATAAAAATGATGCGGGCTGTAAATGGAGATCTTTCTCGTATAGTCAGTAGAATGACTGGTATAAAATGGGCTACAGTTAGAGTAAATATTCCAGAACCACAATTGTTTAGCCAGTATCAAGCAGCTACAACTTCTACTGTTCAAGTAGAATTGCCTGAAGACTATACAAAATTAACTAGAGCACAAGTAAGAAGTATTATTAATCTTCTTGTTGGCTATGTCCCAAACCTACAAAAAAATAATATTTCTATTATTGATACGAATGGTGAAACATATTCCACAGTAGATTCAGAAGAAATTGCTGCAAGTGAATTGCTTGAAGAGTCTGAAAGAGTAAATAAGATCGTTCAAAAAAGGATTGAAGAATACCTTGCACCACTCATAGGGACTGGTAGTTTTATTGTAAGAGTTAGCTCAGAGATAAGCAGAAAGAAAACAGAAGAGAGTTCTACTACTTTTGCAGAAGGTGTTGTAGGGCAAGAACAAACAGCAGATGAAAGATTAGGCGGTGAAGGTCAAGCCAATGGTGCAGCACTTGCTGGTGCCGATGGTAGCATGAGTTATTTAAAATCAAATAGAGTTACTCAAAAATATCCAAGCTTTAAACAAAAAACAGTTAGTACACCAGCAGGAAGAATTTCAAAGATTGCCGTTGCAGTAGCTATAGATAGTGAAATATTACCTAGGATTTCTACGAAGCAATTACGTGAAGGGATTGCAGCAATAACAAGTCCAAATACAACAGCAAGTGATATAAAAATTACTGTTGCAGAGTTTGCTAGAGAGAGAGTACCATCAACACATACTCAAGCCAAGAAGCCTGCACTACCTGCATTCAATTTTGGTAATTTAGGTCCACAAATTGCAGAGCTTGTGAATAAAACACCGATGTGGGCAAAGATTGCAATCATTGTTGTTGGTCTTTTAATGTTTGTTGGCTCTATGAGAAAACCACAAGCAAGACCAGTGCAGCAAATTGAACCTAGTACAATTTCTCAAATTAATCAGGCAATGACACAACAACAACAATTCCAAAGACCAGAAGCACAAATTTCAGCTAATCCACTTCCTGAGATACGGCAAGAAAAAGAACCTGATTTAACTGGCATATTAACAGGACTTCAGGAGGCTGCTACAGAAAAGCCAGAGTTTTTAGCAAGCAAATTACAGATTTGGTTAGAAGAAGGAATTCCAACGAGATAAATCAACTATTTTAACCAGAAGATAATACTTAAATTAGCTTTTTTCGATAGAATTTATATAAAGAATAAGGTTTTTAACTATAGTTCTTATTAGTTATCCACCATTGTTCTGATTTTTTCTTTTTGGTTTAAGGGAATAATTGTATATAAGGTAGTATTAGCCTCATTATGCCAATTTTATCTAAAGATATAAAACTGCTAACTTTATCATTGATTCTTCGTACTATGCCGAAGACTCAGCAATCATTGCTTATGGCACACTTTGATCCTCAAGTTGTAAGAATGTTAAATCAAATTGAGCAAGAGACAGGTATGGATATTGAAAAGCTTGATTGGACGCCATTCTATCAGGCATGGCCAGAGCTACAGAGAATATTGAAAGATTGTAATGATGAAATAAAAATACAAAAACTTCTTCAAGCAGCAGATGAACAAAGGCCAAAGTTAAGAGAGTATATGTTGCTTAAGCTTGGGAAGCAAAAAAAAGGTGCACCTGTGTTTTTGTCTCAAGGGGTTACAAAAATAGTTGATCAATATATAAATGAACTTAAAATGATAAACCAATAAAGCCTATGTTAATAAAAAGAAAAAAATTAACACATATAAAACAAGTTCAAGCAGTAATACCGCAAGAAGTAAGCTTGTCTGTTAAAGCAGCAAAACTTGAAATTCAAAAATCACAAGAAGAAGCAAACAAAATAAAAGATGATGCGCATAATATTTTAGAAGAATCACAAAGAAAGCTGAAAGAAGCTGAGCAAAAAGTAAAAGAGATTATTCAGCAGGCTAATATTGAAGCTAAGCAACTCAAGGAAAAAACATATACTGAGGCTACAGCTAAAGCACAGGAAGAAGGAGAAGTAGTAAAAGAGCAAGTCAGAGTTTTGATGAAAGAGTTGTTTACAGTTAAAGAGAAAGCTTTATATCAAGCCCACAAAGAAATTATACAAGTAGCATTAAATCTGGCAGGCAAAATTTTAAGGTATCAAGCACAAATAGATCCAAATGTTTTAAAAGCACAGGTCGTAGATGCAATCAAAAAAGCTACGAGTGAAGCTGATAGAGTGCAGGTTTTTGTTAATCCAGCTAATTTACAATTACTTGAAGAGAGTGTAGAAGATTTAAAAAAACTCTTCCCTACCGGTGTTGATATTGTACCTTTGACTAGAGATTCTATAGACCTGGGGAGCTGTATTGTGGAGACAAAATCTGGTCAGTTAGATGCTACATTCTCTACTCAGTTGCAGAGCTTAACTAACTTAATTACAAATTTAGAAGTAAAAGAACCTGAAATAAAAATTGATGAAACTATTCAAACTCCAAGTGTTGAAGCCTCTGAGATTATAAATGCTGATCAATTGTCAATTGAAGAAGAGCTTCAGCCTCTTGAAGCAAATGAAGATTCTTTGACAGAAGAAGAAAAATTATTACAAGAAGAGTTAATAGGTGAAGAGCCTCTAATTGATTTACAGGAGGTAAATGAATCCTTTCCGTTTGAAGTTAAGTCTGAGACTAAACAAATTGCTGAACCACAGTTGAAAGATTTAATTGAAGAAAACATTTTTGGACCACAAAGTATTTTACAAGAAGAAAACATTTTTGACTTAAAAGAAGACTTGCTAGAGAGTAATCAAGATCTTGAAATAAAACAAGAAGTAACTATAGAACCTGAAAGCATATTTAATGATGTTGAGGATAAAATTTATCAATTACCTGTACATGAAACGAAAGAAGAGTTAGTGATTGAACCTGAGATATTTATTGACAAAGAAGAGACGAGTCTTCTTGAGGATAAGACTCAGAAGAATGAAGAAGTCTCTCAAGCAAAGAAAAAATTTGTACTAGATGATATACCAGAAAGAACAAGAGAAGAAACTGAAGAGTTGGATGAGCTTCCATTATTTGATATTGAAGACGATGAAGAAAATAAGGAAACAATAATTGAAGAACCAAAACTTGAAACAAAAAGTGTGCTCAGGCGAAAAAAAGATTCCATCTCTAATCAAGGTCAAATTTCAGAAATCGCAAAAGAAATTGAAAAAAGCTCTGAGTGGAAAGATTTAATTCAGAATGATGATGATGAGTAGTTTACTGTGAAAATATTTTAGTTAATGAACCATCATAAATACTTTTTAACTCATTAGTTTCTGCTTTAAGGTTTATAGATTTTATTTCTATAGATCTATCAGAAACTTCACCAATGATCTGATATGGACAATTACTTTCTTTTAAATAACTTTCAACACCATGAAGATGTTCTTTAGAAACACTGATTACTATTCTACTTTGGGTCTCACCAAATAGTTGTGCATCTAATCTGGAATTGAGAATTGAGAATTGAGGGTTGAGTTTAAATCCTAATTCATTGGGAAATGCACACTCGCACAGTGTTACAAATAGTCCACCAATTGAGCAGTCATGTGCTGATTGTATAAGCTTTCTTTTTATTAATTCTCGAACTTCCAGTTGAACTTTTTTTTCTAAATCTATATCAAGTTCTGGAACCTGCCCACAAACTTTTTTTGTCTTTAAATATAGATATTCAGATGCACCGATTTCGGGTTTTTGTTTACCTAAAAGTAAAATAGCATCACCTGATTTTTTAAATGAGTGGTCAATGACAAGATTCGTGTCTTCTATATAACCTATTGTGCCTATGACAGGTGTAGGCCAAATATCTACTCCATTTGTTTCATTATAAAGACTTACGTTTCCACCTGTTACAGGGGTATCTAATTCAGTACAAGCATCTTTTATGCCTCTTGCAGATTCTTGCAACTGCCAATAAATCTCGGGCTTTTCAGGATTTCCAAAATTTAAATTATTTGTAATTGCTATTGGTAGAGCTCCTGTGCATGATATGTTTCTAGCAGCTTCACACACAGCTATTTTACTGCCTATGTATGGATCTAAATAAACATACATGGAGTTTCCATCCAGTGAAACAGCTAAACCTTTTTCAATAGTCCCACTCTTCAGTCTAATGATACCAGCACTACCACCAGGTTTGAGAATAGTATTTGTCTGAACTTGATGATCATATTTTGAATAAATCCATTTCTTAGAACAAATATTTGGAGATGCTAATAACTTTTTCAGAGTAGCTAAAACTTCTTCTGGATTGATGTCTGGGATTTGATCTTGATCAAAGTTTTTGTTTTCTTTAAAATATAAAGGTTCTTTTGCTTCTCTTTTATAGACAGGGGTTTCATTAACCAGTGATTTAGCAGGCAAATCAACTACAACGTTATTTTTATGTCTAACTATGACTTTTTCACCAGCAGTAATTTCTCCTATTTGAACACAATCCAAACCCCACTTGGTAAATATTTTAGTAAGTTCTGCTTTAGAATCCTTCTTTACTACAAACAACATTCTTTCTTGTGACTCTGAAAGCATATATTCTATAGGTGTTAGGCTTGTAGTTCTTATTGGAACTTTGTCCAAGTCAATCTCAATACCAACATTTCCTTTTGCAGCCATTTCAGATGTGGAGCATGTAAGTCCTGCAGCACCCATATCCTGTGCTGCTACTACATAACCTGATTTAAAAGCTTCTAGACATGCTTCTATTAGTATTTTTTCAGTAAAAGGATCGCCTACTTGTACTGCAGGTCTATCTTCATGACTTTTATCAGTAAGACCAGAGCTTGCAAAGCTAGCGCCACCTAAGCCATCTTTTCCTGTTTTAGCTCCAACATATAAAACAGCATTCCCAATACCATTTGCACCAGACTTAACAATGCTATCAGTTTCCATTATTCCAATTGCCATGGCATTGACAAGAGGATTTTCATTATATGTAGGATAGAAGTATGCTTCACCACCAATGTTTGGAATTCCTGTGCAGTTTCCATAATGTCCGATACCACTTACAGCACCACTAAATAAAAATTTTGAATGAGGGATATTCAAATCTCCAAATCTTAAACTGTCAAGAATTGCAATGGGTCTTGCTCCCATCGTAAAAATATCACGGAGAATACCACCTACACCCGTTGTTGCTCCTTGAAAAGGTTCTACAGCTGTAGGTCTATTATGAGACTCAATTTTGAATGCAATTCTAGTTCCATCACCAATGTCAATAACACCAGCATTTTCACCAGGTCCGACTACTACGTATTTATTTTTTGTTGGGAATTCTTTTAACAAAGCTTTTGAGTTCTTATAACAACAATGTTCAGACCACATTACAGAAAACATGTGAAGTTCTACATCGTTAGGTTCTTTGCCTATAAGCTCTACTATTTTTGAGTACTCATCACTAGTAAGTTTTAACTTGGCTAACTGTTCTTTTTTTGTTTGCAACTTGTCTTTTGTAGTTGTAGTCACTTTAGGCTTTCTTAAGCACATTTATATAACTCTCAAGATATTCTTTCAGTTCAAATTTTTCTTCTTGAGTATAAATATTGATTAGATTTTGCATAATGCGTGAAATGATTTGTTTGTTAGTAGGACAGGAGAGATAGTCTTCTTGCCATGTTAGTTTCAGTGCTCTTATTCTATCCTGACAAACATTTCTTGTAATAATTTCACCCTGATTAAAAGGATCAATAAGTATAGGATCATAGCCATCAGCATATTGAATTAAAAAATGAGCTGGCATATTGACACCATTGAAAGACAATCCAAGTTTGTTTGTGATCAATAAATATATAACTGAAAGCAAAATAGGATTTCCTGCTCTTCTTTCTAATACCTTATCTATAAAACTGTTTTTTGGATCATAATAACTTTCTTTATTGCCTTTGAGTCCTATTTCCATAAACATAAAATGATTTATCTCATTTATTATTGAAGTAGGATCATCAGTTAATGTTACTTTTTTTAAAGTGCTATTAAGTGTATTTGCCCACTTTGCTATTAGTGAAGAATAGTATTCTGTATCCATTAGAGGGTTATCAAATAAGGCTATAAGAAATGCACCTTCTTGAAGATCTGATCCGTTAGTTGCCCATTTTAGAAAATCACTTTTAAGTTGTTCACGTTTAGTATTAAATACTAGGTTTAAAAAGTAATTCTTTAATTCAATATCACCGGGTGAAATTTCTTTGTCGATTTCTCTTAATAGTCCATTATCAAAAGTCTTTAGCTGCTCCTCCATAAGCTTGGTAGTAGTTGCGTCTTGAGACTTCAAGAGCTTAGCTATTGCTTTTATTTCTGTAGTTGAGAGAGTTGGCATATAAATATTATAAACGTAAAAATTACCTATACTTTATATAGATTAGCAAACCTGTAAATGAAGTTGCAAGTAGGAAAAGGTTAAGAAAAGGTTATTGTGCAGGTTCTTGGGTTTCAGCAGGTTGCTCAGCTTCTTGTGGTTTTTCTGATTCAGCGTTAGTTTGAGCCTCTTGAGCTTTATGAGCACAATTACAACAGCAACCACTTAAGCAAATAATAAAGTATAGAGATATTAATACAGCAATCAAATTTTTCATTATGAGAGTCCTCCTTTGGCTTTTACAAAAAGAGGTACTTTATTAAAGTACCTCTTTCAATTACATTAAGTTGATCATTATTTATTGAGCTGCATCCATTGCTGGAGCTGCTGTTTTTTCTTCAGCTGCTGGAGCGGCTGCTTTTTCTTCAGCTGCTGGAGCTACTGCTTTTTCTTCAGCTGCTGGAGCTGCTGTTTTTTCTTCAGCTTCGCCAGCTTCTTCTTTACCTTCTTCAGCTTCGCCAGCTTCTTCTTTACCTTCTTCAGTTTCTTCACCAGCTTCTTCTGCTGATTCTTCAGCTTCTTCAGTTTCTTCTTCTGGTGCTTGAACTTCTTCTTGTTGTTTTGGTGCTGCGCATGCAGTCATATAAATCATTAACATAACTGCATAAAGTAATAGGGTAAGTTTCTTTAGCATTTTTCTTTCTCTCCTCTTTCTATTTTTATCTTTCTACTTTGGTAGCTTTCAATATTATAAACTTGCCAAACACTCATAATTGTAACTTAAAGTATTTATTGTAAAAAACAAACTTTATTTTGTATAACAACATGTAAATCCTATTCTATTATCTTACTTGTCCATACTAAAGGATCTACTGTCATTCCATGTACATATAATCCCCAGTGTAAATGTGGGCCGCTAGCTATTCCTGTACTTCCTACTTGTCCAATTATTTGCCCCTTCTTTACAAATTCACCTTCTTTAGTAGTAATTTTACTTAAATGTAAATAAGCAGTCACTACCCCATGTCCATGATCGAGAAATATACAATTTCCATTTACAACAAAACCTTTTGATTGTTCTCCTATCAAAATAGCTTTCCCATTTTCAGGAGCAATTACATTACTGCCAGTTCTTGCAGCAAAATCTAATCCTTTATGAAAATAGTCTGGGTCTAATACTCCGTTAATTTTTCTTTTAACACCATAAACTGTAGATCTTAGTCCACTACTAGGAAAAGCAAATTTACTAGACCATAATTTTTTTGGACTCTCAACAAAAAGTGCTTTTGATACCTCAGCTTTTTCAATCATACTTACTTTCAATGCTGAAACTTCTTTGCTCAAAGTGAGAGACTCTAAAGGATATTTTGTTTCATTTATATTAATGTTTAATTTTTTAGATTTTTCTTTATAGTAAATTTCAAGTGCATATGTGCCAGGTTTAATGCTTGCACTAATAGGGATAAGGCTTCTATACCACAAGTTATTTAATGTAAAAGTAGGAATTTTAGTCTTATCAAAATAGAGTTTGGGAATCTCATTGATAGCAGGATCTTTAGCAATCTTAACTATAATTGTGTCGCCGACCATTATGGAAGCAGGTTCTACAATGGTTTCTAAAGTGTCTTTGTTTTCTTCTTCTTTTGAATTAACTAAACCCATACCACAAAAAAGGCTAAAAACAAATATGGTTAAGGCCATAAAAAGATAAATTTTATTTAATCTTGGGGAATGATTTGTCTTCAATGTTCTCCTTTTAACCTAATTTCTTATTCTTTTATCGCTATTTCTATTATGGTAATATAAATATTGATTTTATCGGTGTAGATAAAAAGAATTGATTAAAGGCCTTTATAAATGGTAGAGCAAGAAAAACTAACACGTGAAGAGGTTTTAAGAAAGCTAGAGATATCAGATGATACATTAGCTTTATATGAACAAGAATTGCAGCTCAATGCATATCCAGCTTCTTCAGATTTAGAAAATTTTACAAGTGAAGATCTTCAAACTATTAAAACTTTTCATAAGCTTAGAGAATCAGGCTTAACTTATAATGAAGTTAAACTCTTATCCTCATTTTCTGAAATCCTAATGAATATAGATTTTGAAGGGAATGAGTCAATCCAAAAACTTCTCTCATTATCTCCTATCTTTCGATTGAAACAGTCTTTAAATCTAGCTAAACAAGAATTAAATTCTCTAAGAGCTAAAGCACTTGATCTTGATGAAGCGCTAAAAAAAGAACTTGAATCTCATGATGGTAAAGATGTTGAAAATATTTCTTTATTGCAAGAAGAGCTTGAAATAAAACAAAAAACAATAAACAATTTAGATAGAAAATTGTCAGAGACACTCTTGCTAAAATCACAATTAGAAATACAGCTGCAGACTTACAAAGAAACAGGCTCATTGCCACAAGCTAAAGGTAAAAAAGCAAAGCAGCTTCAAGAAACACTTACGCAAAAAGAAAAAGAAATATCAGAGCTAATTTTAAAAAGTAAAGGATTGCAAGAAGAACTGGATGAAACAAAAGGAGATGCTTTTGAGCTTAAAGAAAGACTTGAGCTTACTGAAGAAGAGATAATTGAACTTGAACAAGAGGTAGAAGAAAAATACAAAGAACAACTTACTACATTAAGAGAACAGGTAGAAGGATTGATAGATACCAAACAAAAAGAATGGGAATCTTACTACATAAGTACTAGTGATCAGCATAGAAAAGAAATTCTAACTCTACAAAGAAAACATGAGCAAGATATTTTAAGACTAAAACAAAAACTAAAAGAGCAAGCTGAAGAAATTGAAGAATTAAAAACCATGCAAAACCCTTTAATGGGACTGTTTAAGATGGGTTCGAGTAGAAGATAAATTTTCTTAACCTAAAACTACTAAAACAAACTCTTATTTTCTTAACCTGGCTAATCTTAGAGAAAATTAATCTTAAACTTAATCTTTGCTTTAGAATTGCTGTTGCATTAAATATCTTAACTTTATAGAATGATGTCAGGGAAAAAATTTAGTTTAAGGGAGGAGATATATCATGAAACCAGAAGTGAATCTACCTAGAGGTACTAGTTCTGCTTTTCAAGCAGCGTTAAAAACTGATTCTTTTGAGAAACCAATACAGGGGACAACTGTAAAAATAATTCTTGGTGATATAACAAAAGTTAAGTGTGATGCATATGTTGTTCCACAGTTTACTAGTGCAGCTTCTTATGGTGGAGTTGGAGGAGCTGTAGCAAGAAGTGGCGGATTAAAAGGACTTGAAGCATATGATAAGTTTGTGCAACAAAAAGGAGAACAGCCTTTTGGAAAGATTCTCTTAACACCATCAGGGGGAGGAAATTCTAAATCGCTACTTCATGTGGTTTCTGTAGGTTCAGGTGAAGATAATGAGTTTAATACTATACAAACAGCTTTTTACAATGTACTAAAACTAGCTCAAGAGCAGGGCATACAGTCAATAGCAGCACCAGCACTTGGTACTGGAATGATTGGTAGACTAACAGATAAGCAATCAGCAAATGCTATGCTATCAGCAATTCATCAGTTTGCAAAAGAGGGTGGAAATTTGGATGTATCTATAGTTATATATGGAAGCAAGCCAGCACATGTAGACTTTATTGAAACCCTTGAATTGGGTCAATTTGAAGCAGCTAAAGATGAAAGTGGTAAAAAGGATATTAACTTAGCGGATTGGGTTGAAGGTATGAGTAGAGACGCAAAAGCAAATAGAAAATTTCGTACAGAGCAAAATTAGGAAAATGCTTATGTCATCAAAGCCAATTTCAAATACTAAAGCAGATATTTCTCCTGTTTATAAACCCGGTTCATTTGAGGCTTGTACAAGAAAAACAGTTAATGGAAAATCTGTTATCACTGATGAAAGAATCTCATTAACAAAAGACTACCTGGAAAATATAAAAGGTGGAATTGTTCATGAAGCTACAAAGTCAATTGGAAGGATAAGAGCTACCTGGGGAGATGGCGAGGCTGTTAAACATACCACTTTTAACTATGTACATGGCGGAACATTTTTTGCAATCAGCCCCGATGGCATAGGAATTACAAATTGGCATGTATCTCATAAATTGAAATCACAAGGTGATCAGCTTTGGGTTGATTTTCCATTTATCAGTGAACCGCCTGCTTTTTCTAAATCAGAAGGAGCAGTAATTAATCCACAAGATCTAGATTCTATTGATGATAGTAATAAAATAGATATTGTTTCAGTTCCTGTAGTAGAGCTAGCGTCTTCACCACAAGATGATTTAGCTCTTATTGCAATAGCACTGCCTGAACAAGAGGACTTGTGGAATTACTTGTCTTTTAATAAAGGCTCTCTTAAGAATGGAGACTCCACATATGAAATAGGTCATTTTTTGGCACAAAGATATCCCATCTTAACTGCAAGTACTGTCCAAGATTTAAGCTATGAGTTAGAAGATATAGATATTGATGAGGTTGAAGAGAATTGGAAGATGGCAAAAAATTATAAATCGCTTAGCGAATCAATAATAACAGCGCATAAAGGTGGACCTGGTTGTTCTGGCTCACCGCTTTTGAATTCAAAAGGAGAAGTTTTAGGTGTAACACATAGTGGCTACTATTCACTTACACTACGGGTAAAAAATTATCTTAAACAGCTTATAGGTATAAGACCTAGTTATCCAGAAAAAAATGTACTTGGATCACTTCACTTGAGTCTGGAGAAAAGAGTGTTTCCATTCTTACAAAAAGTATGTAAAGTGAATATTGATAACCTATTTCAAGGTAAGCCTTTAAGGTTTTCAAATGTAATTGAAGGGTTGTTCAGAAAAAAAACTCTTTAAACTAAGCTTAAATCTCTTCTATCCCCCATAAATATTACATTAGCAAGAAGTAGTTTAAAGGTACTTTAATAATATTTATGCTTTTATCTATAAATAATGAATCGTTTGAAAATACAACACCATAATTGCATTTAATATTATTCATTGTATTCATAACTTGTTTAATACCTTTTTCTCCTATTCCTACTTCTATGGCAATTTGTTTTTTGTTTAAAATCTGTAAGATAAAATCAGCACATTTATTTGAAGTATCATAGGAAACATTTCCAATATTTGGAATTAAGAATTCTTTGTAAAAATGCATTCCAAATATATCTTCTAATAATGGACCTCTGCGTGTATTAAATGTATCTTGTAGTCCTGAAATTTTATAAAGAGATGCTCTTATAGCAGGAGTCATAAATAAATATTTAGATGGTTTGCGGACTTTTTTAATATTACTTCCATAAGGAAATATTCTTATTAATATTTCTGATTGCTCTAAATATTCTAAAATTCGTGTTACTGTTAATTTGTTTAAATGCAGTACTTCTGAAAGCTTTGTAAGGCTTATGTTTTCTGAGTCGCTTAGTATGAATAAAATGCGTTTAATGGAATCTGTGGTATCTCTATCTAAATTCCCATACATTGCAATGTCATTTTTAATAATTTTATCCAATAAAGAGTCTATTGATCTGTATAAATATGCCTCATCATCTTGTAAGAGAGTAAATGGCATCGTTCCACTATATAAATAATTCTCTAGTGAATCCTGTGGTATTTCTGAAAAATAATTATCTAACTTTGGTTTTAGTCTGGTTAGAGAAGTTAAGATATCTGTAACATTTGCAGAATGATATATGCTATTAAAAATCTCATTTTTTATATTGCTTGGAGGATGAATATTATTTTTTAAAATTTGATATTCAGTAAATGATAGTGGATGAAGTTTTTCTATAATAGCTCTTCTTGCTACGTCAGCAGTTGTCTGAAGTTCTAATGCAGAAGATCCACTACAGAAAATAAAAACCTTTTTTGATCTATCGTAGATAGTTTTTAATAGCTTTGCCCAATTTTTATATATTTGTATTTCGTCTAGAAAAATAAATAAAGGACGATCTAGCTCTTCAAATCTTTTACTCTTATTTTCTTCATAATATTTTATTATTTCCAATAAGTCTATGTGAAAGTATTCCTTAGCTTCATCAAGTGAAACAAATAACAGATCAACATTTTTTTTATATTTTTTTAAGATGTAAAAATATAGTTGTGCAAGTAATGTAGTTTTTCCTGTTCCCCTTAGTCCTGGAATAATAACCCATCTTTTTTCCGACTTTTTTTCTATAAAGTTATTTATATAGTTTTCTAATTTATCAAAAAGAAATCTGTGCGGAAGCTCCTCCTTGGTAAGAGTAGAAATGTATTGATTTAGCTTGCTTTCAACAACAGTATTTTGATTTAAAAAAAACTTGCCTAATTCATTATTCATGTCTGTATTATACCAATATCATAGTAAAATATACTATACTACTACAGTATGATAGTGTATGATTCAATCGTAAATCTTAAGAATTTGCACAAATTAAGTCAAAATAAGAAAGATTTACTGTTTATATTATTTGTGTCGTAGAAATATGCCGGTAATGAGTTTAAACCTCTTCCTCTGGCAATTCTTGAGCATTTCCAGAATCAAGAGTAGCGCTTGATTGGGCTCTGAGTTCTTGGATTTTAGCTCTGACCTTAGTTTCTATTTCTTTTAGTAGCTTAGGGTTTGAAGCTATGACTTCTACTGACTTTTCTCTTCCTTGTCCTATTCTTTCAGATCCATAGCTAAACCATGTGCCTGATTTTTGGACTACATCAAAGCTACAGGCTACATCAAGGAGTGAGCTTTCAAAGCTAATCCCTTTTCCATAGAGAAGATCAAACTCAGCTATTCTAAATGGTGGAGCTACTTTATTCTTTACTACTTTGACCTTGATTCTATTTCCATATTCTACATTGTCTTTTTTCAAGGTTTCAATTCTTCTTACATCAAGTCGTATTGAAGCATAGTATTTAAGAGCATTTCCGCCAGTCGTGGTTTCTGATGGTCCATACATGACACCGATTTTTTGCCTCATTTGGTTTATGAAAATAACTACACTTTTAGTCTTACTTACAATGCCTGTTAGCTTTCTAAGTGCTTGAGACATAAGCCTTGCTTGTAAGCCCATATGTGAGTCACCCATTTCACCTTCAATTTCTGCTTTAGGTACAAGTGCTGCAACTGAATCTATTACTATTACATCGATGGCTCCAGATCTTACAAGCTGTTCAGTAATTTCTAGAGCTTGTTCACCTGTATCAGGCTGACTGACTAATAAATCATCAGTGTTTACACCAAGTGCTTTAGCGTATTCAGGGTCTAATGCATGTTCTGCATCTATAACGGCTGCAGTCCCACCAAGTTTTTGAGCTTGAGCACAAATATGCATGGCTACTGTGGTCTTCCCACTTGATTCGGGTCCAAATATTTCTATAACTCTTCCACGTGGTACTCCACCAATTCCTAGTGCTAAATCTAATGATAGTGCTCCTGTAGGAATGGCATCTATTATATTGTACTTAGCCTCACCAAGCCTCATAACTGCACCCTTACCAAAATCCTTTTCGATTTTTTCAAGGGTTAAGCTTAATGCATTTAAGCGTTCTTGTTTTTCATCAGGCTTAGCATCTGCCTTTTCACGTCCCTTTTCTTTTGTTTCTTCTCTTGTCATTGTCTTTGCCATACGATGTTTCCTCCGTTTATTTTTCTACACCTAAAAAATCTAATGGGGTATTTTGAGTCGCTGCTAGCTCTATTTTTAGCTGTTCATCTAGTTCACTAATAGCCTGTGGTCCTGCAAGCTCAGCTAATGATGTCTTATAAAATCTCATTTGTGCATCTATGTTTCTAACATCTCGTTCAATGGCTCTTCTTTGTATATGGGCTAAAACTTCTGTCTCTGGAGATTTTAGTTCACTGGCATCCAGGCAGTCTTTCTTTGCTTCTTCTAATTCACTGGTAGCAAGTGTACGCTCTACCATAAGTCTTTTATAGTCGTGATATCTTTGTCTTAATCGTTCAGCCACTTCATCAACCATCATAAATAAAATTATAGTTTCAGTTTGTGAGAGCTGAAGCTGGGTTTGGTTCTTGTTCATCTTGCCTTCAATAACACTTCCTAGAACACGCCCCCCTACCTGGCTTCCATAATAAGCACCAGCATTATTTGTAATGGCTTGTAGTGCATAAAAAGGTAAGAATATAGCAGCTCCAATGGTTTTGGATAAAACAGAATTTGCTGCTTGTGGTGAATCAGCAGGAGTTAGTTTTTGAACAATGAATTGAATGGTTTTATTTCTTTCAATAGTTGCTTTCCAGAGGTTTAATAATTGCTCCTGTTCGCTTCTTGAAAAAAAATCATCAATGGCTTTTTGTTCATCAGTAGTTAATTGTAATGAAGGTTGAATGAAGTTTAATCCTTGCTCTTCTGCTTTTTGTAAAGATTTGCGCTTGTCTTCAAGCCCAGAAAGATCTTCTTTTTCATTATCTTTTAAATCGAGTTTGATTGTATTGTCTGAAGATGGCTCACTGAGCTTTAGTGGAAGGTTTATTGTGGTTGGAATGTTTTGTAGTGTAGACACACTTCCTTTTAAAGGCTGTTCAATCTTTCCAAACATTGGAATTGCTGCACCTGAAACTTTCTCTAATTCTTTTAGCTTATTCTCTTGTTCATCAGTGAGCTTGGCATATGAAATATTAGTTTGAACTAAAAGAAGGAAGATTATGCATGGAAGATATATGCTTAGTGATTTTAGGTTTTTTTTAAGTTTTATTAACATGCTATTATTCATTGAAGTGAGGAATTATCTTTAAAGATATGTTTCTACCTACCGCCGGTTTTTTCGCTGCGCTCCCAAAACCGGCTTTCCATAGTGCTTCCGGGTTACTACTTATAACATCCTACAGATTTTACCGAATAAATCGGATAAAATCTTACCTCATAAGCTGTTTATTTAGAAATATTATGTTAGGTAGGCAGTAACAAAGATATACTATCAGGTTTGTACTTTAAAAACTGTAACCGAGAGTTACACAGACTAGGCTAAAAAGAGGATTTTATCCTTGTGACTTGATAAGACAGGTTGGTGGTAATACTAATCCACGCAATTAAACTCACTATTTTCCGCGCCCAGAAAACTTTGTCTGCAGTAAGGCAGGCAGAAAATGCAAGCCTATTTAAGTGGATTGGCAATGAATTGGAAATTTCTAAAATATGGTTTAATAATTTAGGTAAGGATAAATAAAAATGAAAACAAATAAAAAAGTATTAATTGTAAGTTTTTTTGTATTTTTGTTAATTGGTTTAGTGATAGTACCTTTGCAAGGTCAATGTTTTTTTAAATCAAAGACTCAGAACAAAGAAGTAAAGCCAGCCAGTTGTACACCTGTCGGTCAATTAGAATGTCCACAAGGGTTTTCTCCTGATTGTCCAAAACAATACAAACCTTCTTGTGTTTTTGTAGGTACGATGCAATTACCAGCTTGCTTAGCAGATGGTACTGATACTACATTTTATAGTTATAGTCTAGATAAAATTAAATGCCAGAAGAAATAAAATTGAGAATGGAGAATTAAGAATTGAGTAAGCAAAGAAAATTTGTAATTTTGTTTTTTTTAGTTCTTGTGATTTGTTTTAATGTAAGTAGTGCATTAGCAGTTTCGGAACTGTCTCTCTGCCCTCTTTGTGATAGAGCAGGACAAATCATCTGTCCTGAAGGTTTTGAAGCTATTTGTTCTGATGAAACAGCAAATACATATGAACCAAAATGTATTTTTTATGGGGATAAATATATTCCAGGATGTTGGAAGTTTGTAGGTATAAACAAACTAAATTTTGATTTAATGCCTGCTAATATGCCACCGTCTATAATGATTGATATTATTGGCGGAGGAGAGACATATACATTAAACCGTGAAATTGTTGGATGTAAAAAACTTTAATTACGATATAATATGAAGTTATGGATTTTGAATTAACAAATGAACAAATAATGGTTGCAAACTCAAGCAGAGATTTTGCAAAAAGAGAAATTTATCCAGGTCTTAGAGAACGTGATGAGAAAGCAGAACCTGATTTTAATATTTTAAAAAAGATGGGACAAAACGGTTTCCTTGGAATTTGTATACCAAGAAAATACGGTGGACAAGGGATGGATTATATTTCTATGGGGCTTTGCTGTCTTGAATTTGAAAAGATAGATTCTACAGCACGGGTAGTTTTATCTGTTCATCTTGGATTGAACTCAATGACTCTTCTTACCTGGGGAACAGAAGAACAAAAAAAGAAATATTTAACCCCATTAGCCAAAGGTGAAAAAATTGGTGCATTTGGACTTACTGAACCTAATGCAGGATCTGATGTCTCTGGTATTCAAACCACTGCAGTATTAAAAGGTGATCATTATATTTTAAATGGAGAAAAGACATGGATTTCACTAGCTACTGTTGCTGATACTTTTCTTATTTTTGCTTATACGGATAAATCAAAAGGTACAAAAGGAATATCTGCATTCATTGTAGAGAAAGACTTTCCAGGTGTATCATCTAGTACTATTCATGGAAAGCTTGGTGTAAGGTCAGGAAATACAGGAAGTGTTGCCTTTCAGGATGCAAAAATACCAAAAGAAAATCTTATTGGAAAAGAAGGTGATGGATTAAAAGTAGCACTTAGCTCTATTGACAATGGGCGATATACAGTAGCTTCTGGGGCAGTTGGCATTATAGAAGCATGTTTAGAAGCTAGTGTTAAATATTCTCATGAAAGAGAAACATTTGGAAAAGAAATCGGAAAGCATCAGCTAGTCCAGCAAATGATTGCAAAGATGTCTTCAGGAAGAGATATAGGAAGACTTCTTACCTACCAAGTTGGGTGGCTTAAAAATAAGGGCATGAGAAACACAAGAGAAGTGTCACTTGCTAAATGGGTGAACTGCAACAATGCATTTGAAGCAGCAAATGATGCACTTCAAATTTTAGGTGCTTATGGTTATTCTAATGAGTTTGATATTGAAAGGCACTTTAGAAATTCACGAGGTGCGCTTATTTATGAAGGCACACGTGAGATTCATACTTTAATCCAGGCTGAGTATGCACTTGGTTATAGAGAAGATAAACCTCTTGAAAAGCAATTGCCACCGTGGAATAGTGAAGAATTAGAACGTGTGGGTGCTTAAGCTCTTAATAAGTTAAAAGGTAGTACAAGCTTAATAACTGCAAGACCAATTTTTAATTTTGACATATCTTAATTGCACTGTTAAACTAAACCCAATTTGAGCATTTAATTATGTCTAAGATTTCACCTATCCCAACTAGTCCTGATAATCCTTTGATAAGAGTAATTAAAAAGCGTATTCATGATTCTAGCCAAGGTGTTACAAATGCTGAAAAGTATTTATTAAGGGACAAAATAAAACAATTAGATATTTTAAGTACAGCAGAAGATTTATTTTTAGAAATTTGTGTTTTAGAGCAGGGAAAATCATTGAGATATTATGAATGGAAACTTGAACTTGAAAAAATATTGAAAAAGACCTCACTCCAAAATAAGATTTGGAGCATTATAAAGTTAGTTTTTTACGGACTTCCTCCAAGAATAAAAATATATTTTCGTGACTTAGATAACTTATATAAAACTTTACTACCCAAAGTACAAGAAGAAAAATTGTCAAAATATACTTTTGCTAAATTAGATCATAGGTTCCAATCTGAACAAAACAGTCAAGTTGTCCAAAACCTTGATGAGTCTTCTGAAGAGTACTATGAATTAGACATTAGCTTACCTGAAAATGATATAAACAACTTGCAAGAAGATAATTATTTGAGTAGAAAATTCCATGATACTTTAAATTTGTTTAGTAAAGCAGGAATAATTTGTGATTTAGAGTTTAATTCTTCAAAGGCTCACACTCGTCGAAGATTGTTGCCTGAGTTCATGGTTTCTTTTTACTTAAGTCGCGAAGGAATTGATTTCTTTAAAAGAATCTTACAAAGAAGAAATTGTTCTATTTCTGAATCAGAGGAAAAATCTGTAGGAAATACATCATTAACTTCTTTAGGATACTTATCCTGACTATGCCCCTGTAGGTCAATACCGATTAAGTCTTGAAAAAAAGACTATCTGTTGTAAGATATTACTTAATTAAATATACCTAACACATACAATTTGAAGAAAAGTTTGTGTCATCTTTTTGAAAGGAATAAGTATGAAAATCCCAAGTCTTGCTAAAGCAGTTTTATTTCCACTATCTTTAATTCCACTTTCTGAAGTTAAAGGAGATACTAAGCCAGTACAAACAAACCAAGCTCAAGTAAGCACTAACACTTTAACTAAAGAGCATTGGTATTCAGCACTTTCTACATTGAACCCTAATCCTATTTCAAAGTTAATGTTATCAATTCCTTCTACTATAGAAGAATCAAAATATAAAATCAATGAAATTATTACTGATAAATCTAGGATGAGTGAAGGGTGTGAAGCATATTATGGAGTTGATACAAAAGGCAAAGCCAGGTTTTATGTAGTGCTATGTACAGAAGCAAGAACTGATTCCATGCTTTCAATAGCATATGAACAAGATCAATTTGAAAAAGGAAATATTTTTCCAAGATCTAATGATCCAAATACTCCTGTAGCATGGGTTGATGCAAAGAAAGCTGGTTTAGATGGGGTATTTCTTGTTTATGAAAAAAATAATACTTATGAGGTTAAATACCAATTTTCCTCACTGATTGTTACTCCAAAACATTCTTATGTGAATCCTAACTATTTAATTAACCTACAAAATGAATTAGTTAAACTACCTCGAAGTATAAGGAGTGAACTTTCAAAGTCTGGCAAATATGTGTTGATTGCAAAAAATGTTGAAGATGCATATTATGCTTACTATCCTTCCTGGAGAGCAGAAGATAAGTGGAAAGGAACAGATCCTACAAGACCGGTATATGAGTTTACTAAAACTGGTTGGAGAGATAATAGAAAGCATGCAAACACTGGTGGATTGTATGTAGAGAACTATGCAATCATTCCTCAAACCTATACTATATATGGGACAAACACTTTATATGATTATTCAAACAACAAAGCGGAAATCAGAAGAGTTTTATTTCATGAATTAGGTCATGCTTTTGATGATCTTTACTCTAGTAGGTTTTCAGATACTGCAGAGTTTAAAGCAACACATAGTGCTGATATTAAAAAGTTTTCTAGTGAGAAAAAAGAAAAGTTCAAATATTTCTACAATAGTACAAGTGAACTATTTGCTGAGCTTTTTTCTTCTCTTTTTGAAGGTTCTCCTAATGCAAAAGATTTGTTGGAGGACTTTCCAAAATCTGCAGAACACATTCGTCAGAGTGTGTTACCGAGATATGGGGTTGACATTTCTGTAGATCATATTAGAAAGAATATATATCCTGATTACTTAAAGAGTCCTAAGGATAAAGGTAAGACTGAAATCCAAAAAGTATCTAGTCTAATCACTATTCCTGATTTTCCTCAAGAATACATGATGGCTATGAATAATGATCGCAGATTAGAATTGCCATTGGCTGAAAACCCTTACCACAAAGGCAATGTATAACGACATCTTTATTTTGTCAATCATCTTGACTATACTCTAGCTATGCAATTAAAACCAATTACTATTGGATCGCAATATTATCCTCTTATTCAGCAATTATCAAATGTTGAGCAAGCACACCTTATAAACAATGTGCAGAATTGCTTTCTAAGATTCCAAAACAAAAAACCACCGGACATACTTTTAGTAACTGATGTAGACCATAGCATAATCCCTTGGGAAAAAGAAAAATATAAAAAATCTGTTGATTTGCTTGCATTAAAAAACAATCAGTCTGTGCTTAGAGATATACAAGAGAGGTCTATAACTGCTCTTGTTACTGGTCTGGGATGGAGATCCATGAAAGAAATAAACTCTTACTTTGAAGGATTTCCTGTCATAGACTTTCTTTCATGTGATAACGGAAAAGGAGATTTTTTCTTTAATCAAAATGAACACTTACCTCATGAATGGATTAAACAATTAAAACTAGAAGATTCAAATTTTGGTTGGCAGTCCTATATGAAAGATAAAGTAGGGTGGGATAAAGTTCTTGTAATGAGTACATTTCACGAGGCTTTGCAGGAGTCTGGATTTAATGATACTAAGCAGATTCTTCCCATGACTTATCCATTTTATATTATTAAACAAGCCAACATCCAAAATACCAATGTTTCATTAGTGATTGATCCAGATGAATCTTCGTTCTACTTGAAAAAAGAACCAGGTATTCTGCCCAAGTTTTATGAGGATTTATCAAAAGATTTATCTGAGCTGATTAAAGATAAGCTAAAAAAAACAGGCGCTAGTATTAATTATACTGTTTCAGATCATGACAATTATTTTTATTCCTTCTTTTATCCAAATAATGGAACTGAAATCAATAAAGCATCTATCATGGATTATCTCTTTGAGATATGCCCTGATGAAATCACAAAGGATATAAAAGCAATTATTGCTATTGGAGATAGTGGAAATGATAGGCATTTAGTTCCTCATGCAATAAGAGTCTCAAACAATAAAACAATTCCTGTTTATTCTATTTTTTCAGGAACTGGCTTAGTGAACAAGCCTCCTTTTTCAAATCATCCAAGAATAGAAATAGCACAAAATACTGGGGATGTGGGAAATGCCATTAGAAATGTAGTGTCGAAAATTGATCAAATCAATCAGAGTGATTTACAATTGAATAGAATAGTTGCTCAGAATGTTGTTAGTGCAAAATCTTCTAATACTCAAGAAACTTTAAAAGGACATGGATTTAGTATGCCATTAAGTGAAAATATACATCTAGTAGGAGATTTGCTTGGAAAAGTTATTTTAGAACAAGCTGGTGATGCTGCTTTCAATAATGTAGAGAAATTAAGAGGGATATCGAAAGAATTGAGAAATGATCCTTCTTTAGATAGAACAAAAGAAATTGCAGAAATAGTAGAAAAGATGGATCTTGATACATCTATGAAAGTGCTAAGAGCATTTACAATATACTTCCATCTTGTGAATGAATCTGAAAAAAATGAAATTATAAGAATAAACAGAACCAGAGAGTTAAATGCAAGTCATGATGTACCAAGAAAAGAATCTATTGCTGAAGCAGTTTATTCATTGCAAAAAAGAGGAACTACTAAGGAAGAGTTGCAAGCTCTCTTAAACAAGTTAAACATACAGCCTGTTTTTACTGCACATCCTACAGAGGCTAAAAGACCAGAATTGATTTCAGCACTCAATACCATTTCAGAATTGCTTTATAAGCGTGACATGGAAAAACTAACTCCAAACGAACATAGAGATGTTGAAACAGAAATAAAAAGACAAATCATGCTTCTTTGGCTAACGCCTGAAATAAGACCTACTCCACCCACGGTTCTGGAAGAAGCAGAAAATACCATTTACTTTTTATCAAACACAGTTTTTCCAGTTATTCCAACACTTCATGATGATTTAAAGAATGCACTTAAAAACTATTACCCAAAAGATGAGTTTACGATTCCTGCATTTTTACAATTTGGTTCTTGGGTGGGGGGAGACAGGGATGGTCATCCCAATGTTACACCTGAGATTACTAAAGAAGTACTGTTACTACAAGCAGATGAGATTTTAAAAAAATATGTAAAAATTATTGAAGACTTAAGTCATGAATTTTCTCTTTCTATAAATGCATCACAAGCACTAGTACAATCCATACAAAGTGATCAAAGTATTATTGCTACTGATTCAAGACTTAATAAACTACATGAGAATGAACCATATAGAATCAAATTTTGGTTTATAGAAAAGAAATTAGAAAACACACTAAATGCACTTAACAATAAAATCAATGTTCCAATAGGTGCTAGGTATACAGACTCAAAACAGTTTCTTCATGATTTAAATCTTATTAAAGATAGCTTGAAAGAAAACAATGCTTCTATAATTACTGAGTCAGGACCGTTAGCTGATTTGATTATTCAGGTAGAGGCTTGTGGATTTCATTTGGCAGAGTTAGATATAAGACAGCACTGTGATGAGCATGAAAAAGCAGTTACAGAAATTTTATCTGTAGGTCAAATAATGCCCAAGCTTTATAAAGATTTAAGTGAAAATGAAAGAATTGAACTCTTAACAAGGCTTTTAAAAGAGCCAGAGAAGCTAGTTATAGAAAAAGATAAGCTTTCTAGTGAAACACAAAAAACATTAGAAGTGTTTAATACCATTCGTTTTGCCCATGAAAACTTTGGAAAGGAATCAGTTCGATGTTATATAGGTAGTTTTACCCAAAAAGCAAGTGATTTACTTGAAATTATGTTATTGGCTAAAGAAGCTGATTTGATTAAAATAAAAAATACAAACAATAAACTTGAAGTTCAAAGTGAGATTGATATTGTGCCTTTATCTGAAACAGATGAAGACTTAAGTCATCCTGAGACATTGCTTAATAGTTTATTCAATAATGAAATATATAAAACTCATATAGATTCGCGGAACAAGTTTCATGAACATATGTTGGGCTACTCTGACAGTAATAAAGACAGTGGTTGTTTATCAGCAAATGTGAAACTATACAATGCTAAGAAAAATATTCCTGATGCTTGTAGTGCTTACAATATAGCTTGGAGACTTTTTCATGGACGTGGAGGTAGTATAGGACGTGGAGGAGGTCAGGCTGGTAGAGCGATTCAGGCAGATCCATATAAAAGTGTAGGTGGAAAGATCCGATTTACTGAACAAGGAGAAGTTTTATCTTTTAGGTATTCATTATTACCATTAGCGCATAGACATCTTGAATCAATAATTCATTCTGTTTTACTTGCGAGTTCTAAACAGGAAGTACAGACATCAAGTTTTGAACCTGAATGGTTAGATTTGATGAACAAGTTAGCCGACTCATCAAAAATTAAATATAGAGAATTGGTTTATGATGATCCTGAGTTTTGGAATTTTTATATTCAGGCTACACCTATTAAATTTATCAGTCAGCTAAAAATAGCTTCTCGACCAGCTAGTAGAACAGGTCTTAAAAAAATAGAAGATTTAAGAGCAATTCCATGGGGATTTAGCTGGACTCAGACAAGAATGATGATACCAAGCTGGTATGGAGTAGGAACAGCATTAAATGAAGCTGCCAAGCTAGAAGGCGGAAAAGAGTGCCTACAAAACATGTATAAAAATTGGCCTTTCTTTAAATCCGTCATCGACAATTGTCAAACAGCACTAGCTAAAGCTGATATGCATACTGCAAGCCAGTATATTACCCTAGTTGAGCCAAAAGAGCTTGGAGAAAGAGTCTTTTCAAAAATAAAAAATGAATATGATTTAACCAGACAAATGTTACTTTTAATTACTGGCTACAATGAGGTTTTAGACAATACTCCAGTTATTCAAAAATCAATTAAACTAAGAAATCCATATACTGATCCATTGAACTATATTCAGGTAGAGCTTTTACGCAGACTAAAAAACACAAGTGATGAAAAACAAAAAGAGCAAATTGTTTCAGCTATATTGCTTAGCATTAATGGTGTAGCCGCAGCTATGCAAGAGACGGGGTAAGCTATATAAAAATATTTAGGGTATAATTAGTTGAAATGCTAGAAGATTTAACAAAACAAATAGTAAGTACTTTTCACCCCAAAAAAATCATTTTATTTGGTTCTCAAGCATGGGGCAATCCAAACAAAGACAGTGATATAGATCTTTTTATAATTATGGATTCTAACGAAGAGAGACCATCTAAAAGAGCAATAGAAATTTTAAACAAATGTCATCCTGGAGATATATCACTAGACTTAATGGTAAGAACACCGGAAGAAATAAAGAATAGAATAAACATCGGAGATCCATTCATTAAGCAAATTCTTGAAAAGGGGAAAATTGTTTATGAAGAGCTTACATGAAGAGTGGGTGCTTAAAGCTCTTAAGGATTTTGATACTGCAAAGCTGATTCTGGATTCAGGGAAAGACTATTATGATCAAATATGTTTTTTGTGTCAGCAATCTATTGAAAAACTCCTGAAAGCTTATCTAATAAAAAATAATAAAGAAATCTCAAAGACACATGATTTAATGAAACTTACTGTGGATTGTAAGAATATTAATTCAGGATTTTCTGAATGGGAAAAAGTAGCAATTAGTCTAACAACCTATGCTGTAGATTTTAGATACCCAGGTGAGTCTGCTACAAAAGAAGAAGCACATGATTCATTTATGTTGGCTGAGAAATATTTAAATTTTATTTTGTTAGAAATTAAGAAATAGTTTATAAAATTTTCAAATAGGCTCAGAAGCTAAAAAAAATAGCTCCTATAAAATATCAAGAATTAAAAACTAAAAATGAAAAGGGATTAAGCCGTGGGATGAAAGAGGATGAAGTAAGTTCTTGCTAATATGTTAAAGCTGAAATTGGGATACAATAGTAAAAGCTAAGAAGACATTTGGTTATACCTTTACATATGAAAGAAATATCTTTGTTTAAATCATTTTCAATTCTAATTCCGTTTTATACGAATCATTTTTAAGTAGAAATGATTTGGTTGTAAGAAGAAGTGGAAACACACAAGCTTATATACTAGCAGATGGATCAAGTTTTCAAGCACCATTTTTCTGTTGTTTTTGTATTTTTAAGATTTAAATATTTGGGGTATATAAAGGGTGTTTAGGAATATACTAAGTAGTACTTCGGATATTCATGATAAAATGAAGTGTTACTTCGAATTGTATGAAAAAAATAGAAAGAATTCTCAAGTTACCAAAACAACTAAAAGAAAGTTTTTTCTTTTGGGGGCCAAGACAGGCAGGAAAAAGTTCTCTTCTTAAAGAACTATATCCTGACTCATATTACATTGATCTTTTAATGACATCAGAATACTTAAAATATTTGGAAAAACCATGGCTTTTAAGGGAAGAATTATTGATCCTAATAGAAAACAAAAATCTAAATTTGCACAAGCCAATAATCATTGATGAAATTCAGCGTGTTCCACTTTTGTTAGATGAAGTACATTGGCTTATAGAAAATAAAGGGCTTAAATTTATTTTGTGTGGTAGTAGTGCAAGAAAAGTAAAACGTTCTCATGCAAATATGCTTGGTGGAAGGGCACTATGTTATGAGTTATTTGGATTTAGTGCATTTGAATTAAAAAACAAATTTAACCTTATAAAGATGCTAAATTGTGGATATCTACCCAGGCATTACCTTAGTTCTGAATCGATTATATTACTTGAATCATATGTAAAAAACTATCTTAAAGAGGAAATAATAAATGAAGCAATAATTAGACGTGTTCCTTCTTTTTCTAATTTTTTAACAGCGGCTTCTCTTTCTGACACAGAAGTAGTTAATTTTACAAATATAGCTAGAGATTGTGGAGTCTCAGCAAATACAGTTAAAGAATATTTTCAAATACTAGAAGATACTCTTTTAGGAAGATTTATTCCATCCTATACAAAAAGACCTAAACGCAGAATAATCCAAGCCCCAAAGTTTTATTTCTTTGATGTTGGAGTGGTCAATTTTCTTGCAAAAAGAAAATCTATTGAAGTGGGCTCTGAACTCTTTGGGAAAGCATTTGAAAACTGGGTTCTACATGAACTTAGTTTATATAACTCCTACAATAAAAAATTCTGGGATATAACCTATTGGCGTTTAACTAGTGGTGCTGAAGTAGATTTTATTGTTAATGATATGGAATATGCGATAGAAGCAAAAGCAAGTTCAAATATTCACGAAAATCATCTTAAAAACTTGCGTGAAATAGTTAAAGACTACTCAAACATAAAAAAAAGAATAGTTGTTAGCTTGGTAGAAACTGACAGAATAACAAGTGATAAGATTCATATCATTGGTGTAAAGAGTTTTATTGAAAAATTGTGGATGGGTAAACTTTGCTTATAAGTTCTACAAGGCGGTATTCACCAATGCAGAGCCATCTTCCTCAAAAGCGCCAAGCTGTCTTGCAAAGGTATAACCAATAGATTTATAAATCAATTTTGCAGCAAGAAGATTTGGTGCGCTGAAACTGTTTATAGGAGAGAGTCCTACGAAGTCCATTCCCACAATTTCTTTAAAAGCAGAAACATTTTTTATAATGTCTAGTGCTGTATCCCAGGTCATTCCACCAGGCTCTGGTAAAATACTTGATGGCATAATGCTTGAATCAAATACATTGAATCCAAAGCTAATATAAACATTTTTTGTAAGGTTAGAAAGAATATCTGCAATTTTCCATTGTTTATAATCTTTAGCAAAACAAATTTCTATATTTATGTCATTGTTTTCTAACCAGTTAGCTTCAAGACTAGATAGTGACTTTATCCCAAGCTGTGTTACTTTTAAGTCTGGCATTGCTTCATATAACTGTCGCATGGTGCAGTGATAATTAAAAGTATTGTTTTGAAAGCTTTCCATTAAATTTGGTCTTGAGTTTATATATAGAATTGAAACATCTGTATAAAGGTCATAAATTGCTTTCATTGCTCCATATGTTATGGAATGTTCACCGCCTATTACTATGGGTAAGGTTCCACTTATAACAGATGTTCTAACTACTTGTTCAAGTTCAATAAAAGGCTCTTTGGATTTATTGTTTACAAACTCACAATTCACAAAACTACTTGTATTAATTCCAATGTCTGAAATGCTTGTCCATAACTCTTCGTCAAATTGCTCTAAATGCATGCTTGCATTTAAAATAGCCTGTGGTCCGTTTTTTGTACCTTTTATAAATGAGGTAGTGTATTCGTATGGAGTAGGAATAATGAGTACCTTTGGTTCTTCTACTTGTTTGAGGTTTCCAAAGTAGCTTGTTTCAACGATATTAGTCATAGTTGTATAGTTTAGCATAAGGAATTATATAATATGAAGGTTAATAAACTTGAGGTATTGGATTTGACTACGATTCATGAAAAATTAAAGACTATTCAAGATGCCATAAATTATGAAATTGACCAGCACTATATAAATGCAAAAGGAAAAAAAACCACATTTTCAAATTTTATAATCCAAAGCACAAAGTCTTTGTCGTTTGATATAGAAGACAAAACCCATTTAAAGTCTCTTATTAATTTATTTTTTTCATATCCATCTCAAGATATAACTGGGCGTATGTATACGATTCATAAAGCACAGGAGCTATTAAAAGAGCTATCGGGGAAGACAAAGAGCAAAAAGAGACTAGAGGATAAAGAGCAAGAAGCAGGAGACAGGAGGCAGGAAACAGGAAGCAGGAAACAGGAGACAGGAGACAGGAAGCAGGAAGCTCATGCCTCATGCCTCATGCCTCCCGCCGAAGGCGAGGCTCGCCAGGGGCGGCATGCCTCATTGCCTCCCGCCCAACAGGGCGAGGCTCGCTCTACAGAGCGGCAATCCTCATTCACAAAAGATCTAAAGAAACTTGATGTCAAGTACATAAAAGGTATAGGACCAAAAATCTCATTGATTTTAAATAAAATTGGGATATTCTCTGTATATGATTTATTGCATTACTATCCAAGAGATTATATTGACTATCAAAAACATCTTCCAATAAAAGATTTAAGGGTAGATGACAATGTTACTGTTACTGGGACTATAAGTAATGTCAAATACTTTTCAACACCTAAAAGAAAAGACCTAACCATTTTTACAACGGTAATAAAAGATGATACTGGAAAAATATCAGTAACCAAGTTTTTTGGTGGGAGAAATAACAAAGTAATTGTTCAGCAATATAAAAAACAACATCCAATAGGTGCTCAAGTCATTTGTTCAGGAACTGTTTCATATGATAAGTTTTCACGTGGGTTTTCTCTGGCAAATGCAGCAATGGCAGTTATAGACAATACTTCTGAAAATAAGTCAAGCTTAAATCTTGCAAGAATAGTACCAATTTATCCTTTAACAGAAAATATTTCTAATGAGTTTATTAGAAAAACAGTATCGAATGGATTTGATTCTTATGGAGATCTGGTTCAAGAAACACTGCCAAAAGAAATTATAGATGAAGTTAATCTATTAGATTTAAAAACAAGTTTGCATCATATTCATTTTCCGGAAAGTAAAGAACTTTGTAGTCTAGCTAAGAGAAGAATTGTTTTTGATGAGTTCTTTAAAATGCAGCTGGAATTGGCTTATAGGCGGTATCAGGTAGACAAGTCTAGATCAGGACTATTGCTAAAAGAAGGGAAGGGAGAATTAGTAAAAAAACTTATAGATTCATTACCTTTTAAACTTACAAGTGCTCAAGAAAGAGTGTTTGATGAGATTAAAAAAGATCTTATGTCGGATAAACCTATGCATAGACTTCTTCAAGGTGATGTAGGTAGTGGAAAGACTATTGTTGCATTATTGGCTTTATTGTTTGCAGTAGAAAATGATTATCAGACGGCTCTTATGGCACCTACTGAAATCTTGGTTTATCAGCATGCAAGAAAATTTCAAGAATATTTAAAGCTGTTTGATATTCAAGTAGCGGTTTTAACAGGTAGTACACCAAATAAGATCAAGAAAGAAATTTATAGTGGGCTTGAAAATGGATATTTTAAGATTGTAGTTGGAACACATGCTTTGATTCAGGATGATGTAGTATTTAACAATTTGGGTTTGGCTATTATAGATGAGCAGCATCGTTTCGGAGTAAAGCAAAGAGATGTCCTTTTAAAAAAAGGGAAAAATGTTGAAAGGCTCTTTATGACTGCTACTCCTATTCCACGAACATTGGCTTTATCATTGCATGGTGATTTAGAGCTTTCAGAAATTGATGAGCTTCCAAAAGGACGAATACCGATAAAAACCTCTCTAGTACAGTCCTGGCAAAGACCTAAAATGTTTGATTTGATTCGAGGGGAGGTTGCAAAAGGAAGACAAGCATATATAGTCTTTCCACTCATTGATGAATCTGAAAAACTTGCAGCAAAAGCAGCTACTATTGAGTTTGAAGAATTGTCTAAGTCAGCGTTTAAAGATTTGAGATTAGGGTTAATGCACGGAGAACTAGCTACTTATGAAAAAGATAAAACAATGATGGATTTTGTAAATGGAAATATTGATATTTTAGTTACTACTACAGTTATTGAAGTAGGAGTAGATGTTTCAAATGCTACAGTAATAGTTATTGAAAATGCTGAACGCTTTGGGCTATCTCAGTTACATCAATTGCGTGGTAGAGTAGGACGAGGTGGTGAGCAGGCATATTGTCTTTTAGTCCCTCAAAGCTATTCTGAGGATGCTTTAAAAAGGCTTGAAATTATGACTAAAACTAATGATGGATTTATAATTGCACAAGAGGATTTAAGGATAAGAGGACCAGGTGAGTTTTTAGGTACAAAACAAAGTGGATTGCCTGAGCTACATTTAGCAGATTTGATTTTAGATGCAGATATTTTAAGTTTAGCGAGAAAAAAAGCACTTGAAATGATACAGAAGGATCCGGAGTTTAAGAAATACCACGAATTAAAAAACTTAATTAGTAAAGAAGAAAGTAGTTATATAGCTGCAGGGTAGTTCTAATTAATTAGAAACGACTGATTAAAAACTATATTAAGTAGGGAATATTGATATAAATGTAAGTTTATATACTATTTTAATCTCTTAACTCTAAAATTTTACATTTACTTACCTTTTTAAATATATAGCGTCTATTTTTGGAATGAGAGGATAGAAAATATAAAAGCACGATGCAAGAAATTACTGTAACTTATGAACTGCTAAAGAACTATATTGGTGAATTGCCATTAGGTTTATTTCTTTTTGATACAGATAAAAAACTTGTTTCCTGGAATAATTTTGCAACAAATCTTTTAGAGATACATGATGAGGATTTAAAAAAAGGTTATCTTGGATTTGCAGATAGACAAATAGCAGAAATTCTTGAAACAGAACAAATAACAGAAAAAGATATAATTGGCTTGTCAAAATCATTAAAAGCAAAAAAAATAGTTACAAATGATAAAAATACCATTCTTCTTATTACAGAAACTGTTCAGGAAGCAATTGGTGAAATGAGTCATGAATTACGTCGCCCAATAACAAACATTAAAACCCTTACAGAAAGCTTGCTTTTAGGTGCTAAAAATGAACCTGAAATTGCACAAAAATTTTTAGAGCAAATTAATGGTGAAGCAGATAGATTAGCTCGGTTAGTAAATCAACTTTTAAATATAAGTAAGATTCGCTCTGGAAGGCTATCACAAGAAAAAAGAAAAATAAATTTAAAAGCAAAAGCAGACGAGGCTATTAAACTTTTACAAAGTATTGCAGATAAAAATAAAACTCAGCTAATAAATGAAGTACAAGATGGGTATCAAATATTTGCTGATTCTGAACAAATTGATCATGTAATTCAAAACCTAATTGAAAATGCAATAAGATATAGTCCTGAAAAATCTACAGTAACTGTAAAGACAGGGCCGGCCCCAGGAAGTTTTGAAATAGTAGATACAGGTATTGGGATTAAAGAAAGCGATATTCCAAAAATCTTTGAAAGATTTTATAGGGTTGACCGTACTAGGGTTAAGGGTAGCTCAGGCTTAGGACTATCAATTGTTAAGAATGTTATTGATATACATGGTGGCACAATTGAGGTTAAATCTAAGCCAGGAAGTGGATCTAGCTTTATTGTATATCTTCCAGTTGATTAGATATAGATTAAGAAATTTGATTAAGGCAGGTTTATCTTAACCTACATTATGGTAAGTTAATCATATAAAGACTTTTCTTTTTAAGAAGGTTAAATGTAAAAAGTGTAAGAACTAAGAGATTAAGAAAATTGGGTTAAAGGGGGAAAAATGCCAAATAAAATTTTACTGGTTGATGATGAAGTGAATTTGATAGATCCAGTAGCTTATAACTTAAAACAAAAAGGATATGAAACGGTAACTGCCTATGATGGTAAAACGGCCTTAGAAGCTTTTAGAAGAGAGCAACCAGACTTAATAATACTTGATTGGACTCTTCCTGATATGCAAGGTGTAGAAATACTAAAACAGGTTAGGCAGGAACAGGATTTTACACCGGTTATTATGCTTACAGGAAGAACTGCAAAGGAAGATATTGTAGAAGGATTAACAGCTGGTGCAGATGACTATGTAACAAAGCCTTTTACATGGGAGGAGTTACTTGCTCGTATTAGTTCTGTGCTACGAAGAGCACAACAAGTTTCCCAAGCTCCAGGAAAAAGACTGCGCTTTGGCGACATAATAATGGATACAGCATCTCATAGAGTTTGGTTAGCAGATAAAGAACTATCTTTATCTCCTAGAGAGTATGCACTTTTAGAAATATTCATGAATAATCCGCGACGTGTTTATTCAAGAGATGATCTTATTGAAAGAGTATGGGGACTTGACTATGATGGAGATACAAAAACAGTAGATGTCCATATTTGTTGGTTAAGACAAAAATTTGAGGAAGATCCTGCAAGACCAAAGATGTTGCAAACAGTTAGAGGTTTTGGATATCGTTTAGGTGGATGATAGGTGATAGGTTACTTAGGTCCAGAAGGTTCTTTTACACATCAAGCATTAAAATCTTTTCTTGAAAATCCCAAAAATAGTGGAAAAACCTATGGCTTTCCTATATTTGTCCCATTGCTAACTATTAGTCAAGTTATTGATTCAGTAAGTGCAGGAAAAATTCAAGCAGGCATTGTACCATTTGAAAATTCTATTGAAGGTTCAGTAAATGAAGCTTTTGATGAGTTGATAAAATCATCTCAAAAAGTAAATATTAACTATGAAATAGTAATTCCTATTGAGCATTGTCTTATTACCCAAGGAAAAAATCTTGCAGAAATAAAAAAAGTGTTTGCTCATTCTCAAGCACTTAGTCAGTGTCGAACATATCTAAAGAACTCTTTGCCCGAGGCTGTGTTAGAACCTGTTTCAAGCAATTCACTTGCAGTACAAATGACTAGTGAATCTAAAGACTCATCACTTGCAGCAATTGGACCAGCAGCTGCAAGCGAAATTTATAATGTACCTATTTTGAAAAAAGGTATTAATGATGAAAAAGAAAACTATACGAGATTTGTTTTAATTAGTACTGAAACGATGGCGTTAACAGGGAAGGATAAAACCACAATTGCATTTTCAATACCTCATGATAAGGCAGGTTCATTGGTTCAAGTTTTAAGTGCCTTCTCAAATGAGAATATTAATCTTTTAAGCATAACTTCAAGACCATCAAAAAAAACACTGGGTGAATATGTCTTTTTTATTGATGTTGAAGGACATAGAGAAGATGTTGTATTAAAAGGTGTTTTAGATAAAATTGCTTCTGAAACAAGTTTTTATAGGTGGTTTGGAAGTTATCAGAGATCGTAAATTTATTTAACTCTTTTTATGCTTTTTCTTTTGCGAGTCATATAGCATTAAAGACATTGGTATTATTGTCCCTATAATGAATACTGCAAATAATAACTCACCGCTCCATTCAAATTTCATTACTGTTTTCCTCTAGTTCTAAATATCCCCATCCTATGAATATCCAAGCCAATGTGAATGCTATCATAGCATACCAAGAATGCCCAAGAAATAAGCTTTTCTTAAATACCATCCATTGAAATACTATTGAACCACATGGAGTTAGTAAAGCAAATCCAATATTTTTTAAAAGACTAGATGTGTACTTTTGTTGTTCAGTTATCACATTCAAGAGTATACAAAAAACACGATGAAAAAGCTGTAACCGCCGGTTACACAAAAGATTAAATTTTGCTTATTTTTTTAATGATTAAAATGCTCTTGTAATTATCAGGTACAGATTTTAAATAAGTTTCATTATTACTAGATGCTTGTATTCCCCATTGTCTAGGGATTCTTATAAAGTCACCGATTTTTACCCTCTCAAATTTTATGTTTTGAAATTTTTCTTGTAGTTCTTTCATGCCATTGTTTACTTCTTCAAATGTAGGATATTTTCTAGAAGCAATAATATTTCTTGATTGTTGATGAGTGTTGTAAATAAGGCTTAGCATAAGGAGTCTGGTTCATTAAGTTCGATCAGAATTGGAAACTTGTATCTTATGAACTGAGTTTATAGAATCTTTAGGAATTCTTGGCATATTATTACTCTGATTGAGTTGTTATTGTTCCTACCACTCCTTTTTGAACTTTTATACCGTTAAATATATCTGGTATCTTTTCCAAAGATTTTTTTGTTGATCCTCTTACAGCTAAACACTTATTACCATCGTCATCCCAACCAAATCCGCAGCTTATGCCAGGAAATTGCTTTTGAAATTCCTCTTTTGCTTTTTTAAGCTCTTGAGAACTTGGATTCTTTATTTGTGTGAATGTTGCATTTTGATCTATTTTATTGATTCTTGTAGACATATTAAGACTCCTTGATTTAGTAAACTTGTAAGCAAGTTTATTCAACTAATCATAAAGAATCAATCACTAATACTAAAATATTAAGTATGATCTTTGTAAAGAATAAAATGGAGAAATAAAATTATGAAAATAAAACATTTCATTAAACTATTGATTGTAAGCTTGATAGTTTTTTATGTGCCACTAGCTTATGCAGAAACCACTGATTCTAATCTTTCTACATTAAATGTAGGTGGTCGTGGTGAGGTAAAAGCAAAACCAGATATTGCATATTTAAGTTTTGCTGTAACAAGAAAAGGTAAAACTGCAAGTGAAGCAGCTAGTCTGAATGCAAGTGCAGCACAAAAACTAATAGACACTTTGCTTAGATCAGGTATAGCTGAAAAAGATCTTCAAACTACAAACATAAGTATTAGTCCTGTATATAAGCGTGATCAGCCTAATGATTATAACGATTATAAAGTTATTGGTTATGAAGCGAACAATAGTATTCGTGCCACAATAAGAAAAATCTCTGATGTTGGAAAAATAATTGATATCGTTGTTTTTACTGGTGATTATACGGTTGGTGGAGTAAATTTTGATATTGATAATGATGATAACTTTGAAGCTGAAGCACTAAAAAGTGCTGTTAGTGATGCTAAGAGAAAAGCTGATATTGTAGCGAGTGCAGCTGGAAAAACAATTACAGGGATACAAACAATTACAGTAGGTAGTGTAGGTGGAGAACGTTTTTACGGAGGCTATGCAGCAGCTAGTGCAGATATTTCCACTCCAGTACAACCTGGCGAGTTGACAGTATCTTCTAGTGTGACTATTGACTATATTTTGAGCAAATAAAATCGCTGTAGGTATTGGTCGCGACCAATACCTACAGGTCGCGACCAGCACTGTGCAAGATGATATAATTAATCAAAAAATTAAAGAAGTTATATGAGAATCTTAAAACTATTTGGAACCAGTGGTAATGCTGTATCAAAACCAGTACAAGCAGTAAGAGCTAATATTTCTTTGGCTTCAGTATCAGATGCTAAACATCCACCTAAAGTATTAAATGAAATATCTGATCCATTCAATTTACAAAGCCCACAATTTTTACAGAAGATTTTTACAAGTTTAAATATTAGAGAAAAAATAGTTAACAGACTAATGCTTAAGCCTTCTAAGGAAGAATATTCTCACCCAAGTAAATCAGGATTAGAATATAAAGATGTTTTTATATCTACACTAGATGGTGAAAGCTTGCATGGATATTATTTACCTAGTCCTGAAACTGCTCCAGCTGATAAGATAATGATTTTCTTTCATGGCTATGATAAAAATGTTACTTCTTGGTTTCCAGCATGTGCAAACATTCAAAGACACGTTCCAATTAATGCATTAATAATGGATTATAGAGGTTATGGAAAGAGTACAGGAACCCCGTCAACTAAAGGTTTGATTACTGATGCATTAGCAACATATAACTATTTAATTGAAAATGGATTTAAAGGTGAAAATATTTCTTTATATGGTCAGTCTTTAGGTAGTGCAGTAGCCCTGGAATTAGCAAGCAGAGTAAAAGTAAGATCTCTTGTTGTTCAGTCTTCATATCATTCATTTAAAAACCTAATAAGTTATCATCACCCATTTATCCCCTCATTTCTTATTAAAAACGATCTTTTTAACCCAACTCAATTAATAAAAAAAATCAATGTGCCAATTTTAATTGGACATGGTGCTGAAGATAAAATCTCACCAGTAGCTAATGGAAAATTGCTTTATAGTCTAGCTAATGAACCTAAAAAACTTATTGTTCTAGAGCGTGCTGGACATGGGCATTTGACAAAATATTTAACAGAAGAGTATTTTGAAAGTATAAAGAAATTATTTCTTTAACCTTATGTAGAAGCTTTTAATCTTTTGACTTACGCTCGCAACCCTATTCGGGTTAGCTCGCTTTACCAAAAAGGCGATTTTTGGTAAGTAAATTACACAAAAATCTTATGGACTTTACAAGATATTAGAATTTAGCGTAAGTCCTGAATCTAACTCTTACTATAGGCATACTTTTATGGTGTTAATATTTACATTTGAAGATTTATAATAAAGAGACTTACTATTTGGAACTCATCAGGACTTATATAAAAGTGAACCCCATGCCTGTAGCGGAACGCTGGAAGTGCCAAGCGTACAAGTGGAGCGAAAGGTATGGGGTGAGCTAAAAAAAATATAAGTCCTGTTAATAAAAAGCGCAGAAGAGAAATTTTGATATGTCTATTGCTATACCAAAATTTAATAATAATAATACTTCAAAAGTTTTAGTTAACAGAGTAAGCTCCTTTAATGGGCGGTATTTAACTCCGCAAATCTATTTTCCGCAAAAAATATTAGATAAGCCTACTAACACTAGATTAGAAAGCCTTGATCCAAGGGATTGGTTACGTGATTATTTTCTCTTTGCACCTTCAAAAAAAATAAGTGAAGTGAAGTTAAAAGAAGGAGTAAAGCTTGAAGAGGTTTTTATAAATACACAGGATGGTGAAAAACTGCATGGTTACTTTATGCCAGCTTCTGTACGGGTGGGTTCTGTAAGGGTAGGTTTAAAACCTACCCCAAATAAAGTAATCCTCTATCTCCATGGAAATGATGAAAATGTAAGTAGGTGGTACTTAGGTCCAGCAAATCTTCAGGAGCACATTTCAGTAAATGCACTAATAATGGACTATAGGGGCTATGGAAAAAGTACAGGTAGTCCAAGTGGACAGGGTGTAATTAAAGATGCACTTGCTATGTATAAATATTTAATTGATAAGGGTTATAAACCAGATGATATTTCCCTTTATGGAAGATCTCTTGGTGGTGCTGTAGCACTTGAACTTGCTACTAGAGTAAAAGTTAAATCTGTAATAATACAGTCATCATTTACTTCACTGAGAGATCTTATGAAGTTTCAGTATCCTAGTGTACCTTCCTTTTTAATGAAAAACAATCTTTTTAATTCTCAAGAAAACATAAAAAAAATTAAAGTACCAGTACTGATTAGTCATGGAACAGATGATGATATTGTCCCTGTCCATCATGGGAATGAACTTTATAAAGCTGCAAATACACCAAAAGAACTAATAGTTTTAAAAGGTGCTGGTCATAAGCATTTGAAAAGCTTTTTTACAGAGGAGTATTTTCAGGCTTTAAAGAGGCTCTTGTTGTAAGTCTTTAAGAAGAACATCGGGTCTTTCAAAGCTGTCATTTTTATAATAATACCCAATTCCTACATCGCTGAATTGTACTTTTCCAGTACCATTTGGAGCTGGTATAACAAATGGTTTATTTATAAACTCATTGGAAGATAGCTTAAATAAAAATGTTGGAGTATGTCCGACTATTTGGTGAACATTGTCTGGAATATCAACATCTAATTCACAGGGATAAATATTTAGTCTTGGTAGCCCCGTTCTGCGCCATAAAAAAGAAGTATGAATATCATTTTTTGCATCGTAGATGTTAAACAAAGGATCTTGTAAAAAAGGTTCCATTATTAATTTCCAATTAAAATGATTATTTCTTTTACCCTCTAAAAATGTTTCATATGCATTTTGTCCATGTTCTTGTAGTCGTTTGTTTAATGTAGTTGCAAAATTGATAATATTTGTGTTTGGATTTAATCCTAGTTCGATAAAATCATCATTAATAATATAGCTGTGAACATATAACGTTGTAGGGACGTTGCATGCAACGTCTCTACGAGTATCAACATAGGCAGCAATTAAACTTCCAGTTGCAATGTTCTGTAAAAGATTTTCTGTAATTTGAAATCCAATTGCAATATCTTTTATAGCATCTTGAGAAGGAAAAATTATAGGGTGTCCATTTTCTTTTCGTTCAAAAAAAGCCATCTCATGATTTCCAAGTAGTCTATAGATTTCAGTTTTATTTTTAATCTGATTATTTAACCAAAAATCTATTATATAAGTATCTGGTGCTCTGTCATAAAAATCACCTAAGAAAACATATTTACAATCTTTGTTTAAATTTAAATTGAGATCTAAAACTCCATGTCTGTATAAAGTAATAATTAAATGTACGAAATCTCCGTGAATATCAGGTATATAAACAGTTTTACCTGTATTGAAAAATAGTGCTTCTTCTTTTTCTATGGACTTTAAGTGTTTAGAAAGCTCTTTAATTAAACTAAGTGCTTTGCTTTGAATTATATCTTTATTTGCATAAGACATTTCAGAAGCTGTTTGGAATTGTTTTATTTTGTCTATGTCCTATCTCCTAACTCCTTAATAATATTTTGTGCAATTACAATTCTGTGTATTTCAGATGTACCCTCATAGATTTCTGTTATCTTTGCATCTCGATAAAAACGCTCAGCATCATATTCTGTAGTATAACCATATCCTCCAAGAATTTGAATTGCTTTATTGCTAGCCTTTGTAGCAAGCTCACTACAAAACAGTTTTGCTTCTGCTGATTGTCGTGTGAATTTTAATCCCTGATCGTACATGTTTGCAGCTTGGTATGTCAGTAATCTTCCTGCTTCAATTTCAGTAGCTATCTCTACTAGCATAAATTGAAGAGCCTGAAAGGTTATGATTTTTTTACCAAAAGCTTCTCTTGTTTTTGCATATGAACTTGCCAAATCATAGCTTGCTTGTGCAATTCCAAGCCCTTGAGCAGCAATTCCAATTCGACCGCTATCAAGTGTCATCATTGCAATTTTAAAACCATCACCTACATTGCCTAAGATATTTTCTTTTGGTACTTGAACATTGTCTAGGATTACCTGGCATGTAGCGCTAGCACGAATACCCAGCTTATCCTCTAATTTTCCAAATGAAACCCCAGACATATTTTTTTCTACAATAAATGCAGTAACACCTTTATGTTTTAATTCAGGATTAGTTTGTGCAATTACTAGATATAGATCTGCTTGTGAACCATTAGTAATCCAGGCTTTTGTTCCGTTTAAAATACAATGATCACCTTTATCATCTGCTCTAGTTAGCATGGCAGCTGCATCTGAACCATTTCCTGGCTCAGATAAACAAAAAGCTCCCATTAGTTCACCTTTAGCTAGCTTCCTAACATACTTATCTCGAATAAATTGTGAGCCAAATTTATAAATTGGGATGGAGCTTAGTGAGAGATGAACAGCTAACATAACGCTTGTGGCAGCACAGACTCTTGCAATTTCTTCAATGACAATTGCATATGAAATATAATTCATCCCACCACCACCATATTCTTCAGGTAATGTTAATCCAGTAATTCCAAGACTAGCTAACAAATCAAAATTTTCTCTTGGAAACCTATGAGATTTGTCAATTTCTCTGGCTTTTTCTTTAAAGTTTTCTTCACTTACTTCACGAATAGTTTTCCTTAAAAGCTTTTCATCTTCAGTTAATTTAAACGTTTGTATTTGTTTTTCAAGTACTTTTGCCATAGGTTAAGATTATACCTTTTAATATAATCAAATCTTTATTTTCTTTTTATTTTTACTACTTTACTCTTTACTATGGAAATATATACACTATAACTATGAATTCAATTCAAAAACTTATACCACAAGCTAGATTTCCAAATGGTGAAATGATTATTTTATCTAAAATGTCTATAAAAAGACCATTTCATGAATCATCTGTCCCACGTCATGTAGCAGTACCTATAATGAATCTTGGATATTTATATCTCAGTAAAGTTTTAAATGATACATTAGCTGCCAATCGATTTATTTATAAAGAGTGTGATTATAGAGGGGAAGCTAAGGATCATATGGACTTTCCAAAGAAAGAATTAACAGCTCTTTCTAACTTAGGATATCAGGATGTTGTTGAACCTATTGTTCATTTTGGATTTAATAGTTTACGTAGAGTAGATGAAAGAGAAGCAAAATTATTTTTAGGTGAATTAAATAAAAATGTAGCAGCAAGACTGCAATATTTAGAATCAAATTTGTTCCAAGTAGAAACTGGTTGTCCAAAGCATGATTTTAAAGAAAGATTATATAAGCATTTAAATCACTTGACGAACCTTAGAGATCTTCTTATAGATGAAGATATTGATAGACACTACAAACAGTTAGACAGACTTCTAACAGTAATAAATGTTAAAACTCCTCATGTAGATGATAAAAGAGGCTTAAGTGAAATATCTAGACTTTTAGCTGAGACTGAGTTAAATGATAATGTTACAGATCCTGCTTTGTATTTAGCACAAGATGAGCCTTATAAATTTTGGGAGTAGGGTGTTAGGTAGATTTTTTTTAAGTTAAGCATTTCTTATTCCTTATAGTGATAACCCTAAACAATCAACGTTTTATAGAGGTTTAAAAAATTGTTTTTGGGCAAATATAGATCTTAGTGATTAGAAACTTTTTAAAAAATATCTTTGTCAAGAAAACTATAAACTTGTTTTTAGTTTTTTGCATTTTATGTTTTAGTAATCCAGCACACTCTTTTGAATTCTATAATGTTGATTCAAATGATTCAGTAGATTTAAATACTGGGTCTCCAACCCCAACTCCAGATGATGGTGGTGGTACTGTAGGCGATGGTAGTGGTACTGTAGGTGATGGTGATGGTGGTGCTTCAGGCAATGGTGGCGGTGATGGTACTTTAGGTGGAGTATGTGGTAACAATATTGTTGAAGCTGAGGAACAGTGTGATCCACCAAATGATGTTGGCTGTTCGAATACATGTAAAGATCTTTGTGGCATACCAGATGTTTATCTTAGTACAGATGATGGTATTACTGAGGAAAAACTTACTGTTAGCTCTACTGGGCCACCAGGACCTCTGCCAAAATCAGAAAAGGTTATAACCTATGTTTTAGATGGCAAATGCCCTACTGCACCACCATGTCCAGACTGTGTGAAAGAATACTACAAATATGACTCTTACGAAGGATGTGCTCTAGAAAGTTTTTCAGATCCAAATGATATTAAAAATTGTGTTTTCTTTCAGTTTGATAATTTAAATAATTGTGATGTAGATACACCAGGGACACTAAATGATTGTTCTTTTGCAACATCCAGTGAAACATCTGGTGAAATATCTAATTCTCTTGAATTTAGAACAAAATTTGATAAAAAAGCTAAAGTAAAGCAATCAATTCAAAAAAATCTCAAAGCTGTAATTGCATATACTGAGAATAAAACTCTTTCTGGAGTTGCAAGAAATATGATGTTGCCAGCGAATCAATGGCCTGGCTGGAATGCTTTAGGTGGTTTCGGTGCTTTAGGGGCATCGACAAGAAATCTTTACTTTGCTGCTACAAGGCAAGGCACTGTTTCATATTTCAGAACGCCTCCAGGAATGTGGACCATTGCAAGAGGATTAGGTCTCTGGAGAAACACCTATAACGTTGATTTTCACATTGGTACAGGAGCGGATCCGACTAGTCGCATTGAAATTGATCCAGTTATTGCTTTAATGGATTTTCAAAGCTTTGAAGGACCACCAGGAATGGATATCCATCCACAGGCTGTTGCTTCTATTAGTGGCGGTGGTACTGGCAGTCTAAATATTGATTTTAGATTTGATGATGTGCTTCCACCAGCCCCACTAGTGAGAATTCGCCCCTTCAATCATGCTAATTTTATTGCTCCTTTTACGTTTGCACTTTTTTCAAAACTTGCTGATCCTGCTATACCTTCTCTTACTGCTGCATTTGATGCTATAAGTCAAGATGATGATTATCCAATGGCTTCTTATTGGAGAAATCTTGAAACTAGAGTTTTTGGTCAGCGAAGTGATGGAATGATTGGTTTCTTGGGTAATTGGACACCTAATCCTAAAGGATTAGGTGCTATTCAGTCACCTAGAAGATCTCCTTGGGATATTGATGCTTGGATAAAAGGTCCTGATGCAATGTTTGAGATTCATCGCATTATAGTTTTAATTCCAGGACATGCATATTCTCCTGAGGAACAGTACGTTTTCAGGCAAAATAGGGAATATGTAAAAGCAAGACTTATGAGTGAATATTCTATTCCTGCTAACAATATTTTCGAACTTAATGCTCCTCCTCAAGATAAAATTGCACTTCGCCACAATATATTTATACCAGTAGCAAATAGGGCAAAGAAGATTAAAGATGATAATGCAGCAGAAATGGAAGATGATGACTCTATACTTCCTGCAAAAGTCGAAGTCTTATTTTACATTACAAGCCATGGAAATTATGAAACCCAAATGGCTTCTCCATATCTACCAGTTCCTGAAGCTGGCCTTCCACCAACACTAAATTCAGCAAATTTTAATCCACCAACGGAGCACCAAGGTGGTTTAAATGCTCTTTATGATCTTGGTGGTAATTGGACTACACGTGCGTGGGGTTCTTCTATTGCAGACTCTTCTGTAATCATAGGCGTAAAAGGGATGCTTGAGTCAGAGCTTAAAGAACTAATTAAAACTCATTGGCAAAGTGGTAATCCAGCCAACAATGACGTAGATGTAGTTTTTGAAGTTATTGAAGCATGTAATTCTTTTTCAGGTGGGATTTAACTCATATTCTTTCTTCTAATCACTTCTCTAGCAGCCTCAGCAATCTTTTCTTTAGTTAGTCCATAATGTATTAAAAGCTCGTCAGATTTTCCGCTCTGACCAAACTGATCCATTACACCTATTCTTTTCATGGGTATAGAATGATTTTCAGTAAGTACAGAGGCAATAGCATCACCCAGTCCCCCATGGATATTGTGTTCTTCACAAGTGACGGCACAACCTGTTCTGTGTATGCTTTCAAGAATGGTATCTATATCAAGGGGTTTTATAGTAGAAACGTTTATGACTTCAGCACTTATACCTTCTGCTTGTAAGAGTTCTTGAGCCCATAGTGCACGGCTAACCATTACACCATAAGCAAATATAGAAACATCAATACCTGGTTTTATAACATGTGCTTTTCCGATTTTAAACTCATACTCTTTTTCATCAAAAAGAACAGGTACATTTGATCTGCCAAGTCTCATATAAACAGGTCCATGAAATTCTGCTATGGCTTTTGTAGCAAGCTTTGCTTCAGTAGCATCTGCTGGAACGATTACAGTCATATGTGGTATAGCTCGCATAATAGCGATATCTTCTACTATCTGATGAGAAGCTCCATCTTCTCCTACAGTAAGCCCAGCGTGAGTAGCGCAGATTTTTACATTTAGTTGGTTGTGACAAACTGAGTTTCTAACGAACTCCCAGGCACGACCACAAGCAAACATTGCAAAGCTACTTGCAAAAGGGATTTTTCCAGTAGTGGCTAAACCAGCTGCAACGCCTATCATGTTTTGCTCAGCTATTCCCATATTAAAAAACCTGTCAGGAAATTCCTTGGCAAAAAACTTTGTTTGTGTAGAACCAGAAAGATCTGCATCTAGTACGACTACATTTGGATTTTCTTTTCCTAGCTCAAGAAGTGTTTTTCCATAGGCAACTCTGGTGGCTATCATTTCTTTTGATTGTGTCATTGTTGTTCCCATACCTCTAGCCTAGCTCCTGAAGCGCCTTCTTTAACTCTTCATCATTTGGTGCTACACCATGCCACTTGACATTGTCTTCCATAAACGAAATTCCTTTTCCTTTTATAGTATGGGCAATGATTACACAAGGTTTATTTTCTTTTAGTCCTATACTTTGTGTTTTTATTATGGCATCATAAATTTGATCTAAGTCATGTCCATCCACTTCTTGAACATGCCAGCCAAATGCTTCATAGCGTTTGTTTATAGGTTCAAGGGTCATAGTTTCTTCTGTCCAGCCATCAAGCTGTATTCTATTTCTATCTAAAATAGCTGTTAAGTTTCCAAGGCGATAGTGACTGGCTGACATGATAGCTTCCCAGGTAGAGCCTTCTTGTAATTCTCCATCGCTTTGAAGTAGATAAATCCTGTTTTTAAGTTTGTCAAGTCTGCATCCAAGTGCCATGCCAACTGCATTTGGAGTACCATGACCAAGCGAGCCTGTAGAAACTTCTATTCCAGGTACTTTTAGTCTGTCTGTGTGCCCTTGGTAAGGAGAGCCTAACTGTCTGAATGTAAGTAAATCATCTCCTTTGAAATATCCTGCTTTTGCAAGTATAGAGTATGCAAGTGGAGTTGAATGCCCTTTACTGATGACGAGTCTATCTCTTTCACTCCAATTTGGGTTCTTAGGATCGTAATTCATTACTGCAAAATACAATACAGTTAAAAGTTCAACTGCTGATAGAGAACCACCAGGATGGCCTGATGCAGAAGCATGAGTCATTTTAAGAATAGACTTACGAAGATCTTTGCAAATATCTTTTAGTTCTTTTAATTTCTTTTCATCAAAAGGCATGGAAGTATTGTATCAAGTTTTATTTCCACTGCATTAGCTTCATAGCATCTCTTACTTGTTCTAATGTATTTTTAACAGCTATGCTAGCTTTTTTATTTCCTGTACTTAATATTTCAAGGATTTCTTTATCATTTTTAAATAACTCTCTCTTTTCTCTTATCTCATGGAAATAGCCATTCATAATTCCAGCCAATCTCTTTTTACAATCTACACATCCAATGGCTCCACTTGTACATTCTTTTCTTACAAGCTCTAAAATATTTTTATCTGCAAAAATCTCATAATGCTTATAAGCTACCTGACAGTCTTCTGGAGAGCCTGGATCGTTTTTCTTTGCTTTTTTAGGATCAGTTATCATCTGCAAAACTTTTTTTGAAGTAGCTTCTTCGCTATCTACAAGCTTAATATCATTTCCATAAGACTTACTCATTTTTCTACCATCAATGCCAGGAACAGAAGGTGTTTCAGTAAGAATAGCTTGTGGCTCTGGAAACAAGTCTGTCTTATAAATAAAATTAAATCTTCTTGCTATATCACGAGTGAGTTCAAGATGTGCCACTTGATCTTTTCCTACTGGAACAAGTTCACCAAGAACACTTAAGATATCTGATGTCATTAGAACTGGGTAGCCGAGCAGTCCATAAGTGACTTCTTCTTTTGCTTTTTCTTCATCTTCAGCAAGCAGTTTCACCATGTCTTTTAAAGTAGGATCTCTCTCTACCCAGTTATGATAAGTGACCATGCTTAAAAGCAAATGTAACTCTGCTACTTCAGGAACGGCAGACTGAACATATAGAGTAGCTTTGCTTGGATTTACACCACTTGAAATAATATCTTTTGCAACTTCTAGGATGTCATTTTGGAGATCATTTGTGTCTTTGTACTTTGTGGTTAGTGTATGCCAATCTGCTATGAAAAAAAAACATTCATGTTCTTCTTGTAATTTCACCCAGTTTCTAAGCACACCTAAATAATGTCCTATGTGTAGTGCTCCAGTTGGACGGATGCCTGAGAGTAAGCGTTTTTTTGACATGGTTTTATTATATTACAGATCATGTCATTCTGAGCCAAAGGCGAAGAATCTCCTTACGTCATAAGATCCTTCGCTAATGTTCAGGATGACATTTAAACAATTTTTCTATGTTCTAGTGCAGGTAAGTTCTTTCTAATATTTTCTAAGTAGTCGAGATCTATCTCAGCAGTTATTACTGCTTCTTTATTTGGTGGACCTTCAGCTAATATCTTTCCCCATGGATCTACTATTAAGCTATGACCATAGGTTTTAATACCACTAGTTCCTGTCCCTGCTTGGTTTGGTGCAATTACATATGAAAGATTTTCTACTGCTCTTGCTTTAATAAGTGTATGCCAATGAGCTTCTCCAGTAGGCTTTGTGAATGAGGATGGTATACATATGATCTTTACTCCGTTTTGTGAATAGTATCTGTAGAGTTCTGGAAATCTTAAATCATAACAAATACTTAAACCGACTTTTATGTTTTCCACTTTTACTATTTTAGTTTCTTTACCAGCCTGGTTTCTACTAGACTCTAAAATTTCTTGCCCTTTTAATTTAATATCAAACAAATGTATTTTTCTGTACTTAGCTACGATTTCCCCTTTTGGACTAATTAAAACTGACGTATTAAAGGGCAGATCACGACCAGCCCTTATAGCTTCTAATATACTGCCAATTAAAATCCAAACCTTATGCTTTTTTGCAAGAGCAGAAATAAAATCAGTAGAAGGTCCAGGTATTGTCTCTGCCATCTTTGCAGCTTCATTCATGTTTCCACGATAGTTAAAAACTTCTGGTAATGCTATGAAATGAGCTTTTTGTTTTACAGCAACTTCAATTAGTTTTTTTGCTTGTTTTAAATTTGCTTCCTTATTTTCACCACTTGTCATCTGTATGGCAGCAGCAATAAATTTGTTCATAGTTTTATAGTTTCTTGTTTGTTTGATGCAAATAAAGTACTTACCTCTTTGTTTATTATTTGAGCCATCATTAAAAGATGTCCATCAGGGTATCCATAGTATCCATCAATGAGAAATTCATTGTCATGAATTTGATCTTGTAAAAATTTAGGTTTTATTTTTATTTCGTTAGATTTGATTTTATTTTTTTGAAAAAAATCTCCAAGCTTTTCAAAGATACTTTTCTCACAATTTGCTGAAACTATTATCATTCCAGTAGGAAGTAAAAGACGACGCGCTTCATTAAAAAAAATCTGACTGTTAAATGCTGAATGTTCAGTACCGTAATCTACAATTATTCTTGTAAATGAATTATCTTCTAATGTTGATGTGTTGATAGCTAAGAGCTGATTGAGGCTGTTTTGATTTTCTTTTATTCCATTTATAAGAGATTCTTCCCACTCTCCAATCACAAGCGTCGATTGTCTTTGACCTATAGCCTTGATAATTCTTTTTATTATTTTTTCAGGTTTTATAATTGTAGTCATGTTTACACTTAAAAAATGAAGTCCTTCATAAGCCGGATTCTGTTTATGCAGCCATCTATCTAGGAGTATTGTCACCAATACCCTCAAGCGGTTTCGGCAAAACTGGGGAGCGGGCCACTCTTTTCCAGCTTTATACCTTATCCTTGCACCTTTAGTGGGGTTTACCTAACTTAAAAGTCACCTAATAAGTTGGTGAGCTCTTACCTCACCGTTGCACCCTTACCGGTAGAGATTGGTTTTAAAGCAATTCCTACTGGCGGTAATCATTTCTGTGGCACTTTCCTCACACTCGCGTGTACTTCGCATTACGAAGCGACCAGCCCTATGGTGCCCGGACTTTCCTCATTATCAATGCTTGACATTGAATAACGTAACTGCTTGAAGAACTTCAAAAGCTATTATAGCGGATAATACAGAAAAAAGCTGTTCCTCATAGGTGTTTTGACTAAGATCAGTTGACCTTGGTTATAACATAAACTCTTATTTCAAGTATAAAAATACATGATCAATTTAAACTAGTTGAAAAAATATTTAACATAATAAATAAAATAAGAAATAGGGTAACTCCTTAGAATTATTTGGTATCCCTAAATGAAATATAGATAAGCCTATTTTTTTGTGTACAAATTTATTTCTTAGGTATAAAAAAAGAAGAGTAGAATTAATCACAGTGTAAGTATTTTTTTACAAATGAGATAAAAAGTTCCCATATATAACTTTCTGATGTGAAAAGATCACAGAAAATTTTTGTAAAGTAAAGAAAAATATATATATGGGATTAGTTAATTGTGAAGGAGGTAATAATATCTATATCAATTTTGATTACAAAGAATTTAGTAATCAGATTTCAGTGTTTATAATGGATGTGTTTTGTAATTGTAAATATAGGAGAAAAAAGTGAAAAGAATAAATTTGATATTAATGGCCCTAGCCATTATATTGACATCGTGTATATGTTTTTCATTTGCCTTAAATGGAAATGTATCGTTTGTTGCTAAGGCTGCAACGCCAGAATCTACATTAAAACTTAAATCTCGTGATGGAAGTAATACCGTCTATGGCAGTATTTTGAATGCAAAAGAAAATGAAGTTAGAGCAACAGTACCTAAAAAACTTCTTGCTGCAATAAAGAAAACAGGTATAGAAAAACTCTCTATTACAATTACAAAATTAGCACAGGCAGGTGAAGCAAGCACAGTCTATAATCTGCAGGCTTCAGAAAGTGTAGATTTAATAGGTAAAATTTTAGTCATTAATCTGCTTTCAGGACTTACCGATGTATCGGGGGCTACTTATACAGCAGGAGCTTTACAAGAGGGTTCTTATGAGTTAGCAATTACAGCAGGAACTGCTACAGTAAAGGGAGTATTTGACTATAAACCACCTGCAGTAGTGGTAGGAAATGTTACCCCAGGTGGTGGTGAGTGCCAAGGTGGTACTAACCAACTTACAAGTTTAGAAGGAAGTTCTTTAAGTAGAACAGTAGCATTATCTAACTGTTCATACTTTAATGAAGTACAAGCAAATAGAGTTGAAAGAAAAGCCGTATCAGGAGAAGGTGATAAGCCATCTAAAGGAGGCAAAAAAGGAGGAAAGAAAGGTAAAGGTGGCAAGTCAAAACGATTAGCTTACCAAACAGATGATACATCAGCAGATGGAACAGATGAAACTCAACAGGATAGTAATCCTATTGTCATTTCTGAAGCTGTAGTAACCACAGATGAAGGTGTAGAAGAACTGAAAACAGCAGTTGAGTTTAATCCAGATGATAATGGTGATATTCAGTACGATATTACTCAAGAGACTACTGATGATGTTGATCAAGCAATTGATTTAATTGAAGGTAGTGATGGAGAACTTTCTGATGAAGAATTGGCATTGTTAGAAGATACATTGTCAGACTCTGCAGTAGAAAATAGAACGATAGTATGTGATGAGAGTGATCCTGACTGCCAAACAATAATAGATGAACAACAAGGTATAGCAGACGGTACAAGTACAAGCTCTACATCAGGAGCACCCGCTACTGCAATTGCTCCTTGTAATGAACAATTAATTGGTGAGTTAATAAATGGAGCCCCTAAAAAACCAAGTAGGCAAGAATTGTTAGATCTTGGGAAAAGAATTATAAACTTACTTAATGATGCTACGGCTAATTTAAGGGGTTGTTTTCCTAAGTTTGTATTAGATAAAATAGCACCATTTGTCAAAGATAAAGGAGATAATGGTTTTGTAGAATTTGCAATTGGCTTTTTACAAAATGCAGGAGGAAAAGACCAAGGACCAGATCCAAAAGAAATTTGTAGAAAGACAGGAGAAGGTCTTAAGTTCATTAAAGAATGTAGAGATAAAGGATGTCCACCACCTCCGTGTTTTCCTAAAGAGTTTAAAGATCTTTTGAAAAATTCATGTCCAGAAGTTTTAGCATTAGTACCTGAAAACAAATGTGGAGAAGGTATAATGGCTTGTGGATTACAAGGACCAGGAGGTCCAGGAGGACCAGGAGGTCCAGGAGGACCAGGAGGTCCAGGAGGACCAGGAGGTCCAGGGTTTCCGCCAACAGCAGGACCATTCCCACCAACAGCAGGACCATTCCCACCAACAGCAGGACCATTCCCACCAACAGCAGGACCATTTCCACCGACTGCACCACCTCCAACTGGATTCCCACCGCCAACGGCAGGGCCATTTCCACCGACTGCACCTCCAACAGGTGTCGGATCTACATCAAGTACATCTACTACTACAGGAGGTTCGCCTGTACTTATGACACAAGCAGTGCCTAGTGGTCCACCTCCAAATGAAGAAGGATGTATTTCTTTTAAACCACCAAAACGTCCTTGTATTGACTTTTGTGCTAACGATAGTGAATGTCCAGGAGCTCCACCACCAACAGGATTTGGACCACCAACATCATCGCCGCCAACAGCACCATCACCAGGTCTTAACTGCAAGTTCCCAAAATTTATTTGCAAAGAGCTTATAGATTTTGATGGAAATAAAATTACAGTTAAAGATCCTTCTGGAAAGGATGTAGTAAGGAAAGCTTGTGTACCTGAAACACCACCAGTAATTGTTGATCCATTTACAAACAGTTGTAGAGAGGATGATATGGCTGATATTGAACATTTTTGTTCACCAGCTCCACAATTTAGCTGTGGAATTAATCCTGATGGATCACTTCAAGGAAACTATGTAAGACAATGTTGTAGCTTTAGATTTGGACCACCAGGCTTTGGAGGACCAGGAGGACCTGGCGGACCATTTGGACCAGGACCCGGTGGCCCAGGATCATTTGGACCTAGTGGACCAATAGCTAGATTAGCATTTCAAACAGCACCACCACCAACTGCTGGAGGACCACCACCGACAGGCGGATTCCCACCACCAACTGCTGGAGGACCACCACCGACAGGCGGATTCCCACCACCAACTGCTGGAGGACCACCACCGACAGGCGGATTCCCACCACCAACTGCTGGAGGACCACCACCAACTGCTGGAGGACCACCACCAACCGCTGGAGGACCACCACCAACTGCTGGAGGACCACCACCAACTGCTGGACCACCACCAACAGGCGGATTCCAACCACCCCCAACTGGAGGATTTGGAGGATTCCAACCACCGCCACCAGGTAGTAGACCAATAGGAGAATGTATTATCAGACTTCTTTGTCAAACTCCAGATGACATCTTTAATCAAGGGCCATTTGGTAAGGTGAAATCTGATAGCTTACAAAAGATCATTGATCAATGTAAATCAGAACAAGACAATGAATCTAAAAAATTCTGCGAAAGAAATCCACGTGCACCACAATGTAGACCATCTACATCACCAGGTGAATGTGACCCTGCTACAGACCCAAGCTGTAAGCCAGGATTCCCGCCAACAGCACCACCGCCAAGTGGAGGATTCTTCCCGCCAACAGCACCACCACCAAGTGGAGGACCAGGATTCCCACCAACGGCACCACCTCCAACACGAGGAGCACCACCGCCAAGTGGAGGATTCTTCCCACCAACAGCGCCACCGCCAAGTGGAGGATTCTTCCCACCAACGGCACCGCCGCCAAGTGGAGGACCAGGAGGATTTCCACCAACGGCACCACCTCCAAGTGGAGGACCAGGAGGATTTCCACCAACAGCACCACCGCCAAGCGGAGGACCAGGAGGATTCCCACCAACAGCACCACCGCCAAGTGGAGGACCAGGAGGATTCCCACCAACAGCACCACCGCCAAGTGGAGGACCAGGAGGATTTCCACCAACAGCACCACCGCCAAGCGGAGGACCAGGAGGATTCCCACCGACGGCACCACCTCCGACAGCGCCACCGCCAAGTGGAGGATTCTTCCCACCAACAGCGCCACCGCCAACGGCACCGCCACCAACAGCACCGCCACCAACAGCACCACCACCAACAGCACCACCACCAACAGCACCACCACCAACAGCACCACCGCCAACAGGAACAGCACCGCCTCCAACAGGAACAGCACCGCCTCCAACAGGAACAGCACCGCCTCCAACAGGAACGGCCCCGCCTCCAACAGGAACGGCACCACCGCCGCCACCTCCACCGCCACCACCGCCACCGCCACCGCCACCGCCACCACCACCACCTCCTCCAACATAGTGGTGAAAATAAAATGAACTGAAAGCCCCTCATTTCGAGGGGCTTTTTTTATCTATTTTTCTATATGTTGAACTAGTTTGAAACCTAGAGTGATTAGGTGGTTTGTAATGTAAAATATTTTTCTTTTAGCCATTGTGGCTTTGAAAAAAGCTTTTCATGTAATTCAGAATTCCAGTACTTTGTCTTTCCTTTTGGATGATTTTTAATTGTTTTATTTAGAGGTTCATTTGATGCTATTAGAAATGACCAGAGACTTCCAGGATAGCTTGGAATTATAGAAACTATAACATCGACATATTTAAAAACAGATCTCATATTTTCTAAGTTTGTATTAAACTCATCTTCTTGTAAAAGAAGTGAGCCACTCTGGCATATATATATGCCATTTTTATTTAAAGCCAGTAATGAATTTTTATAAAACTCTTTGCTTATCAATCCTAAAGCAAATCCTTCAGGATCAGTTGAGTCACATAAAATAACATCGTATAAGGCACCCATTGGATTTTTTACGTATTCTATAGCATCACAGGTATGGAGTTTTACTTTAGGGTTAGTGAGTTCAGAAGCTATTTCAGGAAAGTATTTCTTTGATACATTGATTACTTCTTCATCTATTTCTACAAGATCAATCTCATTTACAGTGTTGTATTTTAATGCTTCTCTAATAGTACCGCCATCACCGCCACCAATTACAAGAAGTTTTTTTGGATTAGGATGAATTGATATTGATGTGTGTGCAATAGCTTCATGATAGTAGAATTCATCATTTTCAGTTACCATTACTTTATTGTCAAGTAGTAAAACCTTCCCCATTTTTACAGACTCAAGTACATCTATTTTTTGGTACTTGCTTTTTGTAGAGTATAAAGAATTTTTTATTTGAATTGCACTTGCAAAAGCCATATCATCTTCAAAAAACCAACCATTTGTTAACATGTTTATTATTTCCTCATTTAACTAACTTTGGAGCAACTCCCCTTCTAACACTACTTTTTGTTTGTTTTTTTCAATAATATTTTTCATCCAGGTTTGTTTTGCATTTGTCTGTCCTTGATAATGTCCCTTATGTTTATAAGACTTTAACACTGGAAGATTTTTATTGAAAATCATCTGTGCTATTGATTTGCCAGTCGTTAATTTTAAAGGTGCTTTTCCCTGGTTTGTAAGTTCTATAACGGCTAGTCCTTCAAATCCTGAATCAAACAACCCTGCAGATTCTACATAGAGTCCTACTCTTGCCCAGCTAGACTTTCCTTGTAGTACCCCGTGAGTAGTTGAGCCAAAATAAAAATATTCTTGAGTTGTCGCTAATACAAAATCACCAGGTCTTAATATTAACTCGTCTGAAATTATCTCCTTAAAAGATCCATCTGATAGTTGGATAGCATAATGGTTGCCAAGATGAACATCTAAACTATTAGGTTGGATAGCATCCTTTTTGTAATTTGTAATTTTTAAGAGACCAAGTTTTAAGTATAGTTTTAATTGCCAGTCAACAAGATTTCCAGTTGAAAAGAAGAGAAAGTAAAGGATAGAAAAAAACAATATTGTGACTATTAAGATAAATGGCATAACTAAGTATTATATAGTGTTTTGCAAATAATTTTCAGCCTTTTTAATAGGTAAATTTTCAAACAGTGCTAGATTTATTCCTTCTATTAATAAACTATGCTCTTCTCCAAGTACTTTTTTAGAAAGCGTTTCTATCGTATCACTAGATAAAACAGGTATCTTTTTTTGTAGAATAATAGGTCCAGCATCAACCTCTTGTGTTACGAAATGAACTGTACATCCTGTCTCTTTAACGCCACTTTTCAGGACTGCTTCATGTACTTTTTGTCCGTACATTCCTTTACCGCCAAACAGGGGAAGTAATGAAGGATGTATATTAATAATTTTATTGTTAAAAGCATTTATCAATTCACTTGATAGTATCTTTGTATATCCAGCTAGTACGATTAAGTCAATATTGTGAGTTTTTAAAACATCTATTATTTTTTTATCAAAGTCTTGTATTGTATTAAATTCTGATGGGTTTATAAAAACATTTTTTATGCCTTCTGTTTGTGCTCTATGTAAAGCGTAAGCATTAGGTTTGTTTGAAATTACAATTGCAACTTCTGTATTCTTTAACTGGTTACTTTTTATTGCATCTATAATTGCTTGTAAATTTGAACCGTTTCCTGAAACCAGAACAGCAATTTGTTTTTTGTTATAGCTCATTTATTTGGTAATTGTATTCTTAATAATAGTACTTATTAATATCTCTTTTAGTTTTGATGCATGTCTCTTAGAAAATACACTCTTTTTTGTTTTTGATTTTATTTTTGCTTTTTTCACTTTTATCTCCTTCTATTTAAAGCACTCCTTTTTTTAAAAGATCTTTTAAATCTATAATGCCTATTGGCTTGTTTGATCTATCTACAACGATTAAATCAGATATTCTATAGTCTTCCATGATTTTAAGAGCACTTATAGCAAGATCATTTTCATGTATTGTTTTTGGATTTTTGTTAAGTAGTTCAATTGCAGTTTTTGAAATAGTAGTGGATTCATACTTTAAATAGGCTCTGCGAATATCTCCATCAGTTATCGTACCTAGCAATTTTTTATCTTTACTAAGAACTGTTGTAAATCCTAGCTGCTTGTTATTTATTTCTTCAAGAATTTTAGTGAAACATTCATTTTCATTTATGCTTGGTATTTCTTTATCTGTTCTCATGACATCTTTAACTTTTATAATACTTTTACCAATAGAACCACCAGGGTGGGATCTCACAAAATCTTCTTTCGTGAATTCTTTTGCTTGCATTAAAGAAATAGCGATAGCATCTCCTAAGGCAAGAGTAGCTGTGGTACTAGCTGTGGGAGCCAGGTTGAAAGGACAAGCTTCATTTTCTACTTTAACAAAAAGTGCTATGTCACTGTTTTGTGACAGTGTAGAGGACTCCTTTCCAGTAATTGAAATGAGTTTTATGTCTAATCTTTTAATATATGATAAAACTTTTTTCAATTCATCAGTTTCACCACTAAATGATAAAGCTAGCATTATGTCTTGGTTTGTAAGCATTCCAAAATCACCATGGCTTAATTCTGCTGGATGAATAAAAAATGCAGGTGTACCTGTGCTAGCAAGTGTGGCTGCTATTTTGCTTCCAATATGGCCGGATTTGCCCATGCCTGTTACTATTACTCGTCCTTTGCATAGAAGTAATGCTTCAATTGTTAGATCGAAATTCTTAACTTGATTATTTCCCAGATCTAAAATCAAGGCTTTTATTGCTTGTTCTTCTATCTTAAGCACATCTAATGCGTTTGTAAGGTGTTTAGAAAGAGTAGTTGCTGTTAACATAACCTATATAATACACTAAGTAAAAGATGGTTATAAGATCCAAATCAAAACTACTTTGTAATACTCATTCTTCATTTAATGTTGTTTTAGTTGAGCCAGAAATTCCACCAAATACAGGAAATATTGCTAGATTGTGTGCCTCTACTTCTACAAAATTACACTTAGTACATCCTTTAGGTTTTAAAATTGATGATAAAAAACTTAAAAGAGCAGGATTAGATTATTGGCATTTACTAGATATAGAAGAACATCGTAGTTGGAATGAGTTTTATTTAAAATACCAAGAGAATAATTTTTGGTTTTTATCGACCCGTGGAGAAAAGAATTTATGGCAAGCAGATTTTAGTCCGGGAGATTTTTTAGTATTTGGTAGCGAGACAAAAGGGTTAAGTGAAGAAATATTAAATATAAAAAACTATAATGACTATATGATTTCTATACCTATGAATGGGCAGTCACGCAGTATAAATTTATCAACAGCGGTAGGTATTGTATTATATGAAGCATTGAGACAGGTTACGATAGAAAAGAAGTTATATGAAATTACTCCGATTTGAAACTCAAAATGAATAATTTAACTCCAATTTTAGACACTTTAAATGATTATTTATCTAAGGATCCTGTACGCATGCATGTTCCATTTCATTCTGGAATTATAAACAATGAAATTTTTCCTCCTGAAATTTATAACATAGATATATCTGAGGTTAGTGGTTATGATGTGATCGGAGAAGATAATCCAATCTATCAGTCAGAAAAGATTACAGCAGATTTTTTTAATGCCAGTCATTCTTTTTATTTAACAGGTGGTGCAAGCATTGGTCTTTTAGCATCAATGATGGTACTTAATAAATATGGCAAAAAAGTACTCTTGGCAAGGAACGTACATAAATCAGTAATAAATGGAATGATATTAGCTGGTTTAGAACCCATATGGCTAGATGTAGATTTTTTAGATGAGTGGGGAATCTTTTCAAAGATAAATCCTAGTAAGTTAGAGGATCTTATTGAAAAAAATAATGATATAGCTGGTTGTGTTATTGTTTCGCCTACTTATGAAGGAGTGGTCTCTGACATTCGGAGAATATCTATAATATGCCATAAGAAAAATATTCCACTTATTGTAGATGAGGCTCATGGTGGGCATTTGTGCTTTTTGAAAGAAGACTCACGAGCTGAGCTTTCAGCTCTTAAGTGTGGTGCTGATATAGTAATCCAGTCATGGCATAAATCATTAGGTAGTCTTACTCAGTCAGGAGTTTTACATTTAACAAATGAAAACTTTTTTACTTACTACGATCTTAAGCGCTCATTAGATTTAGTAAGTTCTACCAGTCCTTCTTTTTTATTGTTGTTATCACTTGAACTAACAAGAAAACATATAGCAGAAACAAAAGGTGATTTTTTAAAACTGTTAATAGATAAAGCAAGGTTATTTAGAAATAATATAAATGAAATAAAACAAATCTCTCTTTTTCAAAATGAAGATCCATTTAAAATATACTTAAGATCAAACTCTAGCTCTGGTATTGATCTTGCATATGAACTGTATAAAAATTATTCAATTGAGGTTGAAAGTGCTAATGAGATAGGGCTTTTGATGATGATTGGTAGAAGCTTCACAGAAGAGATAGGTGAGCAAATTGTAAGGGCGATTGAAAAGTCTAGCAATAGGATTGAGTTGTTAGGATTGAGGAGTGAGCAGAACAGGTTTAGTTCTCAATCCTCAATCCTCAATCCTCAATTCTCAATTCTCAATTCTCAATCCTCAATCCTCAATCCTAGTTCTTCGTCTCTCCGAGAAGCTTTTATTCTTGGGTTTAGAAAAGAGAGATCTGTTGAATACAATTATGATGTAGTTGCTCCTTGTCCTCCTGGTTATGCTACAAGTATTCCAGGGGTAAAAGAAGGTGATTATGCTAATTGAAGATACAGCTATTAAATCGACAGATCATGCTGTGGATGCACTGAAGAAAAAACAATTTTTTAAACTTGTTTGTGGAGCAAGTTTGACAGATCTGCATATGATTGAAAATTTGTGTTTTGTTTTTACTCTTGCAGGAGCTCATATGATTGATTTAGCTCCAAAAGCAGATGTGATTTTTGCTGCAAGGCGAGGAGTAGAAAAAGGTATAAGCTACTCAATGCTCAATCCTCAATCCTCGATCCTCAATCCTGTCCTCATGGCAAGTATTCAACTAGACAAAGATCCTCATTTTCGTAAAGTTGAAGTAGACAATAGTTTATGTGATGTATGTGGTGCATGTGTAAAAGTATGTCCAACTGAAGCATTTAAAATACCTTCTTCTAAGAGTTTTATTTATTCTGTTGAGCGTTGCTTTGGTTGTGGTATTTGTCCTTCTGTTTGTCATGTTTCGGCCTTGAATATGATTGATGTGAAGCCTACCCCAAGGGAAACATTAAAGGAAATGCTTTTATTAGGAGTTAAGGTTATTGAGTTTCATTTCGGAGAAAATGTAGCTAAATTAGAACTGATTTGGGATGAAGTAAAAGATTTGGTGAATGATCTGGAGCTTATTTCTTTTAGTATAGGGAGTGAATTATTAACTGATGAAAATATTAAATTTGCTGCAAATCTATGTTATAAGCTTGCTGGAGAGGGTATTATCTTGCAATGTGATGGAGTCCCTATGAGTGGTGGAATTGAAGATAAATATAAAGTTAAAAAAAATGGGAATAATGGAATTAAAATTAAAGAAAAGTGTATTCATGTAGCAAAGATAATTCAAGAAGAAAAATTGCCAGTATACTTACAAATATCAGGAGGAACAGATTATGATTCATATTCGAGATCTTTGGAATATGGGGTTAGTATTAATGGAGTTGCTATAGGCTCTTTTGCTAGAAAATTACTCATGCCTTATTTAAATCAATTGAATGATGAAAATAAATTAATAGAAGCTGTTCAAGTTGCACGAAGTTTAGTAGATTCAGCCACAAGAAGAAACCCTGGAGAAATAAAAACATATGGATAAATGTCAAACCAGAATAGAAAAAAGTGATTTTGTACCGGCACAAGAACTATCATTACTATTAGATGTATTACCTGAAAAAATAAGACAAGTACTTGAAGAAAACGATTTAACAAGTTTAATTGAAGTCGTGATAGATTATGGACGTCCAGCTGAAGCACGATTTTATGATGGAAGAAGAATTTATCTTGAAAATGAACCTGCAACTCTAGGAGATATTAATTATGCAGTAAATAGAGTAGGTGATTTTACTTCAGACAATAGGGCTGGTATTGCTAGAACACTGCATAGAATAAGTTGTGTAAGAAATCGCAGGGGAGAAATTATTGGATTGACCTGCAGGGTTGGCAGGACAATATCAGGTACTATTGATTTAATTCGTGACTTTGTTGAAACTAAAAAATCAATTTTATTGTTAGGACCACCAGGAGTAGGTAAGACAACAAAGCTTAGAGAAATTGCAAGGGTGCTTGCAGATGACTTAAACCGAAGAGTAATAGTTATTGATACTTCAAATGAAATAGCTGGTGATGGTGATATTCCACATTCTGGAATTGGAAGATCACGCAGGATGCAGGTTTCAACACCTGAATTACAGCATGCAGTAATGATAGAAGCTGTAGAGAATCATACTCCAGAAGTTATAATCATTGATGAAATTGGTACTGAATTAGAAGCACAAGCTGCAAGGACTATTGCTGAGAGAGGTGTTCAGCTCATAGGTACAGCTCATGGCAATGCTCTGGAAAATCTGTTAAAAAATCCAACGTTGTCGGATTTAGTAGGTGGTATTCAAACAGTTACTTTAGGTGATGAAGAGGCCAAGAAACGAGGCACACAAAAAACCATTTTAGAGCGAGCTACAGAGCCTACATTTCAAATTGCAGTTGAGATTTTAGATCATGAAAGATTAGCTGTTCATGTTGATGTAGCTAATGCAGTTGATCAGCTTTTGAGAGGTTATATTCTTTCTCCTGAAATTAGGACAAGAGATAAGCAAACTGGAAAAGTAGAGATTGTAGCGGCACGTGAGATTATTACTTCTCAAGGAAAGCCTTCATTTTCGAGTTCAGAATCACCTAAAGAGCTTGTAAATGTTTATCCTTATGCTGTTAGTAGAGGACAACTAGAAAGAGTTATAAGAAGTCTTGAACTTCCTGCTGTTGTTTCACGTACTATTGATGAGGCTAATGTAATTTTTGCTTTAAAAAATTATGCGAAACCTGGTGCTAAGATTCTAGAATTAGCAAAAAAACATAAGATTCCTTTATACATAGTTAAAAACAATTCAATTGAAGGAATACAAAAAGTTTTAAAAGATTTATTCCCGGATTTAGTAAGTAGTTTTGTTCTTGAAGAAGAAGAACTAGGTAGAAAATCACAACATGATAAGCAAAGTGCTCTTGAAGAGGTTAGAACTGCTGTAGATTTAGTGATGGATACAGATAAGGTAATGGATCTTGCTCCTCAAAATGCTGTAATTAGAAAACTACAACACGAATTGATTGAAGAATATAAGCTTGATAGTCTAAGTATAGGACAAGAACCAAATAGAAGAATTAGAATCTTTCCACCACCGAAACCAGGTGATAAAGCAGGTGTGTGATTTAGTTATTATTGTAGTTTAGCTAATATATGGACTTTCTTCATTGCTAGGTATTGTACTGTGGGAGGAATCAATCTTAGCCCAAAAACTTTCCATTTGATTTTTTATTGCACTAAGATCAGGCGGTGCTTCAGTAAGTCCTTGTGTTAGATAGTCTTCGAGTTCATTTACATTACTCATTTTTTATATAGATCTCCTTATAAACGCTTTTCACGTAGAGAGATTCTATACTTCAATGGTTAACGATTGATAAATAAAGAGTAAGAATAAGCTATTTAGTATAGGTGATTTGTTCTATTTAATGCATACAAAGCCCGCCACATACATTTATCGATTGTCCTGTAATTGCACTAGCGTATTCACTTGCAAGATATAGAGCTAAATAGCCTACTTCTTTTGGATGGACAAAACGCCCTATAGGAACAGCTTGTAGAGAAGTTTCTTCTAATTCTTCTTTTGGAATTTGATGTAGTGAGGCATACTTATCATCATTTAAAATATCAAGAGCCATTTTAGTCTCTACCCATCCAGGACAAATAGCATTAACTGTTATGTTGTGTCTTGCTAATTCTAGTGCCAAGCATTGTGTGAAGCCAATTAAACCAAACTTAGAAGTGTTGTAAGCACTGGAAAATGCTTCTCCATGTTTTCCACTTGTAGAAGAAATATTTATTATTCTTCCAAAACTATTTTTTGTCATGCTCTCAATAACTGCTTTTGAACAGTACATGGCACCATTTAAATTTATGTCTAATAATTCTTTCCAAGAATTGAGCTCCATATCTAAAACAGATGATGTGAAATGTATTCCTGCATTGTTTACTAATATATCTATATGTCCTATTTCTTTAAATACACTTTGTACTTGATTAAAATCAGATACATCTAAAACAAAATATCTTGCATTGATACCGATTTCTTTTAGCCTAGTAGCATTCTCTTCTAATTTTGTTTTATTTCTGGATAGTAGGATGACTGATGCCTTACTCCCTGCAAATACTTCAGCAATTGCTTTTCCAATCCCTTGACTGGCACCTGTAATAGCAACTGTTTTACCTGATAAATCAATTGAAAACATGATATCATTTTATCACTTTATCACTTTATACTATGTCTAAAACCACTTTACAATCTATTCCTATTTCACAAGATGAGATCATTGATCTGAAGATTGACTCAATGGCTTATGACAATTCAGCTATTGGTAGATATAAAGACTTTGTAATAATGGTGGATAGAGGAGCACCTGGTGATTATGTAAAAGCTTCTATAACGACTCTCCGTCCAAATTATGCTAGAGCAAAAATTGTAGAAATTATTACTTCAGATTCAGAGTATAGAGAAGAACCTAAATGTAAATTGTTTAAAGTTTGTGGTGGTTGTCAGTGGCAGCATTTGCCTTATGAAAAACAACTTGAGCAAAAAGATTTGTTATTAAAAAAATCTTTCAATAAATTAAATTTAAATGATAATGTATTAAAAACTATTATTGGTGTTGAAAATCCTTGGAACTATAGAAATAAGGTTCAATACCCTGTTCGTACTATAAAGGATACAGGTAGGTTGAAAGTCGGTTATTTTGAGTGGCATTCAAATGAATTAGTAAATATTAAGCATTGTCCAATCCAGAATACTTTGTTTGATCGAATTGTAGACACTGTTAGAGAGCTTGCACCTAAATATAGAATAATTGCATATGATGGAAAAAATAAAACAGGTTGGCTAAGGCATCTTTGTCTTCGAATAGGAACATTTACAAATGAAGCTTTGTTGACACTTGTTGGAGTTAGTGAAAACTTATCTTACTCTCAGGAGTTTGCAAATGAAGTCACAAGAAATCACCCTGAGTTAGTAGGAGTTTGTTTGAATGTAAACACGAATACTACAAACGTAATTTATGGTCCAAAAACAAAAGTGATTAAAGGCAGAGGCTATATTTTTGAACAAATTCAAGATCTAAAATTTAAAATATCAGCTACTAGTTTTTTTCAGGTTAATACTCCTCAGGCAATAAAACTACTTGATATAGTGAAAGAATATTCAAAACCATCTTTAAATGAAACAGTGCTAGATGCTTATTGTGGTGGTGGATTGATTGCTTTGTACTTAGCGAAAATGGCTAAAAGAGTTATTGGTATTGAAGAAATTAAGCAGTCAATTGATGATGCAAATTTTAGTGCAAAAGAAAATAATATACAAAATGCAATGTTTATAAATGGCAAAGTAGAAAATAAAATAGATGATTTATTTAAAAACTATAAACCTGAGATTGTAGTTTTAGATCCACCTCGAGCTGGTTGTATGAAAAGGGTTTTAGAAAATATCTTAGAACAACTAGCTGTTAAAAAAATAGTTTATGTGAGTTGTAATCCAAATACATTGGTAAGAGATTTAGAGATTTTAACAAATGAAAAACAATATGAAGTTAAATCAATTCAGCCAATTGATATGTTTCCACATTCATATCATGTTGAGTGTGTAGTTGGCTTAGAGCGTATAGCTGTTTCTTAAGCGCTATATCCACAAGTAGGACAAACTCTTAAGGTTACATTTTCAATTTCATCTAACCAATAGTTATCAAAAATTATAAAGTGACAGTTTGAGCAGCGTGAGAGTTTTTCTATAGACTTTCTTATTTCTCCTGGAGGTGGAGGAGTATAACTCTCATATCCTACGTCGAGTAAGTCTTGAACATGATTTGGTTGGGCCGATTTTGGTCTTAAGGTTTCTAACATACTTAATAAATTAAAAGTGAACATATTGCCTCCGTTGATAAAATGGTAAAACTGGTAAATTAAACTTGGAGTAAGTTAGACAAAGATAAAATAGTTTTGTGCCTATCTTGTTATGGCTAACAGATGGTAGAGACATATACTATGAGTGTTATCTTGTGACAGCAGCTTTTATTGTTTCGATATAAAATAAAGGTAACTATGGGTGAAAAAGAATCAGCGTATATTATTGATGTAATTAGAACTCCACAAGGAAGAAGAAATGGAGCATTATCTAATGTACACCCAAACACTCTTGCACAGCTTGTAATCTCAAGTGTTATCTCAAGAGTAAATTTAGATCCAAAGTTTATTAATGAAGTTATTTTAGGTTGTGCTACACAAACAGGAAAACAAGGTTTTAACAGTGCACGTTTAGCTAGTGTGGGTGCCTTTGGTGTATTTATGCCAGCATCTACCATTAACATGCTTTGTGGTTCTAGTGCACAAGCTATTCGTTTTGCAACAAGTCAGATATTGTCAGGTGAAAACGATCTTGTAATTGCAGGAGGTTTTGAATCTAATAGTGACTTTCAGGTACCAATGGGTTCTGATATGTTGCCACCACCTGTAGATCTTAAAAATATTTGGCAGGTAATTAAATATGGAAAAAAATCTATTAATTTTACCTTGCCAGAACATTATGAGTTTTATCATATGGGAAAATCTGGAGATTTGATTGCTGAAAAATATAATTTAAAAAGAAGTGAGTTAGATGACTTTGCTTTTAATAGTCATATGAAAGCAAAAACAACACGAGATAATGGTGATTTTGAAAATGAAATAATTGCAGTAAAAACAGTTAGTGGCATGTTTTCTAAAGATGAAGGAATTAGAGGAGATACTTCTCTTGAAAAATTGGCAAGCTTAAAACCCTCATTTGGTGGGTTACATACACCAGGCAATTCAAGTTTTATAAGTGATGGCGCTTCCGCCGTTTTAATTGCAAATGATAATGCTGTTAAGAAGTATGGCTTAAAACCAAGAGCAAGAATACTTGCTTCGGCTGTTGTAGGAGTAGATACAAAGCTTCAATTACTTGGTCCAATAGATGCAATGAAAAAAGTTTTGGATAAAGCAAATTTAAAAAAAGAAGATATTGATTTGTATGAAATAAATGAAGCCTTTGCATCAGTAGTTTTAGCTACTATAAAAGACTGTGGTTTAGATAAGGAAAAAGTAAATGTAAGTGGTGGTGCAATAGCACTGGGACATCCTTTAGGAGCTAGTGGAGCAAGGCTTCCTACTACTTTATTGAATGCTCTTGAAAAAAGAAAACTAAAAAGAGGACTGTATGTGTTGTGTATAGGTGGTGGACAGGCAATAGCAACAATTATTGAAAGGATGTAAATTATTATGCTGCAACATCAAGAAGCATTTATAGTAGATGCAATTAGAACACCGATAGGACGTGGGAAAGAAGGTTGTGCATTTTGGGAAATGCATCCTGTAGATCTTGGTGGTATACCTGTAAAGGAGCTAGTAAAAAGAAACAATTTAAAACCTACAGATATAGAAGATCTTATTTATGGATGTTCAAGTCCTGTAGCAGAGCAGGGTTTAAATATTGCAAGAATTATTGCAATAACAGCGCTTAGTGAATTAGTGCCAGGAGTTCAATTAAATAGAATGTGTGGTTCAGGTGAGCAAGCTGTTCATTTTGCAATACAAGGAATTATGAGTGGGGCACATGATTTGCTTATAGCAGGTGGTGTTGAGTGTATGGGTAAGATTCCACTTGGTGGTGATGGTATGCCAATGCCTGGGAAAAGCAAACCTACATTGCCAGATAGCTTAATAAAAAACCACAAAGCAAATCCTATGGGTATCTCTGGTGAGCTAATGGCGAAAAAATGGAATTTGAGTCGTAGAGATCTAGATGAGTTTTCATATCATAGCCATATGAAAGCTGCTAAAGCTAGGGACAATGGTTACTTTAAAAAAGAAATAGTTCCTGTTCAAACTTCAAAAGGTCTAGTAGAGCATGATGAAGGTATAAGGCATGATACGACGGTGGAAAAAATAGGAACCTTAAAGCCTGCATTTAAAGAGGATGGGGTAATTACAGCAGGAAATGCTAGCCAGGTAAGTGATGGTGCCTGTGCTGTTTTGGTAGCTAGTGAAAAAGCGCTTAAGAAATATAACTTAAAACCTAGAGCAAAACTTATAGATTTTTCACTAGTAGGAACGGATGTAGAGCTTCAACTGACAGGACCAATATATGCAATTCCAAAGGTTTTACAAAGAGCTGGAATGGAATTAAAAGATATTGATTTAATTGAAATTAATGAAGCTTTTGCTTCTGTAGTTTTAGCTTCTCAAATAGAATTAAAACTTGATCCAAATAAAGTAAATGTTAATGGTGGTGCTATAGCTTTAGGTCATCCACTTGGAGCAAGTGGGGCTAGACTGTTAACTACACTTTTATATGAATTAGAAAGAAGAAACTTAAAGCGGGGAATCTCAAGCTTATGTATTGGTTTTGGGCAAGGAATTGCTGCAATCATAGAGCGAGTGTAGTGATGATGTGATATTGCATGTCTTTACTCGTGCAAAGTTGAAAAATTAAAAAATCATTATATTTTATTATATTGAATATATGTCTGTTACTATTCTTGGACAAGTGCGTAAGTACTTAATCTAAGCTAACTTATTTAAAAAGATATTTAAGGGGAAATATAATGACAGATATAAAAAATGTAGTTTCTACAATACCAGGAACTCAAGTACAAACTTTACCAAATTTAACGCATCGTATAGTACCTTATCCTTTTAAAGATCCAACATTTGAAGAAGCTATTAAATCAATTACTGAGGGACATGCTTTTAAAAATACAGTAAAGAATGATCAGGCTCTTGAAAAATTTCAAGATGCATTGAATAAGTTAGAAGAAATCGTAAGAATTCCAGTAGAAGATTATAAAAAACTAGTTAGAATATTCCCACCAGATAATGCAAAAAAAGAAGAATCTCAAAAAAAAGCAAAAGCTACTCATGATGCTGCTTGTATAAATGCTAATAGATGTAGGGGATGGATAGATGGATTAAGGACTGTACCACCTATTCTTCCTAATGAACCTGTAGTTGATTTGAAAGATGTTCAAGCCAATATTTTAGTTGGAGTCTTGGGTGAATGTTTAAATGATGAATCATATAATGATCTTGTAGAAGTTGCACTGAAAGAACTTGGAATCAATGAAGGTGATAAACAATCGGTTCTTGAATTAGCCAAGAAAATAATTTCTACAAAAGCTAGTTTAATTGCTACTCCAGACGATCTTATTTTTATTGATCAACATTCTGTAAACAAAAACACTAAATACAATGATAAGACTATCTCTCAATGGGTAGAAGACTTAACTCAAAAGCTTCAACAGCAAGTAGTTCAAGCACCAGTAGAATTATCGACTCCTGTTGTGCCTACTATTGATCCGTCAAGAGCAAGTCTTGAAGCATTAAATATACTAAAGGCACTAAAAAAAGAAATCCCTATTCCAACTCAAGAACCACCAAAGAAACCACCAGCACCTCCAATAAATACTGATAATGACAAGGTCCAACCTATAAAAAAAAGTTCAGAAGAACAAATTGGTCAGTATGTAGTTAAGGGAAATGAAGTAGAAACCTTATTAAAAGAAATTAAATCAAAGAAGAGTGATGTGGACAAGACTCAAAAGCTTCCACAAATCACTGAAGCAGAAGCAATAACTGAAATCAGTAAGATTGTAAAAGAAGAAGATGACGTACCTAAACTAATTAAAGCTTTGGTAAAGGATCAAGTTATAAGAACTATTCCTCAAGCAAAAGCTGTAGCGTTAATTGCTTCTAGGCAAGATTTAGCAGAGGCTGCAAGGGAAACTGAGTTTGATAAATTTGGTTTTGACACAGATGTTATGACTGTACTAGATCCGACTTTGGATGGAATTAAGACTACAACAGCTCCATTTAGTAGATTACGTGACTATCTAAATCAATCAATTGGAAATAGCTTTGATACTTGGTATCAGAATACTGTAGCTAAAGATATGAAAAGAATTTATGCAGCAGCAGTTACACCAAACTTTGCTGATAAGTCTGTTGACATCACTATAAGCCCCAGTGAAATAAATACAGTTAAAAGATCTATACTTCAGCTAATTACTCTTGCTTTGACAAGCAATGTTATAACTAAATCTGAATCAAATATGTTACAGGAATTGATTTTTAATCATGATGAGTTTATATCTGAATATAGTCAATTGTTATCATCTGAAACGAGTATTATTCACCATGAATTAAATAATATTTTAACTAGGTTACATGAGCATTATGTAGATTTAGGGACAAAAGTAAACACTCACTTACTACAATTTGAGCATCCTCCAAGAAAACCAGATGATGTTCCACCATCAGCTGGTATACAAAATCTAGTACATTGGCTAAATCTTAATAATAGATATTTTCAAAACTATCTAGATGATAAGTATCCATCTAGAAAACCAAGCGTGCCTACAGCAAGTGTATTACTTAGTGATGCTAAAAAATCAACAGCGCCTAAACCTTTACAGCAAATTACAATTGATAACTGGCAAGATATTAAATCATCGATGTTTAGTAATGGTAACCCTCCTGAAAGACGCTTTTTAGAAGCTTATTTTGGAATAGTAAAAGATGAAAAAAAATTACCCACAGTTGATTTGCTTTGTAAAAAGTTAGGGATTCAGAAAAAAGAATTTGATGATTATAAGAAAAACACTATTGATAGTTCTTTTCACAGAAATGAGCTTAGTCCATTACCAGTATTTCCTAAAGATACAGTACTTTTAGCTAAGGTTTACTTTGCATTTAAAAGTATTCAGAAAGATATTGATGGGGGTAAAATAGATCCTAATCAATATTTTGAAAAGTTACATGAAGCATATAACAAGCTCTATACAGATAAAGTAACAACTCTACTTGAGCTAGCTGAGGCTTTTAAACAAGATACTTCTCAACTAATTAAGATAGATCCTTCTGTTCATGGTGAACCTTGGGAGCTTTATTTAAAACTTACTGCTGAAGAGATTAGAGATAAAGAAGCAGTAAGAAAAGAGGCTATTGCAGAAGCTCACAAATGGATACCAGATGAGGAGTCTGTAGAGTTGGTGCGTTTAGAAATCAGTTCAAGTTTATCTTCACAAGATAATTCCATAGTAAATCTAGCGACTTCACAAGATGATTATTTTATGGAAGTGAAACAAATATTAAAGAAATCGCTTGGTGATGATAAAGATATATCAGATATAAAATATACAATACTGCTAAAAGCAATAAAAGAAAAAACTGGAATTGATAAGGCAGATTTAAAAATTGCATGGATGCATAGAAGCCTGATTAATAAAGGAGAGTTTACTATTTCAAAATTACAAGAGATGGTAAAAAAAGAACTTGGGGTAGAACTTAATGCTAATGAAATAAAAGATGTATTAAAGAAATTAAATGCTTTTTGTGATGAAGAGCTTTTTAAAACAGAAGATGATAAACCAACTATAGTTGGTTTGAAGGTACCTTCTTTCTTTAGTCAGTTTCGTGAAGCATTAGTAAAAAAAGGTGTTCTAGCTCAAGAAGAAGAATTGCCAACTATAAAGCAAATGGTGGAAGCATATGAAATACTGTCAGGTGGAGATAAGCAATCATTGCGTGCACTATATTCAAAGGTTACTACGCAACTCTATGATATTACTGTAATGTATAGTGATACCAGAACAGTAGTTTTAAAAAGGGATCAATATGATCAGTTTATGTTGCAGTCTAAAGAAGATAAAGTAACAGTATAAAAGCAAAATAAATTAGAAAGGATTTTTTATGAGAAAGAAAATTGGTGGAATAGTTTATGACATAAGAGGTAAACACACTGTTGATCCAACTTTACATGAAGTTCGAAAGCTAGCTAAATTAACACAGCATTTTTTGAAAGATGTTGAATCTGGTTTAAGAAAAGGCAATGATGTTGGAGCATTATTGAATTTAAGAAGAGCTTTAAGTCAATTTCAACAATATAAAGATATGGTAGCTCTAGGAAATTTAGGAACTTCAATTGAAAAGTCGTTAAATGAGGTTTTTGATCAGATTGAAAAAGTGGCGATAAACGAAACCGACATAATAGATGCTATTCAAAATAAAAGAGCATTAATACTTGCTAAAACATTCGGTAAAAGTGGACTATCTAATAACAATTCTGATGAGTTCAATATAGCTTTGCGTACTCTCTGTATTAATTCAGAAGAAATGCAATTGGTATATGAAAAAGCAATTAATATAGCTAATGATTTAGAAGAGGGTAGAAGTCTTGAATTCTTAATTCCAGAAAGCTATAAAAGCTTACTAAGCGAGAATTTAAAGTTAGATCCAGAGAAGGAATTTAACAAATACAATGGAAAGTCTATAGATACTTGGGTTGAGGAGTTAAAGAAACAATTTACTACTGTATCAGTTCCAGTTGTAAGTAGAAATCAATTTGAAACTCAACAAAATATTAGTACAACGAGTTCTCTAATTGCTACAAATGTGGATATAGCAGAAAATACAACAGGGAAACCTAAGAAAGTATTGCCAAATGCAGTTAAAGAAATTGAAACAATTTTAAGTACTAATCCTGATGATTTGAGATTATTTCTTCAAGGAGTAAATAATGTTCCTTTAACAGAGTATTGGGAATTAGCAAATCTAGATATAGAAACAGAAAGACTTGAAGTACTTCTTCCTGTTTTAACTTTAGTCGAAAGTATTTTAGTCTCAAAAGAGAAACGTAGCGAGGAGTCTAATTTAACTAAAGCTTTAGATGGATTCAATGGAGAACTTAATGGAAATTATGAGCAAATTACACGTGGTGAATTGAACGATTTAATTGATAAGTTAAATCAATTTGTAAATAAAAACTATGATGTAAATTCATTTAATGGACAGTTTGTAACAGATGTAACAAGTGGCTTATGGAATGAAGTCGACAGTTTAATACTTGATGCATATAAAGAAAAAATCCAATTTTCCAATACTTCTTATGATTCTTTTATAAAAGATGTTCTTGGAGTCTCAACTCTAAAGAGAAATGGTATTGAAGAGAAAGAATTGAAACGACGTTTAGAATTGAAACTAGGATTGGATGTTAATGACTATCATATAATAAGAGCGTTTAGAGAATTGAATGGGCATAAAGAAGCCATAGTATCTATAAATGATCTTAGAACCCAACTACTTCAAAAACACAAAGAGTTTAAGTCAGAAGAAATAGATTTAGATAAAAGATTTGAAATCATACAAAAAGACTTTCCAAATTTACTTGGTTTGAAAGAGGTAGAAAAACCACAATCAGTTAATGGTGAAGCTGGTTTGAAAATAACTGAAGTTAAATACCCCTTATTAGACCAGTTGTTGGATGAGTTAGGCTTTAAACCAGGTGAAATCCCGGATAAAGATTCTTTCTCTGTTCAATATGCACATAATCGTTCAAGACTTCTAGGAGATAAGTATAAGGATCTTAGACGTGCATATCATGGATTTATGGATAATAAAATATCAATAGATTTAGTTTTTGAAGATAAAACTACTAAACATGAAGTTGTAACAAAAGAACAGTTACGTACCTATTGTGCTCAAACAAATAAGTAAAAACTAAACTAAAGCCAGCTCATTAAGTTTAGCTACGTTTTGTTTTACAGCATCTGCGCTTTTTCGTAGAGCTTCCATTTCTTCTTGAGCTAGTTTAAGTTCAATAATTTGTTCAATACCATTCATGCCAAGCTTTACTGGAACTCCTACAAATACATCCTTTAAACCATACTCTCCATTTAAACAAGCAGCTACAGGGAATACTCTCTTTCTATCCTGAACAATAGCTTCTACCATAGTAGCAGCAGAGCTTGCAGGAGCATAGAAAGCACTTCCTGTTTTTAAATGATTTACAATTTCAATCCCACCGTTTTTTGTTCTTTCATTTATCTCATTAATTTTATGTGGTGGTAATAGTTCTGTAATAGGTATCCCTGAAACTGTAGAAAATCTTGGTAGTGGAACCATTTGATCTCCATGTCCACCAAGAACCATTGCTTGAACATCTTCACAGGATACATCTAATGCTTCGGCTATAAAGAACCTCATTCTGGCTGAATCTAATACGCCAGCCATTCCAAAAACACGATTTGGTGGAAACTTACTTTTTAACCACGCTAGGTGAGTCATTACATCCAATGGGTTTGAAACCACTATGATAATTGAGTTTGGTGAGTGCTTTGTGATTTCAGTAGTTACTGAGCCTACGATTTGAGCATTTGTTTTTAAGAGATCATCTCTACTCATGCCTGGTTTTCTAGCTATTCCTGCTGTTATAACAACTACATCAGAGTCTTTTGTTTGTGTATAATCATTTGTACCAAATATTTTTCTGTCATGAAGTTCTACTGGTCTAGCCTCCATAAGATCTAATGACTTTCCTTGTGGAATACCTTCTATAACATCTACTAAGACAACATCTGAAATATTTTTCTCTATCAATCTTTGTGCACAAGTAGCTCCTACGTTTCCTGCTCCTACTACGGTGACTTTAGGTTTTTTAAGTGACATAATTTATACCATCCCTTCTAGTTAGTTATTTTACCAAGAATAACCTTTTTCTTTGCTCCAGTACATGATGGAATGTTGTTACAAATGCCTAAATGACATGTATATCCTAAAAGAGCAAATAAAATAGCTTCTTTGTATTTGTAAGGCAAGTTATATTTATCGGAAAGTACAATTTTTATATCGGGTAATAGTGTTATTAAGTGCTCCATAAGGGTTCTATTTTTAATTCCACCGCCTGAAATTACAATTTCATTAACTTTGTACTTATTTGAAATAAAGTCTTTAAACGCTTTTTCAATTGTTATAGCTGTAAAAAATGTTAAGGTAGCAATCCTTTCATGTTTATTTTTAATATTTGAGAAATATTTATTTATAAAATCTTGATTGAAATATTCTTTGCCCGTAGTTTTGGGAGGTTTTAATTTGAAATAGTCATCCTTTAGTGCATTTTCAATCAGTTCAAAATTTATTTTTCCAGTTGCTGCCATTTTGCCATATGAGTCATAGTCTTTTTTAAAATCTTTTTGCGAGACCAAGTCTATAAGAGCATTGCCTGGTCCTATATCAAATGCCATTGGTGTTATGTTGTTTCCTAAGATAGTTATATTTACGATGCCACCAATGTTTAATATAGCTTTTATATCTTTGCTTTTATGAAATGTAATCCAATCTAGATATGAAATGAGGGGTGCTCCCTGACCAGAAGCTGCAATATCACCCTCTCTAAAATTTGATACGGTTTTTATCCCTGTTCTTTGAGCTATAACTGAGCTTTCTCCAATTTGTAAGGTTGATTTTATTTTAAATCCGCCAATGGTTTCTACCTGAGGATGATGATAAATGGTTTGACCATGAGAACCTATTAATAAAACATCTTTTGGTTTTAATTTATTTTTATTTATAATTTTTAATACAGCAAGAGCAAACAATTCTCCAAGCAGAAAGTTTAATTGTGATATTTCATGCCCCTGCCGTAGGGAACAGTCGCGACTGTTCCCTACGAATATAATTAAATCCTTAATTCTCTTTTTTATCTCTATTGGATATTCATAAACAATACCATCAATAAAACTTGGGATTAAATTGTTTCTTTTGAAAGTTACAAGAGCAACATCAATGCCATCAAAAGAGGTTCCTGAGTTTAAGCCTATTACATACATATCATGTTGTAGGAGTGGTCTGACCGCTACCTACTTATTTTAAAATCCTGCACTTGCAGCGATATTGGCAGCAAATTGGGTGTTTGGATTTTCTCTTGCAAATTGTTTATCAGCTTCATCTACAGGGTAGTATGGATTTGCAGTTAAGCCATAAGCAAATCTGCTATCAGGATGTGCCTTGGCTACTTGTTTGTCTGCATCTTCTATTGGGTAGTTTAGATTTTGTGTAATACCTTCAGCAAATGCAGTATCTACATGGCTTCTTGCAAAACGGACATCTTGTTTTTTCACTTCATAGTTGCCATTTGCGGTTAAGCCAAGTGCAAAGTTTGAGTCTGGATTTTTACGTGCTATCTTTCTGTCTAAAGCATCAATTACATAGTTTCCATTTAAGGTTATACCAAGAGCATATTGTGAATCAGGATTGTCCTGAGCAACTTCTTGGTCTTCTTCTTCAAACTCAAAGTTTCCATTAAATGTTACACCCAGTGCAAGTGCAGTATCTGGATTATCTTTTGCATAGTCTAGAGTGCCTTGATCTGGAGTGAAGTTTGGATTTATTGCAATTCCATATGCAAAAGCAGAATCTGGATTATTGAAAGCAAGGTCATAATCTTTATCTTCAGCTATGTAATTGACATTTTGTGAAAGAGAGCCAGCAAAAGCTGAGTCAAGATTTTTTCTTGCAATATCCCTATCAGCTTGCTCAATTACATAATATAGATTTCCTACGATGGAACTAGCAAAAGCTGTATTAAAGTTCTTTCTTGCAAGATCTATATCTTCAGCCTTGATTGGATATCCTGAGTTTAGCGTAATACCTGCTGCAAAATAAGAATCAAGATTTTTCCTTGCAATATCAATATCAGCTTGCTCAACAACATATCGTGGATTTATAGTTATGCCATATGCAAGAGCAGAGTTTGGATTTTCTCTTGCAAACTTAACATCTTTATCATCTAATCTGCCTTGAAGAGTCAATGTAATCCCATAGGCAAATTGAGTATTCGGATTTTTTCTTGCAAACTCTCTATCAGTATCATCTACTGGATAGTAGGGATTTGCAGTTAAACCAACAGCAAATCTGCTATCAGGATTGTCCCTTGCAATTTGTTTATCTGTTTCTTCTATAGGATAATTTGGATTTTGAGTAATGCCTTCTGCAAAGGCAGTGTCTAACTGACGTCTTGCATTTCTTACGTCCTGTTTTTTAACTTCATAGTTTGGATTTGAAGTTAAACCAAGTGTAAAAAATGATTCAAGGTCTGATCTTACTATTTTTCTATCAGAAGCATCTACAGGATAATTAGCATTTATAGTTATACCTAATGCATACTGTGACTCTGGATTTTCTTGAGCGATGTTTTTATCTTCTTCTTCATCAAACTCAAAATTTGGATTGAGTGCTACTCCTAAAGCCAAAGCTGTGTCTGGATTATCTTTTGCAAAGTTAAGAGTATCATCATCAGGGGTGAAGTTACCATTTACAATAAGGCCATAAGCAAATTGGGTATTTGGGTTATTAAAGGCTATATCATAATCTTTGTTCTCAGCAGTATAGCTTGGATTTTGAGTAATTGATCCAGCAAACTTCGAGTCAAGATTTTTTTGTGCTAGATCTTTATCTACTTGTTCTACTACGTAATTGTGATTTTGTGTAATGAAATTTGCAAAGTCAGAATCTAAATTTTTTCTTGCAAGATCAATGTCTTGAGAAGTGACTGGATATCCTGGGTTTAATGTAAGTCCACCAGCAAAATCTGAATTAAGATTCTTTCTTGCTATGTCTATATCAATCTGTTCTACCTTGTAATTTGGGTTTAATGTAATTCCAAATGCAAAAACAGTGTCTGGATTTTTTCTTACAAATTCTATATCTTCTTTAGTAATAACTGAGGTGCTAGGAATAGCAGGTGCACTTCCAATGCCTGTACTAGGCACTATTGGTGGGGCTGCTGGTGCTACAGTACCTCCAGATGTATTTGACACTGGAGTATGTGTAGATCCAGAAGAACTGGCAGTAGAAGCAGTACCTGATGAGCTTGTAGTGATAGAACCTGTACCAGAAGAGCTTGTTGTAACAGAAGTGCCTGATGAACTAGTAGTCGTAGAACCAGATGAACTGGTTGTACTTACAGTACCAGAGGAACTAGTTGTGCTTGTAGTCCCGGAAGAGCTAGTAGTAGAGGCAGCAGTACCAGAAGAACTAGTAGTAGTAGAGGCAGCAGTACCAGAAGAACTAGTAGTAGTAGAGGCAGTAGTACCAGAAGAGCTTGTAGTAGAAGCAGTACCAGAAGAGCTAGTAGTACTTGCAGTACCTGATGAACTTGAAGTGGTTTGCAAACGTATAAGTCTAACCATTGGTCTTGCTGATGAATCTAGCACAAATGAAAAATTTGCAAAGGCTAGAAGTAGCATTACTAAAATTAAGTAATAATTATTTTTCCCATTAAATTTAAATTCTTTGTTCATATATTCCTCTGTTTCTTCAGATACTATCTACTATTTACCTTGACAAGTAAACTGTTTTTATTCTTGCACTGTAAGCTGAAAAGTACTTTATATGTAACAAGGGATATTTAGAAAATTTGTTAATAAGCTATGCCCACATTCTGTCAGGATAGATTCTGGGTGGAATTGTACCCCAATTAAATTTTTATATTCTTTATGTTCAATAGCCATTACCAGGTTATCTTTAGTCTTTGCAATTATATTTATGGGTGTATTAACAAGACTGTTTAAATCTACAACTAATGAATGGTAGCGCGTTGCTATAAATGGATTTTTTATATTGTGAAAAATAGATTCATTATTATGAAATATTTCTGATGTTTTACCATGCATTAGTTCAGGAGCGTTGATAACTTTTCCCTTATAAACTTCTCCTATACACTGATGTCCTAAACATACTCCAAGGATTGGAATCTCTCCAGCAAAAGTTTTTATTAATTCTTTGCTTATTCCAGCATCATCTGGTCTTCCTGGACCTGGAGATATGACTATGTGATTTGGCTTAATGTTTTTAATTTCTTCAAGTGTAATCTTGTCGTTTCTGTAAACTAAAACCTCTTGTTTTAATTCTCCAAAATATTGAACAAGGTTATAGGTAAAACTATCGTAATTATCAATTATTAGTACACTCATAAATCTAATAACCTTATAGGAAAGGCTTGTTTATTTTCGCCAAAAAGTTTTTCAATAGCGCTTGAAACGATAGTGTATTGTTCTCCTGTTGGTTTGTCATCAGGAATTTCTATACCTATGAATGATTCTTTAATAATTAATCCTGCATTTTTTACTTTGTTAACATTTAAGGAAGATGTTAACCAATACTGCTTTACTTTTGTAGCAAGAAATTTCATATCAATTTATTTAAGTGTTGTTCTAACTCTGTAGTGTTTGTTACTGCTGTACCATATTTTTTGACGACAATACTTGCTGCCAGGTTACCAATTGTGCAGGATGTTTCAAGGGTGGACTTTGTACTTAGTGCACATGCAATAGTACCAGCTACTGTATCGCCAGCTCCAGTAACATCAAAAACTTCACTTGCATTAAATGCAGGTAGAAGAAAGGGTTGAGTAGGGTTGTTTGCATTAAATAAAGCCATTCCTTCTGAACCACGTGTTATTAAAAGGTTTTGAGCTTTTGAAATACTTAACAATTTTTCCCCGGCTTTAATTAAAGTATCTAAATCAATTATTGTAAATCCAACAGCAGATTCTGTATCGGGCTGATTTGGTGTAATTAAAAAGGAGTCTTTAAACCTTTGGAAATTATTGGGAGAATCTACGATAACAGGGATGTTCAGTTCATTTGCTGTTTTAATAGTGTAAGCTATTATTTTTTTTGTACAAACTCCAAGTGAATAGTCAGAGATTACAACACACTTTACTTTTTCGATATTGGTTTCAATTTTTTTAACTAATGCATTTTCTGTCTTTGAACTTATAAAATCACGACTTAATCTGTCTAACCTTAGTAATTGTTGTTTAAAAATTATTGTGCTTGTTGGATGTTTGTGAGCAGTTGACAACAACCTTGTTTTTACTGTTGTGGGTCTATCTTTATCAAATTCAAGAATAGGATTGATCTTATTTTTCATACACTCTGTCTCTAGTGCCTTTGAATATAAATCATTTCCTACTACTCCAGCCAAATAACATTTTGCTCCAAGAGTGCTTATATTGTGTGCAGCATTTGATGCTCCACCCAAAGCAAATTCACTTGACATGTGTTCTAAAATTATGACTGGAGCTTCACGAGATATTCGCTCAGGTGAGCCCACTATAAACTCATCTAAAATAATATCTCCTATTACTAAAACAGAACCATTTGAAAGTTTGTTAATAGATGTTAGTAGATTTTTTTTGTTTAATTTAAGCATTTAATTTTACATTCCCTTGTAAATGTTCTTTTAATTGTTTTGTAGTAGTGCATGGATCTTTTGAATCGATTATTGCTCTTACTATAGCAACTCTGCTGGCTCCAGTATCAATGATTTTATTAATATTTGTTTCATTAATTCCACCTATTGCAAACCAGGGAATATTTATTAAGTTGTCTTTTGCCCATTTTACATATTCAAGACCAACAGGTTTATAACTAGGCTTTGTAGGGGTTTCAAATACGGGACCTACTCCAAGATAATCAGCTTCTGATTTTAAGCCAGCGGTTCCTTGATCAATTGAATGTGTTGATAATCCTATAATAAAACCATCTGGTGTTATTTTTCTTGCTTCTGATATAGGCAAGTCATCTTGTCCAAGATGAACACCATCAGCATTACAAGCTAATGCTATGTCAACTCTATCATTCATTATAAATAATACGTCTGGGTTTATATTAGCAATAATTTCTTTAATGTCTTTTGATAGTTTCAGTATGTTTTTTCCACTTTCGTTTTTCTCTCTAAGCTGAATAATATTAACTCCACCTTCAATTGAACTTTTGATTGTATCTAAGAACTCTTTATCAGAGTTAAAATTATCACGATTGGTTATAAGATAGAGTTTTGCATTGTTCAATCGAATCAATTTTTCTTTTTTCAACAATTCTTTTTCAAGAGTATAAACCTCATAACGACTTTCTTCTAGATTTTTAATGTCTAAACCAATAAGCTGTCCATATTCACTTAAAACTCTTAAAGCTTCTTCTGCTCTTTTACAATTAGCACTTAAAATATCTCTTAAACATTTTCTTTTTGTTGTGTTTTCAATGTTTCTTCCAAGATCATTTGTGGATTCTCTATTAAATACTAAATTTGGAATACTTAAATAAATAGAATTTAATTTATGTCTAATGTTTTTAAGTTTTTGTGAAGTTAGTGAGTCTTCTTTTATAAAACGGCTCCAATCTTCTAAGACTCTTAAGGCTTCTGAAGCACGGTTTATATTGGCGTCAACTATTCTGTAGATATCATTTCGAAGCATAAATATAAATTTAGCATATATTGAAAATATATAAATTACTTAAAATCTACCCGCAAGAGTCACCTAAAATATAGTTAATGCGCAAAGAAATCAATGTATCCTAGCAGATCTAATCTTGCTAATGTAGGTAAAAACTTATTAGTTTCTTCTACGAGTTCTAATCTATTTTCTCTTTTTAGAAATTCAATAAGTTTGTGATAAGCAGGTATTAAAAAAAGCACATCACAAGCAGCATATTTAACTTGATCTTTAGTAAGTTCAGTTGCACCCCAGTCAGTCAGCTGGTTACTTTTATCTATATCAGTGCTAAGCAATTCTTTTAATAAATCTTTTAAGCCATGCTTATCTGTGTATGTCCTGCAAAGCTTGCTTGCAGACTTTGTACAAAAAACATTTGACAAATTAATGTCTAGCCTATAATGTAAAAAAGCTAAATCAGTTCTTGCAAAATGAAAGATTTTTCTAATATCAGGATTTTCTAATAATCTTTTTAGGTTTGGTGCTTTTATGCCAGGCTCAATTTTTACTAATGTAACCTTTTGGTTTTGATCACACATTTGTACTAAACAAAGCTTATCTCTAAATGGATTTAATCCCATCATTTCACAGTCAATTGCAAGAAGCTCTTGTTGTAAATAATAGTCTAGAAGCTCGTTTGTGAGATCACCTTTTATGATTTGAACATTGTCTAAATTTATCTTCACTTATCTCTTAGAGAACTGGAAGCGTTTTCTTGCTTTTTTACGTCCGTATTTTTTACGCTCTTTGCTTCGTGGATCTCTGGTTAACAGACCATCTGATTTAAGAGTAGCTTTATTTGCTTGGTTGACATTAACTAATGCTCTTGCTATTCCAAGTCTTATGGCATCAGCTTGCCCTGATAATCCACCACCATGAACTTTTGCAATTACATCATATTTTTCTTCTGTTTGAGTAGCTACAAGAGGTTTTTTAATTAGGTTTAGATACATTGAAACATTTCCTAAATGTAATGAAGGCTCTTTGCCATTTATTAAAAATTTTCCTTTTCCAGGTCTTAAGAATACTCTAGCTATAGCTGTTTTTCTTCTACCTGTTGCAATAAACTGTATGTTTTTATCTTGTTTAACTGTTCTAGGCAACTTGATTTCTCCTTATTTTGAAGATCTTTTAGATCTCAATTCCCACTTTTGAGGTTTTTGACTTGTATGGTTATGAGACTCACCTTTAAATACTTTTAATTTAGTAAATTGTTTTGCTCCTAGTGTTGTGTGAGGAAGCATTCCTTTTATAGCCTTTTCTAGAATTCTTTCAGGAAATCTTTTTCTGAGATGTTCTAGCGTTTCTGTTCTAAAGCCACCTGGTATCCCACTATGCCTTTGGTATACTTTTTGCAATTCTTTTTTACCACTAAGATGTATTTTTTCTGCATTAATTACAATTACAAAATCTCCAACGTCTACATTAGGTGTAAATTCTGGCTTGGTCTTTCCTCTTAGGAGGGAAGCAACATCTGTAGCCAGTCTTCCAAGAGGTTGGCCTTGAGCGTCTACTAACCACCACGTTCTTTTAACTTCATCTTTTTTTGCTAAATATGTTTTCATTTTTTCATTGAACAAGAAATTTATTATACCTTAACTTAGAACTTAGTGTTTAGCATATAGTGTATAGCGTATTATCTTCTTTTTCTTGTAAAGGAAAAACCACCTTTTATTTTTCCTTGTCCTCTTTGTAACTCACCATATGAAAGAGTTTCTTCTTTTAGTGGGAGACTGTAGGCTACTAAATTGAAGGTGCTTAGAAGACTACCGGTTTCAGCTTTTTGTTTTTTAGGCTTTGCTTTAGATAATCTATTTTGAAATGCTTGTTTTGCTTGTACTTTACCAATTGAAATGTTTTCAATTGAAACAACTCTTCCATAACCTTCAAGTTTTTTAAACAGGTCTATTATGTCTTTAAAGTCTCCTGTGACTTTTACTTCTATTGGATAACGATAGAGATCTACAGGAAAGCTTTGTTCTCTTAATTTGTCTAGAGGATTTCTTCTTTTGGGAAGATTTTTATCACCAAGAATTTCTAGTTCAGCTTGTTTTTCTAGAACTATGTTAATTGGCTCAGCATTTGATGGTGTGAAGCTTTCAAGATTAATTGAGCTTTCATCACATATTTTTTTCAAGTCTTGTGCAAGAAAATCTATTTCATAAGATTTTGCTAAGTAGAGTTTTTGCTTTTCAATCTTCTTTGAAACTATATCATTTTCTCTTTTTAGTCTCTCTAGCTTTCTAATGTTTAATTCTAAGCTAGTCAATTTAGTTTGATCGCTTGAAGTTTTTGTTTTTAAGTCATTATAATTATTCCAAATAGGTAAGGTATATTGGAAAAGAGGAATTGTAGATAAGGCAAGTAGTAATCCTCCAATTAAATTTTTTTCTCTTTGTGAAAGACTGTTGAGTTTTATGGTAATCTTTTTAAAGTCATATGCCATGATGAAATAATAGAATGATATCATTGTGTATTGTTTCTTAGTATATAGGGTATATAGATGTCAAATAATAATGATTTTCAATTTTCAGCAAGTACTTGTGGATTTAAACGTACTAAAAAACCTGACTTAGCAGTTGTTTACTCTTCAATACCATGTACTTATGCAGGAGTTTTTACTAAAAATCAGGTACGTGCTGCCTGTGTAGATGAAAACAAGGCTCTTTTAAAACAAAAAAAACAAATCAAAGCTATTGTTGTTAATTCAGGAAATGCTAATGCCTGTACTGGTAAAGAAGGTGTAAGAGCAGTAAAGAAAACTCAAGCTATTGCTGCAGGGCTTTTAAACATTAAATCAAATGAGGTATTAGTAGCAAGTACAGGAATAATCGGTGTTCTTTTAGATGTGGACAAAATCAGATTAGGGTTAGAAGATGCAATACCAAAACTATCTACAAGTGATAAAAGTCTTAGAGATTCTGCTAAAGCAATATTAACGACAGATAGATATGAAAAAATTGTAATAAAGAAGCATAAAAGTTTTAAATTGGTTGGTTTTACAAAAGGGGCAGGAATGATTCATCCTGATATGGCTACAATGCTTTGCTTCTTTTTCACAAATTTAGCAATGCCACAAAAGTTATTACAAGCGGCTTTAAAAGAAGCTGTTGATGATACTTTTAATGTTATATCTGTAGATGGAGATATGAGTACAAACGATATGGTTATTTTATTGTCGAACAATAATAGCGATAAACAAATACAAACCATTCAAGATCCCTTATATATTGAGTTTCAAAAAACCTTACATGAAGCTTGTAATCAATTAGCAAAAGAAATTGTTATTGATGGCGAGGGGGCAAATACATTAATTAATATAAAGATCATAGGTGCAAAAAATAATAAAGATGCAAGAGAGATAGCTAGATCAATTTCTACATCTACACTTTTTAAGTGTGCAGTATTTGGTTCTGATCCGAATTGGGGAAGGGCTGTTGCAAGGGTAGGAGCTACATCTGTCAAAATTAATCAAGATAAATTAGATGTTTTCTTTAACAATGTAAAAGTTCTTAAAAATGGTAATCCTATTAGTTTTGACAAACAAAAACTATACAAGCAAATTAAAAAAAGTAAAGAAGTTAATGTAAGGGTTGATTTAAAATTAGGAAAGGCTTTTGCTAGTGCAGCGGGATGTGATCTTAGCTTAGATTATGTGAAATTTAACTCGGGGTATTTTACTTAATGGATAAACAATTAAATCTTTTTAGCATTCAAGATAAAGAGCAATCAGCAGTCAGTGATGGGATTGAGTCACTAGGATTGCCGCCAAAGGCGAGCCTCGCTCACGAAGCGAGCGGGAGGAATGAGCAGGACATGTTAAACTCTCAGTCTTCAATCCTCAATTCTCAATCCTCCATCCTCTATTCCTCTCTTGAAGAAGCTAAATCTGCTGCAATGTCTTGTAAAAAGTGTGTTCTTTGTAAAGAAAGGACAAAAGTAGTATTTAGTGATGGTCTAGAAAATGCAAAGATTATGATTATAGGAGAAGGTCCTGGAGAAAATGAAGATCTACAAGGATTGCCTTTTGTAGGAAGAGCAGGTCAATTATTGGATAAAATTTTTACATCAGTAAACTTAAATAGAAAAGAACATTTATATATTTGTAATGTAGTTAAATGTAGACCACCAAATAATAGAGCTCCAGCAGATGATGAGGCAGAGGCTTGTAGGGACTACTTAGAAGCACAAATAAAATATATAGATCCTAAGATCATTATTTTAGCTGGTGCTGTAGCAGTTAAGAAAGTATTGAAATTAAAAGATCCCAAAATTACTAAGCTTAGAGGACAATGGATTGATGGAATGGGAGATTTATTACAGGGCAGAAAAATTATGCCAATCTTTCATCCGTCTTATTTGCTTAGGCATGAATGGAATAAGAATCCAGATTCACCTAAAGCTCTTATGTGGCAAGATATACAAGAAATAAGAAAATCTTATGATGCCTTAAAATAACTTGCTTATTCTTAAAGCCGCTTCTTTACTAGCGTTGTTTGTGGTTAGTTTTTCTTTAACTTTCTTTAGACTTTTTTTCATTAATTCTAAATGTCCATGTACCTCAAGGCATTCTTTTGTGATTTGGTAGTAATTTTCAGGAGTCGCTTCATTTTGAATAAGTTCTGGAACTACCTTTTCTCCTAAAATTATGTTTGGCAACCCAATCATATTTATTTTCTTTAGTAGTAAGTATAAGAAATAGTTGATTTGATTTCCTTTATAACCTAATATCATTGGGGTTTCATATAATGCTGCTTCAAGTGTAACAGTTCCTGATGTTAACCAGAGAAAATCACTTGCGTATAAAAGCTTATGGTTATTTCCTGGCGGTAATATTTTAAATTTTGTAAGCAGATTATTTTTTTTTGTAAAACCATTTATTTTTTCTTCTAGATTTGAAATTGTAGGTGCTTGTGCAATCATGAACTTGTAATTGGGATATGCTTTAAAAAGTCGTTCTGATGCGTTTAGTAAGACTGATAACATATAGTGAATCTCTGACTCTCTACTACCTGGAAAAAGTCCTATTAATGTGTTTTTAGTTGTAATTCCTAGTTCTTGTCTGATTGTTTCTCGATCAAAATTCTCTAATTCACTTAATATTGGATTTCCTACATAAAAGGCATTGACACCTCTTTTTCTGTGAAATTCTTCTTCGAATGGTAATCCGCACAATACTAAATCACAATACTTAGCTAGTATTTTAGTTCTTCCTTCATTCCAAGCCCATACTTGAGGGGGTAAATAGTAAACAGTTTTAGTGTTTGGAAATTGTTGTTTTACTTTCTTTAATAGCCTTAGGTTAAAACCTGGAAAGTCAACAAATACTAATATGTCTGGATTAAAAGAAATTAATTCAAACAAAAGTTCTCTTTCAAGACCCAAATAAAGAGAAAGATTTTTAATGACTTCTGTAAGTCCCATAGAAGCAAGGTGTTTGCAGTTAAAGAATAATTCAACGCCACTAGCTTTTAAATAATTTCCACCTATGGCTTTAATTATTAATTGATTTGGTGATATTATCTTATAAAGCTCATTTACTAAGTGAGCTGCATGCATATCACCTGAAGTTTCCCCACATACAAAAAAAATCTTATACATTCATGTCTAATTTTAGTACACAAAATGCACAAATGTCCTTATTTAAAAGTAAAGAACCATTAGCTTATAGAATTAGACCAAAAACAATTAATGAAATTATTGGTCAAGAACATTTAACATGTACCAATGGCTTTTTAAATACGTATGTAAAAAGTGGGATTTTATACTCAATAATTTTATGGGGGCCCCCAGGAATTGGCAAGACAACTATAGCAACTTTAATCGGATTAAATTCAGGAAAAGAATTTGTTTCATTGTCAGGTGCTGGAATATCTGTAGCAGATTTACGTGAAGTATTTAATAAAGCAAAATTGCAACCAGGAAGAGTAGTTTTATTTATTGATGAAATACATAGGTTGGCTAAAAATCAACAAGATGTTTTATTGGAACCTGTTGAAAAGGGAATTATAGTATTAATTGGAACAACAACAGAAAATCCTCATATTTCATTAACAAGAGCTTTACACTCAAGATTAAAAGTTTTAGAACTAAAACCTCATTTGGAGTATGATTTAGAAAAAATCATTCATAGAGCACTATCACATGAAGATGGATATCCTAATTGTAAGATTACAAATGAAGCAGTGAAGTTATTAGTGATAAGTTCAAGTGGAGATGCAAGAAGATTACTAATAAATTTAGAAGAAGCTGTTAAATCTACCACAGACCAACTAATAGATGAAAAGCTTGTTAAAACTATATTAGAGAATACACAATTGCAAATTGGAATTGATGCTGAAAACCATTATAATTTAGTTAGTGCCCTACAAAAATCAATTCGTGGTTCAGATCCTAATGCTGCATTATATTGGTTAGCCAGGTTATTGGCTGGTGGTGTAGATCCAGTACAAGTAGCAAGAAGGATAGTGGTTACAGCATCAGAGGATATAGGACTTACTGACAATAATGCTTTAACAGTAGCATTAAATGCATATCAGGCTAGTCAGTTTTTAGGTATGCCAGAAGCTAGAATACCATTGGCTCAAGCTGTGATCTATTTAGCTTGTGCACAGAAATCAAATACTACGATAATTTCTATTGATCAAGCTTTAAATGATGTAAAAACCTTTTCCCCATACCCAGTCCCTATACATTTAAGAAATTTGGGTGGTGATGGATATAAGTATCCACATTCTTTTAAGGATGCAAAGGTTGAACAAGAGTATTTGCCTAAAGAATTAATGAATAAAGAGTATTTTGAACCTAATGAAAGAGATAAAATAAAAAAATGTTGACAAAAAAATTCCTATTAAACTTAGAAGATAATATTGAAAAAACTTTTTGTGTGACTGATATTGAAACTACTGGCCAGAAACCAGAAGATTCTGAAATTATTGAAATAGCAACTGTAAAAGTAATAGGTGGTCAAATTAAAGATAGTTTTTGTTCATATATTAAGCCGACGACTCAAATCCCTTCGTATATAACTCAAATGACAGGAATTAGAGATGAGGATGTAAAAGATGCGCCTTTATTAAAAGAAGTGTTAAAAGACTGGCTAGAGTTTATTAATGGTTCTCATTATTTTTGTGCACATAATGTCATGTTTGACTATGATTTTATATATAAATATCTTCAGAGTTCTAAAATCCCAACAACAGACATATCAAGTTTAAAATTTTTTTGTACTGTAAAAGCTACCAGAGTACTTTTTCCAGAATTAGAAAGCAGAAAATTAGGAGATTTAATTAAGCATTTTAATTTGGTTACAGAAAAGAGACATCGTGCATTAGATGATGCAATGGCAACAGCAAAAATATTATTAATATGTTTTGAAGAAATAAAAAAGAAAAAAAGCCTACTACTTTCAAAAATAGAAAATGTTCAGTTAGATAAATTAAAATCTTTTGAAGTTGCTGAATATTTAAGTGTTACAAAAGAAAAGGTTTATGAAATGGTTAAAACCGGAACATTAAAAGTAGCTGAAACATATACGACAAAAAATGGTTATGAGGGTTATCTCTTTTTAAGAAAAGATATAGAAGAACTAGTATGATTCTTTGACTTACGCTCGCAACCCTATTCGGGTTAGCTCGCTTTTCCAAAAAGGCGATTTTGGTGAGTAAATTACACAAAAATCTTATGAGCTTTACAAGACTTAGAATTTAGCGTAAGTCCTAGATTCAATCGATTTTTAGGAATACCCTAACACTTAACCTTTTAATAACTTATTACACTTATACTAGCGGCATCAATTACCGAAGACTAAGTCTAGTAGTCTCATTTAATTAAATTTATGAATAATACAAACGTAAATATAAAAAATACACTGACCTCATCTGGAAAAGGTTTTGGTACAAGTTCAAATAATTCAGATGATGTATTATTTAATAGTTTAAAAAATTCAAAAACTACAGATGACGATGATGATTTAGACTCTGGTAATAAGCAATCATCTAAGCCAAGTACCTCGAATTCAAAGAATACAATTGATCTTACAGGTTTCAATGATATGCTCTTATCTTTTCAAAGTGAGCAAGGATTTAATACAAGCACAAAACCATCACAAGGAACAAAACCTGCAGTTTCAACAAAGCCTGCGGCTTCGACCACATCTGTAGCACCGACAAAGCCTTCTATTATAATAAAACCACAAGAGTCAATAGAATTACCTGAACAAATAAAGCTATCGCCAACAACTTCATTACAAATAGATGCTCCTGCTTCTACAACAAAGCCACCAACGATTGTACCGTCTGTTGTAATTACACCAACAATACCTACCACGAGTAACAAAATTACTATAGATAAAGTATGGGCAAGAACTCATTTAGATGATCCTGGAGTTGTTGCAATGTTAAACGATTCAGAATATAAAATAGAAGATGAAGATAAAAGAATAGCAAGAGAAAATTCAAGCAGCTTGTTTGCAAAAACACTTGCAGCACGAAAAGACTATTCTATAGAACAAGCAGACAGAAATCAAATATATAAAAATCCAAACAGTGACTTTGCTAAAATTTTAATGGCTAGGTCTGACTTTAAACTTACATTGGAAGATAAAAAATTTGCAAGAGAAAATCCTGATTCTGATTTTGGGAAAATAATTGCAGCAAGACAAGATTTTATTATAGAAGCAGAGGATAGAAATTTCCTTCATCAAAATGCAAACACTGATTTTGCCAAAGCTATAATGGCAAGAACAGATTTTAAAATAAGCAGTAGTGATAAAGTCTATGCAAGAGAACATACAGATTCAGACTTTGCAAGGATAGCTGCTGTGAGAAAAGATTATGTTATAGAGAATGCAGACAGAGAAGCTATACGTGAAGAGGCAAAAAGTGATTTTGCAAAAGCTATATTATCCAGATCTGACTTTAAGATTGATTCGGCAGATAAAGACTATGCAAGAGAAAATTTAGATTCTGATTTTGCAAAAATAATTGCAGCTAGAAAAGATTATGTTGTAGAGGATGCAGACCGGGAGATTCTTTATGAAAACCCAAAAAGCAAATTTGCAAAAGCTTTAATGAGAAATAGTAATTATAAGGTTAATGAGGATGATAAAAACTATGCAAGAGAAAACCCTGAATCTGATTTTGCAAAAATTATCTCAAAAAGAACAGACTATAAATTAGATGATAAGGATAGACTCTTTATAAGAGACAATGCAAACACAGCATTGGCAAAGCGTTTGATGAAAAGAAGTGATTTTAAGTTGACAGAAGATGATAAAAAATTTGCAAGGGGAAATCCTAACACTGATTTTGCTAAAGCTATAATGAAGAGATCTGATTTTGTGATTGATGATGAGGATAGAAAATTTATAAGAGAAAATGGTGGAAGTTCATATAGTATTGAGCTAATGAAAAGAAGTGATTTTTCGTTAAGTGCCGATGATATAAAATATATGCTAGGTAATCCAGCGAGTGAATTTGCAGGGATTGCTGCATTAAGAGAAGATTTTAAGATTACTGAGGCTATTAAAGAAGTCGTAAGAAAAGATGCTGCGACAAATCTTGCTAGTGCTATCTTGAAAAGAAAAGATTTTTCAATTGATGCTAATGATAAAAATTTCTTATATCAGAAGGATATAGATGGTTCATATATAAATCTGAACAGTGCCTTTGCAAGTGCTATTGTGACTAGAGAAGATTTTAAAATTGAAGAAGCTGTTAAAGAGGCAATTAGAAAAAATCCTGATAGTGGTTTTGCTAAAGAAGTCTTTAAGAAAAAGGATTTTACAATTGATGAGAATGATAGAAAATTTTTATTAGATAAAGATGGTTCTAATTATAAAAATCTAAATTCAGAGTACGCTCAAACAATACTAAAGATGAAAGATTCAAATGGTAAATATCTGTATGAGGTTAGTGATAAAGACAAAGAAGCTATAAAAGAAGAAGCGATAAAAGGAAGAGTTGATTCAACCTTTGCATTACTTTTAGTGGGTAGGGATGACTATGTTGTAACACTGGAGGATAAAAAAATCGCAAGATTACAACCTGGTAGTGTTTTTATGCTTAGCTTATTTAAAAAACCAAGCTTTAAGATAGATCAAAATGATATGGATTTTATTCATGAAAAAGAAAATGGTTCTTATAAAAATATAAAAAACACTTATGTTTTAGGAATAATAAAAAGAAGTGACTATACTCTTACGGGAGAAGATAAAAATATGGCAAGATCTAACCCCAATAGTGATTTGGCAGAGGTTTTAATATCTAGGGGTGATTATGCAATAGAAAAGGATGATGTTAAAGTTGCTTTACAGGATAGTACTACAGGTTTTTCTTATTTTGTAGCACAACGATTAAAAAAACAATACCCTAATGAAACCTTCGAAGAAATTGCTAAAAATCATTTTGGTCTTTAAAGATTTAAATACTACTTGATGTCTACAGCTACTACTGCTTCTCCTACCTGAATTTCTTCTTCAGTATGTTTTGTAACAGATGCAACATAGTCTTCTTCATCAAGTTTTTGTAGTCTTACACCAGTAGCCATACGACTTTGACAGCTTATTGCAGATGCTTTGGATCTTAAGACTACTCCATTTGCTGATGCAATAATTACTTCATCTGTATCTTTAACTACATTTAATGATGCAAGGTGGCTAGTTTCAGACTTGAATTTTGTACCAATTAATCCAACTCCAGATCTGTTCTGAGTTCTAAACTCTTCAAGCTCTACTCTTTTTCCAAAGCCATCAGTTGTAACTAATAAAACTTGATCTTTAGAATCTGAAGAAAATGCATCAAATCCAACTACGTAATCACCTTCACGTAGATTTATTGCTCTTACACCTCTTGCTGTTCTGCCTAATGGTCTTAAATCTTCTTCGCTAAATCTTAATACCATGCCATCATAAGTACCAATTATAATGTTGTCTTTTCCATAACTTCTTCTTACCCAGCCAAGGAGATCCCCATCATCCAGATTCATTGCTACAATTCCAGATCTTCTAACGCTTTCAAAATTATCCATTGAAATCTTTTTTACAACTCCAAGTTTTGTTAACATGACAAAATAATTATCTTCTTTAAATTCTTTTGTTGGGTAGATTGCAGTGACTTTATCCTCCTGGCTGATAGAAATCAAATTAAACATAGCCTGACCCTTGTGTTGTGCACTACCTTCTACTATGTCATATACCTTAGCGCTAAAGATTGCCCCTCCTTGAGTGAAAAATAAAAGAGTGTCATGCATATCAGCAATAATAAAATGTTCTACATTATCTTCTTCTCTGGTTTTAATTCCACCTTTTCCTCTTGTAGCTCTGTTTTGATGTTCAAACTTGATAAGGGGAATTCGCTTTATATAACCTTTTTCAGTAAGAAAAACTACCATTCTTTCATTTGGAATTAAATCTTCTTCGGAAAACTCTTCTATTGCAGCTACAATCTTAGTCTTACGAGAATCTGAGTTTTTTTGCCTGATTTCAGTTAGTTCTTCTTTTATGATATTTAGAATCAATTGTCTTTCAGATAAAATCTTTTTAAGTTCTTTAATTCGCTTGTTTAACTCTTTATTTTCTTTTTCAATTTTTTCTCTTTCTAATCCTGTCAGTCTTCTTAATTGCATTTCTAAAATAGCGCTTGCTTGTGGCTCATCAAGATCAAATTTCTTTATTAATCCTTCTTTTGCTTTTTCTGCATCTTCTGCATTTCTGATTAATTTAATAATGGCATCAATATTTTCAAGTGCTATTAATAATCCTTCTAATATATGTACTCTGGCTTCAGCTTTTCTAAGCTCAAACCTACAACGTCTTGTTATAATTTCAACCCTATGTTCAACAAACTCATGTAGTAATTCTTTTAAACTTAATGTTTTAGGCTGTTTTCCTATTAAGGCAAGAGTGTTAGTTGAAAATGTTTCTTGTATTTGAGTGTGTTTATATAAATTGTTTAAGACTACATCAGGTCTTGCATCTCTTTTTAGTTTTACAACAACTCTTAAGCCATCTCTTCCTGATTCATCATTTAAATCAGCTATTCCTGTAAGTTTTTCATTTTTTACTAATTCAGCTATTTTGTTTATTACCATCTCAGGTCCTACAAGATAAGGCAATTCAGTGATTACAATACCAGTTACCATACCTCTTCCAGAGCTACTTGGTACTTCTTCAATAGTAGCGGTTCCTCTTAGAGTGATAGACCCTCGCCCAGTTTCAAAAGCTTCCTTAATTCCACTAATCCCTAAAATTTGTCCACCAGAAGGGAAATCAGGTCCTTTAATGTGTTGCATTAAACCTTCTGTAGTAATTTCTGGATTGTCAATTAGTGCAATTGTTCCATCAAGAACTTCGCCTAAATTATGGGGGGGAATGTTTGTTGCCATTCCAACAGCTATACCACTTGCACCATTTAAAAGAAGTGTTGGAATCCTTGATGGGAGAATAACAGGTTCTTTTAAACTACCGTCAAAATTATCTACAAAATCAACAGTCTCTGAATCAATATCACTTAAGATCTCCATTGATAAATTAGTTAGTTTTGCTTCTGTGTACCGCATTGCTGCAGGTCCATCATCAAGTGAACCAAAGTTCCCATGACCATTTATAAGTGGATAGCGAGTACTAAAAGATTGGGCTAGCCGGACTAATGCTTGATAAACAGCAGTATCACCATGAGGGTGATATTTACCAAGTACTTCCCCAACGATACGAGCACATTTTTTATAAGGTTTATCTGGACTTAAACCTAGTTCATTCATTGCAAATAAAATACGTCTGTGAACAGGTTTTAAGCCATCTCTTGCATCAGGTAATGCTCTACTTACAATTACACTCATAGCGTAGTCTATAAAACTACGTCTCATTTCATCTTTTATATCAACATCAACTAATTTTCCTGGGTTATGTGGTGGTATATCATTTGATTTAGCCATAGATAATTATTTTAGCGTATTGTGTGACTTAATATAGTAAGAGTTACAATGTAATGACATAGAATGTAGCGTTTAGCGTAGAGCGTATAGTAGGACATAAAAGGATTCTAAGTCCTTTGTTCTTCTAACCGCTATACGCTATTGTTCTATAGTTCTTGTCCTTCCTAACCACTATCTGCTCCACGCTAGTTCCTCAATCCTTTGTTATAATCCAATTAAAATGGACTTACCAAAATATATACATGGCCAACAAGAAGGGTTACCAAAAACATTGGCATCACGATTGTCTTTTTTAAGAAATAAAAGATGTCTTCATATTGCAGAGCTATCATATCAAGCACGGGTTCCACTAGAACTTGTTGAAGATATTGAAGCAGGGATAGAAAGATGGTTAGCTACTTCAGTCAGGCAAAGAATAGCAAGAGTTTTAAAAGTGGACCCAAATATTTTAGAAGAAGTTGAGGTTAGGGATTTAAATTTTGATCTTAGAACTAAAGTTCCACATGAATTAATTGAACGAATGCAAGATGAGATTTTAATTAGTGTGAAGGATTTAAAATGTCCTCTGTGTAGCAGTCTTATGCGTACTTGGATTCAGGAAGGATTTGATTTGAATGGAAATCCAATCAAGTCACCTAAAGGACATTGTACTGTTTGTGTATTCCAACTAAAATCGTAGAGGTGGTATTATCTGTGCACTTTACAGATAACTTTATTGTTATCATTTTTACCTCTTAATATAACTTTAATGAAAGCTTATTTTTTTATTAAGTACCGATCAATTCAAAAAATTAGCTAGTAAGATTTAACTATCAACTAAATTAATTGTTTTTCTTTTTATGTTTAGAAGATTTTGATGGAGGGGGTCAGTCATGTTAGAAAAATATGCATCACAAGCATTTACAGTTACAGTAATAATATCTATAACAGGATATGTTTTATTGATGAATAGTTTAATACCAGCTACTAATGCTTTTGTGAAATAAAAATTAGATTTTAATTTGCTTAGACCATTCTTTTAATTCTGGAAGCATGTTTTCATTTGTCATGTGAATAGTTACAGGGGTTATTGATATCTGATTATTTCTTACTGCAAAAACATCTGTACCAGGCAACTCATCTTCTTCCATGGCTTCACCAGCAAGCCAGTAATAAGTTCTTCCACGTGGGTCTATTCTTTTTTCAAAATAGTCGTTATAAGGCCTTATGCCAAGTTTTGTAATTTCAACTCCTACAATATCTGACAGTGGTAATGCTGGAACATTTATATTTAATAAAGTTCTTTTTGGGAATTTGATTTCTTTTATGTGATTTAAGACAGTACGTATAAAGGCAACTGCGCTAATAAAATCTTTTGGTTTATGATCAGCTAAGCTTATGGCTATACTTGGAATATCATAAATAGCACCTTCCATAGCAGCACTTACTGTTCCTGAATACATGACATCACAGCCCATGTTTGGTCCATGATTAATTCCAGAAACTACAATTTCCGGGGGCTCTTTTAAAATAGCACCAATTGCAATCTTTACACAGTCGCTAGGAGTTCCATCGGTTGAGTATGCAGCTTTTACACCAGAGAGATGAGAAGCCTCATCAATTCTAAGTGGTCTATGTAGTGTTAAAGAGTGTCCTGTAGCGCTTCTTTCACGATCAGGTGCCACTACATATACCTCATGCTCTTTTACTAAGCCTTCAACAAGTGCTCTTATACCATCAGAAAAAATTCCATCGTCATTTGAAATTAAAATTCGCATGTTTAGATTATAGCGTATACGTTAGAATGTAAATCAATGAATAACACTCAGCCGATAAATAACTATTCAAAAGAAGTAAAAAAAGTCCTATGGATAATATTAGTGTTAAATCTTTTTGTTTTGCTTATAAAAATCTTTGCTGGAATAATGACAAGGTCTTTAAGCATTCTTGGTGATGCTGCTCATTCTGCTGTAGATACTATAAACAATATTGTTGGTTTAATAGTCTTAAAATATGCTACAGAACCTCCTGATACAAAACATCCTTATGGACATGGAAAATTTGAAACTTTAGCTGCTTTTGGAATAGTGATTTTTTTAGCAATTGCATGTGTTGAAATAGTTCATGGCTCAATTAATAGATTAATTCATCCAGTTAAGCTTCCGCTTTTTAAGACTGAAGTTGTATGGCTTTTGATTGCAACATTTATTATAAATATTGTTGTTTGGATTTATGAGAGAAATATAGGAAGAAAACTAAAAAGCGATCTTTTAATAGCAGATTCATCACATACAGGTTCTGATGTATTAATTACGATTTCAGTTTTAGCATCACAATTTTTTATAGCACATGGAATGTATTGGATAGATCCAGTTGTTGCAATATTAATCAGTTTTTTTATAGCGAAGGCTGGATATGAAATAGTTATAAGTACAGTACCTATACTTGTAGATGAAGCATGGCTTGAACCTGATATAGTTTCTAAAGCAGTTTTATCAGTCAAAGATGTTGTTGATTGTTATGATGTATATTCAAGAAGAGGTCCTTATTCTTCATTTGTAGAATGTAAAATAAAAGTAGTTCCAAAAGATTTATTTACAGCACACCAGGTGGCAGATGAAGTGGAAGATAAGTTAAAAAGTGAATTTGGAAACTGTAAAGTAAGTGTGCATGTAGAACCATAATAATTGAAAATTAAGAATGGAAAATTGAGGACATTTGATGATTATTAAAAGTTTAAAACAATCAAAAAAGAAAATACAAGAGATTTCTTTGCGTTTTGATTTGTCAAAGAGAAAAAAAGAATTGAAAGTGGTTGAAGGCATTATCAACAATGTGCAACTTAATGGTGATAAAGCTTTAAGGTACTATACTGAAAAGTTTGATAAAGTAACTTTAAGATCAATTACTGTTTCTACCAGTGATATAAAAAACTCTACAAAATACATTTCAAAAGAACTTTTAGCAGCGATAAAACATGCTATAAAGCGAATAACTAATTTCCAGAGAACAAATGCTCCAACTTCATGGACAAAAGAGTTTGAATTAGGTGAAAAACTTGGTTATAGATATGAATCTTTAGATTCAGTAGGCATATATATTCCAGGTGGTAAGACCCCACTAATTTCTACAGTGTTAATGACTGTTATACCTGCTAAAGTGGCTGGTGTAAAAAGAATAGCTATTTTTACTCCACCACCAGTCCATAAAGGTATTTTGGCTGCTTGTAAACTATTAGGTGTAAATGAAATATATCAGGTGGGTGGTGCTCAGGCTATTGCAGCAGCAGCATATGGAACGAAGAGCATTGTACCTGTGAATAAGATAGTAGGTCCTGGAAATATTTATGTGACATTGGCGAAGAAAGCTGTTTTTGGAAAAGTAGGAATTGATGGATTGTATGGGCCAAGCGAAATAGCAATAATAGCGGACAAAACTGCTAATCCAGTTTATTTAGCAATTGATCTTTTAAGTCAGCTAGAACATGGATCAGGACTAGAGTCTAGTGTATTAGTAACTGACAGTGAATACATAGCAAATGAAACAGAAAAACAAGTATTGAAATTAGCGAAAGAACTACCTAATAAAGAAATTGTTTTAAACTCCTGGAAAAAAAATAGTGCAATAATTCTTGTGAAAAACAGAAAAGATATAATAAGTTTAATAAATGAATTAGCTCCAGAGCATTTAGAGATTATTACAAAAAATCCAGAAACTATTTCAAATCAAGTTAAAAATGCAGGTGCAATATTTCTAGGTAATTATTCTTGTGAATCTATTGGTGATTATATTGCAGGACCAAGTCATTGTTTGCCTACTGGTGGATGTGCTAAATTTTCAAGTGGATTAACCGTAATGGATTTTATGAAAAAAATTAGTGTTATATACTTTGATAAAAAATCTTTTAATAAGGTATCTCATGATGTAATTGAATTAGCAAATGCAGAGGGATTAAAAGCACATGGAGATGCAATTAAATTGAGGATTGAGGATTGAGGATTGAGGTGTTCTGCTCATTCCTAAATCCTAATAGCTCAATCCTATGTATTAAGTATTACTGTGTTGATTGTTAAGAAGCTGTTTTGCTAAACTGAATCCTAATTCTTTAGGAAAAAGCGGGAGAAATAAAATGAAGTTAAGTCTAATGTCATGGTTCTCTGGTAGTAGTAGAGCTAATCAGATAGCAGCAGCAAAAGCAAAAAAAGAAGAAAAGGAGCTTGCTGTTCAAAGATCTATTAACGATGAAATCCTGAATTTTTTTAAGGGTGGTAATACTCAGGCTTGCCAAGATATTTTTGAAAAGATTGTTTTGACTGGAACAGAGGAAAATAGTGAAAAATGGCTTATTCCTTTTTTTGTAGAAACATTATTAAAAGACAAAGATCCTCATATTCGACAAATGAGTGTTTCTGCACTATATAATTTAAAAGATAAAGATACTGTACCTGCTTTAATAGAAGCTTTAAAAGATAATGATAAAGATATTGTTAGAGAAACTATTTCAGCATTAGGTAACTTAGGACATGAAGCAAAAAATGCAGTACCGGCTTTAATAGAGGTCTATCTAAATAGAGACCCGGGATTGGGATACAATGCTATAGCTAAAATAGGAAAAGCAGCAGTTCCACATATAGTAAATGTATTTGAACAAAGTACTAATAGTGATGAGCGTATTAAATTAATAGAATTGCTTGGTTTGATGGGAATGCATTCTGTCAGAGAGCTTAATACCATCTTTCAAGAAAGGCGTAGTAGAAGTGCTTATGAAGGTAAAGAAGCTGCTTATAGGCTTTTAGAAAATGCTACGGTTAATCCACATTATTTAATAAGATTGGTAGAAGAAATAGAAAACCCTAAGAATTGATGAGTTGATCTGAAAAATATTCTGTATACTATAGATAGGATTTATCCGATTTATTCAGCATGTTAAAAATTTTACATCGTTTTTTTTATGCTTGGTTGTTTCTTACGAAGTTACCAGCTCCACCATTGCCCAAAGCTACAAAAGAAGATTGGGGCAGAATAGCTCCGTATTTTGTTTTAATAGGTTTTATTTTAGGATTTATGCTTTTTTATCCAGCAAAACTTTTAATTTTTTATAAAGTACCTGTTATGTTTTCGGCATTATTGATTTTATTTTTGTGGGTATTAATTACGGGTGGATTACATCTAGATGGACTGATGGATACCTTTGATGGAATTAACTGTCAAGATCCAGGTCGAAAGCTAGAAGCTATGAAAGATAGTAGGGTTGGAGCTTTTGGAGCTATGGCTGGAATATTTATAATTCTCTTTAAGCTTGTTACTTTATGTACACTTTTAATTAATAAGTTATTTTTTGTAATTTTAATTTCATTACCATTAGCAAGATTAATTGCAGTTTATTCCTTTACTTTTTTAAGCAAGAACAAAGATTCTGGAATTAGTTCATCGTTACTTTTCTCTGGAGTAAAGAAACCACAAGATTTGATAGTTAATGTAGTGGTATTTGTATTCGGTCTTATAATTGCTAGTTCTTTCTTCTATCTCCCATCTTCCAGGATACTTTTGTTATTTATTCTATTTTCTATTTTCTTTTCTCTTATTTGGTCACATTGGTTGAACAATCATTTTAAAGGACATACAGGAGATACTTTTGGAGCGTTAATTGAATTGAGTGAAGTGACAGTTTTATCGCTTGGTGTTTTCTTTAAAGATTATTTTGTGATGTAGAAAGTATACTAATCCACTGAAAGAATCTTGCATTTTCCTGCCTTTCCGCAGACAAACTTTTCTAGTTGTTTCGCTAAGCTCAACAGCCTAGAAAAGTGTCTGCTGGGCGCGGAAAACAGTAAGCTTAATTGTGCGGATTAGTATAAGCGTGATCAACCATTACTGTGTATAAATTTTCGATTGCTCTTATTACTTCTTCTTGAGGAATATCCTTATACAAATCAGCAGTAATCATGAGTGCACCAGCTCCTACCCCTTCTTTAATGTGCCCTTGTTCATATGCATATAATCCATGATGATTTGATTTTTTAAAATTAATATTTGAGGAGATTAAAGGAGCACCAATCATCTCAGCAAGTTTTTTTGTTTTAGCATTTTTATCGTTTGTAATCCATGAAGTAGTAGCTACAATAGTGTCAGAAGGATCATATCCAAGCAGTTTTTTTGCCAGAGAGTAAACAGCTAACATTTGTGAGCCACCTGCTAGCATAATTGGTAGATGAATCTTTTGAGCACCTTTTATAAACCCACCTAGAAAAAGTTGCATAGTATCTCCAAAATACTCTACTGCTTTTAGAGGATTCTTTTTTATGGATGGAAATAAATTTGAATGTGCAAGTAAAGCATCTTTAACGGTCTGATTTTTCCATAAGTTATTTCCTTCTGGGAAGCTACTGTTTACAAGATCAAAAGCATTTATACCAAGTGCACATAAAATACTTAAAGCTGTAGTCGTACCGCCTGGAACACACTCGCCAATTACAATATAGGGATAATTGTTTAGACTAGATGCTAGCTTTTCTCCTTTTTGAAATAAGAAACTACTTTTTATAGGATCAAGAGCACATCCTGTGGATAGGCATTTTGCAGGACCCATGTTTAAACTTAGATGATTCCCTTCTGGTTTAATAAAAGCTCCTGTATCAACTACATAAATATCTAAATCAAGTAAGTCTATGATTGCTTTTGAGATTATTGCAGGGGAAGGAATGCCATTCGGGGATATAGGAAGCTGCTTTTTAAAATCATCTTTTTTAAAAAGTAAAAAATCAGCATCAAGTGCTGGTGTATGTTTTAGCTGCTCTGTATTTTGTCCTGCTGCTGAAATCCCTGGTATAAGAGCAGTTTCTGTAGAGCCAATCACTAAAACAAATAACGGTTTTTGATTTTTAACTTTGTTTGTAAAATTCTGACAATCTTTCCCTTTTGTGATTAGTGAATAAGATTTTGTGGATTGGCTTTGATCAGTGCTTTGGGGTGGTGTAGTCGTCGACATATTTATATTCTAGCGTGGGCTGGTCACGACCAGCCCACTACAGTATATAATTGAAGCATGAATGAAAAAGTAATTAAAAAGTTTAAGGAAAAAGGCATTACAATTTTAGATCCGCGAAATACTTATATCGGTCAGGATGTACAAATTTCCCGTGGAAATGTGATTTATCCAAATACTTTTTTAAATGGAAAAATAAAAATTGGTCCTAAAAATATTCTTGGCCCTAGTTTGCATATAGAGGGTGACGTTACTATTGGTACTGGAAATAAGATTTCATATTCGCATATTACAGATTCAAAAATCGGAAATAGTAATCAAATAGGTCCTTATGCAAGACTTAGAAATAATGTTGTATTAAAAAACAATATTAATATAGGAAACTTTGTAGAAATAAAAAATAGTCAAATAGGTGCAAACACTCAAATAGCGCACTTATCATATATTGGGGATGCAAAACTTGGTGAAAATGTAAATATTGGAGCTGGTACAATTACAGCAAATTATAATTCTGTCACTGGAAAAAAGAGCAAAACCATAATTCAAGATGGAGCATCTACAGGATCAAACTCAGTATTAGTAGCTCCTATAACTATAGGTGAAAATGCAATAGTAGCAGCAGGTTCAGTGATTACGAAGGATGTTCCAGCAAAAGCATTGGCGATTACACGCCCTAAGCAAGAGAATAAATTAAATTGGGTGAAGAAGAAAAAAAATTAACCAATTCCTACTTGTTTACCAGCTTTGACCGTTAGCTTATCTACCTTTATTCCATCAGCACCAGGTCTATATAAGAAAGAATGTGGAAGGGAATTTAGAGTTAGTTCTGCTTGTTTTTCATTTTTTTGAGGGACTTTTTCATGATCTGAAATCCTGCTTAGTATTGTATAGGCTGGTTTTGCTATCCATTCTTTTTCTTTTACAATGCTTCTATTCCATGGGGTTTTTGCTTTAGGTTCTGGTGGTGCTTGTTTTTTAGGAGGTGAGTTTGAATTAGTCCCCATTTTGCTTTTTAATGCTTCAATGAGTTTTTTTAAATCGTCATTTGCTTTTTCATTTGGATCTTTTTCTTTTACAGACTCTTCTTGGACTGTAGATGGTAATTCTTCTTGTTGTAGAGTATTTAAAGATCTTGCTCCACTTGCATTAACAATATTTACAGTGGGATCATATCCTCTAGAGCGGGCTTGTCTTTGTGGTCTTCTGGGGGGCATTTTATCTCCTTAGGTTAACATCTGTTTAAGGTCTCTTACTCTTGATTGTAAACATTTTATATGTAATGTCAACTATAGAAGTTTAATATTTGATTAATTTTTTATAAAGTTAAGGTTAAGGGCAAATTTTTACGAAATTTATGTGAATTCAGTTAAAAATGTACAATGTTAAGGATGCAAGCATTAAAAAAAGCAAGTTTGGTTTTAGAAGATGGTTCAAGATTTGAAGGTCTTAACTTTGGGTGTGAAGGTACTACTTTTGGTGAAATAGTTTTTAATACAAGCATGAATGGATATCAAGAGATAATTACTGATCCAAGTTATGCAGGGCAGATTATTACTTTTACTTATCCTGAAATAGGAAATTATGGGACAAATAATGAAGACTTAGAGTCTAAAAAAAGCTTTGCAAAAGGAGTCATTATAAGAAACTTAAGTCCTATAGTCAGTAACTGGCGAGCAACGGCATCGCTTGATGAGTTTTTAAAATCACAAAATCTAATAGGGATAAGTGGTGTAGACACAAGAGCTATTACAAGAAAAATAAGATCTATCGGTGCAATGAGGGCTGGTATTTCCACAGAGATTATGGATTCAAAAGAATTACAAAAACAAGTTTTAAACTCTCCATCGATGTTAGGTGCTGACTTGGCTAAAGTAGTTACTACAAAAGAAGTTTACCGTGGTCCACTACCAAAAGCTCAGCCAGCATATCCTATAGTAGCTATGGATTTTGGTATAAAGCAAAATATTTTAAACAGGTTAAGTGCTTATGGATTAGCACCACTAGTAGTTCCTGCAATGACTACATTTGATGAAATTAAAGCAATAAATCCACGAGGGTTATTTCTATCAAATGGTCCAGGAGACCCAGAACCAGTTCAATATGCAGTAGAGACTATTAAAAAAGTAATCGATAAGCTAAATATTCCAATCTTTGGAATATGTCTTGGACACCAACTTTTAGCACAAGCTTTTGGTGCTAAAACTTATAAGCTAAAGTTTGGGCATCGTGGAGGAAACCAACCTGTAAAAAATCTCCTTACAGGAAAAATAGAAATCACATCTCAAAACCATGGCTTTGCAGTAGATGCAGAAACATTGCCAAAAGAATTAAAGGTGACTCATATAAACCTAAATGATAATACCAATGAAGGTTTTAGACACAGAGAACTTCCAATCTTTTCAGTTCAATATCATCCAGAAGCATCACCAGGTCCGCATGACAGTGATTATTTGTTTGGTGAATTTGTGGAGTTTATAAGAAACAAAAAAGGATAGCTTTAGTCATCATTTTTTGTCAACAAATGTTTACTCGTCGTTAGCATAAGGCATATAAGGTGGTGGTGCGGGTGGTTTTTCAGCAGAAAATTCTAGCTCTGGTGCTACGAGAAAAGCTGGCTCCCAGCTAGCATTATTGTTATTTGGAGGTGGTCCAACAAAAGGTGGTGGGGTAGGTGGTCCAACAAAAGGTGGTGGGGCAGGTGGTCCAACAAAAGGTGGTGGGGCAGGTGGTCCAACAAAAGGTGGTGGTGCGGGTGGTCTTTCAGCAGAAAACTCTAGCTCTGGTGCTACGAGAAAAGCTGGCTCCCAGCTAGCATTATTGTTATTTTGGCGAGAATTACTAAGATTTCTAAACGTGTTAGTCAATTCTTTTTCAGTAGGAAAATCTAGCTCTGGTTCAAAACCTGCTCCTTCACTCATTTCAGCATAGTAAGCAGCAGCAGTACCCAAATTATTATTTATATTCATGTTCCCCCCTTTTTGTTTAACCCCGTACTAAGATAAGATTTTATAGATCCTAAAACCTTTTAGCATTAGGTCTTTCTAGATATTTTATGACATTGAAATAGTATCTCAAAAGAGTTAAATATTATTTATGTAAGAGATAAGAAAAAATTAATTTCTATTTTAATCCTTTATTAAGGGTTATTTGTGACAATAAAGGATTTGCTGTAAAGTGAATGATAAAAAAAAGACCCCCGCCAGTGCGGGGGTCATATTATGAACTCGTTGGTAGACAGGGGTAATGGGTGGGATTAACCAACAAGTTCAACAGCTTGTTGAAGCAATCTATCAGCGACTTTATGAGCATTAATTGCTGCTGCATATTGTCTTTGTGCTTCAATAACATAATCTACTTCGACCTTTGCCCAAACATTTGATTTTTCTAGTGCTTCATTAAATACTTGTGCACTACATGGTAATGGGCGTCCGCTTTCAGAAGTTTCTTTCCAGTAAGTATCACGGAAGTTCTTTAAACCATTTAAGTTTTGGAAGTTTCTAAGAGTAACTTTGTATAGTGAAACTTCACTGTCACCATATTTTCCCCAGATAACTCCACTTTTGTCGACTCTAATTTTTTCATATTTTCCTAAATATAAACCGTTTGATGGATCTATGGCGAGGTTGATTGGTTGTGGTTTACCTGCTTCTCCACCAGCACCTACTTCTGGGAAGTCTCTGTTTGCAGGATTGTTAAATGGATCTGCAAATGCTAATGGTTCATTTTTTGGTCCAAGTTTATTGTATGAATGGTTTCCATTTGGTTGTACATTTGATACAAGTGGTGTACCAAGTACCATGAAACCTTCAGTTGAAGCTAAGTTTCCATTTTTGTCAAAGTGAAAATCACCTAATCTTGTATATAAAGTTTCTTTTGTTTGTGGGTTGTAAGTAGTGAAGAATCCTTTTCCTCTTAACATCATTTTAGTTGGTTCACCAACTCTAACTAATTGTCTACCTTGTTTCCATGAGCAGCCTGCATCTTCAATTGTGCCACCGAATAAGTAATCTTTAAATGTAAATCTTTTTCCATTATATCCAGGAGTTTCCCCGTTCATTATGTTTGAGGTTAAAAAGTCAATCATTTCTAGGGATGTTTGTGCTGAGTTTGCTGCCATGCTTGTTGCGTTGAACATTTTGTGGTCTCCTTTTAAAAATGTAGTCTTCAATTACCTTTTTGAGGTACAGTTAAGATACCTGAAATTGGTTAAGAGAAAGTTGTGAAAAAAGAATTTATTCTAAGTCTTTTTTCTATATAAAATTAAATATTTTAAATAAACCTGAGGGGTAAACCTAAAGCCTTATATAGAGTCAACCATTGGCTTATTTGATTTTTTCTTTTTCTTTTGAGTTCCAGCTTCATTATTAAATTCTATTTCTGTATAAAATGTATTTAGACTACGTAAGCTAAGTCTGTGGTTTTTTAGATTTCTATCCAATTGAGCTTTATTACTCCTCAACAGGTCACCCATTATTTTTGAACCAAGTATTGATGCTGAAATACTTTTATCAGGATGTATTCTAAGGACAATAGCTTGAATATCGTTTACTAAAGGAATATCAACTCTTACTGCTTTTTTTGTTGCATCTTCAGTTACTACGGGTGCTAATTTTTCCCAATTATCCAACATCTTAGCTTTTGATTGCCTTGGTCCTTGATCATAAACAGGTTGGACTAGGGCTTGACCAGCTACATTGCAGACATTATTGAAAGTTTGTTCTCTTGGACTGGGTTCTTCATTATTCAACTGCTTTTTTTCTTTAAACTTATTCAGAAGAGATAATGTTCCTTGAGGACTACGAACGTCTTGTCTACTATCATTTTGCATTATTTTAGAGACATCCATTAAACCTTCTTTTTCTTTCCCTTTTTTCTTCTTAATAGGGATAACATCATCACCAATAATGTCTTTTTCTTTTCCTTTAGCTTTTTTCATATCCTCTTCTTGTACTTGCTTTTCTAATACTTCAGAGAAGTTAGTTCCAAAAACAGGTTGTACTGAACCTAAGAGAGAATTCCCCATCTTAAAGGTTTGTATATCATCATTTCTTAGGGTCATTGCCATAGTATTACTTTATTCCTCTCTGCTTGCTAATAATTCTCTTGTATATTTTATAACTCCAATTTCATCTAGTCTTATATTTTCTTTTCTATTTTCTTCTTGTATAAACTCTTTATGTTTTCTTTCTTTGTGTTTCTTTAGTGCTTCTAATTTAATCTTTGTTTCTTTTACTGTTTCTTTAGCTTGAATTAATGCTTGTTGAGCTGCTTGTACATCTCTTTCAAGCTTTACAATGAGTTCATTTAATTGTCTAATTCTTCTTACGTATAGTTGTGCATGTGCAATGCCTTCATTAATAAGTTCTGCGTGTAAATCGTTTCTTCTTTCTATGCTGGAGCTAAGTTGTTGAGTTACATTTCTCAAATGGTCTTCAGCCTTCTTCATTTCGAGAATGGCATTATCGAGTTCTTCTTCTCTGATTTTTAATACTTTTTCTAAACGATATTTAAACATAATCTTCCTTTATGCGTAGTGTCAAAATACATGAAGAAAGTTAAGACAAAGTTATGATATTTTAAGTTTTTTTTGACAAGGGGTATCCCTATATTTTAAACGATACAAGTCTTAAAATGTTAGCAAATTGAGAATAAATGACAAATTAAACCTACTTTAAGTTAGCTTTTTAAAAGCTACAAGCAAACTTATATAATTTGGTGCATATGCTGCAATTAGATTTTTAACTTGAGGAATAAGTTCTATGTCATGTTCTAATCCTACTGAGATGACTATTAGATCATTAGAGTTTTTAAATAATTCTAAAGCTAATTGCTTTTGCTTTTTCCTTGCTGCAATATCATAGGTAATTAATATTTTTCTATTGCTTTTTTTTGATTTAATGAATATTTTTCTAATATCTTTTGTACTAGGATTTAGTTCATACGTTACGAGTTTGTGATTTTTCAAACCTAGTCCATTTAATATATCTAATAAGTCTTCACTTCTAAGTTTTGGAGTTATTGGATATATGATTTCAATAAGATCACTTTTATGTATTGGTTGAAAAAATAAGTCTCTCTTAATCCAGTGAATGACTTTGTCGGCAAGAGTAGAAGATAAGAAGAATTGAGGATTGAGGATTGAGGATTGAGAGTTAAACTTGTTCTGCTTATTCCTCAATCCTAATAGCTCATTCCTGTTTTTTAAAGCTATTACCCTCTTATATGACTCATCAATCCTTTTAATAAGTTCTTTATTCCTAGAGGCTTTTTTTAAAACATAATTAAATGCTTTAATTGTTTTATTCTCTTCCCAGTTAAATAGCACCATATCAGCTCCAGCAGTAAGAGATTCATAAGTAGCATTTTGCAGAGTGAAGTTTTTAGTTACACCTTTCATATTTAACTCATCAGTAATAATTAAACCCTTATACTTTAATTCTTTTCTAAGTAGACTTTCTAATATGTTTTTAGAAAGTGTAGCTGGTCTAACTTTGTCAGGCTCTAAATAAGGCAATTGTATATGTCCTACCATAATGGCAGGTACATTATTTTTAATTGCTTCTTTAAAAGGAATTAATTCGAATTTGTTCAGTTCAGTTTTTGTTTTATTTAATATTGGCAAAGATAAATGCGAGTCAATATTCAAATCCCCATGTCCTGGGAAGTGCTTTACTACAGGAATTATTTTATATTTCAAAAACAACTTTACAATTTCCAGACCATATTTTGAAACAGTATTAGAGTTATCACTTAGAGCTCTTGTTCCAATTATTGGATTGTTAGGATTTGAATTAATGTCTAGTACAGGACTTAAGTTCATATTAAACCCAAGCTCTTTAAGTTCTAGTGCAATAATTTTTTGTGCTGTTAGTAGTTCTTTTAGTCCTACTTTACTTAACCCCCATAAGCTAGGTACTGATGTACAAATCTTTCTTAGTCTTTCTACTGAGCCGCCCTCTTGGTCAACAGCGATAAAAGGTTTAATTTTAATCAGACTATTTATTTCAGCTATTAGTTTTTTGACTTGTTTTTTATCTTTAATATTACATTCGAAGAAAACAATTCCACCAGGTTGTACTTGTTTTAAAAAATTTCTTATTTGTTTTGATAAGGTATAACCCTGAAATCCTATAAAGAATAATTGACCAAGTTTTTGAGACGAATTATTTGACACAAGTAAATAATAACAGTAGAGGCGTACCATGGTACGCCTCTACGTAAGACAATAATGAAACAAATAAAAAAAGAGCCAAATGGCTCCTATGTCGTCTCTTATATTTATGCTTTATTTGAACGTGAATATATTATACCCATCTGATTGGCTTTTCTAACATAAGCTATCCCTATAAAAAATTAAATGTTTTTAATTAACTGTTTCATTTCTCTTACTGCTTCTTTTATACCAACCATAACAGACTTACTTATAATAGAATGCCCAATGTGTAATTGTTCAATGTCTTGAATTCTTGCTATTGGTATTATATTTTCATAATTTAATCCATGACCTGCATTTGTTTTTAAACCAAGATGTTTTGCATAGCTAATAGCTTCTTTGACTTTATTTAACTCAATTTCACTTGGGTTTTCAGTATATGGTCCAGTATGAATTTCTATAAAATCAGCACCAATATCTTTTGCTGTTTTAATTTGTTCTTTGTCTGCATTTATAAAAATACTAACCATTAAATTGTTTTTATGTAGAGATTCTAAATATTTTTCTAAGTATTGTTTTTGACCAGTGACGTTTAAACCCCCTTCTGTAGTTAATTCTTGTCTTTTTTCAGGAACTAGCGTTATTAAGCCTGGTTTGATTTTTGATGAGATAGATAGCATTTCATCTGTAGCAGCCATCTCTAGAGTAAATAGTGAGGGTTGAGATTTTAGAAATTGGCTTAAAAGTAGAACATCCCTATCATTTATATGTCTTCTATCTTCTCTAAGGTGAACCGTAATGCCATTTGCTCCACCTTCAATAGCTAGTTTTGCACCTAGTAATGGATCAGGTTCAATGGTTTTTCTGGCTTCACGTACAGTGGCTATATGATCTATGTTTATACACAGCTTTGGCATGAAGATCATTATATAGTGTTTGACATAACTATAGACTTAAATACTTGCTTTATTCATTAAAGTACGAGTTGGCGTTTTAGTAAAAGTAAACTCACAATAGTCATCTCTCTTGTTTTTTAGTAGAACATCTTGTAATTTTTCATTTGAATCAATAATTGAATTTTGAGGAATTACTGTTTCAGGAGGGATAATAACATTCTTTATAATGACACCTTCTTCAATCAGGCAATTTGAACCAATAATTGAATTTTCTATTTTGGTATTACTCCCAATAAAAGTTCTGTCTGAAATTATAGAAGGGCCATTTATTGTTACCTCACTTGAAATAAACACTTTACTTCCAATAAATATTCCACCAACATCTTTTAAAAACCGATCAGTACTATCATTTACTTTAATTAGAATATTATCTTTTATTCTTGTTTCTTTACCGATAGTGATTAGGCAGCCATCTTCTGAAATAATTTTGCTATGTCCAATATAAGCATTGTCATCAATGAAAACTTTTCCTGTTATTTCAGCCTTTGTATTTATCTTTGCTGACCTTGATAAGCTTTTAGGCTTTTTACGGATAAACCACCCAATAAGAATCGTTAAAAGACTCATATTATATGTTCCTTATATATTTAGTAGTGCTTGGGTTATATTCTAGTACATTTAACCTAAATTGTCTAGCTATATTTAAAAATTTAATAATTTGGACTTCTTAATCTTAAATGCTACTGGATTTGCAATTAAAATAGCACTACTTTCTAAGATAGTTTCAAGTGATATCAGTCTGTTTGCTGTTAATGTTTTTCCTGTAGCAACTAAATCAATTATTGCATCACTAAGTTTTATTATTGGTGCAAGTTCTATAGAGCCATAAAGTTTGATAATATCTGCGCTTATACCGGTCTTATTAATAAAGTCATTTGCAAGTCTTGTGAACTTTGTGGCAATGGTAATATTTGCTGGTAAGTCGTTAATATTTTTATACTTTGAGTCTTCTTTTACAGCGAATACAAGCTTGCAATTCCCGAAATTTAAATCTTTTAATTTTACAACGTCTGGATTTTGTTCTTTAATTAAATCTAACCCTACTATTCCAAGATCAGCACTTCCATGCTCTACGTAGGCATTAACATCATTTGGTCTAACTAAGAGTCCTTTAATGTTATTTTTTCTATCATAAAACATAAGAGCTCTATTATCTTTTTCAATCTGCAAATTTATTCCTAATGATGCTAGATACTGATAGCTACCATCGTGTAGAAAACCTTTTGGGATTGCAATTGTTATGTTCATTTTATTTCTCAGGTTAGTTTAAGTGTAGCGTGTTTTTTTTGTCTGTGTAATTTTGTTATTGTGTTAAAAGTTGCTTTTAAATTTTTATTTAATGGAATTAATTTTGGTGGTTTGAATGTTGAGAAAACCTTACCTTGTTTTTCTAATACTAGTAACAGATCTTCTACGCAGAGTTGAAAGCCAATAGCAGGTACATCATAACCAAATTTTGTTATTAAAAGATCATATCTTCCTCCTGAACCAATTACTCTACCTAAATTTGGAGTTAAGACTTCAAAATAAATTCCTGTATAGTAATCAAGATCGCTGGTAAGACTAAAATCAATCTCAGCATTTTTTTTGTCAAACAATTCAAATACAGGATTAAGGTACATAAAAATCTTTGTTAGATTAAAATTCTTTAGCTTTTTTAAAAGGTTTTTAAAGTCTTGAACAGCAGACTTGCCACCTTTTATGGTGACTAAAGTCTTCCAGAAAGATCTTTCATTTTTTGAAAGATTTGAGTTCTCTAAAATTGAATTGAATCGAATAAAATCTTTTTGAGATAAAGCTTTATATAAGTCTTTTGCAATATCTCCAAAATAATTAAATAATTCATTCCAGATATTTGTGTGATTAAATAAAACCAGGTAATCTTTTATATTTAACTTCTCTAAGCTATCAATAAGAATTTTTAAACATTCAAGATCAGAGGCTCCTTCTTTTGCTCCAATTAGTTCAATTCCTATTTGATATAGCTCACGCTCGTTTGTAGTATGCCTTGCATGGTAACGAAAAACCTTTCCTATATAATAAAATCTAAAAGGCAAGGCTTGATTTTGTAATCGCTCAGCGGTAACTCTTGCAATTGGTGTTGTTAAATCAGCTCTTAATCCAAGTAGTTCTCCTTGTTGACCAATTAACTTAAAAGCTATATCAGATAGCTTATTACTTCCTACTTGTAACGTATCCCAGTTAATTAATATGGGTGTTTGTATTGGTCTATATCCCCACAGTTCAAATACACTGCTTAAAATGTTTTTAACATGGTCTTGTTTTATAACCTCATCGGGTAGCCAATCTTTTGAGCCTTTTGGGTTTCTAAGAATTTTTTTCATTTTACTTTTTTGTTTTTTGCTTCTTGCTTCTTGCTTCTTGCTTCTTTATTTTGAAGACATATTGTCAACTGGTTTTATCTGTTCATTGAATAAGTCACCGATAGATAATATTGCATTTTTAGCTCCTGTAATTACAGGGATGTCAACTTCTCTTTGTTCTAGCTGTTCTAAAAATTCAAGTTCTGAAATTCTCGGATCAAATTTTAAAGCTTGTCCTTTTACAGAGAGTGCCCTAGCATCTCCTTCACCTTCAATTACTCTTCTTTCTTTTTCACGCTCGGCTGTTTTTTTTATCCAATTTTGTCTTTGAGATTCTTGGAGTGCAATTTGTTTTCTTTCAACAGCTTCAGCAAATGATGGTGAAAAAGCAATAGCTCGAATTAATAACTCATCAAGATAGACATTACTTTTTGAAAAAGATTTTCTCAATGATGATTCAGCATCTTTTGATAAAGTATTTCTACTTGTTGTATAAACAGTATCAATAGGATATTTAGCAACAATATTTCTAAATATACTTCTTGTTTGTGGGACTATTAACTTTTCTACGTAATCTCTTCCTAAGTTTTGATGCAGCATCCAGATCTTTTCTTTGTCAGGATGAGCAATTACAGTAACATCAATATCTACTTGTTGACCATCATTTGTTTGGCATTTTATGCTTTGTCCTACTATTCCACTTTCATAACCATAATTATCAGTGAAGTTATATGACATTTTTCTTAAATCATAGATAGTAATACTTTCTACAAAAGGAATTATAAAATTTACACCTTCTTTTAAAACACGTTTCTCAACACCGCCAAATAAGTTAAATACAACTCCTGAATAACCTACAGGAATTATATTGATTAGTGAACCGCTAAGTAAAAACACTGTAGCAATAAATACCGCTAATCCTAAGGCTATTTGATTGTCTCTTCTTTTATTCATTGCTAAATATTAACCTTGCTCTTTTTCCAAAGACCTGTGCTCGTCTGTACTTTATGAAATCTGGATTTGCTTTTAGTGCATTAACTCTTAAACTTATTGCTTTTGCTTCACCTTCTGCTTGAAGTATTTTTGCATCTCTTTTTGCTCTTTCGCTTGCTAGGATATACTCCATCTTTAAGTATTCTTGAAATGCTTGTTGTTTTCTGTCAATTGCATCTTGAAACTCTTTTGAAAACCTAACGTTTTTAACTAACACTTCTTCAACTTCTATAAAGTATTTTTTAGATAAATCTTTTTCAAGATGTTCTTGAATTTTGTTTTGAATCTCTTGTCTTTTTACACTATAGACATCTTCTACGGGATAGCTAGCAAGTATTTCTCTTAGTGCTGTTCTTGCTTTAGGAAAAATGATTTTTGATGGATAAGTAGGTCCAATATGTTTGTGTAATTGCCAAAGCTCAGAAGGAATGGGTCTTGCACGTATCGTAAGCTCTACATCTACTCTTTGACCATCTGATGTTAAAGAATGAATTTCTGTACCTGCAACTTTTCCTCTTTGATTTTGATCTTCACTAGTGAAGCTGTAAGTAGCTTGTTTTATATCATAGATAGTGGTTTTTTGTATGATTGGAATGACTATGTGAATACCTTCACCTAATACTCTTTTTTCAATTCCACCAAATATATTAAAAATTACTGCTCTTTCCCCAGCATCTACTTTAATTATTGAACCCGATAAGAGAAATACTGAAAAAACAAAAATCATTAAGTATCCCCAAAATTTCTTCAACCAATTAGCAAGCTTGTCTAACTCTTCTTGTTGATTATGTTTTGGAGTAAAAAAGTCTGGTACTTCTATTTCAGGCATGCTATTTATTGTATCTTAGGTAGTTGAAGATTCAACAATTTAAGATAATAATACAGATTAGAAGATGAAATAAAGCTTTATTAGGGAATAATACTATTAAATTGATTAAAGTTATGAGAGAAGAGCAGAAATCTTGTTTGATCCGAGATTTTTGCGAAGAACAAAATGATACGAAGTAAAAACAAAGAATTGATTAGACAACTAGGGATGAATCCATTAAAGCCAGATTCATTTCAAATTGCTAATGAGCCTTTGATGAACAACTTATTTCTTTGGTCAAGAGAAAAAATTGATTTGCATGATACACTTCAGAACTTTTTTGGTGTAAAAGTACGTACAAAACTTGTAGCAGTATTACTTGATATTGATTTAAATAATTGGGTAGGATTAGCTGCTTCATGGCAGGAACATAATCATAATGGGCAAATCAGAATCGATGCAAGATTAACAGAATTCCTTTTAAACAATGCTTTTGGTCCATCTCCTACTAATAATCCTTTTAGCATAAAAAAGATTAATCAATTAGAATTAAATGTTTTGCAGACTTTTATGCAAAATATGGAAAATAAGATGAAGGAGTCTTGGGAAGTAGACTCAAAGCATCCATTTTTAATGGACTTAATTTATCTTGTATGGTTAGTTCAGTCCGATGAAGGTGAACTTGGCAAAATAGCTTTTGCAGTACCTGCTAGTTTTAAACCTAAAAAAGCAACACAAATATTACCTGGTGAGGGTATTGATATAAACAAACTTGCTAATACAGGCATAAAAGTTCCTATTGATTTGTTAGTAGGTTCAACAAAAGTGTCATATTCTGAGGTGAAATCACTAGAAAAAGAAGATTTATTAATATTTGAAAATAGCGACAGTAGTAAGTTTTTATGGCACTTAGGGGAAATAGGACTCGTCTTACCAGAAGAAGATCATCCAATATTTTTAAATGAGATCGGGAATGTTGAAGAGCTGGCCAATGATATGGTGAAAGTAAAACACACAACAGATGATGACCCTTTATCAAGTTTGCCACTTGAGCTGTCTGCTGAATTTCAAAAAGTTTTAATACCTTTAAAACAGGTACTAGAACTAAAAGCAGGAGGAGTTCTTCCTCTAGGTTCAGTATTAGAGTCTGAGCTTATACTAACAGCACAAGGAAAGCCAGTCGCTAAGGGTGAACTAGTTATAGTAGGAAATCAATTTGGTATGCGAATTACTGATCTATTAATTGGAACTAAAAAAACAGGAAAAGCTACAAGTAGTGGTGTTGAATTGGATGATTTGTTAACCAAGGAACCCCAGCCTGTTATACAACAAGAGCAATCTTTAGCTTTTGAAGATGAATTACAGGATTTAGAAGAGAATTAAAAATGATTAGCTTTTTAGCTTTGATTACAAAGCTAATAGTAATTTTTATTAGTGGTGGTTTACTCGCCTTGTTTGCTACGTGGATAGGGAAAGAAATTTATTTTATTACGATATTAGCTATTAATTATTTAATTGAAGATAAAAAAAGTAAAAAAGTGAAGATTCTTAAACAAAATAATATAAGTGCGCAGTCTGCTTTGTATAACTTCTTACTTCCTAATGGAGAAAAAATAAAAGTATTTTCTTTTCATAAGGGAATGAGGAGGATTGATTAAGAATTGAGAATTGAGAATTGAGAATTAAGAATTGAGAATTTAAAGTTATGAATTGGACAACGATGCTACCAAATTTAGAACCATCACTACAGATAGTGGTTTTGTTGGTGATGATGTCTATGTTGCCATTAATGATAGTTACGATGACACCGTTTCTAAGAATAATGATTGTGTTGTCTTTGCTGAGAACTTCTATGGGTACACAACAAATACCACCTAATATGGTTTTGATTGGAATGGCAATAATAGTTACTGGATATGTATTAGGTCCTACTTTAGGTGAGATAAATGAAAAAGCTTTAATACCATTGAGTAATCAACATATAACAGTACCGGTAGCAATTGGTGAAGCTTATAAGCCTTTGAGAAGGTATATGTTAAAGCAAACTGAAATGAAAGATTTAGCTTTTTTTTATAGACTAAGTAATTCACCAAATCCAAAAAGCCCTGAAGATGTAGGTTTTAGAGAGTTGATTTCAGCCTATCTTTTAAGTGAATTAAGAACAGCTTTCCAAATAGGATTTTTAATATTTATTCCTTTTCTGGTTATTGACTTGATAATTGCAAATATACTTTTAGCTTTAGGGATGATTATGTTATCACCCACGATAGTTTCATTACCGTTTAAACTTTTAATTTTTGTAGCAATAGATGGATGGGCTCTTATAATCAAAGGACTTGTACAGAGTTTTAACTAAGGAGGATTCTCATGGACTGGATGCCAATGGCAGTTCGCGATGGTATTATCGTAGTCCTTGTTGTATCTGGACCACTGGTTTTAGCTGCTGCATTTATTGGTCTAATTGTTGGTATTTTACAAGCAGCTACACAAGTACAAGAGCAAACAATTGGTTCTGCTTTAAAAATTATAGGTGTGTTTGGATTAATCATTGTGGCTGGATTTTGGATGTTTCAATATATAAATCAATATACCTCAAGGACAATTTCTACAGCATTTACTTTTGTACCAAGACGTGGTCAAAAGGTAATACCATCAGATCTATATAAAAAAAATCCTGAAGAATTTAAAAACAGTTTTCAAGAACAAATAAGAGCAGAATCACTTGGTTCACTACCCAAAATTACACCACCTGAAAAGATTGAATCTGAGATTCCTGAAGGTGGAACAGCTCCGGGATTGCCATATCTAGGAGGACTAGAAGTTCCAAAGCCACCAGCTACAGTAGAAAAAGTACCCTCGCTTCCTTCTATACCAGCACAACCAAATAAACCTGATATACCTTTAGGTGATTATCAAGAACCAAGAGCAATTCCAGGAGTTCCTGACTCTAAAAAGATAGACTCTTTAAAAAATGAATTATTGAAACTTCAACAAGAAGAACTAAATGTAGATGATATAGATAAAGAGCAATTAAACTTAGTGCCTGGAAACCCCATTGATGAAGATGATGTGCAAGATGAATTAGCAAATGAAAAACCAGATGATGAAGTTAGCTGGGTAGATTGATGTTTGATTTATTCATGAGTCAAACAAAAATATTAAACCAGTTAGGTGGTATCTGGATAATTACGCTTTTAGTTTTTTCAAGAGTTATAGCTTTTGCAAGTATGGCACCATTGTTAGGTCATAAAAGTGTTACAACCTTGATTAAAGTAGGTTTTTCAATCCTTCTTACTTTAATGATTGTGCCTAGTTTAGAGACTGTAACTGAATACCCCAAAAATGCAGAGTTTATTTATTTGATTATTATGAATGTGTTTGTTGGAATGCTTCTTGGATGGGTAGCAAATTTGGTTATGGAGATAGGTAAAGTTGGTGGTGAAATGCTTGATATGCAGATGGGTTTAAATGCTGCAACTGTATTTGATCCTGGAACACAAACTCAAACCACAATAATCGGGAGGTTTTTTGAATATCTGACTTTAACGTTATTTGTTTCAATTGGTGGTTTAGAGAAAATTATTGAAGGATTGTATAAGAGCTATAATATTTTTCCAGTAATTGTTACTAGTATTCATTTTGACTTTAATAAAATACTTGCGGCAACAGGAAATGTGGCTGGTATTGGGTTTGTAATTGCTTCTCCTATTTTAATGACTATTTTAGTCGTAGATTTGATTTTAGGTATAATGTCACGAGCTGCTCCTCAGATAAATGCTTTTCAAGTAAGCTATACAATTAAACCTACTGTGGGGCTATTGCTTCTTTTATTATTGTTAACTATGTTTATGGAAGCAATGTCTGGTTTAGTGAATAGTACTAGTAAATTCTTTTTCTAGCGCTATAATCTAACTATGAAACTAACTACTAAAGGACAATATGCAATTCAGGCAATGATTGATATTGCAATACATTCTGTTAAGTCTAAAGCTCCTATTTCATTAAAAGAAATTGCTAAGAATCAAAATATCCCACTACCTTTTTTAGAACAAATAGCGATTAAGCTTCGTAGAGCAGGATTGTTAAATAGTACTAAAGGTCCCCATGGCGGGTATGTCCTGACTAAAAATAAAAATCAAATTTCATTAGTGGATATTATTCAGGCTGTTGAAGGACCTGTAAATATTGCACCAAATGTTAAAAATGCGCATGAAGGTTCTGAAGTGACCTATCAGTTATGGCAAAAATTGAACCGCAGTATTTATACAGCTTTGAAGTCCATCACTTTAGAAGATTTGTATTATGATTCAGTTAGCTTTAAAGCAGCAAGAGAGAGTGAATATGTTCAATAAATCAATTTATGCTGATTGTAGTGCAACGACAAAGCCAAGACCTGAAGTCATAGAAGCTATGATGAAAATATTGAAGGATGATTTTGGAAATCCATCTAGTTTACATAGGTTTGGCAGAGCTGCAAAAAATCATTTAAATGAAGCTAGAGAAAATATTTCATCTGCAATAAGTGCAAATGAAGAGCAAATTATTTTTACAAGTGGTGGAACTGAATCAGATAATTTGGTGATTTTTGGTGTTAGTCGACTAATTAAAGAACTTAGTGATAAAGAAAAACACATAATAACTACTAAGATAGAACACTCTGCTATTAAAGAGCCTCTTGAGTACTTAGAAAAGAATGGGTGGAAAGTGTCTTGGTTAAATGTAGACAATGAAGGATTTATAAATTTGGACGAATTGAAAAGAACTATTACAGCTAAAACATTGTTGGTTTCTATAATTCATGCAAACAATGAAATAGGTACTATTCAAAATCTAAAAAAGATTTCAGAAGTATGCAAAGAAAAAAATGTTTTATTTCATACTGATGCAGTGCAATCTTTCTGTAAAATACCAATTGATGTTAAAGAATTAGGCGCTGATTTTATGAGTATGTCTAGCCATAAGATTTATGGACCAAAGGGTGTTGGTGCTTTATATGTAAAAGATCTTCAAAATTTAAAACCAATTTTAATAGGTGGCAGTCAGGAAGCTAAGCTAAGACCTGGTACAGAAAATATTTCAGGAGTAGTAGGTTTTGGAGTAGCAGCAAAATTGTTACAAAAAGAAATGAGTGATAATGCTAAACACCTTAGAGAGTTGCAAATACTTTTAATGGAAAGACTGTTGAAAACTAATAATGTAATTTTAACTGGAGTTGGCTTGGATAAGGTACAAGAAAATATACCAAATGAAAGATATTTTTATAGAATTCCAGGACATGTAAGCCTTTGTGTAAAAGATGTTGAGGGAGAAAGTCTTGTTTTACAAATGGATTTGAAAGGAATTGCAGTAAGTTCTGGATCAGCATGTAAAGAGAAAAATAAAAATGCTTTAATTAAACCATCACATGTTTTAGAAGCTATCAATATTCCACAAGAATATATAAAAGGATCTCTTAGAATAACTCTTGGGAGAGAAAACACAAAAGAGGATATTGATTTTATAACTCAAGCTCTTGAAGCTACGGTACAAAATTTAAACAAAGGGAAAGAGAAAATCCCCATCTAATCTTTATCAGCAAAGTAACCCCTAAGTTCTGGAAATGCAAATGGATGACTAGGAGGAGTTCTAAGAGATGGTACATAAATATCGAGTTTATAACCCTTCGCTTCTAAATACTTAGCAAATTCTTGTAAAGCAGGTTTATGAAGTTCAATTGAGGAACCAGATTTTGAATATTCACCTTTTTCTAATTTAATTAGTTTTATAAAATCTTGATTAGACTTTGCTGCTTGTATGGTTCTGCTGTCTAAATCAGTTTTTGCTTTTTCTATATCACTTACAAGTTCTTCCTCTCTATCGGCTTCGCTATTGGCTTTAGCCTGTAATGCTCTAGACTTTTGTAGTGCTTGATTTTGAGCTAGTACTAATCTTGCTTCTTGAACAGCTAAACTTACCATAAAATACCTCCTATTTAAAATACTATAATTTTAAGATAATATACCATGCTCGAGATTTTGTTTTAAACTTTAATAATTATTTAAGGTTAGTTCTTTTATATTAAGAGAGCTTAACCTACCCTTACTAAGTTCATAGATAGCATCTGCATTTTTTATAAGAGATGGCTTGTGAGTGATGAATAGTTTAGTTAGATTTCCAGGCAGGTTACTTAGAGTATTTAAAATCAGATTTTCATTCTCACTATCTAAAGAGTTTGTAGCTTCATCTAGAATCAATAATTTTGGCTTATGTAATAGTGCTCTAGCTAATGCTATTCTTTGCCTTTCACCATTAGATAGTAAAATACCTCTGTCACCGATTATTGTTTCAAGTTTGTTTGGAAGGCTTGAAATAAGTTCTTCTAATTGAGTTAGTTTTAGTGCATCATTAATATCTTCACTTGTTGCATTTGGGTTTACAAAGAGCAAATTTTTTAAAATGGTGTCATTAAACAGATAGGTGTCTTGTGTGATATATGAGATTTGGCTGTGCCAAAATTGAAGATGTTCTTTCCCTAAAGGTGTTTTGTCTATAAGTATTGCACCTTCATTTGGAGATATTATTCCTGAAATTAAGTCTACAAGTGTACTTTTACCTATGCCTGATGGACCAGTTATTACAACTGTTTCGCCATAATTAATGGTTAAATTTATATTAGATAAAATAGTTTTAGATTTATCATAACTAAAGCTTATATTTCTTAGCTCTATATTGTCTTTAAAGATGATAGGCTCTTGAGTGATTTGAATTTCAGTAGACTCTAATTCACATTTTGATATGAGAGTGGTGATGTCATTGAAAAAAGCAAACATGTTAGTTACTCTTGGCAGGCTTTGTTGAATGGTAGATATTTTTGGCAATGTTTTTGCAAATAAAAACAATAATAATAAGATATTTAAAACTGGTAGATGTAAGAACTGAATGGAAATATAAATCACAGCACAGATTAAACCTACAGTGCATATGTCAAATAAACATTTTGTTGAGCTTATGATGTCGTTTGTTTTGTTTGATACTTTGTTGATTTCTTCTAGAAGATTAGAGCATTTATTTTTACTTTCATACTCTTTACTTAAACATTTTATTTGTTTCATGTTATTCAACTGTTCAGTAACAAAGCCATAAAGCTTTTTGCTTAGATGTGAAAGCTTTTCTCCTAAAATATAAGACTGATTTATTTTTCTTGTGCTTAAAACTAATAATAGGCTTGAAACTATTATAGTTAGTGTAAGTTGTGGTGATAGTAAAAATCCGAATATAAAATATAAAACTACTAGAAAAGAATTAACAATTAGTTTTTGAAAATAAAATGTACCATTAGCTACCATTGAAACACTAGTTGTAATGGTGTGTATATAATCTGAAGTTTTAGCTTTAGTAAAAGAAAGCCAATGTAAATCTATTACTTTTTCAAACAATTTGTTTCTTAAGTAGGTTTGGAGATCGTGTACTATCTCATAATTTAGTTTTGATTGTAGATAGTTGAATAGTGCTTGAATGGTTAGAATAGAAAAGTAAATTGATAAGATAGAAATTAAAGTTATAGGAATGTTTAAATCTAGAAGAAATTTATAAACTGTAGTAGTAATTTGATCAGCGACTTTTGTCTCATTATTTATTCCTAGAACTTTAAGCAAAGGAATAATCATCATTATTCCAAGACCTTCTGTAAAACTAATCAATGTCATTAAAACTAAAGAACTATAAAACTTGTAAGGTTTGTGAGAAAGATATTGAAGGTATTGTTTTAGATTTAAATTCATTATTAGGAATATTTTACTCTAATTGCCATTTTTCTAGAGTACAAAAAACATAATGTAGTATTGCCATTCCTGAATGCCCCGACGGGAACTGTTAACGCTTAGTTAATGGTCGGAGGGGTTGAGGGAAGGAGTGAAAAATGCTTTTTGTACTCTTTTGTGTAAATATTTAGATAGCAATCTTACTGGTCTAATAATAATATACAGAAATGATAAGATTTTAGGTAAATTTATGAAACTCCAATCTCTTTCATTTGGGGCAATTGCAAAATTGTATAGGTAAGAAAGTTTTTCTGACAGATTTTTTTGTAATTGTATTTGAAATAAGCAAGACTCTATAATATTTATCTTATGTGATTGTAATTTAAGTGTATTCTTCAATGTTTTATCTTTTGTAGCTTGAAGACCTTTGAATGAGCTTATTTTGTCTAAAATAGCTTGTGGGATTTCTAAAGTATCAATATCACAAGCGAGTAAAACACTTAAAGCAATTACTCTTTTGCAGTTAATCTCAACACTTTTGTTTAAAATAAAATCCCAGTCTAAGTCATGAGATTTTATAAGTTCTGCAATATCATAAATATTACTAAGAGTTTTCCATCCATCCTTTGAAAAATTTATAGAAAGTATTATAAAAAGATCTTCTTTGCTTAGTACATTAATTTTTTTATTATGAAAATCTAGTAATTGTACTCTTTCCCAAATAGAGTCATCAAACTTATAATTCAAATAACTTTGAGCATAGTTCCAATGAATATCAAAAAAAACATTGTTTGGACTTCTAAACTTTAAAGAACATTGTCTTTTTAAAAACGTATCTTGTTTGTTTTTAAGTGGTTCATAGTATGGTTTGAAACTATTCGCTAAAAGTATTTCTCTAAGTTTCCAGACATCTTCTTTTTTTACAATTAAATCAAGATCTACAAACTCTCTAAGAGCTAAATTCTTATATAAAAACTCACTTAGTGTTGGTCCTTTAAATGGAATGGCTTTTATGTCATGTTTTTCTAGGAGATCTATAGTTTTAAGTAATTCATTTGTTAGAAATAAATTATGTTTACTGTTATTGATGAAATGATTTTCAAGATAACTATATATATCATTAGGTATAAGATCTTTAGATGTTTGTTTGAAATGCCAATAGATTCTTGGTAGTAATTTGTTTTGTTTAGCCAGCTCTATATGTTCTAGAAAAGCTGCCGCTTTTAGCGAGCCTCGCCTTCGGCGGGAAGTTTCTATTATGGGATGTTTGTTATAGTGAGTGTTATTAATGGATTTGGTTAGCATGTGTTTTGCCTAAAACATTGAAACATATTTCTTTTGGATTAAAATTGTCTTTCGGATAAATTATATAACTTGCCTCTATAATTTCAGCAACTTTACTCAATCTTATAAATTGATTTTTTATCATGTCTATATTATTGATCTCTAGTTTATGAGATGATTTTATTAACTCAACGATTGTTTCTTTTTTGCTTATTTTTTTTATACAGATTTTAGATGTATCAATGTCAGGTTTAAGAAAATATAAGTAATTGATTTTAAATGAACCTGTTATATATTCTTTGTCTTGTAAAGTAATAATTGCTTTGCTTTTAGAAATAAAATCTTTTTTATGAGAAGGAAATAATTCTATTGATTGAGAGCGTAAACTTATTTTTGGTAAACCATTCATGGTTTTAATATCATTGTTTTCTAAAAGCAATGGAACAGCATCGTCAGCAATTAGCTTGTGACCTTCTTTTATTAAAGAAGCAGCAATAGTGGATTTACCATGCCCAGAAGAACCTATTAATACGATGACTTTATTCCCTATCAATATACTACTTGCATGTATAACGTCTACATCTTTATGGTTAAGTAATAGAGGTATAACTCTATGATGAATAGTGTTTTCTATTAATGCTTGGTTAGAAGTATTTGGATAACATGAGATTTCATTACTAGTTGGATTAATTATAAATTCAGCATAATTAAATTTCAAAAAATAATTAGATGCAATTTTACCAATGGAATAAACGAATGTTCTATCTTCTTGTTTATAGTGGTGGAGCCAGGTTATATTTAAATTTTGTAAATTACTTTGTGGAAGAAATTTTATTTTTGTACTTACATTATCCACTACCATCATCCAGCTAGTTGTCCACCGCCATCATCTACTGAACCTACATCACCTTTTGTTAGTTCAACTACAGTTCCATATGAAGTTAGTTTTGGGGAAGAGTAGGGTATTTTCTTTTTTTGTTCCGTTATATTTTTCTCTATATTTTCTTCTTGCATTTTAAAATCCTTTCTTTAATGCTTTACAGTATAACAGTTTTTAAATCATTGTGTCTTTTGAAGCCAATTTTCAAGTGATAACAAATACCAAATATTATGATTGCTTAAGTTGTTTATTTTTTTTTCATCCTTACAATCATTACAAAAATCAAGATACATTCTTAGTACAGGTTCTTTATTTATCACTCCTAATTCTTCTAAGCATGATGAGCTTAATAGCTTATATGCCAAGTCACGATTATCGACTCCTAAATTTTTATTTGATAAATAATTAAAACGTGTTTTCCCCTCTCTATTTCTTATGGTATTTGGTAGTATTCCTTTGAATGTTTCTCTTAGCAACCCTTTTGGAATTAAACCTTGTATGATTTGTGCTCTTGGAATTTGGTAGGCAAATTCAACTAATCTTCTGTCGCAAAATGGATGAATAAGCTCTATTGATTTACTTGAGGCAATTCTATCCCATTCTGTACATTGAATATTTATATATCCTGTGCTGATTGATTTAAAATTGTTCTTATGATTTCCTTCTTGTAATTCTTCAAACTTTTTCTTTAATCCTAAACTATTTATCCATCGATATTTATTATAAAATTGTTTTTTTTTGTAAATTAGCTTTAAAGGTTGAAGAATAGATTGTGCTAAATGATATTTTAAGGTTTTATATAAAAAGGTTAATGAAGTTGTTTTATAAAAAACAGAACTATTGTTTATTAGTTCCCATGCTTGAGTTTTGTTTAATTCAGGAATAAGCTCATATAAATCAAATGGATTTAAGTTGAAAAAGTCATCACCACCTATACCAGTTAGTATTGTTGTACAGCCATCATTTTGTGCATACTTGAAGAGTTCATCAGTTAAATAATGCTTTAAAACCAAAGGTCCAGTGTTAACTCTTAAACCTTCGTCCAGTTCCCAGATAGGGCTTGTAAATAAGGGTTTAGTCTTATGTATTTTAGCGTCCCATTTTTTTTCTATTGACCTTATATAATTACTTTCATCGACTTCTTTTTCATCAAATGTAGCTGTATAGCCAGTGATATTTGTGTTTAATCTATTCTTTGACTTAAGCTCTTCAATCAAACAAAATATTGATGATGAGTCAAATCCACCACTGAGTAAAATCCCGACTTTATCTTTATCATGTAGCTTGTCAATGATTGATTTAGATAGTAAATCTAAAAAGCACTCTCTATACTCCTCATCACTTGTTAAAAATATTTTTTTATTTGAATCTAATGACCAATATTGTTGTGATTTTATTTGATTTTTTGTAATGGTTAATGAATGTGCTGCTTGTAATTGATATAAGTTTGTAAAAAAAGTTTCTTTGGTGTGTAATGTACCTGTTAAATAAGATGTTGCCATATCAATGTTAATTTTCTTTTCGATAAATGGAAGATTGAATATTCCACCTGGATCTGATGCTAAAGCGATAAAGTCTTTTCCCTGGTAATAATATAATGGTTTAACACCAATGCAATCTCTTGCACAAAACAATTTATTTTGATTTCCATCCCATAGAATAAAAACAAAATCACCAACCAATTTTTCAACACACTTTTCTTTCCAAATCTCATAGGACATTAAAACATAGTCAGCATCAGTCATGGGTGATGGTTTGTTTGACGAAGAGAGTAAATCAAGCAATTCTTTTTTATTATCTATTCTTCCATCCATTACAAGTCTTAAATTGTTATGCTTACTGATTAACGGTTGATCTTTGTATTCTGATTTTTGTTTGGTATGTGATGAACACCGACCAAGTCCAATTGAATTATTAATCCAGATATCTTTGCTGTCTAGCCCGCGTCTTGCTATAGAATTATGATCTAGCATGTTATTTATAGTAGATGCTTCAATCGTTTTGTCATTAAAAAAATAAATGCTGACTATTCCACTCATGACTTTATAAGTTCTAACTCTTTGTATTCAGAAAGCTTATCGGTATTCCCCATAATAATATCTCCACTACTTTCAATCCAGGCATGTGCATCTAATAAATCATTTTTTGACTTTGTTATTCCTATTTTAATATTTGATTGGTAGCCATAATTAGATAAAAGAATCTGAGCAGCTAATGCTTTTATTAGACAGGTTTTTGTGAAAGGAAGGTGATTGCTGGCGGCTTCAATTGACCAAATCACATCATGTTTTAAGGTTTTAATGTCAGTTTTTGATTTGGTTACAGTTTTTTTTTGTATAATTCTACATATTGTTTTAAATGAAAGAAAATAACATCCTAATTTAATAGCCAGCAATAATACGATAGCTTTTATAATTAATGACTTTCTTTCTTTGGGGAGCTGTAGAAATTTGAAAAGTAGATTCATTCCTTAACTTCTATTAATTTATTTTCACAAAGCTCTTGTAAGAAGCTTAGTAAATCATTTTTACATTGTTCTAGAGTAACATCATACTCTTTAACAAGAAGATTAGTAATATCTTTTACTTTAGTAGGATGTTTTATTAAATCCCAGATAGTTGATCCTGTTTGATCTAAGCCATAATAAATACCATTATGTGAATTTAAAACGACAAACTCATTATCTAAATTGCAAGAAATTTGTTCTTGGCTTTGTACAATGATTGATGAGTCGTTTATTAGCATTAAAAGATATTTTATAACAAAACTACAAGGACTTTATAACTTTGTAATCCTGAGAGCCTGAAACTTTCTTTATGATTTCATCATACTTTTCTTTTTGTCCTGTTTTTGCTGCTATTTCTAAGGCGCCGCTTAGGTCCCCCCATTTTAAAAGAGTTTCAATTTTTTTCAATGCTTTTTCTTTACTTAGTAATATAGGTTCAAATTTTTCCTTTTGAATACCCTTGTTAATTTTTAAATCCTCTTTTAGTATAAATGGAATTGTTTCCCCATGACCTATTAGCAGATCGGGCTGCCTTCTAAAAATACCCTCTATAAATGAAAGCCCACTTCCACTTAATCCACCCCATACAAAATCATGAATACCATTTTGATAGAGAGAGAGTACCCCACTAGCTAAAAAGCTTATACCAAGGCTTGTTCCAAGAGTTAGTGGGCTTACTGAGAACGATAAAGTAGATATAGTTCTGGCTAAATTTAAACCGTTATTATTAGAATGAGGAGAGTGTATTGATTTAAATATGGGGGATGTTGCTGAACAATTTACTTCTTGTCCATTATCTAAAATAAGCTTGTCAGTTGAAAATTCAAGTGTTCCAAATCTTGAGAATCTTCCTCCTTTTATAGATTTGGTGGTAAACCCTGTAGCTTTAAAATTGCCTTCATTAGCTTTAGAATTAAACTGAATAGATTTATTCTTAGGTTCTAATGAAGAAATGTTACTTTCCACAGTCAAGTTAATTATGTTTCCTTTTTCAATTACGTCAAAATCATTTATTGCTCTTGGATCTACATTGTATATATCTAAGTCAAGATCACTATTTACTTGTGCATAGGATTTTAGAGAACACGATAGTAATAACAGTATTAATACAGCTCTTGAAATCAATGATTTGTAAGTGAGTAATAAATTATTTATTTTCTTCATTGTTTATTATTCTGTTTTTTCCCAAGACTGTTATTGGGCTAGCACTTCCAGCTGATGAAGAGCTAGGAGCAGACATTCCTCTTGTAATTCTGTTAAAGAGATTGTCTTGAACAACAAATGAACCAAATGCCCCAATAGTACTGCCAGTTGCTATAGAAACCAAGTTAGGTGCAATCTTGTTTAAGAAATTTCTAACTAGTTTGCCTTTTGACGGCTCAAACTCTATAGTGTCATTTGGTCTTAATGAGAGAGCATCAAAATCTGTTCCTGTATTTATTAAGTCGTGAACGTTTAGTTTATGTGTTCTGTATATTCCATCGTCATCAAACCGACTTAGCTTAATCTTTTTTAAGGTACCTATTTCATTGATTCCGCCAGCTTTCCCAATAGCATCTAGTATTGTGCTTTCATTTGATAAACTATAGTGCCCAGGAGTCTTAACTTCACCGACTACATTAACTGAAACCTCCTGAAATGCAAGTTTTCCAAGTAACTTAACAAAGTTTTTAGCTTGATTGTCTGGATTTTCTGATATTGGTACATAAACTGCATCACCAGGTTGTAAGTTTAAATCATTTGCTATATCATTGTTTACTAAAAGCTCAATCAGGCTAACAACTTTTTTTTCAGAGTTGGAGCCTCTAATTACATTAATAGTTGAAATATCTGCTCTTGGAGTTAGTCCACCAGCCAGTTGAATAGCTTGAGTTAATGGATACCCATCAGCAGATTGAATAGTATCTATTTTATAAACACCTGGTTTTATTACAGCCCCACCTATGTAAATATTCAAATTTCTATATTTGCTGATTTGGACAAATACTAATGGGTTCTTTAAAGTCTTACCAAATAAATTTCTTATTTCTTGTGATAATGATTCTAATGATGAGCCAGCAGCCAGTACGTTTGCTTGCTTTCCATCTGGTAGTGGAATTGAAATGTATCCGTCTGCTGATACATTGACATTATAAGTCTCTACTAAGCCAAATACTTCTCTAAGGGTTCTGTCAATTATAGTTAGCCCATCGCCCGGACCAATTATATAAGATGGAGTCACTGTTGCTTGTAGTTTGATTTTGTTTATTGGTTGGGTAGGTTCTTGGTTAGTATTCTCAAGAGTGGCTTCTTGTGATTCTTCTTGAAGTACTGTTTCTATAATGTTTGGATGAGTTACTTCCTGTGATTCTTGTGCATTAACAGTGGATAGCGGATAGCGGATAGCGAATAGTAACACAAGGCATACAACAAAAATTATATGCTTTGGTAAGAGTCTATTTTTTCTATGCTCAATCCTCATAACTCAATCCTCAATCCTATTTATGCAGCAGACTGTCCTCTAGAATAACGTTCAGAAGGTCCATCCCCATAACCATAGTATCCATAACCATATGCATGTGGCTGTCCTGATGGAGCAGCATTTAAAATTACACCGACTGAACTTACATTTGTTTTCTTTAATAGATCAAGTGCGCCAGTTAAGTCTTTTCTTGAAGTTTTATTATGTCGTGCGACTAAGGCCACAACATCAGCATATCTGGCTAAGAGTAAAGCATCTGAGAATAAACCTAAAGGAGGAGTATCTATGATTACAAGATCATAAATATGTTGTGATGTTTCTAGTAATTCTTTCATTTTTTCAGATTCAAGTAATTGAATTGGATTTGGTGGGATATCACCGCTAGGTAAATAATCAAAACCAATTATCCCAAGAATGCTTTTTTGAACTACATCATAAAAATCAATTTCATTAATTAAAGTATTACTTATACCAGGAGTATCTTTTGGTCTTGCCAGATATTTATATAAAGAAGGATTCCTTATATCAACATCAATTAGTAAAACCCGTTTCCCGCTTTGTGCATAAGTGATAGCTAAGTTTACTGAAATAGTTGATTTACCTTCTCCTTTTCTTGGACTTGTTAACAGCAATAATTTTCTATTGCCTGATAAAGATAAGAAAGAGAGGTTTGTTCGCATACTATGTACTGCTTCTGTATACTCAGACCGTGGTTCTTGATAGACAGTGGGCAAGTCTCCTATATGGACACTAGGTAGTTGTCCCAAGAATGGGCAGTTCATATCTTTAGGCAAGGTTTCAACGCTCTTAATAACATCATCAAAATATTCAACAAGATAAATTGTAATTGCTGCTAAGCATAGCCCAAATATAAGACTAGAGAATAGAGTCAATGGAATATTTGGCCACTTAGGCTTAGCTGCTAGTGAAGGAGGATCAATGACTCTTATATTTGTTATGTGTGAGGCTATAACACCCTTCATTCTTGATTCAATAAGTTTGGTTTCTATTTCTTCAAGACGTTTTTGTGCAATTTCATTTTGTCTAAGTAGTTGTGAATAAATATATTTTTCATTGGGTAACTTATCTAGCTTTTTTTGAACTTCAGCAATTGCATCATCTATAACGCTTAACTCTTGTTCAATTGCTAACTCAACAGATTTAGACTGTAAAAAGTTTCTAATTAACTCTCCTCTTAATGGATCTTGTGAAAAAGGAAATGAATCTGGATTTACTTCAGTTCCAACTAATTCCTTAATACGCTCATTGATTAATTTTTTATTTCCTTCAGTTTGTTCTTTTAGTTCTTCTAATTGGTAATGTCCAGGCTTAACTTTTGTTTGCAATTTAACAAGTTGAGTTTCTTTTTCATACAAGTCTTTTCTTAATGCTGCTAAAAATGGATCTTGACTAACAGTACTGCTAATTATGGCATCGTCAACTGTTGTCATTAGTTGTTTTCCTAGCTGACCTGCAACGGACATAGTTTTAACGTATTCAGCATTTAAAGTTAGTCTTAAATTCTTTAGATTAAATGAAGATTTTATAATTTCTGAATTCACATCACTGCTAATCGTTTTACTTTTTTGTTCAAATTCTCTTAACCTTTTACTTGCATTAAGTGCTTCTCTTTCTGCTTTATTTCTTTCTTTTTTAAGAAACCTGATTGCACTTGTAGTATCGCTAGCTTTTAGCTCTATAGTTTTTTCAATATAGCTATCAGTAATTGCTTGTAGTATATCTTTAGCTTTTTTAGGATCAGGGTCTTTGAATTTTAATTCAACGATATCAACATTTCTATCAGATGAGATTTCTAGTTTTGAATTTAAACTTAAATAACTTAAATATTGCCCTTTTTTTTGTCCATTTTTATATCGCATATTAAATTGGTGAATCACTTTTTCAAGGATAGTTGCAGATCTTAAAATTTCTATTTGTGTTTGTATGGGATCACTTAATCGTGCAATAGGACGAAAAGGTTGTGATGCTGAATCTTGAAATCCAAGGTCTTTAGCTTCTATTAATAGTCGTGCTCTGCTTTCAAATATTGGAGTGACAGATAATGCAATGATCCATGACAATGTTGGTACAACACAGGCTATTAATAGGCCCAGTCTTAAGTGCATTTTAATTGCTTCAAAGAAATTCAAGTCTAAACATCCTCCTGATTTTATGGAAATAATGTTCTTATATTTATTTGTTACCACTTGTAGAATAGGGTTAAACTGTAATAGATTAAATACTTAATTAAATTCAAATTAAAGGGTAGGGTTAACACTAGGGTAGAGCGCTTAGGAGAACCTAGAACTTAGGACATAGCGTTCAGCGGATAGCGGATAGTAGAACAAAGAACTTAGAGCTTAGGGTTTTCTGTTCTTTAGTCCTATGTTCTTCTAAACGCTAAACGCTCTACGCTGTCCCTCAAAAGGACTAGACCATACAAACTATTTCATCCTCAAATCAACTATTTGTACTATCTGTAGTTATCTGAACTAACCGAATGCAAAGTATGTAGAGAGATATAGAGGAGAAAAAATCATGAACAAATTTACAGAATTCTTAAAGAGTGAAGAAGGAAGTATTTCAAATGAAATAGATTCTGCAATTTACTTTGGATGTGTTGCAATTCTTGTTTCTACGGGCTTATTTGCATATTCTGCAAAGCTGGCATATGTTTTTGCAGCTGTTAATAATGTTATACCTAAATAATGAAAATATAGAAAATAACGTTGTTAATGTGATGTAGTAAATGCTAGGTATTCTTTGTTTTCATATACTTTTTTTAGTCCAGAAACATCATAATTGTAATTTTTATTTTTTACTCCCATAAATTCTTCTACAGGTGAAAAAGATCTCTTAGCTTTTAAAATTAAAACGTAATTAATAGGTTCTTTACTCTTACTTAAAACTCTTGTAACATAAATAACATGTTTACTTCTTGCATAATTAATCATTTTGTTGTATTGATCCGGTTTAATTGTTTCAGGTATATCAAAATATATTTGAAATTTTTTGTACCAGGACAAATGTAAATCCGTTGTAATCCCACCAGTCTGGTAGCGGTAATAATCGCATCGAAATGCTTTAGTTCTGATATCTACATCGGTATAGTTTAAAAATAAATCATCTGGTTTTGTGTTTTTTATTAACCAGTTAATAAACTCTTTTCTTTCTGGAAATTTTTCAATAGCTTTTTCTCTATTTGAAGTTCTAAACAAGGAAAGTCCGAAAAATATAAGTATTCCTAGTGAAACGACAATTAAATCTGCTTTAATTAAATTTTCTGTTTTTAAATTAAAACTATTTGTTAAGCTTGAAATAAAAACTATCCATGTGATTACAACACTTGCAAGCCCAGCTCTATAAGGAGTAAGTTCAACCAATAACGGGATTCTTTTAAAAGTAGCAATTATAGTAACGATTATTAAAAAGATAAAAATAAAATAATTTATAAATGAAAGATCAAGGAAATTCACTTTAAACTTATTTCCAACATTTTTATTTCTTTTATATAAAAAAAAGCTTATTGTGTTTAATAATAAAGAGTAAATGTAGAAGTATGTTGTTGTTTTATCGAAATGAAATAAAGTAGGAATTATAAAATGATGTGGACCTCTTATTATCTCTTCTACTAAAGAAGCATCAATTTCACCGACAGATGCCTTATTGCTTTGTATTAAAAGAAATAATGAATAGCTGATTACTATTACAAAGTAAGTTGATCCGTATTTGATTAGTTTATAAAAATCTATATCTTTTTTTATGAAGCGAAGGAGGAAGCTGCCGAAAAGTCCTGGTAATAATAAAATGATATATAGAGGATGCACTATTGTTCCTATGACAAGATAAAGACAACACTCTAAATATTTTTTTTCAAGATGTGCTGCTATTATAAAAAACATAATAGGTTGTATTACAAGCTCGGGATCTAAATAATCATGTAACAAGTTTCTTTGGTTTGGTATTACGTTTATTGTTTTTATTAAAAGCAAGAGTGAGATTATTGAAAATATTATTTGAGTTTCACAAGTATATCCAAGCTGTTTAAAAATTCTTCTAATAGCAAAATACATTAAAGCAAGAGTCAATAAGTGTAGAATATAAAACAATACTACAAGATCTTTGCAATGAAAAAGCTTAGCTAATAGTGTTATACCTGTAAGATATGGTGTTACCTGGGTAAACTTTACAAAATGTCCTAGAACATATTCATCTTTAGAGTATTCTGCAAACCCCATTAATTTATAAATCAATGGGAGTTCTTCAAGATTTGCTGCTGAGCCATATACAAATGGATATATTTCATAAAAAAGGTGATGGAAAAGAATTAATGCTAGTACTAATATTAAAACTTTTTTCATTTGGTTTTATTATATAATTGTCTTTATGAATTTAGTTGACGTTGTAATTGTTACAGGTGCAGGACGAGGAATAGGTCGTTCTATAGCGTTGGATTTTGGGAAACAAGGTATACCGGTACTTTGTATTTCAAAAAGTAGTAATGCAGGTAATGTTGCTAAAGAAATCACAAATGATGGTGGGATTGCTGAATCTTTAAGTTTGGATTTGTCTAATTATGAAACAGTTGAAAATGAGATAAGTAAATGGATCTTAAAAACTTCTTATAAAAAAATTGGAATAGTGCTAGCAGCAGCTATATTAGGACCTAAAGGTCCTCTTACTAATTGTTCTCTTAAAGAATGGGATGATTGTCATAGAGTAAATATCCTTGGAAATCTGGCAGTATTAAAGAGCTTGTTTCCCCGCATGTTGGAAAATAAATTTGGAAGAATTGTTATGTTTTCAGGTGGTGGAGCTGCTTATGCAAATCCTGCATTTCCAGGATATTCTTCTACGAAGACTGCTACAGTTAGAATTGCAGAAAATATTTATGAAGATTTAAAAGATAAAGGTGATTTTTTAATTACTTGCTTTGGACCTGGTGCAGTAGAAACTGATATGTTAAAAGAGTTTCGTACAGGAGGAGGAGAAGTTAAAGCTACTACGAAAATTGAAGAGCCAGTTCTATTTGTTAGAGAGTTTATAAATGCAAGAACTTGTGGATTGTCAGGAAGATTTGTTCATGTAAGAAATAGTTGGAAAGAATATATTAATTCTTCTAAAACTTTTGATGATGATTCAATGTGGAAATTAAGAAGAGTTGAATGATGCTTAAAGCTCATGCTATCTAGAAGGCCGAACTTTCACAAAAGCGAGCCTATTGTCCGGAGCGTAATTTGGAAGCGGAGCGGACATAGAGCGAGGGCAATAGGTGAGAGTAAATAATGAAAGTTCGACTAAAGTAGATATTACGTTTTTAAGACTAAACACTGCCCAGTTGTAAGATAAACAGGCGAATCAGGTTTATCTTGAAAAAACTCATCGACTGCTTTTTTTGCTCCTGGGCAAGATATAAATCCATAATCATCAAAAATTATAATTCCACCTTTAATGAGCCTTGGGTAAAAAAAACTACAACACTCAATAATCGATGAATACAAGTCCACATCAATATGTACAAAACAAAACAACTCATTTTCTATCCTAGAAAGTGTTTCTGAAAAAAGTCCTTGATGAAAATAAACATTGGAAAAGTCTTTTAAAAACAATTTTACATTTTCAAAACTTGTATCACCAAGATCTCCTTCTCTATGATGATCAACTAATTCATCATGTTTGGGTAATCCCATAAAAGTATCAAATAGAAAAATCTTTTTGTCAGATACTTGTTTACTAAATAGCTCTGATAACAATCTGGCAGAACCACCTTTGTATACTCCAAGCTCAGCAATATTTCCTTTTAATGGGCATATACTTTTAGCGAATTGGTAGAGTGTAAACAGTTTGTTTGGAGCAAGTAGAGTTCTATCTTGGACCTTGTTGAAAAGCTTTACGAAGTCCTCATTTTCTTTCCAGATTTCTGTTTGTCTTACTCCAAGAGGGATATATCTTATTTCATTGTAGACATTTTTAGTAATTGTTTGTAAAAGATTGAATGTTGTTTTCCACGAACGTAAACTTGGTGAAGATTTTAATTTACTTAAAACATGTGATTGCTTGGTTTTATTTGTTTCGTTTGACATCGTTTCTATTTTTTAATATAGGCTGTGCTTGTAAGTTTTTTTGCTAATGATTGAGCATTTTGAATACATACGTCACTGTTTATATAAACAAATTGAGCAAAACGCCCTAATAAACTTATACCAAGAGTATCAAAGTAATCATATATAATTTTTACATTTTGAATGTAGTTTAAGTCATAAACAGGATAAGCATATTTAATATATTTTATATCTGTTTCACATACTTCTGATTTGTTTATAAAACCTTCTTTAGCTAACCACCCAACTGTTTTATCAATTACTGTAGTGCTTGCAACCTCTTCTTTTGGTGTATTGCCTGGAAATGTAATCTCTGCAAATATTGATGAACACCCTTTAGGAGCTAGGTGTTCTGAGAATCCAGCACTAAAACAATATCTATGAGCAGGACTTTCAGTATCTGGAACATAGATAGCAGTTAAGTCCTCATGTTTTACTTTGTTTAGTCCTACTAATACTACAGCCATAGAGTTATATCTCAAATTGTTTATAGCATCACTAACTTTTTGAGGAAGGGTTTCTTTTAAAACTTTTACGAGCTCAAAGATAGGGATGGTAGATACAAGAGTTTCATAGTCATGTATAGAATCTTGTGTTTCTACTTTCCAGATGTTTTTCTCTTTATAAATTGCTTTAACTTCTTTGTTTCTAGATATGTTTGTTAACTTGTTTTCAAAGGCTTTAATTAGTGACTGGAAACCACCTTTAATTGGGTAGTAAAAATACAATTGGTGAGTATAACCTTCAGTTTCAATTCCAATTGCTGACTTGATTACATCTTCCATAGGGGGTTTAGGGATTCTTTCAACCCATTCTAAACCCATTAAAGAGGGATCAATTTTCCAGATTTTTTTATTGTAGGGAACTAGATATTTTTCTGCCAAAGAATTTCCAAAAGTAGAGTGACACCATTCTTTTAAATTTGTAGGTTTAGGATTTTCGTTTTTAAGATAGTCTCTTAGACATTCAAAGATCTCTTCTTTATCCAATGCATGTAAACCGTTTTCAAATGGGTATTTTACAAATCGTCCTTTATACCAAATTTTATTACTTCGGCGTTTTTGATGAACATTGTCTTCTAGTAATGCAACTTCAAAGTTTAAAATTTCTTTATTTGTTGAAAACATTATATGACCGCCAATGTCATATAAAAATCCATTTTTTTCATAAGTGGTACATAGCCCACCACATTGATTATCTTTTTCTAAGATTTCATAGTTTCCGCCTAAGAAATAAGCTAGTGCAAGTCCAGATACTCCTCCACCTATAATTCCTGTTTTCTGCGACATAAAATAAATTATTCCTTTGTTATAAAGATAAGTTGAAAAGCAAAAAAACGCTTGTTTAAATTACAACACAATTTTTCAATGGGATATATATACTTTATATAAAACTTATATGATGGACTATCAATAATACTTCTTGGATTATGAGCTTTAGTGTTTTCTTTTGGCTTCATGATTTTTTTTAGTAGTGGAATAAATGGACGAACTAAACCAGGTGTAAAATCTTCTTTTATTGTTTTTAATTGTGCAGCCATTAATAATCTTCTCATACTTTTTAAAGTAAAAAATCTAATATGTGTTCTATCGCAGGTCCCTGTATCAGAATAGTTGAAAATACCAAAGAAAAACTTTAACCTTATGTCCCAAACAACAGCATTTGGAATTGAAATTATTATTTTTCCGTTTTTAGCTAATAGTGATTTGTAGTTTTGTAATGTATTAAAAGGATCATAAACATGTTCTAAAACATCAGAGAAAATAATAATGTCAAACTTTTTATCTTTAAGATCTTTAGGAAATCCTGTGAAGTTTGTTATATCAACATTGTAGGCTTCATTGAGTCTTTGTTTGCATATTTCAAAAGCCTCTTTATTTGTTTCTAGCCCAACTACACAATTACCTTTTTTTTTAATCTCTTCTCCAAGTGCTCCATAACCACATCCTACATCTAAGATTGTTAGTCCTGTAGGAATATACTTGACCAGAACAGGGTTAATATCTTCATAGTACTCATAAATTTTTTTATGTAATTTTTCGATAGGTATAATACCTCAAATGGTAGTTGTAACAATATTCCATGGCATGTTACGATTCTCCAGCATTTCTTCTACTGAATGTTTTATTGCTTCTTTTGAGTTGTATTTTGACTTCCAGCCAAGCTTATATATTTTTTCCAGGTTAAATCTAACTATAGGAACATCACCTTTCCATCCTCGCTTGCCGCCGGTGTATTTTAATTCAACACTTTTTAAATTTAATTTGTTGATAACAATTTCAGCAATTTCATTGACTGTTAAATAATCTCCTGTTGCGGCATTAAAAATGTTTACTGTTTCATTTGTTTTTTCAATTACAAAAAGCATTGCATTAAGTACATCTGAAACATGAATATATGATTTGCTTTGACTGCCATCTCCAAGAATAGTTAGTTCTTTTGGATTTTGTTTTAATTTTTTAATGAAATCATATGCTACTCCATGGGTTTGGCTCTTTCCAACTACGTTTGCAAAACGAAACATCCAGGATTGCATATCAAACATAAAACAAAAAGCACTGATTATACCTTCTGCACCTAGTTTGCTAGCTCCATACATAGAAGAAGGTAAGAGTGGACCAAAATCTTCCTTGGGTTCTGTTAGTCCTACATCTCCATATACTCCACTACCAGATGAATAAGCTATTTTTTTTACATTATTAACTCTCATGGCTTCAAGTAAATTGTAAGTAGCAATGACTCCAAGTCGTAAATCTAAATCTGTCTCTATCATGGCTTTTGCTATATCTGGATTTGCAGCAAAATGAAAAATGAAATCATGTCCTTTAACTGCTTCTTTTAAGTGAGGTAAATCTAACAAGTCACCTTTTACTAATTTAAATCTTGGATTTTTAAAATGTTCTTCTATATATGACATTTGACCGGAAATAAAATTGTCGTAAATTGTAATTTCATTGTTTTTGTCAGTGATGAGCCTGTCAACCATAGTTGAACCAATGAAACCTGCTCCGCCTGTAATGAAATATCTCATTTCTACATTATATAGTACTATTCAAAGCAATACTAATACTGTATCCTTTTTATAATGAACCAAGTAAGCAATCAAGAGAATGAGTTAAACAGACTAAGGGTCTTATCAATTTTAATTGCAGTATTGTTAGGCTTTTTGCTTTCCTGGGCTACTCGTTACTCTATGACCTCAGATGCGCTTTCATATATAGATATGGCTGATTTCTTTAGAAAAGGAGATTGGGAAGCTGCTGTTAGATCCTCATGGTGTCCATTATTTCCATTTTTAGTAGGAATAGGACTGTATGTTTTAAATCCTACTCCATATTGGGAATTTCAAACTCTGCATCTTATTAATTTTTTAATTTATGTAGGCACGATATTTGCTTTTGATTTTTTTATTTGGGAACTTTTAAAACATCAGAAAAAAAGAGAAGAAGAACTAATAAATAAAGATTTCATTGTCATACCACAATGGGCATTATTAGCAGTGGGCTATACCATATTTATATTTTGTTCTATTCATTTAATAGGAATGTGGGGTCCAGATCCAGATATGATGTTCTCTGCATTTTTATATTTAGCATCGGGATTAGTACTTAAGATACATAGAGGTTGTAGTAACACGGTTATTTTTTTATTCTTGGGAGTTGTGCTTGGACTAGGGTATTTAGCAAAAACCCCAATGTTTATACTTGCATTTGTATATTTAGGACTTTCATTCTTTTATAAAGATACATTCTGGAAAAAGCTTTCAAAAGTATTTTTAGCTTTTTTAATGTTTGTAATTGTTTCGGCGCCATATATAACAACTATTTCTAATATGAAAGGATATTTTACTTTTGGAGAAAGTGGGAAATTAAACTATGCATGGTATATAAATGATGCTACTCCTTTTGTTCATTGGCAAGGAGAAGGTTCCAAAGATATAGGAAAACCAATACATCCTACGCGAAAGATATTTGACAATCCACCAGTGTATGAGTTTTCAAAACCTATAAAAGGTACATATCCTGCATTCTATGATCCTACATACTGGTATGAGGGTATAAAAGCAAGGTTTGATTTTTTCAGACAAATATGTGCAATTGCAGCAAGTATGAATATTTACGCTAAGATATTTTTTGAATATTTAGGAGTTTTTCTTTTTGCATTGTTTATACTCTATGCAATGGGTTTTGAGAGTAATAAATCTTTTCTTTTGAAAAGTATTCTTGATCAATGGGTTTTGCTTCTACCGTCAATGATTGCCTTTTCAATATTTGCACTTGTACATTTGGAAGCAAGATATATTGCAGGTTCTGTAGTTTTATTTTTAATTGGATTGATTTGCTCAGTATCGCTAAAAAACAGTAATGAAACCAGAAAAATACTAGAGTATGTTTGTGTAGGAATTATTGCAATGGTTATGACTACTACAGGTTCAATGACATCTAAAGAAGTTACTCTTTGGCAGAAAGATGGAGCTGAGCATACAGACTGGGAAATAGCCAACTCATTGCATAAATTAGGAGTAAAAGAAGGGGATAAGGTCGCTACTATAGGGTATGCTATTCCATATTCAGCTTATTGGGCAAGATTAGCAAGAGTACAAATCATTTCAGAGATAACTCCAAAGGATGCTGATAAGTTTTGGACAAGTAGTGAATCTATAAAAAATGATGTTATAAACATAATTGCTAAAACAGGAGTAAAAGCTATAGTTACAAATAAATTACCAATTTGTTGTTCATGCGATAAATGGAAGAAAATTGAAAAAAGCAATTCTTATGTTTACTTGTTTTAAATAAATAAAAAGTTCTTAATTAAACCTTATTTAAATCTAATCATTTTTTGTTGAATTCTATTGAAAATAAATCCCATCAAATTCATTAAAAATAATTTAGAATTGTTCAAATCGCTTTTATTAATTAGTTTTCATAAAAATTAGGGTGTTGATATCCCTTTATTTGTAGGGATATGAGTTTAGAAGGTGATATAAATATTTATTATCTGGGTATAAGGTTTTTGTGTGTAATTAATAAAAAACTAGGAGGTAACTTTTATGAATAAATTTGCAAACTTTATCAAAGACGACGAAGGTGCAACCATTGCAGAATATGCCCTACTCTTGGGGTTAATTCTCGTGGCAGTAGTTACAGTGGTAACTGCATTCGGTACTAATATTTCGTCAGCTGTTTCAAAAGCAAGCGGAAAATTAGTAACATAATTTACAGCTTGTTTGATAAGGTCTTTAAGACACCGCTCCATCCGGGCGGTGTTTTTTTTTATATAGCCCTACATGAATGAATCACACAAAACCTTTAATCAAGAAGCGCTTACTTTCAGATAATAGAAAATGGTTACTGCCTAGCTACGGTGTATAAGAGCATATACTAAGCTTTTTGTGTAATTTATTTACCAAAAAGCGTCGTGAAAGAAGAGCGAGTTGAGCATTAGTGCGAAACGAGCGGTAGGTAGTAACAGAAAATGTTACAGTTTTGAAACAAAGTTAAAAATATAGTTATTTACATCTTGCATAAGGGAATAACCTGAAGGTATAGAAAAACAGGAGGTACTTTATGTATTCATTAGTTAACTTTATTAAAGACGAAGAAGGCGCAACTATTGCTGAATATGCACTTCTTTTAGGTTTGATACTTGTAGCAGTAGTTACAGTGGTAACTGCATTTGGAACAAACATTTCATCCGCTGTTTCAAAAGCAAGTGGAAAACTAATAACCTAATTTTAACAATAGGTTGTTTGATAATTTGCAGGGTATGGTTATTAACCATACCCTGTTTTTTTTGTGATCAATAACACCTGAAATCGCCTCTTTTTGTGCCTTATAACACTTATTTATCTAATAAAAGTTTGTATTCTAAAAGTGTAAGAGGTAAATTGAGGATATAAAAATGCTAGATAAAATTGTAAATTATATGTTAGATATAGAATGTACCGATAAAATCCATAAATATTCCATGTTTATTGGAATCTTAATTGTAATAGCAGTAAATATAGTAATGGCTAACACAAGAACCATTCAAGCAGCAACATCAATAAATACCTTTAAATCAGTTACTTTCTGTAATGAGTAAGATTTAAAAACTTTGTCTTTAACTATGTAGACCCAGGCTCCGACCTGGGTCTATGCATTTTCATGGGTATCCCTGTAATTGTGTTTAGTGGCACAGAATGTAATAAAAAGTGATCTTACGTACAGAATTAATTTTCAAAGATGTGTATTTTTATAGTGTAAGGAGTTCACAATGTTATTAAGCATAAACATTTTAAAACTAAACATAGAAAGCAATATAATACGAAGATATTCAGCTTATTCACAAGCAGCAATGCTAATTCTTTCATTTGTATGTAAATCAAATATGATTACTTTTTAAATCTTTCATTTGTAACAAAAAAATAAATAGATTGTTAGCTAGCCCTATTTAATACTGTGTTATGGGTATAACCACTTTAGGTCTGTGGTTTTTATGTGTATGCTTAACTTGGTAAGAATAAGAGAAGCAATGGAGGTTTTCTTTATGATAAACAATATAATTAATTTAATAAAAGATGAAGAGGGTGCAACAATAGCAGAGTATGCATTGTTGTTAGGGTTGATACTTGTGGCAGTAGTCACAGTCGTAACTGCATTTGGTACTAATATCTCATCAGCTGTTTCAAAAGGCAGTGCACAGCTAATCACATAGTAGCTTTAACCTAAAAATCAGATATAAGCTAGGGATTTTTTATAATCACTAGCTTTTTTTTGTATTAAGAATTGATAATTTAGGACTAACGTTCTATTTAGAAAAGTAGAGCTATTGACGAAGCCTCTAGTATGAGTAAACGGAGGCAACCATGAAGCTTATAATTGATTTTATACTTAGTGAAGAAGGTGCAGCAATTGCAGAACAGTCTTTATTGCTTGGGTTAGTTATGGTAGCAGTTGTTCCTGCAATTGCTGCATATGGAACAAGGATAAATTTAGCAGTTTCAAAAGCGAGCACAAAGCTTATAACATAAGGCTTAGTACTAAAACTATTTTGGAGACTTTGTTTTATTTAAATAAAAGTGCCTACATTAATGTTATTATTGAACTAAATGAATTTGCCATTCAATTTAGAGTTTTCACCAGAGTTTACTTTAAAGACAATTACTATTCTTCTTATATCTCTTGTAGGAAGCATTTTTGATTGGAAGATGAGAAGAATACCGAACTGGCTGACCTTTGGAAGTTTTTTTGTTGTGTTATTGGTTAATATTTTTACTTTTAATTTTGGAAATATTTTAAATTGTTTTCTTGGTTTTTTTGCAGGGATTGGTTTGCTTTTTATTCCTTATTTAACAGGTGGTATGGGTGCAGGTGATGTAAAGCTACTGGGTGCAATTGGATCTGTAGTAGGTTATAAAGATATTGTTTTTATATTCCTTTATAGTGGAGTTTGTGGGCTGGTTTTTGGTTTGATCTGGATTTTATGCAGGCCTGGGCATTTAAAGTTTTTAATTACTACAGGAAAAGCTCTACCTACAATAGACAGTAAACAAAAACTTCCTTATGGAGTTGCAATAATGTTTGGGACTCTTATCTATATACTATTTAAATTACCCTAATCATAAATTTATTATTTTGATCTTGGGAACAAGAAAGTTAACAAACTAACAAGTTTGTTTAAGCCCTGTTGCCATGAGTAGTTCATTTCCATGATAATAGTTTTAGATATTACTAAGTTATTATAGAGAATCTAGCTTGACTTTATTTAACAAAGTTTGTTACATTCAATGGTGTAAAAAAGAAATTTGGGAACAATCTAGGGTTTTATAAATGTCAACCAATCCAACACCATTTAAACCTAACAAGCCTAAGTCAAAGAAAAAAGGTATACCACCTATTCTCATTGTGGCCCTTGTAATTTTTCTTGCATTAAGTGCTTCTGTAAGTATTTGGAATTATGTTAATCAAAGTCAAGAAGAAGTAAAAAAACAAGTAGCAACTAGACCAGTAGCAGTAGCAGCACGTCCAATTATGGCTGGAGCTACTATTGTTGCTGAAGATTTAGTCTTAAAAGATTTTCCAGCACTTACAGTACCACCTGAATATCCAGATATGATTGAGCCTTTGTTAGGGATGATTGCTATGGTAACAGTTCAGCCCCAAGAAGTGATTACTCAAGATAAACTTCTACAACCAGGTGTTGGAGCAGGTTTAGCTACTATAATTCCTCCTGGAAATAGAGCAATTACTATTAGAGTAAATGATATTAGTGGAGTAGGTGGTTTTATTGCACCTGGAGATCATGTAGATATTTTGACTGATTTTGAAGATGTCTCTGGTGGAGCACCTAATAAGCATTTTACAAAAACACTATTACAAAATGTGCAGGTTATAGCTGCTGGAGATATGATATATGATCCTAACGTAGTCTCTGATCACACGCCAAAAGTAGTAAATCAAATTACCGTGTCGCTTTTACCAAGAGATATAGAAAAACTATCATTAGCAACAGCTCATGGAGATATTCGTCTATCTTTAAGATCTTATGGTGATGAAGAACCATATGAAAGCGCTGGTATTAGTAATGATGAAGTTTTTAATGTCATTGCATACAGTGCTAGTGCTAGCCCTGAAGGAGAGCAAATTCTTATTCCAAAAAGTATGATTGATATTATCTTGGGTAGTTACAGAACCGCCTACTACTATTGATTTTTTCTAATTATATTTTTCTTACATAAAGCATATTCACAAATACATTATTTGATGTACTACTAACACTGATTTACTAATTTTAATTAGTGGTAAGTAAGGTATGTGGAAATAAGATTAAGCACAACATTTATTATGATTGTGGTAGCAATTATTCTAGGCTTTAGTGCAGCCTTTGGTGTTTATAGATATTTAAGTCAAACACAAGAACAAGTAAAAAAACTAACTGAAAAAAGATCTGTGGTTATAGCAAGAAGACCGTTATCTGCTGGTACAAAAATTAAAAGAACAGACTTAACAATAAAAAAATTACCAATACAAAGTGTTCCAGCAGAGTATCCAAGTAAGCCAGATAAATTACTTGGACGAGTTGTAAAGAGTACGGTTAATAAGGGAGAACTAATAAATGAAGTTAAACTTGTGGCAACAGGAGCAGCAACAGGACTTTCAGTACTGATACCGGAAGGGAAAAGAGCGGTAACTATTAAAGTGAATCCTATAAGTGGTGTAGCAGGATTCATTACTCCTGGAGATCATGTAGATGTTTTATCTGTTTATAGAAATGAGACAGGGGATACACAGACTGCGCAAACATATTCAAAAACACTTTTTCAAAATATTTTAGTTCTTGCTGTAGGAGATAAATTGTATGATCCAAATGCTTTATCTGATCCTACTGCAATGGTAACTGAACAAATTACTGTAGCTCTTGATCCAAGAGATGCTGAGAGGATTGCATTAGCTTCGTTTAAGAGTCAATTGCATTTATCACTTAGGCCTTTTGGTGATGTAAGATTGCATGAGTTTGAAGCAACAAGTCTTGAAGATATTTTTGATTATGTGGCGTCCTCTAACACTCAGAATGTTATTAATTCACCACCTTCACCTTCTACAAAAACCTTTGCTAATTCTTTAGAGCTTATTCTTGGAAATACAAGAAGTTACTATAACTATTAGTTTTTTTAAGAAAGGAGTAAAGAATATATTAATATGTTTAGAGTTAGCCCGAAATGATTAAAATCACATTAATTGAAAAATTACATATAGAATTTATATAGAACTAGCGGATAGCATTTAGCGTAGAGGGAAGAAAAAGGGAAAGAAAGTGCGAAAATATTTTTTTAGAAAAAAAAATCGTCATGAGAGTGGTGCTGTTATGGCTGAGGCAGCTTTAGTCCTTCCACTTTTAATAGGGATTTTATTTTTTATAATTGAATTTGGTCTTGTAATGTATTTTAGTAATAGTTTAAATCAAGTGGCAAGAACTGCTGCTCGATATGCTTCTATAACTACTTCATATACTCAATCAGGTGTAGAAACTGCATCTGGAGCAAGTACTGTACTTCCAGACGCAATGAGTTTTTCTTTAACTATTACACCGACACCAGGTAGTGCAAAAAGTGTGGGTGATACTATTACAGTAACAGTCCAGTACACATACACACCCATTATAAATCCATATGGGTTATTTAATTCTAATTTGAGCTGGGCTCCTATTATAAAAAGCTATGCTATTTCAAGAGCAGAGGTTTCACCGTGATTCATAGAGTACGAAATAAAAAAGGTGTGATTATTCCTTTATTTGTGGTATTTCTTACAGCCATGTTAGGACTTGCTGCTGCAGTAATAGACATGGGTCAGGCTTATATGACAAAAACAAAAATTCAAAATGGAGTTGATTTTGCAGTACTTGCAGCAGGCCCTTCTTTAAATAGTGGTGCTTCTGTATCTACTATTAAAAATACAGCACTAACTTATTTAAACAATAATCTTACAATGACTATTGTAGGATTTTCAAATCTGGATTTAACAAGTTCTGGACTTACTCTTCAATTAGGTGATTATAATTCTTCTACTATGGTGTTTACTGTAAATGAAGTAACTACTGCTACTGCTATAAAAGTAGAATATAGTTATGCTTCACAAACTATATTTGCTCCTGTTTTAGGAATTAACAATTTACAAGTTATAAGTAAGGGAATAGTTGCAAATCAAGCTGCAGGAATGCTTTCTGCAGGACATGGTTTTCCTTTTGCTATTCTTGAATCTGCTCTTACTACAGCAGCTTCTAACAGTAATGTCGTAAATTTAGATCAAGGAAGTATGGGAAACTCATACTGGACAGCTTATACAGCAGGAAATCCAAGTGCAGCAGAGGTAAGAGCAGTGCTTGACTATATTCAATATATGACAGGAACCTCACCACCAGCATTGTCCATAGGGAGTACATTTAATATTGATTCTGGTAATATGACGGGTGATTATATGGATATGGATCCTTTAATATTAGAAGGACAAACACACTTGTTTCCTGTGGTTACTGAAAGCATGAATACTGCTACTGTAGCTGGTTTTATAGGAGCAACAATAAGTGATGTTTATAGTAGCATGGGTTCTAATTATGTTACAGTAACTATTCTTCCAAACTATACGAGCTCTGATCTTAGCTTTGGATCAAGTGCTACTGTCAGTTCAAATCTATTAGCTGGTTCGAGGGGGTTAGTTGAGTGAAGTTTCTTTTAAACCTCACTAATTACATCAAAGCCTTTGAAACTACCAACAATTGCAAGTCCAATGATTTTTCCTTTGCAGATTTTTCTATCTCTTATTTTCTTTGCAGTTTCATTTAAGGTAGCACCAGAACCAACTGCATCATCAATTAAAAGAATGTTTTTAACAATACCATTTTCATTTACCACTATTGTACTTTTAGCATTTTCAATTCGATCTGGTAGTTTGCTAAGTGTTTTTTGAGGGACAATTATGGGTGTTTTAATTTTTATAATTGATATAAGTTTATGATTGTCCTTTATAGATTTTTCAAGTTCTTTGATAAACTGTATTTCTCTTTTTATAGTTGGTGGAATAATTCCGACAGCAACAATTTTGTTTCTTTTGATAATTTGTTCTATTTTTGGTTTTATATAATTTATCAATTCTTTTATGTAGCTCTTGTTTTGACTTTGTTTGGCATAGAGTAAAATCTGTCCAAGTTTTGTCTTCCCAAATCTTTCTATACTATAAAAATCTAAGTAATAAATTTGATCTAAATATACTTTATCGAATGTAGTTTTAAATTTTGATATTCCATCAATTAAATTATCTTTCTTGTAAGAATCGTATTTTTTTAAAGTTTGAATATATTCCTTTGCTGTTTTTTCTACAGGGAGATTCAATTTTTTACACCAATATTGAAAGCCATCAAGTCCTTCTTTTTCCTCGCCAATAGGAGTGATGACTAAGAATCTTTCATTTAGAATCTTTTCAATATCACTCTCAAGTATTAGATTACTTTCTTGCTCTTTCTTTTTTTCATTAATTGAATAAAAAACCTTTGGTGGCTTACCAGATTTAATTAAAACACCATCTTCAAAAAGTTTTTTTAGTTGTTTTCTTATAGCCCTATCTGAAAGTTGGAAATAGTCAAAAAGTTCTTTTCCTTCTGCTTGACCTTTTAATTTTATGTATTCAATTATTCTTACTGAGGTATTGTTGTTCATATAGTACTTATACCCATTCTTAGTTCCTGGTTCCTAATTCACCGTGAACTAGGAACTCATTATATATTATAATAGATAATTGAGATTTAAAGATATGATATTGCTATGTGGGTAACTGAAGATGCTGAGTGGATTATTACTATAAATGTTAACCCCAAGTCTCTAACCTTTTTAACTCTAAATATAACCTTGGGCTAGCACTATGTATCTAGATTAAAGGGTTCTAATTTAGGGTAAGTTTATAGTGAGAAAACAAAATTAATAGACCAGAGAACTTACATGAAATATAAGTTTAACTTATTTAGATTGTTCAGGTTTTTTAGATCTGAACGTGGAACAGCTATAGCTGAACTGGCCGTTATAGCACCTATTATGATCCTTATTTTAGGTGCAGTTTATGAACTGGGCAGAGCATATTATCTTCAAGCAAACCTTGACTATGGTGCTAAAGAAGCAGCTAAAATGGGAGCTTCTATTTCGATTTCTGGTACTACTGTATCTAAAACTTCTATTGATAGCATAGTTACTATGAGTATAGTAATTCCTGGTGTTGTTCAGGAAAGTGGACAATTTACAATTAAGTATTATACAAGAACTGGTACAGAGCTTACTGGAGCTAGTCTTCCATTTGATAGAACTGGCAATCCAGCGGGCTCACTTGATCTGATTGAAGTGACTCTTACTTATCCTGGTACAGGAGCTGGTGTGAATACTCCTATACCTGCAGTATTTAATCCTGGTGAGGTTTTTATGGGAAATATAATATTAACTTCTAGAGCAATATGTCAAGTGGAGGGATGATGAAAATTGAGAATTAAGAATTAAGAATTGAGAATTGAGAATTGAGAATTCAGGACAAAGGGCAGAGGATAAAGATGGATAATAAAATCAAAAAGAAATACTTAAGTACTAAGCGCTATAGGCGAGAGAATAGTGGAGCAGCAGTTGCTGAAGCAATCTTTGCTATTCCTATTGTATTAACTTTATTTTTTGGGTGTTGGGAATTAGCCCGTGCCCAGTATGTATCGAATTGCTGTGCTGTTTCAGCACAAAGTGTAGCAAATTCAATAGCACAAAATACTACTACAAATGGACCAATTACTATTTCTTCATTTTCTACATATGCAAGTCAATGGCGTTTTGATGGTGCTGTAATGGAAAATGGACAATTTTCTTATGATGTTTTAGATTCTAACAATACGACTACTGTAGTAGGTGGAATAGCAGATGGCACGATGAGTTCTAAAGTGTCTGTAACAGTAAATTTCCCTCCACCAAGTTTTCCTGATTATAAGATTCCTACATTTGATCCTGGTGCTCTATATGGTGGAATGATGTTTCCAACTGGTGGTCTTACTCTTATGAGTACGGCTTATGCATTTTTAGAGCTTTCTACAAGACCTACGTTATAAAGAAGTGACGAAAGTGAAAATAAAAATAAAAAACATTAAAAGAGAAAACCAAGGTACTGTTATTCCTTTTGTGGTTATGTTGTTTGTAGCACTTGTGCCTATGCTTGGCTTAGCTGGTGATTTTACATATAGCGCTATGTTACGTAGTGATATAGAACGTGCTGTAGATTCTGCTTGTAAAGCAGGCAAACAAGGATATAAAACTTTTAATCGTGATCCTGGTTTAGCTATAAATGATGCAGCAAGAGTTTTTAAAATGAATATTACAAATCAGATAAATGTAGGTGACTTTCAGGGATCTACAGGAATGGATACACCTAGTACACTTTCTTATAATATGGTTTTTACTCAGTCTGATGGTTTAAGTCAAATATTCCAAGGACAGCCTATTACCTATACTAGCAATATTGACTTGACCTCAAAAACCATTACTGTTACTGGTTCTATTACTCAACAGCCCATTTTAGCAGTGGGAAACAATCCTACTATCACGATAACGAGACAGAGAAGCTTGGTAGGAAATCCAAAAAGCATAGTTTTAGTAGTAGATGATTCTAGAGAAGATAGATTAAAAACAGTTCGGACATATATTGGAACAGCTAGAAGAGATGATGGTATGACTATGACAACTTTTACTGATGTTATTTTTTATCAAAGTCAGAATACTGTAGCTGGTTCAAGCTTTGTGGCAAATGGCTTTACCATAGATATGCTTATGCTGACTGAAGTAGTAATAAATACACCAAACTTTGATATTCCTACAGGAGCTACATATACTACTGGAAGACCAATTTATATAAATGATCCAGCAAGGGGCTGGTGTACTAATAATGCTGCTGATAATACAGGACTTTTTAGAAATATTTTAACTGGCTTTAGGGTAAGTGAACTAGCTACAATAATGGGATTAAGTGCTCAGGATGCTCAGCTAGCTACTACATGGGCAAGGAATCTTGGAACATCAGCACAGGTAACTACTTATTTTAATCAGGCTGCTCCACATATAGAACCATTTGGTAGTGTGACTTTTGGTATTATGGCATTTATAAATGTCTTTGGTACTTCTACTACGCATATGTTAGCACTTATAACTTTTGCTGCCACAGCAGATACTCTTGATACTGTTCAAAATTTTACTGCTGCTGACTTACAATCAGGTGGCAATAATAAACAAATAGCAAGAACACTACCCTTTAATACTTTTACTACTACATATAATACTATTTTAAATAGGGCTACTATAGTATCTGCTGGTGGTGTAGGAACATCAGCTGATCGAATGATGATTACTGCATATCCAAATGGAACTACAGATGTTAGAGATGGACTACTTACTGCGCAAAGCCTTTTAGCTGGTGAGACTACAGAAAAAGTAGTAGTGCTTTATGTAGCTAATGATCCGACAAGTTCATTTGCATCTATAGGAAGTACAGTGGCTAGTTTAGTAGCATCAAGTATAAGAGTTTATACGGTGTTAAATACAGCTGCTCTTACCGCTGGTCAGACTGCTAGTTATATAAGTCAAATTGAAAGTAATGGTGGACAGACTGTTATACAGGTCAGTAATCCTGCCGATATTGATGATGCATTTACACAGATAGCAGATGAGTTGATAACGTATTAAAAGATAGATCAATCCTAAACCCAATCCTAATAACTCAATCCACAATCCTCAAAAATCCTGTGCTTTAAGGGGTATCTGATCAAGTTCTATAGCTTGTCGGAGTTTAAAAGGCTGCTTGAACTGAGGTAATCTTTCTTGTTTGATAGGGGGAATTTCTTTAACTTCTTGTTTAGGTAAGACAATAGTTTCTGTATTATTTGCTTGAGGTTCACTTAACTCTCTTGCTTCTTCTAAGGCTTGTCTTGCTTTTTTAAAGTTCTCTAATTCTTTTTGTAGATTCTCTTTGTAAGCTTCTTGTGTTGCTACAAGCTTTTTAGCTTTTTCAATTTCTCTTTGTCTTTTTTCTTCTTGTATTTGTGTTTCTCTGTTTAATTTAGCTAGTTTTCTTTCTTCCAGTTTTTGAGCCAATAGCTCACTTTTCATTTTTTGCTTTAAAAGTCTTTCTTCTTCTTTTTGTTTTTTTGCTTCTTTTCTTCTTTGTTCTCTTATCAGTTTTGAGAACTTCTTTTCTTCAAAGCCTTGAACTAAATTTGTTTTAGACTCTTGGGAATCATCTATTTGAATTCTTTTTCCAATTTCGTTTTCTTTTTTTGTTATTGTTTTTTCATCGGATGATTCTGCTTTTTTTTGTTTTGGCTCAGATTTCTTTTGTGGGGTTTTAGTCTTTGGTGTCGTTTTCTTACCTTCTAATTCCTTTAACTCAGAGTCAGATTTTTTAAATTTTGGTGCAGCTTTATGTGAGGGTTTTATAGGTTTAATATCATCATTTTCATCTATATCTAACTTTACTTTCTTTCTTTTAGTTGTTGTTTTTTCTTTTTTTTGTGGCTCTGCTTTTAACTCTGGTTTTGTTTTTATTTCTTCTTTTGGAAGTGTAGCTTTTGGAGCTTCTTCTTTTTTTAATTTTTCAGGTTCAATAGCAGGTGTTTTTTGAGCTTTAGGCTTGGTCTCTTGTTTTAGATGTTTTATTTCTGGCTTGGTTTGTGTATCAGGTTTGGCTTGTGGTTCAGGTTTAGCTTGTGCCTCTGGTTTAGTAGCTTCTGGTGATTTAGGTGGTGGTACTGTTTCTTGAGGAGGTTTTGGTGGAGCTGGAGGAGGAGGTGGTGGAGTTGGGGGTAGGGAAGGAGAGATTTTCTTTTTGATTATGTTTTGTATTGGAACTTGAAGTTCTTCTTTTTGTGGAAAAGACTCCTCTATTTTAATTCTTGATTTTTCTATTTGTAGATCTAAATCATTAGTTGGCTTCTTGTCAATAATTTCTTCTTTAAGCTCTTTATCATTTTCAGGAGTTTCTTGTGCAATTACTTTTTCAGGATTAAAGTGTGCGGCCTCTATTGGGTCTTTAACATGTGCAGGTCCTTGTTCATCTTCTCTTGAGTGTATATGTAGTTTTGGAACAGGTAATAACTCATCAAATTCAGTAGGAGCAACAGGCTTTGTTCTGTTTAATTCAGCTATTTGCTCTGGTTTTGTAGGAGTAACTATTTTAGGAGAAACTACTATTAGTAGTTCTGTTTCACCCTTTCTAAAGGATTTACTTCTAAACAAAGATCCTATGATAGGAATTTCACTTATCCCAGGCATTTTTCTAAGAGATCTTGTATTATCCTCTCTAAGTAGCCCGCTAATAGCAATAGCTTCACCAGACTCTAACTCAACTTGTGTTTGTGTTCTTCTTGTCTTAAAGGCTGGTGGACGTACAGTTGTAGTTCCTGCAGGAGATACAAGGTTTGAAATTTCGGTATCAATGTCACGAATCTCTGGAATTAGTAATAAATGAATTCTATTATTGCCTGTAATTGTAGGTAAGATTAAAAATCTTATGCCAAATGGTTCATAAGAAATATCCTGACTTGTTCCTCCTGCAGTAAACACGGATCTTTGTATAGGAATTTCACCACCAGCCAGAAATGAAGCAGGTTCACCATTTGAAATAACAAGGTTTGGTTCAGCTAGTGCTTTAACTTCTCCTCTTTGTTGTAGTGCCTGGAGAGCAAGCCCTAAGCCATTTCTAGGATTAAATATTGCACTTGTTGCACCACCTCCCAAAGCCTGATCTAAAAATGAAGTCATATCAGACATTACACCGCCTGTTATCGAACTTAAACTTCCTCCACCTACAGTTGATCCTGCTTGAAAGGTATTACCACCAATTGTTTGATTGAATCCTAAGTCTCTTGATAAGGTTCTTGTGATTTCATAGAACCTAATAGCAACTGATATTTGTGGTGGATTTTTAACTTTGATAAAACTTATTACACTACCCATTGAAGTTGTGACAATAACACCTCGACTTAGATTAGCTCTACCATTTGTAGTAAATGAAAATTGATCTCGTCCACCAAACTGAGTAGTCCCACCAGTAGCACCACCACCGCCACCACCAGCCGCACCACCAGCACCACCAGCAGCAGTAACGCTTAAAAGTCCATAATCTCCTGACAATCCATTTATGATTTGTCCACCAGGCTGACTGATAATTCTTATTCCTTCATCGTTTACATAGATTCCAGCGATTTGTAATGCCTTAGCAATCACTTCAGCATTTGAAACATCGCCAGTTAGTATAATTTTTCCTGTTGTTAATTGGTTGCCAGTTGTAGTGCTTGTAGATGGTAAAGAAGAAGGAAATCCACCGGCACCACCACCGCCAGCAGCACCAGCAGCAGTAGCTTCAGTAGGTGCTTCAGCAGTTTCTCCTCCTCCAGTTGAGCTAATATTGCTGGATGGCGGGATGTATTGAACAGATATGTTTTTATCTAATTCTTTTATTTGAGCTGTTAATGATTCTATATCAGGCCATACAGAAATATCAAATCTGGTAGGTGTTGGTTTACCACTTTCCCAGATTAGAAAGGTGCATGATCCAAGCTGTTTAGCTCTGACAAAAAATTGTTTTTCATTTAAAATTTGTAAATCAGCAATTGAGGGATCACTTACAGCTACTCTTGCTATAGAACTATCACTGGAGATAATTTCACCTTTCCCTAAAATTATTTTCTTTTCTTGTCTTTTATCTTGATAGTATTGTGCTTCCAGGAAAAACACTTTTGCACTTGCTGGAAGTGATGAAATAAAAAACGAACTAATTAAAATTAGATGTAATAAAGAAATAAAAAAACGTTTACTAGAATATACCCAAGCCATATTATTTTGAGATTGGACAATTATGTAAAATGTTCCTAAAGTAAGTGCTTATTATCTTTGATAAGTTATGAGGCTGAGTTAATGTTATTTTTGAGAAGTAAAAACAGATATTATCTTTAATATTGGAGGTCCAAGTGTTATTGCAAGGATACAAGGGAAAATAAAAAGCATCATAGGTACTAGCATTGTTACAGCCATTTTTCCGGCAGCTTCTTCTGCTTTTTGTCTTCTTCTAACACGCATAAAGTCTGATTGATCTCTTAAAACCTGTGCAATTTGTGAACCAACCTTTTCTGTTTGAAGAATAATACCTGCAAGATTTTTTAGTTCTTGCGATTTAGTTCTTTCTGCTAAATTTTTCCAGCATACAGACCTTTCTTGTCCTAAGTTCATTTCTCTGTTTGTAAGTATAATTTCTTCTTGTAAAGTTTTTCCACTTTTTGTCAGATTAGAGGCTACTTTTAATAAAGCTTGATCTATACCCATTCCAGCCTCTGTACAAATAACTAACAGATCTAATGCATCTGGTAGTATTTTATCTATTAGTTTTTGCCTGGTTCCAGCTATTTTATCGACATAGTAGCTAGGAAAAGCAAATCCAGTATAGGCTGCAAACAGTGTTAAGGGTAATACTAGATTAGATTTTTGTACTGAAAATAATATAAAAAATCCAATACCAAATGCAACTGCTGAAATTATTTTAAAGGCATAAAAAATTTCTAGTGATTTTTTTCCTCTTATACCTGCTTTTATTAATGCTATTCTTTTTGATTTTTTGTTAGAGTAGGGAACTTTATCGGACATCCATGTTCCTACTTGTTCTCCTAATGGCATTAAAACTTTCTGTGTAAAAGTTACATCTCTACTTTCTTTTTCAATTTCTTCACCAAGAATTGCTCTTTCAATGTTTGATTTTTCAGATAGCCAAAACTCTAAACGTTTGTTTATTTTTTTAGAGTCACCCATTAGCTTTCTTGTTCTAATAAAAACCATAACCAACAAGCATATGGTTGCAAAGGTACAAACGCTAATTAGGGCTATATTTACTGTTGATAGGTTCATAGTTAAACATCCAAAGTAGTGATCTTATTAATTAGGATATATCCTATTATCATTGAAACACAACATCCCCCCATTATATTTTTTCCTATCGGATCATTTAGAAATGATCCATATGTTTCAGGGGCCATTCCATTTAATATTCCAAACATAATAAATGGCAATCCTATTAACAACCAAGCTGACATCTTTCCTTCTGCAGTTAGAGAAGCAATTATTCCTCTCAATCTAAATCGTTCTCGTACAGTTGCTGATACTTTTGTAATAAGTTCTGATAAATTTCCACCAATCTCCCTATTTATTGAAATTCCTGTACACAACATTTGTACATCCATAGTGTCAATCCGATCAGATAAATTACCAAGAGCATCATTAATTGGCAACCCCAGATTTATTTCAACTATCAATTTCCCAATCTCTTCACTCATCGGTGGATCCATATCTTCTGCAACATGTTTAAATCCTGCAAGAATGTCTACGCCTGCTTTTAAGTCACTGTTTAATAAATCTAATGCCGGTGGCATTTGACTGATGAATTTAGCTGTTCTTTTTTCTTTTATATAGTTAAGTATCATATAAGGAAACATTCCTAGACCTAAGCCAATAAATGGAAGGTGAACTATAAAATTGACTATAGCTGCTCCAAGAAAACCAACTATAGCTGAGACTAAAAAGAACTCACTCACTTTAATTGATAATCCGCTTTGCTCAATTAGTCTTAGTAGTACAGGAGTACTTTTCTTTAAAAAGTTTCTTAGTATATTGTCTAACCATGGTATTGTACTGTATCGTTTATCTTTTCTTAGTTTTCCTTCTTCAAAAGTGGGTGCTTCTTCTGCTGTAGCTCCTTCTTCACCTTCTTTGGTCTCATCGATTCTTGGTTTTAGATTGATTGCACTATCAATTCTTTCAGCTTGAAGCTTTCTACTTCTACTTCTTTGCCAAACATAATACAAGCCTAAGCTTATTCCTACGATTACTACAAATATTAAAATGGTGAAAACTAATGGCCCCATAATGACTCCCTCAATTCCATACTGTTATTTTATTTATGATTTAAGATTTAAGGGCTTATCCCTGATATTTTATATACCCATTGTGTTAAATTTTCAACTTGATAAGTTAAGATAAGTATTCTATAAAAAAGTAAATAAATTTACTAAATTAGAAAATTGACTTTATAGGGATGAACCTAATACCACCAATTTATTTTTTAACATTAGGTTTGAAAAATAGATTATAGGTAGTAGGAGTAATTGATGATAGAATAAAAAAAATATTTTATGAAAAAGCTAACAATTGAACATTTGTGGATCATTACAGTTTTAGGAATTTGTTTTGGATATGTAGTATCTATGCCAATAGATCAATATGATTTTTGGCATTACATCAAAACAGGAATGATTACTCTTACTACTCATAAAATAGTAGATAAAGAAATATTTACGTTTACTGCTTTTGATACACCTTATATAAATCTACACTGGCTATCTCAAATATATTATTTTCTTTTATATAAAATAGGTGGACTAGAGATTTTAGCTTTTAGTCATGCCGTTATAATCACTTTGACATTTATAATTGTATTTCTTCTTGCCTATAAGCATTCAAACAATTTAAAAATCTCCTCATTTGTAACACTACTAACTATGGCTCTTTCTGTAACAAATTTTGCACTTAGACCACAGGAGTTTTCAATTTTATTTTTTGCTTTAACATTATTTTTCCTTAAAACAAATAGACTCTTTTTAATTCCACTATTGTTTGTTTTATGGGCTAATTTTCATGGTGCTTTTATAATTGGATTATTGCTTGTGGGAATTGAATGTTTAGGAAGCTTAAAATTAAAATATTTTGTTACTTTAGCATTTTCAATATTAGCTACATTACTTACTCCATGGGGACTGAAACTGTATCAGTCCGTTTTAAATGTAGAATCAGAAAATTTTGCAAATCTAGTGTCTGAGTGGTATCCTCCGACCATTCATGAACAAGCAGGATTTATATTTTTCAGTATGCTTTTATTTCTTTTTATTCTACAGAACTTTCGAAAACAATCATTATCTAGATTGGAATTATTGACTTTAGTCGTTTTTACACTATTGGCATTACATTCTCAAAGAGCAATTATATGGTGGGCAATTGTAGTAAGTCCTATATTTGCTAGTTCATTTAAAGAGTTGTTTTTTGAAAAGCTAAAATCAAAGTCTGATGAAAAAGAAAATTTCATTGTTAACTGGGTGTTTGTTATATTGTTTATTTGTTATTCAGTGAGTTCTTTGCCTTGGTTTAAAACAAACAATATTTTACTTCCAAAAATAAAAAGAGATTTAATAGCCTCAAATACTCCTGTAAAGCTCACTAGCTTTTTAGCTAAATCTAAAAACTGTAACAAGATCTTTAATAATTTTGCATGGGGATCATACTTTATGTGGGGATTGAATGATAGTCAAAAGATCTTTGTAACCCCTTGGCTTTCAGTATTTTCTAAAGATATAGTTCAGGATTATTTGCTTGTTTCAGGTGGTAATGCATTGTGGGAAGATATTTTAAATAAATATAAGACTAATTGTTTAGCACTTGACAATGAAGAACAAAAAAGATTAATACCACTTGTTCAGAAGTCTAATGATTGGATAAAGGTATATGAAGATAAGCAAGGGGTTGTTTTTAAAAAGTCAAATTGATTTTATAATGGAAATACAAAATGAAATTTAAATTTTTAAAATTAACAATTGAACATTTATGGGTGTTATTGGTACTAGGATCGTGTTTTGGTTATCTTTGTATTCAGCCTGTAGATCAGCTTGATTTTTGGCATTATCTAAAAGCTGGTGACCTAATGCTTCATACAGGAAAATTCTTAACAATAGATCAATTTAGTTTTACTATGAATGGAATGAAATATATAAACGTACATTGGTTCTCAGAAATCATTTACTCATTGCTTTATCGATTTGGTGGAGTTCAATTAATAATATTTATTCATGCAAGTATTATTACTCTATCATTTGGATTATTATTAGCAATTATTTATGATAAGGTGAAGGATCTTAGAATTGCTTCGGCAGCAGTTTTTATTACATTTGTTTTATCAGCTACAAACCTTACTTTACGTCCTCAAGAATTTTCTATTCTATTCTTTATGTTGACGTTTTATTTGTTGCATAAAAAGTATTTATATTTTATACCCTTCATTATTTTTATTTGGACTAATATTCATGCAGCTTTTATTGTTGGATTGATTTTAATTGGTATTGAGTGGATTACTAGCTTGAAACGTTCCTTATTTTTTACATTTGTGTTTTCTTGTTTAGCAACATTGCTTAATCCTTATGGATATAAATATTATGAATTAATACTTTCTGTAGAACCAATTTCTCGTAATTTATGTCGTATTGCTGAGTGGGAAACACCATCATTTCATGAGGCTACAGGTCTTCGCTTTTATCTTGCTTTATTGATACTAGTTGCTTTACTGAATTTTAAAAAGTCTCGCTGGACATGGAGTGAGCTTTTAACATTTCTATGCTTTACAACATTTGCTTTTAGTTCATTGCGTACAGTATTATGGTGGGCATTTATTAGTGCTTCTCTGTTTGCTAATGCAATTAAAGAATTTCTTCCTACTACTAATATTCAAGTGGGAGCAAAAGAAGGTGGAAAAAACAATTTAGTTCTTAATTGGTGTGTTGCATTATTGTTCATTACATATACTACAAGTTTTTTGCCATGGTTTAAAACCTCAAATCCTATGATTCCACTTAAGAAGAGACCATTACTTGTTTTTGATACTCCAGTAGCTATTTCTGAGAAATTAAAAACACTACACAGTGTTCATAATATATATAATGACTTTGCTTGGGGTTCTTATTTTATTTGGGCTCTTAGAGAAGATCAAAAAGTTTTTTATGATCCAAGAGCTGCTATTTTCCCTAAAAAAGTAATTTCTGATTATTTTACTGTTTTTGATGGTGATTATAAATGGCAGGATGTCTTAGATAAGTATAAGGTAGACACTCTTGCTCTAAACAAAGAAGAGGAGGATAAATTAATACCACAAGTAAAATCCTCAAGCTTATGGAAGCAAATATATGAAGATAAGTTAGGGTATATCTTTATAAGAAGTAGGTAACAGTCGAGACTGTTACCTACGATAAAATTACATGATATTGAAAGCATTCGCTGGAAGTTTATAACCCATAGATTCAATTGCTTTAGAAAATACAGGTCTTATTCCTGAAGGTCTAAAGCTGCCTTTTACTTTACCGTCAGCATCAAGTCCTTTTTGTTCATATACAAAAACATCCTGAGTACAAATCACTCCATTTTCCATTCCTGTGATTTCCGAAATCTGAGTTACCCTTCTTGAGCCATCTGGAAATCTATTTAACTGTACTACTAGGTTAATGGCAGATGCAATTTGTTCTCTTATTGCTCTTTGAGGAAGATCTAACCCTGACATTAAGCACATTGTTTCAAGTCTGCTAAAAGCATCACGAGTGGTATTTGCGTGGAGGGTTCCCATACTACCACCATGACCTGTATTCATAGCTTGCAGTAAATCCAGGGCTTCACCAGCTCTAATTTCACCGAGGATTATTCTTTCAGGTCTCATTCTAAGTGCGTTCTTGACTAATTCTCTTTGTGAAACCTCTCCTTTTCCTTCAGTGTTTGGTGGTCTTGTTTCTAGTCTTACCACATGATCTCTTTGTAGCTGAAGTTCAGCTGCATCTTCTATCGTGACTACTCGTTCATGTGCAGGTATGTTTCTAGACAGAGCATTTAAAAAAGTAGTTTTACCGGAACCGGTTCCACCAGAGATTACGAGATTTAATCTACATGCTACACAGATTTTTAATACCTCGCACATAGCTTCGGTAATAGTGCCAATCTTCACCATATCTTCTAAAACATATTTCTTTTCAGAAAATTTTCTAATAGATAAAGAAGCTCCATCTATAGCTAGTGGTGCAATGATTGCATTAACTCTGGAGCCATCAGGGAGTCTTGCATCAACCATTGGAGATGATTCATCTACCCTTCGTCCTACTTTGCTAGTTATTCTTCTTATTACTCTCATCAGATGGGCATCATCATCAAATTTCACTTCAGTTTTTTCAAGAACGCCTTTTCTTTCTACATAGACCGTGTGTGGCCCATTTACCAGAATATCGTTTACGGTTGAATCCTTTAGTAAAGCTTCTAGTGGTCCTAGTCCTAATATATCCCAGATAAGTTCTTCTAATAAAGTTTTCTTATCATTTAGCCCAACTGGTATACCTTCTTCTTTTAAAAATGCTTCAAATAAATTTGTAATTTGTTGTTTTATAACATCATGATGTTTATCAAGGTCAGTTCCAAACTTACTTGTATCGAGTTCAACTAAAAGCTTTGTATGCAACTTCTTTTTTAAATCCCCTAAAGATTTATTTGCTGCAGAATTAAACCCATGTGATTTTGCAATAAATGATTGTGGTGTTATTGTTGGTGTTCCATCACTTGACGTGAATATATTTTTAGTTGATATGGGTCCCTGTCCTAGTGTCATATTTTTTATCCTCCTATTTTTTTCTTTCTTTCTTCTAAGTATCATGTACCCATTAGTCAAGATAATTTCTCTTGGGGGTAAGCCTCTAGAACCAATTAAGTATTCCTTTCTTCTTTTCACCCTTAGCTGGTTTTTGATGTTCTTCTTCTTCAGCTTCTTCTGGGACCTCGGTATTAGTAACTTTTGCAGCTAGAATTTTATAAGACATTGCAAGCTGAGAGTCTGGTGAAAATTCAAGTATTGGTCTACCGTAGTTTGCAGCTTCTACACACAATTCCCAATCATTTGGTAGAGCATGATAAATAGGATGATTGATTTGTTTTTGAATCAGTTCTGGCTCTAAGCTTCCTACAAACCAGTTTTGTCTATTAATGACAGCTTTTATTTTTTCAGAATCTATTCCAATTTCTTTAAGTGTTTGTATGTAGAATCTATTGTCTTTTACAGCAAGTAGATCAAAAGTAGTTAATAACAGTAAATCATTTGCCTGTTGAATAAAGAACATTGTTATTTCATCTAATAAGTGTGTTGAAGTGTCAATTATTATGTAGTCGTATTGTTCTTTTGCAATGCGAAGCATGTTGTTTAATGCAGAAATTGAGATAGAATTTATATCTTCTGTTCGTACTAATCCACCTATAATACTAAGGAAGGGATTTACTGGTCTAACGGCATTCTCTAAATAAACCTCATCTAATTTGTCTTGTTTACAGACATCTGCTATGGTGCACTTTGGAATTACATTCAATAAAACCGTTGCATGGTTTGAAAATCCTGCAGCATCGATGATTAGTGTTCTTTTTTCAAAAGTAGATATTGCATGTGCTAGGTTTACTGCTGTAGTACTTACACCTGTTCCACCTTTGTAGCTTAGTAAGGTAATTACTTTGCATTGTTTTTTAGGTGCTATTTGTGCTACTTGTGCTTGTTGTTTTACTGTGTTTTGAAGTCTTGTAACAGTGGTTTTAAATTCATTTTCTTTAAATGGTTTGATTAAAAATCCCATTGCTCCTATTGTGATTGCTTCTATAGCAAGATCAGCATCTTTCTTATCTGTTACGATAATAAAATTTTTGCCTTCTAGTTGAGGACCTAGACTTGAAAGAATATCTTTAGGTGCTACAGAAAATGCTGATGCTTGTGTCGCTGAAAAGTCTACTATTATTAGATCATAATTTTGTCCTACAGGAATATCTTCTCTTATAGATACATCTACAGGGCCAGCATTAGCAGTGGAAAATTGTTCTTCCCAGAAGCTTTGGTCATTTAGTCTACTTAAAACAATTACCTTTAACATAATTTTACTTTTACTAATATTAAATAAGAGCTTGCATGCTCTTCCTCACATTAAGTACTCGACCAATTAACATACTCGAACAATGCTGCAAGATAATCAGATCAGTGAATCTGACTTAAAATGTTTATTTTCTTCTACACCATTAAGTTGATTTTTTCTTAAAAGTTTAAAGTTTGATAAAGGTTTTTTTATAGGCTAGGGATAGCTCTATATGGAGGTTGTAATCTTTATATCTTTTATCCATCCAAGCAATCCTTTTGGTTTTTCAGCCTCTACAACAACTGGAGAATCCAAACTTATAACCTTTTCAGCTAGGTTTTTAAATGAAGCTGAAAGTTTTGAATTGGGTGCTTCTTCTAGAATAGGATTACAGCTATTAATTGCTCTAATGCAAACATCCCAGACATTTGGCATATCATAGAAAATAGGAATATCAATTTGTTTTTTAAACAAGTCAGGTTCTAAATTTCCACTGGATAAATCATATTTGTTTATTATAGGTTTTATTATAGACTCTCTTAAACCCAATTCTGTTAGTGTGCTGATATAGAATTTTGTATCTTTTAGTGCAAGTAAATCATGGTTTGTAACCAATAAAACATAATTAGCATGTTGCAGAAAAAACATGGTGGTAGTGTCTAACAATCGTGCAGAAGTATCTATAAGGACATAGTCATATACTGAACTTGCAATCTGCATCATATGATTTAAATTTCCAATAGAATTCTCATCAATGTGCATTGGTGTACCTTTAGTGAATCCACTGATGATATTTAAATTTTTAATGGGTGTTTTACTGCCAGCAGTAATGTATTGTTCATCTATATTTTTACCTTCTTGGAGAATGTTAGCTAATGAACATTTTGGAATTACATTTAATAGAAAAGCTACGTGATTTGCATAAGCACAAGCATCAATAATCAATGTTTTTTTATTGTAGATTTTAGCTAGAGTATAACCAAGATTTACAGCTATAGTTGTTACACCTGTTCCACCTTTATAGCTTATGAGTGGTACAATTTTTGCTTTTTTATTTGTATCTGTTTCTTGTGGACTGATAAATTTAACAGTATGCAGGCGATCTAAACTAGCTATTAAGTCTGCTCTTTTAAAGGGCTTTACTAAAAAACCTATTGCACCAAGCTTTACAGCTTCAAGTGCCAGATCTACATCTTTTTTGTTTGAGACAATTAAACAATGTTTTCCTGCTATATCATGTGACACTTTTTGTAAAGCATCAAAAGCGGAATCTTCCCATCGTGATAAGTCTATAATATATAAATCTGCATCTTGTATTTGAAGATAGTTGCTTGTGATAGATATTTCTACTGGCCCTTCCCAAACATCATTAAAAGTTTCTTGCCAATATTGTAGGTCTTGGCTAGCTTCTTCTTTTTCTATAACAATAACTTTTAGCATTTAATACTTATGTTCCAAAATTAGCTAGTTTCTATACGTGATGTGCTTTACATGGATAGCCCTATTCTAGCATTTAGGATTGAGGACTGAGTAGAACATTTTTTGTTCAATCCTCAATCCTAATGACTCACTCCTATCATTAAGGATACAAAAACCGTTATCTGCGTCATTTAATATATGTTTTATTTACGATTGCTAGTTTTTTCTATTTTTACTTTTAATATAATTGTTCCTTGTTATGCATCTGAAAACAATCAAAGTCTAATAAAAGGTTATATTTCAAACAAGGTTTATACGCCGCTCAAATTAAAAATTTTCAAAATAGACAAAAACTCGCTTTTGACTATTGACAGGAATCTTGAAGACAATACTTTAACACCAACGTTAAATTTAAATTTGGTTGCAGAAAGTAGTTCTGATTATGTATTGCCTGTGGGTGATTCTAGTATTTTTATACCTAAGTCTACAAAATTATTAGGTTATATAAGTGAAATAATACCAGCAAAAAGCTTTAATAGAAGTGGGTTTGTTAAAGTATCTTTTAATAAAGCAATTTGCCCTGATGGTAAGACTATTAATCTAAAATCAAACTTTAATTCAAGATCACAGTTAAAGGTATATAGACCCTTAAACCATATTGGCAAAGCAACATTAGGATTATTGGGTGGATCATTAGTAGGTACTCTATTCTCATATCAGCTTGGTGGTTTAGGATTAGCATTAGCTAGTCATGGCTATTCTTTAGCTTCTGGTGCAGGTGCAGGTGGGTTTATTGGGCTAGTAGGTGGAATAGCTGCACGTGGAAAGGATGCATCTATAGAATTAGGAGATGAGTTAAATATAGTACCTTTAAGTGATGCAAGTTTAAATGAATTAGAACAAATTGTGTGTAGTCCTTTACCAGCGAAGAACGATTTTATAAACCCAGAAGGCATAAATTTAGAAATAGTTTCTTTTAAAGAAAAAAAAGATTGGTCTGGTGAAAAACTCTTTAAAATTGCTATTCGTTTTACCAATAATACAAATAAAATTTATAAATCAAGTAATTTAGTGTTAAGAGATTCACAAGGGAAAGAATATATTGCAACATCTTTTGATTTTAATGATGATTACTTTAAAGAATTTCCTCCTAATGAAACTAGAGATGCAAATTTGGATTTTTTTGTAGAGTACCCTAAAGCCAATCATTGGCTGGTTTTAAAAGACAATAACTTTACTAAAGAAATAGGAATGTGGAAAGTCAAAGGTTAGTTTGTCTTTGATAGTATTTTCATGTGGCATAGGATGAATTTATGATTGTTGGCTTCGTTGTGTACGACTTGTGCTGTTAAATCAAGTGGAAGAATAACTCCTTGTTTTGAAAATGCTCTACACTCTCCTCTCCAACTAGATTCTTTTTTAAGTGTTTCTATAATATTAGACCAAACTTCATTATGTGGAGCTCTTAATAAGTGATTTATATTCATTCTTGTCATTTCTATGAAACTATATCCAAAAGTACTTCTAGCAAGGGTATTGCAAAGACTAATATCACCATTTTCATTTAAAACAAACATCATATCGTATATGCTTTCTTCAAATAGTTTTGAAAGAAGTCCTAGTTTACTCTTTAATGTTTTCATTTCTCCTGTATAGTTGATTACTAATACTGCGCCTTCATAGGTATTACTTTTTATTATTGGTATACCGCTTACTGAGATGAAATTGGAATTGTTATAGTTTGTGTTAATCTCAAGTTCACACCCACTAACTATTTGATTGCTTTTAATATGTGATAAAAATTCTTGTGCTTTAAGTAGGGAGTCACCACTGAAAAAGTCAAGAATGTTTTTATCTAAAATTGATTTATATGATATTGAAATGTTTTCGGCAAATGCAATATTGGAAAATATAATATTATTGTTTGAGTTTAAGATAAGAACTCCTTCTTGTAGTATTTGTAAGAAGGGATTTAATATAGTGCTGTTTTCTTCAAAGGCAGAAGTGTTAATGGGCAATATGTTTGAATCATTTAAAATCTCTATTTTTCCTGACTTAATTATATTGAATATAAGATCATTTTCTTGTTTTATGTGTGATTTGTTTATGGCTTCATCTACTTTAGCTTTAAAACCAACAATATCATCAATTGGTTTCATGAAATAACCGAAAGCACCAGAGTTTATTGCATCAGTAGCAGTATCTAAAGAAGCATATCCTGTTAGCATTATTACTTCTGTATTTGTTTGTCTTTTTTTTAATTCATGCAAAACATCGATACCACTTAATCCCTGCATTCTAATGTCAGATATTATTAGGTCATAATTGTTTTTGGCTTTTACTAGTGCTTCTTGTCCGGTATATGCTGAATCTATCAGATAATCACTATCTTCAAAGAGTCTTTTTAAAGATAAGTGTATTATTTCCTCATCATCAAGGATAAGTATCTTTCCTTTTGTTTCTTCTTTGTTATTTATTGTTGCAAGCATTAAATTAGTAATATCTCCTACCACTCTAAACTTGCTAGAGCAATTAATACTTTGTTTAATCATATTATCCATTGATTATTTATAAATCAGATATTCTTAATGTATGTTAGATCAAATCTTAAGTGGTAACCCTATAGAGGAAAGGGCTTGTACTAGGTGTACTTATTGGATTGGGAATGAAATCATAAATTGTGTGCCTATTGAAAGATGACTTTTTACAGTAGTCTTTGCATTGTGATCTTTTAATATTCTATCTACTATAGATAGGCCAAGTCCTGTTCCTTTTATCTTTGTGGTGAAAAATGGATCGAATAGTTTTTTTAGAGTGGTATCATCCATTCCTATGCCATTATCTTCTATAGTAATTTCTACAAAATCACTTTTCAATCTAAAATTTGAAGTTATAATTAGCTCTTTTGATCTATGGATTTGACTTAGGGCATCTAAGGAATTGCTTATTAGGTTTATAAAGACTTGTTGTAATTGATTTTCATTGCCATATATTTTTGGCAAGTTATTGGATAAGGTCTTATGTAAGACTACTTCTTGAGTTTTTAAGTGATCAATGAACAATAATAATGAAGATTCAAGAATTTTGTTTATATCAATCAATATTTTTTCTGCATTAGAAGATCTTGCAAAATCACGAATACTACCCAATATTAATGACATTCTATTTGTTTGTTGAAGTATGATTTCAAGATCCTTTAGATTTCTTGTAGCATATTTTTTTGTCTCACTTTCAGTAAAACTATTTTTATTTATAAGCTTATCGAGATCAATTTTAATAGCTTCTGCAAATCCTTTAATACCTTGAAGTGGCTGTGTAAGTTCATGTGCTATGCCAGCAGATAATTCACCCATGGAAGCTAGTTTTGTAGTATGGAGAAGTTGTTCTTGTGTGTCCTTAATTTCTTTGTATGCAGCTTTTAGGCTATCGTCTGTTTTTTTACGCTCAGTAACATCCCTAATTATTGCAGTGTATTCTGGCTCTTCTCCAAATTTGCTTTGAAATAATGATAATTCAACAGGAAATATTTCAGTGTTTTTTCTTTGAGCTATAATTTCAATAGTTTTATTTAGGAGAGAGGCTTTGCCTGTTTTTAACATATGGTTCATTCCTTGAGTGTGTTTTTCACGATATTGAGGTGGAATGATTAATTCTGTCATTAATTTACCTATAACATCATCCTCTTTATATCCGAACATTATTTCTGCTTGTGGATTCCATAAGGTTAATATGCTTTCTTTGTTGATTGATATTATTGCATTGTTTGCATGCTGTAAGATGGAGTCTAATTTTTTGTTTGTTATTTCTAGTTTTAAAGTATGTTGTTTTGCTTTGTCTAATAAATGAATGATGTATGTCATTAGTGCTGATATTATACCTCCGGTAATTAATATAATGTTTGGAAGAGTACTATCTATATTTTTTGAAGAGGATAATGCAATCCATATAATAATATTAATTGTTCCTATAAAAGTAATTATAGGTATGGGTAACCATGTCGTGATATTAGTTTGTAGGTTATGCTCTTTATTCACTAACAAAGAAAAAATTCCTATACTTAGAATGGTTACTCCAAAGGCTGCATTGAAAGCCATTTCTGTAGTATGTCCCAATTTATAAGATGGAAAATGAGTTATATATCCAAATAGTGCAAGGAGCCCCATTGCAAATGGTATGGAACCTAATGCTCCAATTACTATGTTAGATTGCTTAAATATTTTATTATTAGGTAGGAAGAGTAGACATGTAGAAATTATAAGAAAAGATAATGCAGTACTAATAGCCATACGTCCTGGGTAAGGTGTATTTGTGGTTATATAAGGATGTTGAAATAGAATGGTATCGATACCAAAATTTGTTTTTAATAAATATTCTAACAATGTAAAAGTACTAGTAACGAATATGATTGAACTAAATACAATACAGGAATTTTGCAGTTTTAAGTTTAGCGATATTAAAGCTAGTCCTAGTAGTATAAAGGATAAGGCAGCATTGTATTGCATTGGAGCATAGGTACTTTTAATTTGAATGAACTGTGGTATGTGAAAGTGCCATCCTAAGACAACTGCAATTCCTAATAAAACCACAATGATTCCTGTAAAATTTGGTATTGAAGTGGCTATACTAAAGTTCTTGTTATAAGCCATAATGATGTTATGCCTGTGTACTAGAAAACTTTTATTGTGGCTGTACCACAAAGTTTATGAGTGATTTGTGTGATTTGTTCCACGAAGTTATTGTCTAGCATTGACTGAGCAATTGGCTCACCAGACTTTTGAGATATATTGCAGGCAAGTGTAGCTGTAGGTATCATTCCAAGTATTTCACATCCTAATTGTGTTTTTATATCTGTTTGTTTAATGGGTTGTGGTGAGACTATTTTATTTACGATTATTGCATTTGCATGTCCTCTGTTAAAGCCCCATGAACTTATTAGATCCAAGATAAATTTCCCTGCATTAATGCTTGTAATATCGGTGTCAGAAACTAATGCTACTGAATGGCATAATAAGATACCTTCTTTTGTAGCTTGTGATGGATAGTTTGAAAAATCTATAATTAAATAATCTGAAAGATGTCTTAAATGATTGATAATTTTTTTAGCATGCTCTGGTTCAATTTCTTTAGTTTCATGTGCTGACTGTGGTGAAAATAGTACTTTAAGTCCAGCTGGATGAGAAAAAAGCTTTTGTTCTAGTAAGTGTTCATCAATTTGTGTTTCATCTAAATCCAAGATACTTTTTAAATTCTCTGAAGGAACATGTCCTAAAAGCTGAGAAAAGCTGCCGTGATTTGGCATAAGCTCTAATGCTATAACTCTCTTTTTTTCTTTTGCAAGAATGATTCCCATATTTATAGCTACAGTAGTAGTCCCTACGCCACCTTTAGCACCTATAAATCCTAATACTGTTCCTTTTAAATCTGATTGAGTTTTTTTAGGAGTGTGTACTGGTTCTGACGATTTCTTTTTTTGTCTTTCTATAGAAAATTTTATCGCTCTTTGTAAACTGCTGCTTGTTACTTGTCCTTTTACTAAATAATCTTGTGCACCTTCTTGTATAGTTTTTTCTGCAAGCTCATCTTCAGTAGACCCTGTTAGTACAAGGATAGGCAAATCTTCAGTAAGGCTTCTTATTTTTAAAAAGGTTTCAAATCCACTGCTATCAGGTACTGTAAGATCGATAATAACAACATCAAACTTTTCTTTAGACAATTTTATTAAAGCATCTGTAAGTCTCTCTACGTGTATTAAATCAAACTGTGAAGTAGTAGACTCCTTCAAGAGTTCATTCATAAGACGTGCGTCACCCGAATTATCTTCAAGGAGTAAAACTCTTATTATTTTGTCATTCATAGTTATTCTCTTGGTAGTTTGACGATTGTCAGCCAGAAGGTTTCTATGCTTTGTACTACTTTCATGAATTGATCAAGATCAACCGGTTTGGAAATAAAACAATTAGCATTTAAATTGTAAGCTTTTGAAATATCTTCTTCTGATTGTGAAGTAGTTAGGACTACTACAGGGATTGTTTTTAACTTTTCATCAGCTTTAATTTCTGCTAAAACTTCTCTTCCGCTTTTTTTAGGAAGATTTAAATCAAGCAAAATTAAATCTGGTCTTGGTACATCTTTATACTTGTCTTCTTTGCGAAGAAATGCAATGGCTTCCTCTCCATCATTTACTATGTGCAATGAACTCATCATTTTATACTCTTTAAGAGCTTCTTGCGTGAGTCTTATGTCCCCCGGATTATCTTCTACTAATAAGATCTCTATTATTTTTGATGATTGTGCTAAGTCTATGTTCATTGTTGATTCCCTCCTTTATCGGGTATTGTAAAACAAAAATTTGCTCCTTTGCCGGGTTCTGATTCCACCCAAATATTTCCCCCATGTCGTTCCACTATTTTTTTACAAATTGCAAGTCCAATTCCAGTACCTGCATATTCTGTCTTTCCATGTAAGCGTTGGAATATAACAAATATTCTTTCACTAAATTTTGGATCAATTCCAATACCATTGTCTTTTACTGAAAAGATCCATCCATGCCCATTTCTTTTTGCAGAAACATGAACTTTTGGTGTATCTTCTTTAGGACTAAATTTAAGAGCATTGGTAATAAGATTTTGGAATAATTGACCAAGTTGTATTGGATCAGCCTTTACTATTGGTAGCTCATCAAACGTAATTGAGGCATGACTCTCTTCAATAGCGGGTTTTAAGGAGTTTAAAGTAGTTTGAAGAACTGATTTAGCATTTACATCTTCTGGTTCTTTACCTTTTCTTTGAACTCTGGAATAGGATAAAAGATCTGATATTAATCTTTGCATTCTAACAGCGCCATCTACTGCATAGTTTATAAACTCAATTGCATCTCCATCAAGCTTGTCTTTATAACGTTTTTGTAATAGCTGACAATAGCTAGAAACCATTCTTAATGGTTCTTGCAAGTCATGTGATGCTACATATGCAAACTGTTCCAGTTCTTCATTACTACGTCTTAGTTTTTCTGCTATTGATTGTAAATGCTCTTCAGCTAGCTTGAAGTCTGTTATATCCTCAGCTATTCCAGCGATTCTATATACTTCGCCATTTGTATCTGTTACAGGAAAAGTTCTATCTTGTATCCATCTTAAACTCCCATCTTTTTTTACGATTCTATATGTTTTATCAGTGTTGCTATTGTGAGATGTATTTTCTAATGAGTTAAGAACAGCCTCTTTATCTTCAGGGTGAACTATTTCTGTCCATGAAGATGGATTTTTATATAGTTGTTCAGAGCTTTCTCCCCAGAGTTTTTCATAGGCAGGGCTAACATATAATAGTTCTTTTCTATCAGGACTAAATAACCAGAATACCTGATTAATATTTTCGGCCAACTGTCTAAATTTTTGCTCACTTTCTTTTATGGTTTCCAATGCTTTCTTACGATTAGCAATGTCACTGTTTATTTGCTTATAAACTGTAAATAAAAGAATAAACCCTACTAGTATTAGTCCGATAAAAATAGTGAATGTATTACGTGCACTCTTTTCAAGGCTTAACCTTTGTTTGGTTAACAATGAATGTTCTTCGTCTTTCATTTCATCAATTGATTTAATAAGTGCTTTATCTATGGTGTTTATGTGATCGACTGGAAAGAGATTTATATCTTGTTTTTTTATAGAATTGTCAATTGAGCTTGATTTTTCATCTATCAATTCTTTTATTGCTGATATTCTTTTTTGTTGTTTAGGTTTAGTAGTAGTTAGTTCTTGTAAGTTGGTTATTCTTTTGTCTATGCTCTTTTCAAGAGATTTATATCTATTTAAAAAGTAATCTTCATTATTTATTAAATATCCTTGGGCTACATGGTTACTGTCTTTTGTATTTGAAGCAATCAAATCCAGTTCTTTGATAACAGTGTTGCTCTTAGCTATTAAATCTCCATTATTTACATAGCCAAAAATTGTTCTATACGATAATAGGCCAAGAAGATTAAATACTGAAAATATTAGAACGAAACCAAAAACAATTTTTCTATCAATGTACCAGCCTAAATTTTTACTAATTTCTTTTTTCATCGAGTAATGTCCCTTTTTAACACAAAAAAATCTTTTCTTAAAATTAAGACTTGTTCACAGTTATTCCCAAATCCTTAAACACTTCAATTAGGTTTATCCTTAGAGTTTTAATGTTTTGTAATAATAAGGATATTATGTTGAGTGATTGAAATATGTAAGGAGTATACAGATTAATTATTTTTTCTAATCCAATCCTTTCCTAAAAAAGCTCTTCGAGTGGAGAAGAAAATCATTGTAAATCCAGAAGCTAGTTCACGATACAATGTCTGAATTTTATTCAGGAAAGGATTTTCAAATGAACACAAATCTATTATGGGCATCCCTATATTTAATGTATTGGCTATAATTCCTGTACTAAACAAGATTTGAGGCTCTTTTTTTCTACTATCTTGAAAATGAAATAGTTGTGGCAATGTAAACTTAAAAAAATAAATTAAGTGTTGTGTAGCTATTCCAAGTGAAGATAATGAATCAATAATTTTATTTTCATTACCTTGAAACTTATTCCAGGATTTAATAGGTGTAAATAGTCCAGTAAACATGAAACCAGTAAGTCCTAATAAAGGGGTGATCACATGTTCGATGTCCTCGACTAATTGCTTCCTTTCTGAGGCACTATTTATATAAAATAACTTTTTTAGGTATGGTGTCATTTTTGTTAAGTGAATCTTTTTTGAAAACAATCTAATTCTCCACCATAAGGCATTAGCTAAATGTGCCATTGAATGGTATCCTTCTTTCCAAGATTTTCCAAGAATTGTAGTTAGTGGTAATGCAATAGGGTTTATATTTTTTTCTATAAAACATGTTATTTCACCTATATTTGCAGCATGTGGTCTATGAGTTTCATCAAAACCCAGATCATCATCATCTTTTCTTGAGTAGATGCTGTACTGTTGATTACTTCTTAGTCCTAATAGAACTGATTGAAATAAATCTAAAGCTTTATAAGATAAAGAATCACTGCTTATAAATGTCTTAATACATCCAAGTGTCGTAGCAGATAAACCAGAGACTAATGAGTTTTTTCCATGATAGGCATTGGCTTTTGCCCAGTTTAAGTTTTCACCCCAAAGATAATTTACAGGTTTAATACTACTCATATATGTAATGTGCCCTAAAAGCCAATGTAAAAAATCATTTACAAAATTGAGAAATACAAGATTAATAGCTTTAAACTAATCAGAGATAAAGTAGGTGATTTTGTTATGAGAATTACTCCAATAGATTTAAGAGTTCAGGAATTAACTAGAAAAGGTATGGAAGTTGAGCGTGCAAGCCGACTTTGTAGAAGGATTGATGCTCTTACTACGGGTAAGGGCTTAGAAGAATTTTATAGAGGTAAAGAGCTTGAAAATTTAAAAAGTGATGATGAGTCTCGAAAACTTGAGTTAGAGTTTTGTGAGAGTATAGGTGAGAACTTTACTCCGATGTAATCTTTGTTAATGGATTAAAAACCTGTGTATGTTGCTTTGCAATGGGCTGACAGTGCCGAGGGAACAGGGTGAAAACCAATGTCTTATTTGTAACTTTTGTTATTACAATGGTCCCTTTAGATTACAAATTTTGAGAACCCCGAGCACTTTGGAAGCCCTGCAGCAAAGCAAGTTCATACACAGGCTTATATACCAATCCGCTAAAATAATCTTGTATTTTCCTGCCTTTACGCAGACAAAGTTTTGCTTTTGTTCGCACAGCTCACAAAGCGCAAAACTGTCTGCTTGGCGCGGAAAAATAGTAAGTTTAATTGTGCGGATTAGTATAATTGGTTTTTGTAAACGTTTGATTAATTGCTTGAGCTAAACATTTTCTTACAGGATGATCTATCTTTTCTGGTTCCGATATATTTGAAAAGTTACCTTCTTTCCAAATCATAAATGGCTTTGAATTTATTTTTCCTGGTAATTTGTTTTCTAAGATGATAGCTAAGTCTAGTAGATAAAAACAATAGTTTCCCCCAGGTTGCTTTTCTATAAGAATGTCCTCTTCAATTAAGAGATTAATTGATTCAATAACTTTATCTTGTTGTTCTTTAGTTAAGTTATCCCAAATACAAATTTCAAAAAACTCTGCTTCTGATGTTTCTCTGAAATAATGAGAAGCATGATATTTTTTACCCAGTAGAATATCTTTTAACCATGTTTTATTTATAGGTTCATCAATAACTTTTTTTACTATATCAATAACAGCAGCATTTAATAATTTATCTAGTCTTACCATTGTTTCCTAAATTTTATACTCAATAATTGCTTCATGAGGCAAATTATATTCTTTCATTATAAACTCTTGTAAGCCAGGCAAACCATTATTTAAGTCAAGAGTTTTACCATAAGGTTCATTTGAAGCGTTGTATCTGAAAACCTCATTGAAACCACTATCTTTATTAGTTGGTTTATACAAAGCAACATTATTTTCTTTAACTCTTATTTCTAAAAGTTTTAAATCATCTTTATATCTGCTGGGATCTAATCCTGCTTTACTAAAAAAATTGATTTTGTTGTTTCTGATTTCATTTATAATTTGTTCTTTTGTTAGATCTTGAGGATGAAAAGTAAATACTGCGCCAGATCTATCTCCTGCAAGCATTGTAAGTGGTTGGTGATCATTGATTACTCTATAAACCACTTCTGGTCGCTTATCATAGGAAATAATTTCACCTAGTAAATAACCTTGAGATTGTAGATCGGATAAATTTGTTGATTTATATAATTGATCATTTGTATCAGTGTAGAATTTATTACTAAACAAAAACCCATTCTCTACTCCTAATGCTTTTGATTTTGCTGCATGTTCTATAGCTGGCGATAAAATTTGTTCTTTTACTATTTTAAGATCCTCTGGTGTATTATTTAAATCTTTTGAATACGTTCTATAAATCACATTTGTTCTTAGGTCGGATTTGGCTACTTCATCAAGATCTTTAAATAGAATATTGATTTCTTTTCTTTTTTCTGTGATTGCTTTAGTTAGATTTTCATAAAGTGCATCACTGAAAACAGTTAACTGCTCTTTTTTTATAAGCTTTTCATTCTCTAATGAGGTGCTTAAACTAATTGTTTTTTCTTCCTCAAATAAAAACTTGGCTGAATCTATATATGTACCTTCATCCAAAGATTTGATTTTTAAAATATTTTCAGAGACTTTTGAAGTCTCTTTTATGTCTTTAGAACCTTTTATTAAAGCTATATTTAAACCTAAACGTCCAACTGCATAAGATAATTTCCAAGGGTTTGGCTTTAAATTATACTTAGTATTTAATTCTTCAAGCACTGATAATGCACTTAAGAAATTACCACCATATGTGGCTAATGTAATGATGGTGGCTGGTACAGAGACTACTCCTGATATGGATAATGCTATAAGTAGACTTGCTATTCCAAGAGTGTTTGGATTTATAATATCTTTTATGTTATTTATTCCAGCTTCTTTTAACCCATTAATTGCTTCTTTTATAGAAATCAGATTTTCTAAATCGCTTAAAGTAGGTTCTGGTAAAGTCTCTGGATCTGGCAATGGTATAGGATTTCCATTGTTGTCTAAGAGTATATTTATTGTGCAACTACCTGAAATAGTGTTTCCATCAGTGATTTGATATTTTAAATAATTGCTATTACAGTTTTTTGTAAGATATGCAAATAGTTTTAATGCTTTTTTGATAGCTATTTCATCTGATTCACCTTCTTGTAAAAGTCCTATGTATGTTAGTGTATCTTTTGCCTCTTCTTTGCTAAATGGCTTTCCATTTATAATGGGTTTTTGAGATTCTATTATAGGTTTTGGGTTAATAGTATTTTGATTTATAGAATTACAGCCTAAACCTTTGCACTTGGTTTTAACCAGTGTAATGTTGTCTAAAAGAATATAGGTTTTTGATTTTCCTGTATAGTTTATGGTTTGAGAGCTACAGCTTGTTGAGTATTCGCCAAAAAGCCTTAATGGTCCAAAAATGTTTCCATTTAGAAATGATGGTTTGAATTTTAAAATGTTTTTTAAATTAAAATTTAATATATTATTGAATTTATATTTTGAATTATTTACTATTCCAAATGATTCAAGCTTTTTACCGAGTGTATTTTCTATTGATTGCACTTGTGTGCTGTTATTGGTAAGAATGCCAAAGTGAATTAAGTTGTTTTTACATTTAGATGTAAAAAAGTTACCTTCAGTATTACTTGGCAAAATAACTTCGGATTGAATGTTTGTTTTGTTTGTGATGATAGTTCCATTTTCTGGATATGTTATATCAGCACTTAAGCTAGTATTTACTTTTAGTGTAAATGTTGCGCTTAAATTGTTTATACCTTGTGGATTATAGTAATCACCCGGGAAATAAACAGGAATTTCAAAATTGATTTTGTTGAATGATTGAGGATTGATTTTTATCCTAAGTTCAAAAATGTATTCTTTAGGATTTTTGGGGTTGATTGTTTGAGATGTGATTTGTGCTTGGGGAGCAGATTTTGGATTGGCTAATCCCTCCCACTGTATTTTTTCTAAATCAAGAATTGGTGTCCTTTTTTCTTCATTATTGCTTGAATTGATAAAAGGCAAATCATCAATGGCTGTGATTTGTACATTTATTTCATTGTCACTATCATATGATAAATCCTCTGAATTAATTATCTTTGTTTTAATTGATGGGTCTCTTTTTACCTCGATGGTGTAAGTATATGTTTGTGAAGTTTTATTTTCAGCGTTGTTTTTCCCTAAACAAGTACCATAATTTGTACAAGAATCTTTATTCTCATTGACTTCAAATAAAAATTCATATGATCCTATGTCCCATTGTGATTTTGGATCAAGTAAGTTTTTTTCAGGATTGAAATATTGATTTGTATTAGTGTTTAGCGTATTTGAGTAGAAAATTGGTATGTTACATACAGAGCCATCTACATGTACACAGTTATCCATGCAGGCATTAGCATTAAGAGCTTTAGCGCAAAATATTTTTGTCAATGTTATTCCGCCAATAGCTGAGATGTCAACACAACCAAGTGTCTTTTGATAGATTAATGAGTTCAAAATATTGTTTAATTCATCTTGTGACTTCTCAATGACTTTATTGTTGTATTTGAGTTCTTTTAACTTTATATCTTTTATATCAAGTTGTGCTTCTACATTGGTTAGTGATTTGTTTTTATCATCACTAAAACATGTAAACAAGTTTAAGCTAAATGGTTTCCCACTTATTATAGTTTTATTGATTGTGTTATTTTCTGCTTCACTAGTGCTAGATGTATTATTTGAAATAATCTCAATAGTATCTGTGTTATTTGCTTTATTCTCTTTTCTTTGGAAAAAGATTTTACTGTTTCCTTGTTTAATCTCATATGTCTCTTCACTTATATTTCCTGCATAGTCAAAGACTCTAAGAGTAAGTAAATATTCTGCATTTGGTTTATTTTCTAATGTTCCTGTGAAAATATACTCATCAGTTTCTTGTGCAGTTATTTCAGAATCTGAAAGAATGATTGGAACTTCATTGTCTATTACAAGTTCTAATTTTTGAAATTGTTTTTCTAATATGTGTCCTTTTATATTTATAGTATTTATACTGCCTGATGTTATGGAGATGTCTTTAATAGTAGGGGAGATAGTGTCTAATATTATTTTCTTAGGTAAGCTTTTTTCTGTTGTTCCATCACTATTTATCAGTTCAAACCAATAAGTGTTAATCCCTTCATCTAATGAAATGGTCTGTTCGTTTGAGTGTGGATTTAGTTCAATGATACTTTCATTAAAAACTTCATCTGTAATATGAATAAATAAACGATTTTCATAGCTATAAGGATTTGTATATGATAGGTTTGTTTTTAAGGTTATAAGAGGCTCATTTGTTGTGAAGTTGTCAGGTGGTTCTAAAAGTTCTATTGAACTTATCTGTAAAGAGTTTGTTGATATAATTGGGCAATTAAATTTAAATTCTTTATCTGGATTTTCTTTAATTTGAACTTTTAATGTAGGGTGAAAAATACCTTTTTGTGTATATGTGTGAGCAAAGACTTTACTTTGTAATTCGACTAAAGAGGATTGAGTAGAAGCTGAAACCTTGCCATCTCCATAGTCAAAAGAATAGCTAGTAATAGTTGCATTTTTAACAAAACTTTTATCACTTACCATAAAAATTACAGTGAGAGGTGTCTCTCCATTTATTTTATCTGGGATTATATCTAAAGCTACAAACTCTGGCTTATCAATGATAGATATAGTGCCTGCTTTACTTGACCAGGTTTCAGAGTAACTATTTTTCCAAACGGCAGAGACAGTTAACTCCGGATGGTAATCTATCCTGTCTTGATTTGATGTATTCTTTTTGTATAAGTGGATGGGATTTGTTTCTGAACTAAAATAGCCATCACCAAAATCCCACTTATAGATTATGTTTGTAGGTGGTTTATTGTCTCTTATTTGAATCTCTGAATGAAATTGAATATTTATATTTCCATCTTCATTATATTCAAAAGCCTGACTGTTTGTATTTTCAAAACCTGCATGAATAAGGAGCATTTGAGTAGGCTGTATTACTTGTATTGATTCACTTTGAGTAGTGTCAGAATTGTTAGCATTGTCAAATGCTTCAAGTCTGGCATAGTATGTTCCAGGATTTGTAATGACTCCTGTTAAAAATGTTTTTCCACCGTTTAATATTTGATTGTCTTTTATTGATAAATCTTCTTTGTCAATAAGCTCATTTGAAATACTATCTTTATATTTAAACAATTGCCAAGTGTTCTTTTCAGGGTTTGTTTTATCAAGTGCTCCTGTAAAATTACTTAATTCATCATTTGGATCATAGCTTTTATCAATAAATGTAGTTTTGAAAGGTGCATTACCCTGGTAGCTATAGTTCTCTGTATCTACTTTTGCTATGGCTATCGGAGGCAGATCTTTGTATACATAAACTAACTCAGGCTTACTTTCTCCAATGAATAATCCATCTTTAAAAACCTTTACTTTAATTTCAAACAATTTAAATTTTGTATTGGAATCAAGTTTATATTTGTGTTTTTCAACTACACTTGTACCTTTATATTCAAAAGACTTTTCAACATCTTCAAAGTCAATGGCAATTTTTGTATTGGAATTGTTTAAGATGTTTCCTCTTAGATCTGCACTTACTAAAAGATCTTGGTTTTCCTGAGTGATACTAATATTGTTTGTAGTGTAAGCAGCACTTATCATAAGGATGGGAATGGCATTGTCATTTATATAAAATGTTTTGTAATGAGATGTAGGTATATTGTTCAATCTGTTATCAAAATCATTTTTATCTTTAACCGTTTTATTTATAAGATCGTTAAATAGTTTAATGACTTCTATGTTTGAGTAATCAGAAGAGTTTGCATTAATATTTTTTCTTCCTAATGTAGAAATAATATGATAATTGCCTTTTGGTAAGTCATAAGGCAGTGTGAATGAAGTGTTGAATTCTAGTGGATTGAAAAGATTGTAGTTTACTTTTCCAGTGCTATATGGATTTATGATTACATTTCCTTTATCATCAAACACTCCAACATAAGCCACATCACTAGGTGTAAAGCCATCTTCAGATATAAGAGAAATATCCAATTTTCCATATGGTCCATTTATTCCATAAGGAATAAACTCATAGTTAGGAGTTAGTTTTAAAATTTTAAGAGGTGATTTTAATCCAATGGCATAGTCTTCAGATTTTATTTTTGATTGATTGTTGAAAATAACTAGATTTAAATATATTTGATTTTCAAGGAGTTCTAAATCTTTTGGCAATGTTACTTTTATCTTATTCTTAGAAATGAGAGATGTTTCAAGCTGTTTGCCTTTATAAATTACGTTTGGAGCTGTCCCAAAATCTTTTCCTGAAATTGTTAGAGTTCTGTCAGTTTCATTTAGTGGATAAATGCTTTGTGGCTCAATAGAAGTAATGAGTGGTTTTGTAGTATTTGTAAAATTAAACTTTATGTTGTCGAGTATAAAAATTGTTTGATTGGAAATGTCTGGCAAAGAGAGTTTAATAGTATGACTGCCCACAGGTAGAGTTCCTACGTTTATATTCCAGTTTTGATTTTCTGTACATGCTTTATCTTCTTTATCTTGTTCAAACCTTAGGCATTTTTGATTGTTTATAAGTGATGTTATAAGTGTGTTGTTGTGATAGAGGTTTATCTTTGGATACAGTGTGCTATGTATTAGGGAGCCATTTATTTCAAGGTTGAGTGAGCTGTCAGATGATATTGTAAATGGAATAGTGATAGAACCAGCCTCTTTAAAGACAGTGGAGTCATTTGATATATAAACATTTCCTCCATCTCTTTGCAGTGTTAGGTCATTTCCCAAAATTAGTTTATTTAGATTTTCTAAAGTGTTAAAAAGAAAATAACGTTTCTCACTAGCTCTTGGCAGGGTTTTCAACTCTTTATAGTTAGATTCAAGAAAGTTAGAGTTTAAAGATAGTGGTTTTTGAACTTTAATTTTTGTGATTTTGTTTGTGGCTGTAAACCATGCAGGAACATTAGCAGATAAAGTATTGTTATCTATGTATGCAGTATCAAGTTTTTCAGTATCCCAGTATATGACTGTTCCTGGGTTAAACATAGAACCTTTAACTGTAAGGTTGAATGTACCCTGACCGATTGTTACTTCATTTGGGGTTATTGTATCAATTACAGGTGTATATTTTTCAATAGGTTCATTTGGTTTAAAATCATTTGAATCAAGCACAAAAGTTTTTTCTATACCAATTGGTTTTCCATCATTGCCTATAGTGCCATATGTGATAACAGGCTGATTGATTTGAGTAAGTGCTTCATTGAATATAGAACAATCTCTTCCTGGAGCACATGTAATTGACAAGTATTTTTGAATCTCTTGTGTTTGTGGACTTTGAGGAGCTGCATTAGATATGTTTACTGATACTCCCCCAAAGTTAGTTTCTGTTACGCCGCCCATAAAACCAATATCTATATATGGAGTGCTTGAGCTAATGGTCATGACTACTGAAATTGTTGGGGTGATTGTGTTAACTATGTTATTTGTAGATGGTGTTCCAAAGGTGGATGGTGTGCCTGTTTGTTTAATTATTGTATAAGTTCTTTCTTTTAAGTTGTTCTCTTTTTTTGCTAGAAATTGTCTTGTTAAAGAATGTGTTTCTCTTGGATCTTTATCTGATGCAAGTATTTGTATAAGATTGCTTCTATCGTCAGCATCTATGGAATTAAGCTTATTTATAATGTCGACATTAGATTTTTCAGATGATTCTTTTCCTTCTGTATAAATATTGCTTGATGTTGTTTTTCCACTTCTTATGATTATGTCACTTGATACTAACTCATTTGTAGTGGTTTGACCTAACCAGTTATCTGCTTTATCCTTTGCAAAAACTAAGAGTTTATATTTTCCTGGTTTTATATTTGTTGATATATTTATTTCTTTTGTATAGTTAATACTTGACATAGAGTTATCAACTCTATTGTTTCCTGGTGCTTCCTCAAGAGTTTCTAATATTGTATTTTTATTTTCATCAAGCAATTTATAACCTACTAATTCAATATCAATGTCATCTGTTATATGTGCATTAAAAAATAATGTTTCTCCGTTTTGTATATTTGGATTTTCAATTGAAAGAGTTATTTTAGGAGGGATGCTGTCAATAGGTTTTTCTTCATCTTTTGAAAAACTTATTCCATCTTGGTTTGTATTATTAACAGTTTGTAGTTTGAATATTCTTTCTTTTACTTCTTTGTTTTCTACAATATTGTCTATTCTTTGTTTAGTAAGATCTTCGTTAGAAAGTATTTTAATTGTATTTGTAAGAGCAATGCTTTTAAAACCTCTATTGTCCTCAATGATTAGTTTTGCATTATAATCCCCTTGTGTTTTATAAATATGTTCAGGACTAGTTTCATTAGATGTTTCCCCATCCCCAAAATTCCATAAGTATGAAGTGATTTCACCATTTGGTTTTGGGTCAAACGATCCACTTGCATCAAATTTAACTTTCAATGAATTGATTGATGTTACTTTTGCAATTGCAATAGGCTCTTGCCCTGGGCTTATTGTAATGGTTTCACCAAATGCTTTTGTACTTCTTCCATCTTCAGTTTTTATCTCAAGAACTGGTATGTATTGTCCCGGTGTAGTAAATGTATAAGAGAACTCTTCACTGTTAGTAGTCAAGAGATTACTATTTATAGCTTCAGAATTATTTGTTAAATTACCATCCTTATCTAATTGATGAGCTATCCATGACCATGAGTAATAGATCATTTGGTTTTTATGTGGATCATAACTATTTTTAGCTGATAGTTTTATCATGGCTTCATTAGCTATTCCAAGTTTTACTGACTCAAAAGTTGAAATGATACCAACAGGTCCATTGTTTTCACTGACTAAAATAGTTTTAGTATTTATCTTTTTTGTTCTGCCATCTTTTGTTTTTACTATTAATGTCGGCAAATATGCACCTGGAATATTATATGTGTGAGTAGGATTTAATTCTGTAGAATATGGTGATCTATCTCCAAAATCCCATTCTGTTGATACAGCCTCACCATTAAAATCTCTTGAACCATTGGAATTGAATTGAATTTCTAAAGGTGCATTGCCGCTTGTTTTATCTGTAGTGGCACTTGCTATGGGATCTGGTTTTAAAACAGTTATTAATTCTGTTTTTTCAATTGTTTTATTTCTATTATCAGTTATTTTTAAAGTAGCAGTATAACTTCCTGCTTGTGTAAATGTATAACTAAACTCTTTTTCTTCTGTTTTAAATATTTCTTCATTGTTGTCAGATTTAATTGTCCATTTATAGCTTGTGATTGAACCATCTTTATCGTAGCTTTCTTTGCTTGATAAATTGATTTTTAATTGTGGTTTAAAATCTAATTCTTCTTGAACTAGCATTAAGTATCCAGTATTTTGTGAAATATTTATTATTGGAATCGGTGATTCATTAGGACCTGGATAGTTAATGGGTTCTAGATATTTGATTGATGACACTCCAAAAGAATCTGTAACTGTAATTTTTGGAATATAGTTACCTTTGTTTGAATATTTATGAGTAGTTAAGCTTTTAAATGAGGAGGTACTATCCCCAAAATCCCAAGTGTATTTAATAGGATCATTCTCTGGATCTTGTGACATTGAAGCATCAAAAGTGACTTCTAAGAAATCATCAAGTTCTTTAATACTATAAACTGCATCTATAATAGGAGCTTCATCTTTATCTCTAATTTCAACTTCTTTTGTAGTTGTATTAGTTTTTCCATAAGCATTTGTAATTGTAAGAGTTACTATATACTTCCCTGGCTTTGTATAGCTGTGAGTACAAGCAGGATCTAATGATGTATTGTTATTATCACCAAAATCCCATGAGTATTTCAAAGGTTGTTCATAGTATTTTTCTAAAAGATCAAATGAATCTCTAGCATCAAAAATTACTACTTGTGGAGTTATACCAAGAGAAGGAGCTGCTTTAATTTTTGCTATTGGTGTGGGATTTATTACCATTACATTAAAACTAGTGCTTATGCCACCATTTGGTGGAGGGTTGCTTACATAGATTTCAAAACTATTTTCTTTGTTTAAATAATTTGTTGGTATTGTTGCTATTAGTTCATTTGTGGATGTGTATTTTGTTTGGATTTGTAGAGTACCTATTGAAACAATAGAATCTTTTACAAAGTTTTTTCCTGTAATGGTTATATCAATTGACTTTTCATTGTGTGTTATAGGTAGTAGGTTTGGTGAAACAAGTTCTAAAATAGGAGTCCCATTATAAACTTTATAAGAGACATTTTGACTTGTAACTTTATAAAGATCTTTATTATAAGTGTTTAATGAATAGCTAACAGGTTTTGAAAAAAACTTAATTGAATTTTTTGTATTAGATAATGAAACACTAACAGGTAGTGAAGCTAGTTTAATAGTGCTAGGAAGTAATGTAGTATTAAAACTTATTGCTTTAGATGATAAGTTTATTAGCGAATTGTTTTTAGTGATTGTAAAAGAAACAGGCAGTGAACCAGGACTAATAAGGGAAGGTGGATTGTTTGTTGATAGGGCTATAGGAAGAGAGACTGCTTGTAATAGGTTTAATTTTTCGTACCCTTCTGAGAAGACAGGAGTAATTAAAACTAAATTCATCAATAAGCTTATGAGGCTATATATGACGAGTAGTTTATGAATGTATTTTTTCACTTTTATCTCTCAGTATAATTGTTGTATTAACCTTACTGAATAGCTTCCAAGCGAGCACCCCAGAGATAAACTTTTTGATTTGTTGTGTAGTTTAATCCGCCAATAAAAAGTAGTTTATTGTAACCATCCAGGTTTGAATTGCTTGTGATTGAAAACTTTTGCCAGGCTGGTGTTACAGCAAGAGTGCTATATGAGAGTAAAGGAAGGCTGCTTAATTGATTGTATGAAATCCAATAAGGATAGTTACAACCTACCCAGCTAGTCCAGTAGTATGATTGGTTTCTGTTTAAGTCAGGGCAGGCAGGACCAATACCAAATGGTACATTTACAGTCCCAGAGTCAGTTCTCATCCAGACACTAAAAATTAGTTTTTTGTCAGTAACTCCTTGATTATCTAACCAAATTGTATTTTGTCTTGAACCAAAATCTATATAAGTTCCATCACTAATCAAATTATCAGGATCGTTTACGGCATTAAGTTTTATTTCACCTATGTTTTGGTATCTTTGCCAGCCTGTATTTGAAAAGTTAAATCTTGTAGATAGAGGAAGTAAGTTTCCAGTTTGATTGACAGTGTCTCTATTGATTTTACTTATTTGTAATTCTGGTAGATATTGACTGGGTTCTATTTTTGGTGCTGTATCTGCGAGGTAAACACCAGGAGCAGGAATGAAAGGATCTGTTTCAGCTTTTATGACTTTTGTAGTGCCAGCTTCTATTTTTATAGGAATAAGAGCTTTAGTATTTGCAACTTTTCCATTTGCAAGAGTTTGTGTTGTTGAATTGTCATTGTTTATAGATAGAAGCTTTATATTAGTACCTTCTGGAATATTTTTAGTACTGACTTCTATATTTTGGTCTCCACTGTATGAATAATCAAGCGTTAAATCAGGTGTAGAAGTATTGCCTTTTGGATTTACAACTTCTCGATCTCCGATTTTTGTGATTTCAAGATTTGCTATTTTTATTTGTTCAATAGGTTTATTACTTCGCTGAATGAAGTTTTTAATTTGTAGAATCCTGTTTTGTTCTCCTATGTAGAGATTATTGTATTTATCAGTAAACAATGTAGATGGTGCTTGTAGTGAAATTGTTTTTAGATCTTTTAACTCATTAAAATTAATAAGCTCTTTTCCGCTACCTGCTACTGTTATGATTAAGCCATTTTCTTTTAAGATTTTTCTTATGCTGTTATTTATACTATCAGCGATAAAAACATCACCATTGTTATCTTGGCATAAGGATTTGGTTCCTATTGGTTTTGCATAGGCACTCTTTGCTAACCCGCCATCTCCAATATCTGTAATGCTTCCTGTGCCATCCCCTATGTATTGTTCATGAGTATATGAACCGTTAGAAAATATTTCTTTATAGGTGACAGGATTGTTTGTTAAATCAAAACCTGAAATATAAATATTATTTTCATTATCAAAGATAAGTCCATTGATAGTAGCAAGACGACTATCATCAAAATTTATTTTTGTATTGTATCCAAGGTCTATGCTTCTGTTATTTCCTCCAAAGAATTCAATTGTATTTGTTTGTGGTTCAAATCTTAGTACAACAGCTCCTTTGGTTACTCCGATAGAAAAAGGCGAAATATCTGAATAGGTAGCATTTCCATATAGATAGATAAAGCCATCATTGTTATTGTAGGTCAGGTTGTTTATAGTAAAGTTTACGTCGTATAAATATTGACTGCTGAAAGCTCTTTTAAAATAATCATTAATTTTGATAGCTTCTTGAATTGTTCCATCTTTCAATGATGCTTTTAATATTCTTGGATTTTGATTTGTAGGTGTATCTTGTGAATCTAAAATAAATAGATTTCCATATTTGTCAATTGTAAAATCGATCAATTTGCTAAGACTAGAGTCAGAAAACTTTACAGGAGTTTGGTAGTTAGTGATTGTGGAGCTTTTAGGTTTTCCAATCACTTTAGAAACCAAGTTATTTTCCAAGTTTATTTTTCCGATTACTTTTAAGAGAGGATCATAAAAGTAAATATTTGCCTCAACAGGATCAAGTTGTAATGATTTAAATCCACCTATATAAGCATCTTCTTTTTTTATTCCATTTGGATAGAGTGTATAGTATTCACCAGTACCTGTTTTGGTAAAGAGTGAAACTTTGCTGTTTTGTACAGATTGGGCATGAGATGGGAATGTTGCGAAGAAAATGATTATTAGTATGAATGTAAGGGAATAAGAAATAGTAAGAAGTGAGGTGAAGGATTGAGGATTGAGCAATGAGGATTGAGAATTGAATTTGTTCTGCTCATTCCTCAATCCTAATAGCTGATTTCTAAATAACCGATTAATACTTTCATTGATTGACATTGAAGAACTCCTTTCAGTGACTTTTGAGCTCCAATAGTTAATCAAGAAAAGCAAATTTTGAAAATAAGGAAATCTCTCTGACAATTAGTAAAAAGTAAATAAGAATTTTGTTTAAATATATTGATTTATTTACAAATTTGTTTTGTACTTGAAAAAGTACATTAATTTGTTCAGCGTAAAAAACGCTATTTGTAACCGACAGTTACACAAAAACTTTGTATTATTTTAATTATTGAAGTGCTAATTTTAAGAAATGTTGAAATGGTTAAGAGGATTGAGCAATGAGGATTGAGGATGGAGGGGGGAATATGGAGATACGATATAAGAGGGTGAAGCCAAGTAAGAACTATTACAATAACCCAGACCTTATTGTTCATATTTAGACCAGGTTGTACACTATAAAGAACTTTATAATAGTGGTAAGGAAAGGGAATTAAATATGGCTACTGAAAAAGAATATGAGCTTTTTGTAGAGTACTTACATAGAGGAGTTATGTTGCTTGATAATGAATCGTTTGATGATTTTCATTTTGATATAAATATTGATGATGTAAACCATCAGCAATTAGCAGCAATGATTCTTGAAGAGGGTGTAAACGATCAAAACTATTTTAAGAAAATAGAACCTAAGGCAAGTGATATTTTAAAAATAGCATTTACTCCAAAAGTAATAAAAGAAGTGTGTACAATACTTGAAAACATTGAAAATCAAAATTTACAGGATAAAGAACTATGTGCTACAACTGCTGCTTCACGATTGTTTTTATTAGACTCACAAGCAGAGCACCATCATCTACCTCTTGCTGTAACCCGTTTAATAGAAGATGTTTATTATGAATTTGCAGGTGATGTAGATCCTATGACTACTAATGGAAATGAAGCATAGTCTGAAATCGTGTTACAATTTTTCTTGTTATGGAAACTACCTCTAATTCAAAAGTTAAAGTATGTAATATATCTGAACTTCAACCAGGCCAGACCAAATCACTTAAAGTTAAAGATAAAGATATTGCTATTTTTAATGTAGATGCCAAGCTTTATGCCATAGACAATATGTGTATTCATGCAGGTGCGCCATTAAGCGAAGGGTTTATAGATGTAGAAAAATGTCAGGTTACCTGTAATTGGCATTCTTGGGTTTTTGATTTGTCTACTGGAAAGTGTGTTTCACACCCAAGGCAGGATGTTTTTAGTGGTACTTATCCTGTGCAAGTAGTTGGGGATGAGGTTTTTGTAGAGGTTAAATAAAACAATATGATATTTGAACAATTAAAAAAAACAGATCCAGAAATTTATGAAAGTATAAATAGAGAGTTTAATAGGCAGCAAACAAGACTTGAACTTATTGCAAGCGAAAATTTTACAAGCTTAGCAGTTTTAGAAGCTCAAGGCTCAGTTCTTACAAACAAGTATGCAGAAGGATTACCTAAGAAAAGATATTATGGTGGGTGTGAATTTGTAGATGAAGTTGAACTTCTTGCTATAGAGAGAGCAAAAAAATTATTTCAAGCAGAGCATGTAAATGTTCAGCCCCATAGTGGTGCTCAAGCTAATTTTGCAGTGTACCTTGCAGTTTTAAAACCAGGAGATAGTATTTTAGGTATGTCTTTAGATCAAGGAGGACACTTAACTCACGGATCTTCTGTAAATGTTTCGGGGAAATGGTTTAAGGCAGCTTTATACGGGGTGAATGAGAATGGTTATATTGACTATGATGAATTAGAAAAAATAACAAAAATCCAAAATCCAAAACTTATAATTGCTGGTGCCAGTGCATACTCAAGAACTATTCATTTTGATAAGTTTAAAAAGATAGCAGATTCAGTAGGTGCTATGTTAATGGTAGATATGGCACATATTGCTGGATTAATTGCAGCAGATTTACACCCTAGTCCATTTCCTTATGCTGACTTTGTGACTACTACTACACATAAGACATTACGTGGTCCACGAGGCGGAATGGTTTTTTGTAAGGAAAAGCATGCTAAACAAATTGACTCAGCTATTTTCCCTGGTTCTCAAGGTGGTCCATTAATGCATGTTATTGCAGGGAAAGCAGTAGCACTGAAAGAAGCTTTGGAACCAAGTTTTAGAGACTATCAAAAACAAGTAGTAGAAAATGCTAAGATGCTTGCTAAAACTATTCTTGATTCAGGGTTGGATATAGTAAGTGGTGGAACAGATAATCATTTGCTTTTAGTAGATCTTAGAAAAGTAAATCTAACAGGGAAAGAAGCAGAGACACTACTAGACTCTACGGGTATAACTTGCAATAAAAACACCATTCCAAAAGATCCTCAATCACCCTTTGTGACTAGTGGGATTAGGCTAGGTACTCCAGCAGTTACTACACGTGGTATGAAAACAAATGAAATGAAAAAGATTGGTGATACTATTGTAGATGTTTTAAGACAGCCAAATGATTCTCAAGTTATGGAAAAAGCAAAGCGTCAAGTAGATTCTTTGTGTAAAGAGTTTCCTTTATACGTTCAATATGCACATAAGTAAATATTTTTGTAATTTGCAAGCTGTTCAACTAATTGGATTTTGCATTGCACTTATTATTTCTTATCTTATTACACCTTTTATACAGTCTCGAGCTTTAAAGCTTGGTGTATTAGACAAACCATCTAAGCGTAAGCTGCATTCTACTCCTATACCCAGGCTTGGAGGGGTGAGTATTTATACAAGCTTATTTTTAACGTCATTGATTTTTGTTACTGCATATTTAAACTATAGAACTTCAATTGTAGGGAGTTTTACACTGCTTGGAATATTTGCAGGTGGAACAATTATTTTTTTTCTTGGACTTTTAGATGATATTGAGCCTGTTAGATCATGGATAAAACTTATTGTACAGATTGGAGCTGCATCAGTGGCTTGGCTTTTAGGAGTAAGAATAGTACAGGTAGTAAACCCTCTTTATCATTCTGATTTGTTTTTCTTTGAGTTATCGATGGGGAGTCAGACATTTGCTTTTAATACTATTTTGAGTTATCTTTTAACCGTGCTGTGGATAGTAGGAATTACAAATGCAATAAATCTAGTTGATGGTATGGATGGTTTAGCGACAGGTGTATCCATCATTAGTGCAATTGCAATATGGGCAGTAGCAGTAGATTTTCGTATAAATCAGCCAGCAGGAGCGTTGATGGCAGCTACACTTGCAGGGGCACTTTTAGGATTTTTAAGGTGGAACTTTAACCCAGCGCGTATTTTCTTAGGAGATTCAGGGGCTTATCTTACGGGGTTTATCCTTGCTGCTTTGACTGTGAGTTGTGTAGTAAAGAAAGTTACACTTGTAGTTATGACACCAGTTTTAATACTGATATTTGCATTGCCATTATTAGATACTTCATTAGCCATAGTTAGAAGACTATTAAAAGGAAAGCCAATTCTTGAGCCAGATATGGAGCACTTACATCATAAAATACTTGCCATTGGTTTATCACAAAAAAGAGCCTCATATGTTTTATATTTTATTTCAGGTGTTCTTGGTATATGGGCTACATGTCTAATCAGCGGAAAATCGTTTTATAGATTTATGATCCTTAGCACGTTAGTAGTTGGCATATCTTTATTTTATGCTTGCATTATAAACTGGAAACATCAAAAACTTTTTAGAAATCTTTTCTTGAGAGAGAAGTAACTACTCTTCTTTTTTTAGAATTTCTTCAATTTGTACTTTAAGTTTAGGAATCTCTTCTTTAATAACTTGTTCAACTTTTTCTACATCCACTTCAAAATATTGATGAGCAAGGATATTTCGCATATTTGCAATTTGGCGCCATGGAATTTCTACATATTTTTGTTTAAATCCATCAGACAAGCCTCGACATGCTTCGCCTATAATTTCTATACATTTGATAACACCCATGAATTCAAGTTCAGTTAAGGTATATAGAGGTTTGTTATTTGATAAATATTTCTCAAGAAGTCCTATTGCTTCTAATATATCTTGTAATCTATCCTTATCCTCTCTCACAATGGCCTTGCTTCTTTTAAAATTCTACTCTTAATTCTAGACTTTAATACTTTTTCAGTTGCAACATCTACTTTGCAACCAAGAAGATCTTCAAGCGCAACCCATAAACCACTCCATTCCATAAGTCCTATATTTGGTTTAAAATCAACAAGAAAATCAATATCACTTTTTTCATTCTCTTCACCTCTAACAACTGATCCAAAAATTCTAATATTGTAGGCACCATACTTTTCAGCAAGCTTTAAAATATCATCTCTTTTACTTATCAATAGATTATAAAGACTCATATATTACCTTTATTATCTTACACTAATGGAATTATACCCGAAATAATGCAATGATACCCCATTTAAAGTTATAAAAAAATAAAAACTTTTTAGAAATCTTTTCTTGAGAGAGAAGTAACTATATTAATTGCTGCTGTAGAAATTACATTATAAAAGCTTTGTTTCTCAGATGGTAATGATGCTACAGGCATATTTTGTTTTGTTTCTATTACCCACTTTGGGAGTTCATCAGTTGTTTTGTCTTTAATGCTATCTAACCAAGCAGTATGAATAGCTTCAGATATTTCATTGATTGTTTCTTGTGTAGATAGATCTTTACCTTGTTCTATAGCATGTAAAACAGCTTTCATGGCTGATTCAGCTGCTAGATAATTCCCAGCGGATCTTGATGCTGGAAGATATGAGTTTTTAACATGTGCAATATCTATTTCGTATTTATCCTGAACTTCTCTTATTAATCCTATAGCTAATAAATAAGCATGACTCTTAATATAGCCAGCACTAATATCTTTTTCTGGTATTGGCTTCCAGTTTGGAGCATCACCTTTTTGAGTTTGAAGATGAATTACTTCTGCTAGTGTATTTTTTCCTGCTTGAATTATTGTAGCTATTTTTAGTGGCATGATTATTACTTCTCCTTATAGGATTTTCTATAGTATTTTTATGTTATCAAGGTTAAGATACTTATTCAATAAGCTTTCTAAAGAAAAGCTTAAGATGTAGATTAATTCTTTTTAATCATTTTCCGTAAGGATTAAAACCCCTACATTCTACTAGTATTTTTTCTGGAATCCTAGGCAGTTACCATTAGTGATTATTTTATACTATAAATAAGTACAAAAAGTCTACCTTATAAATACGGTATTTGTTTGAACAGTAATACGGAGGAAAACATGGATTTTAATCCTTTAATAAATATAGCAAGTAATAGCACTAGAGGACCAATTCCTACAAATGAAGGGGAAAAAGAGATAAATTGGCAATCCTTACAACAAGAGCCAGAAAGAACTAATAATTCTACTGATAGCTTTGCAAGGGGTATAAGTCTGGGAACTGGTATGATGATACCGTGGCAATCCAGCCTGTCATATGCACCAGTAATTCCAGCAAAAACTGAGAACAGCAGTTCAACAAGAGTTCCTCTACCATTAACTGAAGTTTCAAGTAATGAACTAAAGAAATCATTGAAACAAGAGCCAGAAAAAACTGATAATTCTACTTATAGTTTTATAGCTATTAATAGCTTTAGCTCTGAATTTAGACATGAGGTGGGTGCCACAACTGGAATGCATATAGGTACACTGGAGACTAGAGGCTTTACACTTCCTTGAGGAAATGGTGTTGGTAGCGTGGTACGCAAACAATGCTTTGGCTTGAGATTTGACCTCTCAAGTAGGACTGGCTAAATAAGCAACATTAGATCTTAAATAATCACTTTTCCCTTTTTAAGATTTCTTCAATTTGTACTGTAAGCTTAGGAACCTCTTCTTTAATGACTTGTTCAACTAGCTCTCTTACCTTTAGTAGTATTGGTATAGAAGTCATCTGGAGAACTAATAACTCTTAGCTTCTTTAAGCTCTTAGAAACCTTGCTTGCTTTTTTTCTAATATAAGAAATATATTCAGAAGGACTCATATTTTTTGTCTCTTTATAGTTTTGTTCTCTTATTGCATGTAGCTCTTGTAAAGAATCAGTATTTTTTTTTGGTTTCATATCTTTGTTCCTATCTTTCTTTACCCATAAATTGCTCTGTTTTACATTAGAATTAGGGTTTTGAGCTTGTTTAGAATCATAAACCTATTTTCTAATAATAATGATCCACATCAATCGTTTTATAGATTTATGATCCTTAGCACGTTAGTAGTTGGCATATCTTTATTTTATGCTTGCATTATAAACTGGAAGCATCAAAAGCTTTTTAGAAATCTTTTCTTGAGAGAGAAGTAACTATATTAATTACTGCTGTAGAAATTGCATTATAAAAACTTTGTTTTTCGGATCCCACATTCAATAATCCTGCTCCCCATTCTGATCCTCTTCTTTGTTGTATAACAAATCATATGGGATCTGTGTTTGTGGAAACCCTGGATTTAATTGAGTTCCATATGGTGCATTGTTTGGATAGCCTTGCTGAGGGTATTGTTGCTGGTTATAAAAATTGTTTTGTTGAGGGTATTGTTGCTGATTATAAAAGTTGTTTTGTTGAGGAATAGGTTGATTTAAATTTACTTGTGGCATTTTAACTGAGATTGGATTTCCGAAGTTATCTCTTACGACTTCATTTGTCTGTTCATTTATTAAGTGACCTGTATTTGGATCAATTGTGTAGCTTTGTTGTTTGTTTGGATAGTTTCTAGGATACCTATAGTTATTAGGTTCTTGGGGTTGTTGTGGTACTTGATGTATTTGTATTGGAGAAGGTTTGTAGTTTTGTTGTAGTCCAGATTTTTGAATAAGCTTTTGAACTCTTTCCATTAAAGGTTTTTTTCGACTTTTCATCGTTTCTGACTTTGATAGTAGTTTATCTTCTAGATTGGATACTCTAGTGGGAAATGGTAAGTTGTTAAATACCATATTAAAGATCATTTCTTCGATTTGATTTACAGCTCCAACTACACCTGTGTTGAATGATTCATCGTAGACCACTTGTGGACTATCTTGTGCTTCAGGCTTTAGATTTTGTTCTGTAATATCTGATTGCTGATCTGGGGATTGAGGATTGGGGATTGGGGATTGAGAGTTAGGACTGTTCTGCTCATTCCCCAATCCTAGCTGCTCAATCCTATTGTTAATTGCTGATTGCTCTTTTTTTGGATTTATCGCATTGTTTATCTTTTGAATTCTTTCTTCAAGAGTACCTTTGGATTGTTTTTCTCCAAATAAAAACTCCTCAAGTCTTGAAGTTCTTTCTTCAACGGCATCCTTACTGTATGTTTGATGAAAAATTTTTTCTTCAAGAGTATCTAGTTCATTTAATTTATTAGGTTGAACTTGTTTATTGGTTATGGCTTCTTTATTAGTGTTTTGGTTTTGAGTGCCACTTGAACTACTAAATAATTGTTGTGCTAAACCAGTAAGATGAAAATTAAATAAGAAACAAAATAAGAAAACAAATAACAAAGGCTTTTTAAAACTATCGCCTTTTTCTTGCTTGTGCCATTTTTCTTTTTTTCTTAACACTTGGTTTCTCGTAATGTTCTCTACGTCGAACTTCTGTTAAGATTCCTGCTTTTTGGACTTTTTTCTTAAATCTTCTTAAAGCAGATTCTAAACTTTCCCCATCATCGATTCTAACTTCTGACAATTGTAGCCTCCTTTATTAATGTACCCAGATTCAGTTTATTACAAGCTTATATTATAACCATTCAGGTGGCTCTTGCGGTGACGCTGCTCCTCAGAGCCACCTTTCCAGAGACCGCTCAGTTTACTGAATGAATCAGATAAACTTCGCTCCATTAAACAGCATAAATCTTAAAAGTGAATATGTTAATGTGAGCAAGTAATTACATGTACATATTATCATGAAAAATAGAGAAGACATAAAATCTGAGAGTAAAACATGATACACGGAATATAAATGAGACTACCGTAAGTATTTTAATGTAGTAGAGATAATTGTTAAGTAAAAAGTAAAAGTTAGTATATCTAATATTGTAGTTATGAGTGGAGAGCTGGCCGTAGCAGGATCTTTCTTAAAAAATTGTAAAAGCATTGGAAATATGGTTCCTAACAATACTCCAACTACCATTGAACAAGTTAGTGCAAATGCTACGACTAGTCCTAGTATAGGCAAATCATGTAATTTCCAGGCAATTAAACCAGTAATTAATGCACAGGTTGTACCAAGTAAAAGCCCGATTTTAAGCTCATGAAATATATGCTTAAGAGTGTTTTTAAGATCTATATCTCCTGTAACAAGCCCTCTTACAATAATGGTGGCAGTTTGGCCGCCTATGTTACCAGATAAACCAGACAAAAGAGGCATAAATGAAACAGCGATTGGTACAGAAGAAATAGTTTTATCAAATAGAGAAATTATAATTGCAGCAATAGTTTGACCAAACAAAGTTAGTAAAAGCCAAGGAAATCTAGCTCTTACTGCATATGCTACTTTTCCTGAAATTAATTCATCAGATGGAAATGCATCACTTATACCTGAGCCTTGATAAATATCTTCTGTGGTTTCTTTGTTTAAGATATCTACCACATCATCGATTGTTACTATGCCTTTTAAAGAATTTTCATCATCAGTTACAGGAATAACGATTAAATCATATTTTGACATTGTATTTGCTACTGTTTCCTGGTCATCGACTACTTTAGAGGTAATCACTTCAGTATCCATATGATTTGCTACTAAATCATATGGTGGTGCACAAATCAAATCTTGTAAGCTAATAATTCCTACTAGTTTGTTGTTGTTATCGACAACATACAAATAATAAATTTGGAATTTATATTCGGCTGCTTGTCTTCTAACATAGTTAAATGCCAAATGAATAGTCATATCCGATCTAAGTTTTAAAAAGTCTGTAGACATTATTCCACCAGCGGATTCTGGAGGATAATGAATTAGTTCTTGAACATGGGCTTGCTGAATAGGATCAGGAAGAATTTTTAACAACTCTGATTTCTTGTCTTCAGGTAAATTGATAATTAAGTCAGTAGCATCATCTACATCCATTTGTGCAATTATAGGGGCGATTTTTTCAAGACCAATTGCATTTAACAAGATCATTTGATTGTCTGTGTTGAGCTCTGCAAGGACTTTTGCAGTAAGATCGAAACCAATCAAATTGAAACAATAAACCCTATCTTCATCCTTTAAATTTTCAATTGCCTCTGAAATATCTTGAGGATACTGATCATTTAAGAAAGCACTAAGCTCAGCATCTTGCTTGTTTTCTGTAAGCTCTGCAATTTTTTCTACAACAGTAAGTTTTGTTTTTTTTGACTTCACTGGCATATTTATATACTAGCGTAGAGCGGATAGCGGATAGGTAGAACAAAACGACAGTGCTATGTCCTTGTTCTTTCTAAACGCTCTACACTATCTGTTATGTTTTAGTGCTTTGGAATTGTAACTTCAGTGGTTACTTTAGGTTCTTTATTTTTTCCTATAAAGGTAGAAGTTCTTTCTCTTATAGTATGTAAGGCGTCTTCATCCATGAATAAAAGCCCATTTGCTTTTGCCGCGGCAATAGCAGTTTTTTGTTCTTCACTATCAGGCTCTTTTACAATTAATGGAATCAAACTATCAAGATCAATAAATCTGTCTGCTACATCGATTAGTTTTGGAGAAGTGTTATTTCTAAAACCTGCTATCTCTACTCTGGCTCCTTTATAAGCTACTGCATTTACAGCATAAGCAAAATCTTCATCACCACTAACTAAAATGGCAGTTTCGTATTTGCTGCAAAGACCCAGCATATCTACTGCAATCTCTACATCTAAATTTGCTTTTTTTGTACCATCTGGAAATATCTTTAATTCTTTTTGAACAACTCTATAACCATTTCTTCTCATCCATAATAAAAAGCCTTGTTGTTTAGCAGCATTTTCGTCAACGCCAGTATAAAAAAAAGCTCTAAGTAGTGAGCCTCCTTGACAAAGCAGTTTTAATAATCTTGCATAGTCAATCTCAATACCTATTGTTCTTGCAGCATGGAAAAGGTTATTACCATCTATAAAAATAGTAATTCTTCCGCGAGCATTACTTCCAAACTGATCTGGATTTATTATGTCCATTTTTTATTCTCCTTAAATATAATTACTTTTTAAAATGACCCTTTATATTTACTCTTTAATACTTATTGTACCCGGTCAATTAGATTTTTATACTCTTTGTATCTAACCTTGGGAAGATTATACTAGCTTCTCTTACCTTAAAGCAAGCGTTAACCTTTTCAAAACCTAATTTATCCCATTCATTATTAGAATCAAGGGTATTAAGTCCTAATTGATAATATATTTTTAAACTTGTTTCAGGTATAAATGGGTAGATTAAAATACTAAGGTTTCTTAATACTTCTAAGGTTTCGTAAAGACAATATTTAGCCTTAGTCAAATCATTGTTCTTAATGAGTTTCCAGGGTTCTTTATCGTTAAAAGCTTTATTAGTGTTGCCTATGAGTTGCCATACGATATCAGTAGCTTCCTTAAGTTCCAGTTTTTCCATATGATTTTCATATTCTTTTATAGTGATTTCCATCTTTTCTTTAAGCTCTAAAAAATTGCTGTTTGTATTTTCAACAATACCATTGAAATTTTTATGTACTAGGTTAATCGTTCTGTTTAAAAGGTTTCCCAGATTGTTTGCAAGATCAGAGTTTACTCTATTTATAAAACTTTCTTTTGTATAATCTCCATCCTTACCAAAACACATTTCGCGCAGAAAGTAAAACCTTACAGCATCAGTACCAAACTCATTTATAAGCTCATAGGGATCAATAATATTTCCTGTTGTCTTTCCCATCTTCTCACCATCTTTTGTCAGGAAGCCATGTCCAAAGACTTTCTTAGGTAATGGCAATTGTGCTGACATTAACATGCAAGGCCAATAAACAGCATGAAATCTTAAAATATCTTTGCCAATTATATGAACATTGCATGGCCAGTAGTTTTGTAAAGTGGTATCAAGTTTTACTTCTTCGTTCTCATTTAGTAAGCCTGATAAATAACCTACAAGTGCATCAAACCAGACATAAATGGTTTGAGTTTTATCGCATGGAAGTGGTATACCCCAGCTAACAGAACGTCGTGATATTGGAAAATCTTTTAAGCCTTCTTTTATCCAGCCAAGCACCTCATTCTTTCTAAATGAAGGTTGTATGAAATCTGGATTCTCATCAAAATATTTAACAAGTTTATCTTGGTATTTGGAAAGTGCAAAAAAATAATTTTTTTCTTTATAATCCTGGGCTTTTTGTTTGTGAATCGGACATATTAAACCTTCAAGTAAATCTTTTTCAGCTTTAAAATCTTCACAGGCTTCGCAATAAAGCCCTTCATAATTAGCTTCATAGATATCGCCATTCTTATAGACACGATTAAAAAAATCTTCGACTATTTTTTCATGATTTTTTGATGTAGTTCTGGAAAACTTGTCAAAATGAATATTTAATAGTCTCCAGAGTTCTTCAAATTTTTTACTAATATGATCACAATGCTCTTGAGCGAGCATGTTTTTAGCTTGAGCTGCTTTGAATATTTTTTGTCCATGCTCATCAGTGCCTGTTAAAAAACAAACATCATACTTACGTAGTCTTTTATATCTTGCTATGCAGTCACAACAGATAGTTGTATAGGCGCTACCGATATGAGGTAAATCGTTTACATAGTAGAGAGGAGATGTGATATAAAATTTTTCACTCATTCATCTTATATCTTACATCTTACTTCTAGGTTTATTAAAATATTGAACTTTTCTTTACAGGTTGGGCGTATTCAAAGGAAGGTTGTTGTTCTTTTCCTTTTTCTCTTTCCTTCTCTTTTGATCTCCCCCAGAAAGCATCTTTTAATGCTCTTGCTTCTTGTGATTCAGTATTTATTAAAAAATTACTTGGTGCAAAAATAAATACACCTTGACCAATTCTTTGTTGGTTACCATCTAATGCATGAGTTGCTCCTGATAAAAAGTCAACGACTCTTTGAGATTGCTCACTGTCTAAATACTGTAGATTAAGAACTACAGATCTTCTGCATCGTAATTCTTCAATTATTTCTAATGACTCATCAAAAGATCTTGGTTCTATTACTACAACTTCACTTTGTGGAGTTAATGTTGGGTGTTCAATCACGTTATTTATCTCCTTGTTTAATGTTCGTGGATAGGATGAAATTTTATCCTTCTTAGTTATTGGATCTGGATAATTGTTTTCTTGTTCCTCAATTTTCCAGAGTCCATCAAAATCGTTTGAATTATATATGTCTTCCTCAGTGCTACGCCCTTGGTACCACCAACCTTTAATATTTTCTACTAATCCCAATTTTTTACCCTCCATAATTTTTAAACCTAATACCTAATTGTTTGCAAAAATTCCTTTTCCTATTCTTATCATTGTGGAGCCACATTCGATAGCTTCTACGTAGTCATTAGTCATTCCCATTGAAAGCTCTTTTAAAGTTGTCATATGATTTTCATTCAATTCTTCTTGTAAGTCATAGAGTTCTTTAAAGCAGGACCTTATCATTTTTTTATCGTCAGTTTTTGGAGCTATTGTCATAAGTCCTTTGATATTTACATTAGACAGCTTCATTAGTTTTTCAAAATCTTGTTTTAATCCTCTTGAACTAAAACCTGCTTTTGATGCTTCTTGTGAAATATTTACTTGAAGAAGAATGTCTTGTACAATTCCTTTGCTAGAAGCACTTTTATTTATTAGATTTAACAATTCAACAGAGTCTACAGAATGAATAAGATAAAAACAGTTTACTACAAGCTTTATCTTATTGTTTTGTAATCTTCCAATAAAATGCCATCTAATTTTATTTTCAGAAATCTCATGATTTTGTGAAATGAGATTTTTTAATTTTGGAATTGCATCTTGTACGTAACTTTCACCAAAGTCTCGTATCCCTAGTCTGTATGCTTCAATCGTCTGTTCATGTGTTGCATACTTACTTACAGCAATAATCTTGACCTTGTGATTACCTATTTGTTCCTTTATTTTTTCTAGGTTTTCTTTAATACCCACACTTCATTCTGAAAAATTTAATCACAGTCAAGAAATACTTTACTACTATAGAATCACTGACTTTAGATAACTTGTCAAGAATAATAACTCCAATCATTTACAAAATTTGTAATAGAATCTGCTGAACTAATAGCTTTAATTCGTAAGGAATATGCTCTCTTTTTATAAAGATAATAAATTTTAGGCCCAAGTATGGCCCATTTGTTGAAAATTTGAATTAAATACCCTTAAATAAAATTTTTGGTATTTTTCTGCCAGAAAATGCATTTTTCATAATTTCGTTGGTAGATGTATTGTTTACATTGTTATAAACCAAGGCTTCTTTATATAAAAACTTTGTATTTTCATTTAATAAACTTAAGACTTCCTCTTGTATATTTAAAACTCTATCGATATTATCCAATCGTTGTTTTAACAAATCAAGTTGCATTCTAAGATTGTCCAACTTTCCACAAAATCTATTACTCATTTAAAAATCCAGTTCTTTTAATAATCTTTCTTCTTCTTTACGAATAAGCTCTAACTTTCGGCAGATATTTGTAAGGTGATCTGCTTTATTATTTATTTCTTCATAATCAGAATTTAGTTGTGCTGCTTTAATTTGATACACAAGCACTTCTGCTTCTGAAATTAAGTCTTCTTTTATTTCTTTAATACACATCGTTCTAGAAATTTATTTGCCCTTAATAAGATTTTTATAAACTCAACTAATTTACTGGGTAGGATATCCCTATACGCTATAATTGTTCCTGTTGACTAAATTTAGAGAGGTAAACAAATGACTAAGATATATTATGAAAATGATGCAGATTTTAATCTTATAAAAAACAAAACAATTGCAGTTATTGGCTATGGTAGTCAAGGACATGCACATGCATTAAATTTGAGAGATTCAGGTGTTAAAAAAGTTATAGTTGGATTATATGAAGGTTCAAACAGTGCAGAAAAAGCAAAGGAATCTGGACTTGAAGTATTGCCAGTTAGTAATGCTACCAAAGAAGCAGATATGATAATGATTCTTTTACCAGATGAAAAACATAAACAAGTTTATGAAACAGAAATAAAACCGTATTTAAACAAAAATAAAATCTTAATGGTTGCTCATGGTTTTAGTTTACATTTTGGTCAAATTGTACCTCCAAGCGATATTGATGTAATTATGGTTGCACCAAAAGGACCAGGACATAGACTAAGAGCTACTTATGAGATGGGACATGGCATACCAAGCTTAATAGCTATTTATCAAAATGCATCAGGAAAAGCAAAAGATTATGCATTGGCCTATGCTTGTGGAATTGGTTCTAGTAGAGCAGGGATATTAGAAACTACCTTTAGAGAAGAAACAGAAACAGATTTGTTTGGTGAACAAGCTGTCTTGTGTGGTGGATTAACAAGCTTAATAAAAGCTGGTTATGAAACATTAGTAGAGGCTGGTTATCAGCCAGAAATGGCATATTTCGAATGTTTGCATGAGGTTAAATTAATAGTAGATTTAATTTATGAAGGTGGTTTAGCAAAGATGAGAGATTCTATTTCAAACACTGCTGAATATGGGGATTATACAAGAGGTCCAAGAGTAATAAATGATGATGTGAAAATTCGAATGAAAGAAATTTTGAAAGAGATCCAATCTGGTCAATTTGCAAAAGAGTGGGTATTAGAAAATCAAGCTGGTCAGCCAAGCTTTAAAGCTATTAGAAGAATGGAAGCTTCGCTCCCTATTGAAGCGGTGGGAAGAGAATTGCGTAGCAAGATGAGCTTTCTTTCAAAAGGAGACTCTAAGAAAAGCTGTAGTGATAAGCATTCTGCTAAGGTGAAAGTTGAAAGATAGTGAGAGTATAAGTAGGGTTATTTTTTGTAGATTAGGTGGCATAGGTGATGTTATTCATACATTGCCATTTGTAAAGCTTTTAAAAAACAAATATAAAATTGCAAGAGTTGAATATATTACATCAGAAAATATTGCGCAACTGCTGAGAAAATATTGTCCTTATATCGATCGAGTTTGGATCTTTGATAAAAAAAATAAAGCTAAGCTAAGCAAAGAAATCAAGTTAGAAGGTGTAAGAGTTGATTGTTTTTTTAATTTGCATAATAGTTTAAGTTTTTTCTTTTACAATTTATTTTTTATTCAAGCTAAGAAATTTCTTCAATATAAAAAAAACAAAAATATGCATGCAGTTGTAAATTTTGCAAAAACTTTTGATGAATCTTTGTCAGCATTTGAATTGGAAGCAAAAGTTTTGGAAGATGAGTGTTTTGAAGATGATGTTAATTCTCTTGATCAGAATGGCTTGAAAGTTGGTAGCTATATATGTTTAGTACCTGGAGTGGGAAAAATAAGACTAAACAGGAGTTGGCCTATTCAGAATTGGTCATTGCTTACAACTAAGCTTTTAGCTTTAAACAGACAAATAAAAATTGTTTTTTTAGGTGGTGAAGATGAAAGAATATTATCTGAGAAACTTCCAAGTATTGCAGATAGAACAGTTAATTTAATAGGCAAGTTAGATTTAGTTGATACTGTAAAAGTAATTTCTAAATCAAAGTTATTAGTTTCAGGTGATACAGGCTTGCTGCATATTGCAACCGGACTATTAAAAAATGTAGTTGGTTTATATGGACCTACAGAGGTAGAGCGAACAGGACCATTTTTCAGTAACTCCCAAGTTCTTGTAGCAAGCAATTGTCAATGTAAATCATTAAAAAAATGTTCTAAAACAAGTAATAGTAGTGGTTATTGTATGAGTGATTTATCAGTTGAAGCAGTTTTAGATAAGCTGAATCTTTCTTTTTCACTAGTCAACTTATAGGATATAAGGCAGTTGGTTACTAATAACTCTATGCTATTATATAGAGGTTATGAAATTATCTTTAAAACATGGTTTGTTCCTTGGGTTAATACTGGGTGTTGCATCAGCTTTATTGTATGCTCCGAAATCAGGGAAGGAGTTACGTGAGGATCTTAAAGATAAGATTTCTGATGTACCTCATCACTTTTTTAACTTGTTAGAAAGTCTAGTTGATCTGATCGTATCAGTATTAGACTTTGCAAAATCAGCCTTTTCAGAACAAAGTGAAAAATTCTCCGACGCTATAAATTGTGGTATTAATGCTGCAAAAGAAAAAGCTGAAGAGTTGAAAAAATTTACAACCAAGGTTTCCTAAAATAATGGTTGACTTAAACTTATTAGTAGTTTTGTCATTTGTTGTATTAGCTGTAGTCTCAGTATTTCTTGTTATTGTACTTGTACCAATTGCTTTGCAGCTTACAAGAACTCTTGGTTCTGCACAACACCTATTAGATACTGTTAATGATGACTTAGGACCAACTGTTAAGGAAATTAAACTTAGTGTAAATGAAGTCAAGGATGTTCTTCAAAAAGGGACTAGCAAGTGTAAACAAGGATTTAATAGAGTAAAAGTTTCATTATTGTCCTGTGCCTATGGTCTGGTTTGTGGTGTTAAAGAGTATTTATCTGATTCTGAAATTTCTGAAACAAGTTACAATGGTAATCGAAATGTTAATAAAGTAGAAAAATAAAAGCTATAAGCTGAGGTTAAACAAATGTCTAAAGAAGAAGGAAGTATTATAAAATTTGTATTTGGATTATTTTCAGGAATAGTATCAGGAGTAGTTCTTGGACTACTTTTTGCACCAAAATCAGGAAAAGAATTGAGAGAAGATTTAGCTAGTAAGACTAGAGAAATAAAAGATGTTACGCTTGATAAGCTTGAAAAAATTCAAGAACTAGGTAAAGAGCAAGCTTCTAAGGTCGCTACAACGATACAAGAAAAAGCAAGCAAAATAAGCTCTAGGCTTGATGCTTTAGCCAGTCGTGGTAGCGAAATATTAATTCAAGATGAAGTTCAGTAATCTTATATTGATTGTAGCTGTTTTATTTAACAGTTTTTCACTGTGTGTTTTATACGCTCAAGAACCAGCGGTCACTTTAAGAGCACCATCTGATTTTAAAGAAGAAGAATCTCAAGATAGTATACCAACGCTATTTGAGGTGAAAAAATTACCTTACTTCCCAAGCATAGAACACAACGTAAAAACCACTCCTCATAAGGCTTCTTTAAAGTCAACATCAATTCCAGTAAATACAAGGCTTAGATTAGTCGTAGACAATTATATTGACGCTGCTGTGTCTATGTTAGGAGATTATTTTAAAGCTCATGTTTTAGAAGATTTTTATATTCCAACAGATCCTCCACAATTAGTGATTCCAAAAGGTGCTTGGGTAAGGGGTAGACTTAGTTTTTTAAAAAAACCAAGTATTTTTAGTATGGCTGGAAAGATAGGGTTACATTTAGATCAATTAGTTTCACCATTTGGAGAAGTTACTTTATTAGATGCAGAGTTAGACATTCAGCAAGGCATTGTCAATGACCAAGGGCTATTAGACCCAATGACAAATTTTGGTACTAAAGCCTTGGAGCCTACACAAAATTTACTTGATACTACCCAAGGAAAACTTGTCTCAGTAGTTACTTTAGGTACTCCTGTCGTTGGTACTTTGGTGACAGGTTCTTTAATTGCTCTTTTTTCCCAAGGTGATAATGTTTCTTTAAGCAGAGGACAGGAATTGCAAGTTGTGTTAAAAAAAGATATTCAACTTAATTTAAATTAAGCTTTTGGGACCGCCGGAGTATTTCATACGATGGTTGATGTTAAAAAACTAGTAAAAGAAATAGCTTTTGATTTGGGTTTTGATGCTGTTGGGATAACGTTGGCAAATGATTTAGATAGTTCTAATGAACACTTTTTACAGTGGCGAGATAGTGGTTATGCAGGTGATATGGGATATTTGCTTAGAGATGATCCTATTAATGCAAAACCAAGAAAGATCTTAAATGAAGCAAAATCAGTAATTAGTTTATTGGTGAATTATTATTCAGAACCAATCTTAGATCCAGGCTGTAATTATGGAAGAGTTGCAAATTATGCAGTAGGGAAAGATTATCATAAAGTACTTAAGAAAAAAATTAAACTTTTTCAAGAGCGTATTAAATCAAATATTAACTGTGACTTTATTTCAAGAGGATTTTCTGATTCCGTACCTCTTTTAGAAAAATCATTTACTAGAAATTCAGGATTAGGTTTTTTTGGTAAGCATACGCTAATAATTAATAAAGCATTAGGTTCATATTTTTTTATTTGTGAATTGATTTCAAATCTTGAGATAGAAGAAATAAATGAAGAGAAAGGTACTTGTGGAAAATGTACAAGGTGCATTGATATATGTCCTACAGGGGCGTTGTCTGCAGGGGCAAATCAAGGTACACCTATATTAGATGCACGTTTGTGTATTTCTTATCTCACGATTGAATATAAAGGAATTATTCCTATTGAGCTTCGCGAAAAGATGGGGAATTGGATTTTTGGATGTGATTTGTGTCAAGTAGTTTGCCCTTATAATAAGAAAATTAAGCAAACAAACTGGAGTGAGTTTAAACCAGCATCAGGAGTGGGGCATTGGCTAAGCCTTAAAGAAATTTTAAGTATAAAGAGTGATGAAGAATTTCATTATAAGTTTTGTCATACCTCATTAACCAGAGCAAAGCGAAAAGGCTTAATTAGAAATGCTGCAGTTGTATCTGGAAACTTACTTTCGGATGAGGCATTGCCAGAGTTGTTAAGCTTGGCAGAAAATGAACCTGATCCTGTAATTAGAGAACATGTTTTATGGGCACTATCAAAATACCCTAATAAAAAGGCACAGCAGATTTGTAGTAAATTTTCTGTATCGATGTAATTGCAAAATTATATCCTCAATTCTAATTCTTTGATTCTCTAACTCCTGATTTTCTAGAATGATGAATCTGTAAGGTTGAGATTTTGCAGTTTAAGATTTAGATAAGGTGGCTTAGAGATTAATAGCTGTATACATTGTCAGAATAGACTTAATCTTATAGAATTACTAACAATAACATACTTTAAAGGAGAAAACTCTATGAGGCTAGGTGACATAAAAAATATAAAGATATTAGACCCAAATGTAACCCGAATATCTGTAACACTTAAGAATCCTGATGATGATGTAAATTTTAGATTAACAGCAGGGAGAGTTACAGATGATGATGTAAGAAGACTAAATGAACTTGGTTGTAGGATTACTTTTCTCCCAGATTCTTTTTATCCACTCTCATGTAGAGCAAGGTTAGACTTAATACCAAAAGTTTTGACAGAACAATTCATTCAAGAAGCTAGAGTCACAGCAGTAGATTTTACAGAAAATTATTAGACTTAATTCACAACTAGTTACAATATTTCTTATGAAACCAGAAACAGAAAATTGGTTAAAGATTGCAAGGTATGACTTAAAAGCTGCAAAAACTTGCTTACAAAATGAACTATATCTTAAAGTGTTTGAGAATTGCCACACAGCATTAGAAAAAGTTATTAAGGGGATAATAACTGAAAATCAAGAGAAAGAGCCTCCTAAAATTCATAACTTGCTAAAACTATGTAGTTTAGCAATTGTTGAAGAATTAACTACTGAGATTCAGAAGATATTTCATGAATTAAATAATATCTATTATTTGACTAGGTATCCAAAAGATTTTGATTATTTAGAAAAAATTCTATCCAAGGATAAAACAGAAGATATTTATACCAGAACTGAAAAAGTATTTAAATGGTTGGAAGGAAAATTAAAAGGGGATTAAAATGAATTTAGATAAAAAATTAGATTACTATATAAAAACAATAAGTAAAGTAATCAAAATAGATAAAGTAATTTTATTTGGTTCATTTGCCAAGGGAAATCCACATGAATACAGTGATATAGACCTGGCAGTTGTATCTCCAGATCTTGATCCACAAAAACCATATTTTATTCATAATATTGAAGTTGCAGAAAAAGCAGATTTATATGATCCTGACTTACAATTATTTGCTTTTCCTAGGGAACCATTTGAAAAAGAAACAGGTGTAGAAGGCTCCTTTATCCGTGAAATCAAAAAAACAGGAAGGGTGATTTATCAAAGTTAGTATTATTCCAAATGCTTCAATAATTCCTTATGTATAAAGCCATTGGTTGCTGCTATTTTATTTGAAAATATATCAAACTTATTTCCATTGTAGTCAGTGACTTTGCCTCCTGCTTCTTGTAGTATTAATACTCCAGCAGCTACATCCCAAGGGCTAAGTTTCATTTCCCAAAAACCATCTACTCTTCCAGATGCTACGTAACACAGATCAAGTGCAGCAGCGCCATCTCTTCTTACTCCATGTGAAATTAAAGTTATATTTTTAAAATTGTTGAAATTACTAATCTTTGCTTTTTTATCATATGGAAATCCTGTAACCAGTAAACTGTCATGCAGTTTTTTTGTCTTTGAGACACTGATTTGTTTTCCATTAAGCTGTGCTCCTCTTTTTATAAATGCACTATACAATTCATTTGTAACAGGATTTTTAATCAGTCCAAATGTTAGTTCATCATTTACAGAAAATCCAATAGATATACAGAAGAATGGATATCCATGTGCAAAGTTTGTTGTTCCATCAATTGGATCTATGAACCATTTGTATTTTGGATCTTTTTTATGACTGCCAGTCTCTTCTGCAATGATTGAGTGATTAGGATACTTAGAGGTGATTTTTTTTATAATAAAATCCTCAACTTCTTGATCAACATTTGTTACAAGATTGAAAGCACCTTTCTTGTAAGAAATTTTACGTATTTTATTGTAGTTTTTTAAAACAAAAATACTTGCCTCTTCAATTATTTTTTTTCCAAGTTTAAAAATGTTGTCCATATTTTTATAAATATCTAAAAAATAGTTTAGTGTATTTCCTTAACCTTTTAAAGGTAAATTCTTAATCTAGGTTAAGAAATTTGCTAATCTTGGTAGTTTTCCTAAAGAAAATATATAGAATTTATATACTTTTTGAATAAATTAAATTCAAATATAAAATATTTATATATTTTTCAACACATTAGTCAATACTGAGATAAATTATTAATTCGGGATAACGAAAAGAAATAAGAGGAGACATATGGATACATTATTAAATCAACAACAAAACAGAAAAAAAACTGGTCCAAAGCCATTATATGGAGAAGCAAAAAAGATGGTCTCATTCCGTCTTTCTCCAAGAGCATTGGAAATCATCAGACATGTTGCTACACAAAAAGGTGTTAGCCAAGCTGAAGTGATTGAACAATGGGCACGATTAATTGGAAGTAATTCTGATAGCCTGTTTACACAAAGAACAGACGTGTCTAACGAATTAGTAACTTCATTAAACTAACTGAAGGTTTTGTTTGAATTGTAAGGGCAGGTTTTATAAGAACCGCCCTTATTTTTTTTGTAATGTCCTTATTACTTAAAACTAATCTCTAGTACTTTTTTACTATTTAAAGTTATAGGAATATTCTTTTTTAACAATAAGTAAATTCATTTCTTACAAAAGGATTAACTTACTCTTGGTGCTGGGTAAGTTGTTTTATTGCTAGAAGACGCTATTGATAAGGCTTTCATGTCAATTTCAGTTTGAGATTGTTGATGATTATTATATTGAGATAAATATCGTCTAAGTGCTTCTCTAATTAGTGAACTTCTTGTTCTATGTTCAACTTCTGCAATTTTATCAATTTCTTGTAAAAATTCATCTTGAAAATTTACCAAAACTTTTGCCATAAGATTTTTCCCTCCTAAAATAAAATTTTAATTTAACTCTTTATTTAATTAAGTTTACACACTTATAAAAAAATATTCATTTAAAATTAAGTTTATCAATGTGTCAATCTGACAACAGAATCAATAATTGTATTTATGTTGTCATATTGCGGCTTCCAGCCTAATTCATTTTGTATTTTTTTTGAATCAGCGATTAATATTGGTGGATCACCATCTCTTCTATTTGCAAATATGTATTGAACATTATTTTTTGTAACTTGTTTAATTGTGTTTATGATTTCTAACACTGAATAACCATGCCCATATCCAATATTGTAAAAACTTTGGTGGGGTTTGTTTTCAATCAATGCACCTATCGCTTTTAAGTGTGCATTTATTAAATCAACAACATGTATGTAATCTCTTATTGCAGTACCATCTTTAGTTGGATAATCATTTCCAAAAATTTGTAGTTTGTAATTTGTATCTCTTATAGCCTTTATAACAAGAGGGATTAGGTGTGTTTCTGGATTATGATTTTCACATCTAGTTTGAGATGCACCAGCGACATTGAAGTATCTTAAAGCAATAAAATCAAGATTGCAATTTTTTTTATACCACTTTAATGCATTTTCAAATAGTAGTTTTGATTCTCCATATGTGTTAACTGGTTTTGTAATGGTTTCTTCTTTGATTGGAATGGCTTCTGTTTTTGGAATACCATAAACAGCACAAGTTGATGAAAAAACAATTTTATTTATATTAAATTGAAGCATTGTATCTAATAGCGTTAGTCCCTGAGAAAAATTAATATCATAATATTTCATAGGATTTTTCATAGACTCTTCTACTAAAGCTGCACCAGCTATGTGGAAGACTAGATCAATAGTGTGTTCTGTAAAGATTTTTTTTAAGGTTGTAGTGTTGCCTATATTTGAATTGTAAAAAGGAATAGTTTCAAATAAAACCTCTTTGTATCCAGTTGATAAATCATCAATAATTACAACGTTATATCCTTCTTTAATTAACAACTCAGTTGCTATTGAACCAATATATCCTGCGCCGCCTGTTACTAAAATTGTGTACTTATTCAAGAGTTTTAAAAGCTATTTTTGGTTCGTCGATTTTTTTGTTATGTTCATTTTATTTCCAAGCAAAATTCTTTGTAGCTCTGCAGTCGCTGCTCTAAGTCTTCTGGATACCTGCATCTGTGAAATACCAAGTCTTCTTGCTACTTCTGTTTGGCTTAAGTCTTTATAGTATGTCATTTCAACTACTTGTTTTAAATTATCTTTTAATTGTCTAATAGCAGTTTGGAGCATTATGTTGTCTTCTTCAGAACCAAATTTTAGCTGGTGAGAACAGTCCTCTAATGTATCTATGAGCAATTGTTCACTAGTACCATCTGTAGTTAGAGTTTGATCTAATGAGATTAAAGTTCTTCTTCTATCTACTTCAAAAGCCTCAGAAAGCTTATCAGGTTCGATTTGCAATACGTCAGCGACCTCTGCATCTGTAGGCTCTCTGCCTAGCTCATTTATAAGATCTTGTATTAGTCTTGAAATTCTAAAACTTAATTCTTGCAATTCTCTTGGAGCTCTAATCATCGAAGTCTTGTCCCTTAAGTAGTGGCGAATTTCACCAGTGATTAAGTGTGTAGCATAGGTATAAAATTTTGCACCTGCAGTTGGATCAAATTGTTCTATTGCTTTAACTAAACCAATGCTGCCAACCTGGATTAAATCATCTACAGGGTCAGTACTTCTACGAGCTAAACCATAGGCAATTCGTTTAACTAAGGAAATTGAAGATCCTACTATTTTATCTCTAACTGTTTTATCTTTAGTTTTTTGATAGTAGGTTAATAGCTTGTGAATATCTTTATTGTTTAATTCATCTTCATCAATTGAGCTTGAGTTTGTAAAGTTGTAAGCCATATTAGTATGATTATTATACTTATTTATTAAAATGTTACCACAGTTAGTAGTTCAAGCATTCAATAATAAATATTTCAATTTGTGTATCAGAAAATCATGAAATTGCTAGAGGTTAAAAATTTAACGATTGATTTTGATGGTAAAAAAGCCGTTGATAGTGCTTCTTTTTATTTAAAACCAGGAGAAATTGTTGGGCTTGTTGGGGAATCTGGTTGTGGTAAATCACTTACAGCATTTTCAATATTAGGTATAAATCCTCCAAACAGTAATTTGAGCGGGGAAATACTTTATAAGGGTTCTAACTTGCTGTCATTAAGTGAAGAAGAGAAAAGAAAAATTAGAGGTAATAAAATTTCACTGATTCCACAGGATCCATTGTCGGCTTTAAATCCTGTTTTTACTATTGGTGACCAGATCTCTGAAGTGTTAGAGACGCATAAAGCTGTTTCCCATGCTGATGCAATATTAATGTCTAAAAATGCTTTAGAGTCTGTAAATATTCCTAATCCTTCACAAAAACTTAATGATTATCCTCATCAGTTTTCTGGTGGAATGAGACAAAGAGTATTAATTGCAATGGCTTTAGCCACTGAACCAGACATATTAATTGCAGATGAACCAACAACAGCTTTAGATGTAACTATTCAATTACAGATTCTTGAAATAATGAAAAACTTAAAAAACAAGGGGAAGGCAATATTATTAATTACACATGATTTAGGGGTCGTGGCTGAAGTCTGTGATCGAGTTTTTGTTATGTATATGGGAAAGATTGTTGAAGAAGCACCTGTCAACGATTTATTTACAAATCCAAGACATCCATATACGATAGGACTACTTAACTCTTTACCTGACGATAAAAAAGCAGTTTTAGAGCCAATTTCAGGCTGTCCACCAAGTCTAGAATCAATTCCTCTGGGATGTGCATTTCATCCACGATGCAAACATATTCAGGAAAGATGTAAGAATGAAGTTCCATTACTTTATGATGTAAAAGACTCCCAAGAACATAAGAGCAGGTGTTTTCTGGAAAATCCTGGGGATTAATGATGTTCTTCAGCATGCTCTGAATGAGCAATTGCAGTACCTATATAAACGGTTGTAAGTAGTGAAAAAACTAAGGCTTGAATTAATCCAACAAACAGTTCAAAAGCTAAAGCAAACATTGGTAGTACAAGTGCAACTAAGCCAAGTATTGAAACAACAAGAACCTCACCAGCAATAGTGTTTGCAAATAGTCGCAAGGATAATGTTAGTGGTCTAATAAATAAATCTAGCCATTCTACAAAACCTAAAGGTTTGAAATAATTTAAAATATATTTAATGCCGCCACTTTTTAGACCAGCTAAAAAATAGGTAACAAGAGAGATTAAAGCCATTCCTGCAGTTATATTTATATCTGCGGCTGGTGAAGAGCCTTCCCAATGCTCTCCGTTATCAAGTTTTGGCCACCAGGATAATGCTTCTCCTACTTTCCAAGGCATTAAACCTAACCAATATGCAAAAATAGTAAAAACAAAAATCCCACCAATAAGTGGAATATAATTCTTTCCTTTGTTTCCTGGGATTTGTGAAGAAGTTAGCCCATTTATTAATCCCCAAACTGTTTCTAGAATAGTTTGTTTTAAGGAGTAACCTTCAATTTTTAAATTTCTTGTTGATAAAAATGTTACCAGTAGTATACCGGCCATTATTAACCATGAATAATACAATGAATCTAAATGTACTTTTTGACCGATAACTTGACTTGTTATATGTACGCCTAATGACATCTTTTTATTCCTTCAACTAGCATGGCTTATGATCTTCATTGTTATTTATGCTTGATGCATAGTGCCAAATGTATGAAATGTAAATTATTTGGCAAAGAACAAAACCAATAAATAATGCTAACAGGTTACAGCTAAATTTGTGAACTAGTATTGCACATGGAACTCCAACGAGTATTAATCTGAGTGGAAACCCAAACAAAGCCAAGATAGTATTAAAGCTGGATATTTTTATTAGTTGGGTGAAAAAGAAACAAGCTATCCCTATAATGAAAAAACCATTAGCAATGGGTAATTTTTTATAAGCATAAAATAAAATACCAATAGAGCCTAACATAATTAGTTGTATATAGGCAATTTTATTAACTATTGAAGGGAAGCTTTGATTGTTATTATTTTTTTTGTTTGTTATAGATTTCATTAGATTTTATTATGAGTCTGGCAAGACCAAATATTATTGCTATTATGCCAAATGTTATAGATAAAAAAGGGTTTGTGTGAAATCTTTTATCTAGGTAGTGACCAATTGTAGCTGCAATAGCGGTTAAAACAAAAACACCAAAAATCAAATCATATAATAAACCCATATAATTATTTTAGCTAACAATTACAATTTAATTATCAATTGTCAATTCTCAATTCTCATTGTTTCTTATCCCTATAGAATAATAACTGTAATGTTTAAAAAAATTATTTTTTTACTACTTGTTTTATTAATATTAACCAATCAACAAATTTGTTATTCACAAGAAGGATATGAGGATGCACCAAATCCTGAAGTGGTTCGTTTGGTAAATGAAGGTGTAGAACTACATAAGCAAAAAGATTTTCCAGGTGTAATAATGGCTTTCGGCGAAGCTCTTTCCATAGAACCAAACAATACTTTTGTCAGACAACAAGTAAGTATTGCTCATAATAATTATGGAAAATATTTAACGGAGAGGACAGATTATGAAAATGCTTTAAAAGAGTTTCGCTTGGCTATTTATTATGATTCACAGAATAAAACAGCTGATACAAATCTAGATGCTTTGTTGAGTCAAAGAGGTGTAAAAGCTGATAATGCACAATCCAGGGTACAAATTGGGGATAAATTAAGAGCTGATGCGAAGTTTGAGTTTGCGCTTATTGAATATAAAAAAGCATTGAGCTTATCAAAGACCCAAGATCCAAATATTTTAATTAATATAGGAGATATTTACTATATTTTGTATTTAAGAGAAGGCCAAAGAACAAATGATATTAATAAAGCAATTGATTATTATAAGAAAGCTCTAGAGCTTAAGGAATCTGCTAAAGCTCATATAAAAGTAGGAGATGGTTTATTAGCGCTAAAAGATGTTATTAATGCAATAGATCACTATAGAAAAGCAATTCAACTGGAACCAACTCTCCAAGATGCTTTAAGTGCAAATGTAAGAGGTTGGAATGAAGCTGTTAGATTAGCTCCATTGGTTGCAGAGAACCATATTGGATTAGCATCAGCATTGCAATTAAAAAAAGATTTTCTTAATGCAGAGGAAGAGTATAATCAAGCACTAAAACTTGATCCTGAAAATGAACTTGCAATGAAAGGTTTAAAGGCATTAAATCAAGATAAATTAAAAGCTCAAGCTGCTCAGTATTCAATAGCAGCATTAAAATTTCATGCTGAAGGAAAATATGATGAAGCTATTGAACAGTATGTTAAAGCGCTGGAAGTTAATCCACATGATGCTAAGCTCCATTACAATATTGGTACTGCATTTCAGGCTAAAGAAGATTTTGAACATGCAGAAAAAGCATACAATAAAGCTCTTGAGTTAGAGCCTACAAATGAAAATGCAAAACAGGCACTTGGATTATTAAACAAACAAGTGACTCAGAAAAAAGTTCAAGAATTGTCCTCTAGAGCAATTGAACTACAAAACTCAAGCAACTATCAAGAAGCAATTACCACATATTTGGCTGCAATATCTATAAATCCAAATGATCCCTCTCTTTTTTATAATCTTGGAACAGCTTATCAAGCTTCTAGTGACTTAAACAACGCTCAGCTTAATTATAAAAAGGCTTTAGAAATGGATAAGAATAATGCTGTTTATCAAAATTCATTAAAGCTTATTAAGGCTGAGCTTGCAAATCCATTAATCCAAAGCGCTGTAACCAAGCAAGGAACAAATGATTTAGTTGGAGCCATTGGTGATTACAATAAAGCACTTGAACTTATTCCTGATGATGCCCAAACATATTTTAATTTAGGAACTGCTTATCAAGCTAACAATCAAACAGAACAAGCAATACAAGCTTATTCAAAGGCTGCTCAACTAAGTCCAAAAGAACAAGCAGATGCTTTCTTTTTTTTAGGGACATTATATGAAGAAAAGAAAGTTAATAAGATAGCAATTGAAAACTATCAAAAATATCTAAACAATGCACCAGCAGGTTCTTATGCTAAGGAAGCTAAGGACAGAATGACGTATTTAAAAACGTTACGATAACCCTGTCATTCTGAGGCATAGCCGAAGAATCTTCTAATGTTATGAGATTCTTCAGTCGCTTTGCTCCTTCAGAATGACATTACTTACGATATAATTAAGTGCATGACATATCTTGTTTCCAACCCTACATATAAAAGAAGAAAATCCAGGCAACTATTTATTGGTGCTGTTCCTATCGGTGGTGATTCTCCGATTGTAATTCAATCAATGACTACTACAGATACCCGTGATGTTAGTGCAACGGTAAATCAAATTAAACAATTAGCAGAAGCTGGATGTGAAATTATAAGAGTTGCAGTACCTGATAAAGAAGCTGCTAGTAAGCTTTGTGAGATAAAAAAAGCTTCTCCTATACCACTAATTTCAGATATTCACTTTGATTGGAGATTAGCACTGGAAGCCATAAAACAAGGTGTAGATGGCTTACGTTTAAATCCTGGCAATATTGGTGAACATAGTAGAGTTAAAGAGGTTGTAAGCGCTGCTAAGGAGAGGAGCATACCTATAAGAATAGGTGTTAATGCAGGCTCATTAGATGCAAAATGGGGCTCTATATATGGAGCAGATCGTATACCAGAAGCAATGGTAGCAAGTGCTTTAGAGCACATAAAACTTTTAGAAGATTTAGATTTTAACTTAATAAAAATTTCTTTAAAAGCCTCAGATGTTCCTGTAATGCTAGAGGCATATAGGATTATGTCTAAAAAAATTGACTATCCTCTTCACCTTGGTGTTACAGAAGCAGGGACACCTAAAGGCGGGACTATTAAATCTTGTGTAGGAATTGGAACTCTTTTAGCAGAAGGAATTGGAGATACGATTAGAGTTTCATTGACAGGAGATTCGATTAATGAAATAGAAGTAGCAAGAGGTATTCTAAAATCTTTAGGATTAAAAAATGAAGGATTAAATTTAGTAAGCTGTCCTAGCTGTGGCAGAATGGAATTAAATGGTTTTGAAGAAATGGCAAAAACAATAGAAGAAAAACTTCAAAAATTAAAAATGCCTATAACTGTAGCTGTAATGGGGTGTGTTGTAAATGGGCCAGGTGAATCTAAAGCTGCTGATATTGGTATAGCAGGTGGAAATGGCAAAGGAATTATATATAAAAAAGGTGAAGTTTATAAAGTATTACCTGAAGAAGAACTTTTAGGTACTTTATTAGAAGAGATAGATAAGATGGTTAGAGCGTAGTTTTATACGTACATACGCACTAAAACAAATTATCGATCTTGAACAATTTAGGGTTTGTCTGTATTATTAACTAGCTATGAAACAAAAAATACATCCAGAATACTATTCAATAGTTGCAACCTGCATATGTGGCAATGAAGTAGAAATTGGTTCAACTAAACCAGATATGAGAGTTGAAATCTGTAGCAGTTGTCATCCATTTTATACTGGGACTCAAAAACTTATTGATGCTGAAGGGCGTGTAGATAGATTCCAAAAGAGATACGGTAAAAATAAATAGATCAAAAAGCTAAAGTTGAAATTTATACGTGGGATCATTGTCCTTACTGCAAAAAACTAATCCAGCTCTTTGAACAAAAGAAGATTAAGTTTATTCGCTATCAAATTGATGGAGATGAAGATGCAAGAGAAAAAATGTCTCTTAGAGCAAATGGAAGAAGGACTGTTCCTCAAATTTTTATAGATGATAAGCATATAGGTGGTTGTGATGATACACATGCCTTAGATGCCAATGGTGAATTAGACAAACTTATAGGATTATGAAAAAATCCTTTGGACAACATTTATTGGTAGATAAGAACCATCAAAAAAAAATAATTGATTCAATGAATCTAAAGCCAGATGAAACTGTTCTTGAGATTGGTTCAGGAACAGGAATAATGACATGTTTACTGTCAGAAAAAGTAAAAAAAGTTTTTGCAGTAGAAGTAGAGAGAAATGTTTTGAAAACTTTAAAAGAAAACATTTCTGCCAATAAAGTGGAGAATGTAGAAATCATAGAATCTGATTTTTTAAAGTTAGATATAGAGAAGTTAATTACGCAGTCATTTAAAATTTTTGGAAATATTCCTTACAATATAACCTCAAAAATATTACTGAAAATATTTGGTGAAATTGATTTTCCTGCTAGTCACCTGTTATCTTTTAAAGACGTTTATTTAATGATGCAGCTTGAAGTTGCTCAAAGACTAGTAGCTAAGCCATCTACGAAGGAGTATAGTCCATTGACGTTATTGATACAGTACTTTAGTGAGCCAAAGATATTGTTTAAAGTTCCTAAAGGTTCTTTTAACCCATCTCCAAAAGTAGACTCTGCCTTTGTCTCTTTTATAAGAAAAGAGACACTCCCAAGAGCTAAGGATATGAAGCTTCTAAAAGACATTATTAGAATTAGTTTTCAGCAAAGAAGGAAAAACATTTCTAATTCTTTAGATAAACTATTTAACGATAAACAAAAGATAAAATTAGTACTAGAGAAGATAGGTTTAAAAGAAAACTTACGAGCTGAAAATTTAACACTAGAAGATTTTATAAAATTAGCAGATGAGTTTTATGCTACTGCGTTTAAAGATAACCCTATTCCTCTAAACTGAAATTCTTCATTTCTTGTTCTTTGGACTAAAGCTGCTCTTGTACCACTAATTAATAATTCAGCTATATCAAGAGCTTCTTGAGCTCTTTGCATTAGTCTTGGTTTTTTAGAACCAGAAGCCATAAGTTCTTTTCCTTTATTCATAAAAAAGTCAGTTGCATTATCTAAAGCAGCTACTACGGTGTTTAGTAGTGCTGGGTTATTTAATACTTTTTGAATTTCTAAATCACCAGTAAAATCACTTGGTGAAAAACTACCATTTTCTTTTACTTTTTTTATTAACTCTTTTATAGTACGAAGAGTTTTATTGTCTAAGCCAAAGCGGTCTTTTAATTGATTTTCTACAAATGAAATTAATTGCCCCTCAGCATAATTTCTAACTTGAGGAGTATTACTAGGTGTTTGTATGGCTCTTTGAATTGTAGATACTTTCTCTTCAGAAAGATTTGCTTCTTTAGCAGCCTCTAGTCCTTGTTGTAGAATAGTTGGAACATATTCAGTGAAGAAGTGATTAACTCTATTATTAATTCTTGCAAGGATTTGTGCTCTTCCAAGAGATTGGGTAGTGTTTGATTGAGTTGTTATATTGGCTTGTCTTGCGAGGCGAGCTTCTATAAGCTCTTGGGCCAGGACTGATGGTTGTTGATTGTTGGATATTAAGCTCATGATTTTTTATTTTATGAAAGATAGCTTCTTTTAAGCTTTATAACTATAGTTTATGGATATATATTAAGCCCCGGTTAAGAAAAAGCATTATTTAAAGAAATATTTAGGGTTAGCCTGTCTTTTGAGTATAAGTTGTTTGCTTTTATCGTTAGCTTCATAACTAACCTTTAACAAATATATTATCTAATTGATTTGTCTCAATGAAAAGAGCTTGATTTGAGGCATATTAGTTTTAAGAGGAGAAACCTACAAATTAAATTGTTTAATTTGATTATATATGGCTGATCAAGATTCCGGTGATAAGCAGTTTGATGCTTCATCGCATAAATTAAAGGAAGCCCAAAAGAAGGGACAAGTATTTAAGAGTAAGGATTTAACTCAACTTGTAACTTTTATAGTTGGTTTTTTTGCAATCTATAATTCAAGTGGATTTATATGGGAAAATTTTGCTAAGTTATTTCATACTATTTGGTCTCAAATTCCTGAAAAATCTTTTTCTACTATAGGTGGAGGATACATTTATTACCATACTTGGTATTGCTATGTAATTATAATGCTCCCATTACTTTTAGTTCTTTTATTTACAGCAATTTCTATTGAGTTTTTTCAAGTCGGGCCTATATTTACACTGGAAACTATGAAATTTCAGCTTGAAAAATTAAATCCTTTTGAAGGGATAAAAAAAGTAATTTTTAATATGCGATCTTTATTTGAGCTTGTTAAATCGGTTTTTAAGGTAGGGGTCTTAGGATATTTAGCTTATTCGAGTTTAGTGAAATATATGCCTGAACTTTTAGGCTTAATTGCAGTGAGTAATAGATTAGCAAGCATTGCAGTTTTAGGAAAGGTTTTCTCAGATTTCACGGTGAATAGCATTATTTTTTTATTGGCTATATCTATTCTTGATTATCTTTTTCAAAGATGGAAGTATATGAGTGATCAAAAAATGACTTTCAAAGAGTTGAAAGATGAATACAAACAAACAGAAGGTGATCCTTTGATTAAGTCAATGAGAAGACAAAGGGCACAACAAATTGCTTATGGGCAAATGATGGCCCAAGTAAAAGAAGCAGATTTTGTGGTAAAAAATCCAGATCATATTGCTATGGCTTTAAAGTATGATGCAGATATGAATCAGGCTCCTAAGGTTTTGGCAAAAGGTTCTGAGCTAATTGCACAGCAGATACTTGAAATAGCAGAACAATATGGTATTCCTGTAATAGAGAATATACCCTTAGCAAGAGCTTTATTTAGACTAGTTAGGGTTAACCAAGAGATTCCGGCTGAATTATTTAGGGCAGTTGCAGAAATATTAATATTTGTATATCAAACTCGTGGAAAAGATAAATTCCATTAAAAATGTTAACTATTTAACCATTTCTTAGTGATAATTAGATAAGAATTTTAATTAGATACATACAATGTTTGGTGTTATGTAAAAAAAACAAATTAAAATATTAATAGTTATAGAACTTTTAATAGAAGGATCTAATTTAAGGGTAAATTCTAAAAAGAAAGAGACAAAGCCAAAAAGTTTTTAAAGGCATTTAATAACTATTAAAAAAAAGATGAAAACAGGTGAGCCAAAAAGTGATAACCCAGTAGAGGCTACAAAGTCTTTTTCAGACATTACAAAGGAAAAGCCACCAGCATCGACAAAAGAATTATTTATCGGTCCTGATACAGGCACTAGTGAAGATGTTTTAAAGCAATATCTACCAATAATTGAAATGGTTGTTAAGAAAGAATATAAAACAATTCCTTCTTACCTAGCGGAATATAGTGAGCTTATTAATGTAGGTCTTTTAACTGTGAACAAGCTTTTAAAAGAAGTGACTAAAAGTAAAAAAACTTATAACTCAAGCTATATTGCTCAAGCTATTAAGTGGGCAATAAAAGATGAATTGAGAGTTAAATATAATTGGTATGGTGTTAAACAAACACAAGGGAAAAATAAGGATGAGGATGGGGACTCTCTTTCTCAAGCAGCTCCTAGGGAAATTGTTGGTGGAGATCCATATCATGAAGTTACAGAAGAAGAAGCGGTTGAAAAGGTATTTGAAACAGTTTTATACTTGGATGATTTTCTAGTAGAAACTGTCCCAAAAGAACAAATGTCACCTGATGAGTTGGCTAGGCTAGAACTTCTGGAACTTAAGGCTGCAGTTAAAAGAGCAATAGATAAACTTCCAGCAAAACATAAAAAAGTACTTGAGTTAAGATTTTATGAAGGAAAAAGAGGAAATGATATTGCTTCATGGCTGGGAGTGACACCATCCAGAGTGTCGCATATGATTCAAGATGCTATTCAAAAAGTTCGTCAGATACTTTTAGCTGAAGGGTTTACCACGTATAGTGGTTGATGTGGTCGTATAAAAAACAGTCAATGTTGTGAAAAAAAATGAATGGATTTGGCCCTAATATATCACTTAATTCCTTTTCCCCTATAAGACCACCAGGACAAGGTCAAGGACAAGAAGAACAGTTACAAAACTATCTTGATGAAAGTCATAATCCAGTTGAAGAAGTAGCTAAAAACATTCAAAAAGATCAAGCTGCACAAAACCAACCACAAACCAATGCTAATGTAAATGTAAGTGTTCAGTTAAATCAATCTGCTTTAAACAATCCTTTAGCTAATCAGGCAGCATTAAATACAACTAGTTCAAACCAATCAAATCTAGATTTTAAGAACAATCAAAACAATCAGGTACAATCTACTCCTCAACAGCATGATTTTCAAGGAGCACGTGATTTACCAGCATATGCTGGAATTGCAAATATGTCTCTAAAATCTTGGATTGCAAATCATGATAACAATAAAAGCTTTGCAAATTTAGAATCTGGTGAAAAGCAATTAACGACCACATTAGAAGGAATTAAAGGATTTCAAAAACAAACCTCCCAAGACTCTAAGGATGACTCTCCTTCAGGTAGAAGTGGTAAAGGATTAAGGCATGCTAAAAAAAATAAAGGTTTATTGGTTCTGTCACATATATTTTCTAATATAGAACATGGTTCTTGTGAAAATACAGAATTGCTTGTTCACATTAATAACTTTAAAAAACTTGGCTCTAATATAGGTCAAGCTAAAGATGGGGAGGTTAGTAAAGAAGTTAAATTAGTACCACCTACTCCAAATGAGCTTCATAAGTTAGAACATTTTGATCCATTTCAAATTAAATATCTACACCAGCTTTTAGCTCTACCAAATGAATTTCCGGAATTCTTAAGACAATTTGCTTATGATCGCATTGAATTAAATACAAAAGAAATGGTGTCCTTTTTAAGACAGAGATTTAATATAGTAAAAGAGCAAATTATTGGGGTTGATGATGTACTGGTGAACTCTATTGAACAGTTTTTACCACTATTAGCATCTAGTAGTAATAATAACCAGCTGTTATTGCCTTTAATTTTATTGTATTATCCGTTACCAATTCCATATCTAAATGAAGATAAAAATGTTTTTAACTGGATTAGTAAAAAAACAGAGAACAGTTCTAAGAAATTATTAGCTACGTGTGACATCTATTATTTTTCAGTTAGTGTGGGGAGATTTTTAATAAAGTTTGAACTAAATGAAAATTTGGATTTTAGTTTTAATATTCAGACATCTGGTGATAATCAAGGAATTGTGAGTGACTTAGAAAATGCAATTGCTGAAAGTCTGTGTTTATTAGAACATAAACCTAATTTAGCAGAGTTGAATGTTATGTTAACAGATGAGATTTATAAGGCTACAGATATAAATGAAGAGCTTTCAATAGTATCAACAGGACCGCTTAGATTGGAAATAATACTAGCTACATATGCTGCCCTGCTTGTTTTAAATAAACTCAATGAAGGTTTTGAGATTGAAAGTGATAATGTTATTGAACTATCTGATTAATTACTCTAACTGGCTTATTAGTAGAATCGTCTGAAAGCTTCTTTTTATATTCTATCCAGTCATCAAAATTGGTAAATGCTTCTTTTGCAACTACATCATTTACTTTTGTATATCGTAGAGTAGTTCTAATATCATTATGTCCAGCAAGTCTTTGCAATACAAAAGAATCAATATGCCCTGCTCTTTCTGTGCAAAAAGTATGCCTTAATTGATGTATCGTAATTTGTGTGCCATCTGAGTTTAAAATATTTCTAGCTGATTCCATAAAAAGCTGTCTTGCTCTTGCATATGAAAGTCTTTGACCATGCGCTGTAACAAATAATGGTCCACTGGTTGGATTGCCTTTTTCTTCTAAATATTGGATAAGTAGTTTTTCTGTTTGTTTACTAAGATATGCTTGCCTTGGTTGATTACCCTTTCCATGATTGATATGGATAGTTCCATCGTGAATATCCTGGATGTTTAAATCTAAAGCTTCACTTATTCTAATTCCACTGGTATATAACAAAGTAAATAAAAGCTTTTCTCTGGTTGTTTGTGCATTTCTTAGAAGCTTTTCAACTTGCTCTCTTTTTAAAGATCTAATTACTGAACCAGGTTGTGCTTCCCCAAGATCTTTATTAGGTCTTCTTCTTGGAAGATTTTCCATAGGATTTTCATTTGTATGTTTTTCTTGTAGGCACCATTGGAAGAATCTATGTAATGAAGCATAATGTCTGTTTTGTGTTGCTAGTGAAACTCTTTGTCCATATTTTGAAGTTAAGCCATTTAAATAGTCTTTTATAGTATCTTTTGTTATATTGCTTATAGCAATGTTTCCAAGAACTCTTTCAAACTTATGTAGATCTATTGTATAAGCTCTTAGAGTATCACCGTCTAAATTTAGACTGGTTAAGTATCTTGTAATTAATTCAAATATTTCTGTTTCCATTTTTTACTCAAATTTTGACTATTAAAACATTAAACTAAGACGGTGAATAAGGTTGATTTAGTTCCTGTAGATTTATGTATTTTGATTTGTTATCTTAAATTTTAGAGTTAAATTTCAAGAATTGATTTTTTAAATGCCTTTAAAGTATATTCAAGATCTTCTTTTTTTAGTGCTGTAGAAACAAAATTTGATTCAAACTGACTTGGTGCCCAATATATTCCTTGTGAAAGCATATTTTGGAAAAATCTTATAAACTTTTGTGTGTTTGATTTTTTTGCAGACTCATAGTCATAAACAAAACTGTCTGCAAAAAAGATACTAAACATTGATCCTGCTTTGTTTATTTGTATCTTAACTCCTGTATCAAGACTAATTTTCTTCATTTCGTCGCAAAGATAGTTAGTGGTACTTTCAAGATAAGTATAGGTCTCTTCGTTTAATAGCTTTAAGGTTGCTATGCCACAAGCTACTGATAATGGGTTTCCTGATAGAGTGCCAGCTTGATATACCGTCCCAAGAGGAGCTAACAAGTTCATAATTTCTTTTTTTCCGCCAACAGCACCAATAGGCATTCCTCCACCAATAATTTTTCCAAGGGTAGTTAAGTCAGACTTTATCTTATATTTTAATTGTGCACCACCTTTTGATAATCTAAAACCAGTGATTACTTCATCAAATATAAGTAAACATTTATATTTTGTGGATAAGTCTCTTAATGATTGTAAAAAGTTTTCACTAGGTGGGATTACTCCACAATTTCCAACAACGGGCTCTACAATTATTGCTGCAATTTCTTTTGGGTATTTGCTTAGTAAAATTTCTAAGTTGGCTATATTGTTATAAGGTAAAGTAATAGTTTCGCTTGCTGTATTTTTTGTAACACCAGCGCTACCAGGTAGTCCAAGTGTTGATACTCCTGAACCACTCATAGAGAGTACAACATCTGCATGTCCGTGATAACATCCTGAAAACTTAATAATCTTATTTCGATTTGTATAAGCTCTAGCTAATCTTATTGCAGTCATTACTGCTTCTGTACCTGAATTAACAAGTCTTACTTTTTCAATGCTTGGAAAACTATTAACTACGAGCTGTGCTAGTTCTATTTCATTTTCATGAGAAGCGCCATAACTTATACCTTTTGCTAAGGCATTTTGAATTGATTCTGTAACTTCATTAGCTAAATGTCCATGAATTAGAGCTCCCCATGAGTTTACAAAATCTAGGTATTTGTTTTGGTCTACATCCCAAATATATTGTCCTTTGGCTTTTGATATGAAGATTGGCTCAAGCTCAACAGACTTAAAAGAACGGACAGGAGAGTTAACACCTCCGGGTATTAGCTCACATGCTTTTTGATACAATTCTTGTGACTTTTTTAAATCTTTAATATTGATTAATGTTTCTTGCATATTTTTTTATTGTAATTTGACCAAGGTCATTTTTACAGGGTTTTTAGGTCTATCACTACCTGGGAAAAGAGGAGTTGAGTCCTTAGCAATTTTTTTTACAACTTCAAGAGAGTCATCTGTTACTTGACCAAATACAGCATAACCAGATGGATCTACTCCACCAGGATCTAATGAAGGTAAAGGAGCTAATGCTATAAAAAACTGGCAGCTGGCACTGTTTGGATCAGATGTTCTTGCCATACCAACCCTGCCAGCACGATCAAATTTTAAATCCTTATTTGTTTCAAGTTTAATATATCTTGGTTTGCCTGATTCTGAATCGATATAATTACCTGTTCCATCGCCTAGCGGATCTCCACCTTGTATAACAAAGCCTTCTACGACTCGATGAAAAATTGTCCCATTATAAAATCCTTTTTTTACAAGGTCAATTAAATTGTTTGTAGTTATAGGTGCTTCTTTGATAAAGAGCTTAATTTTAATAGTGCCTTTTTCAGTTTGTATTAAAACAGTGTCAGTACTTTGCACTTTTTCATCTTGAGTGTTAATTTTGCTGTCTCCTTTTTTTGTAACTATATCTTTAGCACTAGTTGAAATTAAACAACAAAATGAAAACAATATCAAGCCTAAGAGCATTGTATTTTTGTTTATTGTACATTTCATAAATCAAAGATGTTATACATTATTTTACTTCAACAAGCTTACCTTCTTCAGGTACTTCTTCTTTAGGCATCTCGCTTGTACTTTGTGATGATAGCATCCGCTCTTTTAATTTTGTTGATTTACCAGTTCTTTCTCGAAGATAATAAAGCTTTGCTCGTCTGACTTTTCCTGATCTTAAAACTTCAACTTTTTCAATCTTTGGAGAATTTAATAAAAATACTCTTTCTACGCCAACCCCTTGAAAAACTTTTCTTACTGTAAAGGTTTTACTTATGCCTGTGCCTTTAATTTTTATTACGGTGCCTTCATAGTTCTGGCTTCTTTCTTTAGTTCCTTCTTTAATTCTTACAGTTACTTTTACGGTGTCACCAACCTGGACATTAGGGATTTGTTTTTTTTGGTTTTGCTTTGATAATTCTACGATTTTAGGATGCATATAATTCTTCCTCAAATAAATTAGACTTTGATTCTACCATTAAATACTAAATGTGCAAGAATTTTATATCGTTAGCTATAGTTAACTTGTCTTTCGCATTCTTGAAATGATTAATACAAAACAAGCATTATTATAGTTATAAATAAATTAAACTAAAACTTTAAAAATTTAGTTATAAGTTTAATGAAAAGTCCTACTACGGAAAGTAAAAATAATTTGTAAATCAGTTTAATCATGTTATCGGCTTTATCAAAGCTATTTTTAATTAGAATTGGCTGTAGCTCACTTTTAATTTCTTCAAATAAGCTAGGACTGTTTCCATTTTTTAAGATTGTTTTAAAAAGATCTATCATTTATTTTTCTTGTATTCTTCCTTAATAACTAAATATTTATTATATCTTAAACTCTAGATAATATAAGGCTCATGTTATAGCATTTTAAGGAAGCATGTTTAAGATTGAAAATAAACTATTTCATTTTGATAGCTCATTTATAAGCTCTTATCCTTCTTGCTGTTTTATTGGTATGGATGAAGTAGGGAGAGGTGCATTGGCAGGACCAGTTATAGCTTGTGCTTTTACTTGGAGAAACAATTTTTTTAAAAGTGGCAAAAAGAAAAATTTAATAAAACTACTAAAAGATTTAAATGATTCTAAGCAATTAACTCGAATTAAAAGAAATGAACTTTTTAAACATTTGGTAGAGCTTGGATATTATGCTTTAGGGTATTCCTCTGTTTTAGAAATTGAAAAATTGAATATTTTAAATGCAACATTTTTAGCTATGAATAGAGCTTTTAATGGTTTGGTTGAAAAGTATACTAAGCAAGTAGGAGTTTTAGATGAGCCTTATCTCTTAATTGATGGAAACAAATTTAATCCACTCATAAATTGTAGGCAGTTACCAATAGTGCGTGGAGATGCTAATTCATCACTTATTGCATCAGCATCAATTATTGCAAAGGTGTATAGAGATAGCTTAATGTTTAGGCTTTCAAAGGTGAAACAATTTAATTGCTTTGGTTGGAATTCGAATGTTGGATATGGAACGTTAGTTCATAGGAAAGCTATTAGAAAACATGGATTAACTCCATTGCATAGAAAATTATTTGTGAGGAAGATTTTTTCATCATAGAGTTGTACCATGGTACGACTCTACTGCTTTTAATAAAGCTGCTCCTTTTCTTAACGTCTCTTCATATTCGCTTTCCGGATTAGAATCTGAAACAATACCTGCTCCAACTTGAATTTCAATATGATCTTTAAATGCTACAAATGTTCTAATAGTCATACAAGTGTTTATTGTGTCATCTAGTCTAAAAAGCCCTGTACATCCTCCATATGGTCCTCTTTGTTCTTTTTCAAGCTCATTAATTATTTCTATAGCTCTTACTTTTGGTGCGCCACTTAAGGTACCAGCTGGGAAGGTGGCACATAAAAGATCCACAAGTGTTTTATCTTTTTCAAGTATACCTTTTACTAAGCTCACCAGATGTAAAACATGTGAATATTTTTCAATCACCATAAACTCTGGTATTTGTATTGATCCTGTTTTGCAAACACGCCCAAGATCGTTCCTAGCTAGATCAACAAGCATTAAATGTTCTGCTCTCTCTTTAGGGTCTGAACTTAACTTAGAAATATTTTCTAGATCTTCATTTTCATCTTTTCCTCTGGGATAGGTACCTGCAATTGGTCTTAAATAAGCAATCTTGTCATTCCCCTGAATCTCAGATTTAATCATTACTTCAGGAGATGAGCCTGCTATTTCAAAATCTTTAAAATTAATATAAAAAAGATAGGGTGATGGATTTATACTTCGTAAAGCCCTGTATAACTTAAATGTATTGTAAGTATTGTCCAGAATGATTTTTTGAGAAGGAACTACTTGAAAAATATCACCTTTTGTAATGTGGTCTTTAGCGTAGTTGACTTTTGAAATGAACTCTTCTTTTGTAAAATTACTTTTATAAGAAACATTGGTTCCAGCGTTGAAGTTTATAGATAAGATCTCTTGAGGTTTCAATTGTTTGTATTCATTAAGAAGTGAGACAAGTTTTTTGTCAGCCTCGATTTTTTTACTTTCAATTTGGTTTTTATCTTGTGCTAAAACATTTGAGATTAAGCATACCTTGTGAAGAATATGATCAAAAATAATTAGTTTACCAGGGAAGATTAAGCAAACATCTGGTGTTTTTTTATTTGGAGCCAAATTTACTTTAGGTTCAATCCATCGGATATTTTCATAGCCAAAATAACCTACAAATCCTAAGTAGTTGTTTAAATTTTTATCAGCAACTGTTATGTTTGATAATAGTGATTTTAAAGCAAGAAAGGGATTTGAATTTAGCTCTATAGTGCTTTTATCAAACAAGGTTTCTAAATATGTTTTATTATTTTTATTTGTAAACAATAAAATTGGCTCAGTACCTATTAAAGAATATCTACCAAGCTTTTCATTGTTTTCAACAGACTCTAGTAGAAATGAATATGGTTTTTTATCACAGATTTTGTAAAAAGCACTAACAGGTGTATCAAGATCAGCTAGTAATTCAGTACTTTTAGAGATTATAAAATATTGGTTCATTGTTGTTTAAATATTGTACAATCACAAGGATGAAAAAAATCTGGGGTCTAAATAGAATAATAGTTCTTTTTATATCTATTGGTTATTTTGTTCTTTCTTTTGAGGTTTATTTGCAGCATTACGATCAATTACAAGATAAGCAAATAATGTGGACTCCAATACTATTTGGACTTATTGGTGGATTAATTGAAATTTTTATTGTAATTTGTTTTAATAAAGCTAGTTATTATTTGTTCTTTGTATTGATGTCTTGTTCTGTTTGTGTTGGATTACTAGGTTTATATCTTCACAATAAGTGGAGACTAAAGATAGTTAAAGAATACTTTGTCAGTAATAAATCCATTAATTTTGAAATACTTACTACATATACACCGTTATTGGCACCTTCTTCTTTTATTGCAATTGGTGTGCTTGGAATATTAGTGGCTTGTTATTTTCCGTGGAGTGATTAAGATAGTATAATTTTCTAATACTAGGAGGATAGAAAATATGCCAAAAGGAAAAGTTGCAATTATTGTTGATCAATTATTTCAGGATTCAGAAGTTACTGATCCAAAAGAAAAACTTGAAGGTGCTGGTTTTAAAGTAGATATTATCGGTCCAAATACTACTGAAGAGTTTATAGGAAAAAAAGGTACTAAGATTAAAGCAGACAAATCTATAGAGAATGTCTTAGCAAAAGATTATATAGCATTAGTGATACCAGGTGGCTGGGCACCAGATAAAATGCGCATGAATGAAAAAATGGTGAAGTTTATAGAAGAAATCAATGCAAAAAATAAACCCATTGGATGTATTTGTCATGGTGGATCTATGTTAGTAGAAGCAGATATTGTAAAAGGTAAAAGACTAACAAGCTATGTAAGTATTCGAACAGACTTAATAAATGCTGGTGGACGTTGGTTTGATAAAGAAGTAGTTGTAGATGAAAATTTGATTACTTCAAGAACCCCAGCAGACTTACCGGCTTTTTGTGCAGAGCTTTTAAAGGCATTATCGTTAGTAGAGGCATGAGACTTGCTCAATACTAATTCTACCCACCACCTACAAAAGTTATAATTTCAAGCTCATCATTTTCTTTTAGAAAAATATTTTCTAAATTGATTTTTTGTAATATTGTTTTATTTAATTCTATTACAACTCTATCTTTATTGATTTTATAGTCTTCTAATAGTTCTAAAATAGAGCACTGATGAGGTATTAGTTTGTTTTCACCATTAATTTTTATTAATACGTTTGAATTCTTAGAGTTAGTTTTCATTTTTTTATTTCCTATAGCACTTGTTACATCTATAACTTTTACAGGTATTGTACTTTATTGTGGCTTTTTTGTTTTTTTTGTCCTTTTAATTTTAAAACGAAAGGAAAATTTAATCCAGCCACAAAAGCTTCCATTGTGTATACCTTTTCTGATTTACATTACTTTGTTTGCAATTACAAAACTATTCAACAGTGGTCTAGAAGAAGCTTTAAAGACTGTTTTAAGATGCCTTCAGGATTATTTCATTTTTCTTTGGTGTATGTCTTATATCTTAAAAAAACACAATAATAGCAAGATTGTAAAAATAGCGATTTATATCAGTGGCTTTATTTCAATTTGTTATGGACTGATGCAAATACTTCACTTTGATGTTTTTAATAGACTTGAAAATATAGATAGAATCTCGGGTTTTCATAAAAATCCATATTCTTATGGTGGACAACTAATTGTTTTTTTCTTTATTTTCTTAACAAGCTTAGTTTTTTATAATGGTAAAAATAACTTACAAAGAGCCATAAAATTTCTATTTTTAATTATTTCTTTTATTTGTGTTCTAAATACAAATGAAAGAGCAATAGTTTTAGGGTTGTTTGTTGGAGTTGTAAGCTTTTTTATTCTTAAAGAAAAATTTTATAAAGATATCTTTTCATCAAAGCTTAAATTCTTAGTTTTTATCCCTATTGTTTTAATTGTAATTTTAAATAAGAAATTTTTAGTTAGGATTAGAAAAACCATTTTTCCGCCTAAAGGGGTTGAATCATTAATACGATTAAAGCTTTGGGGTCTTGCTTTGTCTCTTTGGAAGCAAAACATCTTGTTTGGACTTGGGAAATTTCCTGTTGTTCGTTATCAACCAGGAGATCTTTCAAGTGTTCAATATCTAACACATGCTCATAATGTTTATTTACAAGTTCTTGTAACTAATGGCTTATGTGGCTTATTTGCTTTTTTAAATCTAATATTTTTTGTTTTTAAGTATTTGTTTAAGAATATTAAAACCAATCAATATGTAATTTGTTTAATTGCTGTTTTAATTGCTTTATTGACAGAGGGTTTTTTTGAATATTTTTGGGGTGATAGTGAGGTTCGTTATTGTTTATTGTACTTTTGTGGATTTGTTTTTGGAACCTTAATGGAAGTAAATACTAAAAAGGTGTAGAATAAATGTATATTTTGTTTTTTGCTTGAGAATTAAATGAAATTAAATTTAAAAATTATTATTGTATTTTTAGCGTTGGTAAATTTCTTATCGATAAAAGCTTATGGACAAGATTTAAACTTTAATGAAGGACATATATTCAACTCGATTTTTAGTAATTTAAATAGTGATAATGAAAGTAAGAATGAATCTGAAACAACGATTCCTGAAGGAAATGGATCAAATACTTTACTAAAAGGTCGTGTAACAAAGGTCCCAAGTGGAACAAAATTAAAAATTATTGTTGAAACTCCTATAGATGAATTAAATAGCAAGCTAGATGATGAGGTGAGTTTTCGCTTATCGGAAGATGTGTTAATTGATGATTTAACTGTTATTCCTTCAGGAAGCACTTTAAGTGGAAAATTGACAGAGATAAATTTAGCTAAAAGACTTCATAAAGCAGGAACGGTAAGAATAGAGTTCAATAATCTTACTTTGCCTGAAGGTAATGAAGTCCCAATAGTAGCAAGTGTTTTAACAAGAAATGGATTAATAAAAGGAAAATTCACAAAGAAAAATATTTTATTGTCGAGTGCTAGTATTTTAGGACCTACAGCAGCAGGTGTTGGAGCAGGTTTGGTCGTTGCTGATAGTAGTGTTTTGGGGGCTGGTATCGGGGCGGCGGCAGGTGCCGTTGCAGGGTTAGCTTTGTATTCTTTTCAAAAAGGAAATATGATTGATATCATGGCTGGGGATGAGATGGAAGTAGAACTAACAGAAGAAACGATGATTCCAACAGCTGTTGGCTTGAATGATATTACAAATAATGAAGAAAAGAAGTTCTGTGATTTAAAATAGTCTTACTTTTGGAAGAGAAGATGAAAAAAGATTTAATTTATAAAAAAAATAATCTTGAAAATACTGTTAGAGAAAACATTGAAGATAAAAATCTTCAAATTATAAGCAGAGTTGAAAACCCCATTGAAAAGCTAAGTTTTGAAGAAGATAAAGTAGAAGTAAAAAACCATAAATTTGTCTATTATTCTTTAGTTGTTGCTTTAATTGGATTTAGTATGTTTTTAAATGCTTGTCCTACATTTTTTACTGATCAAATAAAATCACCTTATGTAGTAACTATAGGTGAATTTAAGACTTTTCCAAGTGCAAAGGAAGAAGCTATAAAACTATTACCGAGATTTAAGCAAATTAATATAAAACAACTGATGTCTGGTCTTTATACTTTTGAGATGGAGCGATTTACCTCAAAAGATAAAGCATATTTATTAGCTAATGAGTTTATGCATGATGGTCTTAATGTAGTGCATGTACGTTATTTGCGAGATTAATAATTTTAATAAACTCTTCAAAGTTCAAACTAGCACCACCAACTAAGCCTCCATCAATATTCTCGAACTTTATGTGATCATTGAAATTGTCAGATTTTACACTGCCACCATATAAAATTCTTACATTGTTGCTTGATGATTCAGAAGAGTGAGCTTTAATAGTAGCTCTTATCATTTCTATGATTTTATTTGCATCTTCACCGCTGCAAACCTTTCCTGTACCAATAGCCCATATTGGTTCATATGCAAGGATAAGTTTTTCAATATCATTTTGATTTAGGTCTTTTAATGCTGCTTCAACTTGTCCTTTAACCCAGGATTCTGCATTACCTTTTTCTCTTGTTTGTAAATCTTCACCGACACATACTATGGGAACTAAACCAAACTTAAGTGCAGATTTAATTTTTAGATTGATGTCTTGATCTGTTTCGTGAAAAAACTGCCTTCTTTCACTATGTCCTATAATCACCATTCCTACATTTAAGTCACGAAGCATTTTAGGTGATGTTTCACCAGTGAAAGCTCCTTCTTCTTTATAGAACATGTTTTGTGCTCCGATAAGAATACTTGTATCTTTTAGTATATTCATTATTGTGACCAGATAAGCACTGGGTGGACAAACACAGACATCAACCTGTTTATTTTTAAAAGCATAGTTCTTTAGCTTAAACACTAAATCTTGTGCATCTGTAAGTCCAGGATTCATTTTCCAGTTTCCAATTATAATTTTTTTTCTCATAACTTTCCTCATTTCATAATAATTTATGTTTCAACATTATATAATATGAATTAATGAACGATAACTGTAAAGCTAAACTCGATAATGTAATTTTTGAACTTTCTAATTTTTTAGAAAAAGATTTTTCATCCAAGTTTAAAACATTGAGCCAAAAAGAAGATAGGCAGTTGTTTTTTTTAGCACGCACATTGGTTCAACTAAGACAAATTGCAAACAACTTAAAAACTACTGAGAATGTGGTTTTGTTTCCACCAAGCAGGGTTAAGCATTAGCTTTTTCTATATAGTGATAGAGATAAACTGAGCTGCTTATTTACGGCATCCATCATCATTTGAGGTGTGACTTCAAGGCACTGGGGTTTTGAACAGGATTCCTTTCTTTTATCAAATAAACAAGGTCTACACTCTAGGTTGTCTACGTGTACAGCAAGAAATCTAGGATCATTAGGAAGTAACTTTTGTGGATTTGTGGGACCAAAAAATGCAACAAGTTTTTTACCTAACCCAACAGCAATGTGCATGGGTGCTGAGTCAGTGCATACTAAAAGATCAGCTGAACCTATAAGAGCACTAAGTTTTTCTAAAGATAAATCAAGGGTACTTAAATCAAAAAAGTTTTTTGGTCTTGCAAAAAATGTAAGTTTTTTATGAATTGCATCAATGGTTTGTAAATCATCCTTTCCTCCAAGAAGAATCACAGTGTTGTTTTGATTGTCAATCAGTTTTTCAATTAATACTGCCCAGCTTTTTGGAGACCAGCTTTTTAAGATGTTTTTTTTAATACTTAGACTACTTACACCAGGATGAATAAATATTTTTTTTGCATGAAATCTTTCTTTAATTCTGGGGTTAATTATTTCTTTTACCCACTCAATAGCATTAGGATTTAACCTAATATCAGGAATAAGACTTTGATCTTTTAACTTGTTTACTAATTCTGGCATAATTGGTAAAAGAAGCTCAGCAAACATATTTGCTGCATATTGTATTTCATTGAGCTTTACTGGATGTGTTATGAATAAATTACTGATTAAAGAATTTTTGAAACCAATCTTTAACTCTGCATTTCCTAGAGATGCAACTATATTTGCTTTTAATGATGAACCTGTTGAAATTAAGTATTTATAAGGTCTTTCCCTTAACAGCTCTCTAAGTTTAAAAACATTAGGATTTCTATCTTTAAAGTTAAATTCCTTAACCTTTCTAAATAAAGAAGTGAGCTCTGCTATACAAGTGCTTCGAGGCTCAGTTACCAAATCAATTTGTAAATCAGAGAATTTTTCTTTTAAGAGTTTTACTGTAGGTAATAATAATATTTGATCACCAATGCCACCAGGATTTATAAAAAGTGCTCTCATTTTTTGAATATGCTGCAAAACAAGTTTGCGGCTTTTATGTCAATCTTTCTTATAGGATTGGATTTACCAAATAAATTGGCTAAATCCTAGTACTTGCAAGTGACATTATAACTTTATAAATTCTTTTAACGCTGTTGATAATAGTGGTTATAGCGTCTCTACTAATTTAAGTTGTTATAACCCTTATACTGATATACCATTTATTTTCAGGTAAATTAGAAGTTGACCAAATTACAATAGCCCGTTAGAATTAACCTTTGCGTCTTTAAATATGTTTGCAAAATTAAGAATAACCAGGTTCAGAAAAAAATGCCAAAAACAAACTTACAAATTTCAGATATTAAAAAGGAAGATTTTAAACCTCAAGATTTGCTTGCTGAAGTAAAACTAAATAAACATTTATTACACTTATCAGTTTTAAGACAATTAAGCAATCAAAGAGCTGGAACAGCTTCTACAAAAACTAAGGGTGAAATTAGAGGTGGTGGTAAGAAGCCTTGGAAACAGAAAGGTACAGGAAGGGCCCGAGCAGGATCTATTAGATCCCCATTATGGGTTGGTGGAGGAATAACATTTGGACCAAAACCCAGAAGCTTTAAGTTTGATATCCCTCAAAAAGCTAGAAGATTAGCAATAGCACAAGCGTTTATATCTAAATCCAATCAAATTGTTGTTTTGAAAGAGCTCCCAGAAGTTAAAGATTCTAAAACGAAAAATTTTGAAAGTGGTTTAAAAAATGCAGGAATAACAACTCATCCAATTTTAATAATTGTAAGTCCAGAAGAAACAAACTGTGCACAAGTTAAACAAGCTTCAAGAAATTTACCTTATGTTGCTTTTAAAGATCAAAACTATGTAGGCGTACATGACATACTAAAAGCAAAAACAATTCTTATATCAAAATCAACTTTAAGTGAAATGGAAAAACGGTTTTCTAAAGTACTTAATAAGAAAAGCAAGGCGGTATAGGAAATGAAAAGCATGATGACAAGTGTAATTCTTGAGCCAGTTATTACTGAAAAAAGTACTGCTTTATGCCAACAAAACAAGTATACTTTTCGAGTTTCAAAAAATGCTACAAAACACGTTATAAAACATGCTTTTGAAGCAATTTTTCCAGGCAGAAAAGTGTTGTCAATTCAGACCTCAAAAACAATGGGACATAGAAAACGTACAAAAGGTGGTTATAAAAATCCTGTTGATGGAAAAAAAGCTTTAATTACAGTTGAAGGACCAAGGATTGAGTTTTTCCCAGAAGCCTCTTAAAGAGGATTGGGGATTGAGTAGAAGAAAAGGATTGAGATAGAAAATAAAGGACAGAAAAGATTATGCCAGTTAAAGAAAGAAGACCATTAACACCAGGACAAAGAGGTATGAACTTTTTGGACTTTAATGAAATCACCAAGACAAAGCCAGAAAAAAGTCTATTAAAACCATATAAAAGAGTAGGTGGTAGAAATAACCAAGGCAGAATAACCACAAGACATAAAGGTGGTGGACACAAAAAGCGATATAGAGTGATTGATTTTAAAAGAGATAGAAATGATATTTCTTCAAAGGTAGTAGCTATAGAATATGATCCAAATAGAAATTGTAGGCTTGCATTATTACAATATATTGATGGAGAAAAGAGATATATTTTGGCTCCTAATGGATTAAAGGTAAATGATTTAGTTATATCAGGAGATAATGTAGAGCAAAAACTAGGAAATTGTTTACCACTTAGAAGTATAACAATAGGTGAGTTTCTTCATAATGTAGAACTGAAACCAGGCGCTGGTGGACAATTAGCAAGGTCAGCAGGAGTAGCATGTCAGCTTTTAGCAAAAGAAGGTGATATGGCTACATTACGTCTTCCTTCAGGTGAAATGAGAAGAATTAATATCAACTGCAAAGCCACATTGGGACAGCTTGGAAATATTGATCATTTAAACATGAGCTTAGGAAAAGCAGGACGTAAGAGACATCTCGGAATTAGACCTACTGTTCGTGGTTCAGCAATGAATCCTGTAGATCATCCACATGGTGGTGGAGAAGGTAAATCTCCTATAGGTGGTCAGCCAAAAACACCATGGGGCAAACCTGCCATGGGCTTGAAGACAAGAAAGCCAAAGCAATCTGATAAGTATATAGTTTCGAGGAGAAAGAAATAATGGGAAGATCACTGAAAAAAGGACCCTATGTTCATGAGTCATTATTGAAGAAAATAATGGAGATGAATAAATCAGGCAAAAAGCAAGTAGTTAAAACCTGGAAGCGTGCATCCATGATAATTCCAGAGATGCTTGGTCATACTATTGCAGTTCACAATGGTAAAAAGTTTGTCCCTGTTTATGTTACAGAGCAAATGATAGGTCATAGACTAGGTGAATTTTCAATAACTCGATTCTTTAGAGCTCACTCAGGAGTTGCTAAAAAAGTAGAAGGAGCAGCACCAGCACCAGCAGCAAAGTAAGATAAGGATTTAAATATTTATGGCAAAAGCAATTGCAAAAAATATAAGAATGTCGCCAAGAAAACTTAGACGAGTAGTTGATGTTATTCGTGGAAAGCATACAAATGATGCCCAGGTTGTTTTGAAATTTATGCCATATGCAGCTGCAAGAGTTGTAGAAAAGGTTTTAAAATCAGCTATTGCTAATGCAAAAGAAAATGAAAACTTAAATATAGAAGATTTAAAAATCTCAAAAGTATTTATTGATCAATCTACTACTTTGAAGCGATGGAGAGCAATGTCTAGAGGAAGAGGATTTCCAATTCTAAAGAAAACAAGTCATGTGACTATTGAAGTAAGCCCAGATTTAACCGGAATTCAAAAATCCACACATAAAAATAAAAAAAATACACAAGTAAAACTAAAAGATAAAAAACATGATCATAAACACGATCACGAACATGATCATAGTCATGAGCATGAACATGAACATGGTCCTGGCTGTAATCATGAGCATGAAGAAGAAAAATCAGGTGCAAAAAAAACAATAGCTAAAGAGAATAAAGAAAAGACAAAGAAAACAAAAGAAAAATCAAAAGAAGTTAAAGGTTCAAAAGCTAAGAAGGAAAAAGAAGGAGAATAAGAATGGGGCAAAAAACACATCCAAAAGGTTTTAGACTGGGTGTAATTCTGACCTGGGATTCACAATGGTATGCTCCACCAAAGTATTATGCTGACTTGGTCTTGGAAGATAGATTGCTTAGAGAGTATATTAAGAGAAAGCTTTATAATGCTGGAATTAGTAAAATTGAAATTTGGAGAAAAGCACAATTAATCCAGATAAATATACATTCTGTTAGACCGGGCATCGTTGTAGGCAAGGGTGGACAAGGTTTAGAAACTTTACGAAATCAGGTCTTAGAATTGATTCACAGAAAAGATGTTGTAGTTCAAGTTAATGTTATTGAAGTTGCAAAGGCAGATCTTGATGCTCAATTAACAAGTGAAGCTGTTGCTCAACAGTTAGAAAGACGAGTAGCTTTTAGAAAGGCTATGAAACAAGCTATGCAAAGAGCAATGCGTGCTGGTGCAAAAGGTATTAAGATAATGGTTTCAGGTAGGTTAGGTGGGAATGATATTGCAAGAACAGAATGGTTACGTGAGGGAGCAATACCATTGCATACTTTAAGAGCAGATATTGACTATGGACTTGCAACAGCTAAAACAGTTTTTGGAATAATTGGAGTTAAGACCTGGATATATAAAGGAATGGTGGCACCTGGGGAAATGGCTCAAAGAAATATCAGAGTTGTTTCAAATGAAGAGGTGTCTGATGAAGATGATCAAGATAAGAGAAAAAGAAGGAGAAGAAGGCAAGAGCCAAGATAAAAAGGTATAAGAAACAATGTTAACCCCAAAACAAACAAAATACAGAAAACAAATGCGCGGTAGAATGACTGGAAAAGAGTCTCGTGGAGTGAAGCTACATCATGGAGAGTTTGGTTTACAAGCTTTACAACCTGCGTGGGTTTCCTCAAAACAGTTAGAAGCAGCAAGAAAAGCAATGGTTAGAAGTATAAAAAGGGGTGGAAAAATTTGGATTATGGTTTTTCCCGATAAACCAGTTACAAAAAAACCTGCTGAAGTTAGAATGGGTTCAGGTAAAGGTAATCCAGAATTCTGGGTAAGTGTAGTTAGACCAGGAAGAATTCTTTTTGAAATGACAGGAGTTCCAAAAGAGTTGGCACTGGAGTCATTGAAGCTAGCTTCTGACAAGCTACCTATTAAGTGTCGAATTGTAGAGAAGAAGTAAGAGTATGTTAAAGGATAAGAATTAAGAGGTAAAAATAAAAAATGAAATTGGTTGAAATGACAGAATTAGGACTAGATGAGCTTGATGAGCAGATTAAAAAATCACGCATTGAGCTTGTAAACCTTCGTATGAAATTTAAAGCACGCCAATTAGAAAACCCCTCTCTTATTTCTAAGCAAAGAAAAGAAATTGCAAGATTACTAACTGTTCAGACTCAAAAATCAAAAGAGAAACCAGTGTCTGCTAAGACTGTAGAAAAGATTAAAAAAACAAGAAAAAAAACTAGCAAGAAAATAGGTGACGAATAAAGGAGTAAAAAGAAAGAAGTATGCCGAAGAAAATTTTAAGAGGAAAAGTTGTTAGTAATAAAATGGATAAAACCATTGTAATTGCTATTGAAAACAGAAGCTCTCATCCTAAATATAAGAAGACAGTGATTAAAACAAAGAAGTTTAAAGCACATGATGAAAACAATCAATGCAAAGAGGGTGATTTAGTTGAAGTGATAGAACATAGTCCGTTAAGTAAAACTAAGAGATGGATGTTAAAAGAAATCGTGGAAAAGGCAGACTAGGAAATTGGATTTGAGGATAAGACAATGATACAGCAAGAATCAAAACTAGAAGTAGCTGATAATACAGGGGCCAAGGTTGTTCAATGTATTAGAGTTTTAAAGGGTGGGAATGCCAGGTATGCTGGAGTTGGTGATCTTATTGTTGGTGTTGTAAAAAAGGCATTGCCAAACATGATTGTTAAAGAGCATGAAGTGGTAAGGTGTGTAATTGTTAGAACAAAAAAGACCTTAAGTAGAAATGATGGTAGCAAAATTAGATTTGATGAAAATGCAGTAGTGATTCTAGATAAGCAAAACAATCCAAGAGGAACAAGAGTCTTTGGACCTGTTGCAAGAGAGCTAAGAGAAAAGCAATTTATGAAAATAGTTTCTTTAGCACCTGAGGTTATATAGATAAAGAAGTTAGAGGATAAGGTAAAAAAAATGAGTGAACAATATATAAAAATTCCAAACAAAAACAAAAAGAAAAAGCTTATTTATACTGATGCACCTATAGGGGCACGTCCAAAAAAAGGTGGATTTTATATAGTATCAAGAGCCTTTGTTAAAGAAGGAGTAACCAATTCAAAAGCAAAACTTCATGTGAAGCGTGGAGATATGGTAATGGTAATTTCTGGTGCAGATAAAGGCAAAACAGGAAAAGTAATAGCAGCACTGCCAAAAAAAGGAAAAATAATTGTAGAGGGTGTAAACATTATTAAAAGACACAGAAAATCCAGAGGGATTGGACAAGCTGGAGAAATTATAGAGAAAGAAGCTCCTATTTTTTCTTCAAAGGTTATGTATTATGATTCAACCAAGAAAAAACCATCAAGAATAGGACATAAAATTTTAAAAGATGGAAAAAAAGTCAGGGTTGCAAAAGTGAGTGGGGAGCAAATAGATTAAGGAAAGAAAGTTGTTTAAAAATACTGTGGTGAAGTTATGAAAAAAAAGAATTTAAGAGAAAAGTATAAAACAGAAATTATAAATGAGCTCATGAAAACTCTTGAATATGAAAACATCTTGCAAGTGCCTAGACTTGAAAAGATTGTAGTTAATATGGGCATGGGTGAGGCAATGTCAGATTCTAAGTTTCTTGATGGTGGCGTTAGTGATTTAAAATTAATAACAGGACAAAAGCCAATTATAACAAGAGCTAAAAAGGCTATTGCAACATTTAAAATTCGAGAAGGTGGTCCTGTTGGATGTATGGTGACTTTAAGAGGTCAAAGAATGTATGACTTCTTTAGCAAGCTAGTAAATTTTATACTTCCACGATTAAGAGATTTTAGAGGAGTATCACCAAAAAGTTTTGATGGTAAAGGTAATTATAATTTAGGATTAAAAGAACAAACTGTTTTTCCTGAGATTAATTATGACAAGCTAGACAATGTTAGAGGAATGGATATAGCAATTGTTACTACTGCTAAAACAAATGAAGAAGCAAAAACCCTTTTAAGTGCATTAGGAATGCCTTTTAAAAAGGTAAGGAGTGAGGGTTGAGCGGGTGTAATTCAGTGGTAGAATGCAAGCTTCCCAAGCTTGACGTCGCGGGTTCGAATCCCGTCGCCCGCTAAGTTGGGATTGAGTGATGAACTGATGAGAGAAAGAGAATCAAAGAAATAAATTAGGAGTAATGGACAAATGGCAAAACTGTGCATGATTGAAAAAGACAGAAAGAAAAGGATACTTGCAGCAAAGGGCAAATATCCTAGAGTTAAAATACATAATCGATGTAGAAAATGTGGACGTTCCAGAGGTTATTATAGAGATTTTGGATTGTGCAGACTTTGTTTAAGAAGTATGGCACATTGGGGACTTCTTCCAGGAGTAGTAAAGGCTAGTTGGTAGGGTTTAAGGAGATAAAGAGAGAGAAAGCTATGGCAAATACAGACACAATAAGTGATATGTTAACAAGAGTAAGAAATGCAGTTAGTGCAATGCATGAAACAGTTGATATTCCATTATCCAAAATCAGAACAAGAATTGCTGAAATCTTAAAAAAAGAAGGTTATATAAATTCCTATGAAATTGTTGGTGATGAAAATAAAAAACAACTTAGAATAACTTTAAAATATGGTCCTCGTGGTGAGAAGATAATCACAGGAATTAAAAGAATTTCAAAACAAGGTTTAAAAGTCTATACTAAAGCAAAAGAAGCCCCAAGAGTGTTTGATGGTCTAGGGGTATCAATTATAAGTACAAGTAAAGGGTTGAAAACAGATAGAGAAGTCAGAAAAGAGAATATTGGTGGAGAGATTATTTGTCAGGTATGGTAGTCTGTGAAAGTGATTAGAAGATAAGAGGAAGAAAAATGTCAAGAGTAGGAAAACAACCAATTGATATACCAGAAAAAGTAGATGTAACTATTACAGATACATCTAATGGTCAAACTTTAAATATCAAAGGGCCTAAAGGAGCATTAGTAAGCAACTTTAGGAAAGAAATAAGCATTAAAAAAGAAGATAAAAAAATAGTTTTAACAAGAGCTAATGACGAAAAGCTTGTGAAAAGTCTTCACGGTATGACTAGAGCCATGATTAACAATATGGTTATAGGTGTAACCCAGGGATTTAAAAAAGAGTTAGATATTGTAGGTGTTGGGTATCGTGCACAAGTACAAGGACAAAAGCTAGTTCTTCAAATAGGCTATAGTCATCCAGTTGAAATAGAGCCTCCAGATAAAGATACAAAAATAGAAGTGGATAAAAATCAAACTCATATTGTTGTTGTTGGAATACATAAGCAAGCCGTAGGTGATTTAGCTTCTAAAATTAGAGATGTTAGATTGCCAGAGCCTTATAAAGGAAAAGGTATTAAATATAGTGATGAGAAAATCAGAAGAAAGGTTGGAAAATCTGCTGCTAAAAAATAGGAATTAAATTATGATTACTAAAACATCAAAAAAAGAAAAAAGAGATAAAAGGCATTTTCGCTTAAGATTAAAAATTCAAGGTACTGCTGAAAAGCCAAGAATGTCTGTTTATAAGTCAAATAAACATTTGTATGTTCAATTGATTGATGATGTAGAAGGAAGTACTCTTTTATCATGCTCTACAGTTTTACCTGTATTAAAAAGTGAATTAAAAAATACATGGACAAAAGAGGCTGCAAAAGTTGTTGGTGCGACTCTAGCTAAAGAAGCAGTGAAGAAAGGGATAAAAAAAGTTGTCTTTGATCGTGGTGGAAACAGATACCATGGAAAAATAGTAACCCTTGCAGAGAGTGCAAGAGAAAATGGGTTGGAATTTTAATTTTTAATAGTGAGGAAATATGTCAGAAGAGGAAAAAAATCAAGAACAATTACCTGAGGGTACTAATGGGCAGAAAGCTGAAGAAGCTTTAAAGATAGAGGCTACTTTATCTTCTAGTAAAGAAGAGGAAGTATCAAAAGAAATAAAAACAGAAGGGGTTGAAGTTGTTACAGGATCTGAGAGTGAAACACCGCCTGAAGAAGTTGTTGAAGAAGAAGATGAATTGACTGGTATTGAAGAGGCAACTGAGGAAGAGATTGTTCAAAAAGTTACTAAAGCTACTAAAGATACTAAAAAAAGAAAGAAAAGACGTGGAGATAAATCTGTTCAGGATAAGGGAAAGCAAGAACCGGAATGGATAGAAAAAGTAGTACAAATAAGAAGAGTTACAAAGGTAGTAAAGGGCGGTAAAAAGCTTAGTTTTAGAGCGGTTGTAATAGTTGGTAATGCAAAAGGACAAGTTGGTGTTGGTGTAGGAAAAGCACTTGAAGTTATAAGTGCTATCCAAAAAGGAGTGGTTGATGCTAAGAAAAGTTTAGTTACTATTCCTTTGGTAAAGTCTACAATTCCACATCAAATTCTTGGTAGAGGTGGAGCAGCAAAAGTACTCTTGAAACCAGCTAGAGAAGGTACAGGCATCAAGGCTGGAGGTTCTGCAAGAACAGTGTTAGAGCTTGGTGGTGTTGGTGATATTTTGTCAAAATCATTAGGTTCACGTTCACCATTAAATGTAGCCAGAGCAACAGTAGATGGTTTAAAAAACCTAAGAAAATTTAATGAAGTAGCCGCACTAAGAGATATGACAGTAAAACAAATGGTTACTGCTAGCTAATGAAAGGAAATGTAAACACCAATGGAATTAACAGATTTAAAATCAGCTAAAGGTTCAAGACGAGCACGAAAAGAAGTCGGTCGTGGAAGAGCATCAGGACATGGAAAAACTTGTTGTAGAGGTAACAATGGTCAAGGCCAAAGATCTGGAAAAGGACAACGTTTAGGATTTGAAGGTGGACAAACACCATTGTATAGAAGACTTCCTAAATTCCAATCAAATGAAAGACCAAACAGATTATGCTGGACAATAGTAAATCTAAGAGACTTAGAAGAACTATCAGGACTTAAAGAGATAACTCCTGAGTTGTTATTAGATAAAGGAGTAATAGACAAGATTAATGATGGAGTTAGAATCCTTGGTGATGGTGAGCTAAAATTTTCAGCTACAATTAAAGCACATTACTTTACAGAGTCTGCTAAGAAAAAAATTGAAGCAACTGGTGGGAAGTGGGAACTGGTAAAATAGAATAAATGTCGGTTCAAGCGAAAAAATCAGGTAAAGAAGCAGATATATCAACATTTTTAGAAATGTTTAAAGCTGCGGGTTTAATGCCTAAGATTTTATTTACAGTTTTAATGCTTGCAATTTATAGACTTGGAGTTCATATTCCTTTAATTGGAGTGGATCATGAACTTTTAAAGAGATCAAATGCTTTATCTAGTGGGCTTTTAGGATTAGTTGATTTGTTTGCAGGCGGAGCATTAAGTGCTTTGTCTATATTTGCTCTTGGTATTGGACCATATATAACATCATCAATTATTATGCAATTAATGACAGAGGTTATTCCTGCATTAAAAGCACTTCAAAAAGAACAAGGTGATCAAGGAAGAAAACAATTTCAACAAATTTCTCGAAGAACAACGGTAGTACTAGCAATGATACAATCACTTGCATTAGCGAGGTTTTTAGATGTTGCTGGTGTTGCACATTCAGGGACTCCTGCATTTTACTTAAATACAATAGTTATTCTTACCTGTTCCAGTGTTTTTATTATGTGGCTTGGTGAGACTATTACAGAGCGAGGAATAGGCAATGGAGCATCAATATTGATTTTCATTGGTATTGCATCCAGAATGCCCATTATGATTAGAGATACGATTACAGCGGTGAACAATGGTACGACTCCTGCATGGGGAGTAGCATCTTTGCTTTTAACTTTTGCTGCTTTAATAGTTTTAATTATTTATATTCAGGAAGGTGCAAGAAAAATCTTAATTTTAGGAGCACGCCGTCAAGCTGTAGGTGGAAGAGTTACCAGTGCCCCTGATCACTATATGCCAATCAGAATTAATCCAGCAGGGGTTTTGCCCATTATATTTGCAAGCTCATTGATGTTCTTACCGCTTCAATTAATGGCATTTGCCGGGTTACAAAACAAATCAGTTTCAATTACAATCAGAGACTTTTTTACAAATACTCCTGGACTTGCTCAAATTTGCTTTGCTTTATCTCAAGTAAAAATTCAAGACAATTATATTTTTAGCGATTTTGGAAAATGGACTTCATTACAAATTGAATATTTGTTTAGAAGTGGGCATTGGCAACATTCAGTTGTTTATTTCTTATTGATTCTTTTATTTTCATATTTTTATGCTTCTCTTATTTTAAATCCAAGAGAGATTGCAGAAAATCTAAAAAAGAATGGTTCTGCAATACAAGGAATTAAACCAGGTAAACCAACAAGTGATTACTTAGATCTTATAGTAAATAGAATAATATTCATTGGAGCCATTGCAATAGGTTTAGTAGCAGTGCTACCTATACATGCTGAAGATCTTTGTCAGGTGACTACTTTAGGTGGATTAGGAAGCACATCACTTATCATCTTAGTTGGTGTTGCAATTGATACAAGAAACCAAATCATTACCTACGCTCAAACACATAGATATCAAACAAGAAGTATTTTAAATCTATCGGGTTCTAGAAAATCTTTATAATGCTCATCTGATTTGTGTGATTACCTATCGCTCGTTTCGCACGAATGCTCAACTCGCTCTTCTTTCACGTCGCTTTTTGGTGAATAAATCACACAAAAAGCTTAGTTATGTTCTTATACACTGTAGCTAAGTAGTAACTAATTTGTCTTAAGTTGTTGTACTATTTTTACTAGTGGACAGGCAAATTCAATATATAAACAATACTGTGGTTGCAATTAATACCTTTATTGCAACTTTAGCCTTGAGCCTTATTGAAAGTTTTATGCTTCTGGTGAAAGATTTTTCTCAGATTAGAGAGATATTTATAAGTAACTTTCTTGAAAACTTAAAAAGAATAGTCTGGAGTTGTTTGCCAATATCTTTATTGACAGTTAGTGTAAGTGCTATTGTTTATTCATTTCATGTGGCACCAGAATTTAATACCAGAGGATTGAGTGTGTATTTAGGTGGAATAGTTGCACTGGCTCTTATTCGTGAAGGTGCTCCAGTAATGGGATCTTTAGCTATCATTACGCAGTACTGTTCTGGTAAAACAGCTGAAATTGGTTCTATGAAAATCACTGAACAGTTAGATGCTATGAAACTAGCCAAGGTTAATCCAATAGCTTATTTGCTTTTGCCTATGCTTGTAAGTGGATTGGTTGGTTTTCCATTGGTCATAATAGTTTGTACCTTAGTAAGTTTGGTTATAAATTTTATTGCATCACATTTACTAATTAATATTAGTTATCAGCTATATACAACATCTATTTCAGGTGCAGTTATTGTGAAGGATATATTTTTGCTAATAATAAAATCATCTTGTTTTGGTTTCTTCTCAGCACTGATTAGTTATATCTGTGGCGTGTTGACAGTTGGTGGATCTAAGTCTGTAGGAAGTTCTACAAGACTTTCAGTCGTAATAAACTTTGCATTGGTAGTGATTTTAGACTATATAATTACAGCGCTGTGGTTGTAGGTATTCTTACTGGTTCTGTTAATTGACCAATTCTATTTCTTATGGTGCTTTTTAGATCTGAATTAATATAGGGAGAATTTAATAAGTTGTTTAATAGTTGTATATTTGTTTCTTGAGCTATATGTCCTCTAAATAAATTTAAATATTGATTTCTTTGAGAGTTTGTTGTTAGCTCATAACCCAGGCTGATTCTTTCATAAGCAAGAGTTTTATTTGGCTTTGACATTTGGTATCTAATTGTGTCCATTAATTGGTTTTGAATTTCTGGAGATTGGAATCTAGCAAGAGTTGATTGCCTCATTTCAGGTGCTAGAGTACTATTGCGAGCTAAGCGATAAAAAGTGAACCAATTTGTTTCTTGTGAAATAAATTGATTAAAAAGATGTGAGTAAACGGCCTTCTCTTTTAAACTTGTAGCCGGTGATAGCGTATAAAAATCACTTAGCAGTAAGTAGGCAGAGTGTCGAGTAGGTGAATCAGTTGACTTCAATAACCCAAACAGAGTTACATCGGAATTAAGTGCTAATCGATTCCAGCGGAGTTCTAAATCTTGTAGCCATTGTCGTCCTTCATTGTTTAAGTGTTGCTTATTTTCTTTTATTAGCTTGATTACGTTTCTTGCCTCAACTTGATTATGAATTAGATCTTTAACTAACATTCTTCTATTTCTTGAATCATATGTATTTTTTTTGAAAAACTGTAGAGTTAATTGTGATTCTTTATGATAACTTTCTAGCTCGTTTAAAAATGAAAAAGTAGAGCCCTGTTTTGACCAAGAGTGTTTAATTACCCCATCCATTTTTTCGTTATAAAAATCACCCATTGATTTATAATTTCCTGTAAGCCTTGTTATGTGGTGTTGACGCTCATGTACTAGTGTTAAAGCAATAAGTTCAGGAATAGATGTATTCTCAATAACTAGAATAGGATGCCCAAAATAACCAGCTTTCCCTAAAAAACTACCGGTTCTAGGTTGAATAATTATAGATCTAATACTTGATAGAGCTTCATAATTCTCTTTTAGCCAACCACACTGTTCAAGAAGTTCAATTGCTTGAGTGAGTTTTTGTAAGTTTTTAAAATCTACTCCTTTATTGATTATTGGAATTAGTTTATCTCCTAGTTTAACTGTTTGTAAATTTCCTCTTTGAATAATTCTTTGTCCATTGCTAGCTAGGCTTTCTCTTGCATCAATTATGTAACTTCTTCTATAATCATTTCCTACACCATGCTTGTTTGCATACTTAATGGCTTCTTTATATTTTCCAGCATTGACTAGTTGTTGCATTTGTTTAACAAGATTGACTCCAAGAATAGTTGATTCTTGAATCTGTCGTTCTTTAGGTGCTCTTACTGTTAGCTCTTGCAAAGCTCGTTCAGCAAGGTATCTTCTTAAATCATTTCTGTTTACTGTTCCTGTATTTAAATTCCCTTCAGGCAATCTAACTAAATTGTTTCTATTCGTGTGACGTAATAACTCATAAGATAATTGTGATAAATCGCTTATCCTAATTGTTGTTTGTCTTTGAGATTGTCCAGTATTTGGATTTAATATTTCAATAACATCTGCATGTGGAATAAACTCAAGTGGTGGATTTTCAACCAATTCAATTTTTACTTCGCCACGTTTTCTTGCATAATTCAAACGATTTATAGCTTCTTTTGGTATTTCATTGTCTCCCACTACTCTACCCTTAGGAGATAATCTTGATGAGCTGTTTGTTCTAGTTGTTTGCCTATTATTTGTGGTTTGAGTTTCTTGTGGAGTGCTACCTGAGTGAGGTTCAGTTGTTTGGTATCTAGCAGTTTCACCTCTTTGTAACTCATTTCTGATTTCAATTTCTGTTATGTTTCTACCTTGTGGTGGTGAAGAACCATTTCTTGGGGCTGGTGGAGATTGTTGTGCTCTAGCAGCTTGAGCTCTTCTCTCCATTAGATGATTAACTCTATTTCCTAAATATCCACCGGCATAACTACTACCTATGTGTTGAATAGATTCTTCAAGTGTTAGTTCTCCATGAGTCACTACACTACTTCCCATACCAATTCCTGTTAAGACTGTAGCTTCAGCTGCAATAGAACTTCTTAAAACCTGACCTCTTGTTGCACTAAGTCCTTGAGATAGTGAGCTTTGCACTCCTTGTCTTGCTGCTTGGAATCGTGCTCCTACACCTCCACTTAATGCTCCAGTACCTATATTTACTGCTGCACCACGTAGTATTTGTGCCATTGTAAGCTTTCGCTCTTCCATAAAACGTTGACGCTCATTAGCAATCTCTCTTTGTGTTAGTGTTCTGCCTTCTTCTCTTTGTATCTGTTCTATGTGTTGAGCAAACTCTTGATTTGCTTGATGTAGTTGATCGGCTGTTCCTATTACAGTAGAAACAGTAGCTCCAGAAGCACCAGCACTAGCAGCACCAAGAAGCCTAGTACCGGCTGTTATAGTAGCTGCAGCTTGAGCACCTCCAGTAACAAGTCTTGCTACTCCCATACCGCATAACGTACTAACTATAGCAATTCCAGCTGATTTGATATCCCCTAAAATGTTTGCTCCGCATTCTTTCCAGGCTTCTTTTGTTCCACCGTTTGCTATAGCAGTTCCTATATTTGAAGCAAGTATTACTCCAGCTACAATTGCAATACCAGCTACAATTCCAATACCACTAGCCATTACGGCCCCAGTGACAATAGTGGCAGTTAAGACAACAGCAGTACTTCTTACAGCTCCCCATACACGTCCCCAAAAAGATCTTTGAGGTTGTTCTTGTTGTGGTTCTTGCTGAGGAGGTTGTTGAGTTTGAGTTCTACCTGTATATTGATCTGTTGTTTGTGTTGTTGGAGATGTAGGATCATTAGCTCGTGGGCCACTGGTACGAGCAGTTTGAGCTGAGGTACCAGATGAAAACATCGATTGTATAAAGCTTATAAATAAAATCATAAAATATTGATTCTTTTAATTTAATCAAATATATAAAGTTAAAATTTATCTGGTTCTTATAGATAGAAGATCCTATATTTGATTATAGAGTTAAGGTTCTTTTAAAAATAACTTGGATACTTGACATGCGCTTACCTATTGAATGTAGGCTTAACCCAGATTAAGAAAAAATATGAGAAGAAATTTATCTAAAGTTTAAGGTTTCCTTTAGATTTCCTATTGATTAAGAAATCTCAAATCTGTTATCTTAAAAACATTGAGGGAAATTCAGATCAAAAGTCTAATGTTATATTTCCCTCTAGAGTGTAGGTGTAGGAGATAAAAGTTGAGGAGGAGTAAATGCAAGTAAGAATTGGTCCTAGTAATCACAACTTTAAAATGTCATCTAAACAAGTAGATCAAGAAATAATAACTACAATTAGAGGACGAAATGCAAGATTTAATATTAAGCTTGGTCCATTGCAATTTGATGGTAAAACTATGGAAAAGACTTTTCTTTTAGAGATCGATTATGAAAATAGTTTTAAAGCACATGCTCGTGAGTTGCCTCTAGGAGGCTTTGGAGCACGCTTACATGATGATTATGGTGAAACTGCTAACAAGATAGCAGAAGAATTTTGTAAAGCAAATAGTTATAAAATAGTTAGTCATATTACTTCTTTGCTTGAGTACCAAGCAGTAGTAGAGCAAACCCAAGGTAGAAGTGATAAGTAAATTCAGGTAAATGAGAGATCAAATATCATGAACTTAAAAATTACACAATTGCCCAAAGTAGCTATTCATAAAGATGTTCCAAGGATTAACCAGGCTGATCCTGAAATTGATGCAGTTAAGGATTGTCCTTATACTCACTGTGCTCCTGTAGCTGGAACCCAATCATTAATTGGGCTTGCAAAAAGAATCGCTAGATTTCAGATGTTGTTGCCCTCTATAGGTAACATGAGCGAAAAAGACTATCAATCCAAAATTATTGAACAATTAGCAGCCGATATGGGTACTAGCAGCGATATTAGTTCACCAAATGCTGGAACAACACCTCAGCAACATATTGAAGGACTACAAAGATTTGTAGGTAGAAGAAATTTCCTTCTTACTGAGCATGAATGGAGAGGATGGGGTGCAGGTGAAATTAGTCCGTTACTAAAATCAGGACCTCCAGATAGAGAGTGGATAGCTAATGGGCTTGCAAGAGATGATAAAGCAATTAATGAGCATATTGGTTGGTATGTAAAAGGTGATAATGGGGTTTATATTAGAAAAGGTGGTCATTTTATAACACCTGTTGGATATGAAAATTTAGGAAGTGATGATGAAAGGCACTTGCTACACGATCCTTCGCCTAGAAGTAAACAAGAAACCAGAAAAGCAAAACCAATAGAAATAAAATTTGGAATTCTTAATAATGGTGAAAAAGGGAATGAAGATGCTAATGGATATTTAGAACTTAATGGAATTGATGTTAAACCAGAAAGAGATTGTGGAATAGTAGATGGTGCCTTTGTTTTTAGTGTTGAAAGAAAAAGATAAATTTCAACTACTTTACGGATTCCACTTTTTAATAGATGGTTTTATTCTTAATTCTAGCGGCAATCTTATCGGCAAATCTAACGGCAATATTATTGACCAATGGTTGTTATGATTGTAGATATAGTGGTATAATACTAAGAAATAAGAGATTTTATATCGGCAATTATATGGGCAAATTAAACTCAGTCTCAGAGATGGAACCACTTATGCCAGAAAGTGGCATGAAAGAATTAGAGGATTTAGTCTCTGATTTTATTAGTAAGGCTAATAGACTAGCCTCACAATTAAAACCACAGGTAATAAAAAGTGTTGGCGATTTAGTTCGTTCTATGAATTGTTACTATAGCAATTTAATAGAAGGACATCATACACATCCAAGAGATATAGAAAAAGCTCTTCAGGAAGACTTCTCCAAAAATAAAGAAAAAAGAAATCTACAGCTTGAAGCCAAGTCTCACATAGAAGTACAGAAAAAAATTGATGAAGAAAAAGTAGAAAATGTAGTTTCAGGAGAATATATTTCCTGGATTCATAAAGAATTCTACCAATTACTTCCCGAAGAATTAAAAGTTGTAAAAAATTCTGATACTGGAAAAATTGTAAAAGTAATCCCAGGAAAACTTAGAGATGGAGATGTTCAGGTCGGTAAGCACATTGCACCAAGATATAAATCACTGGAAAGTTTTTTAGCACGTTATGAGGAAGCCTATAAGCCTAAAAACTTATCGAAGATAAAACAAGTTATCGCAGTTGCAGCATCACATCACAGGCTGTTGTGGATTCATCCTTTTTATGATGGGAATGGAAGAGTGACAAGATTACTTTCACATTCATACCTAAAACACATTGGAATTGGCTGTAGCCTTTGGTCTGTGTCGAGAGGACTTGCTCGAAGAGTACAAGAGTATAAGTCAGTGTTAGTTGAAGCTGACAGTCCTAGGCAAGGAGAGCTTGATGGGAGAGGAAATTTGTCTGAAAGGGGGCTTAGTAAGTTTTGTAAGTTTTTCTTGGAGTGTTGTATTGATCAGGTAGATTTTATGTCTACTCTTCTTGAACCAGCAAATCTTTTAAGAAGAATAGAGTTATATACTGAAGACAAAATCAAATCTGGAGACTTACCTAAAGGTAGTACTTCCTTACTTCGTTATGCAATACTCAATGGAGAGTTTGAAAGAGGAAAAGCTTCACAAATCTCTGGCTATAAAGATAGGCAAGCAAGAACAGTATTATCCATACTTTTAAAAAGAGGACTTTTAGTTTCGGGGAATAAGAAAGAACCAGTAGTTCTTGGACTTCCAAGTGAAGTATTGGATGATTGGTTTCCAAAACTATATATTGATTTTTAGTTTATTGACAATCTAATCTGACAATTTACGGATTCCACTTTTTAATAGATGGTTTTATCTCTACAAGCGTACCTTCTACGCCTGGTACAGCACCTCTAACTAATAAAATATTTTTCTCTTTATCAAATTCCACTACTCTTAAATTTCTAGCTGTAACTCTTTCATTTCCCATTCTTGATGGCATTTTCTTTCCTGGTAAAACACGTCCTGGATAAGTATGAGCACCAATTGAACCTGGCTGTCTATAAGATTTTGAGCCATGAGACTTAGGTCCACGTTTTTTTTGGTAGAGCTTTACCATACCTTGAAACCCTTTTCCTATAGAGATACCACTAATATCTACGTATTCTTGCGGTACTAATATAGATGATGGATCAAGAGGTTCTCCTACTTTGTACTTTTCAGATTCTTCTGGTTTAATTCTAAATTCTTTTAAATAGCCAAGATTAGGAAGATTTTTCTTTTTTAGATTTCCTAGTTTTGGTTTGTTTAGATGTTTTTCTTTTTTTATGTTTGCACCAAGTTGTACTGATGCATAACCATGTTTCAAATCATTTTTAATTTCAGTTACAATATTTTCTGCTAATTCCATTACAGTGACAGGAATAGCATCTCCATCCTGATTAAAGTACTGTGTCATGCCAAGCTTTTTGGCTAAAACTATTGGTCTCATTCTAAGTGGTTTTGTCATATTTTAACCCTCTAACTCCATAAACTAGGACAACTAGAATAGCATATCAGAGCAGGTAATACTAAATTGGCTGTTAGAAATCAGATAAAACTGTGATTACAATTTCAATTCAATATCAACACCAGCAGGTAGATCTAGCCTAGTTAGGGCATCAGTAGTTTCATTTGTAGGATTTTCAATATCAATTAGTCTTTTATGTATCCTCATTTCAAAATGTTCTCTTGATTTTTTATCTACGTGTGGAGATCTATTCACACAGTATAAATGCCTGTCTGTTGGCAAATATATTGGGCCAGTAATTGAAGCTCCTGTTCTAGCAGCAGCATCTACTATTTGATCACATGAAGTATCCAATGCTCTATGATCGTATCCTTTTAGTCGAATACGAATTCTGTTTTTTAGAGATTGTTGTTGTTGTTGTTTAGCCATAAGTTTATTATTTAGTGTTTGAGCAGAATACAATATAAATTATATCCTGCTCAAATCTTTGTTTAAGTAAGTATTTTGCTTACTACACCTGCTCCAACTGTTTTTCCACCTTCACGTATTGCAAATCTCATACCCTCTTCAATAGCGACAGGTTGTATGAGTTCAACTTCCATTGCAATATTGTCACCAGGCATAACCATTTCAACTCCATCTGGAAGTTTAACGGAACCTGTAACATCGGTAGTTCTAACATAAAATTGTGGACGATATCCTGGGAAGAATGGAGTATGGCGTCCACCTTCTTCTTTGCTTAAGATGTAAACCTCAGCATTAAATTTGGTATGTGGTTTTATTGAACCTGGCTTTGCAATTACCTGACCACGTTCTATACCTTCTTTGTCAATACTTCTTAGAAGAACACCAGCATTATCACCAGCCTGAATTTCATCAAGTGTTTTTCTAAACATTTCAAGCCCAGTAGCAATTGTCTTTGTGGTGTCTTTAATACCAACAATTTCAATTTCGTCTTGTACTTTTAACTTACCTCTTTCAACACGACCAGTTGCGACTGTTCCACGACCGGTAATTGAGAAGACATCTTCAACTGCCATAAGAAATGGTTTGTCTACATCTCTTACTGGTGTTGGAATAGATTTATCAATAATATCCATTAGCTCATGAATACAGTCTACTTCTTTACTTGTACCTCTTTTAGTGCCTGGATCTTTTACAAGGACTTCCATTGCTTTTAATGCAGAACCTTTAACGATAGGAATTTCATCACCTTTAAATCCATACTTAGTTAACAGTTCTCTGGTCTCAACTTCAACAAGTTCAATTAATTCTTTATCATCAACCATATCTACTTTGTTTAAGAAGACAACAATGTGTGGAACACCTACCTGTCTAGCCAGAAGAATGTGTTCTCTGGTTTGTGGCATAGGACCATCAGCGGCAGAAATAACAAGAATTGCTCCATCCATTTGTGCTGCACCTGTAATCATGTTTTTAATATAGTCAGCATGTCCTGGACAATCTACGTGTGCATAGTGCCTGTCTTTTGTTTCGTATTCTTGGTGAGATGTATTTATAGTGATTCCACGTGCTTTTTCTTCTGGTGCTGAATCAATTTCATCATATTTTTTTGCTTTAGCAAGTCCTTCAGCAGCTAGTGCCATTGTGATTGCTGCTGTTAATGTGGTCTTGCCATGATCTACGTGACCAATTGTTCCGATGTTTACATTTGGTTTTGTTCTTTCAAACTTTTGCCTTGCCATTTTGCTTAACTCCTTGTTTTATCTTTTTTCCTTAATAGCTGTTATAAATGCTCATTTGCAAAAAACTAATTGAGCTTTAATATTCTACCTGTAAGTATGCAGTACATGCAATGGCCATAGATTTAAAAGTAACCATATAAAATGTAATATATATTAAGCAATGTTACTGGAAATTTTGGAAATACTCATTCAAAGGATTGAATTTAACTTTTAAATACTTATAAGGCTCTTAAATATGCATTTCCCGTCATATTATTATGTTAAAATTTTTGACTTATGGAAATGCTATCTAGTAAGAACTTATTCACTCAATTGATAAACAGAAAGAAAATCAGCTTTCTTTTTATTTGCTTGCTTATATTAAATATTCCTTTGCCAGGTTATTGTCAGTCTGGGATTTCTAATATTGGTTCTTTTAATAATAAAGATAAGAATCAAAGTAATAATGGTGATCAAAACTTGGATCAAGCCCCTCTTACGATAAATGAAGTTTTAGTTGAAGGGAATAGATTAATACCAGAAGAACATATTTTAGATGTTATAGATTCAAAAGCAGGTACAAAATTTGATAGAGATGTTGTTTTAAATGACTTAAAGATTTTAGATAAGTTAGGTTATTTTGTTCGTGATAGTATCCAGGCAAACCCAGAGAAAGCAAACGGTGGAATACTTTTAAAAATTAGAATTGAAGAAAATAATCCTATTACACAGGTTCAAGTATTAGGAAATAAGTTTATTTCAACAGATGAACTTTTAAGTGTTGTTCAGATTTTAATTGCAAAACCTGAAAGCCTAACAAAAATATCAGAGGTTTTGGATCAAGTTGAAAAGAAATATCAAGAAAGAGGTTTTCTTCTAGCTAGAGTTAATGATATTTCATTAGATCCTGATGGAACCTTGACAATAAGACTTAATGAGGGAGTTGTTGATAAAGTTACAATAAAAGGAAATTTAAAAACTAAAGAAGGATATATAAGAAGACTCTTGCCAAATCTCGTTCAGGGAGAGCCTTATAATGAAGTTTTGCTTGTACAGGATCTTAGAGCTTTAGAAGGAACTGGCTTATTTGAAAACATTAAAAGAACAGTATCACCATCAGAAAGTGATAAAAATAAATATGATCTGAATATTTCCCTAGAAGAAAAAAGAAGTAGTTCATTTGGTTTTGGTGGTGGGGTTAATACTTTAAATGGTGTTTTTGCTAATTTTGGCTATAACAATAACAATTTGTTTGGTGAAGGCAAGCAAGCATCCTTTAATACACAGTTTGGAACTGGTATTTTAGCTAATGCTTTAGTAGGTCAAAGGTTTTTAGCAAGCAGAAAAACAATGCAGGTTGAAGCACGTTATTCTGATCCTCATTTTTTGAATACAAAAAACTCAGTTACATTTTTTACTCATGGTTATACCTTCAATAGTTATTTGGTAGATTTAGCTCAAGAAAAAAATCTTGGTTTAGGTGTGTCATTAACGAGACCCATTGGAAAAAATTTGTTTAGTGGTTTAGATCTGAGTGGTGAAAGTGTAAAAATGAGAGAGTATGGTTCTCATGCAACTGATTTTTTAACAGATCAATTAGTAAGTGTTAATGATGGAAAATATTTAGAAAATATAATTGAAAAAAGTGCATTTAAACCAGGTCAGTTATTTGGGAATCATGAAGATTCTATTAAAAGAGAAGCAGCGGGTGAGTTAGCAAAGAAAGTTAGAGAAGAGCAGCTGCAAGGTGGAAAATATCTAAACTTTAATCCATCTATAGTATTTGATTCTCGGGATAATACTTTGAACCCACGTAGTGGCTGGAGCAATAGAATAAATCTTGGACAAGCAATTGGTATTGGGAATGATAGCTTTACAAAGTTCGGGGTTGATTTAAGACGTTATATTCCTATTGGTCAAAAAACCACACTAGCATTTAACTTACAAGGCTCATCCAGAATATTAGGTGATATTCCAATGTATAACCAGTTTAAGGCTGGTGGTTACTATGGAATAAGAGGGTACAGACCATTTTCAGATTTAGGTATAGGAAAAAGAAGTTTATTAACAAGTGCTGAAATTCGAACACCGCTTTTAGATACAATTCCAGGGATTCAAAACACACCCTTAGGGCAAAATTTAAAACTTGCATTGTTTACTGATTTTGGTTATGTAGGTGGTAATAATAGAATAAATAGATTGTTTAACAGGCTAGATACAGCGTTGTCTAGTGGAATAGGAATTAGAGCTAATATACCGATGCTAGGTCCAATAAGAGTAGATTATGGATTACCATTTATAAAACCACTTTGGAATAATAATAATGTGTTTGGCAGGTTTAACTTTGGATTTGGAGAGAGGTTTTAGCAAGCAACCTTACCCTCAAATTTCATTTTTCAGCTAAGATTATAGTGGTTTTAAAGAAGGAGTTTTAAAATGTATAGAATAATAGTTTTTGTTATTGTATTGGTATGTAGCTTTAATTGGCCTGTATTTGCAGAAAATACTTCAAAGGTTGGAGTGGTAGACGGGGAGAAGCTTTTTGACCTTTATCCAGAAGCTCAGGAAGCCACAAAAAAAATCTCTAATGCTCAGGATGATCTAAAAGATTCTATCTCAGAATCAGAAAGAATATATGAAGAGTTTGAGAAACAAAAAAAATCTGAAGCAGAAAAACTGACAAAAAAGAAAGAACTACAATCAAAAATTGATGGTAAGGCACAAGAGACAAAAAAAATGATAGAAACACTTTCAAGTAAAATTGAAAGCGATATTGTCCAAGCTATAAAAAAAATCTCTACTGATAAGGGACTTGATGTTGTTCTTGATAAAAGAGCTGTTTTAGTAGGAGGGGTTGATCTTACTGATGAGGTCTCTGAGTATTTACGAAAAAAATCAATTGCTGAAGAACCTGTTGATAAAAACATAAAATTACAAGATTCAAAAAAAGATGTAGTAAAGAAAACTAATTAAGGAAATTGTAATTATGGTAGCTGTTGCTCCAAAGAAATTAGAAGAAATAGCAAAAATAATTGATGGGGAAATTCAAGGAGATAAAGGCTTAACTATAGATAGTTTAGCGATATCTCCTGAAAGCTCTTGTGATAATGATCTTGTATTGGTTTTTGAACAAAAATATTTTAAAGAGTTTTTACAAATTAAGGGTAAAGCACTTATAGTTCCTTCTTCGATGAAAGAAAAAGTTAGTGTTTCCAATATGACTGTAGTCTGGGTACACAGACCAAGGCTTGTTTTAAAAAAAATACTAGAGCTTTTTAATCAAGAGAGATTGACTCCTCAAGTAGGCATTGATAAATCAGCAGTTATAGATGCCTCAGCAAAGATCTCAAAGAATTGTTGTATTGGTGCAAATGTTTTTATTGGTCCAAATTGTGTAGTCGGGGATAATACTGTTATAAATCCAAATGCTTATATTGGCTCAAATGTTGTAATAGGAAAAAATTGTTTAATATACTCGAACTGTACTATTTATGACTATTCTCAGGTAGGAAATAATGTTATTCTCCACTCTGGAGTTGTAGCTGGTTCTGATGGTTATAGTTATGTAACAGGAGAAGAAAGCAATTTAGAAAAAGCTAAACGTGGGGACTTTAATTTTAATTTAGGTAGACAAATTCAACATAAAATACCATCAATTGGATATGTAGTTATTGAAGATGATGTTGAGATTGGTGCAAATAGTTGCATAGATAGAGGAACGATTGGACCTACGATTATTGGTGCTGGTACAAAAATAGACAATCTTGTTCAGATTGCACACAATTGTAAAATTGGAAAAGATTGTTTAATAGTTGGTCAGGTAGGTTTTGCAGGAAGTGTTGAAACAGGAGATCGTATAGTTGCAGGTGGACAAGTCGGTTTTGCAGACAATATGAATATTGGTAGTGATGTAATATTTGTAGCAAGAAGTGGTGTTCATGGAACTATTCCATCGAACAGTGTATATATGGGGATGCCAGCAGTTCCATATAAAGACTACTTTAAGAATGAGAAAGACTTGAAACGCCTACCAAGAAAACATGAGAAATTAGAAGAACAAGTAAAACAGTTAGAGAATAAAATAAAACAGTTAGAAGAAAAATTAAAAATAGGGGTCTAATGAAACCCTGCTTGTTATGAAAAAAGTAGCAATAGTAATAGGTACTCGCCCAGAAGTAATAAAACTTGCGCCAGTATATCTTGAATTAAAAAAATCTAAGGTATTAAAACCCATCCTTATAAACACAGGACAGCATAGAGAGATGGTGGATGAAATGCTTAAATGGTTTCATATTAAAGAAGACTTTAACCTGAAACTTATGGAAAAAAGTCAAAGTCTAGCTGGAATTACATCAAAGGTAGTTCATTCTCTTACTGCTACTTTTAAGAAAGTAAAACCAGATGTTGTAATCGTAGAGGGTGATACAGCAAGTGTTATGGCTGCTAGCATTGCAGCTTTTTATATGAAAATTCCTATTGCTCATGTAGAAGCAGGACTTAGAACAAACAATATTTACAATCCATTTCCTGAAGAAATGGCAAGAAGAGTAGTTTCACAATTAGCTACTTATCATTTTGCCCCTACTCAGAATGCTGTAATGAATTTAAAAAAAGAAGGAATTATAAACAATGTTTATTTGACAGGAAATACAGTTATTGATGCACTTTTTTATACTGAACATAAAATAAAAGAAGTAGAAAAATATAGAAAAGATATAGAGAAAGCTTTTTGTGGATTAGACTTTAAAAAATATAAAGTTGTATTAGTGACTATGCATAGACGTGAGAATTTTGGTAGATCTCATAGCGAAATTGCAAAAGTATTCATTAAAATTTTGGACTCCTTTCCAGAGGTGGCTTTACTTTTACCTTTACACAAGAATCCAAGTGTTAGAGATATTATTAGACCAATTTTAGAAAAGCACCCAAGAGTTGTTTTAACTGAACCTTTAGGATATGTTCCTTTTGTATATGCTATGAAAAATAGTTATTTAATCTTATCTGATTCTGGTGGAGTCCAGGAAGAAGCTCCTAGTCTTGGAAAACCGGTCTTAGTTTTAAGGACTAATACAGAGCGCCCAGAAGGAATTAATGCAGGATGTGCAAAATTAGTAGGGGTTAACCCGAAAACTATTTTTAGTGAAACTAAAAAACTATTGATGAACAAAAAATCATATTCAAGAATGTCACAAACAAAAAATCCATATGGTAATGGCAAAGCAAGTAAAAAGATTGTAAAAATATTATCTAAAATGGAATCCCCCAAAGAATTGAATTTTTGACTTTTGTTAATTAAATCTTTGCATGAGGGGTATAAAAGAATAGTCAAGATACTTCTTATCGTATAAAGTGTTATAAAAATGAAAAAACAAATTATTTATAGATGTTTGATTTTGATTAGTACTTTTTTACTTTTTCAATTAATATTGTCTTCGGCTGCTTTAGCTAAAGTTCGTTTTGAAGAAGATACATGTGTCTGTGGTGAGATATGTCCTATTGGAACTGTTTGTAAAGAAATAAACAATTTATATCCAGGTGATGAAAATAAAAAATCTTTAATTCAAATTTGTGGCTGTGTAGCAAACAGTACATCCTCTAATAAAAACAAAGAAGAAACATCGGATACTAAAAAAGAAAACGAAAATATTCAAGAACATGGTGTATAGGATTAATGTTCTAACTCTGATAATGCACTTGCAATTATAGGATTTATCCGATTTATTTTGTGCATCATATAAAGCATAACGAAATGTTTATCTTTAATGTTTAAATGTTAAAAAACAAGGGGTGGGGGGAATATAAAAATTAAGATTTAGGTTTTATATTTATTTTTCTGAGAGGAATTTATGCAAAAAATAATTTTCATTTCTGCATTTATGTTTTTTTTCGTAATTGATTTAGCAAATGTAATAGGTGTGAATATGCTTTCATTTCGAAAAAATATGATTTTTAGTAATGTGAATGAAGATAGATCAAAGATAGCCAAGATAAGAATTAGAAAATCTGTACAACCACAAGCTGAAGAAAGTCCTGCTGATGTGATTAGTACGGTACTAGGTGCTAATGCTTCATCTGTAGCTAATGCTGAAATTATAAATTGTGATGCTCAGGGTGATACCGTTACTTTAGCGTATTCTAATGGAAGTAGTAAATCTGTTATATGTGAGGGTGGTTCTAAAGGATGCTGTTTAAGTTCAGAAGATAATGGACCTGGTTGTATTCATAATCTTTCATGTCATAGAGTAGTAGTAGATGATGATCTTGCAAGTTCTGAGTAATTTTAAATTTACAAAGATTAAATATTTGTTGTAAGATTTGTATCAAAATTTCTGGTTAGACAAATTTCCCAGTGTGATATCTAAATAATTGTGGAATAAGAAAATTAGCTAAGATAGTTCACATGAAAGGGAAATATGAATAAGGCATTATTAGTTGTTGTGTTTATGTCTTTCTATTTAATAGATTTAGCAGGTGCTTTAGGTATAAATCTTGCTTTTCTTCATGGTCAGCCAGCTCAGGGGTCTATAGGTTCAGTTAGTGATGTTTCAAAAGTTATAGATTGTATTCCTGATGGAGAGACTGTAACACTAACCTATTCTGACGGTAGCTTAAGAATGTATTCATGTGGAGAAGGAGTTAAAGGATGTTGTTTAAGTTCAGAGGATAATGGGGCAGGATGTGTATCTAATCTTTCATGTAGAAGAGTTAGTCGTGTGAGTTATCGATAGTCAGTCTTAGCTTCTCATATTTTTCTTGTCGTAAAAATTCTTTTTCCATTTTTATTTGAACTTCATTTAAAGCCAGCTCTGGAGTTCTTTGTAGTCTCATTACTCCTTCAAAAGCTCTTCTTAATTCCCTTGCATAAAGTTGATAAAAAGCACTTTGTGGAAAAAAGGTAGCGTCTTTGCTTTTGGCAAGATCGATAAAAACTTTTATATAAGGGTGCGGATGTTTGTTTATAAAATCTTTTCTGTCAGAATAAGCTAAAGGAGAAAACTTTCCTTGTAAAAAACACAGCTCTTCAAGATTTTCAGGTTTCATCAACCATTGTATAAATTCAAAAGCTTCTTTAGGATGTTTTGACCCTTTTGGAATTAATATACAGTCACAATCTACTAGGGTAATTAGTTTTCCATTTTTTGTAGGTGCTGGTGCTGCTCCCCATTTCATTTTTGGTGCAAAACGAGGGATAAAATTTCCTTCCCAGACCCCATTTACCTCAAATGCAATTTTCCCAGTATAAAAAGGATTATTTGGTCCTTGGTAATTTCCAAACTCTTCCTGAAAAGTTTGAACATTTTCTCCACCAAGTTCTTTAACATAGCTTTGAGCCCATTCCCAAGCCTCAATATTATTTTTGTTAGCTGCTGTTACAGTTCCATTTTCTGTATCCCCCCAGTTTCCACCAAATAGTGCTCCATAAAATCCAAATGCCCACATAGGCCAGCTGGGTAAAAAACCTATTTGTGTAATTTTCCCATCTTTATTTTTTTTTGTTAATTTACGGGAGAAATCTCTTAATTCTTCTAATGTTTTAGGTGGTCTTTCAGGGTTTAATCCTGCTTCTTTAAATAGATCCTTATTCCAGTACAGGGCTGTAGCTGTAGGTGTAGTAGGTAGTGCCCATGTATGTCCATGATTTGTTAGCATTTTCCAAAATGCAGGCATAAACAAATTTTGACTTATCATATTTTCTTTACAGTATGTATCTAGTGGTAATATTGCTTCTCGACTGGAAAGCTCTGGAACCCATGCTGCAATTAGGCTTACAACGTCTGGTGGTGTTCCACCGATAATTGAAAGCAATGTTTTTTTTCTTGGTTCTGAAATAGTAAGCATTTTAACTTTTATGTTTTTATGTGTTTTATTGAATTTGTTTACTAGTTTTTCAATTGCTTTTCCTTCGAAGCCAGTCCAGTATTGCCAGTAGGTGACTTCTGTTATTGGTTGTTGGTTGTTGGCTGTTGAGACGTTGCATGCAACGTCTCTATCCTCGATCCTTGCAATGACATTGGAGGTGGGACTGCTTATAAGATAAAAAACCATTAATAAGATAAAAAGCTTTTTCATTTTATGCTCATTATACTTAATAACTTCTGATTAATATGTTCTTTAATACTGCTAAAATATTAACTTGTAATGGAAAAACAAATAAAACTTTATCTTGATACTTCTGTTTGGAATTTTGTATTTGAGACAGGTAGATCTGGTAGTTCATTAACAAGAGAGTTTTTAGAATTACTTCAGCTAGAAGAATATATAACTATTACGTCAGATGTTGTACGGGCAGAAATACGTGCTGCATCTGAACCAAGAAAAAGTCAATTGCAAAGTCTTATTAGTTCACTACCTGTTGAAACAATTATTGCAAGTGAAGATGCAAGACATCTTGCAAATCTTTACGTTAAAGAAGGATTGATACCAAATGGAGAGTTTAATGATGCCTTGCACATAGCTATTGCAACTACCAGCAGGTGTAATTTCATTGTTTCCTGGAACTTTAAACACATGGTCAGGGCTAAGGTTATAATGGGAGTACACCACACAAATCACCGTGAAGGTTATGGTTTAATAGAAATAGTTTCACCAGAGCATTTTTTGGGTAAAAAGGAGTAAGCCATGAGTGAACCAGAATCAATGAAACAAGTTCATGAAATAAGACATAAACTTCATGAAAAAACTAAAAATATGTCTGATAACGAGTTCTTAGAGTTTTATCACAGCCAGTCAGAACAATTCGAAAAAGAAATGAAAGATATAAAACCTGCTAAAGACTTGAAAACATTTTTCGCAACTCTTGATAAAAAACAAGCTGGTTAATATCTGGATTCTGCGGATAGCTATTAACCTAGAGCATAAGACACAAGAGCTTGCTCCTGTATAGTTTATGGTACTTCTCCACGATCTCTTAAAGTATTCCCAGCAACCTCCCGAATACCTGAAAGCTCGTCTTCATTATTGAACATCGTACGAAGATCAGCTGAAAGAGTATTTCGATGTCTTGCTACTCCATCACGAACTATACTGTCATCATCTTCCATAAGAATAGTTAGTGCATCAGTCTGGTGGTGGCATGCATTTACACACTTCACGAAGTGTGTTTTCGTCACCTGGATCTGAACGAACTACAAACTCGCAATTACCTCCTATTGGAACAGCGTCATTCCTACAAGCCGTAGGACGGTTACATTCTGGGTCACCTTCAACAAATGCATCAGTACACCCATTATTATTGTCACTTACACAACATAGATGATCAAGACCAACTAATGTAGTATCTTCTGTTTTATCTGTTATGGTATCTCCCGTGGTATCTGTTGATCTTGAACCAGGTGTACAAGCACACCCTTGATACGATGGATAAAGAGGATGGGTTCCTGTTCCATAATAACGACAAATCTTACCTGTTGAACAACTCCCATCCCCTGTTCTAGCTTGCTCATCATTACTACATGGCATTGGTCCACATTCTTCTATTCTAGCTAAAACTGTTGCCGTACAAATGTCTAAATCAGCTTTTGCTAGATTAAATTTATCTTGTGCTTCATTTAGATTGAGTTGTGCTGTTTCTAGAAGAGTAGTGGCACTTGTACAATCTTGAGCCCACAAATTTTCACTACCAATCATACTTAGGGACAGTACTAAGAGTAAAATCACATAAAACTTTTTCATTTTTCTCTCCACTTTATTAATATGCTAAACCTAAGTACTTTCTACCCCCCCCCGATTTTTAAACAGGTTATTTAGGTGAAATGTACTTTCTTAAAAAGGTTTTAGGTGAAAATGATAAAAAAGTAATGTTTTGTGAAAAGGTTAAGAATATTTAATTTTTCAATTTGGGTAGGTTAAAAACTCATATATAGGTTTAAAGACCACTTTTTTATTTTTTATTTTTTTTATATCTCTGTAGTTCTTGGTAAGTATAAGGCTTCGATTTAATTTATATTTATTCATAGCTTCTAATGCTCCATTAACTTCTCTTTCGTAGGTGCTTTCATTTTCTAAATTAGAATAAGTAACTTGTATGATTTCTGTAGGCTTATTCTTTTCTACACATAAAAAATCTACTTCATGTTTTTCCTTATGATAAAAAATTTCTTTACCTAATCTTTTTAACTCAATAAAAACAATATTTTCTGCTATCTTCCCTATATCTTCACTCATAGATTTTATATTTCTAAGACCAGGATCAATACAATAGACTTTCATAGGGCTTCTAGACTGCACTTTAAGATTTAGATCATATTTTTTTACAAAAAAAAGTAAAAAAGCATTTTCACAAAAAGCTGAATAATCTTGCACTGTTTCTGATTGAATTAAAAAAGCATTTTTTATTTTGTTAAATGTATGAAGAGAACTAATATTAGTAAGGTAGTATTGGACTATCTTATTAAACACAGGGACGTTTCTTATTTGATAACGACTTACAATATCTTTGTAGAGAATATCATTTAAATATTGGGATAAGATTTCATCTTGTTTAATATGGTCTTTTTCTAAAACGATAGCTGGAAAACCACCTCTAGTGAAATATTGTTTCAGTAAACTTAGATACTCTTTTTCTGTAGGAGATTTATTGATTCCTTTAAATCTTAGGTACTCCTTAAATGATAAAGGCCACACTTTTTTTTCAATCGCTCTTCCACTTAGTGATGTGGAGAGTTCGGAACTTAGCAGTTTTGCTGAACTACCAGTAACAATAATCTTATATTGTTTTGAATCAATATATTTTCTAAGAGCTCTTTCCCAGTGGTTTATGTTTTGGATCTCATCAAATATTAAAATACTTGGTTCTTTAGAATAAATTTCAACATAAAATTCTAATAATTTATCTATTATTTCAGGTTCGTTATTGTTTATGAAAAAGGTATCTTCAAAGTTAATATAAAAAAACTTTTCATTTTGAGATAGTGCTTTATTTAGTGCAATAAAGGTTTTTCCAGATCTTCTTATTCCTATATATGCTGTAGCAAAATGTTTATCTATCTTATAATCTAGATAAGCCTCCCGTGGTATTATCTCTAGATTTTTAATATAGTCTTCTGACCAGTATTTTATTGTATCGATTATAGTAGACATAAAATCATATTATATATCGATTATACCCGATATAGATAAATGTATAACAACTTTACAATTATGCTTTAAATATTGTATTGAATCTAAACTGAAGTGCCTCAAGAATATGCTCATCTTTAATCATATCTGATCGTTCTAAATCAGCAATTGTTCTTGATACTTTTAAAACTCTATCATAACTTCGTCCTGTCAATGCAAATGTTTTAATAGCTTCTCTTAAGATTAGCTCAGCATTGTTTTCTAATTTACAAAACGATTTAATTTCTTTTGGTGTTAAATTCCCATTTGATTTTATTTTAATATCTTTATATCTTTTTTCTTGAATCTCTATGGCTTGAATAACTCGTTCTTTAATAGTTTTAGAACTTTCATTTTCTTGCTTATTTGTAAGCTCTTTTTCTGTAAGTCTTTTAACCTCTATCTGAAGATCTATTCTATCTAGTATTGGACCTGAAATTTTACTTAGATATTTTTTTATACTTTTTTCATTGCAGGAACATTTTTTAATGCTGTCTCCATAATACCCACAAGGACAAGGATTGCAAGCTGTAATCAGAGTAAGATTGCAGGGAAAAGTAATACTCTTTCTAGATCTTGAAATTGTTATTTCTTTACTTTCTAATGCTTGTCTTAGGCTGTCCAATACGTTTTTTTGAAACTCAGTAAGTTCATCTAAAAATAAAATTCCATTATGTGCCAGTGAAATCTCACCAGGCTGTGGAATAGACCCCCCACCAATGAGACCTGCAATACTTGTATTGTGATGAGGAGATCTAAAAGGTCTGTTTGATACTAAGCACCTTTCTTTGCTTAGTTTTCCACAGGCTGAATATATTTGTGTAACCTCAATTTTTTCATCATAGGTTAGCGGGGGTAATATGCTTGTTAGTCTTTGAGCAAGCATTGATTTACCACTGCCTGGTGGACCGAGCATTAAGATATGATGTTGACCACATGCTGCAATTTCAAAAGCTCTTTTTGCAAGTGTTTGGCCTTTCACGTCACTGAAGTCAAGATGATTGTGAGTAGTATCAATTCTTTGTGGTGCTTTTTGTGAGTGTGGTTGAATGGTGTTTATGTTGTTTATTGTATAAATGGCTTCAGGCAAATCTGATACAGGATAAATATTCATATCTTCAATTAATAAAGCCTCATGAATATTTTCTTTAGGCACTAGTATTCCTTTTGCGCCTTTGCTTTTTGCAAGAATTACAAAGGATAAAACCCCGTTTACTTGGCGAATTTTTCCTGACAAGCCTAACTCACCCACGATGTAAAGATCATCAAGATTTTTACTGTTTATGATTTCATTTCCTGCAAGAATGCCTATAGCCATAGGAAGATCGTATGTAGGTCCTGCTTTTTTAGTATCTGCAGGAGCTAAATTCACAACTATTTTTTTGCTTGGAAATTCTAGACCACTTGATTTTATTGCAGCACGAACTCTTTCTCGAGATTCATTTATAGCAGCGTCTGGGAGTCCTACAAGAATGAAGTTAGGAAGCCCACCTGAGATATCTACTTCGATTTCTACTTGGTAAGCTGTTACTCCGACTAGTCCACAGGAGTTTACTTTTGCAAATAAGTGTTTTGTTTGTGGTTCAATGATTTCAATTTCTTCCAGAGTTTCCATATGCCAGTTATTAAATCAGATATTGATTTTAAATACTGTAACCGTGGGTTACACTTATGTAAATTTTAAAAGATTTAATAATTATTGGTTACTGCCTAGCTCTAATTGTATAAAAGCATCAATAAGCTTTTTGTGTGATTTATTCACCAAAAAGCGACGTAAAGGAAGAGCGAGTTGAGCATTCGTGCGAAACGAGCGGTAGGTAATAATAATTGTTGTAACCGGCGGTTACAGTTTAAAAGCCCAGGGTAAAAGTTCTTCTATCGTAGTTACACCCATATTGTCAATTATAATTTTTGTTTTTGGTTCACAGTAGTCAGAAATTAACTGTAATGCATCTCCTGGAGGATATTTGACAAATGGGAATGCAAATATAATAGCTTTAATTTTATTCTTGGCTTTTATATTTCCTTTAGCGGTATAAACACCAAACACTGATTTTAATGGCTCTACAGAACAACCAAATGAACTACTATCAAGTGTACATGCAGAGATTATATCTTTTGTATTTTCAATAACAATTGAAACACCATATTTTTCTTTTGAGTAAGGTACATGTGTGTTGTGAAGAGCATTTCGTGCAAGATCTAAAGCATCCATTTCTTCTATTGTTAAGGTTTTAAGTTTGTTGGCATCTAAAATAGGGTGTGGTAGTAGTTCTTTAGGAGTAAATGTTCTATCAACACCATCAATTAACAATATTCCTTTTGGATCTAGTTTTTGTGAAATAACTTCTCTGCATGCTCCACAAGGAGTTAAAAAATTAATTTCAGATTTTTGAGAATTTAAATTAGCTTTAGGTAAACTAATGGCCAAGGCAATAAATCTTCTATAGCCTGCTGTAATGCCATTAAAAATTGCATTTCTTTCAGCGCAAAGACTTAATGAAACAGTTGGTTCTACATTTGTACCTGAAAAAACCTTTAGAGTTTTAGTTTGGTCAATACCTACAACTACAGCGCCTACTGGAAACTGGCTGTAAGGAGACCAGGAATTTACAGATACTTCTTTTGCTAAATATCTTAAATTATCAAATGACAAATTAGAATTTGAAAGCAAGTCCTCAATTTCTTTTGTAGAATGTATTGTTTCATGTGATGTCATTGAGTAAATTAACAGTAATCTGTTAGAATCCTTGTGTTATAAGTTAGCATAAAGTATTAAATTGAGTGAGGAAAGATTATAAATGATATCAGTAAATGACTTTAGAACTGGAGTAACGGTTCTTTGGAATAATAATATTTGGACAGTGATTGAGTTTTTGCATGTTAAGCCTGGAAAAGGAGCTGCATTTGTCCGGGCCAAACTAAAAAATGTAGAAAAAGGAAGTGTTATTGAAACTACTTTTAGAGGAGGAGAAAAGATACCTCTTGCTAATGTAGAGAAAAATGAAATGCAATATCTCTTTAAAACTGGAGATAGAATCACATTTATGAACAATCAATCCTATGAACAGTTAGAAGTAGGTGAAGATCAAGTAGGGGAGCAAGTTAAATATTTAAAAGAAGGTACAAATGTAATGGTTTTATTTTTCAATGACAAAATAATTGGCATTGATATTCCTGCACACGTTGAACTAAAAGTAGCTGATACTCCACCAAGCCATAGAGGAGATACAGCAGCAGGAAGCAATAAGCCTGCTACATTAGAAACGGGTGCACTAGTGCAAGTCCCATTTTTTGTAAATATTGGAGATCTGGTAAGAATTGATACAAGAAACAATCAATATATTGATAGAGTAAAAGCATAAAAAATGAAAATTCCTTGGACACAAATTGAAGAACTTACAAAGTATCTTAAAGAAAAAGGCTTAACAGAAATAGCTATTGAGACTACTGAAGGAAAAATTACAGTAAAAAAAGATGTTCAAGGAATGGTTACGTCACAAGTAAGTCCACAAATAGTAGAAGAACCTAAAACAAAAGTAAAAGAAACTCAACAAGAATCTAAAAAATCAGGACATCTTGAGATTACTTCGCCAATGGTAGGAACATTCTATGGAGCGCCATCACCAGGAGCTGAGCCTTTTGTACAAGCCGGTTCAAAAGTAAAACCAGGTGATGTTTTATGTATTATCGAGGCAATGAAGATAATGAATGAATTGCCCTGTGAAGTGAATGGTACGGTTGTTGAAATCCTTGCTAAAGATGGTCAAATAGTAGAGTATGGGCAAGTGATAATGAGGATTGAGCAATGAGGATTGGGGATTGAGATTGTGAGTTGTTCTGCTCATTCCTCAATCCTAATAACTCAATACTAGGAAGGGATTATGAAAAAAGTAATTATTTTGTTGATATTAATTTCGTTATTTGTTAGTAATTTTATTCCTGCTTTATGTAAGGAAAAGAAAAAAGAAAATCAAGGTATTGAAAAAACATTTAAAGTAAAAAACAATAATGAAAAAGGCTTTAATAAAATTGAAAAAGTTGAAGTAAAAGACAAGACAAAAGATGTAGTTAATGATTCAGAAGAATTAATTCCAGTAAATGTTAGAAATGAATTTGATGAAGAAATCAAAGTAAAGTTTGACACAAATAGAGAATATCCAATAGGACCAAATGAAGCAATTAGTCTTGGGAAGCGTTCTCCAGGAAGATATACTTTAACTATTTATAATAAAAAAGGGGAGTTCGTAGACAATTTAACCAGAAGTATTGATAAGAAAAACAAATTTGTTTTAAACAAAGACACAGTTTCAAATTCAAATAAAATCACAGGGCTTTCTACTGGTCAAAAAGTTGCAATTGGAGCTGGTGCTGTAGGTGCTTTAGCTCTTGGTAGTGCCATTGTAAATATGGTCTTAAATCAACAAGAAGAAACTGCACCTGCATATATTCCTCCTCCTCAAAATACTGTGTTACCACAAGAGTTGGTTGCTATAAATGCACCACAAGCCCCATCTCAAAACACTGATTACAGTAATGCTTTTGCAGATGGTGGTAAAGCATTTAAATTTTTAAATAAAAAATTTGATGAAATTACCTTAATCGTAGAAGGTACTGATGGAAATCCTATAGGAAGTAATTGGATTATTCCAAAAGCTAAAAGTCTTGAAAAGCCACAGCCATTAATTATTGATGGTCAAAAAATTACTATTAAATCAAACCAAAAAGTAAGAGCAGTTTTACCTGATGGTAGTGAGCTTGTTAGAAATTTGTTTGAATTAAAAAATGATCCTTTTGATGGAAGCTATGTTTGGGTTTTGGAGTAGTTATTCCCTCGACAACACTTCAAAAACCTTTTTAATTCTTACCATTTCAAGATTTGGATTTTTTATCTTTGATATGTCTGTTTCCCAAGGAACAACTATTTTTTCAAAACCTAATTTGGCACATTCTTTAATTCTATTTTCGATTTTAGTTACTTGTCGTATTTCTCCAGTTAAGCCTATTTCACCAATATAAACACTCTTTTTTTGAGGAATTAGATTGTTCATGCAGCTTACAATGGACATAGCTATTGATAAGTCTAAAGCAGGTTCTGAGCTGGTTAAGCCACCTACTAGATTTACAAAAATATCATGTTTTGAAAAATTGTATCCTGAGCGTCTTTCAAGGATGGCAATGATTTGTAAAACACGATTGACATCGAGTCCATTGGATACACGGCGACAAGTAGCATAGCCCATAGCTCCTACAAGAGCTTGTACCTCAGCTATTATGGTTTTGCTTCCATCAACAATTGTAGTGTAAGTGCTTCCTGAAGCAGGTTCTGTGTTTTGTGACATAAAGAGAGTACTTGGATTTGCAATAGCAACTAAGCCATTATCTTTCATTTCAAAAAAAGCAGTTTCATCAGTACAGCCAAAGCGATTTTTTGTAGCTCTTATAATTCTAAAATTGTGAAATTTCTCTCCCTCAAAATATAAGACTGTATCAACGATGTGCTCTAAGACTTTAGGTCCTGCAATTAAACCTTCTTTGTTTACATGTCCTACTATAATAGTAGTAATATGTTTGTCTTTGCAGACACGAAGGATTTTATTAGCACATTCTTTTACTTGACTAACGCTACCATTAGAAGATTCTAAAGATGGGTCATAGATGGCTTGAATAGAATCCAATATTAAAAAGTCAGGCTTTTCTTTTTCTACCAGATTTAATATAGTTTCTAAATTGTTTTCAGCAAGAAGCAATAGATTTTTTTTATTGTCGTTTATATTTAGTCTCGTAGCTCTAAGCTTTACTTGATAAGTTGATTCTTCAGCAGTTACATATGCTACTTTCAATTTATTTGATAGATCATCAGCGATTTGTAAAAGAATAGTAGATTTTCCAATTCCTGGCTCACCAGCCAATAAAATAAATGAACCAAGAACAAATCCTCCTCCAAGAATGCTATCTAATTCAGGGTCATAAGATTTAGTTCTTTTAACTTCAGAAAGATCTAAAGAAGATAAGGAGCTAAAACTGTTTTCTGAAATGGTGCTTGATGAAGTCTTGGCATTTTTTTTAGCTATAATTTCTTCTATCATGGTAGCCCAGGAACCACATGATGGACATTTTCCTATGTAGGCAGCTGAGTTATAGCCACACTCCTGACATATCCAGCTTGATGTTAATTTTGGCATAGTTGTCTATTCTATCTATAGAGTTATCTTACTTATTAAGTAAGTCTATTATTGTTCTTGTACCAAAACCAGTAGGCCAAGATTCATTTTTAGGCCATGCAGGTCCTGCAATATCAATATGCCCAAGAGGTACCTGTGGAGCCTCAGGGTTATTTGGGTCATTTGTAAATTGTTCTAAAAAAGCAAACCCAACTTGAGCCCCAGGTTGACCTCTTGCTATATTTTTTAAATCAGCAACAGGACTTTTAACTCCTTCTCTTTGTCCTTCAGTGATAATAAGACGGTGCATTTGTTCACCTGTTGCTTCACCAGAAGCAATGATTTTATTTGCTACATCATCACTATTTGACATTACACCAGCCTTATCAGATCCAAGTGCAGCAACGCAAGCACCTGTTAGTGTAGCCAAGTCAATTATTTTATCAGGTTTTTCTTTCATAACTGCATAGCTAATTGCATCAGCTAAAATTAGCCTACCTTCAGCATCAGTATTTAAAATTTCTATTGTTTTACCGTTCATGGCACGAATGATATCACCCGGTCTTGAAGCAGAACCACCTGTCATATTTTCAACCAGTGGAGCTATCATTGTAACAGCAACATCTGGATGAAGTTCTTTCATTGTACTCATTACACCAATTACAATGCCAGCACCGGATTTATCACTCTTCATTGTTTCCATACCTTCAGCTGTTTTTATAGAAAGTCCACCAGAATCAAAAGTAACTCCTTTTCCAATGATGACAACTTTTTCTTTTGGAGTATTTTTAGGAATATATCTAATTACAACAAATTGTGGTGGATTATTGCTTCCTTGTGTTACTGCTTCAAATGCTCCCATACCAAGTTTCTTGCATTGCTCTCTATCTAAAATCTCAATTTCTAAATCATTTTCTTTTGCTATTTCTCTGGCTTTCTCAGCCACTCTTTCAGGAGTCATTATATTTGCTGGTTCAGATGCTATATCACGAGCTAGCTTCTGTGCTCCTGATGTGATTATTCCTAGTCTTGCCCCAGCATCAATCTTAGTATTAAGATCAGATGATGAGCTTGTTAGAATTGTCAAGGTTTTAACTTCATTTGTTGGATTGTTAGTAGATTTATACTTGTCAAACTTATATAGTGCATGACTAGTGGACTCTACCATGGCTTGTACTACTTTCTCAGCAGGTAATATAGAACTAGCTTGTAAATGAAGTGTTGTAGAAACTGATTCTCTTTTTTCTTTCTCAGCTGCTTTTATAGCACTTATACTTGCTTGTCTCATGCTATTTAAATCAAGTTTGTTTTCGTCACCAAGTCCTACAAGAACCATTTTTTGTGCTGGAAAAGAAACACCAGTTCTAAAGGTAAGTGTTTTACCAAGTTCACCTTTAAAGAGATGTTCTTCTTCTTTTAGTACATTTGTAATTAATCCTCCAAGTGCTGAATCCATAATTGCTATTTCACCACCTTGGCTTTGTGGAGTTTTACCTTTAAAAATACCAGCAATTAAAATTTGACTTGGGTTATTTACTGCAATTTGCATACTGTTTATTTTCATATAAGACTCCTTTAATTAAGAATACTTGTAATCAGGGATTACGTTTTAGTAAAACTTCAAATTAAAAACATTAAATCTATTATAGCGTATAGTAAATGGTATTAGTAGGGAATGGTCGCGACCATTCCCTACTGCTATTTCAAGCGATAAAATACTGTCTTTATTAAGCCAGAAGACAGTTAAGAGAAAGCAAAGAACCAGATAAAAAAAATCTAATCTTAAAAACTGTCAATTTTGTTAGTGGGATACTTTGTAATAAGTACAAGAGTTAAGGAGATAAATAAAAGGAGAGAAGATTATGCCTAATTCAAGATTAAATCAGTATACTAGCAATCTGTACAATTATATTGTTAGTCCTTCATATAGGAAAAGCGTGAATCAAAGAGCCACGGGATTATCGAATATTATACCTTTGGATCAAGCAATTAGATTATCAACGAGGGATCCTCGTACACCTATTTCTACAGATGTGTTTCAAAGGTTAATACTAGAAACAGATAATCCAACTCAGGGAGATCAATTTAGCGAATATGATGATCTTGCATCTGTGCGACCAGCGGTACAAAGGACTTTACAGGTATTCAATGAAGTTGTTTCTCCTCGATAATACTTTGCTTTTTATGTATAATTCGTCAAATAGTTTATAAGTGTTCTAACACCTACACCAGTAGGGCCTTTTGGACCATAGGCATCTTCTTTATCTAGCCAGGAGGGACCTGCAATATCTATATGAACCCATGGGATTTTATCTACAAACTTTTCTATAAAGACAGCTCCATTTTGTGCTCCTGATTTTCCTTTGGAGCCAGTGTTTATCATATCGGCAATATCACTTTTAAGTTTTTCTCTGTCTTCGTCATATAGTGGTAATTGCCACATTCTTTCACCTGCTTCATTTCCTGCTTTGATTATTTTGTCAGCAAGTTTTTGATTGTTTGTCATAACTCCATTAGAAGTATCTCCAAGAGCTACTACACAAGCACCTGTTAATGTAGCAAGGTCGATTATTTCATCTGGCTTTTGTTTTACTACATAAGACATAGCATCTGCAAGTGTTACTCTGCCCTCAGCATCAGTATTTAAAATCTCCATTGTTTTTCCATTCATGGCACGGATTACATCACCAGGTCTATAAGCTGTACCACTTGGCATATTTTCTGTAGCTGCTACTATCATGGTTACAGCTACATCTGGCTGAAGTTCTCTCATTGTACTCATTGTAGCTATAACAGCTGCAGCTCCTGACATGTCATCTTTCATTGTTTCCATTGAGTTCGCTGGTTTTAAAGATAATCCTCCAGAGTCAAAGGTTACACCTTTACCTACTATTGCAATATGTTTCTTAGGTTTTCCTTTTGGTGTATATTTTATTTCAATAAATTTTGGTGGTTCTTCACTGCCTTGTGCTACTGCTAAAAATGCTCCCATGCCTAGTTTTTTACAATCATCACGATCTAATACTTTTATTTTTAAATTGTTTTCGCTGGCTACCTGACGAGCTACATTAGCAAGTTTTGTAGGTGTGCTGACAATTGCTGGTTCAGTGACAAGGTCACGAGCAAGTTTCTGTGCTCTTGCTACAATACTTCCTCTTTTAATACCAGCTTCTATTTGCTTTTCTAGTGTTTTATTTTGTTCAGAGATAATAAGTGTTTGAATTTCTTTTTTAGGCTCATCTTTTTCTTTTGATTTATATTTATCAAATTTATAAACAGCCAATTGTGAAACTTCACTGACTATTTGTGCCGTAAACTTTGCATCGATTTTATCTGTATCAAGTCCATGTAATATAGTGCTAACAGTTTTTGCATTTTCTTTTAGTGCACATCTAATAGCACTAGCACAAGCTTTTCTTAAAATTTCTGGTCCAAAATCTTTTCTTTCACCAAGCCCTACTAAGATTATTTTTTTTGCAGATACTAATCCATTTGTTCTTATGATTAAGGTTGAACCTTTTTTTGCTTGAAAATCTTCTTCCTTCATGACTCTCGTTAATAAACTATCTAAAGCTTTATTTAGTGATGTTACTTCATGCCTATAATTTTTTGAGCCTTTAAATATACTTACAATTAACACATCACAGGGGATTTTTTCAAGGGATTGATTTTTTAATGCTATTTTCATTTTAAGAGGTCCTTTCTTGTAATTACAAAGATGAATTTTAACCTTTTAACGCTCAATTAAATGTAATTTGTAACTTACTCACTTGGCAGAAAAACACTAGCCCATTTATGAACCGACAGGCGGGAACTGTTAACGTTAGTTAATGGTCGACTGGAGTGAATAAGAGCTAGTGTTTGTAATAAAACCAGGTGAGTAATTACATATATTTCTATAAACAATTCACATTAAAGGTATATGGACCTTGTCAAAACCAGAGCATTCATATACAATAGTAAGTCCTTGGTGTGAATGCGGCTAGAACACACCCGTTCCCATTCCGAACACGACGGTAAAGATAGCTAGCAGCGACAATATTTAAATCGAAAGGTTTTGAGAAGATAGCCATGCGCCAGGGACTCTATTAATAATATAAAATAAAAAACCCTCCATGAAAGTGGAGGGTTTTTTATTTGTGAAAACATTTCTTTCTAGTCGGCTCTTAAAAAATTATGCTGCTTTATGTTTTTCTTTTCCACCGCTATGCCCACTAGCGGCTGCTCTTGCTCCACCAGCTATAAAAGGAAGCAATGCAGGGTTTGTAGATTCAGTTTCAAGTTTAGTCACCTTTGCTGCATTTTTAGCTAGTGCAAGTGCTACAGATGGAATATTTTGAAACTCTTTTAATGACTGAATACTTTCTAATGCAACTTGTTTATCTTCTAATCCACCACTTTCAGCTATTTGTAAACTAGCTCTAATAATTTTGTCTGCTCTTTTACTACGTGCAAATGCTGCATCTACTGAGTACTTTCCACTTGCTATATCAACTTCTAATTCTCCTATTGATTTTAAAACTTCGGCCTTTGCATTAAATACAGCCTTTGTATTTTTAGGTAGATTTTTTCCTGCTGCTTTTACTGCAGCATTCAATTCTTTTGCAATTCCTACCAATTCTGATTGTTTACCTGAGATGTTTAGTTGTGAACCTACTTCTACAAGGAGTCTTTGTCTTGTTTGTTTATCAGGAAGCTTGTTTATAGAGACTGAAGGGTTTCCTATTTTCTCACCAATTGATTTTAATTTACCAAGTTCACCAGTAACTTTCTCATGTAGTACTTGTGGATTAAATGAGCCTGGTGCTATTCCTGCTGGTGCTACTGGTGCCATTTATTTTCTCCTTTGATTAATATTATTCTAAAACTAAAACTTTGAAAACTAGACTTGAATCTTTTTTTATTATGACATAAAGGAGTTGTGTATTTCAAGTGAAATTGTTAAAAGATAATAAAGTTTAGCTATTGGCTATTAGCTTTTAGCTGTTAGCCTAAAATAGTTATCTATTGTTAAAATAGATTAGACTTTTTTTCTTAATCTTTACCTAGGTTAAGAAATGAGGTTAAGATTCTTGAAGGACTAGAAACTAAAACGATGCCTGTAATTAAAAGCAAAAATATTCTTGTAGAAAACTGGTTAAATATTGCTAGGGATAAGGATACGCCATCAGTTCATTTTAGAACAGCGATAGAAAATATAGGGTTGCTTTTATTTTCTGAAGCAATTACACAAGCAGTTAGTAATAATTCAAAAGGGCTAATATCAAGGCAAGATATTAAAACACCATTAAAAAGAACACAAGTTAATTTTATTGATCAAAAACATATTTATCTTATTCCAATTTTAAGGGCCGGTCTTGGAATGCTTCCAGGAATTAAAAATTTACTTCCTGAAGCTAAGGTATCTCATGTTGGACTGTATAGAAATGAATTTACTTTAGAGCCTCATTGGTACTTGGACAAACTACCAAAAAAAATTACTAAGAGATCTACTTTTTTTATTCTTGAACCTATGCTTGCTACGGGAGGTACTATTAGCGAAGTCTTGCGAAGAATAATTATTTTAGGTTCTGTAAAAATTCATGTAATTAGTGCACTAACCACAGAAAAAACAAAGAAACTTCTAGAGGAAAGATTTCCACCTGTATATTTTCATGTGGCTGCAATTGATCCTCAGTTAAACCAAAAAGGTTATATTGTTCCTGGATTAGGTGATGCAGGTGACAGAGCATTCAATTTGTAGTTTTGTAGAGGCACAATTTATTGTGTCTCCTTTTAATAAGTAAAAATAATAAAGGTATAAAAATGCAAAAATCAAAAATAGAAAATATACATGCAAGAGAAATAATTGATTCAAGGGGAAATCCTACTGTAGAAGTAGAGGTTGAATTGTCTGGCTGTAATATAGGTAGAGCTTCAGTTCCATCTGGTGCAAGTACTGGTGCTTTTGAAGCAGTTGAGTTGAGAGATGGAGATAAAAGACGATATGGTGGAAAAGGTGTATTGAAAGCTGTTCAAAATGTAAATGAAATCATTACTAAAAAAATAGGTGGCAAAGAGTTTTTGTTAGATGTAGAAAATGGTCAAAAAGAATTAGACAATATTTTAATTGAACTAGATGGTACTGAGAATAAAAGTAGGCTTGGTGCTAATGCAATTCTTGGTGTGAGTTTGGCTTTTGCAAGAGCAGCTGCTAATGCTCTTCACAAACCATTATTTCAATATTTAAGATCCTCAATCCTCAATCCCCAATCCTCTTCTCTTATTCTTCCTGTTCCTATGATGAATATTTTAAATGGAGGGAAGCATGCTTTAGATTCTGTAGATCTTCAAGAATTTATGATTATGCCAACAGGAGCTAAATCATTTAGTGAAGGCTTGCGTTGGTGTGCAGAAACCTATCAAGTATTAAAATCAATTCTTCATTCAAAAGGATTAAGTACTTCTATAGGTGATGAAGGTGGCTTTGCTCCATCTCTTAAGGCAAACAAAGAAGCGATTGAAATAATACTTCAGGCTATAGAGAAAGCTGGTTATAAAGCAGGACATGATTTCTATATAACAATTGATGCAGCCTCGACAGAGCTATATAAGGAAGGAAAATATGTTTTAGCAAAAGAAGGAAAAATACTAACGTCTGATCAAATGATTGATTTTTATTCAGACTGGGTTAAGCAATACCCTATCTTTTCTATTGAAGATCCCCTTAGTGAAGAAGATTGGCTAGGCTGGAAAAATATGACAAAAGCATTGGGGTCTAAAGTTCAAATTGTTGGAGATGATTTATTCGTAACTAATATCAAACGATTAGACCGTGGGATAGAAGAGAAATGTGCTAATGCCATATTAGTTAAATTAAATCAAATTGGTACATTAACAGAAACACTTAGTACTATTGCTTTAGCAAGAGCTAAGAATTATCAATGTGTTATTAGTCATAGAAGTGGTGAGACAGAAGATACATTTATTAGTGATTTGTCAGTAGCAACATGTGCTGGACAAATAAAAACAGGTGCTCCTGCAAGAACAGATAGGGTAGCAAAATATAATCAATTGCTAAGGATAGAGGAAAAGCTAGGTAAAGATGCTATCTATGGTGGGGCAGATCTTATAGTGAGTTGTAAGAAATAAATAGTGAAGAAGCATGATTTATCATGATCCTCAAACGTAGTAATAGACATAAGGGTTATAAGAGAAGATAGAAATTAATTATTTTCCTAATTACTCTAAAAAAAATAAAAGAGCGAAGATTAATATTTGATTGTATAGGGGTGTCTTAAGGCAACTATTAAATTTTTAACAACAGATAAAAAATATGGGTATAGAGTTTAATGTATAGGTAAATTTCTTACGCTCTGTCAAAGACGATAGTTATGAACAGTTTAATAAACAATCAGGTAACCTGTGGTATTTTGATTTTAATGTATTGTACTGTTTATGGTATATGTGCTACTCGCTTTTTATCTGGTGTACCGATGATGTTCTTGCTATGCTCTATGGTTTTTGCAATGACCGTTTTTTATATAAAAGACCCAGATCCTAAAAAAGAAAAAAAAATAAGTAGGGTTTTTGTAAATCCAGCGGTCGGGACAATTTTAGTCATTTATTATGTTTCAGTTTTTGGACCTACAAGTGTCTGTATATTAAAAGGGATTGAGCTTTTGTTTTTTATGAGTTCGTTTATATTTGCATTGTCAATTTTTTATAGTCTTGATGATGAAAGAAAAAGAAATTCATTAAATGATTACCTTGATATAGCTTCTATGTTGGAGAGAATTTTAAAATTTTTTACTACGGGAACAATAGCAAAAGCAACCATTGGAATTGTTGAGGTCTCTGAAACAAAAGATGGCTTATTAATAACTAAGCTTGAACCTGATGGTCCTGCTAAACGTGCAGGATTGCGGGGTCCTAAAATTCTTGTAGATAAAGAAGATTCGCTTGAACATCGTTCTATTGATAATTCTTTTAGTGATTTGATTGTTTCTGTGGATGGGAAGCTAGTTGGCTCTTTTAAGAATTTTTTAAAGTATATAGAAGGAAAGAGCCCTGGTTCTAAAGTTAAAATGACTGTTATGAGAGATAGTGAAGAGGTTATTATTGCTGTTGCTCTTGGAAAACACGTAATGAAATATAGAAGATAATAGGGATAGTTTCTCTTCAAATTAAATTTAGTTAATGAATATAGCCCTGAAAACAAAGAGTATTTGAAAAAGTCTTAAAGGTTAGCAAGACTTATTGTTTGTACAATTAAAATGGCATTCTTGTTAGTTTTTAGCTACCAAAACCACGTTTAAACAAATGATTAAACTTTATTCAAGTAGTATTATTAAAAACAGTTTGATAAATGATCAAATTATGGGAGCAGTTTTAATTCTTACTTATTGTGCTGTTTATGGATTAAGTTCAACAGTAATTTTGTCAGGATTACAAATGATGTTTTTTTTGTGTTCAATGATATTTGCAGTAGTTGTATTTTATATAAGGGATCCTGACTTAAGAAAAGCAAGAGCTGAGGATGCTATTTTTGCAAATCAAGTTGTAGGAACGATATTGCTGACTTATTATATTTTAGTGTTTGGTATTTCAAGTCTTAGCCTATTAAGTGGATTTCAACTTGTCTTCTTTATGAGTTCTTATGTTTTTGCAATGTCAATTTTTTATATTCGTGATCAAGAAAGAATAGAAAACGCAAATCAGTTTTCTTGCTCATTTACAGGTGTTCAGTATTTCACAGAAAGAACTCCGTGTCAGATAAATAAAAATGATTTGAGTTGGTTTGTTCGGGAGGTAAATAGTTCTCTTTCCATCCTAATTGGGTTTTCAGAGCTAATGTTGAATAGGCAATATAGTGAAATGGAAAAAGAATATATGATGAGAAATATCTATCAAGAATCACTAAACATCTCAAATTCTTTGAATAAAGTTTCAGGCTTACTAAAAGATGTGCATACCAAGCCAAGAGAGATTCATGATGTAGTTGACTTGTTAGCTGATAAGAATTTTAAAAATTAATTAAAAATTCTTCTTTGTAATATTTCACAGGATATTTAAGATACGGTATACTAGATACGAAAATGCCGATGTGGCGAAATGGCAAACGCAGTTGACTCAAAATCAGCCGGGCGCAAGTCCTTGTCGGTTCAAGTCCGACCATCGGCAATTTTCATACGTAGGGAACAGTCGCGACTGTTCCCTACGTATAAATACAAATACTTGTTATATGTGATATATAAAGATAATAGAAATAAAAGTTCTTTTGGTGTAGTATTTAGTAAAAATTAATTTAATATACAAATTGACTTTTAGGCTAAACAAAAACTATAATTTAGTCCTTGTTCTGTTCTATGGAGATCAGAATTTAAATTAATTTTTTTTATTTGATTAAAGGACATTGAGGTATTAAATGACAATTAAAACGCCTGAGCGTGTTCAACCTTACGCAAAGGCTGGCCAAAGAACTGCTGTCCTTCCAGATTTAGCAGAGATTCAAAAGGCTTCCTTTGAGTGGTTTTTACGAGAAGGACTATCAGAAGAGTTAAAATCATTTTCTCCAATTAGAGATTATACGGGCCGGTTAGAGTTATATTTTTTACATGATAATTATTCTTTTGAAGATCATACAGAACCTAAAAAAGCTAAGACTCCACAAGAAGCCAGGGATAATGATCAAAGTTATACCAAGAAGTTATATATTCATTTAAGGCTAGTAAATAGAGATACTGGTGAAATTAAAGAAAATAAAATGTTTGTGGGTGAAATACCCATAATGACTGATAGAGGCACTTTTATCATTAATGGTGCAGAACGTGTTGTTGTCTCTCAAATAGTAAGATCTCCAGGAATTTACTATAAGAGAGATATAGATCCAAGTGGTAAAAGATCATTTAATGCAACCTTGATCCCAAATAGAGGTGCATGGCTAAAGCTTGAATCTGATAATAACGATATTGTTCATGTAAAAATAGATAAGAATCGTAAACTTTATGCTACTACATTGCTTAAAGCTTTAGGGTATTCAGTAAATGAAATGGAAACACTTTTCCATCACTTTGATTTTTTACAAAAAACAATTGAAAAAGATCCTGCAGAAAACAGAGAACAGGCATTAATAGAGGTTTACAAAAAACTAAGACCAGGAGATCCTACCAGTGTTGAAGGTGGAAGACAAATTTTAGAATCAAGATTTTTTGATGATAAGCGATACAACTTAGGAAAAGTAGGTCGTTATAAAATCAATAAAAAACTAGGACTCTCAGTTCCTGAAGATATAAGAGTTTTAACAAGGGATGACATTGTTGCTTCTATAGATTATCTAATAAATCTTCATTATGATGAAGGACAAATAGATGATATAGATCATCTTGGAAATAGAAGAATTAGATCTGTTGGGGAGCTTTTACAAAACCAATTTAGGGTTGGACTTTCAAGATTGGAAAGAATTATTAAAGAAAGAATGACATTGCAAGATGCAGACACATTAACTCCTGCAAATCTTTTGAATCCAAAACCACTAATCGCAGCTATTAGAGAATTCTTTGGCTCATCGCAATTGAGTCAATTTATGGATCAAACAAATGCTTTAGCAGAGTTAACTCATAAGAGAAGATTGTCAGCTTTAGGTCCTGGTGGTTTATCCAGAGAAAGAGCTGGTTTTGCTGTTCGAGATATTCATCCAAGTCATTATGGAAGAATATGTCCAGTAGAAACTCCTGAAGGTCCAAATGCAGGATTGATTGGATCGCTTGCAACACATGCAAGAGTGAATCAGTATGGCTTCATTGAAACTCCTTATAGAAAAGTAGTTGGTGGAGTTGTTTTAAATGATGTTCAGTACTTATCAGCTGATGAAGAAGACAATTTCCGTGTAGCTCCTGGTGATGTTCCTCTAGATGAAAAAGGAGAATTTAAAGCGGAGTTAGTACCTGTTAGATATAAAAATGAATTTATAGTTGTTCCGCCAGAAGAAGTAGATTTTGTTGGTGTAAGTCCAATTCAAATCATTTCAGTTGGAACAGCATTAATTCCATTCCTTGAACACGATGATGCAAACAGAGCACTTATGGGTTCAAACATGCAAAGACAATCAGTTCCGCTTATTACGACAGAGCGTCCATATGTAGGTACTGGAGTTGAAAAGCAAACAGCAAGAGATTCAGGAATGGTGGTGGTAGCCAGTGATTTTGGTGAGATTACATATGTTAGTTCACAAAAAATAAAGGTTAAGTATAATTCATTTGATAGTGAAGTTGAATATACGCTTACCAAATTCAATAGAAGTAATCAAGACACATGCTTAAACCAAAAACCGATAGTTGAAGTTGGTGATAAGATTGTTCCCGGGCAGATTTTAGCAGATGGACCCGCTACAGATTGTGGAGAATTAGCTCTTGGGAAAAATATTCTTGTTGCTTATATGCCATGGGAAGGCTATAACTTCGAAGATGCATTTTTAATAAGTGAAAGATTAGTAATAGATGATTCGTTTACTTCTATTCACATTGAAAAATTAGAAATTGATGCACGTTCTACAAAACTTGGACCAGAAGAAATTACAAGGGAAGTTCCAAATGTTTCAGAAGAATCTCTAAGACATTTAGATGAGAGTGGAGTAGTACGGGTAGGAGCGAGAGTTTTTCCAGATGATGTATTAGTAGGGAAGATTACTCCAAAGGGAGAATCTGATCATCCTCCTGAAGAAAGACTTTTGAGAGCAATCTTTGGTGAAAAAGCAAGAGACGTGCGTGACAATTCTCTTAGAGTCCCACATGGAGAAGGTGGAAGGGTTGTTGATGTTAGAGTTTTTGATAGAGAAAAAGGTGATGAGTTACCCCCAGTAGCAAATAAAGTGGTTAGAGTTTTTATTGCTCAAAAAAGGAAAGTATCAGTAGGTGATAAAGTTGCAGGTAGACATGGAAATAAAGGTATTATTGCAAAAATTCTACCTGTAGAAGATATGCCATATCTTCCAGATGGAACTCCAGTAGATATTGTTCTTAATCCTCTTGGTGTTCCAAGTCGTATGAATATTGGTCAAACATATGAAACCTTGCTTGGTTTGGTTTCTATGCTAACGGAACAACACTTTGAAGTTCAGCCATTTGATGAAATGTATGGTGCTGAGGCTAGTTGGGACTTGGTAAGAAAAGAAGTAGAAAATGCAAAACGCAAAACAGGAATTGACTGGATAAAAGATAGTGGAAAAGTTGTTTTGATGGATGGTAGAACAGGTGAAGCCTTTGACAATCCATGTTTGGTTGGAAAGATCTACATGATGAAACTAGTTCACTTAGTAGATGATAAAATTCATGCAAGAAGTACAGGTCCATATAGTTTAGTAACACAGCAACCATTAGGTGGTAAGGCTCAATTTGGTGGACAGCGCTTAGGAGAAATGGAATGTTGGGCATTAGAAGCATATGGTGCTGCATATACATTGCAAGAAATGCTAACTGTAAAATCTGATGATGTTACAGGAAGAAGTAGAGCTTATGAAGCAATTGTTAAAGGTGAAAATATACCAAGACCAGGTGTTCCAGAATCATTTAAGGTTTTAGTTCGTGAACTTCAATCTATTGGTTTGGATGTAACTATCTTAAGAAGACATACTGATGGTAGGGACGAAGAAATAGATTTAACTAGTGATGATAATGAATCTAGGAAACCTCAACCACAAGTGTCTTTATCTAGTCGTGATTTAGGTATAGATGATGAATTGCAAGGACTTCGAATGGGCGGATCGATAAATGACTTGGCCGTGGTTGGAGCAGCTGTTAAAAGTGATGACCAAGAAATTGCACAAGAAGTTATACAAGAAGTTGCTGTAGATAGTAGTAGTGGCGAAGAACAAATAAAACAAGAAGGCTTTCAAGTCGTTGGACCAGAAGATGACTTTATGGAAGATGGACAAGTATAGTTCATTTAAAGTTTTCAAGCTATAGATTCTGGATTTAAAAACTAAGATTGATGAGGAAAAGAGAACATGGCAGTACAAGAAAATACAATGAAACTAAATGGCAGTCAACCAGGTATAGCATCAATATTTGATCGCTTTAATCATATTCAAATTAAAGTTGCTTCACCAAGTAGAATAATGGGATGGTCATATGGAGAAGTCACTAAACCAGAGACAATAAATTATAGAACTCTAAAACCAGAAAAAGATGGATTGTTCTGTGAAAGAATTTTTGGACCTACAAAAGATTGGGAATGTTATTGTGGAAAATATAAAAGAGTTAGACATAAGGGTATTGTTTGTGAAAGATGTGGTGTTGAAGTTACTGAATCAAAAGTCAGAAGACATAGAATGGGGCATATAAAATTAGCTGCTCCTGTCTGTCATATATGGTTTTTAAAGGGAATTCCAAGCTATCTAAGCTTGCTAACTGATATTCCATTAAGAGATCTTGAACAAGTGATTTATTTTAATCAATACATTGTGTTGAATCCGGGCAATGTTGAAACTGTAGTTAAAGGACAATTAATATCGGAAGAAGAGTATGAACTTTTATCTCAAGATGAAAATGCACAATTTGAGGTTGGCATAGGTGCTGAATCTTTAAAAATTATTTTGGAAGATCTTTCTAAACCAGTATATGAATTTCCAGATGCAAAATCACGAGAAGAACGAGGGGAACTAAAGTCATTAGTAGGATTAGATGAGTTAGGACAAAAGTTACGCCAGGAGTTATTAGGCTCAAGTGGTAGTCAACAAAGACGAGCAAAAATAATTAAAAGACTTCGACTAATAGAAAGTTTAATTGATTCTAAAACAGATCCAACGTGGATGATATTAGATGTTTTGCCTGTGACCCCACCAGATTTACGTCCTATGGTTCAGTTAGATGGGGGCAGATTTGCAACGAGTGATTTAAATGATTTATACAGGCGTGTAATAAATAGAAATAATAGATTAGCTAGATTGCTAGATATGGGAGCACCAGAAATTATTGTACGTAATGAAAAACGGATGCTTCAAGAAGCTGTAGATGCTCTTATTGATAATGGTAGGCGTGGCAGAGTAGTAACAGGATCAAATGGAAGACCATTAAAATCTCTATCAAATATTATTGAAGGAAAACAAGGAAGATTCCGTCAAAATCTTTTAGGTAAGCGTGTAGATTATTCTGGGCGTTCTGTTATTGTTGTTGGACCACAATTAAAAATTCATCAATGTGGATTACCACGTGAGATGGCTATAGAACTTTTTAAACCTTTTGTTATTAATAAGCTTATAGAGAGACAAATTTGTCAAAATATCAAGTCAGCTAAAAAACAAATTGAAAAAGGAACATCAATAGTTTGGGAGATTCTAGAAGAAGTTATTCAAGGACATCCTGTACTCTTGAATCGAGCTCCTACACTTCATAGACTTGGCATACAAGCATTTGAACCTGTATTAGTAGATGGTAGGGCTATTCAATTACATCCTCTAGTATGTGCAGCCTTCAATGCTGATTTTGATGGAGATCAAATGGCAGTACACGTACCGCTTTCAGTTGAAGCACAAGCAGAGGCTAGAATGTTGATGTTGGCTAGTAATAGCATTTTATTACCTGCAAGTGGTAAGCCAACAATTGCTCCTACACAAGATATGGTTCTTGGTATTTATTATCTAACAGTAGAAAAAGGTACATCGTCAGATCCACAGCTTTGTAAAGGTGCTGGAATGAACTTTTATAGCTTTGATGATGCAGTATCTGCTTATGAATCAGGTGTTGTAGATTTGCATGCAAACATTAGTGTTAGAGAAGAAGATAGAACAAGGCTCAATACTACTGTTGGCCGTATTATTTTCAATCAAACAGTTAGAAAGGTTTTAGTAAGTAAGAGTTAGTTTTGCTTAGGAATGGAGATAATTTAAAGATGCCGCAAGAAACACAGACAAAACAAAAGATAGAATTTATAAATGATCTTATAGATAAGAAAAAAGTATCTAAATTAATGTTAGAGATCTATGAAAAATATGGTGGTTCTGTTGCTAGTGAAGTGGGTGATGCACTAAAGACCTTAGGATTCCAGTTTGCAACAAAAGCAGGCGTAACAATAAGTATTGAAGATTTAACAGTGCCTGAAGAAAAGAAAAATTTAATTGGTTCTGCGGAAGCTGAAATTGAAGATGCTCAAAAAAAGTATGAACGTGGAGATATAACAGAAGTAGAAAGATACAACAAAGTTATTGATACCTGGTCTGAGACTACAGAAAAATTAACGGAGAAGGTTGTTGATTGCTTTGATAGATTAAACCCTGTTTATATGATGGCTTTTTCTGGAGCAAGAGGTAATTTAAGTCAAGTCCGACAGTTAGTTGGTATGAGAGGCTTAATGGCTGATTCACAAGGGCAAATCATTGATTTACCGATCAAAGCAAATTTTAAAGAAGGATTAAATGTTACTGAATATATCATTTCTAGTTATGGTGCAAGAAAAGGGCTTGTTGATACAGCATTAAAAACTGCAGATTCAGGTTATTTAACAAGACGATTAGTAGATGTAGCACAGGATGTTACCATTCGTGAGCGTGATTGTGGAAGTAAAAAAGGTATTGCAGTTCATTCTTTATTTGTTGGTGATAAATTAACTGTTGGTATTACAGACCGTATTATAGGCAGAGCTTCAGTTCAGGATGTTGTAAAACCAGGAACCTCAGAAGTTCTTATTAAAAGAAATGAAGTTATAGGACGTGAAAAAGCTAAGTTAATAGAATCTGCAGGAATAGAATCATTAATAGTTAGATCTCCCTTAGTTTGTGAGTTACCTTATGGTGCTTGTCAAATGTGCTATGGATGGAGTCTTACTACAAATACGATAGTAGATATTGGTGAAGCTATAGGTATTATTGCAGCACAGTCTATTGGTGAGCCTGGTACTCAGTTAACTATGAGAACCTTCCATACTGGTGGTGTTGTGGCAGGAGGAACAAAGAGAAAACAAATATTCTCACCTTCTGAAGAGATATTAAAATATGATATTCCTGTTAGAGAATTTAGAACTAAATATGGAGACACAGTATTACAAACTACAAAGGAAGGGAAGATTAAGATAGGGAAAGAAGACTTTTTCTTACCTACAGCTTCACAAATCAGATTTCCAAATGGTTCAAAAGTTCAAAAAGGTGAACCTGTAGCAGAATATACTGAAGTCCAACAAAAAGGACTAATTGAGAAAGCTACAAAAGATATTATTTCTGATAGACCTGGACAAATTCTTTTCCAAGGTTTTGCAGTTGATGAAAAGGTGGATCGCCAAGGCAACATTTCAAGAACAGCTAATAAAGGTGGTGTTATCTGGGTTATGGAAGGGGATGTATATAATTTGCCCCCTGGTAGCAGACTTACAGTAGGAGATAGTCAACAGATAAGTAAAGGTGATATTTTAGCTGAAACTTTGATCGTTGCTGAAAGAGGTGGTGAAGTTCGTTTTAATCAAGATCTTGTAATAGAAGAAGTGAAGTCTGGAAAAGAAAAAATTCAAAGATTAATTCAAGGGCGTGAAGTGAGTGTAGTTATTGCTAGAGTTGGAGCTGACAATGCAAAATTAGAAAGTACAAAGCAAGGTAACTCATGGAAAGTAAAAGCTACAAAAACAAATCCTGAGGAGACTTATATAGTTAAGGTTGTTCCTGGTGAAACACTAGAAAATAAGAGTGTAATTGCTGAGCTTGTAGATGATGGAGTTATGGCTGTTACTACTGCTGGTGAAGTAAGATATGAAGGTTTAGAAATTGATGAATCAAGAATTATTACTCAACCAGGAAAAATTCTTTTTATACCAGAAGAACTTCATTATTTGAGCAAGGATGTAAGTTTAAAACTAGTTGAAAATGGAGATAAAGTAAAAGCAGGGCAAGAGATTGTTAAAGATGTTTTTACGCACTTAGATGGTGTTGTTGAAATTAAAGTAGATAATGACATTATCCATGAAGTTATAGTCAGAGCTGGTGATATTTATGATATTGCTGAACCTACTCAACTAAAAGCTGAAGATGGAGAGATCGTTAAAGATGGTACTGAAGTTTATCCTGGAATTACAGTTGACTCAACAAAAGTTGTATCAATTATAGAAAACGAAGAAAAAGGAACTGTTAAGTTACTTTTAAAACCAGTACATGAATTTCCAATAGATCCAAAGAAAGTTTATTTCCAAGGTTATTCCACAGATCAAAATATTGCTCTTCTTGCAGTAACTCAAATGTTATTTAGAGATGGCGAAAGAGTAAGGAATTTTAATGGTGGTCCACTTTCAAAAACTAGCTTAGTTCTTACAATGGGTGGTGATTTGGTTACTCTAAAAGGTAAAGTTGAGATCACAAAGAATGAAGAAGAAAAGCAAGAATTACAAATTATTGTTCAAGAAAATATTGTTCTTAGAAGAGAGCAAGATACAAACGTTACTCAATTATTGATAAATGATCATGATCATGTTGCTTCTGGTGTAGCATTGGCCAAAACACAAGTTTTAGCAAGAACAAATGGTGAAGCCAGTTTAAGCACTCAACAAGAAAAACGATTATTAATCATTACTAGTAATGATTTGATAAAACAAGAAACTACTGCAAAACCTTCAGTAAAAATTGGAGACTTTATAAAAATCACTGATAAGGTTGGAGGACAGACAGAGGCAGCATGCTCAGGTCAAATAGTTTCTGTGGATCAAAAAGCAGTTGTGGTAAGAAAAGGAAGACCTTACTTGGTGAATACAGGGGCTCAGTTACTGTGTGATCAAGGACATTTAGTACAAAGAGGAGATCAGTTAGCTGCACTTATATATGAGAGAGTAAAGACTGCGGATATAGTTCAAGGTTTACCAAGAGTTGAGGAATTGTTAGAAGGACGTAAGCCAAAAGATTCTGCTGTTTTATCAGAATTAGATGCAAAAGTGAAAATTGTTCTGGAAGATGATAATTACAGATTAATATTAGTAGCTGGTGATCTTCAAAAAGAAGTATCAATTCTTCTAGGATTAAATGTAATAGTTGAAGATGGTCAAGATGTGAAAATAGGAGAACCATTAACTGATGGACCTGCAAATCCACATGATATTTTAGCTTTGTTAGGTGTTGAAGCTGTCCAGCAATATTTATTAGATGAAGTTCAAAAAGTTTATCGTAGTCAAGGTGTTGAAATTGCAGATAAGCACGTTGAAGTTATTATTAAACAAATGACAAGAAAGGTAAGAATAGAAGATGCTGGTGATACTATTCTTTTACCAGGTGAATTAGTAGAATTTAGAGATCTAAAAGAAGAAATTGCTAGAGCAAAAGAATTAATGCCAGATAAAGAGATAATTCCACCTGCTTATAAATCAATACTACTTGGTATTACAAAGGCAAGCTTAAATACTGAGAGCTTTATTTCTGCTGCAAGTTTTCAAGAAACCACAAGAATCTTGTCAGATGCCTCAATTAAAGGTAAGAAAGACTGGCTTCGTGGATTGAAAGAAAATGTAATTATTGGAAGATTGATCCCAGCAGGAACTGGTTATTTATATTCAAGAGCTGCTGAAGCAAGTGTTCCAACTTTTGGACAACATTTAGATGAAGGTTTTGGTTCTGCTGAAACAACTGTTAATGCTGTAGAACCTAGTTTAAACTAAATTTGCAACTAGCTATTATTTAACTTATCGAGAACCTCATCTGATCTTGTAACCCTTTTTGCTGCCCAAAACATATCAAAAAGATTGTCTTTAACAATTCTCATAATTTCTATCGAGTGCTGAATAAGTGGTGGTGATTCATTAACTTTGTCTTCAAACATTGTAAGTGGTAAGTCTAATACATCACCTACTAGTGATGCTAGATATAAATTTGATGGCTTAAATAAATTTGTTATTCCTTGCCTTGCTTCACTAACTGTTTCTGGTAGATAATGTCTAAACCAATAATTTATTCCAACCAAGGATCTGTCAGCTACGCTAAGTGTACGTATTACTTTTCTTAGAGGTCCTTGCAAGTCAAGTCTTCTTAGTATAGGTCTAAGTGTGTCACCAAGGATGTTTGATGGTAGTGAGATGAATGGCATGATGATAGAAGTTACTTGATCCATATAGTTACACCAGGTAAGTAATGCTGCATTTCTTTTTTCTGGTTTTATTTCTTTAAGGTCTTGATTTGCTTTTTTTGCACTTTCAAGATGTCTGTTGAATTGCTCTTTTACAAATTGCCATGTAGGGGTATGTTCTTCTCCACCAGTGAATTGATTTTTCCATTTTGTTAATAGATCTTGAACAATGCCAGGATAAAATCCAGAGTTTAAAGCCATCTTTCGCCACCATGAGCTATCTACCATTCTAAAAAAAGCATTATCAATATCATTTGCTAAATCAGTGTTAAATAGACCTAAAACAGGAATTGCAAATCTAAATTTTGTTTGAAGAGCATTATTTAAATTAGATAACCATGCTGTTTTCTTGTCTCCAAAATTCTCATCTTTGCTTCCCCAGTTTTCTGCTCCTACATTGTCGTCCATGTTTCCTTTAGAATCTTTGTGACTATAAATCATGTTTCTGAACATACCAGCCATTGTGCCTGTCAGTCTTTCTGCAACAAAAAATCCCTTGCTTAACCAGGTGTCACTATCTTCTGAATTTGTAATAAAGTAAGATGCTATTTTAAGAGGCAATTCAATCAGATAACAAATTTTACTTTTTACTGCAAGAGCTTTTGTATCATCTGCCCATTTTCTTTTTTCTTCATCGGTTTGATTTTTATTCCCCAGTCCACTAAAACCAATTGATTCATACTCATCGTTTGGAGCTGATTCACCACGTGTTTCAGGATTGATTGGAAAGTTGAAATCAGGGTATTTGTTATTAACCCTTTCAAAGCAACTTATTGATTTGATTTCTGACATGATTTTTCTGAAATATTTTCTAAAAAAATAAAGACTAACAACCACTTAAACTTTTTAGGTTAAAGAAGTTGTTAGTAAATTTAATTTACACATTGATTCTATGAAGGTTAAGAACCTTATGTCTACAGTTTCTTAACCTGGAATCAAAGTTTTAGAATTTTTTAAGCTTTTTGAGACTTTATTTTCTTAATCTTAGAAATACTAGAACAAGCAAATCTTAAATAAAAATAAATCACTTGATTATTGCTTATCCACGTGTTGAAATTTAAATAGGTTAAGAGCCTTTGTTATTTCAGAATAAATAATAATGACAAATAAAAACAAAAAAGAATTAAAAAGCTTTTTACGATCTGTATTCGTATTATCTTTTGTAATGAATCTCTTACTTGCACAATTTTATATACCATCTTATTCTCAAGTTTGTTCACCTATCTCTTTTCAACCACCTTCAAATTTTAGTGTAGGAGCTTTTCCAACATCAGTATTGCCTAAAGATTTAAATGGTGACTCATATGTTGACTTAGCAATATCAAACTTTTCTGGCAATAATGTAACTGTTTTACTTGGAATGGGAAATGGAACTTTCTCTTCAAGTACATATAACTCAGGTGGAAATGCACGTTCAGTTACAAGTGCTGACTTTAATGGAGATTCCAGATTAGACTTAGCTGTTGCAAATCAAAACAGTGTAGGGAACCTTTCATTATTATTTGGACTTGGAGGAGGAACCTTTAGTACTCCAACTCTTATTAATAATAGTCCTAGTGCTTATTCAATAGCTAGTGGTGATTTTAATCTAGATGGTAGAGCTGATTTAGCTCTCGCTGCTCAAAATGTTTCAATACTATTGGGTAATGGAAATGGTACTTTTAGTAGTCCTATAAACTATACAGTGGGCTTAAATCCTTATTCAATTGTAACTGGTGATTTTAATAATGATGGAAGACTTGATTTAGCAACTGCAAATTTTAATAGCAATACGATATCAGTCTTAATAGGTAATGGAAATGGTACCTTCCAGAGTTCTATAAGTTATTCTGTAGGTTCTCTTCCATATTCGCTTACCACTCGTGATTTTAATGGAGATAATAGAACTGACTTGGTTGTAGCGAATGCAAATAGCAATAGCGTCTCAGTATTATTGGGAAATGGAAATGGCACTTTTCAAAGTGCTGTGGATTATCTTACGGGAACCACTCCAGCAAGTGTTGCAAGTGCAGATTTTAATGCTGATACAAAATATGATTTAGTTGTTGCAAATTCAGGCAGTAATAACTTTTCAGTTTTATTAGGTAATGGAAATGGCACATTTCAAAGTCAGCTTACCTTTAGTGGTTTAAATAATCCTCAGTCAGTTGCAACTAGTGATTTTAATAGTGATGGAGTAAGTGATATAGCTTTTGGAAATACAGGAAATTCATTATTATCACTTCATTTAAATAATTCTTGTCCAAGTTCAACTTCTTCAAGTAGTTCCTCTAGCTCTTCTAGTTCTTCAGGTAGTCCTCAAGTAGTGAATTTGTACAGTGTAAATGTGAATGGAAATACTGTAACTGTAAATTATGATAAAAACTTTTCAACTTGTGCCCATTTATATCCATCTAATGTTCCTTTTGATTATAATAATATTCTTCATAATAGTAATAATTTTTGTGCTAATAATGGCCCAATTACAGTTCCACTGTCAGATTTTAACTCAATGTTTTATGTAGGGCTACCTGTAAAACTTGTTAATGGAAATAACTATGTTGTTGGAAGTACTCAGCCTGTTGTAGTGACTGGCTTTATTTCTTCATCGGGTGTTACCTCTTCTTCTTCAGGATTAGCATCTGGTTTATGCCATATTGAAAGTGCAAAAAATGTTTTACCGTTAAATTGCGCTGGAACCAATGTAGGTGGTTTGTGTAGCGAAGATTTTTATACTGATGTAACCTTTAGTCAACCGTATTCTACTCCTCCAAATGTTCTTGTTACTCCACACCATGTTTCTGAGCAAGGTGGATGTGTTGGTGGATTTACTGATAAAATCACATGTTATCCTACAAGCATTACGAATACTGGTTTTAGATTGATTTGTGCAGGTTCTCCTGGTGCAGCTTGTGGTGCTTATAATAGTTATACAAGTTTAGCTACGGCTGATTGGATTTCCATTGAAAACGGAAATACTGGTGGATGTCAGTCACAAGGTGCACATAATATAACACCAGCTAGTTGTACAGGATCAAATGTAGGTGGACTTTGTAGTGGGAATTTTTATCAAGATATAACATTTTCCCCATCGTTTTCTACTGTTCCACATGTCCTTGCTGCACCTGAAATTGTTTCTAATCAAGGCGGTTGTGTAGGAAGTGCTACGGATGCATTAAGATGTCTGCCTACTAATATTACTCAAACAGGTTTTAGACTGATTTGTAATGGTTCTCCAAATGGAGCAGCTTGTGGTTCAACATACGATGGATGGGCTAGTCTAGCTCAGACAGGTTGGATTGCTAAAGAAGCTACTAATAGTTGTATGGTCTATAGTGCTCATGATATAGAGACAGTTAATTGTGATGCTTCTTATATAAATGGTACTTGTAGTGGGAATTGGTATAGAGATCTAAATTTCCCTACTCCTTTTAATACCCCACCTCATGTAATAGTTAGTCCTGAGCAGGTCTCATCAAATCCACCTTGTGCTGGTGGTGCACTTGATGCAGTTTTTTGTACAGCTACAAATATTACAAATAATGGTTTTAGAGCTCAATGCTGGGGATCACCAGTAAGTGATGGATGCGGAACAGGAACAAATGGTTATACTACGCAAGCAAGGTTCGGATACTTAGCAATTGATTCGAATTGCTATAGCTCTTCATCATCTAGTTCTTCTTCTAGTTCATCATCAGGCATTTCTTCTGGAGGCACTATTTCTATCGAGAAAAAACTTTCAGTAGATGGTGTTAATTTTTTCTCTGATTTGATCGGTACCAATATGATAACCCCAGGACAAGTGTTCATTGAACGGATACAGTACGATAATCAAAAAGATTTTGCAGTAAGTGGTACAAGTATAGTAACAACTATCCCCTCTGGTTTCATGCTTGTACCAGGCACAACAAAAAACTGTATCATTCCAAGCTCTGGAGAAAAGGTGTGCAATACCGATGTAGGGCAAGCTGGATCAATTAATGAAAGTGCTGTGTGGAGCGGCTCTTTTCTTACAATCTCACCTACAGTTGGGTTATACAATATTTCACCTAGTCAAACGAATGGCATCCTAGAAATTGGAAAGAAACGTTACTTAAATTTGCATGACTGTGATTATATAAATAATGGTAATGGAAACACCGATGATTATGTTTATCTTGCTCCAAGCAATATACCGGGTACCCTTACATGTGCAGCAGCAGTGAGTGGAACATCATTCAGACCACAAAATTCTAGCTTTCAACCAGCTGATCAACTTGCTCTTCGCTATTCAAATTTCCATGACTGTGATTATATAAATAATGGTAATGGGAATACTGATGATTATGCTTATCTTGCTCCAAGCAATATACAGGGTACTCTTACATGTGCAGCAGCAGTAAGCGGAACATCATTCAGACCACAAAACTCACTCTTCTCTCCAGTTGATCACCTTGGTTTTCGCTATTTAAACTTCAATGACTGTGATTATGTAAATAATAGTAATGGGAATACTGATGATTATTTTTACTTTGCTCCAAGCAATATACCAAGCACCCTTACCTGTGCAACAGCAGTAAGCGGAACATCATTTAGACCACAAAATTCTAGCTTTCAGCCACTTGACTTATTAGATACAACACGTGGTAAAGGATATATTGAGTTTCAGGTAACAGCGCCTACACAAGCGACTGGATTATACACACAGGCAGCTTCTATTTTTGGTAGTAACTTCTCAACAATAAATGACAATGCACAAATTGAAGTAAGTGGAACAATATCAAGTTCTTCTTCTAGTTCTTCATCAAGTAGTTCTTCCGGAACTCCTGTTTGTTCTATTGTAAATAATGGTTTATTACTTCATCTTAATTCTAGAAATATAGATGGCAATAATAACTTTGCTGATAATACTGACTCAACTATGAACTGGACAGATTTAAGTGGAAACTTTAATAATGCTACTCTAAGTAATTTCACACTTCCTACAAACAATACAAACTCAGGATGGGATGGTAGTAATGTTGTTTCAAATCCATCAAGACTTAAATTTGATGGTGTAGATGATTATGTAACTGTTGCCAATGAAAATGTATTTGATTTTGAAAGAACAAATAGTTTTACATTAGAAGCTTGGATTAAATCAACAGACAGTCTAGAAAATGGTTTTATCATTGCTAAAGAATTTGCACAAGGATATTATTTAGTATTAAATAATGGTGAGGCTACTACAAAAAACTATGGAATACCAGATGCGCCTGTAGGTTCTGGAGTATTAAGCTTTTTAATTCAAAGAGACGGGGCACAATATATTCATGTTCATGGAAATACAATGCTTAATGATGGTCTTTGGCATCATGTAGCTGTTACTTATGATGGTAGCAGCAATGTTAATGGCATAATGCTTTATGCAGATTCTAATCAACAACAAATTACTGTATTAAATAATACATTGGGTAATAATTCAATTCTTACTAACTACCCATTAACAATTGGTTCAAATAGAGAAAAATATACAGGCTCAGTTGGAGCAGCAAGAGTTTATAATAGATCTCTTTCAAACCAAGAAATTAGACAAAACTATGATGCTGAGTACAATGTTTTCTATAATGATGTTTTTCGATGTGGTACCTCACAATGTATAAGTGGAGCTTATACGATTAATTTTGATACCCTGCCAAATGGTTCATTGATTAATGGGCTAACTCCAAATGGACATGCCTTTGCAGGTACAGTTATATCAAACCAATATTCAAACTATGGTGTAATCTTTGGTTCAAATGGAATTGCAACAGTTGGTTTAAATGAAGCAAGCTCTATGCCAAATTTTCTTGTTGGCTATGATCCCCAGGGATTGAATGATTCATTTAGTCCAATTACAGTAAGCTTATCAAATCCTAATATTGGTTTTTCTTCAGGGGCAAGTAGTGTAGATGTAACTTTAATTAGTGTTGGAGATGCTACTGTTACTGCTACTGCTTTTTCAGTAGATGGAATGATACTAAGCCAAGTTTCAAGGACACATCCAGGAACAGGAGTAGGAGCAAACAATAAAGATCCTATTACACTGAATGGTCCAGGTATTGCTAGTGTTACCTTTGCAATTACGATGTCTTACTCTGGTGATGGTTTTGGAATTGATGATTTAGTTGTTAAATTCCCTCAATGTCCGAGTTCTTCCTCATCAAGTTCTTCTTCTAGTTCCAGTAGTTCTAGTAGTAGTGGTTTGTTCTGTAGTAATTATTATGAATATCAAGTCAGTCAGGATAATCATCCTGCTTATGGAACAGCTCCTAGTGGAAGCATTGCACCACCAGCTGGTTCTGGATGGCAGTTTCATGACAGGGTTTGTGTAATTAGTAATAATGTTGGATGTCTAAATGCAGTTTCACTTTGGAGAAAACCTTCTTCTAATAAGTATGATTATGTATTTAGTACAGGTACTCCAAGTGGTTATACTTTAAAAGGTTGTACTTTTAACTCTTGCTTATATGAAAAACAAGGAATTGGAGTTCCTCTTGATCTTATGCTTGGACATGCAGGAACTGGATATAGTATTGAAGTTAATTGCAATACAAGTACAAACTCATCCTCTATTTCTGTAGTTAGACCAAGCGGTTATGATTTTAATTCCAGAGTATGTGTATATGGAGCACCTTGTATAAGTGATATCTGCCTTTATACAAAAGGAGATAGTTGTATAAGTAGCAATTTAGCATTGAATATAGATGCATCAAATATAAATGGGCAATTTCAATCAGCAAATAATTCAACTACAAACCCTATATGGAATGATTTATCTGGAAGTAATAATCATTTCTCATTACTTAATTTTTCATTACCTTCAAACAATACACCTTCAGGATGGGGTGGGACTAATACAAATTGTGATAAATCAGTTTTAAAGTTTGATGGTATTAATGACTATATTATAAATCTTGCACCAACAAATGTTCCAACAGGTTCTTCCCCAAGAACAATCTCTGGGTGGTTTAATCAAGCCAATAGACAACAGCGGGGGGTGATAGCTTCTATTGGAAGTGGAATAAATAGCAATCAAAAATTTATTATTGGCTTTGATACCTCAATAGATGGCAACACTTATCTCTTTACAGATGGTATTAATGGAGCAAACAATCTAACAATTGCAGGAAATGAAATCCCATCGCTAAATGTATGGCATCATTTTGCATTTTCATTTGATGGAATGTCTAGCTGGAATTACTATCTTGATGGAGTCTTAAAGAAATTCGGGACATTCCCTGTACAAATAAACACAGTAGCTAATGCTCTTGAAATTGGTGCACGTCATGATCTCCCTAGTAATTATGCTGATGGAGGAAATCAGTTTTTTCAAGGAAGCATAGCAGGGATAAAAATATTTAATTCTGTGCTCTCTCCAATAGATGTTAATCAGGAATATTTAAATAATAGTAATAGTTTTCAATGTGCATCCTCATCTTCTTCTGGTGGGTTGACTCAATGTGCGCTTGTAAGTAATGGTTTAGTTCTTCATATTGATGGTAGAAATATTGATAACAACAATAATTTTGCTGATAATAATGATAGTTCAGTTGTGTGGCAGGATATAAGTGGAAATGGAAACCATTTAACACTAAGCAATTTTGCACTTCCTACAAATGGACAATCTGGATGGACTGGAAATAATACTATTTCAAATCCATCAGCACTACGATTTAATGGTACAAACTTTTTAACTTCAGCATCAATGACGTGGGGCTTTTCAACAAATGCTACTGTTTGTTCTTGGATTAAAAGCTCTATGCAAGGACCTGGTGGTGGAACTTTATTCTCACTTACCCGACCAGGGCTTAATGATGAATTCCTTTTATTTGGTGGTCCTTATGCTTCAGTATTTAATCACAAGTCCCCACAAAACTATAATCAAAGATATAGCAATAGTACAGTAACAAATGATCAATGGACTCACATATGTGGAGTAATTAATGGTGGTGGAAGCACTTCAAATCTAAAAATCTTTGTAAATGGTGTAGAAGAGCCTGGTATACCTAATGTAGCAGGTAGCCCAACAGATATTGTAGATACATTTGCTAGATCAATAAAAATTGGTTTAAGAAATCCTTCAGAAGAATTATATGGCTTATTAGCAAATCTTCAACTTTATAATAGACCTTTATCAAACAGTGAAATTCTACAAAACTATACAGCTGGTTATAATACTTTTAATAGTACTCCGCAATTATGTTTAGTATCTTTATCTAGTACTTCTTCTTCAAGTTCAGGCACTTGTACTCCTGGTATAACCACTGAATTTTCTACTCTAACAATAAATAGTGCTCCAGATACTATCACTACAGGACCAGATGGAAATCTTTGGTTTGCTGAACGTGATGGAAATAAAATAGGGAAGATTACAACTGCTGGCACTATTACTGAGTTTCCAATTCCAACAGTTAATAGTGGTCCCTATGGTATTACAACAGGACCAGATGGGAATCTCTGGTTTACAGAAGCTTATACAAATAAAATAGGTAAGGCTACAACTGCTGGCATTATTACTGAGTTTCTAATTCCAACAGTTAATAGTACTCTAGCTGGCATTACAGCAGGACCAGATGGAAACCTCTGGTTTGCTGAATTTGCTGGAAATAAAATTGGTAGGATTACACCTTCTGGCACTATTACTGAGTTTCCAATTCCAACAGCTAATAGTGGCGCAAATATTATTACAACAGGACCAGATGGAAATCTTTGGTTTGTAGAATTTAATGGGAATAAAGTAGGTAAGATTACACCTTCTGGTACTATTACTGAATTTACTGTTCCAACAGCCAATAGCCAGCCATGGGGTATTACAACAGGACCAGATGGAAATCTCTGGTTTACAGAATTTGCTGGAAATAAGATAGGTAAGATTACAACTGCTGGTACTATCACTGAGTTTAATCTTCCAGCTAATAATAATCCATCTGCTATTACAACAGGACTAGATGGAAATCTTTGGTTTACAGAACAAATTGGAAATGTAATAGGTAGAATTACAACGAGTGGTGTTTTCACCGGAATCGCTGTTCCAACAGCTAATAGCCAACCAGATAGCATTACCAGTGGACCAGATGGAAATCTTTGGTTTACAGAATTAACTGGACATAAGATAGGTAAAGTTACTGCTTGTGGTGTTGTTATTATTAGTTCTTCTTCATCAAGTAGCTCAAGTAGTAGCTCATCAAGCTCATCATCAGGAGTAACAAGTAGTTCAAGTAGTAGTTCATCATCAGGTGTAACAAGTAGCTCAAGTAGTAGCTCATCAAGCTCATCATCAGGAGTAACAAGTAGTTCAAGTAGTAGCTCTTCATCAAGCGGAGTACCAATGTGTACAAGTGGAAGTTTCTGTACATCAGGATTAATTCCAGATTGTGCATGTAATGAAGAGTTTCACTGTTTACTAAATGGAAATGCAATTTGCCATGATCATGCAACAGGAGCAACTCGTTCGCCAGGCTGTATAGTGCCACAATGTATGAATGGGAGTTTCTGTTGTGCAGGATATGTGCCAGACTGTACTGTCAATGAAGAGTTTCACTGTTTAGTCAGCAATAACAATCCTATTTGTCACAATCACTCTACTGGTGAAGAGAGAATTGCTAGATGTGTTTTAATTACTACATCATCATCTAGCTCAAGTGGTGGCATTAGTTCTAGTAGCTCATCAAGTGGCTCTATACAATGTGTTTCTTGTACATCAGGATTAATACCGGATTGTACATGTCAAGAAGAGTTTCATTGCTTAGGAAATGGAAGTACTATTTGCCATAACCATGTAACAGGAGAATCAAGAACACCAAATTGCATAGCACCAAAATGTGTGAATGGAAGTTTCTGTTGTGCAGGATATGTACCAGACTGTACAGTAAATGAAGAGTTTCACTGTTTAGTTGGTAGTAATGATCCAGTTTGTCACGTACATGCAACAGGTGAGCAAAGAATAGCAGTTTGTGTACCAGCAGTTATTAGTAGTACATCATCAGGTTCAAGTGGAATATCTTCTTCAAGTAGTAGTTCAAGTGGTGTAAGTAGTAGCTCATCAACATCAAGCTCGAGTGGCTCTTCGTCAGGAAGTAGCAGTTCAACATCAAGTGGAAGTACTTCATCAAGCTCAAGTGGAATCAGTTCATCATCAAGTGGAGCACCAATGTGTACAAGTGGAAGCTTCTGTACATCAGGACTAATACCAGATTGTCAATGCAATGAAGAGTTTCACTGTTTACTAAACGGTAATCCAATCTGTCATGATCATGCAACGGGAGCAACAAGAACACCAATCTGTATAGTACCGAAATGTACAAATGGAAACTTCTGTTGTGCTGGATATGTGCCAGACTGTACCGTGAGTGAAGAGTTTCATTGTTTAGTTGGTAGTAATGATCCAGTATGCCATGTACATGCAACAGGTGAACAAAGAATAGCAACGTGTATACCAGTAGTCATAAGTAGTACATCATCAGGATCAAGTGGAATTAGCTCAACAAGTTCCTCCTCAAGTAGCAGTTCATCATCAGGAAGTACATCAAGCAGTAGTTCTTCTTCTTCAGGTGGAACAAGTAGTTCAAGTAGCTCATCAGGTTCAAGCAGTAGTTCTTCGTCAAGCGGAGTACCAATGTGCACAAGTGGAAGTTTCTGTACATCAGGATTGATACCAGATTGTCAATGTAATGAAGAGTTTCATTGTTTATTAAATGGAAATGCAATCTGTCATGATCATGCTACAGGAGCAACACGAACACCAAGCTGTATTGTGCCAAAATGTATGAATGGAAGTTTCTGTTGTGCTGGATATGTGCCAGATTGTACAGTGAGTGAAGAGTTTCATTGTTTAGTTGGTAGTAATGATCCAGTATGCCATGTACATGCAACAGGTGAACAAAGAATAGCAACGTGTATACCAGTAGTTATCAGTAGTACATCATCAAGTTCAAGTAGCGGTTCAACAAGCTCGTCATCTAGTAGTACATCATCATCAAGTTCAAGTAGTTCTAGTGGAAGTACATCAACAAGCTCATCATCAGGTATAACAAGTAGCACAAGTAGTAGTTCATCAAGTGGAGCACCAATGTGCACAAGTGGAAGTTTCTGTACATCAGGACTAATACCAGATTGCGCATGTAATGAAGAGTTTCACTGTTTACTGAATGGAAATGCAATATGTCATGATCACGCTACAGGAGCAACAAGAACACCAAACTGTATAGTGCCAAAATGTGTAAATGGAAGTTTCTGTTGTGCAGGATATGTACCAGACTGTACGGTAAGTGAAGAGTTTCATTGTTTAATTGGTAGTAATGATCCAGTCTGTCACGTACATGCAACAGGTGAACAAAGAATAGCAATGTGTATACCAGTAGTCATAAGCAGTACATCATCAGGTTCAAGTAGCGGTTCAACAAGCTCGTCATCTAGTAGTACATCATCATCGAGTTCAAGTAGTTCTAGTGGAAGTACATCATCATCTGGTTCAAGTAGCAGCTCAACAAGCTCGTCATCAAGTGGAGCACCAATGTGTACAAGTGGAAGTTTCTGTACATCAGGACTAATACCAGATTGCGCATGTAATGAAGAGTTTCACTGTTTACTAAATGGAAATGCAATCTGTCATGATCATGCAACGGGAGCAACAAGAACACCAAGCTGTATAGTGCCAAAATGTATGAATGGAAGTTTCTGTTGTGCTGGATATGTGCCAGACTGTACAGTGAGTGAAGATTTCCATTGTTTAGTTGGTAGTAATGATCCAGTTTGTCACGTACATTCAACAGGTGAAGAAAGAATAGCAATGTGTGTGTTACAAACATCAGGTGGTACCTCTAGTTCAAGTGGTGGAAGTAGCTCATCAACATCAAGTAGTTCTGGTGTATGTTCATCTCTAGTATTTCAAAATCCTACAAATATTTCTGTAGGTAATTTCCCACTGTTTTTAATATCTAAAGATTTAAATGGGGATTTGAATTCAGATGTAATTACTGCAAATCTTTTAAGCAATAATATAAGTGTTTTACTTAGTATGGGAAATGGAACTTTTTCTGTTGCTTCTTATAATGCAGGAGGTAATGCTCGTTCTGTAACTGCAAGTGATTTAAATGGAGATATGATTCTTGATTTAGCTATTGCAAATCAAAATAATATTGGCAATCTTTCTATATTGATTGGGTTAGGTGGTGGAATATTTAGTGCTCCAACAGTTATAAATAATAGCCCAGCAGCCTATGGCATAATTTCAGGAGACTTTAATTTAGATGGTAAATCTGATTTAGCATTAGCGGCTCAAAACATTTATGTATTATTAGGAAATGGAAATGGTACATTTGCAAGTCCAGTTAGTTATTTTGTAGGTTCAAATCCAAATGTTGTTGTAACCAGTGACTTTAATGGTGATAATAGATTAGATCTGGCTACAGCTAACTTTAATGGTAATAATGTATCGGTTTTACTTGGCAATGGAAATGGAACTTTCCAAAGTGCATTAAATCTTGTTGTAGGATCACAACCATATGGACTAATATCTAGAGATTTAAATGGTGACTCAAAAGTTGATTTGGTGGTAACAAATACAAATAGCAATAATATCTCAGTACTATTAGGGAATGGGAATGCAACATTCCAAAATGCTGTAAATTATTTAGTTGGATCAATCCCAAGTGCAGTTTCAAGCAATGACTTGAATGGGGATTCAAAAATAGATTTAATAGTTGCTAATTCAGGCAGTAATAACTTCTCCATTTTATTAGGCAATGGAAATGGGACATTCCAAAGTTCAACTACATTTAGTGGATTAAATAATCCTCAAGGGGTTATATCCGATAGTTTTAATGGAGATGTGTTAAATGACATAGCTTTTGTGAATGCAGCTGGAAATAATCTTTCATTATATTTAAATGGTTCATGCTTGAACAATTCATCGAGTAGTGGTGGAAGTACATCATCATCTACCTCTAGCAGTAGCTCATCATCAAGTTCCTCATCGAGTAGTAGTGGTGCACCATTGTGTACAAGTGGAGTATTTTGTACCTCAGGGCTTATTCCAGACTGTACATGTGATGAAGAGTTTCATTGTCTACCAAGTAGTAATATAGCAATTTGTCACAATCATGCAACAGGAGCAACGAGAGCACCAAGCTGTATAGCACCTAAGTGTATGAATGGAGATTTCTGTTGTTCTGGATTTGTACCAGACTGTACGGTAAATGAAGAGTTCCATTGTTTAGCTATCAATAATGATCCAATATGTCATATACATGCTACAGGTGAAGAAAGAATAGCAATGTGTGTACCATTAGTTATCATAAGCAGTACTTCAAGTAGTAGCTCATCAAGTAGTGGTAGTACATCATCAAGCTCAAGTAGTAGTTCATCAAGTGGTGTTATATCGGGTAGTAGTTCAAGTGGTATAAGTAGCAGTTCATCAGGAACAACTTCAGGAGGTGGTGGCTCAACTACAAGTAGTACATCAAGTTCAGGTGGAGGCTCATCATCAGGTTTAAGTAGTTCGTCATCATCAAGCTCAAGCAGTGGAAGTACATCATCTACATCTAGCTCAAGTGGTGGTAGTTCTAGTGGTATAACAAGCTCATCATCAGGAGTAACAAGCAGTTCAAGTAGCAGTTCATCAAGTGGGGTAATATCATCAAGCTCAAGCAGTGGTAGCACATCATCGTCAAGCTCAGGTGGAAGTTCATCGTCATCAAGCTCAAGCAGCTCATCAACATCAAGTAGTAGTAGTTCATCTAGCTCAAGCGGTGGTAGTTCAAGTGGTGAAACAAGTTCATCGTCTGGCTCAAACAGCTCATCAACATCAAGTAGTAGTAGTTCGTCAACGGGTGGAAGTTCATCATCTGGTGGAAGCAGTTCATCTAGCTCTAGTACATCATCAAGTAGTGGTGCTCCAATGTGTACAAGTGGTTCATACTGTACATCTGGATTAGTGCCAGATTGTACATGTCAAGAAGAGTTTCATTGTACAAGTGCCAATGCACCTATATGTCACACTCATGCTACGGGTGATTCAAGGACTCCAAACTGTATAGCACCAAAGTGTATAAATGGAAGTTTCTGTTGTGCAGGCTTTATACCAGATTGTGCTGTAAATGAAGAGTTTCATTGTTTGGCTAATAGTAATGATCCAATTTGTCACAATCACACTAATGGCGATCAAAGAATAGCAGTGTGTATTCCAGGTGTTAGTAGTACATCATCTACGTCTAGCTCATCTAGTTCAGGTGGTGGTAGTTCAAGTGGTTCGTCAAGCTCTAGTTCAAGTAGTAGCAGCTCATCAAGTGGCGGAAGTTCATCATCCAGTTCAAGTAGTGGAAGTACGTCATCAACATCAAGTAGCAGTAGCTCATCCGGTAGCACATCATCGTCTAGCTCAAGTACCTCATCCAGTTCTGGTGGTAGTTCTAGCGGTGTAACAAGTTCATCATCTAGTTCAAGTAGCTCGTCAACATCTAGTACAAGTAGTAGCTCATCAACAGGCGGAAGTTCATCTTCATCCAGTTCAAGTGGTGTAAGCTCATCGTCTAGCAGTGGTACACCAGTGTGTACAAGTGGTACATACTGTACATCTGGATTAGTGCCAGACTGTACAAATAATGAGTTCTTTGTATGTAGTATGGGAGCACCATGTTGTCTTAATTTGGATACCTTTGTTTGCAGAGTACCAAGTTGTACTTCATCTACTACATCAAGTTCTGGTGGTGGCTCATCATCGTCAAGCTCAAGTGGAGTAAGTTCATCAAGTACAAGTAGTAGTACTTCATCAGGTTCAAGTAACAGCAGCTCATCAAGCACAAGTAGTGGTAGTACTTCAGGTTCAAGCAGTAGCAGTTCCTCAAGTGGTGTAAGTAGCTCATCAAGTACAAGTAGTAGTTCAAGCAGTGGAACTTGTTCGGCATTATCCTTCCAAGGAAGTATGAGTACAAGTGTGGGGACTTTCCCAATATCGTTAATTTCTAAAGATTTAAATAATGATTCAATCTTTGACTTAGCAGTAGCTAATTTCTTAAGTAGCAATGTAAGTGTTTTACTTGGAATGGGAGATGGAACATTCTCAGTAAGTACATATAATACAAGCGGTAGTTCTCGTTCAGTAGCAGCCAGTGATTTTAATGGTGATATGCTTGTTGACTTAGCAGTAGCAAATCAAAATAGTGGAGGAAATCTTTCTTTACTGTTTGGACTTGGTAGTGGGGTATTTGGAAGCCCTGTAGTTCTAACTAATAGTCCTGCTGCTTACTCAGTTGTGTCTAGTGACTTTAATTTAGATGGGAAGTCTGACTTAGCTTTAGCTGCTCAAAATGTATCAGTTTTATTAGGACTTGGAAATGGAACATTCACAACACCTGTAAACTATACAGCAGGTTCAAATCCATACTCTATTGTTACGAGTGATTTTAATGGTGACTTTAGACCTGATTTAGCAACAGCTAATTTTAATAGCGATACAGTGTCCGTCTTACTAGGAAATGGAAATGGAACATTCCAAAGTGCACTTAACTTTAATGTTGGGTCATTGCCATATTCACTCACAGCAAGAGACTTTAACGGAGACTTTAAGGTAGATATAGCAGTAACAAATGTAAATGGTAACAATGTTTCAGTATTGTTAGGAAATGGAAATGGATCATTCCAAAGCGCAGTGAATTATGCAGTAGGAACAACACCAAGTGCAATTGCAAGCAATGATTTAAATGGGGATTCAAAGATAGATTTGGTAATAGCCAATGCAGGTAGTAACGATTTTTCAGTATTGCTAGGAAATGGAAATGGAACATTCCAAAGTGCAGTTACATTTGCTGGACTAAGCAATCCACAAGGTGTGGTATCAGACAACTTTAATGGTGATGGGTTAAACGATTTGGCATTTGCAAATGCAGCAGGGGTAAATGTATCAGTGCATTTAAATAACTCATGCTTAAACAATTCATCAAGTAGTGGTGGGAGTAGCTCATCAAGTGGAGTAAGTTCATCTGGAACAACTTCTGGAGGTGGAGGCGGTGGTTCAACCACAAGTAGTACATCAAGCTCAGGTGGAAGCTCGTCATCAAGCTCAAGCAGTTCATCAAGTAGTGGAAGTACATCATCAAGCTCAAGCAGTTCATCGAGTAGTGGAAGCTCGTCATCAAGTTCAAGCAGCTCATCAAGTAGTGGAAGTACATCATCAAGTTCAAGCAGTGGAAGCTCATCAGGATTACAATGTTCACCTGTATGTTCAAGTGGTACAGCTTCTTGTTGCCCTGGTTTTACTTTTGGTTGTTCATCAGGTGTTATAGCTGCCTGCCCATTTGGCTCACCTGTATGTTTAAATCCAGACAATTCGCTTACTCCGGCTAGTTGTGTTCCTAGTACTACTTGTACAGCAACATGCACATCAGGCGTGCCTTCATGTTGTCAAAATCAAACTTTTACATGTCCTACTAGTGGATACAATCCGGTTTGTGTAAATGATCAGCCACGTTGTGTTAATTTGAATAACAACTCAATAATACTTGGACAGTGTACTTCTAGTAGTTCAAGTGGTGGTAGCTCATCATCCAGTTCTAGTAGTGGTGGAAGCTCATCAGGCAGTTCTTCAGGTGGTTCATGCATGGTGACCTGTGATGTGAATGATAATGTAGTTGTGCCTTCTGGAACGATACCTTTCTGTCCTAGTGGAATGGGTACTGTTGTATATTGTTTTAGTGGTACTGTTTATTGCTTAGATACTCAGACTAGCCAGGTATATCAGGGTGTAGCTCAATGTGGTTCATGTCCTACTTGTGATGCAAATGACAATTTACTTATTCAAAATGGTTATATATCTCTTTGTCCTTCTAATGTAGGACCAGCCTTCCCATACTGTTTCCAGCAAAATTTATATTGTATAAATATTTATACATCTCTTCCAACTCAAGGTGTACCATTCTGTAGCTTTGGACAGTTCTCATGTCCTACTTGTGATGCTAATAACAATGTCGTTATTCCACCAGGATATACAGCTACCTGTAATCAAGTAGGTTTTATGGTTGCATGTCAAAATCAAATTCCTGGTTGTTTAAATAGTCTTACGACTCAGTTTAATCCTTACACAGCTACTTGTTTATTTAATTCTGGGGGATAAAATCAAAATTATATGAATAAATCAAAAACACAAATTATAAAATCATTGATTAGCTTAATAAGCATAATTTTTCTTATTATCCCTGTTCAGCTTAATTTAGATATTGATTATATGAATTTATTAATAGCTCCTGACAATACTGTATATTTAGCAAATGCACAAGTTAGTTGTAGTGCACCTATATGCAATGTAGATATGACTGCAAGTTGTAGTCAAGGGTGCCAGTTTAATTGTGCTTTAGGTGTGCCTACTGGATGTCCTTTTGGTAGCGAGCTTGGAGCCTTTTGTTTTAATGCACCTCCAGGGATGTTAACACAAGCTGCTTGTGTACCATCATCATCATCTAGTGGTATGGCTATTTCATCTTCGAGCTCAACTTCTTCCTCTGGTATAAGTTCATCCTCATCAAGTAGTTCTTCTAGCAGCAGTTCATCAGGTGTAACTAGTTCTAGTGGTTCTTTAAGTAGTACATCGTCATCAGGATTATTTAGTTCAATTTGTCCTGCACCTGTATGTAATTTTGATATGACTGCAAGTTGTAGTCCAGGATGTCAGTTTAATTGTGCTCCAGGAATTTTTGGAGGATGTCCATTTGGAAATGCACAGGGGGCATTTTGTTTTAATCAACCACCAAACATGTTAACAACAGCTGTTTGTATACCCATTCCTTCTACTTCTTCAAGCAGTAGTAGTTCATCATCGGGTGTACCAATTACTCCTCCATCAAGCAGTACAAGTACAACTGGTGGTGGAGGAATAATTATTTATGGTTGTAACTTTAGTGTGTGTGGAAGTAATTGTTGTGTATCAGGTTGTTGCCCTTCAAATTCTGGGCTATGTCTAAGTGATTTAAACTGTTCACCACTTAGTAATCAAGTAATAAACACTACTTCTAGCAGTAGTGGTGGATTGATGAATTCTATTTCATCAAGTGGTTTACCAATACTATCTTCTACATCTACCTCATCAACTAGTGGAGGAAGTATAAATCCTGATCAGATGTCTAGTACATCTGGCGGTACGGTACCATCTCCTCCTCCAATATGTAATTTAAATGAGCCTGAGTGTCCACCAAATCATTCTTTTGTTTGTGGTCTTGGAGGTGTTCCTATTTGTGGTTCTTTAGGTCTACCTTCTTGTACTATTAATGGTCTTATTTATGAAGGTACTTGTGTATTAAGTGTACCTAGTTGTAATAGCGGTAACGGAAATAATGGAAGTAGTGGAAGTGGAAGTAAGAATCCAGTAACTTGTGATTTTGGATATGAGTATGTTTGTAGTTCAGGTGGGATTCCTTCATGTGAATTGCTTAGTTTACCTTCTTGTAAAGTAAATGGTGAGTTTGTAATGGGGGATTGTATAAATCCTAAATTTCTGACTAAAACAAATACAAATACAAAACCAAAATCTAAATCCATTAACTTTGTTTCTACACCAAAACTTCCTAAGCTTGTTAAAGACTCTCTTGGTATTGATGCTTTTGTAGGTGATATTGGGGTGGCATTCCCAGGCTCTAATCCTTCATTTGAAATTAAACTACCTGATGATAATGAGAAGGTGAAACTTGACGTGACTTCAGTAGATTTGAAAGACAGTGGTGGAACTGATTTTACAGAGATCCCATTTGTGATCACAGAGATTTTAAACAATAACAACTTTATTCTTACTTTAGCTATTCCAGATGATGCAAGCCTTGGTATGTCAACAGTCACATTAAATCTTCTGGATGGTGATGAGTTGACTGGCAGTATTAGTTTGATTGACTATACTGATGTTGATATAAGAACAATAAAAAATCACAAAAGAAAACACATTAACAAACCGATAGTTAATAGGTTGTATGTAAAGAAACTTGGAAGAAAAGTTTTTGTTGTATTACGTGGAAAGAATTTTGTAAATAGGCAAGTATTTTATGATAGAGATGGTGATGATGTCTTATTAGTTAATCCTACTATTCCAGATCCAAACACATCAATAACTATTTATCCAAGTATATTGAATGCAGAGATATCGAAGCGTGTAGTTGGTCAAAGAAGTAAATTAATGAAAGTTAAATTTGAATTAGAAACAGATGTTACTAATGTTATTGATTCAGTGTTTGTTATAGCTACACCTCGTGGGATTACATCAGTTCCATTTCAAATCTTACCTAGCAAGTCTAAGAGTCATGTGACTTTTAAAAAATAGTGTAGATAAAATAATCAAACATTTTTAATTTTATGAAGAGGTCTTGTTAAAACATTTGAGTCTATTCCAGCCTCATTAAAGCTAGAAGAGTTTACTAATTCCTTATAACTATTAACAATATTAAATTTCATATTTAAATGTTCTGGGCTAACTTCTAGTGAAGTATGATTTTCTTTTATTAAAACAATATTCTTATAGACCTCATTTAAATAAAATACCCCAGGACTTCCAAATGCATTATATGGAACTATTACTTCATTTAAATTATTATTTGTAACTTCTGTTGAGACGTTGCATGCAACGTCTCTATCATTGCCTCCTGCCTCCTGCCTCCTGCCTCCTGCTTCCTGTCTTTTGTCCTGTATTCTTGGTGCAAATCGCAATCCACTAATAACCGATGATAAGAAGGTCTTGGCTATGTATTCACTAGCAGAGACAGGGGATATTTTCTTATAGTCTATTTTCTCGTTTGAGATTAAAACCGGTGCATGTGCAGATGCTAATCCTGTACAGAAAGAAACAGTCCGTGAAATTATAGCTTCAATGCCACCGATAGGATCAATACCAGATCCAAGAATATAGTCTTTATTTGCCTCTATGTCTGGAATGGCACAGCATATAGCAATAGCCGTAACTCCTCTTTCTTTTAATTTCAATGCCTTTTCAATCAAGTACTCAAGTCCTTTTATCTCTCCACTAGAGAAACCAAAAGAATCAATTCTTGGACTAATAAAAAGAGGCTTGTCTGTCACAGTCCAAGAGTCTATATCACAACCGTAAAAGGCTCTTGTAGCATTTAATACATTGATTTCATATTCAAGTCTATCTTCTGGAATACCCTTATCAAAAATTACTCCAATTTTATTGTTTCGTTTTGGAGTTAAGCTGACTAATCCTAGTAAAAATTGATCAAGTAAAAATCCTTCAAGATAAATTAAATTGTTTGGTATATCACTTAAAACTGCTCCATTGACTACATTTGGATGAGTAAGTAAATATTTGCTTTGTGCTGCAAGTAGTTTTGCTAAAGGATTGGCATCTCCAGCATAACCACCATATTTTGCACCAATACCAGTAGGAATTATTAAACATGAAATGTCATTTGTTGAAGTATTTAATACTTGTTGCTTAGGTGATGGTACTGTAAAAGGCTCATTAATAAATCCTTTTATACCATCTAAATAAATCGTTTGAAAAAATAATTTTGATTTAGTTGATTTTACTAAATTGCATTTAATGATATTGTGGCTAGTGCCAATTTGTTTAAGTATCGATTGAAATACCTGCTCCCACTGAAAAATCTGTGGATTATCTATTTCGACTATTGTTTCATGAATACAAAGAGATTCTTTATTTACTATTTCTCTCATGCCATTTTAAAGCTCTTGCTTTTTGCCATTCTTCTTGTTTCTTTTCACTAAACCAGTGTAGCTTATTAGGTTTAGGCTCTTTAGCTATATTATATTTATTCCAATTTAAAGCCTTTTCTTTTTTCCATTCTTTTTCTTTGTTTGGACTAAACCAGTGGAGTTTGTTTTCTTTGACTTCATTAGCTTTGTTTTGATTGTATGTATGCCAAGCTAATGCTTTTTTCTTTTTATATTCTATGTCATAAGCAGATGTGTGCTTTGAATACTCAGGGTTATATGCATAAGAGCTTAGATTTGAAAAAACACAAATAAAACCCAACAAGAACACTAATAAAAATATTTTCTTCATAATTCACAACCTCTTTATAGTTCATAGTTTAGCATTAAATAGAGTTTACTGAAAAAGTCTAAAATAAACCCATATGCCTTAAGCGAACCGTATCCCAAGCAAAATGCTGTTAGAATTCTTTTAAAAATAGCATTTTGTGCAGGGTGAAAGGTGAGCAAAGGTATATGGGTGAAACAAAAAAAGACTTTTTCAGTCGAGTCTAAATGATTATGAAAAATAAAAGCCCTAAACGGATAGTTATAATTGGCTCAGCAGGAGTAGGAAAAACTACTTTATTAGAAGCTATAAAAAAGTATTTAAACCTAAAAGTAATTCCTGAACAAGCAAGGGTAATCTGCAAAGAACTTGGGTTTAAAAATATTTATGAAATAAAAGATCCACATGAGTTTAGATGGCAAACTTTAAATAAACATCTTGAGTTAGAAGAAAAATATAAAGAGTTTATTTCAGATAGATCTACGATTGATTGTTGGGTACATTGGATGAGGTGGAGTTGGAATGAAACAAAAACAGATGAATCAGAAAGGTACTATAAGCTTGCCTATAATCAAGCTCTTAAATACTCACACATAATTTATATACCAAGGTTGTTTAAGCCTGAGGAAGATGGTTTTAGATGGAATGACGAGGAGTACCAAAGTCAAATAGACAGACTCTTTAAAGAACTACTTCTTGAATGGGAGCTTATGTCTAGAACTTTTATAATACAGTCAGTTAGTTTAAAAGAAAGAGTTAAAGAAGTCTTGGACTATCTAAATTGATTATTACCTACCGCTCGTTTCGCACGAATGCTCCCGCCCATTTAGGGACGAGGCTCGTTCAGTTTACTGAGCGGCAACTCGCTCTTCTTTCACGTCGCTTTTTGGTGAATAAATCACACAAAAAGCTTAGTTATGTTCTTATACACTGTAGCTAAGTAGTAACCTAAATTGATTAAACTGTGGCTTTTTGTGAATGTTTGACAATTGGTAATACCTATTGTATACTATATTGACTGATAGGGTATTTTAGTAATTAAAGAACAAAAAGGAGTGGTAATTATATGACTATAGGAGTAGAACCTTCTGGTAGTAATATCTCCAAAGATCCAAATGTAAGGGTAACGATAGGGAAAACAAGTGGTGGTTTTAAAGAAGTATTAGCTAATACTGTTGATTGTGTCAGAGATGATTATAAAAAAGACCCTACTCACTACGTTTTTCCATTGGCATTGTCAATGGTGTTTTCCCAAGGTGGCTTAGCACTGACTAGTTTTGCTACAGCTCCTACTTATATTGCAGCTCCTCTTGCGAGTACAGATATGACTTCTCCATTAAATCTTATGTCTTATGTGCAATATAAAGAGACAGTTGAAAAAAAGAAAAAGTTAACTCCACCCTCTTAAAAGATTGTTGCATTTCATTTTAGAACTCAAGATTTAATCATTAGCAAAAATATCAAAACAAAAAGGAGTGATAATTATATGACAATAGGAATAGAACCTTCTGCTAGTAATGTCCCCAAAGATCCAAATGTAAGGGTAAGGGTAGGGAAAATAAAGCGTGCTGTTAAAAGAGTAGTAGACTTTGGTAGTAATCTTGCCACGGGTCCAAAAGATGATCCTAAGCCTTTAAGGGTAGGTTCAACGCTATTGCTCGCCACTGCTTTACCAACAGTTGCTGCGGTTACATATCCTCCTGCTTTAGCTACTATGGTTCCTACAGTAGGGGCTAGCCACCTTTGTGGTAGAGATTTTAAGGAGTGGTTGGATGAAATTGAACTTGATGTTTTGTTGGATGCAGATGATGCAAAGGCTGCAAAGGAAAAATTAACCCCACCTTCTTAACAAATCAAGAATTTCAAATTCAGTCATTTCTAATAAATTTGCTGCTCGGTGATTAGGCAGAAGTTCTGTCTTGGAAAGAGAATTAATGAATATCGTAAGTAAAACAATTTCAACTCCAAGCATATACTCAGCTAATCAATCTTTTCATAGTGGAGGTTTACTTTATAGAAGAGTAGGCAGCAAAATTATAGAAACTCAATATCCTGATTTAATAAAACAAGCTCACTCTCTAATAAAGAAACACGACGTTAACACTCCTGACTATATTCGTGATGCAGTAGCACTAGCCAGGTTATTTTCTTCATTTCAACCTATAGAAATAAATATAAATCTTTTATCTGGATGCTTAGAGAATATAGTTAATTCAGACGAAGCATGTATATTTGTTATAAACCATGATCATCAAGTACAAGACCCTGTTTTATTAAGTATGTTTAATATATTACTTTATGAGAAATATATAGAAGCAAATAAAGCTGCTACTTGCCCAAGACCAAAAATCATCTTAAATCAGGATATCTTAAGTACAAAAGAAAAAAAACATAGAGAAATATATGAAGCTCTTGGGGCAGTAGGAGTAGACATTGAACAAAATTTATCATTTTCAGAAACTAGAAAGAATTCAAAATCCCTTTTGCATCTAATTCAAGACTTTTGTGCAGATAAAAATCATATTTTTATATTTCCTGAAGGAAGGAAGTCTGCTTATAAAAATCTTGATCTAAAGGAAAAATTTCAAGTGGGTATTGGTCATGTAGTTCGTACTGCTTTAAAAAGAAAAAAACAAGTTAAAGTTATCCCTTTAGGTTTTGCTTTCAATTCAAACAATGCAGAAAAACAGCCTTTAGGAAGTATTTATGTAGGTAAACCTATTTATTTTAAGAAAGATGGGAAACAAATCTGCACAAGTACAGGTAATATTTCTTTTGAAAGTGCTTCCCCATCATACAGAAATTTTTTTTATTGTAACAGTTCACCAAATACTTATTTTGGTGATGATGTACCATTTAAAGTTATTACTCATAATGGTGTTGCAGTAACAGATCATACCCAACAATCTTATATTGGAGATATTTTAGCTGAGAATCTTCAAATATGTCGCCAGATGGCATTGCAAAGCTTGCCACAAAATCCTTTAAAAGAAGATGTTATAACCTTGTGATTTTTTTTAACTCAGGTATGATTCTATAAAATTTAATTAACACTCAACTATTACTTTAGCTGGCTTTGAAAGATTTTTTTCAGTTTTATTAGGTGGACCTGAGGTTCCTAATAGTTCTTTTGCTTCCTGAAGAGAAACCACATAACAAAACAAATCAGGATAGGTTCCTAATGTCTTTAGAAGCATTGATCTTATTACATCTGTTTTATTTCTAGCGTTCATAATAACCCCTGTCATTTGTCCTAGTTCTATAAAACCCTTTATAGAAGGTAATTTTCAGGGTTATCACTATTTAGTCATGAAAATCAACCGTTTAGTGGTTAGCTAGAAGTTATATGATGAGCGATCCACTCGGAAATATCACTAATAATGAGTTTTAGGTCATCTTCAAGAAACAAATCATGATAGAAATCCGTATAGACTTTCTTGCTTTTATCATCAAGTTTTATTGCATTAAAACACTCATCCATAATAGGTAAAGAACAAACCATATCCTGACCTGCCTTAAGCATTAAAACAGGTGCATTTATATCCTGAATGTTTTTTTGTGCTTTATTAGACAGAAAATAAACTTCTTTTAAAGCTTGTGCACTTACATTAACTACTCTTAATTTATCTTGTTTGATTTTTAACTGAGTTTCTTTATTTCTTGTCAATAGTTCAGGACCAAATGGCAATATGACTGGTTCCATTGGCGTACAGAGAGACTTATATAAAACAGGAAGAACAAATTTTGTGGTTGAAAAAATCTTATTGTTTCCCTGAAACCCAGGTACTGAAAGTATCCAACCATTTGGTTTAACATTTGTACTAAGCATGATTGCTATAAGAGAGCCCATACTGTGCCCCAAAACAAATACTGGTTTTTTTATATTGAAGTGTGTTAAAAACTTTTCAAGAATTTCTTTTGTAACACTTACCCATGTTTTGTATGAATCAATATATCCTCTTTGATATTTACTTTGTCCAAAACCAGGTAAATCAAAAGAAAAGTGATTTATATTATTTTCATTTAGTAAATTAGCTGCTTTATCAAACCAGAGACAATGACCTCCTAATCCATGGATTGAAAATACATTAGCAGTAGCGTTTGTTTTACCCACTTCCCAAAAGCGATAATAAACTTTGTCAAAAAATCCCTCATAGAGCATGTTTTAATAATATAATATACTCATGAGTAATAAAGCATATAAAGTAAACATTCTGGATTTTGTTTTAATAATTACATTGTTGTTTAGTCTGACAGGATTTAAAATGGCAATGGCTGAAAAGACTGGCTTAAACAAAATAATAGAAGGAAAAGAAAAAATAGCAATTGAATTACTAGTCCCTGATGTTTACTCAGAAAATAAGGATATTTTTAAAGTTGGTGAAAATACTGCAATTACTATTAGAAATAGACCATATACAAAACTACCAATCATAAAAGTTGACTCGAAGTCAAAATTTTTAACTTTACCTGATTTCATGGGTTTATTTAAAACCATTGAAGACCCAGCGAGAAAAAATACAAAAGACTATCTTATCACTCTAAGTGACACAGCACTAGTAACAAATGATGGCTATGTAATTGGTGGAAATAAAATAAAAATAGGAAATCAAATTGAGCTTGAGGGTATGAGTTATAGATTGGGCGGAAAAGTAATTAATGTTTACCCTATTAAGTAACATTGCAGAATCAGGCTTAAGTTCTTGGCTTTTAGTTTTAGACAATTGGGCTGATAGGACAATTAAGGGATCGATATTAGGAAGACTTGTAAGAAAGCCTGATAGAGACGTTGCATGCGATAGAGACGTTTCATGCAACGTCTCTACAATATTATTATTTCTCTCAATAACCATTTTATTTAGTTCTCTTTCTCTTCCTCAGTTTGCCAATGATAGATTTGGCATAGGCATAATTGTTTTAATTTGTTTTTTTATATTTGTTATAAATAGCATTGTTAACAAGTTTTCATTTGAGTTTAACTTTATCGATTTTTTACTTTTATTGCTTATTTGTGTTTCATTGGTGAGTACATTTAGTTCTTATTTTTTAAAAGAAAGTTTAATGGGGTTGTTTAAATGCTTTGTTTTTTTAATTTGGTACTTTGTAGCAAAATTTACGCTACAAAATAGTTCAAACAAAGTTTTTACTAATTTATGGATTATAGTCACTATCACTGCTACTATCACTGCACTAATTGGGATTTATCAATATGTCATTGGAGTTGAGCCGCTAGCTACCTGGGAAGATCCAAATGCTGAAACTACATATACAAGGGTTTATTCTACCCTTGGAAATCCTAATCTATTGGCAGGGTATTTAATTCCAATTTTGCCAATTGCAATAGTTCTACAATTTAAAAATAAGCTGGGTTGGCTTTTCAAAATCTTTAGTAGTGCTGTAATTTTAATTTGTTTGATTTTTACAGGTTCACGTGGAGCTTATTTAGGGCTGATTGTGGGATTTATATTTTCTGTATTTGTTCTCTTGAATTATTTAATAAATAAGGTTAAAGAGAAAAATAAAACTGTTCTTTTCTTTGGCTTGTTTTTTTGTTTTATTGTTGTAATTGTTGGTATTTCATTTTTGTTCCCAGTTGTCTTTGAACGTATTTCAACAATCTTTACATTAAGAGAGCATAGCAGTAATAGTTATAGGGTTAACGTTTGGTTAGCATGTTTACAAATGTTAAGAGATAATTGGCTGATTGGGATAGGTCCAGGAAACAATACTTTTAGATTAGCTTATGGATTATATATGATTAGTGGTTTTGATGCCTTAGCTGCTTATAATATTTTCTTAGAATTTGCTATAGAATTTGGGGTTTTTGGTTGTATTTTATTTGTTTTAATTGTTTTAATATCTTTTCTTAAACTTCATTATTTATTCTGGATGAAAGGAAATATATATGCTTTGGGAATATTTATTTCATTAATCAGTCTATTAACTCATGGAATGTTTGATACAGTTTTTTTTAGACCCCAAGTTTTTATTTTGTTCTGGTTTTTGTTAAGTTCAGTAGATAAAATAGATAAAATGGGTAAAATTGATAAAATAGAAAGTGAGGCGAAAAAAAATTAAATGCAAGGAGTTATATTGAATATAAAATTAAAGAGAAAAGAAAAACCGATCCAAAAAAAGACAAAAGAAAGTCAAGAAATTAATCATCTAAACATTGCATATCTTGCAGCAAAAGAAACAGAAGAAAAAAAAGGAGAAAACATTGTTTTACTGGATGTCAGTAAACTAACTACTTTGTCTGATTATTTTCTTATCGTTACTGCAAATAGTTCAGCTCAAATAGAAGCCATAGCAAGACATCTTGAAGAGTTCTTATCTAAATATGACTATAAATTAATCTCAAAAGAAGGTGTTGTTTCAAGTAATTGGACTGTTTTAGATTTTGGAAATCTGATTGTGCATATTATGCGAGAAGAAGAACGTAGTTATTATAAGTTAGAAAGGTTTTGGTGTAATGCAGTCCTTATTAATGAAAATCAGTGGAAAAAAGCCTCTTAAAAAATCAAACAAAACACTTGCTATAGATTTTATTGAACATAGTCATTTCCAAGGCTTTGATCAAACAACTATAAACTACATAACAAAAAACAAAAATAAAAAATCCATTGAAATCACTGATTATATTTTTCCATTAGTTAAACTCACTGAATCAAAATATCAAATCAAAGATCACATAAATCTCTCTGGTTATAATCCTTTAAAAGGTCCACAGTTTATCTCATTGACAAATATCTATAACTCCAAGAAAGGGATAGTCGTGGTCGGGTTAAAAGAAGGCGTAGTGCCTAACGATCACGAAAAAAAAGTTTTATTAAAAGCTGGTGTTAAAGCATATTGCTATAACCTTGTACCTACAGTTATCCTTGCTGCTTCACTTGGACTTAAAATCAAAGCTTTTGGTATTGTGAAAATATAAAACCGCTAGTATTTTTATACTACTGGTCTAGGGAAAAGCATTGATTAAAAGGCTTTAATCAAGTCTTGCTCAATTGACTTTACTGTTTTCTAATGACTATAATGTCTAAGCTTTTAGAAAATTATTAAAGGAGAAAATATATGAGTTTAATTCGAAACATTGCTTTAGCTACAGTTTTTTCAATACCAGCTTTAGGATCTGGTTGTGCGACTCATGATAAGAGTGAGATTGAAAAACCATTATTTAGTTCTAGATGGGGTCAGCATTCTGGGCTTAACTTATATGACGAAGATAAAGACAACAGGTTAAATGTTAATGAAGCACTTAAATATATAAGAACTAGAATCCTGCCAGAATATGGAAAAGATGGAAAATTAACTGATAAGGCAATAGAAAAAATCAGAAGTCTACAAAGTGATCTTGATTCAGATTCTAAAAACTATCATGGGAGAGCAATAATTACATCTGAACAAAGCTCAGGTCCAATTATTAGTAATTATAGAGATTCTGCAAAAGCAGTATCTGAAGCATTAGAGATTCTTTTAAAAGAAGAAAAAGATAATACAGAAAAAAGTAAGTAACTAATAAAAATTAAAGCAAGCTCTCTACTAAAACATCAATCTCATCTCTTGTATTAAAAAAATGTACTGATGCTCTACATAGATTACACCCTTGTATTTCTCTTATAGCAATTTTTCTTTCACTCCAAAGCTTGTTTACAAGATCATGAGCTAATATTTTTTTATGCTCCCAAGAAACTAAGCCAAGATGGTGCTTTGAAGTGTGTGTGATAACATTAGGTTTTTCTTTTAATCTATTGATTAGATAATCAGCTAAATCATAAATTCTCTTATATATGTCTACTTGCTTAGAGCTTTGTTCTATTAAATCAATGGATGTGCTTAGTCCTTTAAAGATGGATGAGTTTAATCCACCAAACTCAAACAGTGAAGCATCTTGATTTGGCATCCACTTGAAGTTTAAATCATATAATCTATCAGTACTTGTGAACTTTGCTGAATTAAATCCTACAATTGATGGCCATGGTGGACGCTTAGAAAATTGTTTCTCATTTACATACAGAAAACCAGTACCACATGGACCCATTAACCATTTTTGTCCCGGACATGAATAAAAATCAGGGTTTAACTCATTTAAATTAAGTTGAATTGCTCCAGCTGCTTGAGCTCCATCTATTATGGATATTATGTTTCTATTCCTTAATTCACTAATGATTTCTCTTAAATCAAATATAAAATTTCCAGTTTCATAAAACACATGACTTATAACAATTGCTTTTGTATTTTTTGAAATATGAGCCAGAATGGAATCTAGAGGATGGTTTATATCAATGTCTATAAGCTTAATTTGTGTACCAAATCTTTCTTTTAAGTTATATAAGGGAAATAAAGCTCCAGGGTGTTCGTGTTTGGTTGAAATAATTTCATCGTTCTGTGTCCAAGTAAATCCATTCAATGCAATGTTTATACCAAAGGTAGTGTTTGGAGTTAAGCAAATATTTTTAGGTTCACATCCAGTGAAAGATGCTATTTTTAGCTTTGCTTCAACGAGCTCATCATAAAATGTTTTTATACCTTCTTTTGTAAAAGTCCCTAATTTATACTGCTTATCAAATGATTCTTTAATAGCTTTTATAGTATTAGTTGGTAGTGGTCCATCCATTCCAGAGTTAAAAGAAATTATATCTTTTAGTATAGGTATATTAGATCTGATATTTTCTATGTTTATATCTAATAAATTATCTGTTTGCTTTGTCATTTTTATTATTATAGTGTAAAGAGTTATATGTGTTAATGATATAAAAAGTATTTTGCACTTCGTATTGCCTTCCCTCAGCCCCTCCGACCATTAACTAGGCGTTAACGGTTCCCGTCAGGGCATTCAGGAATGGCAATACTGTGTATAATTATAGGTAATGAGCCCATTACCAAAAAGAAAAAATAATTCTGAAGATGACGATTGGGTATATAACCAAGAGTTTATCGACTCTGTCTTAGAATCAAAAAAAGAAGTTGAAAAGTCCTTACAGAGTGGTAAAAAACTTAATTCTCTAGATAATCTCTTAGAAAAATTTAGAAAAGAAGATGCAAAGAAAATACAAGATTGAGTTTTCAAGCAAAGCCTCAAAAGACTTAGAAAAATTTAGAAAGAAATATTGGAAAGCTTATAGGGATTTCTTAGCTCTGGTACCAGCTTTAGAAGCAGATCCCTTTGGGGTAGGACAAAAGCTAAAAGGAAATTTGAAAGGATTATACTCATTGCATTTTGGAAGAAGTCCTGAATGTAGAGCTATTTATCAAATTCATAATGAAGTTATTACAGTGATCATTCTTAGAATATCTACAAGAGAAGATGCATATTAATCCTCCATATAATATAATTATCCTTGTTCTTCTAAACGCTATGAATCACACACCAATCACACTTATAATCTTAGACGGCTGGGGAACTGCTAATCCTGGTAAAGGAAATGCAATTTCACAAGCCCATCTTCCAAATTTCAACTCTTTCTTAAAAGAATATCCAAATACTATTTTATATACAAGTGGTAAAGCAGTGGGTTTACCAGATGGCGTAATGGGAAACTCAGAAGTAGGACATGAAAATATTGGTGGTGGAAGAATAGTCACTCAAAAACTTACACTTATAAGCCAAACTATTCAAGATGGTTCTTTTTTTACAAATAAAACATTTGCAAATGCAATAGCACATGTAAAAAGACATAACTCCAAACTTCATCTTATGGGATTAATAAGTGAAGGTGATGTACATAGTCATCTTGGACATTTATATGCATTATTTGAACTTGCAAATAAAAACAATATTGAAAAAGTTTTACTCCATGCTATTACTGATGGAAGAGATGATCCACCAGTAAATGCACTTTCACTAATAAAAAAAGTAGAGGAGAAATTAAAAATCTGCAAAGGTAAAATTGCCACAATATGTGGTCGATATTATGCAATGGATAGAGACAATAGATGGGACAGAGTAAAAAAATACTATGATTTAGTAACAGAAGGTATTGGACTAAAAACTGTTTCACCTCAAGAAGCTATAAATAACGCTTATACAAGAGGTAAAGCAAATGAAAAAGTTGATGACTATCCACAAGAAAACTCTGATGAATTTATACTTCCTACTATAATTGGAGAATCTGTAAGTAAAAAAAATGAAAATACTATTCAGGATAATGATGCCGTAATATTTTTTAATTTTAGACCTGATAGAGCAAGAGAAATATCAACAGCTCTTACACAAGTTTCATTTAATGAGTTTGAAAGAAAAGCTCTCCCAGAAAATCTATTTTATGTTTGTTTAACTGAATATGATATAAAATTGCATACTAAGGAATATGCAAATCCTGTTTTATCTATAGCATTTACAAATAATGAATTACCAGAAGTCAATCGCAATAACTCACTTGGTGAAGTAATAGCTGCATTAAATAAAAAACAAATCAGAATAGCTGAAACAGAAAAATATAGACATGTAACTAGCTTTTTTAATATGGGTAGACAAGAAGAGTTCAATGGAGAAGAAAGAATTCTTATCCCATCTCCAAGAGTAAGTACCTATGATCTTCTTCCAGAAATGAGTGCTAATAGTGTTTGTGAAAAGACAGTACAAGCAATTCTTTCAAAGGACTATTCTCTTATTGTTGTAAACTTTGCAAATGCTGATATGGTAGGACATACAGGTATGATTCCAGTTACTATAAAGGCTGTTGAAGCAGTAGATAAAGCCCTTGGTGAAATATACAAAGCAAATAGTACAGTAAATGGTACAGTTATAATTACTGCAGATCATGGAAATGCAGATCAGATGTTTAATGATGATGGTTCTATAAGAACTGCTCACAGTTTAAACCCTGTTCCCATTATCATGATAAGTGAAGAGCTAAAACAAGTTAAACTAAAAGAAAGTGGTTGTTTAGCAGATATAGCACCGACTATTTTAGAAATTGTGGGAATTGAAAAACCTAATGAAATGAATGGAAATAGTTTAATTCAAGCTCAATCTGTAAGTGAAAATAGTATGAAGTTTCAAAAGGCTAAAAGCGAGAGGTAGGGGATAATGGTAACCATGGTAAAAGAAAATAAAAAGGCAGAAGACAAAACGCAACAACTAATAACAAACTATTTGAATTATGCTAACAAGCATATTCTTGATAATAAAAACAATTTTTCCTCATGGAATACTGTTTATCATAGATTTATTAAAAAAGACAATTTTGATCCTGCTTTTGACTACACAAAAGAAATCATTAAACGAATGGAAAGAGATAAACTAACCTCACAGGTTGCAATGCAAATTGCAGAGAGGCTTATGCCACAAGTACAAGGTATAAGAAAAGAAGTTCTTATAATGGGAATACCTATGCTAGTAGGTGGTATATTGCTAATTGTTTTTTCACTTCTTTTTAGCTTTGCAAGACCTTTTAACTTTAGTAATCCATTTATAATTGGTTATTTTATGGGTATGTTTATAAGCAGCGTGTTGTTTGGTTTTGGTATGTTCAGGAGAAAGAAAGTTAAGCTAAGCACACTAACCAATACTATGCTATATCAGGCATGTACTGCATATGGTGCAGCAAAAATGCAAGGACAAGGGAGCTTTGGTGCATTTAGAATCTTAGAAGAGATGAAATTAAAACAAGGTAAAGATCTTCAAATTAAAATCAATCAACCTAAAATAATGTACAAGTAAAATTTTTAGGAACTTAAGATTTAATTTTCTATTGTCGATTCTAATGATCCACTTAATACAAGATCAGTAAGTTGCTTATTGTTTAATTGATCAGCTTGAAGTTCTTGTAATTCTTTAATGAAATCATCAATACTTCTAAACTGTCTGTATACGGAAGCAAATCTTACATAGGCAATTTGATCTAAGTCCTTGAGCTGACTTAAGACATGTTTTCCAATGTTTGCACTACTTACTTCTCTTTTTCCTTCTTTTGCTAATTCATTTTCAATATCATCAAGAATGTTGTCTATTTGATTTGCTGTAATTTGAGTTTTTTCACAAGCTCTCACTATTCCTGATCTGAGTTTTTCCCTGGAATATGGCTCTCTTGCGCCTGAACGTTTAACTACTAAAACAGGCATGACTTCTACACGTTCATATGTAGTAAATCTTTTATTACAGGCTGTATTTTCACATTCCCTACGCCTTCTTATACTAGAAGCTTCTTCTGTAGCTCTTGATTCAAGAACTCTGCTATTTTCTGAATTACAAAATGGACAAAGCATTGTTATTACCTATATCTAAGTAATTATACATGATTAGATTTGACTATTTGGAAAAATTTGTTCTAAATAAAAGAATATAGTATATATACAGATGCTTGTCCTGTTTGTTTACAATAACTACTATTGTATAATCTGCTAAATCCCGCTTAACTTATACATTATCACTGTTCTTATAAAAATTATGAATATGAAAGTTACTTTATCAAAAGCACAATTAAATACACCTGATATTCCATACGAAAAGATAGAACATCCTTCACTTATTAGAAACCCACTTGTTCTCGATTGTACTTCTATATCGATGCAACTATTAGGAGTACCAATAGGATTAATAGGATTGGCTATTCTCGGGACTGGTATACCTGCTGCTGCAATAGTACAAATAATATGTGGTTATCAGCTTCTCAACCTTGGTGGATGCATGTTTATTGGAGGTCTAGAGTTAGGTGAACGAGTACCATTAAATTTTAATGGAGAAGATATTCGTGAAATTGATGATCGTACAACTGAAGATGACTTGATTCAACTAATAAAATTTAAAAACCGTATTTTTAAAAAATCATATTATTATTCAGAAGTGTCAGAAGTAAAAGAATCAACATCGGATATCATTTATAATTCACCAAATAATTCAGAAGTAAAAGAAACGATAACTAAAATGAATAGATCTTAAGAGAGAAATTTATGAGTATAAAAGTCACCTTATCAAAACCACAATTAAATACATCTAATATTCTATACGAAAATATAAAACATCCTTCACCGATTAGAAACTCACTTGTTTTTGATAGTACTGCTATATTAATGACACTATTAGGGGTACCAATAGGAGCAGTGGGATGGATGATGTTAGAGTGTAGTATATCTGAAGCAGAAACAATATGTGGTTATGTACTTTCCCCAATTAGTGTAGCCATGGTGCTTGGAGGTTTAAAGTTAGTTAGAAAAGGAGTGTTAAATTTTGCAGGAGAAAATATTAATAAAATTGATAGCCGTACAACCGAAGATGACTTGATTAAACTAATAAAATTTAAAAACCGTATTTTTCCTTATGATCTAGAAGCATCAGAAGTAAAGGAACCAAGATCTGATAATGTTCATAGCTTACCTTATGGTTTTAAAATAAAAGAAGCAATAACTGAAATCGACAGATTTTAGAGAGAAAGACAGAATTTATGACCAAACATTTTGACGTAATTATAATAGGTGGGGGGATAATAGGCAGTTCTACAGCTGTTCATTTGGCCCAGGAAGATTTAAAAATTGCTGTAATTGATCCCTACAATCTCGGAACCCCAGCTTCAAATGCAGCAGCAGGCTTATATCAATTGCAGTTAAATGAATTGAATAATACCTTTTTAGAAGAGTTTTGTATTAAGTCATTTAAGTACTTTACCTGTTTTTACAATACGATAAAGTCAAGTATTTTTAATAAAAATATTGATTTTGGTTTTAATCAAAATGGTTCCTTGCACTTAGTCTTTAATGAAGAAGAGCTAATTAAAACAAGTAATGAGTTAAAGAGATTAAAAGATATTGTTAAGTTTTCATTTTTAAACAAAGACGAGGTAATAAGTTTAGAGCCACAAACTACAAAAGAAATAGTAGGTGCTTATTACTACCCTGAAGAAGGTTTTATAAACAATCCAAAATTTCTAAAAGGGATTTCTGTATATTGTAAAGAAAAAAATATTAGATATTTAAATAAAGAAGTTGTAGAAATTAGCCATTCAAAAAATAAAATTGAAAGTATAACTTTAAGTGATAATGAAATATACAAAGCGAGTAAATATGTTTTATGTAATGGTGCTTGGGCAAATAGGCTTTTGAAAAGGGTTTTGAATCTTAATGAAGATCTAATCAAAGGTATAAAAGGTGAAATTTTACAAATCAAAACAAATGGTAAGCTTCTTCAAAAAGTTCTTTTCTCTAATAATGGTTATATAGTACCTAGACCAAAAACAAATGAATTAGAACAAGATTCGCTAATTGTAGGTGGTACACATAAAGAGGTTTCTTTAGCTCATGATAAGGAAGTATTTAAAAACTCCACTTCAGCTATTTTACACCTTACGGCTTTATTAAAAAAACTGGTGCCTGGTTATACAGATGCAACGATTATAAAGACATGGAGTGGTATTAGACCAAACACAAAAGACAATATACCCATCATAGGCAGCTCACACATAGAAAATCTTTATCTTGGCTTAGGACATTTTAGAAATGGATTATTAATGGGCCCTTTAACTGGAAAGATACTATCAGACTTGATTTTAAAAGATTCAACTGATATAGAGTTTGATGCTTTTTCTATTAATAGATTTATAAAAGAGCTTTCTGTTAAGCACTAGTGATGTACTTGGGTAAGCTTTTATTCCAGTGTAATCTACTTTTTGCTTTGTCGTTATTCTCATTCTCATCTTCTTGAATCAATCTCTTAGCAAGCATTACAAGCACATTGTAGTGGTAACAGCTAGGATATTCTTTATTTTGTATCTTAATGTTAAAATACCTGTCTTCTGACTGTGTATTATTTATTGGCTTATTTTCAATAACTGAATAACTCATATAAGTTATAATTTCGGTTATAGGTGCTAAAAATAAGTACACCGAACAGTGGATAAAATGAACTTAATGTAAGAAAAAAAGGAGATAACTCTAAGTGTTAACGTTAAAAAAAACTGCTTTAATTGATGAGCATAAAAAATCAAAGGCTAAACTAGTTGATTTTGCAGGTTTTGAAATGCCTATTCAATATGAAGGCATAATTGCAGAACATAATGCTGTAAGAAAAAATGTTGGAGTTTTTGATGTTTCTCATATGGGAGAGTTTTTAGTTTCAGGAAAAGATGCTTTAAGCTTTTTGAATTATTTAGTACCAAATGATGTGAAGAAAATTGATATGCCTGGCAAGGGGTTATATACACAGCTTTGTAATGAACATGGTGGGACAGTAGATGATTTAATTATTTATAATTTAGACACAAGCTTTTTAGTCGTAGTCAATGCCTCAAATATAGAAAAAGACTGGAATTGGTTTAATAAGAACAAATCTGGTTTTGATGTAGAGCTAAAAAATATTTCAGATACTATGTCACTATTAGCAATTCAAGGACCAAATTCTTCTTCTGTGTTGGAAAAGATTTTAAATACTAACTTAAGTGCGCACAAATATTTTGAGATAAAAAAATATGACTCACTTCTTATTGCAAGAACTGGTTATACAGGAGAAGATGGCTTTGAAATATTTATTGATGATCCTAATAAAGCCATTGATTTTTGGAATGAACTAATTAAGCATGGTGTAATACCTTGTGGCTTAGGGGCAAGAGATACGCTACGCCTTGAAGCTGCTTACCCATTATATGGACATGAATTAGATGATAATATTTCACCTCTACAAGCTGGCTTAGGGTGGAGTATAAAGCTTGATAAAGATTGTAATTTTATAGGTAAACAAGCTTTGCTTAAACAAAAACAAGAAGGGATAAAAGATAAATTAACTTGCTTAAAAATAAATGATAAAGTCATTGCAAGGCAAGGATATAAAGTTTACAGTGCTGACAAGAAAGAGATTGGAATAATTTGTAGTGGTTCACAAGGTATAACAGTTGGTTTTCCAATTGCTATTACCTACTTGCCAACACAATATGCTGAAATTGGCACTGAGCTTTTTATTCAAGTTAGAGATAAGTTTATAAGTGCTACGGTTACTAAAAGACCATTCTATAAAAAATCTTAAGCTTATACACTCAGTACTTCTTTTTCTTTTAGAACAGTTAAGTCATCAATTTCTTTTGTGTGTTTGTCAGTTATTTTTTGTAGATGTTCTTGTTGTTTTCTTAATTCATCTTCAGAAACTTGTTTATCTTTTTCAAGTTTTTTAATAGATTCTAATCCATCTCTTCTGGCATTTCTTATAACAACTTTCCCATCTTCAGCCATTTTTTTAATTGCTTTAACTAAATCTTTTCTTCTTTCTTCTGTTAGTGCAGGAACTACAATTCTAATTACAGACCCATCATTGTTTGGAGTGATTCCTAAATCAGATTTGTTTATTGCTATTTCAATATCTTTTAATGCAGTTTTATCGTAGGGTTGTACTACTAAGCACTTTCCATCTGGTGTAGAAATGTTTGTTAGTTGTTTTAGTGGTGTAGGAGATCCATAATAATCCACAACAACTCTATCTAACAAAGCAGGATTTGCTCTGCCTGTTCTTATGCCTTGAAGCTCTTTTTGTGTAGATGAAACAGCTTTCTTCATTTGCTCTTCAATATTTTTAATGACATCAGTTAGTTGCATATTTTAACTCCTTTAATTTCTCTAAATGAAGACTATAATACAACAGAATCATGCTTTTATCCTACTTAGTGAATAAATCCATGAAAGTTAAGATACAAAACCATAATTCCTAACACAAATCTATAAATGACAAAAATATAAGTCTTATGTTTTTGTAGGTACTTTAATAAAAAATCGATTGCTAAGTACCCAGAAATACAAGACATTACTATTCCTACAATCAAACTTATCCAATTAATGTTAGTAGCCTTATCTAAAGCTGTAGTAAGTGTGTATAATTCAAATGCACCACTAGCAATTACAGCGGGTATACTTAACAAAAAAGAAAACTTTGCTGCATCATATCTTTTAAATCCTAAAAACAGCCCAGCAATTATTGTAATAGCTGATCTTGATACCCCAGGAATTAATGCAAAACACTGTGCAAAGCCTATTAACATAACATCAATGAGTTTGATTTCACTAGTATCTTTTTTCTGAGAAGCCACAATATCGCTTATAAGCATTAATAGTCCAAAAAATAATAAACAAAATGAAATTACTTTGAAATCTCTCACACCGCCACTTTCAATTTGATTTTTAAATAAAAAACCAATCACACAAATTGGCATGGTACCAAGAAGAATCCAAATACCTATTTTTTCTTTTGATTTAAAGTAGATTTGAATCAAATCTTTCCAGAAATAAATTACAACAGCAAGCATTGTTCCTAATTGAATTACAGCAGAGTATTCAGCTCCAGGATCATCCCAATGAAACAATGCAGGTATAATACGTAAATGAGCAGTACTACTAATGGGTAGAAACTCTGTTAGTCCTTGAACGATACCTAAAACAATTGCTTTGAATATTGATTCCATCTGGCTATTTCGCTTTGTATAGATCTGGTCTATTACGCTGTGTTTTAATCCTTGATTGTTCTTCTCTCCATTTTTTTATCTCAGCATGATGACCGCTTAATAATACACTAGGAACACTTAATCCATTAAATTCTTGAGGACGAGTATACTGTGGATATTCAAGCATTCCATTCGTAAATGACTCCTCTTCAAATGTTTCTTCTTTTCTTAAAACACCAGGAATTAATCTTGTAACTGAATCTATCATTGTAAGAGCACAAAGCTCTCCTCCTGTTAGTATAAAATCTCCTATTGAAACTTCATAATCAACCATTTGTGTAACTCTTTCATCATAACCTTCATAACGACCACAAACTATAATAATTTGTTTCTCTTCTTTAAGTAGCTCTGCATACTTCTGATCCCATTTTATACCACTTGCTGATGTAATAAAACTTTTTGACTTATCTTCTTTCTTTATACTTTCTAAAGCATAGTAAATAGGTTCAATTTTAAAAATTAAGCCAACACCTCCACCATAAGGAAGATCATCTACTTGTCTATGTTTCCCAATTCCAAAATGTCTTAGGTCAGTTAAATTGACTGATATCTGACCTTCAGAGATAGCCCTAGAAACAATACCAAATTTGCAGTATGAACTAATAATCTCAGGAAATAATGTAACTATTTCAAATCTCATAAGCAAAACTAATTATAACCTAATATAGATACCCCTTGATAATTCTACAATTTAACCAGATATTAACCAATCACAAATATAATTTCTCTTATTCATTAGTTTTTATAAGAAATTAAAAGGAGAGCATTTGTGACAAATCATATTCACACGCAGAATATATTAAATACTAATTTAAATAATAACAAAGAACTGAATAGTGATTTAGATTCAACCTATAAAGATCTTATTGCTTCAACAGTTCCTAAAAAAGAATTTGGTGACAATTCAAGCAACACTGCTAAAGATTCTGGGAATGAAAGATTTAAAGAGTTACTTGATAAGATATTCAGTGAGACATCTACCCCAGACACTTTTAACACCTTTGATTATTTACGAACTCAATTTACTAAAAGTAATTTTACTGATAAAAAAGAAACCTTAGATCGTAATACAAAAAAACTTGCAGAGATTTTAAAAGATAAAATCAAACTAACAACTGGAGAATATAATGAAGACAAACCTATACCAGAATTGCTTACTGATATGGAAACAAAGTCTAATAAAGCACAACAAGGATTAGTGGCATTTGTTTCACAAATGCTTGCAAGGAATTACATAAACAACCCAGATCAAATTAATCTTTTAACAAATCCTGACAATGATATAACTATATATATCACAGAGAATAATAAAGAAAAGGATATTGCAGGTGTATATTTTCCACCAGAACAGACAAAAAGTACCAAACATGCAATTGTTTTAGACAATATTACTTTTATGAATGATTCGATTCAGGAGCCAGATCCAGAAGACAAGTCTAATAGCGAAGCGAATGTACTATTACATGAGTGGGGACACTTTATGGATCGTATGGATGGTAAAGTTGACGGACTAAGGGTTGGATGGGATGCTCAAAAACAAAATGAGTGGAGAGAAATAGCAAATAAGATGGTTATAAAAAACTTTAATGAACACGGTTCTTTTCCTAAAAACTTTCAGTATATGTTAAAAGCAAATAAAGAAGAGCTTTTAGCTGCAGCCTTTGAACTTTTTGATATTGATCCAATATCATTAAAAAGTAAAGCTCCAGAAGCATATGCATTTATAGCTAAAGATAGAGGTTATGATCCTGCATCTGCTATGCAAAACTCAGGACTTGCATAAATAAATTAATAAAACAATAAATTCTTAAAGATAAATTTAATTTTATCTATCAGCAAGGATAAGTTTAAATTATTCTTAATCATTGGTACGTATACTCAATGAATGATTTATTTAAAGTATGTGGAAAAAGGAATTTACAAATGTCAAGTTACATACATCCAACTCAAAGCACAAGCACATACTTTAGAAATGGTACATCTAATATAGATAGCTTAGATTCCATATATAAACAATTAGTTTTAAATACTGATACAGAAGAAGAATCTCTTGAAAAAACACAAAAACAAGAAGAGCCTCTTTCTTTAAATTTAAGTTCTGTACATAAAATGCTAAGCAGTTTTCGTTCATCTGAAGCAGAAACCAGTTCTAATATAAATGCACAAGGAAATAATGTATCAATAGAGACACCTACCAAAAAGTCTGGTATCCCACCAATACTGGATGAAATCATGAATGATAAGGCATTGTATAATAAAAAACCTAATGGAGGTATTCTTGAAAAATACTTACCACATAAACGTTATTTAAAACAAAATGATCCTAAGGGACTTAAAAGATACAATGCATTGGTAAAGCTTCTTGAAACAAAAGCTGACTTTCTTATTGCAGAGGGTAGTTTTGATGCATCAACTACATCTAAAGACATAAAGAAATTTAAGCCTTTAGATAAGTTTAGTAAAGATTTGCTTGCTTCAACTATTGTAGAAACACTTTTAAACAGAGGCGATCTAATAAAGAAAGTTTTAGATAGTCCTCAAAAATTTAAATTTGTAATTTTTCAGGACAATGAAATTGGTAAGGTAGCAGGAAAACATATGGATAATATGATCTTTCTTGATGACTTGCATTTCCTTGGTGGTGTTGTAAGACCAGATGATCAGTATAATCCTGCTCTTCATGAGTTTATGCATGCTGTAGATGGAGATAGTAAAAAAGATAGACCTGATGGAGTCTATAATCAAATGAGCAAGGAACAAAAGAAAGAATTTGAGAATGAGACAAATGAGCTTTTTGAAAAACATAAACAAGGTATTGAAACAGGTATAACAAAATATGCATTTTCAAGCAAAGTTGAATTTCTTGCAACTATTATGGAGACTTTCTATGAAAGACCTGATGCGATTAAAGAATCTAGTCCAAATCTATATAAACTGCTTGCTGATTTCTTTAAGTTTGATCCAATGGTACAATATGCCTGATTTTAAATTGATTGAAAGTTAACTTGTAATTCATAGGCTAGATATTATGATATTTTATAACTATGAAGATTTTAGGTATTGAAACAAGTTGTGATGAAACTGCTGTTGCTATTGTAGAAAATGGCAGAACAGTTCTTGTAAACAATATTATTTCCCAAATTGAATTACATAAAGAATTTGGAGGAGTAAAACCAAGTGTTGCAAAACTAGCTCATGAGGAAGTCATTGATTCATTGATTGAAAAAACGTTAGCTGATGTCAATCTATCATTTGATCAGATTGATGCAATTGCTGTAACACTTGGTCCAGGGTTAGTTATGTCACTATTGGTAGGTTTTAAGAAAGCTAAAGAACTTGTTAAGGAATACAACAAAAAACTAATCGGAGTTAATCATTTATTTGGTCATATATGTTCAAACTATTTAGAATCAGATTTAGAACCTCCATTTATATGCCTTCTTGCAAGTGGTGGACATACTCAAATCATAAATGTTGAAACCTATATAAAATATGAAGTTTTAGGAAGTACACTGGATGATGCTTGTGGTGAAGCTTTTGACAAAATTGGAAGACTGCTTGGTTTACCTTATCCAGGTGGTCCAAATTTAGAAAAGCTTGCATTGGATGGAAATCCCAAAGCATTTGTTTTGCCTGAGGGCAAAGTTTCAAAGTATAGTTTTAGTTTTAGTGGTTTAAAAACTGCTGTATTAAGGCTAGTAGAAAAGCTGCCTGAAAATTTTAACAAAGCAGATCTTGCTGCAAGTTTTCAGGAAAATGTAACTAATACACTTACAAAAAAAATAATCTCAGCTGCAAATGACTATCATTCAAAAAAAATTATAATAGCTGGTGGCGTATCAGCAAATAAAACTCTTAGGAAAAAATTATTAGAGCAATCACCTGTACCTGTTTATATGCCTGGCTTGAAGTACTGTACTGACAATGGAGCTATGATAGCTAGTGCTGGATACTTCTTAAAAGACTTAAATCAAGATATTGAAATGCTTGATGTTTTTGCAAAAGATCCTTCTTCAATAAAACTCAAAATATCTTCCCGATTGTAGTGGTCTATATCAATCCATTTTATTTTTTTATTTGCTCTAAACCATGTCATTTGTCGCTTTGCTAATTGCTTGGTGTTTAGTGAGATATTTTCAATCATCTTGTTTTCATCTATTCTTTCTTTTAAAAAATCAATCACTTCGCTATAACCAATAGTTTTTCTAAATAAATCTAACTCGCCATACTTTGTAATCAGATACTTTACTTCATCGATGAAACCATTAGAACAAAAGCTTTTTGTACGTTTTTGTATAGCTTCTAAGTGTTGTGCTTTATTCTCATACTTCAATCCAACCCATGTCACATTATATGGAGGTTCTCTCATTATTCTTAGTCTTGAATAAAGCTTATTTGTTTTATAGATGATTTCTAACGCTCTTATAGTTCTATAATTATCATTCTTATGAATAATTTCTGTAGCTTTTGGATCTAGCTCGTTTAGATTTTTATATAAATCTTCCTGAGTAAAGTCTTTGAGCTGCCTTCTAAAACTTAAATCTGGCTTAGCTTCTGGGAGAGAAAGTCCCAATAATATAGAGTTTAGATATAATCCTGTTCCGCCAACTAAAAGTGGAATTTTACCTTTTGAAAAAACATTATTAATAATACTTTCTACTTCTTTTTTATACACACCTACAGAGTAATCTTTCCCAGGTTCAATAATATCAATCATATAATGAGGTATAAGTTTTCTTTCTTCTACTGTAGGTTTTGAAGTACCTATATCCATTTCTTTATAAACAAGTCTAGAATCACTAGAAATTATTTCAATAGGATATTTCTTAGCAAGCTCTATGGCTAAGTCTGATTTTCCTGTACAGGTAGGGCCAATGATGGCAATGATCAATGGCTTGGGAGAGGATTGGGTTTCAGTGATCTGAGACATAATATAGGATTTGTAAAAAAGAAGAGCTCCAGGGAAGCTGGAGCTCCATAAATGAAACTTGCCCATGACAGGAATCGAACCTGCGACCTTTGCCTTAGGAGTGCCCTGCTCTATCCAACTGAGCTACATGGGCGTTAGGACGAAGAACTAGAATAGCAGAGAATCAGAACAAATTTCAAGTAATATTTAGTGTTCTTCTTAAAACAATCTTTACATAAACCCGTCAAAATCAATAGAATACGTTGGATAATAATCTACTTTGGGGCATATATTTAAAGATCACTGGTATTTCTTATGATTAAAAACTACATTACAAAATCAATAAACAGGCCTAAGTTATTTTATATCTTAATAATAATTTTAGCTTTTACTTTTTTGCAGAGTAATATGTGTTTTGCTAAGGATCCTATAACTGTGGGGAAAGGTATTTGGATAAATATTTGGAATTATCCAGCTAATCCAGAAATATACTGTACCTATTTAAAATCAAAAGGCATAGATACTATATACCTTCAGGTATCAAGATCTAATACCCCAGCCATTAAAGACCCTATTAAACTAAATAAAGTAATTGCTGCTGCACACAACAACGATATAAAAGTAATTGGTTGGTCTTATGTATTTTTGAAAAATCCTTTACAGGATGCACAGAAATTTATTCAGACAATTTCATATAAAACACCAAGTGGTGATTCTTTGGATGGAACAGCAGCTGATATAGAGGAAGTCACAAACTCTCAAGCTATTGAAACATTTGCAAAAGCAGTTAGAAAACATGTTGGAAATTCGTATCCATTAATAGCTATCACATTTTCACCAGTATTAAAACGAGCAGATCCACGTCATTATGCATGGAAGACAATTGCTAATAATTTTGACATTATTGCTCCTATGACATATTGGCATGGATTTGTAAAACTTCGCTCAGAAAAAGGAGCTTATGATTACACTACAGAAACTATAGCTAAGATAAAAGAGTTTACTCAAAAAGACAATATAAAAATTCACTTAATTGGTGATGGACAAAAAACATCGAAACAAGAAATAACAGGTTTTTTAAAAGCAGCAAGTGAACATGGCATAAATGCTGGTGTTAGCTTATATCCATGGTATGTACCAAAAGAGCATCAGGTAGAAACGTTAGGGAAGTTTGAATTATAGTAAAGGTTATCTAGTCGTTCTAAAAAAACTTTTTAGTAATTCACTTGCTTCAAGCTCTAAAATTCCACCTAACATTTCAATTTGATTTATTTTATCTAAAGAATGAAACAAATTAATAGCTGAACCACAAGCTCCTGCATTTAAATCATAAGCACCAAAAACAAGTTTTGATATTCGAGAGTTTATAATGGCTCCTGCACACATAGAGCAAGGTTCTAAGGTAGTATATAAAACACAATCATTCAACCGCCAATCTCCAAGCTTATTACTAGCATCTCTAATGACTAAGATTTCTGCATGTGCAGTAGCATCATTAAGTTCTTCCATCTTATTAGAGCTTGCAGATATTAGCTTATTTTCTTTTACAATAAGTGCACTTATTGGTACTTCTTTATCAGTTTTCTTTGCAAGATCAATGGCTTGTGCCATCCAATATTGGTGTGAATATTCCTTAAATAGCATTCTTTATTTTTTCAGCTTCTTTATGTCTGTATTCTACAAGTTTTTTTTGAATGTCTTTATTCTCTATTCCTAAGATTTGTAGTGCAAGCAATGCTGCATTCTTAGCACCATCCACTGCAACTGTAGCTACTGGTACGCCTGGTGGCATTTGTACTGTAGCTAAAAGGGCATCCATACCATCTGAAACTCCACCACTAAAAGGAATACCAATAACAGGTAAAACCGTTTTACTGGCTACTGTACCTGATAAATGATTTGCCATTCCTGCACCAGTAATAAAAACCTTAACACCATTGTTAATAGCATTATCAACGATTTCAGTTACATACTCCGGTGTTCTATGAGCACTTGCTACTTTAAAATCAATATTTATTCCAAACTCAGATAAGAGATCTATTGCAGATTTGACTTTAGGTTCATCTGACTTACTTCCAATAATAATTTGAACATCAATTTTTTTTGTCACTGGTTTGATCCTCTTTTAGCATGTCAAACTTTCCTGAGATTAAGCCTCTTATGTCATTGAACAAAACAAATACCATAAGCAATATTAAAAGAAAGAAGCCTGTCTGAATAGCTCTTTGTTGGATGGATTCAGCTAATTTTTTACCTCTTATTTTTTCTATAAACATAAATAAAAGATGACCACCATCAAGTGCTGGAATTGGTAATAAATTTATAATGGCTAGATTTACACTTATTAAGGCACTCCATCTGTAGATTTCTCTAAAATCAATAGTCAATGCTTGTGCAAAAATTGAAACAATTGCAATAATTCCATGTAAATCTTCAGCACCTACCTTCGGTATCCCACCTTTTGACATCCCAAACAAATTCATAAACATGTACCAAAGCCCAATTAACATAGAGAGTGTCCACTCCCATAATATTTGTGCTGCTTGAATCAGCCAAATAAAAGGATTGTGAGAAGGTTTTTCATATTCTCCATCAGAAGCTAAACCAAGCCCAACTCCGATTTTTCCATCTTCATTTGGAACTACATTTATATATAAGATTTCATGTTTTTTCTTGCTATTAACAATTTTTGTTCTTTGAACTTTAAAAAGAACAGATCTTAAACTATTTTCTTTTACGATTCTTACAACTTGTCCAGGATCTTTAATTTTGATGTGATTAATCTTTAAAATAGCATCGCCAGGTTTTAGTCCTGCATCTTTTGCTGCAGGATTTGGTTTTACACCACCGACATTTTTCCCTAAAGACTCAGCATCCAATAAATTTACAATTACTACATTTCCTTTTGAGCTTGGGGGACCAATAGTAGCCACCATTATTAAGCACATAAAGTATGCAAATAAAATATTAAAAGCAACTCCAGCACTTGCTACACAAGCTCTTTTCCATACAGGAAATGTTTGTAGTGGCTTTAAGTCAGATACTTCTTTTTGAGTTTCTTCTTTAGTTTCATCACCAAGCTCTGGAATAGCAACATAACCACCTAAGACAAACCAATGAAATCGAAATTCTGTATCTTTCCACTTTCCAAGTTTTATATGACCACCAAAAGGTAGACCAAATCCAAAAATAGGGGTTTGAAATCCTAAACTTCTAGCTACAACCCAGTGTCCAAATTCATGAACAATAATCATTGTTGATAACAATGCTAAAACGACGACAATATTTAAAATAACCATGTTATGAGTTTATCATATCTAGCATATAGCGGTTAAAATTGTATTTTTCCTTGTTCTTTTAAAATTAAATCAATGATTTCTCTTACGCATCCTTTACCACCCTTTGATTCTGTTATTAGTTTAGCTTTTGAAATGGCTGAGGGATGAGCATCTTTAGGACAAATTGGTAAGCCTACAATTTCAAGAGGTGGAACATCTAAAATATCATCTCCAATATAAGCAATTTCAGTCAATTTAATATTTAACTCACTAGATAATTCTTTAATTTTTTTTGATTTATCATAGCAGTGTTGATAAATATGTTTAACACCTAATTCAGTAAATCTATTTTCTACAATTTCACTTTTACGTGCACTGATAATTGCAATTTCTATGTCATATGACTGAGCAAGTTTTATACCCTGACCATCTCTAACATTGAAACATTTTAATGCTTCACCATCTTTTGAATAGTAAAGAGAGCTATCAGTTAATACTCCATCAACATCAAGAATAAACAATTTAATGTTTTTAACTATTTCTCTAAATTGATTCATTAGCATAGATATAGTTTACAATGATACTAACGTTTAGCATATAGGATATAGCACTTAGATAATAGAAAATCTATCTTGAGCTTTATAATGAAATGGAAAGAAAATCATACTTGCATGTAAAGGATTCATCCGATTTATTCGGTGAATCCGACCAAGGGAAAGTGGGTGGTCAATAGAAGCTCCAGCTTGTCTGGAGCTATATATAAAGGGAGACGTACCGAAGTGGTCGTAACGGGACTGACTCGAAATCAGTTTGACGGGTAACCGTCACGTGGGTTCGAATCCCACCGTCTCCGTTTTGTTTTATGACTAAGTTAAACTCAATAATTACCAAGCAAATATCACAAATACAGTTCGAACCAAGTTAAGGTTTTTAATTATTTAGCAACTTTTAGGAAAACGATATATTGTTCAAACATGATAAACTTCCTCTCATGGAGAAACCTTATTCAGCATCATGTGAACGTAATGCAAAAGCAATATGTGATGTCTTAAAAAAAATCATTGGAGATAACTATACAAGTTTACTAGAACTAGGCTCTGGTACAGGTCAGCATGCGGTATACATGGCACCACAATTTCCTCAAATAACATGGATCTGCTCTGATGTTAAATCAAACCATGAAGGAATAAATCTCTGGTTAAAAGAAGTAAATCTATCAAATATAAAAGGTCCTATAGAATTTGAAATAGGCAAAGATGTTTTTCCATCTGGTGTTTTTGATATGGTTTACACAGCTAACACTTTCCATATTATGGATTGGGAAAAGGATAAGTTATTTATGCAGCTATGCGGAAACAATTTAAAAAAAGATGCATTGGTAATTATCTATGGTCCTTTTAATTACAATGGAACATATACCTCTCAAAGCAATGCAGATTTTGATATCTGGTTGAAAGAAAGAAATTCTCTTAGTGCAATTCGTTCATATGAAGATGTAAGTAAAAATATGATATCTAGTGGTTTTACTCTTTTGCAAGATTTTGATATGCCAGCAAACAATAGAACTCTGGTTTTTAAAAAACGCTAGCAGAAAAGATCTAAATATGAGAGCAAGGCTGAAATTAGATATATTGGTTAAGTAAATCAGTGGATTTGATGGTTTCTACAAATTAATGGTAAATTGTTATTGCTATGGATGAATCAGTTCCAAAACTTATAACAAGAGCTTCAAATAATGATTTGAAAATAGTTTGGGGTGACGATAGGGAATGTGTTTATAATTTGCGTAAGCTAAGATCTATGTGTCAATGTGCTTTATGTCGACATGGGACTACAAATGAAAAATCAATTAAGTTAGAAGACATACCAGAGAATATAAACTTGTTAAAGATTGAATTTATTGGAAACTATGCATTGCATTTTAACTGGTCAGACAATCACTCAACAGGGATATATAGCTATGATTATTTGAGAAGTCTGTGCGAATAAGCAACTTCCTTGAAGAGTGATTGATCTGGAACATAATTTATATTTATGATACAATTAGCACCGCTTAACGAATCAAAAATAAGCATATCTAAAGCATTTCATTAAGCTCTAATGATTTAACGATACTAAAGGATTTCAAATGATAGAAACTCATGATCTTTCATATTCTATAGGAGGAAGAATACTATTTGATAGTGTTAATATTCTCTTCACTGACAATAACTGTTATGGTGTAATAGGTGCAAACGGTTCAGGAAAGTCCACCTTCCTTAATATTCTTTCAGGAAAAATTTTACCTTCATCTGGTTCTATAACAAAAGGATCTAATGACAGAATTGCTGTTTTAAAACAAAATCATTTTGAGTATGATGAGTTTCCTGTATTAAAGACTGTCTTTATGGGACATCAAGAATTATACAAAGTGATGGAAGAGAAAGAATTACTTTATGGAAAACCACAGGATCAATTTACTGAAGAAGATGGGATTCGAATTGGAAAATTAGAAGGTGACTTTGCAGGATTAAATGGATGGGAGGCTGAATCGGAAGCTGCCATTTTACTTGGTGGATTGGGCATTTCAAATAAACTACATGATAAGAAAATGAATGCTCTGCGAGATAGCGAAAAAGTTAAAGTATTGTTAGCGCAGGCACTTTTTGGAAATCCAGAAGTATTGCTATTAGATGAGCCTACAAATCATCTTGATGCAAAATCAATTGGTTGGCTGGAAGAATTTCTACTGAATTATAAGTCTACAGTGATACTCGTATCCCACGATAGACATTTTTTAAATAAGGTGTGTACTCACATTGCAGATATTGACCGTGAGGAAATTAAGCTCTATGTTGGGAATTATGATTTTTGCAGAGAAACAAGTGAGCTTGCCAGAAAGATGGTGGAAGAATCAAATAAAACAAAAGAAGAAAAGATTAAAGAGTTAGAAGCTTTTGTTCGACGTTTCAGTGCAAATGCATCAAAATCTAAACAAGCTACCTCCCGTAAAAAACAGATAGAGAAAATTACTTTAGAGGATATAAAGCCTTCATCAAGATGTTATCCTTTTATCCGTTTTGACACTGAAAGAGAAACTGGAAAAGAAATTTTAACTGTTAAAAATCTGACAAAATCTATAGATGGTGTAAAAGTACTAGATAAACTTGATCTGGTTATACATCCTGGTGAAAAAGTTGCTTTAGTAGGGCAGTATGATTTAGCTAAAACAGCTTTTTTTGAAATCTTAACCAATAATATGAAAGCAGATAGTGGAACTTTTGTATGGGGACAAACTATTAAGGTTGGATATTTACCTAAAGACAACAGTAAATTTTTTAATGATTGTGATTATAGTTTGATTGATTGGCTTCGTCAATTTTCAAAAGAGCAGTCGATTGAGTTTCTTCGTGGCTTTTTAGGACGAATGTTATTTAGTGGTGAGGAAGCATTAAAACAAGTGAATGTTCTTTCTGGTGGTGAGAAGATGCGTCTTATGTATTCAAGACTAATGCTAGCTAAAGGAAATGTTGTATTGTTAGATGGACCGACTGATCATCTAGACTTAGAATCAATTACTGCAGTAAATGATGCATGCAAAGAGTTTAAAGGAGTGATTTTGATAAACTCACATGATCATAATTTAGTACAATCCATCACTAATAGAATCATTGAATTTACTCCAAATGGAGTTATTGATAGGAAGATGTCTTATGATGACTATTTGGAAAATAAAGAAATCCAGGATCAATTAGAACTGTTGTATACTGTGTAATTTTCACCACTGCAAGAGTTATCTGAATAAAATTAAGACTCTCTTTCAGTTGTTATAGATATTGTTCCATCAGCATCAATCTCGCATTGAAGAGTGATTGGTCTGCAACATACTTCACAGTCATAGGTAAGGAATTGATTTTGTCCACCAGTAAGATCGATTCTGACCTTTATGCTTTCCAGGCAGTAAGGACAACTTATAAAACAATCTTCTTCAACACTTGGCATAGTATAAATAATACACTAGAAATAATGAAAGAATAACAAAAGTCTTATGAAAAAAGTTTTTGTAAAAGATTTAACCCTTCGTCTTTTAACTTGATTGCAGTGTCTAACATTTTGCTTAAAAGTTTAACTTGTTTTGCTTCTTTTCGTAATGTTCTTATTTCATCTGGATGTTTTTCAATGATTTTAATTGCTTCGTCTACTGGTACAAAGAACTTATTTATTAGTGATCCTGCTATAGGTATTTGTTCAATTAAATTAACAGATAATCTTGTGACTTTGCCAAGACGAGGTACGTATTTTATTGCAAACTCAGGCATATGAGCAATAGTCCAAACTATTATATTGGCAAAAAAGAAAAATTGTTTTTGTAATGATGTTAATTTACTTTTGTCACATTTATTTCCTTTAATATTTTCCAGTAGACAATTTTTAAACTCTTGTGTAAGTACTTTGTTTTTAAGATGTTCTTTTAAATCACTTTCATCAGGAATTTCAACCAATGGATTTAATCTTGCTATTGAGAGTGCTAAGTTAATGTAACTTCCTCTTGTAAGAGCTTCTTGTAGTAGGATAGTCATTATCTTGTCAGAAATTGTATTCATGATTGAATCCAGCGAATTTGTTGTTTTTAATTTTTTATCTTTTTCTTCCTGAAGCGATTCTAGCTTTAGAAAAATCTCCATTAAGGTTTCAGCATCTGTAGGATTGATTGTTTCTTGAAAGGATTGTCCATTGCTTTTTATTTTTTGTAGTTTAATCAGTACTTTGTTAAATCGTTCTAGTTCATACGGTGATAATACTTTGTCTATGTTTGAGGTTACAAACTTGGCATGTAAGTTATCGTAAAGTTCTTTAGCTCTGAAAATATTTTCTTGAGGAGTTTTACTTGGTAGTAAAGAATATGACAGTAGTTCATTAAGTGTGGGGCTATGATCTAGTGTTGAAATCTTCAAGTCAGTAGTTATAATTTTTGGTGAATCAATTATAGAGGTTGTGCTCTTAGCTTGAGGAGTGGTTAGTAAGATAATTGGCATATATTAAGTGCTAACTAAATCCTCTTCTTCGCTTTCAATTAGTTCAATGCCTTTTTGTTGCCTTAGCTCTTCAATTTGTTTAAGAGGTTTATCTAATTGCCTGGTTCTTGTTGTAGTGATGCTTTCATATTCTTTTTTAAGTTGATCTATTTTATCTCCTATTGACTTAAAGGATTTGATATAGAGTGTCCAGTTCTTATTAAAGGTTCCTAACAAAGAAAGTATTTCATCAGTTGTTCTTTCTAAATTAAAACTGTCAATAGCTTGTCTAATGACTGAAAGTATGGCATATAAAGTAAATGGTGAGCATAATATAACTTTGTTATTCATTGCTTCGTCTAATATAGAGCTGTCGTTCTCATGAATGAATGCATAGATATGCTCTATAGGAATAAATACAAGCACATAGTCTAATGTTCTTTCTTCAGGATTTATATAATCTCTAGTTGTCACTTCTTTTATTCGTTTTTTTACATCTTTAAAGAAGTCTTTTTTATAGCTTTCTTTTTCTGACACATTCTGAGATTCAAAATACTTTAGGTAATTAGTATAGGGAAATTTTGCATCCATATTTAATTTTAAGTTTTGTGGTAATAAAAAAGTAAAATCAGGTCTTGTAGAAACGGTGTCTAAAACAGTTTCTTTTTTATAATGAATATCTTCTATAAAACCAACTAATCTTAAAATATCTTCTGCAATCTTTTGTCCCCACAATCCCCTTTCCTGGGAGCTTTTTAAAGCATTTCTAAGTTCTTCTGTTGTTCTTTGTAAGTCTTGGGTAGATTTTGCTGTGGATTCTAATTGTTTTGATACTTCTCCAAATTTTTGTATTCTATCCTTCTCTAAATCTGACATTAATTTTTCTATGTTTACCATCTCTTTTTTCATTGCTTCAAGAGTTTGATCAATTAACTGTTTTTTACCTTCTAAATCTTTTTCACCAAGTTCAGTTTGTTTTGAGAGAGCTTGATTTGCTAGTTTTAGAAACTCAGTTGAATTATTTGATAGTGCTTTTCCGGATAGATCACCAAAAGATTTTCCCATATCCTTGATTATTTTGTTTAAGTCTTCTTCTTTTTTTGTCTGGGTTTCTTCTATAAGTTCTTTAGCAATGTTTTTTATATTCTTTTTGAAAAACCAAAAAGCTAGTATTGTTAATAAAATACCAATGACTGCTCCTGTTATATATTCCATGAAATTACCTTTCTAAGCTTTTCACTTCTATTTAGTTTTTTGATCTCACATTCTTTCTTTGTTGCTTCTGATCTGTTTTTACATTCTTCTATAAAAACTATTTTTTGAGGATTTTCAAGTCTAAAATATTTTGCACCTTTAGTTTTTTTATGCTCATTAAATCTTCTATCTATATCAGTAGTTATACCTGTATATAGTTTTCCTGACTCAGTTTGAATAATATAAACCTTCCAGTTTTTATTTTTGTTCATTAGTCTCTTCTAATCCTCAAATATTATATTCATTATAGACAAATATCGACAAAAACTGCTTGTGTTAAAGTGACTTAAACATGTATTTCTAAGAAGTAACTATTTAGATGGAAGGAATTTCATCTGGCTTTATGTTATGATTTCTCCACTTATTTTAAAATAAACTTAGACTATAAAGATTGAAATATAAGGGGGAATTATGACTACTAGTCGAGTGACATTACCAGTGATTGACACTAAATTTCGTAAAAAACCTAATCTTGGAAACATTGATGAACTTGAAAAAACTATTAAAGTATTCAAGCAGAGTTTAGATTTTAATTTAGAAAATTTTCAATCTGCCAAAGCACTTCCTGCAGAATTTTATAGTGAGCAAGTTTGGAGAGCCATACAAGTTATGCTAAGACAAAATTGGTTAGCAGTTGGTCATACAAAAGACTTGGTTAAACCGTTTGATTACTTTACTGTAAATTTTGCTGGTGGATTATTGCTTGTTATTAAAGATGAAGAAGGCAAAATCCATGCTTTTAAGAATAGATGTACGCATGAGAAAAAAATAGTAGTAGCACCTCCAGAATATCCTGAGAAAGGAAATTTAGCTGATGTAGAAAGGCTTGATAATAAAAAAATGTTAAAGTGTTTTTATCATGGAATGAAGTTTAAGATTAATGATGATTCACAACTTACAAAATATGTTGTTGATACTTGGGGTCCTCTTGTCTTTGTACTAATGCAAGACTTACGTGATAGACCAGAACAGATTGAGCTTGAGAAAAAACGCCTTCATACCATGCTTGCACCTTTGAATGAAATAACTAAAGATATGGATATAGCTTCATTTCAAACTGATAATGAAGTATGGGATGATCCTCTAAAGTGCCATTTTTCCTTATATGATGGAAACTATTGTGATGCAGCTCATCTCACAGAGACTCATTTTGATACCCTTGCAAAAAGTTTGGATCTATCAAAATATCGTTGTCAATATTTGGGTCCTACTAGTCTACAAACTGCTCCTGTAAAAGAAGAGGTATCTGGGATACCAGGAGGAGCAATGGCCTATTACTTTAAACTACCTCCAACAGTAGCAATAAACGTCTATAAGCAAAATAGAGATAGAAGTACTCCTCTTTCTCCTAATGCAATTAACTGGGATTCAATTGATACAAATATTGTTCGTCCTATAGATAGAAGAAATACTATTGTTACATTTGGTTTTCATTTTCCTCCTGGTTGGGATAAACCTCTCAAAGAAGGGGAGCCATCTTTAAGTGAACAATATAAAGCAAGTTCTAAAAAAATCCAGTTTCAGGATAGAGATAGATGTGAAAATGCACAAATTGGAATTGAAAATGATTTAGGGGACGATACAGATGACTTTGGTCATTTTTTAAAACCAGAAGTACTTAAATTTGCTTTTCAAAAATGGATGATTGAAGAACTTGAGAGGGTAATTGCTGAGTCTAAGAAATAGTTTGCAATTCTTTTTCAATATATGAAAATACAAGGTCAAATACAAGCACAGGTTTTACCTGATAGGAAGATTTCACGCAGAGACCTTTTAAAGGGAGGGCTATCTACAGTTGCTGCTCTTGCAATGTCTGATGATCTTTTTGGAGGAGCAGGAAGTAATGTTAACCCAACTGTTAAGTATAGAATAGTGCCAGTGGGAAGAGTTCAAAGACCAATTGTAATAGTGTGGCTTGAAGGAGGGATGAGTCATTTAGATACTTTTTGTCCTATACCGACTGCTCCAATGGGTGTAAGAGGTCCATATGAAACAATTCAAACATCACAGCCAGGGATAAGAATCTCATCAATGCTTCCACGTACTGCAAGATACTTAGACAAAATGGTACTTATGAGAAATATTCAGGTTTCAGATCCTATGTCAAATCATCCAACATCTACTAGCTATATGTTTACTGGTAGTAGTAGAACAATAGGTCGTGATGTAGGTGAAGAAGCAGTAAATGAGTCATATGCCTCTAGTCTAGGTAAACATTTTGGACAGAACAATCTAGGTTATGTAGCTTTTTCTACAAAACCAGGCTTTAAGTCTTTTTATCCTGGAATGGGACATAGGGATAGCTTATTTATATACCAAGAAGAACTTAATCATGACAATTCAGGAAATCACCCTTATCCTTCACCCTTTCAAGGAAACATCGATCGTGAGACCCTCTTAAGAAGAAGCCAATTATTACAACAAGTTGATAATTTAGGATTAAATAATAATCAGACGAATAGATGGGATAGAAATGTAGAAAATGCACATAGAGTACTAAATGGAAACTATCATAGAGCATTTGATTTAACAAGGGTTCCAGACAGGCTTAGAGATCTGTATGGGAAAACATCTTTTGGAAATGCCGCACTTATTGCAAAAAGAATGGTTGATGAAGGAGCGCCATTTACTATAGTGAACAATCCAGGATGGGATAACCATTACAAAATAAAAGATGATTCTACAGGCTCATTAAATCCAGGGCTAGATTATAAACTTCCAGAGTTTGATAAGGTGATTTCTGCACTGTTTACAGATTTAGGTGATAGAGCAGTTATTGCTGTAGGTACTGAGTTTGGAAGAACTCCAAGAATAAATAGAGACCAAGGTAGAGATCATTGGACAAGATCAGGGTTTTTAATTATAGGTGGTGCAGGAATAACTCCAAAAGTATTTGGAGAAGTTGGAAATAATGGGAGCATAACAGGTACTGATGGCATATTTATGGGTGAACTTATGATGCCTACCATTGCAAGAGCTGCTGGATATGTGTTTTATGAAGAGCGTGGTGGTGTAGTTAGTTCTGAACCACTAAGTCATTTGCCGATATTTTAAACTTAGTTAAAGTTCTGGACGTCTCTCTAGTATTGTATGGTTAGGCGAATCCTCATCCCTATGTGATGACTCTACCACACAGCTTTCAGGTAATAATCTTTTTACTTTTTGAGTATCTAAAAGCATAAATAGATCTAACTCTTTTTTTGTCTCATACTTCCCTACAAGAACTACAGTAGGTGCCCAGTCAATTTCATCATGAGAGACAAAGCCAAGCTCATTAAATCCATTTATTTTTAAAATATTAGTAACCATTTTTAATCTTGTATCTAGGCTAAGATGATTAACAGGATTAGGTTTTGATACTCCAACACTAGTAACTGAACTTGGATTCATAGTGTACTCCTTTTTTGTAATTGGTGATTAGTTAAAGTCTATAACTCTTATAGTATTTAATCAATAAATTGTAAGGCAAGTGTAACTTTAATTAATTTGAGAAGATTCAGCAGTAGCTATATTCTTTGTTTCATAATAAGACTTTGCTTTGTCAGCGCATGTCCAAGTATAGGCTATAAAGCATATGGTAAAAAACATAAAAATTAACCTTGGTAGCATATATTAAATTAATACACCTAAATGGTTAAAGTTTTTTTAAGTTGGTTGGTAAATACTTTGTAATTCTTTCTCTTTCCAATGCTTACTATGGCATAACTTATCTCGCTCTTGTAAAAGCTGTGAAATCACACTGATAGCTACTTCTTGAGGCTCATTAGTGCCTAGTGGTAATCCCATTGGACAGTAAAACTTTTGTATTAAGTCTTCTTGTATACCTAGTTTCTTAAGTTCTTTCCTTAAAAAAGCTGCTTTAGCTCGACTACCTATAACACCTAAAAAAGGAAAGTTTTTATCAATGCATTTACTAAGTACATCTAAGTCTGTCTTATGCCCTGGTGTCATAATTAAAACAAAAGTATTTTTTGAGAGTTTTTCTACATAATCAGACATATCATCTAACCTGATTTTTAAGAGCTTTTCTGAAGATGGTAGTTTATCCAGCCATTCTTGCCTAAAGTCTACACAGGTAATTTGGCAGTTTAAAGTAGTTAAGATTTTTATAACAGCATTTGAAACATGCCCTGCTCCAAAAAGCACTATTGGCCACAAGTTGTTGTTCATAACTTCAAAGAAAAACGTTACAGTGCCACCACAAGTCATTCCTATATCTTTTCCTAAGCTCCAGTGAATAAGCTCATGATATTTAGGGCTTCCATTGTTATTTTTTTCACTACTGTTTTCAAGCAAGGTAATACAGTGTTCAATTGCTCTTTTTTCTAAACGTCCACCACCAATGGTTCCACAGGCTATTCCCTGATGGGTTACCAGCATCTTAGCACCAACCTCAGTAGGTACGCTTCCTTGTTTTTCTATGACTAATACCTGAACACATGGTGTGCTTGGTATTAATTCAATGAGGTTTGAATAATAGTCAATCATAGGAAATTATAAAAAACGATGTGCCAAAGCATAACATATAGTCATTAAACTTGTTAAGATGACACTGCCTAGAAATCTATATTCTAGCTTTAATCTAGCCTGAACAATATAGTTTCCTAATATTGAAATAGGTAGGTTTACTAAAAAGGACTTAGTTCCTAATATTAAAGAGCTTAAAATAAGTCCTTTAAAATCAATCACTCCAAGCCAGTTTATAGTGCTTAGTGAAATAAAAAACATGTGCCTTGCTATCCATAAGGGGTTAAAATAACTCATAGCTCCTAGTGTCTTGCCTAGCCAGTTTAATTTGTTATTGTTAGTTAGCGAAAGACTAAGTATTGAAATAGGTTTAGAGGCTGTAATATTGTCCAAGAATTTAAACCATCTTGGAATTTCCCACTGATAAAAAGCAAATGCTAAAAAAGTTAAAGATATGACTCTATATAAATGAAACTCTTGCAGAATAACTTGAGCAACTATATCTCCTAATGGATATATTAAAGCAGTGAGAAGTCTTGTTCTTATTGTCATTTTATACCTTTTGCATTTCTTATCTTATAATTATACCTTTTTGCATTATTGTAAATCTGTCAGGAATTCAACGCTAAATGCAAAAAGCATAACGCAGCGTTGCCATTCCCGAATGCCCCGACGGGAACTGTTAACGCCTAGTTAATGGTCGGAGGGGTTGAGGGAAGGCAATGCAGAAGTATAAAATGCTTTTTGCATTGTCACAAAATTATAGATCTTTTTATTATACCTTCATAGATATTGGAAATCTTGACATAGCTTTTAAAATCTCTTCACTAGTAGCAGGAGCATCCAGTTTAGGAATCTCTCCATTCGATATGAATGATAAAGCATGTTTTACTGCTGTCCAAACTGAAATAGAGGTCATTAATGGAGGTTCTCCAACTGCTTTACTTTGTCTTATGTTTACAACATTCTTACCATTTTCTATCCAATCGACATTTAAAACTTCAGGAATATCTTGAATGTTTGGAATCTTATAAGTAGTAGGAGAATGTGAAAGCAATTCTCCTTTTTCTGAATACTTTAATTCTTCTGTAGTTAACCATCCCATACCCTGAATAAATCCGCCGATTATCTGTCCTTTATCAATTCCAGGATTAATTGATTTTCCTATATCCATTAAAATATCTGTTCTTAAAACTTTTAACTCTCCTGTAAAACGATCGATTCTTACCTCAGATACAGCTGCTCCATTTGTAAAATATAAAAAAGGTTTTCCTCTTCCTGTGTTCCAGTCAAAGAGTGTGATTTGTGGTGTGGCATAAAATCCTCTTTCACCAAGACTGATTCTATTTAAGTAAGCATTCTTTACGAGTTCTTTAAAAGTAATTTTTTTATTAGAGATTCTCTTATCGTATATTCCATCATATGTCCATTCAATAGCATTGATAGATGGCTTATGTTCACTGTTATCTTTTACTAAATAGTTACTGGCGAACTCTATAAGTCTTGTTTTTATTTTTTGACAGGCATCTTTTGCTGCAGTGCCATTTAAATCAGTACTTGCAGATGCTGCTGAGGGTGAGGTGTTATTATTTTTTTCTGTTGAAGTAATCATCATACGAACAGTCTTAGGCTCTACACAAAACTCATCAGCTACAATCTGACTAATTTTTGTGTTTAGCCCTTGTCCCATTTCTGTACCACCTGTTGAAACCTGAATAGATCCATCAGTGTAGATATTTACCAATGCTGATGCTTGATTCATAAAACGTGCTGTAAAAGATATTCCAAACATGACAAGGGTAAAAGATATGCCTTTTAAGTAAAGAGTAGAGTTTTTATTATATTCTTCTATTTGCTTATGTCGTTCTTTATAATTAGATGTTTTAAGAAGTTTATCCATTAACTCAGGTAAAGTATTATTTGAAACCTCTTGTTCATAAGATGTTGTATTGTTTTTTTCTATTCCAAAACAATTTAATCTTCTTATATCAAAAGCATCTATCTTTAAAAAGATAGCAATGTCTTCTATAATTGACTCAATGTTTAACATTCCTTGTGGTCCACCAAACCCTCTAAATGCAGTATTTGATGGTAGGTTTGTTTTACATACTTTACCTATGGTTTTAATATTTGGTATGAAATAAGCATTTTCAGCATGGAACATTGCTCTTTCTCTAATAGAGGTAGAAAGGTCATTTGAGTAGCCTCCATTTGAAAAGAATTCAACTTTTAAAGCTGTTATTAGTCCTTCTTTTGTAAAAGCTACTTTATATTTGTTATAAAACTCATGTCGTTTCCCTGTAGTTATCATGTCATCATCACATGAAAGAACAATTCTTGCTGGTCTTTTTGTCTTCATCGCGACTAAAGCAGCCATAGCTGCTGGGTGAGTAGCTTGTGTTTCTTTTCCTCCAAAGGCTCCACCCATTCTTCTTGTTTTTACAACTATTTTGTTAAATGGAATACCTAAAATTTCTGCAATTACATTTTGGACTTCTGTAGGATTTTGGGTAGAAGAAATTATTTCCAGGGTATTGTTTTCTTGTGGATATGCAATCGCTGCCTGTGATTCAAGATAAAAATGCTCTTGTCCACCATTCCTTGTATTTCCTTCTAAGATATATTCTGCTTTTTGAAATTCTTTTTCTATATCTCCTCTTTCAATGACTCTTGTCTCTCCAATGAATTGATTTTTTTCTATAGCTTCTTCTATTGAAAGGATGTGGGGAAGTTTTTTGATTTCAATTTTTATAGTTTTTTTAGCTAGTTTAATTGCTTTTTTAGATTCTCCTGCAATTATTACAATTGGTTGTCCAACATATTCTAGGATGCTTTCTGCAAGCAGCACTTCATCTTTTATAATCGGACCAAATTTATTTTCACCTTCAATATCTTTATATGTATACAATCCTACAATTCCTGAAATCTTTCTTGCTTCTTCTAAGTCAATATTTATAATTTCACCATGTGGTTCAGTACTATAAAAGAAATCTACAATTAATTCATTTTCGATTTTTGATATATCAGAAACATATTCAGATGTGCCTGTAACATGTCCTTCTGCACCATCAAGAGGTATATTGTTTCCTATTTTTTCTTCTGTAACCACTATGCAAGTACCTTTTTCTTATCAGACTCAAGAAGTTCAAAATAAAACTTCTTTAATATGTTTTTTGCTAATTGAAGTCTATATTCTTTATGTCCTCTGACATCAGATATTGGTTTTATAATATTTTCTATCATTTGTGCTGCTTCATTCAAAATATCTTCGCATAATCTTTTTCCAGTCAAATAACTCTCTATCTCATAAATCCTTTGAACAGTAGGTCCTACACCACCAAAAGCAATGATAAAAGATTCTATAATCCCATTTTTTTCTTTCATTCTTATGGCAGCTGAAAAAGATGAAATGTCTAAGTGTTTTCTTTTTGATACTTTATACAGTTTGAGAATCTCATCTTTTTTAAGAAGAGGGATATTTACATGTGTAATTATTTCATTTGATTCCATAGCGAGTGACTTATAACCTTTATAAAAATTGTTCATGTTCACTTTTCTTTTTCCATTAACACTTTCTAATTCTAATTCAGAATCCATAACGAGTAAAAACGGTAAGGTGTCTCCTATTGGAGAGGCATTTGCTATATTTCCTACTAAAGTACCAATATTTTTTATCTGTGGTGATGCAAACAGATTTAAAAACTCTTTTAGATCGGTATAGTATTCTGAAACAGACTGCTCAAACTCTGACAGTGTTACTGCTGCCCCAATTGTTATATGGTTATCTTTAACTTCAATGCTCTTTAGTTCTTTTAGGTTAGAAACATATAGAATCTTTTTTAAACTAAAATCTCTTTTATTGCACATTACATGTAGATCTGTGCCACCAGCTAGGATCTTAGTGTCAGGATTTTCATTTTTCAATTTTAATGCTTCTTTCAAGGTAACTGGCTGATAAAAAACATAATCATTTGTATTGATTTCAATGTTTTCCTTTGTTTCTTTTCCCAGTATAGCTAATAGCTTATCTTCAGAATAAATGTCAGAGAGCTTTTCAATAGAATTATTGTCTAAAGTTAAGCCAGCTTCAACAATAGTTTCATATCCAGTACATCTGCATAGATTTCCTGTTAATGCGTCCTGAATATCTGATTTAGTACAGGTCTTTTTAGAACAAGAGTTAAAAAAAGAATATAAGCTAACAACAATGCCAGGTGTACAATAACCACATTGTGCTCCATGACTAGTGATCATGGATTCTTGGACAGAATTCAATTTTGAGTTTTTAATACCTTCAACTGTTACAACATGACAGTTGTTTAGCTGATAAACATAAGAAATACATGAGTCAATTGTTTCGTAATAAAATTTTTCATTCTTTAACCTTCCAAGCAGTGTGGTACAAGCACCACAGTCACCTTCAATACAAACCTCTTTTGTTCCAACTAGATGTAATTTAGTCCTTAAATAATCAGATAAGGGAAGAAAAGCATCTTCACCATATGCATGATGAGTCTCACCATTAATACACAACTCAATGTGATTTTTCATATAGTTATTGTTTAAATAATACACTGTTTTAAATGAAGTAGTATTTATATACATAATAAACTGATAAAATAAATTCAATGAACCATCCAGCATTTAAGGGAGATCAAAAACATGGAGATTCGCTTTTAAGTCGTAAGGAAAGAAAGCTTTTAGATCCGTTAGTAACTAAAATACCTATCTGGATTAAAAGCTATCACTTAACTTTATCAAGTTTACTCTGGAGTTTTCTAATAATTTTATTTAGTTATTTTGCAAAGCAAAACATTAATTGGATGTGGCTAGTTTCATTTGTAATTCTTCTTCAGTATCTCACGGATTATTTTGATGGTACTGTAGGCAGATACAGAAAGGAAGGTCTAATTAAGTGGGGATACTACATGGATCACTTTCTTGATTATATTTTTTTATCTTCAATACTAGGGGGATATTTTATTTTAGTAGATGGTGTTTATAAATATTATGTTTTTTCTATGTTAGTTATACTTGTGGGTTTCATGATAAATTCGTTTCTTTATTTTTCTGTAAGTGAAAAATTTAATATTTATTACTTTAAGTTAGGTCCTACTGAAGAAAGAATAATTTTAATTATTGTTAATTCATTGATTGTTTTTTATGGCAAATCGATTTTAGAACATGGACTACCCTATATGTTAGGAGCATTAATGATAATGCTAATCTATATTGTTTATAATACTCAAAAAGAAATCTGGCTTATTGATTTAGAGAAGAAAAATCACTTGTAAGTTTTTTTATACATAAAATAGTACAACCCCTGAAAAATAGATGAGTTAAATTTACAAAATCAGGGAAGATTATTTCTATGGACAAAAAAGAAGAAACAAGTAATTTTATTCTTGAATTTAATTCATTCAAATTAGGCAGCTCAGATAAGTGGTGCCCAAAAGTTCTAATTAAAGATTTAACTGCTAGCAAAACAATTCCATTATTGTGGGATATTTCTCTTAGCTCTGAAGAAGCTGCAAATGAATATGCTTATAATAAGATTAATACTTATCTCGATGAAAATCTTTATGCAGATCAGTCCTAACCTAGAGACATAACTATTGTTAAGATCCAAAAGCCAAGGAGTTCATGGATTTTAATTGTTGGAAAAATGATTTAATACTTTCTATCCAGAATGGAAAGAATGCTCTAGAGATGCCAGATTGAGCAGCACTAGCTGCAAATTCACGCATAGTTCCTCTTGGCCCGCCTGGTACTCTTATGCCTAACACTGCATCTTGAATTTGTGCCATGTTTCTAGTTGCTCTATCTTGTACATTTAGATTTCGATTTAATCCTGTTATTGGCATAATTGGTGGCATTGGTTTTCTCCCTGTCATTTTCTATTTCCCTAACAATTTAATATGCTAATTTATAGAGGTTAATGTTTTGTTAATCTATTATGTATTGCGCTTTATGTTAATGAATTGATTGCTAAATACTAGCTTCTATGATATTCATTGATCTAGCTAGGTAATTGTAAATAGTACATAGTCGTACTAAGTTAAAAAAGCTAAATACAGTGTTTTTTTATTTTACAAATCAAAAGCATAACGTACAGAATTTAATAGCAGCTAATTGGAGATAATAACTGCTAGTTCTTATTTGTAAGAAGTTTACTTACTGTTAGCTATAAAGCAATTGAGGGAAAAATTCTTTTAATATGACTCAATCTAGTTTAAAAGACATTTTTGTTTTAATAAAACAAGTACCTGATCAAAGTGCAAAAGCAGGTATTAATCCTGATGGCACAATTGATCGTGCTAAAGCAAAACGGATGTTAAATCCTTTTGATAGATATGCACTACAAGCAGCACTACATACGAAAAAACATTATGGGGGAAAAGTTACAGCAATTACTATGGGACCACCGGCTGCTTTAGAAATTATTTTAGAAGCTCTTGAACATGGAGTAGATTGTGGTTATATTCTAAGTGATAAAAGACTTGCTGCCTCAGATACTCTTGCAACTGCTTATGCACTTCATAAGGTCATTAAATATATTGGTCATTTTGATTTAATATTCTGTGGGTTACAAACTACAGATGGTGATACAGCTCAGGTGGGTCCTCAGATTGCAGAAAGATTAAGCCTTCCACAAACGACTTATTGCGAGGATTTTAGAATTGAAGAAAATAAAGTTATAGCTAAAAGAGTAGTTGAAGGTGGATATGAATGGGTAAAAATGGAAATCCCTGCTCTTATTACTGTAGCTAATTCTTACCATCATTTAGAATATAAAAGTTTTCGTGGTGCAAGAATGGTTCAACATTTACTTAGGAATGAAGAAGAAAAAAACAAATACATAAAAACTATAACTCTTGATACCATTGGAGCAGAACCAGCTAAATGTGGTCTTAGAGGCTCACCCACAATAGTTGCAAGGACTGACAAGGTTTCAGAAATAGGAGGAAGTTGTAAGATTCATCAGGGTGCATCACAAGAACAATTAGTATCTGAGATAATTCAATCTACTAACATTAAGGAATTTCTAAAACTATGAGTGAAGGTAAAATATTACCAGAGATTATTACTCCAAGCAATAAAGAGGTTATTGTAGTTGGTGAGCAACTAAATGGTGAAATCAGACCTGTCACACTAGAACTGCTTGGTGCAGGAAGAGATTTAGCAAGTAAGCTAGGTGGTTCTTTATCCTGTGTATTATTAGGTCACAAACTTGAAAAATTGCCACAAAAATTAATTTCTTATGGTGCAGATATTGTTTATGTAGCAGATGATTCTATCCTTGAAAACTATCAAACACTTCCATATAGAAGAGTGATTGTAGATTTTTTGTCTGGCTTTACTCTTCCACCACATATAGTTTTATTAGGTTCTACAACATGCGGGAGAGACCTGGCTCCAAGAATTGCTGCACATTTTGAGACTGGACTTACTGCTGACTGTACTGAGCTAGACATCGGTCCTTATGAACATACAAACAAGATTGATCCAGAAAAAGTTGGATTATATCCAAATTGTTTATATGCTATTCGTCCTAGTTTTGGTGAAAGTTTAAAAGCAAGAATTCTAGGTCCATGGAAAAATCCTCAAATGGCAACTGTACGTCCTGGCATAATGTTGCCACTTAAACCTGATGAAAATCATAAGGGTGAAATAAAAACAATTCCAGTTGATTTAAAACCAGAAGACTATCGGGCTGAATTGATTGAAGTAGTCCATGAAGTAAGCAAATCAGTAAATTTGACAGAAGCAGATGTAATTGTAGCTGGTGGATTTGGGCTTGGAAAACAAGATGGATTTGAACTAATCAAAGAATTGGCAAGTTGTTTTGAAAATGTAGCTATTGGTGCATCAAGAAAGGTAGTAGATATAGGCTGGATTCCTTACCCGTACCAAATCGGACAAACAGGAAAATCTGTAAGGCCAAAGGTTTACATAGCATGTGGCATTTCTGGTGCTATTCAGCACCGTGTTGGAATGAGTAAGTCAGGACTTATCATTGCTATAAACAAAGATCCTGAAGCTCCCATTTTTAAATTTGCTCATCACGGTATAGTAGGAGATCTTTATCAAATTATTCCAGAGTTAATAAAACAATTTAAATCAAATATAGTAAAGGAGGAAAAACCTCTTGTTAGACAAAATTGAATATGATCTTATTTTAGTAGGTGGAGGTCCATCATGTTTTGCTCTTGCACATCACTTAATGGATTTAGCCAGTAAAAGCAATATTAAATTTTCAATGGCTATTATTGAGAAGAGCAAAGAATTTGGTTCTCATGTAGTTAGTGGTGCAGTTTCAAATCTTAGAGTTATTGAAAAACTTTTTCCTGATTATAAAAGCAGTGAATTTCCTATTGAAGGAATCTGTACGGCTAGTTGGTTTTCTGTCTTGGGAAATAAAGAAAAATGGGATGTTCCAGCGTTTCTATTACCTAATGGTTTAAAAAAAGAAGGCTCAGCTATTCTTAGTTTGAGTCATGTGGTTTATTGGATGTACAACAAGCTAAAAGAAAAAGCTTCAAAAAATCCTAATGTTGTAATTGATTTTTTCCCTGGGTTCTCAGTGCATAAAATTTTATTTGAAGGAAATGAGGTAATAGGGGTTCAGGTTACAGAAGGAAGTAACGATAATGGTAATGAGCCTGATAGTAATGTCTATGCAAAAGTAACTTGTTTTGGTGATAAGGGTTTTATTTCAAGAGACATTATCGAAAAATTTAACCTAAGAGAAAATCCTCAGATCTGGTCTGTAGGAGTGAAAGAAGTATGGCAGCTATCCCCTGAAAAAGATTATGCAGGCAAGGTTTGGCATACTATGGGATATCCATTAGTAGATGGTTCTTTTGGTGGTGGTTTTATATATGGAATGAAGGATAATAAATTAACTATTGGAATGGTGATTTCACTTGACAGTGAAAATCCAAACATAAACCCACAACAACGATTACAGGACTATAAAAAACATCCATGGATTCAAGACATGATTAAAGATGGAAAAATGCTTAAATATGGAGCTGCTGTTTTGCCAGAAGGAGGCTATTTTAGTCTTCCTAAAAAGTTTGCTGTACCTGGAGCTATGCTGCTTGGAGATGCACTCGGGGTCTTGGATATAGAAAGACTTTCAGGAATAGATAAAGGTATGGAGTCAGGATATCAGGCTGCTGAAGTACTACATGAGGCTTTTGTGAAAAATGATTTTTCGGAAGTGCATTTTTTAAAGTACAAAGAAAAAGTTATGAATAGCTTTATTGGAAAAGAACTTAAGCATGGGCGATATTTTAGATATGCATGGCAGGAAAATCCTAGACTACTAAATAAATATCTTCCAGAAGTTATGGATTATGTTGATAATTCAAATCCATATTTTGGGCTTTTTATGATACCGCTAGTGACGAATCCTATAATTGCTATTTATGATGCTATACGGTTAAAGTACTTAATGGATGGTTATGATATAGGAAAAATAAAATATACTCTTGATTATCAGCACATTGTTCCAAATTTTAAGCAAGAAAGAAAATTAGAAACAAACAACTACATAAAAGAGTCAGTTTATTCTCGACCTGATGCAGTATTTTTTGCAAAGACAAAGTACCATGAAGGAAACAAGCACATAGATGAATTTGATTCTGATGTTTGTGTTAAGTGTATAGCGGATTATGATGAGCTTGGAAAAGATACTCCTTGTGTATCAGACTGTACGGCAGAAGTTCATAGAATAGATATAACAAGTGGGATAAGAATACATGGGATGTCACTTGAAAATTGTGTTCAATGTCGTACTTGTGAAATAGTTTGTCCTGAGGTAAATCTACGCGTAAAACCTACTTCTTGTGGTTCTGGACCTGATTATATGGGGTTGTAGTTTAACATTTCTATGATAACCTAGTATCAAAATCAGGCATTATGTTTCTATTCACTACAATTAGTCCAACCCAACTCTTTTATCAGGTTAGAAAATCTATGGCACAAAGCCATATACGAGATGAGGTTAAAATAAATGGTTGCTTTGCAAAGGAAGCTCTTGATGAAAATGAAAATGGAGATTTAGTACATGTTGATTGTGGAATAATGATAGAACCATTATGTGAAAAGATTAATGGAAAGTTAGTCAATGCCAGTGATCAAACGTATGTAGTTTTAGCTAAATATCAAACGGATGAATATAAGATTGAAAGTGAATGGGATGTAGGTTTAGATGAAGCATTCCTTGTCTGGGAATTTAATAAGAAATTAAAACTAAATGTAAGTTCTAATACCACTATAGTTAAAACAAGTTCAGGTGAAGCACTGATGACAAGTGGTGGGATTGAAAAGATTGAATCAACCACTAAAGATATTGATAGTGAAGATGAACTTTCTCTTGAGGATTTTGTTCTTGCATTGTATGAAAAGCAAGCGAAGTTAATTTATTTACTTTTGAATAATTCTATTTAGGCTTTAATATTTATCTTTTCTTTATTTGAGCGAAGCGTAATACCCCGATGCTTGTGTCGGGGATATAAGCGAGGGAAAGCAAACGACTTCCTTTGATGCGACGACCGTTGCCAAAGGCAAAAATTGGCGTAATACCTTGCTGCTTGCGGCAGGGATAGCCGATTTTAGGGAAGTCGTTTATTAACCATCATTAGAAAGTAATAGATAACTCCTGATATTAAAAGTCCAATGAACCAAGCATAGTTATATAAATCAGTAATAAAAGCTGGAAAAGTACTGCTGCTAACCATCTTGGTTTGTAGTAAAAATCCTGGTATGTTTGGTAAAACACCACAAAGAAGTGATACTAAAGCAAAAAAATTATAACCATTAGTATAGGAATACTTACCTTTAAGTTGATAAAGATCATCAAGCTCAATGTTTGATTTTCTAATAATATAATAATCAATTAAAAGAATTCCAGCTACAGGTCCAAGAAGTGCTGAATATCCTATAAGCCATGTAAAAATATAACCAGATGGATCAGAAATCAATCTCCATGGCATTATCATAAGTCCAATACATGCAGTAATTAAGCCACCCTTTTTAAAATTTATTAATGAAGGGCATAAATTTGAAAAATCATTTGCAGGTGCTACGACATTTGCTGCAACATTCATTGCTAGTGTAGCTAAGCATATTAATGCCATTGCAATAAAAACAATCGCTTTATTTTCAAACTTTCCGACTAACTCTACAGGATTCCATAAGTACTCACCATAAATAATAAAAGATGCCATCGTTGCTGTTACCCCAATAAATGCAATAAATGTCATCGTAGTAGGCAAGCCCAATGATTGTCCTAGTATTTGAGCTTTTTGATCCTTTGCATATCTTGTAAAATCTGGAATATTTAAGCTAAGAGTAGCCCAAAAACCTACCATTCCTGTTAATGCAGGAAAAAAGAATTTGAAAAAATCAGTCTGTGTTTTAAATTTTGAAGGACTTAATAAAAGATTTTCTAAACCACTTGCACTATTAAAAGCCCAAAACAATAATGCTAAACCACTAAAAAGCAATATGGGTGCACAGTAGGACTCAAGTTTTTTTATAGACTCAATCCCCTTATAAATCAGAAAAACATTGATACTCCAAAATAATATAAAGCATAAAAATGGAATTAATGCTACACCAAAATATTCTGGAAAAACACGAGGAAAATATTTAGCATCTAGCCAAATGATTTGAACCATTGTATAAATAGCAGAACCTCCTATCCAGCACTGAATACCAAACCATCCGCAAGCAACTATAGCTCTAAGCAATGCAGGAATATTTGCTCCTCTGACACCAAAGCTAATTCTTGAATAAACAGGAAAAGGAATTCCATATTTAACTCCTATCTGACCATTTAAGATCATGGGAATTAATACTATAAAGTTTCCTAAAAATACTGTAAGAACTGATTGAAGAACATTCATTCCACCCTGTATTAAAGATGAAGCAATCATATATGATGGAATATTAATGCACATTCCAATCCAGAGTGCTGTGTAATTCCAAGTACCCCATGTCCTTTTTTCAATAGGGACAGGTGCAAGATCATCGTTAGTTAATAACGCATCATATTTAGTATTGCTCATATCTAATAAATCAAGATATCATTAATATGATTTTTTATAGATCAAACAGATTGTTATTGTTTTGTAAGTAGTTTATTAACTCTGTTTCTAGGTTTTCTTTTTAATGGAAGAATAATTCCACTTCTAATCTCTGGATATGCTTTTAACACTGAAGCCGCTACTTTTAACTTTACTCTTTTTCCATTTACAGTAGTTCGTACAGTTTGTAGGTTTACATGAAATTTTCTTTTTGCTGTAGGGTTATAGTGAGCACGTAAGAATGAATATCTCATCCCAGTTTGAGCTTTTTTTCCAGATAGATCACATTTTCTTGACATAATTTTCCTTGTCTGATGTTATGAACCATAGCTTAAGAATGGAAGCAAGCTCATTTGTCTTGCACGTTTAATTGCTTTTGTGACTTTTCTTTGTTGTTGAGCAGATAAACCAGTAATCTTTCTTGGCAGGATTCTTCCACGCTCTGTTACAAACCTTCCTAATGTTCTAGCATCTTTAAAATCTACTTCTTTGTTTCCACCATCAAAAAGTGGATTCCATTTTCTTTTTTGTTGCCTACCATCACGATCTCGGTCACGATCTTTATCTTTGTCACGATCACGATCTCGATCTCGCCCTCGGCCTTTTTCTTTATCTTTGCTTCGTTCTCTTACCATGTTTTTATCCAATATATTTAACAGACAGGCTATAAGGTTATCAGAAAACACCATAAAATGACAAGTCTATACAGTAATTAAGTTTTAAAAATTTTATTTGAGAGAAGCATAATATCCTGTTGTTTGTAATAGCGATAGGCAATATTATCCTAAATAGATGTAATTATTTAACCTGACTTTAATCAACTATATATCAAAGCCTGATAAATATAGTGCTTTAACCGTGATAATTAAATAAAACCTATAATTTTTTTTTACCAGTGTTCTTTATATAGATACATAACACTAATTTATTTAAGAAATAATCAACAAAACCTATGACAACAGCTGCAACAAGCACACTTAATCCTGTCTGCCCTTATATCACACCTCCTATTGTGATTGATAATCCTGACTTTCAAACATTAAATCATCCTGGTAGCAATAATGAAGATTGTTTTGTTGGTGAATCACCTGAGGCAAGTCCAAGAGAATCAATTCAATTACCATGGCATTCAAGAGTTTTAAATAGAGTCGTACATACTGCAAGAACTATATGGATGGGTATTCGAAGATATAATCCATTTACTCAGATTTTTAATCTTATTGAAAATGCAAGAGCTAACCCACATGTTAGAAGAGCTGAATCAAGAAATGGTGCTACAACGAATGATGAAATAAGAAGGTATCATGAGTCTATATTATTTAATCCAAGCTCACCTGATGAAAATGCAATCTTTAGATATCATTTTTCAAACACAAATCAATCCAGACCATTAATTGTATTAGCTTTAGGAAATTCTCAAACTCATATGACACCTGAAAATACTGCTGGTGTAAACAGGCTATTTAATAGGTTTAGAGATGCTGGACATAATGTAGTAATTTTTAGAACTGGTTGTGTTTCAAATGAATTAAATGGGAGATTTTTAGGAGGAGGGAATCTAGGACTTCACCCAAGAGTAGTAGAAACCCACATGAGAAATGTATTAGAAGATATTATAAATGGAAGAGGTTTATTTGCTGGTTTTGCAAGACCTACTCAGGTAGCCTTTGCAGGATATAGCTTTGGAGGTGGGTGCATTGATAATGTAATTAGAAAATGGAATTCTATTGGTGGGAATATTCCTGTATCTTCCACGGCATATATAGATCCTATCCAACATGGTGCTTGTAACCTTGCATCTCCAGTAGAGAGTAGACCTAATCACTCCCGTAGGCATTGCCTCTTTTATCAAAACAATTCAATTGCTGTTTGTGGTAGGCATTCTCCACAAATAAGAAATGGTGATATTTCACTGGAAGTACCAAGTACTTATCATGAAACAATAGATGATAATCCAATGGTGCAACAAAGAGTTTTTGATTTTATTACTAGCTCTTTTAGGTAGTAGTTATTATATGTATTTCCTAGGGTATAATGTTTTCGGTTAAGATTAAAAGAAAGCAAAGGAAAAAATTATGAATCCATCAGTAGGTGCACTAATAGCATTAACTTTTATGTTAATAAATTTTAGCCTTGGATTAACTATTGCATATAAACTTGCTAAAAAAAGCAAGCAACATTAAGTTTATCTTTTTGCACAGCCACAACTACTTGTACCAATTTGAATGCACATTCTTGACTGACTGCCACCAGAGTCTTTTTCACAACATTTTCCTAAATTTTCACCACAATCATCTTGGCAGTTGACAGGGTTAGGACATGGACGTTCTGCAAATGGCTGAACTTCAAAATTTGCAGAAACTGCACCTTTTGGTACAAATGATAGTCCAAACTTTTTAGCTTTTTTCTTCTTATAGTCAATGATAATAATTGTGTCACCTTTTATTTTCTTCTTTTTACCAATCTCTCTAAAATCTGCTGCTGGTGCAATGTTTAGCCCTTTTCCCATAAAGTTTTTAATTATAATTGCAACGCTACCATTTTGATCAATGAGATCTTTAAAGCTTTGATTTGCTTCATCAGAAAAAGGGAAAAATCCTGAAAAAGAGACAGTTAAATCCTGTGGTGAATTTAGTTCAATGGATTGTGCATATGAAGAATTAACAGAGACACAAAACACAAGAACAAGTAAAAGAACAGTAAAATTTGTTTTCATAAATATTCCTTTCATGGCATCTAATTCTATCCTATGTATTTAATTTAGAAATAAATTATAAAGCAATTCTTCTATGCAGCTATTTGTTTGGCTAATCTCTTTAATTCTCTTATAGTACGTGTTTTTGTCATATAAACACTTCCAACATTAATCTCTAAAATATCTGCAATTTCTTTACATGGAAGGATTTTACGGTCAGGGTTAGAACCTAGATCAATACCATAACTTAATTCTAAAATTGTTCTTTTTCTGTGATCACTCAAAACGTTTTTTACAGCATCATTTTTCAAGAATTCTATAAGCTTTTCCATATGTTCTCTTTCAAGAGAAGGAATATCTTTATTTAGATTTTCACTATCAGGATCCAGAGCTAGTTCTTCTGGAGAGAATGAACTTTTATTCCTAACTAATGAGCCTCTATTTCTATCTAATGAACCTCTAATGCTAAATGAACTTCTATTCCTATCTATGCAAACTGCTGAAAATGGTGTGTGTACAGAAAAGTTACATTTGATATAGTCTTTAATAGCATTGCTTATACAGCTGCGCACAAAATTAAATGGTGAATGGTGAACTTCAGGATTAAATTTTTGTATTGCTTTTACTATTCCATATTCTCCTTCACTTGTAAGCTCATCAAATGAAAGCCATTTAGAGTTTCTATAACAAGTTGTTTTTGCTATATAGGAAATAAAATCTTTAAATTGATCGTATAAATTCTGAGAAGCTTCTTTGTCTCCATTTTTAGCCTTGATAAGAAGCTCTCTTATTTCCTGATTTTGAGGATCATTTTTAACTGGTACTACATTAGCTGCTATAAAAGTTTTTACTGGGGTGATACTTCCTATCATATGATTTTCTGTATTTACTTTGGTATTGCAATGATTATACTATATCTCCATCTACATAAAACCACTTTGAATCTTCTTTAAGAAAGTTGCTGATTTCATGTAATTTTCCTTGTTTTGATGAAATTTTAAACTCAGCAATAAATTCTACTTTTCCAGTAGTATCTTTTTCAGTTCCACCTTCAATATTTAAAACTGTTAACCTTAACCAATTTATTTTTTGAGTATTAAGATCTAATGTTTTTGGTCTCTTTGATTTATGCCATGTTTCAAATAAATATTTTTCATCTTTCAAAACAAAAGCTGAATAACGTGAACGCATTAAACTCTCTGCAGATAAAGGATATCCTTTTCCACTATGAAAATATCCACAGCAATTTTCATAGGTTTTTCCTGTTCCACAAGGGCACATAGGAGTCATGATAAATATAATTGTACTGCACAGGTTAAGGTTAACAATCAATCAAAAGTTACAGGTTCTTTTACTTTGACAATTTGCCTATCTCTTTTATCTGGTATTACCACACTGCTAAATAGCCTTAGTGCTATTACATAAATAACAATGGCAGAAAGCACTCCTATTAAAAAGTCTGTGAAAATAACCATTAAAGCTGTGTAAGTCATTAATATAGCGTGAAATGAATTATGACTTAAAACACCCAGTACTTCTTCTTGTTTAACCATATTCATTGCAACGTACAGAAGTACTCCACCGATACAAGCCATAGGAACATGTTCTAAATAGGATGCAAGGTAAATAGCTAAAAGTAATTTAAGAAAACATTTAAATATTCCTGCAAGGGGAGTTGTAGCACCTACCTTAATATTAGTAGCCGTACGTGCTAATGCTCCTGTGTGCGGAAATCCATTTAAAAGAGGGACAATAATATTTACTAATCCTTGTCCCCAAAGCTCTTTGTTTGGATTAAAAGGAGTGCCTTTATTGTTAGCAAGTCTGTCTGCCATTCTAGAACAAAGCAGGCTCTCAATACCACAAACAAATACAATCGCTATGACAAAGTAAATTATATCTTTTATAACGATAAAGTTTAATTCAGGAATTATAGGAGGAGTAAATGACAAAAGATTGGTTGGAATAGAACCATATTTTGTTCGAATAAGAGTAAGCTCTTGCTCAGCAAGAATGGTAGATGATAATAGTGTTCCAAGACCGATAGCAATTAGAGGTGCTGGAATATAAATAGAAAATTTTAGCAGGTACTTTATCATAAAAAATGTACCTAATGCAAGCAGTAAAGCATAGAGATTAAATTCGTGAAAGTGTAAAAAAACAATCTGAAGCTTATGTATAAAGCCATGACCAAGCTTAACTTTTAATCCTAATATTTCACCTATTTGTGATACAGCAATAGTAAATGCAATTCCTATTGTAAATCCAACAACAATTGAGTAAGGAACTAAGCTGACAATTTTGCCTAATCCAAACAGTCCTATTACTGAAAGAACTATTCCTGCAATTATAGCTACAAGAACAAGAAACCCATGCCCAGAAGCATGATCGGGTTGTCCATTAAGAGCAATTCCATACTTATGCATAATACTTGCAATAATAGGAATAAGGGCAGCAGTAGGGCCATAAACCTGATATTTAGAGCCACCAAACAATGCTCCAATTAGTCCTGCTATTGCACCACCAACAATACCTTGTTCTGGTTCTAGTCCTGATGCAATAGCAAAACCCATAGCAAGTGGTATAGCTATCATTGCTACAATCAATCCTGCTGTAAAGTCACGAAAGACAATTAGATACCAAGCAGACTTTTTTAAATCTTCATATCTGGCATCAAAAGGATTAAGAAACAGTTTTAGTTGTTTTAGCATAGATAAAGTATTATTTTTTAAGTAGCATTACAATTTGAATAATATATTTGTAAATTTAACATATTATAATATCTGAATATGTATAATATAACTTTATATAGTTATGCAAGAATACAAAGAAAAAAATAAAACAATTCAGGAAGAGCAAATTAATTCTGTTTCAAATTTGTTTTCTGTCTTATCTCATCCTGTGAGAATAAAAATACTTTGGATCTTAAAAAAGAAAAAATATTCCAATGTTCATGAGCTGCAAAAAGAGCTAGGTATAAGCCAGTCAAACGTTTCTCAGCATTTATCACTATTAAGAATGCATAAGCTCGTTATAGAGGAAAGAAAAGGCAAAGAAGTTTACTATAGATTGACAGCATCAAAGAAAATCTCAAAAGTACTTGCTAGTGCAATTCATTTAATTGCATATCAATTAGCAGCAAATAGTGAACTTTTATCTACTTATGGTGAACTATTATCATTTTTAGGCTAGAGAACTAAAGAATGTATGACAAAAAATCTTTCTAAATATAAGCTAAAGAAAATATCAAGTGAAAAGGATATCCCTTCAAATTTATTAAATACACCTGTTTCAGAACTGTTAAATTATCATAATCTTTCTAAGAGTTTTCAAGAATATGCAAAAGCTCAAATAGCAATTGTAATGTGCATGGATAATAGAAAGCAATTACATATTCCAAACAAATTTGCATTTATTTTAAGAACTGCAGGAGCAAGAATTACAGGAAGTGAGTTTAAATTGTCATTTGCAATTGGTTTTGCAAATATAAAACATGTTGTTTTAATCTGCCATGATAACTGCGGAATGGTAAATCTCACACAAAAAAAAGAAATCGTTGTTAAAGGATTAGTAGAAAATGCAGGATGGACTAAAGAACAAGCAGAGAATCATTTTGATTCATTTGCTCCATTCTTTGAAATAGAAGATGAGGTTGATTTTGTGGTTAGCGAAAGCCATAGACTAAAAGAAAAATATCCTAAAGTATCTTTTGTGCCAATGGCATATAAAGTTGAAGATGGTTTACTTTATCTTATTGAACCTTAGCTGTTTCAGCGGACTTAAAAATTTTATTTATTGTAGCTAGTGTTGTGCTTTTATAATCAGGATCTATTTTTTTATTTACTTTATAGGCACCGATTAATATGGCTGATATTAAAGCAAATGCAAATAATTGAGCCTTATAACTCTCAGTACTAAAATTCGGAATGTTTTTAGCTTCAGCAACAATTCTATCTGAATGATTTCTTAGCTCATCTAAAGTCAAATCAATCTCATCATCATATGAATCTATTATAGTTACAATATATTTTCCATTTATATTTTTAAAATCTTTTACTGTATACAAGTGTTCTGGTGCAGTATATGTTGCTGCCATTTTATTTTTTCTATTACTTAGAGGAGGCGCTGTTGGTAAATCATTCATTATGTTTTCAGTAATGTTTTTAATCCTATTAGTATAAAATTTGGTTATATATTTGCTGTAGGTACTGGGCTGTTCAGGAATAGTATTTTTAGTGGTTCCTGGCTTTGATAGATTTATGAAATCTAAAACATTACCAATAGGGGAATTTCTTAGGCTGATTGAATTGTTCTCTTCTTGTTTTTGTGAGTTACATCGTGTACTGATATGAACAGGATTTTGTGGAGCCTGACTTAAAATATTTATAAGTTCATTGTCTGATAGTGATGATGTTAGTACTGTGTAATAATTATTTCCTGTTAGAAGGGTGACTGGAGCAGAAGAAAAGTCATTGGGTACACCAGTATAAGGTCTTAATCCCTCCTCTAGTGCACTAGCAAGTATTGGTACATAAAGAGCTTCATCACTTGATGATGATGATATACCACCTTTTGAACTCATCCAAGTAATCAAATCTTCAAAAGGCAATTGGATTGAAATCTTATTATTTAGTTCAATGACTGTATCCAATCTAAAATTTTCCTTAGATGGATTAAATGCTGTTATTCTAATTTTTCCTTTTATGTTTTGAATATTATTTTCATTAAACCCTTGTCCTTGTATTGCTGCCATTATTTGGCAGTTTGGTTTTGCACCTTGTTGTGTGGAATATGGATTTGGACCGTTTGGACCCCAGATTAATTGGCTTGTAATATTGATTTCTTCAAGTAGCTTAATTTCTTCGTTGTACTGGTTCTCATCAATTTGTTTCAATTGAGTTATTAATTCTTTGATCTCAATTGGTTTGTCAAAGACAATGCTATTGTTGTTTTTATCGAGATCCAATACATTTATCTTTGTTTTGTTTATTGCTTCTTCAATCTTGTGAAAGTCTTTATAATTACCAACAAAACTATCAACTTGAACTCCATTTATATATTTAAAATTGTTTAATGGCTTAGTTACTGGATTTGGTTGTAAATCATTTGCTCTATAGACTTCATTTACAAATTTAGCAGCCACTGGGGTTTTAGCTATTACATAGGACAGTATTCCAACACTTAATAGAACCTTAGAAATGTTAATTGTAGATTTGCCAATAGTTTTTAAAACTGTTTTTGTTGTAGGTTGTTCTTTAGTATCAACTTTATTTTTGTCATTACTAACACCTACAGGTGTTTTTATACCTGTAAATCCAGTAGTTTGTGGATTTATAAATGGAATCATTGTATATAACTTGTATAAAAGTATACAGTTTTATTACATTTAAAAGTTAAGGATTAAGTATTGAGTCCCTTACAAAGATTAAGAGTGATTAGTTACTACTTAGCTACAGTGTATAAGAGCATAACTAAGCTTTTTGTGTGATTTATTTACCAAAAAGCGACGTGAAAGAAGAGCGAGTTGCCGCCTTTAGCGAGCCTCGCCCATAAATGGGCGGGAGCATTCGTGCGAAACGAGCGGTAGGTAGACAGTGATTAACTTGTCTTATTTGTGGCATCAGTAGTGGGTACTGGAGTTGATTTTGGAATATATGAACCAACTTTAGAAACCAATTTCTCTGTCAAGCTTTTATATTCTGGATTTAGAAACCTGTTTGTTTTATTTACACCATATCTAACTGATACTATGGCTAATATCGAAAGTATCCAAGCTATTAGGCTTCTTTTATTTGTTAATGGAAGATCATCTTTATGGACAGTGATGATATCCAGATTTTCTCTAAATTGTTTTAAATTCAGGGGTGGATACTTTGTATCATGAGCATCTGTAACAATAATTTCTTCTCCACCATCTATTTCTTTATAACTTTGAACTGCAAACATATGATTTCTTATTATAGGATTTTCTATCAAGTTAGGATTATTTTTATCTTTAGATGGGCTTCCAAAAAAGATAGAGCGCTTACCAGCATCAGTTCTCTTCTTTTCATCTGGTATAGGGTCTTTTACGATACCTGACTTTGTAGATTCTTCAAAGTTTTGTATTAGTGATTTGATAAAATCACGCTCTTTTTCAGATGAGATAATGGTTGGTGTCCTATCAGTAGTTCTTTCCTTTATACCCTCGATCAATTCATCGTAGAGCTCTTTTATACTATCTACACCAGAGCCTACTGTTACAAGCTTTTCTGGAGCCTTGCTTAAAATTCTTCTTAAATCATCATCATCCAATGCACTGACATTAATTGCTAAATAATCTTTTCCTGTCATTAGAATAGGAGATGATGAAGATACAATGTTTGGGATTCTATCATATTCTTCCACTGCTTCTTGAAGTGCTGATATAAGTATGGGTAATGCTAATGAACCATCAGTAGCTAGGGATGGAGTATAGTCTTGTGGACTCATCCAGGCTTTTAATTTTGAAAATGGAACTTCAAAATCTTTTCCATTAATATGAACTTTAGCATCAATATAAAAATTGTTTTTATCAAAGCTATAGCCTGTAATTGTAATCATTGATTTTAGATTTTGGGCATTTCCTTCTGTTTGTGTTTGTCCAATAGTGGCGGCAAGAAGCTGACAGTTATAAATGCCTCCTTGATAAAATTTTGCAGGATCAAGTCCATCTTTGCCATATAACAATTTGTTTAAAATGTCTATTTCATTAAATTTAGCAATGGCTCTAGCCATATCTTCTTGTTTGTCCTTATATAAAGGATTTTTTTGTGTTTGTATATGTGCTTTTACTAATCGTTCTTTAAAGCTTTTAATTTCATCATTTTTATTTAAGCGTATTCCATCATCGTTAGAATCTAATCCATCCAGAGGAACATCGACACTTTTTACAAGCTCAAGCATATTTCTAAAATCTTTATTGTTTGCAAAAAAGGCATCGTATTTATGACCATCTATTTCATTGTTGCTAAATCCACTATTTGTAGGCTTTGGAGCAATCTTTAATACATGCTGTGCAGCTCTATTTAAGAATTCATTGCCTGTAGTGGTAAGGAGTGACCATGCTGTAACCCCAAGAGCAAAAGTCCCCCACTTTAAAGGACCTAATAATGCAAATCGAGCAACAGGCTTTAAACTGCTTTTCCCCAGGTTATAAATTTGTTCAATGTGTTCTCTTTTTATTAATCTATTCGGATATTTATTCTTCTGAGTTTCCGAACTTTCTATATTTTCTTTTTGTGGTGGTAATTGTAAATTTTCTAGCAATGGGCCAGCTGACTGCTTTGGTATTACAGGATCAATTCTCATTTGTTTACTTAAAGTTAATTATATTATAAAGTGCTATGAAATATATCTTTTGTGTGTTGATTATATACAAAAGATGAAATTAGCTGGGGGCGGATTTGAACCGCCGACCTATGGGTTATGAATTTTTTATAACGCTTCGTCGCTGCTTACGCAGACTCCTTGCTATTTTGTGGTCTCGCTTAATGACGCTCAAAATGTCGCTTTGGACATTTATGAGCTTATTGACTTAGCTGGGGGCGGATTTGAACCGCCGACCTATGGGTTATGAATCCATCGCTCTTACCAACTGAGCTACCCAGCCATGAGGTCACTATAGATTTTCAGGATTCAATCAAAGAAGTCATGATAATTATAACTGAAATCCAATTTGTTAAAATATGACTATGCTAAAAATAATAGAACATATTCAAAATATAAGGAATAACAAAGGACTAAAAAATACTTTTAAAGGTACTTTTGTTTTAGTTTTAGTTTTAATACTCTTTTTTACCATTAATTTAGTAGTCAATATAAATGCTAAACGTGAATTTGCATATAATGTATTAAGCAAATTAAATAATGAAAACAATAATGTAATGTTACAAGATACTAGGGTTCATAACTGGAGTGAATTAGATAAAGATAATCACTAGATAAGTAATAAATATTTTTGATGGCTTAAGTTTGAAATTTTAAAAAACAGATAACGATATAATTAAAGAATTGCTATGTTAAAAGAATTAATAAATAAGGTGAATCCTTTGGAAAAAATGAATTCTTATTCAACAATTATTGAAGCAGTTTCCAGTGCAGTGAAGCTTTCTAATGTTAAGGTTGTTTATAACTATCCAGGAAGGCCAGCTACTGCTTTAGTTGACAGTCTTAAAATAAATTATCCAGAGATAGATGTTCAAGACTATCTTACAAATGAATTTGTAGCAGCAGCAAAAGGTTTTGGAAGTTCAGTTGCTGGATGTGAGAGATCTTTAGTGGTTTTTAAGGATGTTGGAACTAATGTGGCTTGTGATATTTTTTACTGTTTAAATCATGTTGGAGTTAACAGAGGGCTAGTGTTTTTTATTAGTGATGATCCTTCAGGATGGCATTCTCAAAATGAACAGGATTCAAGAGGATTATATTTTAATGCGGGATTACCCATCCTGGAACCGTATGATCAATATAGTGCTTATTATAGTGTTTTAATAGCTTATGAATTATCAGAAATGTTTAGATTACCATTTTTTATTAGAACTACAGGAAGAGCATTGTTAGAGAGCTTTAGTCCAGATGTTAATGATTTTAAAAATATTCAATTACCATTTGTGAAAGATTTTGTGAATATTCCATTTGATGCTAAAAACAAGTGGTTGTCAATCTTTGGTTCTATTGAAGAAGATAGGGAAGACTTAGCAAAAAAACAATTAGAATTAAAAAAACAGTTTGCAAATTTAGGAATGAATATTGTTAAAGGAAGTGGAAAGCTTGGTGTTATAACAAGCGGTTTTCCAGGAACTCAGTTAGAAAATGAAAACTTGTTAAATGGAATGGCTCTGCTAAAACTTCTCACAGTTTATCCTTTACCGGAAGAAACAATTTTAAATTTTATAAAAGATAAAGAAAAAATATTGGTTATAGATCAAGGAGAACCACTCCTTGAAATGCTTATAAGAGACTTGGTTTGTAGGCATGGCATTAACAAGCCAGTTTTAGGAAAGCAGGATGGCTATGTTAGAAGCATTGGTGAATTTAGGGATGATGATTTAAAGCTTGCTATTAATGCTTTTAAAAATAATGTACCAGTCTTTCAGTATCCTAAGCACAAACAGATTGCAAAAGCTCCTGCATTTGAAGAAGGCGATGGCTTTAAAATCATGGTTGAGTGTGTTAGAGATGCAGTAAAAAAAGTAGGTTGTAGACCACTGTATTGTAGTGATGCAGGTCAGGCATCACGCATTCCTGAGACTCCTGACATTGAAGACCTATTACATATGGAAACTACCATGGGATGTTCCATATCCTATCTTGTTGGTGGAATTGAAGCTTATAAAAGGCGCGGTGAAAATATTCCATTTAAAGGAATAGCATATATTGGAGATTCAGATTTTTTTCATAGTGCTTTTCCAGGTATTTGTGAAGCGGCTGCAAAGGATCTGCCTATGGTTATGATTTTAGTAGACAATCAAGGAGCCGTTTCTACAGGTAAACAATCTCACATGGGAATGCGGATAAATGAAAGTGTTAGAAAACTATCTATAAAAAAAATTCTTCAAGCACTTGAGGTTCCATTTTTAGAAGAAGCAAGTACTGGCAATAGAAATGAGCTAACAAAAAAACTCGAGAAAGCCTTAAACCATAATGGTTTTGCAACTGTTATTGTACAAGTGGAATAAATAGACTAGCAATTTCATCCATCTTTTCAGCTAATATAAAATCAAGCTCAGTAAGTCCAGCTACCTTATGTGTAACAAGTTGTACATCTACGTTTCCATATACATTTGACCATTCAGGATGATGATTCATTTTTTCACATACCATGGCTATCCCAGTCATAAAGCAGAATGCCTGGTTAAAGCTCTTAAACTTAAATAACTTGTGAAGCTTGCTATTTACTACTTTCCAAGTAGAGATTTTACTTAATTTTGTTTTTATTTCTTCATCAGAAAGCTTTTGTATGTTCATTTTTATCAAATTCCTTTAAATTTAGCAGTTTTTTTAGTTTTCTGTATTAATTTATTAGTTCTTAAATATAAAATTATAAAACAAATCTTTTAAACTTGACAGCATATTAAATGTTATAATTCAATCAATTCCTTGATATATTGAGGAATTGACGTAAATCAAAAGAAATAAAAGGAGAGGAAAATGGCAAAGGAACAATTAGTAGTTGGCTCAAAAGTCAAAGATCTTATAAAAGAATCAGACTTAAGAACAGATGGCGATTTATTAGAAGCACTTTCAGACAAAGTAGAAGAAATGCTTAAATCTGCTATGGGCCGTTGCAAAGAAAATGGTAGAAGCACAGTTAGACCTTGTGATCTATAATTTGCAAAAATAATTTAAAAAACTAAACACTCACAAGATAGTACATTTTGTGAGTGTTTTTATTTGTATATAGCTTCAGACAAGCTGAAGCTTCCTTTGACAATGCCTTTCGATTGATCGGATTTGCCCAATAAATGGGACAAATCCTTTCTATGCAAGCAAAAATATTCCCTACATACGTGATTTAAAACGGCGCAATTCGCCTTATATGACCAGCTAGTCTTTTGATTGCATAGAGGGTGGAAAATCCAGGATGAGCGGGTTCATTCTTATTTTCTTTCCCAATAGCTTTATCAATATCATCTTTAAATAACTGATAAGCACTTTTTCCTTGCTTGCCCTCTGATTGAATAAATAAAGGATCCACTAATTGCTTGTGTAGTTGATCAATAGCACCATCGAAAGGCAAATCTTTATAATCACTAGTAGGAATATTTGCACAAATCAATGTTCCTCTATCTTCAGAACTTATATCAAAGCCTCCTAGTTGTAACTTAGCAACTTTTTTAGTAATAGGATTGGTGGCTTCAGCAAATGATGTAACATAAGCTCTTTGTGCACCGACTTTTTTTAGTACTTGGGAAGATTCACCAAGAATATATTTATCGATTATGTTACTCATGGTTAATGCTTTAGCATAAATCCAGTAAAAAGCCTTATTTGTCGGTTGCCCAAACATTTTTTCAGGAACACCATCTTCTTTGCAAGGTTTATTTCCAACAATAAAATAAAATCCAGGCTTATCAATTTTTCCTTCCATATACTGTTCGATTTCTTCTAGCTGTAGATTTAATGGTGTTAAGTATTTTTGAACTATGCCAGGATCGAATAAATGATATTTTGTACCCTTGTTATCTTCTAGAAAGCAATTACCACAAGTTTTAAAAAGATCAGTCAAAGGATAAAACAGCAATGGTAAGTTAGCTGTAGCTCTAATCAAATCTTTTATTTTAAATTTCTTGGAATCTATTCCAAACTTTGACTCTAATTCTCTTGGAAGTAAGTATACCTGTGGATAGATTAGTATTCTGCGACGAAATCCTGCTACAAGGACTTGCAGGTCTGATCCTAATTCATCTAAATGTTCACCAGTGATTTCATGTGTATGTTTTCCTGTGGCTATGTTATAGCCTCTTTTCATAAATACTTCAACCCACTTTTTTAAGGCATCTGGTGCATTGAAAAATTTTCTAAAGTCAGTATCTGCAGAAGTTTTAAAAATAGAAGAGTTTAACGATCTAAATGCCATCCCTGCTGCAGGGAATGAGCCTGCAGAGCCTCCAGAAAAGTGACTAAATGTAGGCTTAGGATTCTCTTTACTATAAACTATTCCAAGGAGTTCAGCTAAGGTATTTATAACAATTACAGCCCCACACTCAGCCACTACTCTTATCTCTCCACCAGAAAAAACTGCTCCTCGAAGCATTTCTTTGTCTGGCTCTAATGCTTTTACAATTTCTTTTAGTTTTATTTTATGAGCATCAGACAAAGTGTTTATAAGTGCTCTGACTTCACTTGCTATAAGACCAGCACGAACAGCAAAATGATCTCTTCTTTTTCCTGAGTTACTGTTTTTATTGATTATGTTTTCTTGAATTAAATTCTCAAAGAAAGAATCTTTTAAGGGTTCTTTATTTTGTGCAAATTGTCTAGGATTACGTAATATTATTGATTTGTCAAAGTCAGGAAGACTATGGCCACTAGGAGGTCTTAGCTTTCCATTTTGACCTACGTTTTTCCCCGTTGAACTACTTAGAGGTTCTATCATAATATTTAATACGATCAATTAGGTTATATTGTACTACCCAGATATATTTTTTTCAATAAAACTTTTTAATGCTAGAAAATAGCCTTCAGTTTGTTCTTTTGGTAACTTACTAAGATCTTCGTGTCCTACATCTGGTAAAACGTGTAATTCTTTAGGATTGTTAGCGGCATTAAAAAGCTTAATGGAATGTTTTAAAGGTGTTTTTGAATCATTGTCTCCATGTCCTATAAAAACTGGAATATTGAGTTTTTTAATTAGTCTTTTTGCATTAAATATATCATCAAGGATGAAATTACTTGGAATATAAGGGTGACGCCATTTGGAAATATCTTTTACTGAACTAAATGGGTATAGTGCTATAAGTGCTCCTAGACCCTTATTACTTTTTCTTAATTTATCAGCTAATTCACAAGCAATAGGACCTCCTAAAGAAGCACCATATAGAATAATATTTTTTCCTTTAAAACCTTTGTCAATTAAATAATTGTACATTTCTAAAGAGTCAGAAATTACCCCTTCTCTTGTAGGTTTTCCTTCACTTTTTCCAAACCCTCTATAATCTACAATTAATATGTTTGCTGGAATATATTCTTGTATTTTTTGACATTCTGGATGGCATTCATCTGCACTGCCATTGTAACCATGTAAAAAAATAATTACTAAGTCAGACTTCTCTTTTTTCAGGAAATAACCATGTAATTTAGGCTCATTAGGTTTTTCAATTAAGATCTCTTCAAAATCTACTTTTGATTTATCAGGAGGAGGAAATGGATTTAAATCAGGTTTAAATAAAAAACCATCATGCATATTTTTGATTTTTTCTTTAAAACCAATATCAAGTCCAAACAATTCAAGTAAACCACTTGTACCAAAACCAATTAATCCAAGTCCTCCAAGAATTGATTTGGCAATGTTGCTTTCCTTGGAGAGTCCAATTAGTTTTGTAAGTACATTTGTGGTTTCAATTTTTTTTAACTTGTTTTGTATATCAAGAGTTCTTGACTTTTCAGTTTGAGTAGAAGTGTTTGCTTTAACTCTTTGTATAGAAGGATCATATAAAAATCCAGAAATTGGAGCTGTTGACATACTTATAAAAGTCCTATTTTTTCAAAGAGTGGTGCTAATAACTTATTCTGTGCTGCATAAAGAAAAGGTTTAATACAACAATTTGATACAGCCTTGCCTGAGTCAATAAGTGGGAGAAAAGCTTTGTCAGTATTGGCTTTTATAGAATACTCAGGTTCATTAGAATGATTTATTAGATCTTCCGCCAGCTTTGCTGCGCGCATGGTTAGATTTCTGTCACTGTGTACAAATTTTTTATTTAGTCCAAATCTTTTAATGATATTCTCAGGATAGTCTTTTTTATCATAGTTTGTTTTTTTAGAGGGCTTAACAAAAATATTTATAGCAGGATATTTATCCTCAATTAAATTGGCTAAAGCAAATGGTAAATTACTCTGTAAGGTATAAAAATCAGCTAATCCCACTGTAAAAGCATCTTCTCCACTTAGTTTGAGTCCAAGATTTTTAATAGTAGCAGTACAAATCAGTCTCTTTGCCAACTCTTTTCCAATAGCTGCAGGGAGCCTTTCAGTACCACCCCAATCTGGAATAATCCCAAGACCTACTTCAGGCATAGCTACAAAACTAGTATCTGTCATTATTCTATAATCACAAGCAAGTGCAAGCTCTAATCCCCCACCTACGGCACCACCATCAATAATAGCTACCGTAGGAAGTTTACAATTTGCAACTGTTTCCATTGTTTGTTTTCCTAAGTTTCTAAATTTAAGAATCTTTTCTACATTCCACTTTGTACTTTCTATATAATTTAAGTCTGCCCCAGAACAAAATGCTCCACCACCTTGGCTTTTAAAGATTATTGCTTTAACCTTTTTTGATTCAAAGTCTTTAATAGCATCAATAATAGCTTCTAACATTTCAGGACTAAGAGAGTTTTGTACCATTTGAAGATTTTGAATATGAAGTCTACCTAAAGTTATAAAACCAATATTATTCTGAATATATGTCTGTATGCCTGATAAATTATTTTTTTCTAAAAGAACAATTTCACCTGGTTTTGATATTCCTGTAGGTTCTGGTAGATTTTTGGTCACAAGATTTATAACTTCTTCAAGTTCTTTTGGCTTTAAGGATTTCATTAGTTCAAAAGGACCAATATTGTACTTAAATCCTTCTTTGCAAGCAAGTTCTATATCTTGAATACAAGCAAGTCCTTCTTTATAAATACCTTGAGCAATTGTAATATAAGCTCCTTGAAATCGTTTAATGATAAGCTCTTTAGTCTTATGTGGGTTTTTTGTATGTATAGGCTGTAAATCATATAAATCATATGCTTCTATCTCGAAAGGAAGTTTTAAGTTGTCAAAATCAGCTTCTACTAACTTTAGATATTTTCTAATCTTAAATAGCTGTTCATCTACTTTGTTTTTTATAAGACTAATTACAAGTGCTGATTTAAAGAATGAGCCTAAGCGAGACATATTTCCTACAATACTTGTGTAAATCATTTTTTGTCTTAAATTACTTTCAGCTTTTTCAATAAATTCTTTTTTGTTTTTTAGTATCTTATTGATCTTTTCTTTTAAGTCAGTATGATGTAAGTCATCGTCAAGCTTTTTGATTTTTTTATATAACGTACTCTCGTCATTAAAAAAAGAAAGTTTTGGAGCTGCTTCAAATTGTCTTTTTGCTTTTTTCGTTTGAACCTTGATTTGCTTTGAGTAAAATACTTCAAGAAATAGATGGTCAATAAACTCAATCGTAGCTATCTTTTCATCTAATATTTTTGCAGCTTCATTTAAAAGACCTACTAATATTCTATTTGCAACAGCACCGCTTGAGTCACCCCATGAAATAATAGGTTTTTTCCCCATAGAGATAGCTAGGTTTTGCATAGCTTGAATAACTTCAATAGAAGTATGTTTTGTAGCAATGATTTCTACTAAAGAGTTTCTATCTGCAGGTAAAAAATAATGAAATCCTACAACCCTTTCATGATTTGATACATTTGATGCTATTTCTTCTATGATTAGTGAAGAAGTGTTTGTAGCAAGAATAGTTTTATTTGAGTTTAAAGCAAGATCAAAAAACTGAAAAATGTTTTGTTTAAAGGTTAAGAGTTCAGGACCTGCTTCAAGAACCATCATTACATCACAATATTTATTGTGTAATGCGTCATTAGAGCCATTAGATGATATAGCAGTGTATAAAAACTTTGAAACTAGTTCTTTTGCATCTTCAGGAGAATTAAAATAAGCTTTATAGATATCTTCAAAAGGGATTTTTCCCATGTTGGGAAATACAACTGTTTCTTTAATTAAGGATTTGTTTTTAATTATATCTAGCTGAGCCTTTGATAGTTTTCTCTTAGTTTGAGCTTTTTCAAGCGTTTTCAACGCTTCTTGTTTAGAGAGTTCAAGCTTTTCTTTATCAATATCCTGCATTACTACAGGCATAGATGCCTTTGGGAACGTACTAGAGATGGCTGATCCCATAACTCCAGATGCACCAAAGACAATTACGCCTTTATTCTGAATTTCTTTAAGAATATCTACACTAGTTCTAAAAGAAATAGAGTTAAATTGTTCGTAGTCTTTAGACTTTTCAAGCTGATTAATAGCCATATTTTATTTTTAATATTTTAGCAGGATTTAATACTTATTAAAACAAAAAGTTCTGTAAAATGTATTAGCCGTTTTTTTTTGCTTTTTTAAATTTCATATGTTAGATTATCTTTAATTTAAATCTGTCCTATTTTTTAGAATCTGCATGATTCTTTCAAGGAAGAAGTGAAAATGCAATGCCTGTAAGTAAGATTGTTTTAACATCACTTGTAAGACCTGGTATTGAAGCACGAGGATTTGTAGCAAATTCAAAAGATATTGAAAGCACTGTTTTAAAAGAACTCGGCTTTCGAAAAATCGTACGGTTTCTTCCTACAAAAAAAGCTTCTGAATTAAGAAGAAGTTTAAAAGAATTATCTAAACATATTGAAACTGCAGGAATTAAACAAAAATTTGTAGTGGATACTTCTATTGAATTTGATCCTGATTATAAAGACTGTAAGATTGCTTATGATCCTGTAGTCGATTTAAGTGTTGTCGCTATAAAGAAACTACTTCAAGAAAATAAAATTGATCCAAGTGATATTGGGAGCTTTTATTTAGCTAGCACTACAGCTAATGCTTATGATCCACCACCAAGTTCTAGAGTTTTATCAAAACTAGTCAGAGATAAAATTGTTCCAAAAAAAGTAATAGAAGGAACAAATGGACTTGGCTGGAAACCAAAAATGATAACTGAAGGTTGTGTTGGTTCTATGAGAGCTCTTGAAGAGATTGCAAATGACTTTACTAATTCAAGTAATATAGCAGATCTTATTAAAGCCATTCATAAAAATGAAAATAAACCATTAGAAGACTTAAAAGAATTTATTACTAATCATTCCACAGATTCTAGTAAAAGCAATAATAGCAAATATGCTTTAGCAGTATTCACTGCAGCAAATTCAATACATATGGATGCCTCAAACCCTCATGAAATCATAAATTATGGAGATGGTTCTGCTGCTTTTCTTATTAAACAAATGGATGATGATACTGGAAATATTGTAGTAGGTGAAGAAGAAATTGATATGAGAGAAGCAGATAAAGTAGTTCATGAGTTTAAAAAATTTGATAAATTATCTTGGTTTCAAAAAATAAAGAGATACTTTGCACCACATACAAACATTCTAGCCTCAAAAATGGTGGCACAAAATATAGCAATGAGAACACCTAAGTATTTATCATCACTTGCTAGTGATAATGGTGTAAATATTTATGACTTTAATCACATAGTTTTATCCCAAACAAGTAAAGGAGTCATAGATAGGGTTGAGCTTGCACTGGCTGAAAAAATCAGAGAAGATTTAAAAATACCTCCTAATGTACGTCCTGAACTAAAAGCTGCAATTGATATAGTGGCTGATGATTCAAGCTATATTTTAACCAGAGACAAGGATTCACTTGTAACGAATTTATTTAGAATAATTGAAAATTCTCATAAAGCAGATCTCTATACTAGGATGACTAAAAACAATATGACTAAAGATGAAACTACACTTTTACAGCTTATGGTTTTGCTTGATCGAGCAATGTTTAGAAGCTATGACATGCATAGTTATACAGGTGTAGCATCAATACCTATGGCTATAGCTCAGGGAGTGATGGATAAAAAAATTGATTTAGAAAAAGATAACATTGCAATGGTGTCTTCTGGCTTAGGTGGAAAAATGCTAGGAGCTATAATTAAAAATTAAGAAACAAAAAGTAACCATAGATAAAGCAAAGATGGAAGTAAATTTAGATTTAATAAAACATAGTTTACACAATATAAGACTATTGTCTTTGGATTTTAAAGAACAAGTAAATAATGAAGAGCTTGAAGAACTAAAGAAAATTGAACGAAGAAAAAGAAAGAGTGAGTATATAGATCCTTATGAAAATGGCTTTTATAATGAAGTTTTAAATACACAAATTACTATGTTTAATCAAATTTACTTTTTTACAAGACAGATACTACATGAATTGGCAAGAGATCGCGAAGAGAATGATGATGATTTAGATATTGATAAAGAAAAAGCAAAGCTAGTACTAAAATCATTAGACAAAAAAGAGATAGAGCTTATAAAAGTTATATATGATTTTGAATTTAAAGCAGGCAGACTCGATCCAGATTTTGAAGATATGAAATTTCTCAACAAACTAAAGAAAGTTTTTCCAAGAATGGAAAGGTTAATGGATACAGCGATTGATATTCCTAGTGCATGAGACGCTAGCTTGTTTTTGTGATATTTTTATGGGGTGGAAGAAGGTGGTGTTGAACCTGTACAGATTGCTTCATTTTTGTTGAGACATGCCGCGGCATGCCTTTACGAGGACTATGGACATTTTCCAGCTGTGTATTGCTTTACTCCAGCATTGTATGCACTGCAACCATTTATATAGGTATTTCCATCACAACCACATACATAATTTGCAGTAGAAGCACAAGTTAATTTGTTTGTAGAACAAGAACCTCCATATAAAGCTAGTCCTGGTGGACATTTACAAGAATCACCTTGATTACTATTGCCACCAGAAGAACTGCTTGAAGTACTAACATCGTAAGAAGCTTCACCCGTACATAAAACAGATGTTAGGGTTCCTAGTTTAACATCTGAAAGTTTATATATAGTATCTCTTTTTCCTTCATCAATTTTACATCCTAGTAAGCAATATCCATTGTTGCAAGCTACAGATTCTTGTGGAACATGCCTTGTAGGAACACCGCTATTAGTACATGTCCATGTTGCAAGAGTAGGATGAATACTATTAGGAAAATCTTTATATTGAACTTTAAAGAAGACTTTATCTTTAAAGTTTGTTACCCCAAAGTAAGTAGAAATATAACTTATTGAATCAAAGCCTGTTACTGTGCATTTGGCTACTGGAGGGAGATTGCTAGAGTCAGAGTTCCATGAAACATTAACAGTACCTCGGATAGGAGAAGCTGTATCATTAAGACTAATGGTTGATGTAGAACCACAGACTCTATTTATTTCTTGGGTTTGTGGTTGTGTATTATATTGATTTAATGCAGATTGATAAACATTAACAATTGCTTTTGAGCTATTTGGATCTACTAATACTTCTATCCTAAGAACACGTGTGTTTGCAGTGTATTCACCACTACTAAAGTTTTGAATGTAAGTATATGCAAGAAAGCCAGGATAGTTAGGATTTGGTGGTGAAGCAGTAGTAGTACCCAAGCCCAAATTAGAGCCCAAATTAGAGCCCAAATTAGAGCCCAAATTAGAGCCCAAATTAGAGCCCAAATTAGAACCTAAATTAGAACTAGAAATAAAAGATATCGTGGGTAAGCATGGACAACAATAAGCATTAGGTGCTAGTGAACGACATGCTGGTGTGCTTGGTTCACTGCTTAAAAAATAGCCATGACTTAGGCTTTGTTTACAGGTTTCAATATTGTTTGTAGCAATTGAGTCTCTAGAAGTGCTTTCTCTATTCAGCAGTATTTCAAAAATATTTTTCTCACGACCATTAAGATCTCGTTCTGTATTATAAAGAATTACATCAGTCAAACCATTGTTATCAATATCTCCAACAAGTGGAAGAATTGGGGTATTGCTCTGTATAAGATTGATGGATTGTTCACTTGAGAAACCATTTTGTCCATTGTTTAAATAAATAGAGTTTTTTCCAGTTGAAGTAGTTATGAATATATCTTTTTTACAATCTTTGTTAAAGTCAATAAATTGAAATTGTGATGTCTTTGAATATGTCTTTTCAATTCCTTGAATAGTTATGGCATCTGTCCTGAAACCTCCATCGCCTATTCCATATAAAAGCAAGAATCCATAACTTGAACTAACTATTAGATCTAATTTAGAATCATTATTTATGTCATCGACTACAATTGGTTCTGATCCACCAACTACCCAATTATCTATTCTCTTAAATGAGGCTCCATTATTAGTGTTTAAAAATGTGGATAATACAATAGAATTATTGGATGTATCTATTAAAGCAAAATCTAAAGCACCATCATTATTAAAGTCTCCTGCAACGGGCTGGTTGGTTGGACGAAGTGATAAGTTGAGGTCAGATTCTTGAGAAAGAACTCCTTTTTTGTTTATAAATAATTTGCAACCACTGCCATCGGATAAAACAGTAATTAAATCTGGATAACCATCTTTTCTAAAATCTCCAGCGATTATATACTCTGGTATTCTATGAGGATCTGATGCTACTCTTGGATCTACTACTAATATTGGATCATCAAACCCATTATGTTTATTGTTTAATGCTGTATAGAGTCTTGGAGTAAGTAAAACCAAATCAGTATAACCATCACTATTTAAATCAGTATTATAGATCTTCTTTGTAGGAGAAGGAATGTTATGAAAATTTAAACTTTGTGTGTTAAATGATCCATCTCCATTACCGTTATAAATAACATCTTCTGTAATTAAATCTAAATTCTTATCATTGTTTATATCTGTTAATATTCCTGTAGTTGGTTGTCCGATTGCAGGAATGTCTTTAATTGATTCTTGTTTACTAATGATAAAGTTGGTTCGCTTACACTCAGGAGTTGTATTTGAAAGACCGGATGAGCTGCTTGAACTAGATGAAGGAAACCCTCTAATGATACAGGCTGAGGAAGATTGTGAACTGTTAGCATAAGTACTAAAATAAACTATAAAGACTGACTCGCCAACATCACTAGAAATAGTGTCTAAACTATTTATAGTGGCACTTAAAGAACCATTTGTACAATTTGCTTGTGTTTCTACTATAGTGCCTTGAGATGTATTTGGATTATATTTATATAGCTGTAACCCATTTAAAACTAATTGAGTTATACCCAGACTTGTAAAGAGTTCTTTTGAAAACTGGATAGTAAGATTATAAGGACCCTTTTGATTGGTTTGTTCTCTGACTTTAAAGCTTAAAATTGGTGAAAAAGCTGGATATGGAGGTGTAATACTTCCTATATAAGACTCTAGACTAAGAGTGTTTGTAAACTTAGGGAACCCCACTGTTATAGTATTGTTATTTATAGTTTTTGAAATAGAAGAAGGACAAGTAACTTTAGGACAACCGGAGCATCCATTCGCTAATGTTTCAATACCTCCATTAAAGCTACAACCAGAAGGTGGGACACAAATTATACTAGGACAAACAACAACTCCGCTAGAAGAGCTGGAAGAAGAACTGCCTGGAGAAGGAGGAGGAGGCGGAGGCGGTGGTGGAGGTGGAGGTGGAGGCGGTGGTGATGTTTCTATTACAACAGCAAATGGTGAGAATGTACTGGTCTCACCATAAAGGAATTTACTTATACTATCAAGTCTATAAGTAATATCTTCCCATTTATTTGTGTTTTTGTTAAAGTGAAACATTTTTAATTTCGTAATATCTATACTAGCTGGTAATTTAGAAAGATTAACCCTTACTTTTCCACTAATAACAGTAGTAGTATCTGCAGGTGGTGAAATATCAAATGAATAAAGTTTTTTATAAAATTTTCCGTCAGGTGAATTTAAAATAGTAATTTCAGGACTTTGGCTTATATTTTCATGAGTTGTTTTAATTAAATCAAATGGATTGGTTGCAATATCCGTTATAACTAGAGGGGCAATCTGAGAACCAGATGAACTGGAAGAGGGAGTACAAAATGAATTGTTTAAGAAAACTGAAAGATTATTGTTTCCGTTATCAGAAACAGCAATGTCTACTTTTCCATCACTATTAAAATCATTTGAAGCAATTGAGCCTGGGAAATTGCCAATCTTATAGTTTTTAACTGCTTGAAAAGTACCATCTCCATTACCTGAGAGTATTGATGTAGTTGAACCACCATCAGAAGCATTCCAAGCAGAAACAGCAAGGTCTATTTTTCCATCATTATTAAAATCATTTGCAGTAACGGACTTAGGCTGATTACCAATATTATAGTACTTAGCAGCTTGGAAAGTGCCATATTGATCCCCATTACCTAATAATACTGCAATATTATTGTCAGAGCGATTACCAGCAGGGTTACTAGAGGAAGTAGTGACAGCAAGATCTAGCTTTCCGTCACCATTGAAATCACTTGTAGTAAGTGATTCAGTGGAATTACCAATACTATAGTTGAGGTAAGGTTTATTGTTAGGGTAGTCATAATTAAAGCCACCAGTTCCATTACCTAAGAATATTGAAACAGTGCCAGTAGTATTACTGGCAAATGCAAGATCTGTTTTTCCATCAGCATTAAAATCATTTGAAATAGCTGAACCAAGACCATAAAAACCAGAATATTGATTTCCACTAATAAAAGTACCATCACCATTTCCTAAGAATATTGAAAGATTATTATAACTAGGACTAGCAACAGCAAGATCTATATTTCCATCACTATCAAAATCATTTGCAGTGATTGAGATTTTACCATAACCATTACCAGCTCTATAGCTGTTAGTGATTTGGAAAGTACCATCACCTTTACCTAAAAGTATTGAGAGTATTACTGTATAGTTTGTGGTACCAGTAATAACAAGGTCGATATTTCCATCACTATTAAAATCACTAGCAGTAATTGAGCCAGTAGCGTTAACAGTATATTTATTTATTGCTCTAAAAGTACCATTCTCACTTCCTAAAAATATTTGAATAGTGCTTTCAATAGGATTAGTAATTGCAAGGTCTATTTTCCCATCACCGTTAAAATCATTTGCAGAAATTGAATTAGTAGGAGTACTAACATTTATAGCTGAATTACTGCCAGTAGTATAGTTGGTAGCTGTACCAAATGATAATGAGAGTGGACATCCAGATTTTCCACTACTAGAAGAGCTAGAAGATGAGTTACTTGGCAGCGGTGTACAATCAATTATAGGACAGCCTGGACATTTGTTTTGTAATATTTCTATAGCTCCATTTCTACAACCACTTGGTGGGGTTTGGCAAAAAGGTACGATACAAGTGATTCCACTTGATGAACTAGAAGAAGAGCTGTTTGAACAAAATCCACTTCTAATTCTCCCTTGAGCTGTGTTTAAACAAAGTGGCTCTGAATTATTATTTCCAGCTAAACACAATTTCATATCGTTTGCATCATCACATTTGAATATTCCATTTGTACAAGTTGCTCTACCATCTAAACAAGTAGGAATCTCATTTGAATTAACATTGCCACATCTAGCAATTCCTATTCTTCCAATTGCTGAGTCTATACAGAGGGGTTCAGAGTCATTATTGTTTGAAGTACACAGTCTTATAGCACCAACATCGCATGATGGAGAAAGGCTTGGATTAGAACACTTGGTTCTGCTATCTTCACAAAATGCTCTATTAGGAGAAGTCAATGATGCAAGTGTAGGTAGATTGAAAGAGATAATAGCAGTTAGACTGATTATAACTCTTATCGTTTTTATATAGGATTGTTTCATTTTTTAGCAGAGACTTGCTATGGCAAGTCTTTATAGGGAGAACCATTATTTAGGGACACAAGTAGGAGTTTCTTTGAATACATTTTGAAAGGTTGCAAGATTAAGTTCGTAACAACCTGGTTTACCAGTACCAGGATCACAACCTAAATTATAAGAAGGACTTGAACAATTTAATTTATAGTTATTATTACAGCAATATGGATCACCGTTTTGGCAGGATGGTTGGCATGTCGTTGGGGAGCCTGAAGATGAGCTTGATGACAAGCAGCTTAATACATCAGGTGTTCCACTATCACAGCCAGGTTGGTTGTTGCCATCTACACAGAAACAATTACCAGTAGCAGGACATGAACAAGCTCGACATCTTGTGTAGCAGCTACATCTTTGTGATATATTAACTGGACAATTACCTGGATTAAACCCAGAAGAATTTGATGTTGTTGCAATACAGGAATTATTTTGACAAGTCAATCCACTACCACATTGAGAGTTAGTACAGCAATTTCCAATCTTACAAATTCCATTGCATAAAATCTGACCACTTGGACATGCACAACTATAATTTTGGCAAGTTTGTCCATTTGAACATTGAGAGTTTGTACAACATGTACCAGTTACACAAGAGCCATTACATAAGATGGTTCCACTTGGACAAGTAGTGCAATAGTTGTTTTGACAAACTTGTGTACTAGAGCAATGAGAGTTATTGCAACAGTTGCCAGTTACACAAGAGCCGTTGCATGATATAGTTCCACTTGGGCATGAGCAATAATTATTTTGGCAAGTTTGACCATTGGTGCATTGAGTATTAGTACAGCATGTGCCAATCTTACAAATACCATTGCATAAAATCTGACCAGAAGGACATACTATAGTGCCACTTGAGCTTGATGATGAACTAGATGTCTTTAGTATACAAGTCGGAGTCTCTTTGAATACATTTTGGAATGTGGTGAAATTAAGCTCGTAACATCCAGGTTTACCAGTAATTGGATCACAGCCTAAATTATAAGAGGGACTTGAACAATTTAATTTGTAGTTATTATTACAGCAATATGGATCACTGTTTTGGCAGGATGGTTGGCATGTTGAACCTGAAGAAGAGCTGGATGAAGGTGTAGGCACACAATAATTATTTGTGCAAGTTAAACCACTTCCACATTGAGTATTAGTACAACATGTACCAGTTACACAAGAACCATTACACAAGATAGTTCCACTTGGACATGAACAATAGTTGTTTTGACAAGTTTGACCATTGGTACATTGAGAATTTGAACAGCATGTACCAGTCTTACAAACACCACTGCATAAAATTTGACCAGAAGGACACACTATAATGCCGCTTGAACTTGATGATGTAACACTAGAGCTACAAAGTTTAAATTCAAAAGCAGTACCATTTCCACCTATTGCAGTTTGAGCAAATATATAAGCAACATTTTTAGTATTGTCCCAAACACTTGATGGTCCTATGGTTTGTAATGGGAGATTTCCTATTTGTTTTGCTGTTTTAGTTATTGGATCGTATTCTATAATTAGATCTGGTCTTGTAACATTTTGTTGTCCAGCTACCTGATTGTTATAATTATCACTAAATATATATGCTTTTTTGTTTATAGGACTCCATACACTTGATGGATGAAGTATTGGTGAGTCAGGAGGAATTGAAGAAACTTTGGTGATTAGTTTTGTTGAAGGATTAAATTCATAAATACTATTACCATAACTTGTAATATAAGCTTTATTATTGTCAGGATCCCAAACAGCTGTTTTAAATCCTGAATCTATAGGATAATCACTGATTTTTGTTACTGAGTTTGTAACAGGATTAAATTCAACGATTTCATTCACAAAACCACTTTCAAAACTAGTACCGCCAAATATATAAGCCACTCTTTGTGTCGTATTAAAAACACTAGTAGTGTAAGATCTTTGAGTGGTAAAATTAGCAACCACTTTAGTTGTTTTACTAATAGGATCAAATTCAACAATTTCTTTAATATTGGCAGTTGTATTATTATTTCCACCAAAAATATAAGCTTTGTTACCAATAGGATCCCAGACTGCTGATGTTGTCGTTCTCCACGAAGGTAGTGAACCAATCTTAGTCGAATTGTTGGAGGCAGGATCATATTCAATAATATCAGCGCTAGAAACTCCACCAAATAGATAAGCTCTCTGTTTTGATGAATCCCAAACAGCAGAATTGACCCATGCACTACCAGTAGGTAATGTTTGAGTTTTAATTGTTGCAGAAGGAGAGCAAGCACCAGAAGAAGATGATGAGCTTGATGGTGTAGACACGCAATAGTTGTTTTGACAAGTTAATCCACTACCACAGTGAGAGTTATTACAACATGTACCAGCTACACAAGAGCCGTTGCATGATATAGTTCCACTTGGGCATGAGCAATAATTATTTTGGCAAGTCTGACCATTTGAGCATTGAGTATTAGTACAGCATGTACCAGTTACACAAACACCATTGCATAAAATTTGACTGGAAGGACATACTAGAGCACCACTTGAACTTGATGATGTAGTAGAACCTGTTCCACTGCACCTTAGCTTTACAGCATCAATAGAAGAATACTGAGATTTTGGAGTAGTTAATATAGATACCTTGCTTACAGGTACAGAGGTTTTAGGAAAATCAACAATAAGATCATAATTGTTTGGACAAGAAGAATTATCAGTTACATTTATAATGTTTCCAATTTGATTGCCATTTATATCTTTCAGAGTAATTGATTTAACAAAGCCAGGATAATAAGCTTCTTTAATTAATAAAGAATCAGCAATGGTAGGGGTTGCAAAAGATACTTCAATGGTTGCGCTTTGATTAGCAGTAGCATTAAACCAAACTTTATATGGCGTAGTAGAAGTAGGACAAGTGTTGCAGGCAGTGCATTCAGGAGGACCAACTATAGCAGAAGGCGGGTAGTTAGTGTAAAAATTATCTGCAACTGCAATAGCACTAGATGCCCACTGTTCAGGAATACAAGTACCTACTTGAGAACCTGAAGATGAAGAGCTTGAAGAAGGACAAATAACTTTAGGACAACCAGGGCATCCGTTAGGTGATATTTGAGTTTCACCAAAAGTACAACCAAGTGGTGGAGCAGCACATGCTACTGCTGGACAAATGATGATTCCAGAAGAAGAGCTTGATGATGAACTAGGTGTAGTACCACTAACAGTAATAACTTGGCTTGTAATACCTGCGTTATTTCCGTGTTGTAATTTAACTTGAAGACCAACCATAAACTCAGGTTTAAAGTCAGAAAGTGATAAGGTAATAGGTCCATTATTTTGACAGAACAAATTCTGTATATGCAATGCTGTATTAGTAGTAGCTGAATAAAGATGAGCACAAGTCGTAAAGTTTTTATTATAATTTACAGTTACATTGTTTCCATTAACACTTATACTTTGTAAATTAAGAACAGGTTGTTCATTTCTATTACCAGTTATAGTAACTAATTCACTACAGATACTAGGATAATCTTTATAGCAAAGTTTTGCTTTAGAACCACCTTGAACACTAGGATCTTGCGGTATAGGGAAACCAAGTTGAACTCCACCATTTAAACAAAGATTATTGTCTGAAAGAAGTTCTTTATCTGTATCTGATTTAAGAATAGTGCATAAAGAGTTATTTTTACTATAACGTATCAAGAGGTAGTTTTGTGTGTTTGGTTCAAAATTTATACTAGTTAAAATAGGAGCAGATGGATTACTAGAACCTGAGGATGATGAAGATGAGGTCATTATAGTACCAGAGCTGGAAGAGCTAGATGATGAACTGCCTGAGCTAGAAGAACTTGTAGATGAAACATTACATCCAGCTGGCAAGCACTGACAGGTATCAGTATTGATTCCTGTACAAGAGGTTGGACAATTTATATCAGTACAAGTTTCTATAACTGCAAATGGTGAAAACTTATCACATAAGCCTGAAATAGTCTTAGCTATTGGATCAAAACTATTTGGAATAGTTATATCTTCCCATATATTTTTATCTTTATTGAAATGTATCAATTTAAGGCGAGCACCTTTGCTAAGCAGAGAATCTGGCACATTAACAGATACTTTATAGCTTGTTCCTGAAGCACTTTGAACTTGATAAGTAGGCTCAATATCTACTACTACGTGAGCTTTATGTCTAGAATCAATTGGTGGAATATTTGGTGGATTAATAATAGTTCTAATTTCAATAGAAGCATTGTTGTTGTTAGTAACTTTTGCTATTGATGGTGAGCCACTAGAAGAACTACTAGATATCTTAGGTACACAAGTAGGTAATCCTTTATAAACATTTTGAAAAGTTGTAAAGTTAAGCTCATAACAACCTGGAAGTTTTGTCAGAAGATCACAGCCAATATTATAAGTGTCTTTTTCACACTTAAGCTTATAGTTATCACAGCAATATGGATCGCCATTTTGGCAGGATGGTTGACAGACTGTTACTACTGAGCCTGAAGAACTTGAACTACTAGAAGAAGGACAAATAATCTTAGGACAACCAGTGCATCCATTTTGTAATATTTCAGTTTGACCAAGAGTACATCCAAGTGGTGGGGCTATACATGCTAAAGCTGGACAAATAATACCACTAGAAGAACTGGATGATGAACTGCTTGGAGAAGGAGGTGGAATGATACCACTGGAAGAAGATGAGCTAGAGGAAGAACTTCCAGGAGCAGGTGGCGGAGGTGGTAATTCAGTTGCAATAATGAAAGGAGAGAAAGAAGGAGTGTCACCATAAATGAGCTTACGAGGTTTGTCTGTCTTGTAAGTAATGTCTTCCCATTTATTAGTTTCAGAATTAAAGTGTAATATTTTAACCTTATCAATATCAATATCAGAAGGAAGATTAGAGAGGTTAACTCTTAATTTACCACCAAATGTAGAATTACTCTTAGGTGAGATATCAAAGGAATAAAGTTTTTTATAGCGTTTGCCATCAGGAGAAGTAGCCGTAGTAATTTTAGGACTTTCATTAGTATGCTCGTGACTAGTAATATCTAAGCTAGGTCTATTTATCTTTATATCAGAATTAGCTAATGCTGGCAAATCAGGCTCTTTTTCAATAGTTAAAGTGAATGGTTTTTGTACTGATTGATCTTCTGAGTCATTTACCTTTACTGAGAAGTCAAAAGTTCCAAAATCAATTGGTTTTCCATTTAAGAGACCTCCTATGATACCCCCCTTAGCGTTTAAATAAAGTCCTAGGGCAGAAAGTGTATCATTAACTATACTCCAGGAATATGGAGGGGTTCCACCTTGTGCAGAGAATTTAAAGTTATATGGTTTATTTTCATTGGCTTTCGGTAAGGTTGGTTCAGAAGTAAGGAGTAATGGAGAAATAATGTTGAGAGAGACTTCTTTGTTAGTAGATTGATTGTCAGAATCAGTAACTTTAATAGTGAAGGAAGATTTCCCGGATTCACTAGGTGTGCCACTTATAGAGCCATCCGCTCCTAATGAAAGACCAGCTTGTAATTTACCTGCTAAAGACCAGAAGTATGGAGAAGTACCACCTTTTGCAGTAAATGAGAAATCATAATGTTCGCCTGATTTACCTTTAGGTAAAATCGATTCAGATGTAATAACTAGGGGTGAAACAATATTTAAGGAAACTTCTTTGTTAGTGGATTGATTGTCAGAATCAGTAACTTTAATAGTGAAGGAAGATTTCCCAGATCCACTAGGAGTGCCACTTATAGAACCATTAGATAAAAGAGAAAGCCCAGCTTGTAATGTACCACTAGCTAAAGACCAGGAATATACTGAAGTGCCACCTTTTGCAGTAAGTGAGAAGTTATAAGGTTCACCAAGTTTGCCTTTAGGTAAGGAAGAATCAAAAGTAATCACAAGTGGAGGAGGACAAATAACTTTAGGACAACCAGAACAACCATTAGGAAGTTTTTCAACCTCACCAGCTTTGCAGCCAGGAGCTAAAGGAGGACAAGAAGGAGTAGGACAAGTACAAACAAGTTTTCCGCAACCAATAGGACATTTATTTGAATCGAGTTGCAGTTCATATGTACAGCCACTAGGAGGAGCTACACAAGGAGGAGGTGGTGGACAAATAGCTCCGCTAGAAGATGATGAAGTAGTAGGCGGTGGTAACGGTTTAATAGCAATTGCAAATGGTGAGAGGTCAAAAAGATTTGCAAATATAATTTTCTTGCCTGAGATAGATCTAATTCTAATTGATACTTTTTCCCAAGCAGCATCGTTATCGTCATCACCTTCGTTATAGTGAAAGAGAGCAATATCTTTAGAGGGAACAGTATTTGTTAGTTCAAGAGGGAGTTCAATAGTAACAGTAAAAGGACCATCTTCAAAGGAAGAGAGGTCAAATGAGTAGATTTTAGTAAAGGGAGAGAACTCAGAAGGAAGAGGAGGAGAAGCATTAGGAGAGGAGTGAATAGCAACAGTGAAGTCTTCAGGATCAATGCTAAGGAGTTTAATATATTTTTGAAGCAAAGGAGGGAATTGGATTTGAATTACACCGCTTGAAGAAGAAGAGCTAGATGAGCTTCCTGTAGGAGGAGGAGGTGGTGGCGGAGGAGGAGGTGGTGGTGGTGGCGGAGGAATGATCCCACTAGAAGAGCTAGATATCTTAAGAACACAAGAAGGGGAACCTTTGTAAGTATTTTGAAGAGTAGTTATATTTAGTTCATAACAACCAGGTTTGTTTGATTGAGGATCACAGCCAATATTGTAAGAATCTTTTTCACACTTAAGTTTGTAATCATTATTGCAGCAATAAGGATCACTGCTTTGGCAGGATGGTTGACATGTGGTTTGTGAACCACTTGAAGAGCTACTTGAAGGAGGCGGAGGTGGAGGAGGTGGTGGTGGTGGTGGAAGTATGATGATGATACCACTTGAACTTGTAGAAGAACCAGATGAAGAGGATGAGGAAGACGAGGAAGATGAGGAAGGAGGAGGTAATAAAGCTTCGGCTTCTAAGATAGATTTAAGGGCATTAATTCTACCAAATCCATAATTACTGCTAAAGCCATTAGAATCATAATTAGCATTTTCATTATCAATTTTGTCAGAGGTATTTTTAAGGATAGTGTTAATTTGAGAAAGTGTAAGATCAGGATTTAAGGATTTCAAATTTGCAATTACCCCAGAGACATGAGGAGCTGCCTGACTAGTACCACTAACAATTACATAACCAGATTGATTAGGAGAAAAACATCTAGAGCAACTATCATTAAAGAGATCCGTACCCTTAGCTTGAAGTGATAATACCTTAACCCCAGGAGCAAGAAGATCTAAACCAAGACCTTTATTAGAGAAAGTAGCTCTTTTATCATTTGGGTCAGAAGCACCAACAGTTATAACATCTTGAATATTAGAAGGAGTAAATTTACTTACGTCATCATTACTATTACCGGCTGCACCAACAACAATCCAACCTTTAGCTATTGCATTATTGATAGCAGATTCAAGAGCAGGGCTAGAACCCTCAGCAACAAAAGAAAGATTTAATATTTTACCTTTGCAAGAATAATTCAGTGAATATTTATCTAAAGTATCAACAGCATAGTTGATAGCTTGAACAATGGTAGAGATATAGCTGGTTCCATCAGTTCCAATAGCTTTAATAGGAAGTATTTTAGCTTTAGGAGAAACTCCAATGATACCAAGATTGTTATTTCCAATAGCAGCAATAATACCAGCGACATGAGTACCATGCCCATTGTCATCAGAAGCGTTACTATCATTGTTTATAAAATCCCAGCCAGAAGTATCATCAATGAAACCGTTTTCATCATCATCAGTACCATTTAAATATTCTTCGTATGGATTTCTATAGATATTAGGTTTAATATTTTTAAGAGGTTCTCCAAAGATATCTTTATGAGTGAAATCTAAACCTGTATCTATTACAGCTACTATGACTCCATCGCCTTGAGACTTATCCCAGGCAGAAGGGAGGTTGATATTTTTTAGGTTATAAGAAGAGCTAAAGGGAAGATTCCAAGAAGGAGGATTGTTGTTATAAAAACTATCATTAGGATTATATGCTAAATGAACAGCTTTATCTTCTTCAATATCTAAGCCTAAGGATTTAAGTTTTTCAGGAGATTTATCAGTAGGTTTAGGAATAGCAAAAACGTTATATGTTTCTTGTTCAGATGCAGGTAAACGATTATAGATGTGTTTGAAAACTTCATGCTCAGGGATGTCTTTAATAGACATGTATGTTCTACCAAGGACGGTAACTTGCTTATTTGCAAGGGGTTGAGATTTAACTCCTTCAGAAACTACAGTAGTAGTAGGTTGAAGATCTTTATAGCCAGATTCAAGAGCTTGTTTTATAGAATGGAGTTGTTGAATATCCTTTTGTGTGACAGTTATACCAATCTCAGCTAGTTTTATTGCTAGTTGTTCTGGAGTTGTACAATCTTTTACTTTAATTAAGATTTTATTTGATTCTTGAGGTTGAGGAGGATTTAAGTCAGAAGAAAGAGTTTGGTCATAGTTATCGATTTGAGGAAGTTGAGTTTCTAGGGTAGGAGGAACAACTCCTGCTTGCTGAAAATCACCGCTCTTGACTTCAGTACCATTTTGAGGACCGTTAGTAGTGATTTGTTCAGAGGGAGAAATATTTTCTGGAGAAGATGTAGTAGTAGTAGTAGTAGTAGTAGTAGTAGTAGTAGTAGTTTCTTGACTTTTACTAGAACTATCTAGTGGAAGAGTAGGACCAGTAGGGTTAGATAAAGCTTTAGTAGTACCATCAGCAGTAGATGAATCTTGAGTTTGAGTACTTGTACCTTGTGAGGTTGTATTTTCTAGGATGGGAAGGCGCTTAGGAGGGAGATCTTGAGCTATGAGATCATTAGGAGATTTAAAAAGATTAGAATAATTAAAATCAAAAGCAGCAAGAGTAGGTAAATTGAAAGAGAGAATAGCAACTAGGCTAATGAGGGATCGTATGATTTTTATGTGTGATTGTTTCATTATGTTCGAACCGGCCAAAATAAATAAACGACAAATGTGATTTGAAATTTATTCATTATAAATTGAAAGTATTTAGTCGTTAGCAAGTCCAAAATATTATTTTCAGATAATGCTATCCCTAATATGCCCATAGAATAGAAAGTTAATTAAATGATAATTAAAAAGGTATGTGATATGAAGATTAATTTAATTTAATGTGATTTTTTGTGATATTTTGTAATGTTTTTGGTTAAGTGTGGTTAAGGAGAAATCTAAAGCATATAGTTATTTGTAATTTAGCTTTTCATTTTTTAGGAGAGGTGTACTATGGTGGGCAAACTTTAACCTTACCAATTTTATTACCATTTAATTCTGTAAACCAAATATTTCCATCTATTCCTACAGTGATTCCATAAGGATAACTTCCTGAACTAAGAGGGTAAGTTTGAGTATTTTTACCATCAAGAGAAATCTTTAATATCTCATCCTTATAACTAGATGTTCCGTATTCATCTCTTCGACTATATCCTACAGTAGCCCAAATATTCCCATCTGGTCCCGCTATAATTTTATTAGAATAACCCCATGGAATCTTGGTAACAATACCATCAGTAGTAATCTTGCAAAGATTATAAGAAAATATTTTATCACGATAAGTTATTATTGTTTCTTCCGGTCTTAGATATGATTCAATAAACCAAATATTACCATCAGGACCAGTAGTAATGCTACTGATAGTGGTACTGTTATTATTAGGACTAATATAAACAACTTCAATTATGCCACCAGGTGTAATCTTTCCTATCTTGCCAATAGATCCAACAAAAGATTTCCCTATCCCTCCACTATATTCTCCATATGTGTATTTGTAAGTACTTTGATTTTCAGAAAACCAAAGATTCTCATTTGGTCCAACAGTAATATCACCAGGAGCACTTGTTGTAAATGTAGCAGTAGATATAGAAAAAGTATCTATTATAGGTATGCTATATTCAGTAATATTTCCACTAGGTTTAATCCTGATTATTTTACCTAGTGTAGAGTCGTTGCTTATTTGAGATGCAGTAGCCCATAAGTTATCATCTGGACCTTTAGTGATTCCATTAAGATAGTTGTTTTTTGTAGAAAGACTATATTCAGTGATTGTACCAGCCGTAGAAATCTTACCTACTTTATTTCCAGAATATTCAGTAAACCAAAGGTTTCCATCTGGTCCAGCAGTAATTCCACGTGGATAGCTACTTCCAGCAGGCAGGCTATATTCAGTAATTATACCAGCAGTAGAAATTTTACCTATTTTATTTCCACTAGATTGAGTAAACCAAAGATTTCCATCTGGTCCTTTGGTAATACATTGTGCACCACTATTAAGAGAGAGATTATATTCACTAATAGTTTCTGTACAGCATGTACCAGCTTTACAAGAACCATTACATAAGCTAGTTCCACTTGGACAGGCACAATTATAATTTTGACAAGTTTTTCCACCATAACATTGATAGTTAGAACAACAACTTCCAGTCACACAAGCACCATTACATAGTATTGTTCCATTAGGACATGCTTTGCAAAAATTGTTTTGACAAGCTTGTCCACTAGGACACTGAGAGGTGTCGCAACAATCTCCAGTCACACAAGCACCACTACATAGTCTTTGTCCAGAAAGACAAGCACAATTATAATTTTGACAAGTTTTTCCACCACTACATTGTGCATTAGTACAACATGTACCAGTTACACAAGTACCATTACACAAGATTTTTCCACTTGGACAGGCACAATTATTATTTTGACAGGCTTGTCCACCATTGCACTGATAATCAAAACAACAAGTTCCAGTTACACAGGTACCATTGCATAAGATTTTTCCGCTTGGGCATGTACAGTTATTATTCTGGCAAGTTTGTCCACCAGTACATTGTGAATTTGTACAACAATCTCCAGCTACACAAGTTCCATTGCATAAAATTTTCCAGTCAGTAGGGCATGTACAACTATTCTCTTGACAAGTATACCCATTAGTGCACTGTGCACTAGTACAACAATTTCCTGTTTTACAAACACCATTACAGGAGATTTGTCCACTTGGGCATGTACCGCTGGAACTGGATGTGGATGAAGCACAAGAGAAGATATTAATATTATCCACATAATAGGTTCCTAAAGAATCATCGTATAGGTTATTTGAAATGGTTCCTAGAGAGAAATATCTAATTGGAGTACCTGTAGCTGGATAAGATAAGGGGTTAGAATTTAGTTTAGAGCCATTAACAAAAAAATCATAGTTATTGCCATGCCACTTTATATCTATGTGATACCACTTGTTTGGTTCATATCTAGATAAGGCTGTTGTCGTAGATGTATAAAATTCACCACTACGACCTTGACAAACAACAATAGAAGCCTCTGGGTGACTAACGTTAGAAGATAGTTTTAGACATAAATTGCCAGTAGTTTGCTTAGCTAATACATCATAAGAAAATATTCCATCAGTAGAAGAAGTTGGAGTTACAGTACTATCTAAAAACACATTGGATATCCAAACATAACTGTTAACAGGAAAACTATAAGAAATCTGATTATCCTTAAGTTCAACAGCACCCCCAGGATTTCCTAGGTCAGGTTTCACAGCAGACGAACTTAAAGAATTACTAGTACCAAAGGCTAAATCTGTATAATTTGATGTTGTTTCAAAATCATAAGATTTTAAAATAGTACAGTTTGAATTACCAGAAGAAGAACTTCCTAAACAAAACCCACTTCTAATTCTTCCTTGAGCTGTGTTTAAACAAAGTGGTTCTGAATTGTTGCTTGTGCTTGAACATAATTTCATATCATTTGCATCATCACATTTAAATGTTCCATTTGTACATGATGCTCTGCCATCAGTACAAATAGGAATCTCATTTGAATTAACATTGCCACATCTAGCTATTCCTATTCTTCCAATTGCTGAGTTTAAACAAATAGGTTCAGAGTCATTATTGTTTGAAGTACACAGTCTTATAGCATCAGCATCACATGATGGAGAAAGACTTGGATTAGAACACTTAGCTCTGCTATCTTCACAAATTGTTCTATTGGGAGAAGTTAATGAAGCAAGAGTAGGTAAATTGAAAGAGAGAATAGCGATTAGGCTAATGAGGGAGCGTATGGTTTTTATGTGTGATTGTTTCACTTTATTATCCACCTGAAGATGAACTACTGGAAGATGGGCAAATAATTTTAGGACAACCTGAACAACCGTTAAAAAACAGTTCTGTTTCACCAAGTGTACAACCAGCTGGGGGTGCTGCACATGGGTAAAGTGGACAAATGATTTGACCTGAAGAACTAGAGGATGAACTACTTGAAGAAGAGATTAGATAAGGAACTCCACAAGCAGTAATTTTTCCTATTTTCATTCCAGCAGATTCAGTAAACCAAACATTCCCATCAGGTCCAGAAGTGATTCCAAATGGTCCGCTATTTGCAGTAGGTGTATTATATTCAGTAATTCTACCGATATAACTAACTATACCGCCAGAATAAATTCTAATAGGAGTAATTCTACCTATTTTGTTACCCGTTCCACTGTTTTTATTATATTCAGTAAACCAAATATTTCCATCAGGTCCAGCAGTGATTCCAAATGGTCTGCTATTTGCAGTAGGTAGATCAAACTCAGTAATTATACCAGCAGGATCATAGATTGTACCAGCAGTAGAAATTTTACCTATTTTATTTCCATTATATTCAGTAAACCAAATTCCACCAGGTCCAGCAATGATTCCAGATGGTCCGCTATTTGCAGTAGGTATAGTATATTCAGTAATTGTACCAGCAGTAGAAATTTTACCTATTTTATTTCCATTATATTCAGTAAACCAAATATCACCAAATCCAGCAGTGATTTCAGATGGTCCGCTATTTGCAGTAGGTATAGTATATTCAGTAATTGTACCAGCAGTAGAAATTTTACCTATTTTATTTTCATTATATTCAGTAAACCAAATATCTCCATCAGCTCCAGCAGCAATTCCAGCTGGGGAAGCAGGTAGAGTGTATTCAGGAATTTGACTTGCACCAGTACGACTATTAATAGCACTAGGAGTAACTCCTATAATAATCTTACCTATTTTGTTATTATCAGTAAACCAAATAGTCCCATTAGGTCCAGTAATGATTCTAGAGGGACTACCAGTAGGTAGCTGATATCCACCAAGTCTTGTACCAGCAGTAGAAATCTTTTCTATGCTACCACCACCAAATCTACCAACGCTTGTAAACCAAAGATTCCCATCTGATCCAGTAGTAATTCCCTGTGGGATGCTAGCGACAGGATATTCAGTGATTTTACCGAAGATAGTTCCATTTGGGCATGTACAATTATTGTTTTGACAAGTTTGTCCATTGGTACTTTGTCCATTGGTACTTTGTCCATTGGTACATTGTCCATCAGTACAACAATTTCCGACTACACAAGAGTCATTGCATAAGATCGTTCCACTTGGACATGCACAATTATTGTTTTGGCAGGTTTGTCCGTTTGAACATTGCGTATCAGTACAGCAATTTACACAAGAGCCATAGCATAAGGTTTGACCTGTAGGGCAAGGTGCAGAGCTATTGAACAACACAGATATACCACCTGGTAATGATATTGCTAAATCAGATTTATTGTCTTTGTTAAAATCAGCACTTGCTAAGTCTATGATCCAATCTCCAGTAAGAACGCTTTGTGATTGTTGCTCAAAGGTTCCATTTCCATTCCCAAGTAAAACAATGACATTTTGATAGCCAAGTAGTCCAGTAGTTACTACTAAATCTAACCTACCATCACTGTTAAAATCACCATTAATAATTCTAAAAGGGTTTTTTCCTATAGAGTAGGTTTCTCCATTTATAAAGGATCCATCATCTCCATTACTAAGATGAATGGAGACATTATCACTGTTGTAATTAGCTACAGCAATGTCTATCTTAGTATCATTATTAAAATCACCTGCTGTTATGTAAGTAGGATTTTCACCGGTATAAAATTTGTTTATAAATCTAAATGTACCATCACCATTTCCAAAATAACTAGAAACATTCCCAGGAGCATAAGTACTAGAGATTATTAAGTCAGTCACTCCATCTCTATTTATATGTACAGGGATTATAGTGGTTGGACCAAGATTTGTAGATAAATTAATAGCTCCTTTAAATGTGCCATCACCATTTCCTAAGAAGATGGATACATTGTCATTTGATCGCTGGTTAGATCCTATTGTTCCAACAGCCAAATCAAGCAATCCATCATTATTAAAATCACTTGATGCAATACTACCAGGAGCGTTGTTTAAAGTTAATGATTTAGCACTTGAAAATCTGCCCGTTGCTGAACCAAGTAAAATTAAAACTTCAGTAGTGGAATTGCGCTCTTTTGCGATTGCTAAATCAGGATATATATCCCCATTAAAATTACCAGTTTTTATGCCATTAGGATTTTGACCAACAACAAAATTACTACCTGGATTAAAACTCCCATTACTATTACCTAATAGTAAGCTTCCCAGGCTGCTTGCAATATCAAGGGTTGAATTCTTGTCAAAATCATTAATGACTATATCCCCAACGATTAGACCCTCTGATCTTAAGACTGAATAATTGATTGGTGAAGCAAAACTTAATTTTAATATAGATCCACTTGAAGAGCTTGATGATGATGAAGTAGATGGAGGAATTATTATCCCACTGCTAGAAGAACTACTTGAACAAAATCCACTTCTAATTCTTCCAAATGCTGTATTCAAACAAAGTGGTTCTGAATTGTTATTTCCAGCTAAGCATATCTTCATATCATTCACATCATCACATTTAAATATTCCATTGTTACATAGAGCTCTACCATCTACACAAGTGGGTATTTCATTTAAATTAATATTGCCACATCTAGAAATTCCTATTCTTCCTGTAGCTGAGTTTAAACAAATAGGTTCAGAGTCGTTATTGTTTGAGGTACAGAGTCTTATCGCACCAGTTTCACAGGTAGGAGTAAGGTTTATATTTTTACACTTAGACATTCCATCTTCACAAAATGCTCTGTTTTCAGAAGCTATAGAGAAAGAAAGATTTTGAGAAGTCATTGTAGAGAGAGAATGAGAATGTGGTTTAGGCTTATGATGTTTATTAAATTCCTTGTTTTTGGTGCGGGTTTTAAGCTCTTTTTCTATAACATCTTCATCACTTGTTTGTGCAATGGCTAAATTGTTATTTGAATTAAAATTAAATATTATAAAGGTAGGTAAAGTGAAAGAGAAGATAGTGATTAGACTAAGGAGGGAGGTTAGGATTTTTGGTTTGATTTTCATTTTTTTTGTTTGTGGGATCTGTAGTTAGGGTGATCCACTTGAAGATGAGGTGTAGGATGGAGTAGTAGATGAAGAACATCCAAGTAGTACCGCATCAATTGATGAATATAATGAGCCTGATTTAGGTTGAGTGTTAATTACTACTTTTGCTACTGGGGCAGAAGTTCTTGGGAAGAAAACTAGGAGCTCGTATTTAATTGGGCAAGAGCTGTTATCCGTTACAGGTATTGTGTTCCCGATTTGATTGCCAGATTGATCTTTAAGAGTTATAGATTTAACAAAGCCTGGATAATTAGGTTCTCTGATTACGATAAAATCAGCAATAGTTGGAGTAGTAAAAGAAACTTCAACAGTAGCAGCTTGGTTTGGAACAGCATTGACCCATGTTGTATAAGATGGGCATGAATTACAAGATGTACATTCAGGATGACCTGCTATTGCAGAAGGAGAATAACCAGGGTACGTATTGCTGGCAGTTGCACTAGACGCCCACTGCGTTGAAATACAAGTTCCTGTTTCAGCAGTGTTTGTAAATGGATTTGATGTCTTAAAGACTTTTTCTGAAAATCTTCCTATTACATAAATTTGTCCTTTGTGTAAAGCTGTTGGAGAAAGAGAAGAAACAGGAGCTGGTAAATTACCGTTAGCGATCTTTATCCAGTTTAATGCATCATCAGAAGAAAAGACTGAGTCAATATTACCGTTGCTAACTGAGCCGCCTGTAATTATAAGGTTGTTATTAAATACAACAGGGTTTGTATTTATAGCACAATTGTTTTGAGGTAAATTATGATTGCCAAGATTTGTCCAGTTAATGCCGTCAGTTGTTGAATGGACACTTGGTGTACATGAACTGCCGGATTGTACGCCAAGTGCATATAATTTATTATTGAAAACAAACATTTTCCCCCAAATAGTACCGCTAGTATTTCCTACTTTAATCCAATTAACTCCATCGCTTGATGTGAAAATATCGTTTGATAATGGTGGATTTCCGTAAGGGTTAACACCGCCAAATGACCAGAGCTTGTTATTATAAGAAACTACTTGATTCAAGTATTGTGGCAATGAACTGCTGTAGTTAGCAAGAAAAGTCCAATTAATTCCATCAGTGGAAGAATAAACTTTACGTGCAAAAGTACTATCGCTATTTCGAGTAAAAGCATAAAGCTTATCATTATGGGCAACTATTGGATAATAAGATTCATTTGCTTTAAGTCCGCCGGATGTAAATTTAGTCCAGGTATCTCCATTGTATGAGGTAAATACTGTAGGTGGAGAATCACTAGAAGAGGGATTAATTAAAACAAGTTGGTTGTTTAGTGAAAATGCAAATCCGAGAGCACCGCTAGGAAGAGGATTATTACCTACTTCTTTCCAGTTTCCTGTTAGTCCTCCTGAAGATGAACTTGAAGAAGAGGTAGAACAAAACCCACTTCTAATTCTTCCTTGAGCTGTATTCAAACAAAGTGGTTCTGAATTGTTGTTTCCAGCTAAGCATAGCTTCATGTCATTTGCATCATCACATTTGAAGATCCCATTGGTGCACGATGACATTCCATCTACACAAATAGGAATCTCGTTTGAGTTAATATTTCCACATCTTGATATTCCTATTCTTCCTATAGCTGAGTTTAAACAAATAGGTTCAGAGTCATTATTGTTTGAAGTACACAGTCTTATAGCACCAACATCACATGATGGAGAAAGGCTTGGATTAGAACACTTAGCTCTGCTATCCTCACAAATTGTCCTATTTGGAGAAGTTAATGAAGCAAGAGTAGGTAAATTTAAAGCTAGAATAGTGATTAGGCTAATGAGGGATCGTATGGTTTTTATGTGTGATTGTTTCATTGTGGCCAAAATAAACAAACGACAAATGTGATTTGATTTTTCATTTGAGTTGATTGTATTTAGTCGTTAGCAAGTCCAAAATATTACTTTCAGATAATGCTATCCCTAATATGCCCATAAAATAGAAAGTTAGTTAAATGATAATTAAAAAGATATGTGATTTGAAGATTAATTTAATTTAATGTGATTTTTTGTGATGTTTTTGATGATATTTGGGCTAAATGTTGTTATGAAATATTTAAAACAAGATTATGCTGACCCCTTTGTCAATAACCACTTAAAAAGAGGAGTAAATAAAATTTTCTTTTTTGAAATTTTCACTTCTTTTTCTTTATCCCAGGTAATAATCTTTAAATTATTACATTTTAATTCTTCACTTCCTTCTAAGAGAGCATTAATCTCTCTTTTTTCTGTAGAAGGATCTGACAAATCATAACAAATCTGGATAAGCTCATTTACTTTAATTCCTTTTCTTAGAATAAAATCTATTTCTTTCTGGTTTCTAGTTTTATAGTAAAAAAGATCCAGATTGATCCTGTATTTTCTGTTTAACAACTCAACAAATACACAATTTTCAACAAGTCTCCCTATGTTTTTTGATACTTGAAAACTTTTTGCTTCTATAAAACCATTATCAACTAAATAAAGTTTTTTAGGTGCATTTATTTGTTCTTTTACTTTATGTGAGTACCGGTTTAAAGAAAATATTAAATATGCATCAGTAAGATATTTTAAATAGTTTTGCAAGGTATGTGTACTATTAAAATCTAATATATTTTTTAATCTCGTGAAACTAAATTCTAAAGAAAAGTTAGAAACCAGGTAGGTAAACAAGTCTTCAATTTTTTGAGAAAATCTGACGTTATATCTTTTTACTATATCTTTTAGTAAAATCGAGTCCAGAAGAGTAGCTAAATATTGCTTAGGCTCGTAGTTTTTTACGACTATTTCTGGAAATCCTCCGTGCAGAAGGTAGTCACTCAGGTGGTTTAATATCTCACCTTTTGTTTTGGGATCATGAAATGTATCTTTAGAAATACTTACATTTCGTGAATTTAAAAACTCTGTAAAGGTAAAGGGAAATAACTCATATGCAAAATGCCTGCCTGTTAATGATGTAGATAGTTCTTTACTTAGCAAGTTTGCATTAGAACCAGTTAGGATCAAATTAAACCCCCTTCTATGTAATTTATTTACAAAGAGCTCCCAGTTTTTCAAATTCTGGATTTCATCAAAAAGCAGAAATTTTGGTTTCTTATATACCTCAAAAATAGATTTAATTATTTCATCTGAATTGTTAATATTTACCAGGTTGTCGTCGTCAAAATTTAAATAAGCAAAATCTTTGTCCTTTAAAAGCAAATGTGAAAAAACAGACTTTCCGGCTCTTCTAGGTCCTAGAATTACTTTAATAAGATCTGATGATAGATTTCTTTTTGCCTCAGCGATTTTTTCACGAGGAATAAAATCTTTTGTTATCAATTTTACTTTTTCTTTTTTTTGTTGAATGATAATATCTTTAAGCATGCAATGATTATACTATACTGCACAAAATAGTCATAGTTTGTGCAGTATGATTAAAGTATATTATGACCAAATTAACAGTACCCATACACCAGTTCTACGTTCTTGTCCTCCTATACGCTATCTGCTATACGCTAGTTTTGTAATGTTTTTGGTTAAGTCGGGTTAAGGAATTGAAATCTTACCTATCTTATTTCCCTGATTTTCTGTGAACCATAAATTACCATTTGGTCCACTAGTAATATCCTGTGGCTGACTATGTGGAGTTGGAATCTCAAACTCTGCAATCATTCCATCAATTGAAATTCTACCAATATTAGCTCCAAATTCTGTAAACCATAGATTACTATCTGATCCTGTTGTAATACCCCAGGGATAGCTATTAGCTGTTGGAATATTAAACTCAGTAATTGTGCCACTGGGTGTGATCTTTCCTATCTTATTTCCACTACCTTCAGTAAACCAAAGGTTATTATCCGGTCCTTTGGTAATATCAGTTGGAGAACTATTAACTGTTGGAATATTAAACTCAGTAATTGTGCCACTAGGTGTGATCCTTCCTATCTTATTTCCAGTACTTTCAGTGAACCAAAGATTCCCATCCGTCCCAGGAGTAATTCCCTGAGGTCCGCTGCTTGGAGTAGGTATACTATATTCAGTAATTGTGCCACTAGGTGTAATCTTACCTATCTTATTTCCATTAACCTCTGTAAACCAAAGATTACCATCTGGTCCAAGAGTAATACTCCATGGATAACTATCAGTTGTTGGAATATTAAAATTAGTAGTTATACCATCTGTAGTAATTTTACCTATTACATTTGCAATGCTATCTGTAAACCAAAGATCACTATCTGGTCCTTTTGTAATATCACGTGGATAAATATTAATGGTCGGTAGAGTAAACGAAGTAATACCAGTAGTTGTAATTTTTGCAATCTTATTACTTACAGTAAACCAAAGATTACCATCTGATCCAGTAGTAATACTATTGGGATTAGCTGCTGGAGTATTCAATTCAGTAATCATGCTTTCAGCACTTGAATAAAAATTACGATTGCCAAAGATTGTCACTAGTGGGCTACATACATTAGGATAATCTTTATAACAAAGTTTGACTTGAGTCCCACCTTGAATAGCTTGATCAAGACTACTTAATGGAAAGCTAACATTAAAAGTATTTTGGTTTGGAGCATAACAAAGATTGTCACCAGAAAGTAGCTCTTTATTAGAATTAGATTTTAGAACTGTACAAAAGGTATTATTTCTAAAATAGGATAGGGTAAGTTCTGTTGTATTAAGATTTATATTATATAGAGTAGGAGGTAGTGGAAGTGATACAGATGGGGTAGTCGTAGAAGATGTTAAAGATAAACAGGTTCCATTTTTACATGATGAACAAGGACTTATAGTTTGACTTGGTATATCTCCATTAAGTACTTTATTACACTTATATTCAGCGAAGTAACAGTTTGATTGACCACACTCTGAAGTAATAGTTATGTTTGGAGTGTTAGGAAGATTACCAAAACATGTATCATCAATTGTACCGTTTGTTACTGTAATAGAACCTTGCTGTCCATAATTATCCCCCCCATCTGAATCAATGCATATTGATACTGAACCTGATGAAGATATACTGGTACCTGTAGAGCTACCAGATGAATTACATACACAGTATGCATATGAACGAATACTACCAGAACTAGAAGGAGAGGTATATCCAACAGCATCACCACGAGAAGATAAAAATGCACAAACAAAACCATTAACAGAGTTAGCACAGGTATTTGACCAGTATGTAACCCCGCTTGGTGCATTTAGAGGAAACTCAGATGCTGTTGGTAATCTACGATTAGTTGTACTACAAAAAGTACGTGCATCCCAATAGTTTAAAGCTGTTGGAGAAATGACAGGTTGGCAAGTACCAGAGCTTGAAGAGGATATTATACTTCCAGATGAAGATGAGGAGCTAGTTTGTATAAGTGGTGGATAGTCTAAACATGCACCATTTACACAATTATTACAATTTATAAATTCACCAGAAAGATTTCCAAAATTATCACAATAACCTTCTAATAGTTTACAGTTAGTACCACCTTGGCAAGAAGATACATTTATTTGTTGATAACCTGAACTGGGACCATAACATGTGTCTATCGATTGCTGCTGTACTGCTCCGCTACTAGCTATATTAGTATAGCCTCTAAATCTATAGTTTTTACCACCATCAGAGTCTGTGCATCCTGAAGAATTAAAAGGAGGTAATGATCGATCTCCTGTAACAGTAACTAACTGACTACATACATTAGGAAAATCTTTATAACAAAGTTTAACTTGGCTGTACTGTTGAACAGAGGTATCAAGATTAGCTACAGACACACTAGTTGAAAATCTTCCATTACGACAGAGGGTATCATCAGATACTAACAGCTGATTAGATGCAGACTTGAGAACTGTACATAAAGAATTGTATTTAGCAAAATCTATAGCTAAGGTTCCTCCTTGAACAAAGCTTGAACTGATTAAATTTGGAGGAGGTTTTTCTAAAGAAGTACAAACATTATTTAATAGAATAGAAACACCATTGAGTCCTAGAGCTATGATGTCCTTCTTTTCATCATTATTAAAATCACTTATTTTTACCTTAGAATAGCTACCTGATTGAAGGTTTATAGCTTCTCTAAAAGTTCCAGCACCATTACCTAATTGTAGTGATAGTCCACTTGCAGAACTTGCTATTGTATCATCCTTACCATCGGTATTTATGTCTACTAATGCTGCTGTTTCATAAGCATCAATAGGAAGTTGATAGTTACCTTGATCTGGAGGCTTATAAAAACTTCCTCTTCCATCTCCTAAGAAGATTCCTAGTGAAGTTACTAAATCTGAATTTCCATCTTTATTAATGTCTGCTGTTGATATTTTATGCAGTAAATTGGGGTATCCTTCATTTAAAGAAATAGGACTACCATCATAAAATCTACCAGCTCCACTACCTATTAGTACTGAAATAGCACCCTGGGTGCCAATTACAGCAATATCAGATTTGCCATCTTTATTAAAATCAGCAGCAGTTATTCCATTTAGAGAGAAACCTGTTGTTGTATCCCCTCCTTGATAGATAAATTGACCATTTCTATCTTGAATAAAAATGGATATAGAGCCACTATCATTTGATGTAGCTATGTCTAACTTACCATCACTATTGAAATCACCTGATGCTAAACCAGTTGGTCTGCCATCAAGATAGTAATTGCTAGGTTCAAATATTCCCAATCCTTTATTTAATAAAACAGAAATGCTGCCGCTACGAAAATAGGTAGTATTATTACCGTCACGAGGCTTTACTACTGCAATATCTTGTTGCCCATCTTTATTAAAATCACTTATTACAAATCCTTTAGATTCAGCACCCGTTAAATAGCTAACTAAAAAACTTTGTGGTTGATTTGGTATATAAGTATAACCATAGATACTTGTATCTTCAATCAGTTCAGAACAGATTAATCCACCTGATGAACCTAATGAAAATGAGAAGGAGCCAGATGATGATGAAGTAGAAGAAGTAGGTTCAGGAATACAACGAAGCTGTACAGCATCAATAGCTGAGTTTGTGGTAGATGATTTTGGCTGTGTATTAATTATAACTTTCTTTACAAGTGAAGATGTCTTAGGAAATTTAACGATAAGATCGTTATTTGAACAAGTACTGCTATCCGTGACATTTATAGGACTTCCAATGTTATAACCATCTTTATCTTTAAGAGTAATTGATTTAACAAAACCTGGATCATATGCTTCTTTTATCAATACTGAGTCTGCAGCTGTTGGAGTATCAAAAGTAGCTTCTACTGTAGCGCTTTGTCCTGTGGCAGAAAACCAAAGATTTGAATTTGTACACCCTTCACAAGTAGTGCATCCAGGAGAATCTTTTATGTTAGATGCAGGGTATCCATTATAAGAGTTTGTGGCAGTTGCATCAGATGCCCATTGAGAAGGCTTACAGAATAGTGGCACACCTCCTCCTGAAGAACTGGAAGAAATAGAAGAAAGACAAAATGTGACTTTGCCTATTTTATTTCCAGATGCATACCAGAGGTTTTTGTCTGGTCCTGCAGTAAGGCTTGTTGGATAAAGATTTTGAGTTGGAGCATTAATCCAGGATGTTGCTGTAGGGGTAGTTTCATATTTTAATATGCTACTAGAATCTGAATACCAGAGATTATTGTCTGGTCCAGTAACAATGCTTACTCCTGGTTTTGAAAGAGAAAGTACTGAATATTGTAGATTGGGTTGGGTGATAGTGTTACTATTAGGTGTAATTTTACCTATATAATGTTTACGGTCTGCACCAGCATACTGAGTAGATCCTAAGAAGTAGATATTACCATCTGGTCCACTAGTAATGCTTGATAAACCATCAGTTATATAATTGCCAGCAATGTTTGTAGCTTCAGTACCATCAGTATTTATCCTGCCAATAACTCCATTATATTCTCCAAAGTAGATTTTATTATCGGGTCCATTAGTGATACCAGCTATAGTTCCAGAAGGCCAAGGAATATCATATTGAGTGATAGCACCATTAAGAGGATTGATTTTGCCTATTTTACTGTCAGCTCCAAACCAAAGATTACCATCTGGTCCACGAGTAATTGCGCCTGGAAGAGCAGGGCTATTAAACTCAGTAATTACGCCACTTGGTGTAATTCTAGCTATTTTACTTTCATTAGCTTCTGTAAATTCTGTGAACCAAAGATTACCATCTGGTCCACTAGTAAGATTATTCTGAGAAAGATTCTTAGATGATGTATTAAATACAGAAATTACACCGCTTGGTCTAACATTGCCTATTTTATTGCTTACTGTTGTAAACCAGACATTACCATCTGGTCCTTTTGTAATGCTTGACACAAGACCATAAGCTAATGGAATATCAAATTCAATAGTTGTACCCGGTACACAAGTTCCAGATGAACTACTTGATATTAGTCCACTAGATGAAGAGCTTATTTGTTTACAGAAGCTAACATCAGTATGAATTGCAAATGTATCAGTGCAAGCAGTAACGCACTTGTTTTGATCGATATAACATTTTGGTGTACCTGTATTGGAAGGACATTGAACAAAGGTACCATTTCTACAAAGAGGAGTTACATTGTTGCACTGACTAACAGTATGATTTTCACAAACTCCAATGAAATTTCCTGGAGAAGAATTGTTTGGTACTATATTGCAAGGACTATGTTCAACTACAGATTGTCCTACAAATACATAGGCTTTATTTGTATTCGAATTCCAAATAGCCTCGCCATAATACAGTCCAAGAGTAGAAGTCTCTGGTTTAGTTGTAACCTTATTAGAAACAGGATCGTATTCAAATACGCTTTTATCTTGTGGGCTACTTGCTCCAAAGATATAAATTGTTTTTGTAACAGGATTCCAAACAGCAGATGCATAACCACTTCTTTCAAAGGGAAGAGTTCCTTTTTGAGTTATTGTATCAAGGGAGGGATTATATTCAAGGATTGTTTTATTGGTTCCATCAAAAATATAAGCTCTGTATCTTATGGGATCCCAAACAGCTGCAGCAAAAGATACTCTTGAAGGAAGTAAAGCCTCTTTAATTTTTACTTCATTAGAAGCAGGATCAAATTCAAGAACTTCTTTATGGGTGCTGCCAAATATATAAGCAACATTTTTAGAAGTATTCCAAACAACTGCTGAACCATAGTTTAATAAAGGAAGAGAAGACTTTTGCTTGATTTCATCCATACTAGGATCATATTGAAGTATTGATCCTGTTGGAAAACCTACACTTAGTCCTCCAAATATATAAGCCACATTTCTCACAGGATCCCAAGCACTGGATGAGTGAATTAAACCATATGGAAGAGTTCCAAGTTTAGTCATAATTGTATTAGATGTAAAATCATATTCAAGTATTTGATCAGAATAACTTTCTGCAGAAAATCCTCCAAAGATATAAGCTTTATTTGTAGAAGGATTTAAGACAGCTGATGCCCAACCTAGATCTCTTATGCTTGATGTGGAAGGTAATGTTTGAATGACTTTAAACCCACAGTTTAAATTGCCAGAAGAAGAACTTGATGAAGAAGAGCTTGAGCAAACTAAAACACAACCAGTGCAACCATTTGAAAGTACTGGATATTGATAGTTGCAACCAGGTAATGATTGGGGACAAGCTGGAGCTGCACAGATTATTCCTGAGCTTGATGAAGATGCCATGCTACCTGAGGATGAGCTACTTGACCCCAAACAAAACCCACTTCTAATTCTTCCAAGAGCTCCATTTAAACAAAGAGGTTCTGAATTGTTACTTGTAGATGAGCATAATTTCATGTCACTGGCATCATCACATTTAAATATTCCATTGGTACAAGATGCTCTACCCTCTGTACAAAATGGGATTTCACTTGAGTTTGTATTTCCACATCTAGTTACTGTTATTTTTCCTATAGCAGAGTTTATACAGAGGGGTTCAGAGTCGTTATTATTTGAAGTACAGAGTCTTATAGCTCCTGCTTCACAGGCAGGAGTAAGATTTGGATTAAAACACTTAGTCATCCCATCTTCACAAATGGCTCTATTGGGAGACGTTACAGAAAATGAAAAGTTTTGAAATGACATAGCAGAAGCAGAAAGCTCATGAGTTTTAGATTTACGACGTTTGTTCGGAGAGGCATGCCGCGGCATGCCTTTACTAGGAGAGACTTGCCATGGCAAGTCTTTACGGTTCACAACATCTGTACGATTAGAATCTTCATTACCTACTTGAGCCATAGCCTCACCAGGGGCTTTAAAAAGATTTCCGTAATTAATGTCAAATACTATAAGTGTTGGCAAGTTAAAAACTAAGACCATTATTAGGCTAAGGAGGGGTTTTATAAATTTGGATTTGTTGTTCATTGTGGTTTACAAAGTAGCTTCACAGCATCAACTGATGAATAAGATGAGCTTGATGTAGGCTGTGTATCAATTAAAACCTTGCTTACTGGGACAGAAGTTCTTGGAAATGAAACTATGAGATCACTATTAGAACAAGTACTATTGTCTGTGACAGTTATAGGATTTCCTATTGCAGTACCATTTTGATCTTTAAGAGTGATTGATTTAACAAAACCAGGATACTTAGCTTCTTTGATTAATACTGAGTTTGCAAATGTTGGAATGGGAAAAGTTGCTTCAATAGTTGCAGGTTGACCGAGAGCAGCATTGACCCAGGTTTTACTAACAGGACATGTTGTATTTGAACATGCTGTTGTGCATTCAGGAGGACCAATTATATTGGAAGGAGGATAACCAATCAAAGAGTTGCTGGCAGTTGCACTAGATGCCCACTGTTCAGGAATACAACTACCTCCCTGAGAACCTGAGGATGAAGAAGTGCTAGAAGAATTTGGTAAATTGAAGAATCCAAAAATTGTTCCAATCTTGCTGTTAAAAGGGTTACTAAACCAAAGATTTCCATCAGGACCACTGGTGAAAATTGTTATGCTGTTATTAGGTAGAGTAGTTATGTATTCGGTGAGTATTCCGTCTTTTGTGATTTTTCCAAACTTATTTCCAGGATATTCAGGAAACCAAATGTTTCCATCGGGAGTTAAAGTAAAATATTGTACCGAATCGTTAAGCTTGTACTGAGTAATCATGCCAGCTGGTGTAATTTTTGTAATCTTATTCTGTATAGAATTACTAACAAAAGCATGCCCAGTAATCCATAGGTTGCCATCAGCATCTGTAATAATTGGGCCAATACGAGCTGGAGTAATTGGGACAGTACTACCACCTGTAGTAATTGGACCAGTACTACCTATAGGAGTATTAGGAACATTCGGAGTATTTATCATAACTATAGTAATTTCACCATTTGTTGTAACTTTTCCAATTGTATCTGGACTAGTAGTCAAAAACCAAATATTTCCATCAGGACCTACTATAATATTGGTCGGATATAAACTAATATCAGGAATTTTATAAGTAGTAATTACTCCATTTGTAGTTATTTTTCCTATTCTACTACTGAAATCAGTAAACCAAATATTTCCATCAGGACCTGAAACAAGACTTTGTATGTCACCCGATGTATAATACGTGGTAATCATTCCATCTTTTGTCATCTTTCCAAGAGTATCATTTGATCCATTCCTAAACTGCTCAGTAAACCAAATATTTCCATCCGATCCAAAAACAATATTATTTACAGAATATGATATTGATCCAGGAACAAGATCGTAGAAAGATATCAAACCATTTGTAGTTATTTTTCCAATAGTATCTGTGTTTCCAACAATAAACCAGAGATTACCATCAGGACCAGAAATAAGACTACCTGCACCAGAAGGTTGGCCCTCACCAACAGACACCCCATATTCTGTAATCATGCCATCTTTTGTCATTTTTCCAATTTTGACTTTAGCTTCATTTGTTGTGTCGTCAAAGTACGATATTGGAAACCAAAGATTTCCATCAGGACCCAGTGTAAGATGGCCTGGTCCGGTGTGAATACCAGGAGGATCCTCAGGAAGATTATAACTAGTAATAGTACATGCATTGTTTCCACCAGTACTTGATAATGCCATTCCTTCAGGAAAACAAGGATTAGCAATACAGTCGATTTGAATGCATTGCATATTTATACAGTTGTAAGCTTCATAAGTTGTACCATTTGAGCAATTGAAACGAGGACAATCCCAACCAGTGGTGCATTCACGACTTGAAGAACTACCAGAAGAGCTTGAAGAAGATGAAGAACTACTTGAAGAAGACATCATTATTCCACCTGAAGAAGATGATGAGCTTGAAGATGTCATCCCTCCACTAGACGATGAGCTGGAAGAAGATATTATACAAGCACCATAGTTGCAGCTAGGACATGCTACAGTTTCTTCAGTAACGATGTTTCCATTACAAAAATACTCAACATGCTGGCAACTAGTTCCACTACAAGTAGCACCATTTACACAATAATCATTGAAACTAGTCAAGTGTCCATTTAATATAATGCTAACAAACCCAGCTAAACCCTTATTGTTTCCACCATCTGAATCAGTACAAGGAAGAGCAGTTCCTGATGAACTACTAGAGCTAGAGCTGGAAGAAGATACTATACAAGCACCATCTTTACAGTTAGAACAGTCTGTAAGATCTGAAGCAATGCCATTGTTTCCATAGCAGAAAAACTCAACCAGATAACAACCACTTCCACTACAACTACCTGCAGTAGTACCACCACCACAGTAGTCAGTAGAACTACTTGTTTGCCCCATTGAAGTGTAAGTAACAGTTCCTTTTACACCCTTATTGTCTCCACCATCTGAATCAGTGCAGGTTGAACTTGAACCAGAAGAACTGGAAGAGGAGGAGCTTGAAGAAGAACTGCTGCCTGATGAAGCACAACTATTTAATAAAATGGAGATATTGTTAGAGATATAGTTAGCAACAGCAAGATCAACTTTTCCATCCCCATTAAAATCACCAGTTGTAACTGAGTAAGGAGATGAACCTACAATATAGCTATTAGGACTGGCAAAGCTGCCGGTACCACTATTAATTAAAACAGATACATTGTTAGAGGAAGCATTAGTAACTGCAAGATCAGTTTTTCCATCCCCATTAAAATCACCAGTTCTAACTGAAATTGCCCCTGTGCCTGTAGTGTAATTATTAGGACTACCGAAGTTGCCAGTGCCACTATTAATTAAAATGGATACATTTTTAGAGCTATAGTTAGCAACAGCAAGGTCAGCTTTCCCATCCCCATTAAAATCACCAGTTGTAACTGAGTAGGGAGTTGAACCCGCTGTATAGTTATTAGGACTACCAAAGTTGCCAGTGCCACTATTAATTAAAATAGATATATCGTTAGAGCCAGAGTTAGTAACAGCAAGGTCAGCTTTTCCATCACCATTAAAATCACCAGTTGTAACTGAAGATGGTGTTGAACCTATAGTGTAGTTATTAGGACTACCAAAGTTACCATTTCCACTATTAATTAAAACAGATACATTGTTAGAGCCAGAGTTAGTAACAGCAAGGTCAGCTTTTCCATCACCATTAAAATCACCAGTTGTAACTGAAGTTGGTGCTGAACCCGCTGAATAGTTAATAGGATTATTAAAGTTACTTCCACTATTAATTAAAACAGATACATTGTTAAAATTAGAAGAGTTAGCAACAACAAGGTCAGCTTTTCCATCACCATTAAAATCACCAGTTGTAACTGAAGATGGTGTTGAACCTGTAGTGTAGTTGTTAGGATTATTAAAGTTACCATTTCCACTATTAATTAAAACAGATACATTGTTAGAGGTAGAATTAGTAACAGCAAGGTCAGCTTTTCCATCACCATTAAAGTCACCGGTTGTAACTGAGTTAGGTGAGTTTGCAGAATAATTAGATGTTGTGTTGAAGGATAAGGAGCAGCTTCCAGAATTGGAAGACGAATCACTAGAAGAAAATGAAGAACTACTTGACCCCAAACAAAACCCACTTCTAATTCTTCCAAGAGCTCCATTTAAACAAAGAGGTTCTGAATTGTTACTTGTAGATGAGCATAATTTCATGTCACTTGCATCATCACACTTAAATGTTCCATTTAGACAGGCTGCTCTACCCTCTGTACAAAATGGGATTTCACTTGAGTTTGTATTTCCACATCTAGTTACTGTTATTTTTCCTATAGCAGAGTTTATACAGAGGGGTTCAGAGTCGTTATTATTTGAAGTACAGAGTCTTATAGCTCCTGCTTCACAGGCAGGAGTAAGATTTGGATTAAAACACTTAGTCATCCCATCTTCACAAATGGCTCTATTTGGGGAAGTTACAGAAAATGAAAAGTTTTGAAATGACATAGTAGAAGCAGAAAGCCCATGAGATTTCGATTTGCGACGTTTGTTCGGAGAGGCATGCCACGGCATGCCTGTACGGCTTGCAACGTCTGTACGATGTGCTACATCTGGAATCTTTGCAAGATTTGAATAGTTAACATCAAAAGCAGCAAGTGTAGGCAAATTGAAAATAAAAACCATTATTAGGCTAATGAGGGATTTTATTGTTTTTGTGATGTATTGTTTCATTTTTTTAGGTTAGGCTTGCCACGGCAAGCCTTTACGGGGATCGGAGAGACGTTGCATGCAACGTCTTTACTAGGAGAGACATGCCGCAGCATGCCTTTACGAGGATCGTAGAATCGGCCAAAAGAAATCAAAACAAATATAATTTGAGTTTGATCAAATTGAGTTGATTGTATTTAGTTTTTAGCAAATCCAAAATGTTACTTTTAGATAATGCTATCCCTAATATGCCCATGAAATAGAGGATTAGTTAAATGTTAATTAAAAATGCATGTGATAGAGAGGTTAAATTCATTTAATGTTGATATTTGTGATTTTTTGTATTGTTTTTGGTTAAGTGGGGTTAAGAAAGAGTTAGAAATAACAAACATTCTATATTCTATACTTATGATATACTATTTCTGTAAATTATATTAATCTATAATTTATTGAAATGAAATATTTTACATTTAAACAAAAAATAAAACATTTGCCTGTATTTTCAACAAGCATGCTTTCCTCTCTCACTAAAAACACTAAAACACTTAAAGTACAAATCTCACATTGGAATAAAAAAGGGTTAATTGTTCCCATTAGAAGGGGATTATATCTTTTAAATAAGGATGATAGAGTTTTTGAACCATCTTGCTTTTATCTTGCAAATCAAATATTTATACCATCTTATATAAGCTTAGAATCGGCTCTTTCATACTATGGACTGATTCCAGAATTTGTTGGGTACACAACATCAATAACAACACGAAAAACATCTAAATTTAAGAATCAGTTTGGAGTCTTTACCTATCAGCACATAAGTCCTAAAAACTTTAATGGTTTTCAAACTATTACAGAACTTAATGACCTTAAGGTTTTTATTGCAGTTCCTGAAAAAGCTTTAGTTGATTTTGTTTATTTAAACATGCATAAGTTTAGTGATAAAGATAGTTTAGTTTTTGTAGCATCTTATAGGTTGCAAAATTACGAGAAATTAAGCAAAAGAAAACTTAAATATTTTGCTTCTATTTTTAAATCTAAAAAATTAAATCTTATAATTAAATTATTTATTAGAGAGCTATTAAAATGAAAGATTTTATAAAAAAAGAAGTTGAGAAAATTAATGAGCCAAAATTTAAAAGATTAGCTTTAGGTGAAATATTGCAACATTTAATATTACAAAGTTTATACAGGCACAATGCTTTTGATTATCTTACTTTTACAGGGGGGACAGCACTTAGGCTCCTATACAATACTAAAAGATATTCAGAGGATCTTGATTTTTCACTAACAGGTAAAAATCAATTAAAGCTAGAAGTGTTAATAAATAAAGTACAAAGTGATTTGATTTTACAAGGAATAAATTGTAATCCTTATATAAAAAGTGAAAAAACAATGTTTAAAAGTGACTTACGTTTTTCTGAAATTTTACAAGAATTTAATTTGTCTTCTTTAAAATCACAAAAATTTACAATCAAAGTTGAAATTGATAAAAACCCGCCCAAAGAAGGACATAGAGAGATAATGCTTATAACTACTCCTATTTCCTACACAGTATCAGTGTTTGACTTATCATCACTTTTTGCGACAAAACTACATGCAATCTTCTATAGAAAATATACGAAGGGAAGAGATTATTATGATCTTCTTTGGTTTTTAGGAAGAAAAATAAAGCCTAATTTTAATTTACTTAATAATGCAATCAAGCAAACACAAGGCAATTTTGAGAAAAACGAAAAAATAACTGAGTCCAATTTTAGAGAAAGAGTTATTAATCATTTAGAATCCATTGACTTTAAAGCTGTTCAAAAAGATATTGAAAGATTTCTAATTAATCAAGAAGAATTAAATTTTATCAAGTTAGAAACAATAAAAAGCTTGCTGAGAGAATATTGAATTATCATAGCAACTATATATTTTAAATAAAGAAATAAAATTTTTCTTAAAGAGCTAGCTCTTTTACCCACCAGAAGATGAGCTTGGAAAAATATTTGGTATCTCCTGCAGAGTACAATTACAAGCATTATGTTCTAAGATGTCATTTATTCCAAAAATATATCCTTTATTTTCTGCCCATAGAGTTGAGTAGTTTGGTATTGATGCAGGTATTTGTTCATTTCTTCTATATAGCTTGTCCAAGACTGGATCATATTCTAAAATCTGACTGATGGCTGGACTTAAGGCTGGGTTTGTAACTGTATAAATAACTATTCTTTTACAAATAGGATTCCATGCTATACCCTTGTCTCTTCTTAAATCAACCATTGTTGATTTTTGTGTGACTGAATTATCAAGAGGATTAAACTCAATAATATTGTTTTGAGAAGTCATACCACCAATGACATAAATTTTATTTGTTAGTGGACACCAAACAGCACTTGATTCATCTCTTGGTGAGGGTAAAATATTTACTTGTGTGGTAGTCATGGCTAAAGGATCATATTTATAAATAGCATTTGTCCAATAAGGAAGAGAACTTCCGAAGGAACCACCAAAAGTATAAATAGATCTTGTTAGTGGACTATATGCTGCAGCAAATTGAACTAATGCCTGAGGAAGATTTGAATCTACTGTTATCATATCAGTGCTTGGATCATATGCAAGAATTTGATTTGAGTAGGGACCATCTGTATTATAAGAAGTGCCACTACTCGTTCCATCACGCCCACCTAAGATATAAATTTTAGAAGTGTTTTGATCTTGATATAAAACTGCTTTAGAAGAAGATCTTCCAGTAGGAAGAGTCGCTGATTTAGCTATAACAGAATTTGTGAGAGGATTATATTCTAATATTTGTTTCGATGTTTCATAACTACCACCTCCAAAGATATAAACTTTACGAGTGACGGGATCATAAGCTGTAGTACTACCTCCCCTTGGTGAATATGGGCTAAATGTAGATTTAGAAGTTATAGAATTTCCTGAGCATATGAATGTGCCTGATGAAGAGCTAGATGAAGGTTGAGGACAATTAAGAGTTCCACAATTAACTAAACAACTATTGTGATATTGATATGTTGGATTTATATAACTACAACCTTGTTGAGCTGGGCATGATAGTGGATTACAAGTGCCACCTGAAGAGGGGAAAGAACAAGTAGTAGGAACAGAATATATTGCTCTCTTTAAAGTAGGATCGATAACCCAAATTTTATTATTATATTCAAGAGCAGAATGATAAATTGCAGAGAAAGGTAGTAAGGTAGCACAAGCATTAGACCAGTTAATACCGTCAGAAGAGTAGAAAACCTTATCAGAGGATGATCCTGCTCCACCAATAACCCATATCTTATTGTTAAAGACTACAGAAGCATGAAGTTTCATGGGTAGAGGTAGTGCATTGTTCCCTGCTTCAGTCCATGTTATACCATCAGATGAATAATAAACTTTTCTTGAATCTGTACCATTTAGATAGCTATCAATACCGCCAATAATCCACATTTTATTATTGAATACTACTGAAGAGTGTTTTATCAGAGGTATTGGAAGTGAATCATTACCAGCTTCAGTCCATGTTATTCCATCAGATGAGTAGTAAACTTTTCTGGAATATATACTAGAATAGCCACCAATAACCCAAAGTTTATTGTTAAAGGATAATACAGTGAAATCTCTTAAGGCTACAGGAAATGAATTGTTTCCAGCTTCAGTCCATGTTATTCCATCATTAGAATAAAAAACTTTTTGTGCTGTATTTGGAATACCCTGACTTGGAACTATCCAAAGCTTATTATTAAAAACCACTAGTGGACCAAATGGAAGAACAGGTTGGTTTGAGAGATTTGTAATGTTCCAGTTTTCTCCCTCAACTCTAGTAAGTAGTTTTTGTGTAGAAACTCCTGTTGAATTAAATTCTCTTCCAAGAGTATAGATTTTATTATTAAAAAATACAGAGGATAGATTTGAACCTTCATAAGTTAAATCACCAGCATGTTTCCAATAGATGCCATCTGTAGCAGTTCCACTACAATAACGATGTTCAACTACCTGATTTAAATATCCAGTATGATCATAGCCACCAAAGATATAAGTTTTATTATTGATAGAATCCCAGGCAGCGATAGTACTAACTCTTCCAGAAGGAAGAGTTTCAGGACTTATAGTGACTCTGTTAGAAACCACAGAAGCTGCTGGATCATATTCAAGAATTTGATTGAAATTTACAGTGTCATCACTGCCGCCATAGATATAAGCTTTGTTTGCAACAGAATTCCAGATACTAGAGGTAAGGATTCTACTAGAAGGAAGAGTTTCTTCTCTTGTCTTAATCTCATGCATTAATGGATCGTATTCAAGGATTTGATTCGAGTTAATGCGAGTGCCATTTACTACATTACCCCCACCAAAAATATAAGCTTTGTTTACATTAGGATTCCATACAGCAGAAGCAAGATATTTTTTTATAGGAAGAGTTTCAGGTCTTACATAAGCCCTAATAGAAGTACTAAATGTTGGATCATATTCAACAATCTGATTCAAAGTTCCTGTATTATCTATCCCACCAAAAATATAAGCTTTATGATTAATAGGGTCCCAAACACTACAAGTAGAAGCTCTAGGTAAAGGAAGTGCACCTACTACACCAATCATATAAGTAACAGGATCATATTCAAGTATGTCACCAAGATATCCCATGCTATCTGCTCCACCAAAAATATAAGCTGTTTTAGTATCAGGATTCCAAACTGCTGAGCTATTATCTCTGGGAGCAGGAAGTGCTCCTTTGGTGGTCGAATAAGGATAAGGGGAATTTAAATTATATTCAAGAATGGTTGAAATGAGTTGACCATTTGCTCGTCCACCAAAAACATAAACTTTATTTGTAGCAGGATCTAAGGCACTAGAAGCTCCAAATGGAAGTGTTTGAGTTTTGTCTTGGACTGAAATACCACATTGTGGTGCTCCACTTGTGGAGGATGTTGAGTCTGGAGAATTGATTTTAATTGTAAAAGATTTATATACAGCTTGGCTCATTGAATCAGTCACTTTTGCACTTATCTTAAATGTTCCAGCTTGGCTTGGTGTACCACTTAATAGTCCATTTGGATTGAGTGATAATCCTACTGGGAGAGAACCCTCATACCATGACCAATTGTATTGTGGAGAACCATATAAGGCTCCTAGTGTTTGACTGTAGAAATTATTTATATTTCCATCGGGTAAATCAGTAGGGCTTGTGATGACTAGTGGTAGTGTGCCGCTAGAGGATGAAGACAGTAAACTGGTCTCACAAGGAGAATATTCAATTATGTATCCAGTACCACTAGCATCAGTAGCCCCTCCAAAAATATATGCTTTATTTGTAGTCGTAGCCCAAATAGTAGATGGTGCAAAAGTAGTTCCTACTTGTGATTGTAGATCGAAAGGAAGAGATTCATCTTTTATAGAAACCTTAAATGCAGCTGGATCATATTCTATTACTTTATTTATACTTGTACCCTCATCATTAAAATAAGAACCAAACAGGTAAGCTTTATTGTTAATAGGATTCCAGACAGCAAAATTACCAATAGAGCGAGTATTAAGAACTTTTTCAGTTCTTTTATTTACCTTAGAAGTACTAGGAGTATATTCAAATATTTGACCACTATCACTAAAAATATAAGCTTTATTATTGGTTGAGTCCCAGACAGCACAAGAAATCTTAAATCTTAATCCAGTAAGGGTTTCAGGTTTTATAGTGAGTGTAGAAGTCGTAGGATCATATTCAAATATTTGACCAATATCGTTAGAACTAATACTAAAGATATAAGCTTTATTTGTTATAGGATCCCAGACAGCAGCAGTCTGTCCAATATTAGATGGAAGAGTTTCTGTTTTTGTTGTGATTATAGATGTAGCTGGATCGTATTCCACTATTTTATTTGTATAAGCAGTATTAGTAACATTATTATATCCACCAAAGAAATAAATTTTATTTGTACTAGGATTTAAAGCAGCAGATGCACCATATGAAGGTAGTACTTCAGATTTAGTCACTATCATAGATGTAGATGGACTGTATTCATATGTTTTAGAACTAAAGATATAAGCTTTACCATTGTTAGGATTCCAAGTAGAAATAGAGTATTCTGCTTTAGGAAGAGTTTCTGATCTGATTGAAATACCACATTGAGATGATCCACTAGTAGATGATGTTGAATTATTAGAGTTGATTTTTATTGAAAAAGATTGCTGAACACTTTTATTTGTAGAGTCAGTTACTTTAATAGTAGGAGAGAAAGAACCAGCTTGACTTGGAGTACCACTTACTGTGCCATTTGTATTTAGTGATAATCCAAAAGGGAGAGAACCTGCAATCCATGACCAGCTATATGGTGGACTTCCGTTCATTGCAAGCAATGAATAGCTATAAGAACTATTTAAAGTACCATCGGGTAAACTTGTACTACTTGTAATTGACAATTCAGGAGGAGGAGGTGGTGGTGCAATTCCTACCACTGTAACCGCCTGACTACATACAGTACTATAATTTAAATAACAAAGTTTGATTTTAGTGTTTGCTTTAACCTGAAAGGCTTGAAAAGATATTGTTTTCTTTGTTGTAGTTGGTTGAATATAATTACCAATTCTATCATCATAAAGAATTTCATCTAAATCAGATTTAATGATAGTATCAAAGGAATTATTTTTTAAATATTCAATGGTTAAAGTATTGTTGTTTATACTTGCACTATTTAGTGTAGGTGCTGGTTCTAAATCAGAACACTTACCTAGAGTACAACTTTTACATGGGATTTCTTCTCTGTTAGCTCTAAGATAATATTCCTGTGAAAGAGATGCATTTGGAAGACAATAATACTCATCTAATTTACAGTTTTGACATGACTCTACGGGATTATTATTTAGCATACAAGCATCGGTGTATGTCTCAGCAATTCCAGGAAAGCTAACTGTTCCTTTTATTCCATAATTCATACCACCATCGGTGTCTGCACAAGGACTTGCTAAACTTCCTGCTACTACGATGGGTGATAAAGAGTCTGTTTTTCCAACTAATGTATATGGATTTTCTCTTCCTGTCGTTATAACAGTACAATTGTTTCCAGTATTATTACAGTGATAAAGATCAAGATTATTTAAAGTTCTACCTTGGAGATAGATAGGATCAATATCTGCCTTAATGGTATAAGGTCCGTTTAATCCATTTGTATCAGATACATTAAATGATTGGAGTACTTGTTTTGAAGAGTCACCCAAGCTTACATTTCCACTGAATGATTCTATTTTTAATGCTGCGTTTTCATTTAGAGAAGAAGCTAAGATTTTATTGTTATTTAGTTTTGTAGATGAAGAGGAGACACAGCTTACGCAAGCTCCCATAGCTACTGTGTTAGAACTACCATAATATGAAAGCATGCCAAGAGGGGGTGTAAGCATATCAAGAGAATATGCATACTTGCATTTGCTTATGCCATCTATGATTTTGCAATCATTTGTCCAATACCAATCATCTTTTAAATCTTCTAGGTGATAAAGTTCTTCTTCGCTTGGTAGTCTTGAATTGTTGTTTCTACATGCAGCTTCAGCTTGTGTCCATGTAGTATAGCTAGTAAATATTCCTGGACCACTAACGATTTTGCATTTTCCAAAAAGTGCAGAATCAGTATATGTTAAACAAGCTCCATCTTTGCATGATGAACATTGAATTGTAGTTCCACCATTTAGCTTATCTCCTAAATATGCTTCACATAGGTTCTCAAATAAGAAACAGTTTTGTCCTGAACATTCTGAAACATAGCTTGGATTTGTCAGGTGATTTATAAGACAGCTGTCATCATGAGTACTATGACCAAATTCAGCATCTAGAGTTATAGAACCTTTTTCTCCATAGTTCTTTCCATAGTCAGAATCAGTACAAGAAATTGTGGTGCATCGTAATTTCACTGCATCAATTCCAGAGAATCCAGTATTTTTTACAGTAATTTCTACTTGACTAACAGGACGTGAGGTCTTTAGAAATCTAAAAATTAAATTGCCATTAGTATCTCTTGTTGTAATATTGATTTCACTAATAGTCTCCCCTATTTGATTTCCACTAGCATCTTTTAAAACTATTGATTTAATATTGTTTGGAGAATATATTTCCTTTATAAAGAGAGAATCTGTTAAGGTTGGCATTGAAAATGTTACAGAGAGTTTTGTTTCTTGTCCTATCTGAGGTATCCACGCTTTATTTTCAGGGCAAAGATATGAAGAGCAATCTGGTGCACCTACTACATTTGAAGCTGGAGAAGATGTGCTATATGAACTCGTTGCTGTAGCACTAGCTGCCCACTGTTCATCAATACAAATGTGAGAACCATTAGGAGGTGATGGTGGATATATAGGAGTTCCTGTTATATCTACAAGAGAGCTACAGATATTTGGATAATCTTTATAACAAATTTTAACTTGTGTATTAGGTCTAATATTAGGATTGAACCCAGGAGTTATTGCACTTAGACCAATTCCAGTACTTATAGGAGGAGGAGAAAAAGCATCATTAGTAGAGGATTTTACAGAGAAGTCATAGGATACATTATTGTGTTCTAAATATAAGACTTCAGGTGATGTGGTAGGAAAATAAATCCTGGTTAAATTAGGAGGTGAAAGAGATATACCTGATGAACTAGAAGCTACTGATATACAACTATTATTTTGGCAAGATTGTCCACTTGAACAGTGAATATTTGTACAACAATTTCCAGTTACACATAAACCATTACATAAGATTTGTCCCATTAGACATGTGCAATTATTATTTTGACAGACTTGTCCATTTGAACAATAATCATTTGAACAGCAATTTCCATTCACACATGCACCGCTGCATAAAAGCTGACCACCTAGACATGCGCAGGTATTGTTTTGACAGGCTTGTCCATTTGGACACTCTATACTTGTACAACAATTTCCAGTCTTACATGAGCCATTGCAAGAGATTTGTCCAGTAGGGCATTGAGGTGTACCAGATGAACCACAAAGACAATATGCAAACTTAGTGTGACTTATGTCATTAGGATCAGCTGAACCAGTAATAGTTTTTGTAGCTGATGCAAATTTGCAAGTATTATTAGAGCACTCACTTGTCCAATAATTCCAGGGTAGATCTGGTGCCATTATAGGAAACTCACTAAGTGCAGGTAGCCTACCACCATTTAGTTTACAGAAAACATTTGCATCATTCCACGTGAATCGTTGTTGTGTTGGTTGAGAAGAAAAAGGACAACCTGAAGAAATACCAGGAAAGCCTGTACGCTTTCCTGAAACAGTAACTAAACTACTGCAGACATCAGAATAATCTTTATAGCAAAGCTTTACTTTGTCTCCTTCTTTCAGATTAGCTGGAATAAGTGTTTCATAAAATGGAATATAGTTAGCACCTGTTGTTGGAGATGAGAGTATACCACCAGAAAGGATCTCTTCATTTGAAGGTGATTGTAAAATTACACTCAAAGGTTTATTTCTAAAGAAGTCTATATAGAGAAAACCTCCTGAAAAAGTTACGTCACCTAATACTGGAGGTAGTATTTTAGATGTGCTCCCATCCCTTATACAAAGCACTGGGTTTGTACCTATGCTTGAAGAACCTTGAGCATTTCTAGTAGGATTATAAGTAGTATGATAAGTTAGAGAACCAGAACTTGTAGCTATTGCATCTGTAGATGACCAGAAAGATTGATTGATATTAAAATTTAAATGTTTACCATTAAAATCTAAATCACCTGTAATAGGTACAATAGTCATAAATTCATTAATAGATGGTATTCTCCAGTCATCAAAACCATTAACTATCAGTCTTTGACAATAATCTACAGCATGAGGATAACTCAAAGGAGTAGTTGAAGCATTTCCCCAAACAAGAGAAGTTATAAGATCTTTACAGCCACCCTCTTCAGTATTAAATGCTGAATCGTTTATTTTACAAGCCAGCGAGCTAGCTGTAATGCCAGAAGAAGAACCTAATATATAACCATAAGGATTTAATTCAAGAACCGGGCTTATAGTATGGTTTGGATCTTTTGCATCAAAACCAGTAGAGAAAATATAAGCTTTATTTTTATTTGTATCCCATACACTGGTACTAGATGTAATAAACAAACTGCTTGATACAGAACCTACATGTACAAGGGTTTCAAGAACAGGATCAAATTCAAAAACAAAAATATCGGTAGCAGAAGTACCAGCATTAGCACCTGTATTATAATAACCATAGACATAGATTTTTTTCTTTACTGAGTTCCATGAGATATAAACAGGATAGATTTTCATAGGAAAAGTAGCAACTTTTTGTACTGATTTTGAAGACAAATTAAATTCATAAATATTGCTAATATCAGCACTATAAGCTCTGTTGTTAATGGGGTTCCAAATGATTGGATTTCCTAATCCACTAAGACCAGAAACTATTTTTGTAACAGATGGTATTGCAGGATTAAATTCTAGAATCTCAGAGCTACTATAGCCACCAAAAAGATAAGCTACATTTCTCTTAGTATCCCAAACACTAGTGTACTCTGGAGTAACAATCACTGTTCTTGTACCCGAAACCCTTGTACCCATAGCTTTCATACGGTCGACTAGTTTTCCTGCATCATCTACTTCCTCAAAATGAGGACCAGACAGGATATATTCAGGGAGATTTGCAATTGTACGAATAGTATTATTAGTAGGATCAAATTCACTGATTTCTCTAGAAGTATTTGAATACTGTGTAATAACAAAACCATTTGCATATGTTTCTGGTGCTTGCACAATGCCAGTCTCAGATTTTTTTCCACCAAAGATATATGCTTTATTATTCTTTGGATCCCATACAGCTGAAGTTCTGTACTTTGGTGATGGAAGGTTAGAAACTACCTTAGTATTTTCTGATACTGGATCGTATTCAAGTATTGCACTTGTGGGGGAATAATCTAGAGGATTTTTTCCACCAATAATATATGCTTTATTATCTCTTGAATTCCAAATTGTTGAAGAATCCTCTCTTGATGGTATTTCTTTTTTCTTTATTAGAGAAGGTATGGAATTAGAACTGTATGGTGGTGTAGCAGTTATCCATTCTGATTTCTTTTCCCAGGTAAGATTTAATGTTCCTGAAAAAGAAATATCTGGACCATCTATATAGTAATAAGTTATTGGAGCTTGATTTTGTCGCTCTGGTTCTAGTAAAAATAATTTTCTATATACTGAATAGTTTGGACCAGTATCAAATTTCAATATTTCTATTTGTGCATTTTGATTGGTTATTTCTATGTATGTGTTTTGACTGGTTTTTTGAGTGGTTTGATTAGGGAGGAAAATATTAGCTAAGTATTCTTCTGAAGAAGTGGTGGTTCCAGTAAGCCTAGGATTTGAAGCTATGTATTCTTGATATTCTTCTTGAGAAAAAGTTTTTAAAGCAAATCTAGTCCTGCTCAATTCTGTGATTTTCAGAGGTATGATAGTGCCCGTAGGAGTACGGATAGAAGCGCTTTTTGGAACATCTCTTTGTATAGAAGAATCTGAAGATGATTTAGGACCACAAGTAGAACTATTAGTAAGAAGAGTGACTATATAAGAACCAGTAGAGTCTTTCGTAACAATGTCACTCTTTCCATCTTCATTAAAATCATTTGTTGCAATAAGAGATGTCGCTGAATTAAAAGTACCAAAAGTTGATGGATCTTTAAATGTACCATCTCCATTTCCTGGAAATATTACAATATGGCTTCCACCACCAGTAGTAGCAATATCAATCAATCCATCTCCATCAAAGTCACTAGCTACAATATTTTCACCATAATAAGGATTTGTAGCAGGAACACCTTTTGAAACATTAAAGGTAGAGTTACCTTTTCCAAGTAGTATTGTAATAAAATTAGTCTTCATCTGATTAGTATAAGCATCAGTTGAACTAATAGCAATGTCTCGTATTCCATCATTATTAAAGTCACTTGTTGTAACTGTATTTATAGTAGGGAGACCAAAAGGGAAATAGGTGTTAATGTCGCTTTCAATAGGCTTGCATTGTACATTTTCATTTCCTGAACATATTACTAAATTATTGGCATATCCAATCGTAACAAGATCATTTATTCCATCATTGTTTATATCACCTATATTGCTAGCTTTTGTGCTAGAAACATTGTAATGATTGTCATAATTAGTAATTTTAGTTGCAGTAAATGAAAGAGAGCACATAACAATAAAACCACCACTGGATGATGAGCTTGAAGACATGGTGCTTCCTGATGAAGAACTGCTAGAAGATGAGCTTGATGAAATCATTCCTGCTAATACTATTGGTGATAAAGAATTTGTTACACCTGTGATGGTATATGGGTTTTGTCTTGTTGTTGTTATCACAGTACAATTATTTCCAGCATAGCTACAATGATATAAATCAAAATTGTCTAGTGTTTTATTTTGAAGATATGAAGGATTAATATCTACTCTTACTGTATAAGGTCCATTTGCTCCATTTATATCAGTTACATCAAATGATTGAAATATTGATCTTGTAGAATCACTCCAGCTTATATTTCCATTAAATGATCCTACAGTCAGCATTGCATTTGAATTTGTGGAAGATGCATAGATCGTGTTGTTGTTTATAGTTGTTGAAACTATACCTAAACCACTTGATGAGGGACATGGATTTCCACTTATATAGGTGTTTCCATATTGATCCATACAAAAATAATCAGTACTCATCATTCCACTGCTAGAAGAAGAACTACTTGATCCCAAACAAAATCCACTTCTAATTCTTCCAAGAGTTCCATTTAAACAAAGAGGTTCTGAGATATTATTTGCAGATGAACATAATTTCATGTCACTTGCATCATCACACTTAAATGTTCCATTTAGACAGGCTGCTCTGCCATCAGTACAAAGAGGGATTTCGCTAGGATTTATATTTCCGCATCTTGCAATTCCTATTTTTCCTAAAGCAGAATTGATACAAATAGGTTCTGAGTCGTTGTTGTTTTGAGTACAGAGTTTTGTAGAATTAGCTTCACAAGATGAAAAAAGATTTGAATTAGTACATTTAGCCATACCATCCTCACAAATTGCTCTATTGGGGGAAGTTACAGAAAAAGAAAAATTTTGAAAGGACATAGTAGAAGCAGAAAGCTCATGAGATTTAGATTTGCGACGCTTGTTAGAACGGGTTTTAAGATCTTTTACGATAGAATCTTCATCATCTACTTGAGCCATAGCCTTACCAGGGGCTTTAAAAAGATTTCTGTAATTAATGTCAAATATTACAAGTGTTGGTAAGTTAAAAACTAAGACCATTATTAGGCTAATGAGAGGGCGTATGGTTTTTAGTTTATTTTTCATTGTTTCGGAGAGACGTTGCATGCAACGTCTTTACGAGGATCGTAGAACCGGCCAAAAGAAACCAAAACAAATGTGATTTGATTTTTTCATTTGAGTTGATTGTTTTTAGTTGTTAGCAAATCCAAAATGTTACTTTTAGATAATGCTATCCCTAATATGCCCATGAAACAGAGAATTAGTTAAATGTTAATTAAAAAGGCATGTGATAGAGAGGTTAAGTTTATTTAATGTAGTTTTTTGTGATTTTTGTAATGTTTTGGTTAAGATAGAATTTTACTTATAGTAGCTAAATCATTATGGGACCACAAAAAAGTAGCACAGCATCAATGCCTTCATAACCACTAATAGCTGTATTTATTTTTACAGATGCAACAGGGATGTTTGTAATAGGAAAACTTATACGAAGTCCATGATTTAAGTCATTACAAGAAGTAGTATCTGTAAAATCAGCTGGTGATGTTACAGTTTTAATAATATTATTATTTGAATCATAAAAGACTATGCTCTTAACTGCACCGGGAGTATATGATTCAAGAATATTAATGCTATATGCATTACATGGTTGTGAAAATGAAACAGTTACTGACTCTGGGTTTGGGCTATCAGTAGAAGGAGTCCAATAACATGCAGTACTTGACATACACTGTGTACAATCACCACGCTCAAGAGCCTTTGAGGCAGGATATCCAGAATATGTAGATGAAGCACTAGCAGTACCACTAGCCCATTGTTCACCTATAAAAACTTTGCAAGGAGTATATTCAAGAATTTGATCATTAATACTCCCACCAGGATTATTACCCCCAATAATATAAAACTTTTCAGAAATTGGATTCCAAAGAAGTGATGTCGATGATCTGGCTGTAGGAAGTTTTTCAGACTTAGTTTTTATTACTCCAGAAACTGGATCATATTCAAGTATCTGATCATAGTATGTAACTGTTGCAGGAGTGGTAGTAGTCAAACCAAAACCACCAATAATATAAATTTTACGTGCAAGAGGGTCCCATACTGTACTTGCAGTAGACCTACTAGAAGGGAGTTTCTCAGGTCTAGTTGTTATTTTATTAGTAGAAGCATTAGGATCATATTCCACGATTTGATTAGAAATAGTATTAAAGAGATAAGCTTTATTTCTTACTGTATCCCAAACAGCAGAAGCTGCTATAAAACCAGATGGAAGAGTTTCCAATCTTATAAGTAAGGTATTAGCGATAGGATCATATTCAAGAATTTGTTGTGGAGAAGAGTTCTCACCAGTATTACCACCACTAAAAATATAAAACTTCTTTCTAGCAGAGTCCCAAACAGCACTACTAACTAACAAATTTTGAGGGAGAGTTTTTGTTATTTGAGTAATCTTTAACGTAGCAGGATCAAATTCAAATATTTTATTGTATATAAGATCTGTTAATGCTCCTCCAAAAATGTAAGCTTTATTTGTAATAGGACACCAAACCACTACTCGACCAAGTCTTTGATTTGTATCTGACCAGGTTTTAATAGTAGGACCATTGGGATAAGGAGAAGGATTAAATTCTGCAATTACTTGCTCTCCTTGGAAAATATAAGCTTTATTATTAACAGTGCTCCAAATTGCAGGATTAAATGCTACTTGTCCAATAAGAGTTTTAGGGTGAGTAGTTATTGTTCCATCTAAGACACAAGAAGATTTTATTTCATTAGAAGAAATAGTACAATTGTTTTTTTGACAAGTTAATCCACTGTTACATTCTGAATCATTACAACAGTTTCCAATTACACAATTACCATTGCATAAAATAGTTCCACTGGGACATACACAAGTGTTATTTTGACAAGTCTGTCCACTAGAACATTGAGTATTTGTACAACAATTGCCAACCTTACAAATACCGTTACATAATACCTGTCCGGTTGGGCATGCACAATTATTATTTTGACAAATTTGCCCATTTGAACATTCAGTATTTGTACAACATGTTCCTGTCACACAAATCCCATTACACAAGATCTTTCCGCTTGTACATCCTGAAGAACTTGATGAACTACTAGAGCTTGATGACGTTGTTAAACAAGGATCAGCAAAATAATTCAGTAAAATACATTGTCCATTTGTACAATTATATTTCTGATAAGTCATTCCATTAGAGCAAGTACCAATTGGGCAAGGACTGTTTGCAGTACAAACGAAAGAACCACTACTAGATGATGAACTACTGGAAGATGTCATACCGCCTGATGATGAGCTGCTTGAAGAACTTACAAAGTCTTGACAAGCACCATTAGTACAACTAGAGCAAGATACAAGAGATGAAACACTATTATTGTTTGCATCACAGAAAAATTCAACTATATAACAACCTTCTCCATTACAACTACCTATAACAGAACCTCCTCCGCAAAAATCAGAAGAGGTATTTATTTGCCCATTTGAAAGATAAGTAACAGTACCTTTTATACCTTTTTTGTCCCCACCATCTGAATCACTACAAGGAAGAATACTTCCTGATGATGAGCTTGAAGAAGTCTGTATGCAATGATAGTTCTGACAGAAATATCCGAGAGGGCATTTATAGTTGTCACAGCAGTTTCCACTTACACATGTTCCATTACACGAGATCTGTCCGCTTGGGCATCCTGAAGAACTTGAAGAAGATGAACAGTTGTATCCAGGGGAGTAAGTAAACAATGGTTTTGCTTGACAAAAGCCGCTTGCCCAAAGCGTTGAATAAGCATTGTATGGATCACTAAATGAACAAATTCCTTGTCCACTAGTAAGCGACCATGCAGAAAATCTATAATTGCAATTTGGCTTAGCTTGAAGAAGAACAGCTACTGGAGGGCTTCCAGAAAATGGACAGCTTTGAGTGACAGAGTCAAATGAGGGATTTACCCCACAACCTGCTTTTCCTTGAGCCGGATTATCAACATAAAGAGAGATATAACCGTTTGATATAGAAGAACCACTTGAACTTGATGAGCTTCCACTTGGCAGTATTCCGCTTGAGGATGAGGAGCTTATAAGAGTAGTTCTTCCTACTACTAATATTGGTGATAAAGAGTTCGTTTGACCTATAAGTGTATATGGAGCTTGTCTACTTGTTGTTATAGATGTGCAATTAGTCCCTGTATTACTGCAGTGATATAAATCTAAATCGTTTAAGTTTTTACCGTAAAGATATCCAGCATTAACATCTACTCTTATAGTATAGGGACCATTTGTTCCAATGGAGTCGTTGATATTAAATTTTGATAATATTTCTTTTGATGAGTCGCTTAAGGTTATGTTTCCACTATAAGTACTTATATTAAATAAGGCATTTTTATTTTGAGCAAAAGCATTAACCGTATTATTGTCTATAGTTGTAGTGTTTGAAATATTTATAAAAAAGGTCTTTTCAACCCCACCATTATATGAAGCATCAGAAACCCAAACCCTATAAACAAATGAGCCAGATAATGTTGGTGTTCCGCTCAGTACTCCATTCGTACCAAGTGATAATCCCGGCAATGTAGACTCTAATATTTGCCATGAATAAGGAGGCTTTCCACCTGTAGCTTGGAGAGTATAACTATATGGCACATTATATTTACCTTCAGATAAAGTAGAATTGCTTATTATAGTTAATTCTCCCGAGGATGAACTTGACGAAGACGAACTTGAAGAAGATGTTATGCCTCCTGATGAGGAGCTTGAATTACAAATACAATAAACTGAGTTAGAGGCTTGAGTAAGATCATAGGAGCCAATATAACTTTTATCAGGAGCAGCAAAAACATTCCTACCACCACTACCGTCATTAGTCCAGTAATATTTTCCATCTTTTGGTGCATTTATAGGAAATTCATTTAAGAGTGGTAATCTGCCATTATTTATTTTACAAAAATCATTTGCATCGCTCCAACGCATTGGTGATGGTGCAATGAACGGACAACCCACTGGAGACGGGGTTCGTATACCTGAAATAGTAACCACTCGACTGCAAATATTAGGATAATCTTTATAACAAAGCTTAACAAGCAAACCACCTTTAACAGAAAGTGGAAGGTTCTTTAGAGCAATACTACCTAAACCTTCTAAAGCTGGACCACAAAGATTACGTCCAGAGCTAGTTCCAGAAAACAAATCTTCACCAGAAGCTGATTTTAAAACAGTACATAATGAGTTAGGTATTAAATACTTTATAGTTAGAAAGTCTGAAGTGTTTGAATTATCATACCCAACAAAAGCTGCATCTTCTAAAACAGAAGGTGATATTGAATAGTTAGATTGGTCTCTTATACATAGTGTTGGATTTGTAGTTATGCTTGGGTTTTGAGTTCTAGTATTAGGATTAAAAGTGGCATGATAAGTTAGTATTCCAGAGCTTGTAGATGCAGTTTCTGTAGATGACCAGAAAGATTGCTCTGTATTTAAGTTCAAATGTTTAGTATTAAAATCACCTATTATAGTTGTAAACTCACTAAGAGATGGCAATCTCCAATCACTAAAACCATTCACTACAAGTCTTTCACAATAATCTAATGCTTGATTGTAACTTAAAGGAGTATTTGAAGTGTTCCCCCAGACAAGAGATGTGAAAAAATCCTTACAACCACCGGATTCAGTATTAAATGCTGAATCATTTATTTTACAGCTTGTCTGACTTGCTGAAATACCAGAAGAAGAACCTATAGTAGAGCTACAAGGATTTAATTCCAGAAATGGTTCTGGCAGGGAACTAAGACTAGAAGCACTAGGAATTAAATAAGCAGTATTTTTATTAGCATTCCACAGGTTAGAAATAAGTAATGGATCTTCTTTGAAAGCACCTACTTGTACAAGAATTTCATTGACAGGATCAAATTCAAAAACTAAAGTACCAAGTTTTTGCTGGTTAAGATTTGTACTGCCATAAATACAAATTTTCTTATTAGATGAGTTCCAAGAAATATAAACAGGAGACATTTGAATAGGAATACTACCAACTTTTTGTAGTGATTTTGAAGGTGGATTAAACTCAAAAAGATCCCCTTGAGTACTAATAGCATAAGCTCTATTATTTATAGGGTTCCAAGTGACTCCATGTAGATAAGGAAGATCTTGGCTGGAAATAACTTTAGTGACAGCTGATGTGATAGGATTAAACTCTAAAATATCATTTATACCACCACCAGAACCACAAACCCCACCATAACCACCAAAAAGGTAAGCTACATTTCTACTTGTATCCCAAACACTATGTCTAACTTCCCAATTAGAAATCTTTATTAGACCTGAACCTGTAGTTATATTAGCATTTGAAGTATCACGAAACTCTGGTAAATATGAAACTATACGAGTAGCGTTGTTCAGTGGATTAAACTCAACTATTTCTCTTAGAGCTGCAGGATTAAGCATCCAAACAAAACCAGGAGTAATAAGTTCTTCTTTAGTTGGGACATAACATGGAGTAGAACCTTGCCCACCAAAAATATATCCTTTATTATTTTTTGTATCCCATACTGCAGATGTAACAGACCTTGGTGATGGTAGATAAGAAACCACTCTAGTATTTTCAGTAGTTGGATTATATTCAAGTATTTCATTTGTAAGTGGTGGAGAAGTAGTAGATTTACCCCCACCGATAATATATCCCACATTGTTAATTGAGTTCCATACAGTAGAGAAATTATAAAGTTCTGCAGATATACCTTTTGTTTTTTTAGTTAGAGAAGATACACAAATAGGATTTGATGATGAGCAGATCTGTTCAAATTTTTCTTTCCAACGAATATCTAAGAACTTGTCAATAGAAGAAATATAATAAGAGGGTGCATATTGATCTTGAGTTTGTGGTGTTACTGTTGATTTTAAATGTGTTTGATATTCTGATTTATATGGAATCAATGCTTCTAGTCGAGGTCTTTCTGTATTCACAAATATTGCAGAGTCGGGTGGTTTAGGTAAGAAAATATTAATTAAGTATTCTCCTTGTGAACCACCAATAGAATCTAAAACAAACCTACTTTTACTTAGTTCTGTAATTTTTAATGAACCACCTAGACTAGCTTCTGTTGGAATATATCTTTGTATATAAGAACATTGAATGCCTGATGAAGAGTTTGGATAAGTGGTTCCACTAGAACTGGACGACGATGAAGTAGAAGAAGTACAACAATACCAAGATTGAGTACAAGCTGTTCCTACATATGTACAATTAGGTGATCCTACTATTTGTGATTGTGAAAGTAGAATCTGACCTGCTGGACATATGATAGGTGGGGGACAAGTGATCCCACTTGAAGAACTAGAAGAGCTTGTCCCCAAACAAAATCCACTTCTAATTCTTCCTAATGCTGAATTTAAACAAAGTGGTTCTGAGATATTATTTGCAGATGAACATAATTTCATATCATTTGCATCATCACACTTAAATGTTCCATTTAGACAGGCTGCTCTGCCATCAGTACAAAGAGGGATTTCGCTAGGATTTACATTTCCGCATCTTGCAATTCCTATTTTTCCTAAAGCAGAATTGATACAAATAGGTTCTGAGTCGTTGTTGTTTTGAGTACAGAGTTTTGTAGAATTAGCTTCACAAGATGAAAAAAGATTTGAATTAGTACATTTAGCCATACCATCCTCACAAATTGCTCTATTTGGGGAAGTTACAGAAAATGAAAAGTTTTGAAAGGACATAGTAGAAGCAGAAAGCCCATGAGATTTAGATTTACGACGTTTGTTCGGAGAGGCATGCCGCGGCCTACCTTTACTAGGAGAGACGTTGCGCGCAACGTCTGTACGGCTTGCAACGTCTGTACGATTAGAATCTTCATTACCTATTTGAGCCATAGCCTCACCAGGGGCTTTAAAAAGATTTCTGTAATTAATATCAAATATCACAAGTGTTGGCAAATTGAAAATAAAAACCATTATTAGGCTAAGGAGGGGTTTTAGGATTTTGGATTTGTTGTTATTCATTTTTTTAGGAGAGACATGCCGCAGCAAGTCTTTACCAGGATGAGAGAACAGGCCAAAAGAAACCAAAACAAATGTAATTTGATTTTTCATTTGAGTTGATTGTTTTTAGTTGTTAGCAAAACTAAAATATTACTTTTAGATAATGCTATCCCTAATATGCCCATGAAACAGAGGATTAGTTAAATGTTAATTAAAAAGGTGTGTGATAGAGAGGTTAAGTTTACTTAATATAGTTTTTTGTGATTTTTTGTAGCTTTTTGTTTCTTTTCACAATGAGAGCATTTTTGACAGGTTTGATTTATAAGAACTTCATCTTCCTTACATTCTGGTAAATATTGTGGACAGATAATACATTCTGTCTCCAACTCATTTGATTTATCTAGATTTAGGTTATTGACTTTGCCAGCATTCGATATTTGAGTGAAAAAACAAATCAATGAAAAAACAATAAAAACCATAATAAATGTTTTAGATTTTATTTTTTGTGGAAAACTGTTTAATATACTCATAAGTTATCTGCTATTCATTATGTAACATGATAAACTGATTTTATTATGCCAGAAGATATCGATGAAGAATTAAATATAATAAATGAACGCTCTAAAGAGTCTGAGCATAACTTAGCATTTGCTCTATCTATTAATGAACCTATTGAAAAGATTTTATATAGAGATCCTGTATTAGTCACAAAAGAAATAAAAATCATTGAAGCAATTAATTTGTTTAATGAAAAAGATGTAGGGTGTGTTTTAGTTGTAGACAAAGATACAAAAAAATTGATAGGTATATTTACTGAACGTGACGTGATTAGAAAAATAATTACGAATGGATGTGATTTGAAATTTGAAACGATTGAAAAATATATGACTAAATCACCAGATTCTTTAACTTTAGAAGATCCCATCGCCTATGCATTAAACCGCATGGCTGCTGGTGGATATAGACATATACCATTGGTTGATGAAAAAAATGTTCCAGTAGGATTTTTATCAGTGCGAGATATTGTAGAACACTTAGCAGATTACTATTCAAATGAAATTTTAAATTTGCCACCGACTTCACATCATAAACAAAGATCAAAAGAAGGTGCCTAGTATGGAACTACAGTTTTAAGTACTCGTCCATTGTAAGGCGATGTTTACTTCAAACAATGCTGAGATTTTAGATATAGAAAAGAAGGATCGATCTAATGAGCCCCTAAAAAGACTTGTATATATTCATCAAAGACTAAAACAAATTGCACGTATTGAATCTCAAATAAAGTTAAAAAACAAATTTAATGTTGCATCGTTAAGTCAGGAAGAGGTTAAAAAGCTTAAAGATCTCGAATCATCTTATGGGTGTTTATTGGTAGCATATAAATCTCAAGATAATCATTTGATGAGAAAAAATAAAATTTTAAACAATATAGAAATTTTGCTCCAGGAATATCTAAAACTTTTCGAAAACAATCAAAAAAATATTGATGATTTTAGCCAATTTTTTGAATGAGATATTCGTTTAAATCCTTCCGTAGGTCGAGGTCGCTACCTAGACCTACGGTATTATCAAAAATACTGCAATTTTCTTCTGCTTGTTTCTCATTTCTTATTCCTGGAATAGTTGTAGAAACAGCATTGTGAGCTAGTGCAAAACGTAGTGCTGCTGAAATAAGTTTTGCTTTCTCGCTAGTTTTGACAACAGATTTAAATTTTTCTACTTTCTCTAAAACTTGATTGAGTCCTTCTCCCGTATATTTTCCACTTCTGAAATCATTCTTTGGGAACATTGTATCTTTAGTAAACTTTCCTGTTAGTGCACCATAAGCAAGTGGAACTCTGGCAATGATACCTACATTGTACTTAAGAGCTTTTGGAAATAAGTTTTTTTGTGGGGTTTGGGAGAGTACATTGTAAACTACTTGGATTACATCTACTCTACCTGTTTCTATTAAACCAAGAGCTTCATCTTCCATATTGTCATGAACTGAAACCCCTATAAATTTTATTTTTCCTTGTTTTTTTAGATCTGATAATGTTTCATACCAATCAGTATCATTTGTCCAGTTTTCTCTCCAGGAGTGTAATTGAATTAGATCAATATAGTCTATCTGTAGGTTTTTTAAGCTTTGATCTACATAGTTAATAATATTTTCTTTAGGAAAAGCATCTTTAGCATGTGTATCTGGTGCAGGTGGCCATGTAACAGGAGGTATTTTAGTGGCTATGTAGATTTGTTCTTTTCGTTTTTTTATTACATTGCCAATAATTTTTTCACTATGACCATTTCCATAGGCTGCTGCAGTATCAATAAAATTTACTCCTAGATCAATTGCTTTATTTAGGGCTCTATTTGAGTCATTATCATCCTGTGGACCCCACATATTGCCGCCAATCGCCCATGCACCAAAACCAATAGCTGAAACCTTTAAATTTGTTTTTCCTAGTGTTTTATATTCCATAGCATGTTATTCCTTTCATAGACTTGCTTCATTATATGTTAGAAAGTTATAAGATTGCTCTCAAGTTCTGAATTTTGAAACCTTAAACAGATTTAATCTTTTTTATTAAAAACAGAAGAATTTCTAGTAAATTTTAACAAATTCTTTTAATTGACTGTGATTAACTAAACACTTTCTTGGGTAAATGAGGTGTAGGGTTAGTCATTAGGGCTGTCGTTATTGTTTATATTTTTAAAATGAAAATAAAATTTAGTTTTCAAAAATCAAACTTAAGATTTTATTTAATCTTGTTTTTAAGCTTGCTTTTAGTTTGGGCTAGTACTAGTGAAAAGTGTTATACGAAAGAGAAAGTACTCAAACAAAATAAAAATACTAATAAAAAATCTGGTAAAAGGAAATTTGGTAAGGTCAATATAAATCAAGGTGAGCCAGGTGATCAAGGTTCAACAATTAAGTATACAGGAGGTCCTGGTCCAATTGTAAATCCAATGCCTAAGGCTCCTGCAACAACACCAATACCAACTACACAACCAAGTCAAAATTCTAATCAAGATTCAAGTTTACTTGATATAGATGCTGTAAAAAAGACTAATCAAGGAACTATAAACAATCCTGATAGCAATGGGACTGGGCAAGGTAATAGCAATGTGCAAGTTATTCAAGGAGATGGACAAGGTAATAGCAATGTGCAAGTTATTCAAGGAGATGGACAAGGTAATAGCAATGTGCAAGTTATTCAAGGTGTTAATGAAGTAAATCCTGCTAATGAAAATAATGCACAAGCAGCCCAACAAGCGGCCCAACAAGCGGCACAACAAGCAGCCCAACAAGCAGCTCAACAAGCAGCTCAACAAGCAGCCCAACAAGCAGCACAACAAGCGGCACAACAAGCAGCACAACAAGTTGAGGCAAAAGCACAAGCAGATAAAGCAGCGGCAGATGCAAAAGCAGCAGCAGATGCAAAAGCAGCGGCAGATGCAAAAGCACAAGCAGACGCACAAGCAGCGGCAGATGCAAAAGCAGCGGCAGATGCAAAAGCACAAGCAGACGCACAAGCAGCGGCAGATGCAAAAGCAGCGGCAGATGCAAAAGCACAAGCAGATGCAAAAGCACAAGCAGATGCAAAAGCAGCAGCAGATGCAAAAGCAGCGGCAGATGCAAAAGCACAAGCAGATGCAAAAGCACAAGCAGATGCACAAGCAGCGGCAGACGCAAAAGCAGCAGCAGATGCAAAAGCAGGAACAGATACTGGACTAGTCAATCCTGTAGATGTAACGACTGGGAATGGAGGTAATACTACTGGAAATGATGGTTCTACAGCTGATCAAGGAACAGGTAGTATAGGAAATACTGCAGCAAAAAATCCTTCAATTAGCTTTGAAGATGTTGTAGCTAAGAATGGTAGCGGTACTACAATTAGTATAGTAACTAGCTCAATATTACCAACAGAAGCCACTCCACTTGACTTTACTGTATATGATAGTAATAATTATATTTTATTAGACATTACTGGTTGTTCAAGTACTTCTCCATATACAATAACTGTACCCTTTACAGATGCTTTGAGAGATGCCGTACTAAATGATGGAGCTACTTTAAAACTTCTTCATGATAATGGAAGTGCTTGGCAAGATATAACTACTTCAGTTGATACCACTAATGAAACTATTACAGGTAGTGTAAACAGTTGCTCTCCATTTGCTGTTGTTAGTACTGTTACTGCAGCAACAACGACTTCTACTATTAACACGGGATCAGCTACAGATGAGGAATTTGATTATGAAGTGAGTGTAGATCCTGCTCCAGGTGATCTTACATGTCATGAAGAGGATGAAGATAGCGATGGAGATGGGGATGGAGATACGAATTTAGATCAGTTTAATGATTGTTATGGTAAAGCATGTGATCCAGGAGATGATTGTGGTAATGGTTGTTATACGTGTGATGCTGCTTCACAATGTGATCTTTCTAATCCTAAAGCTGATGGAGCTGTTTGTAGTGATGAAGACAATGGCATTGATGGTGGTATTTGTATTTCAGGAAGTTGTCAGTGGCCTACTTGTGGAGATGGAATATTAACAACGGATTTTGCTGAAGAGTGTGATCATAGTGGTAGTCCAGGAAGTCAAGCTCAATGTGCAATAGGAAAGATTTGTGATACTAAGTGTACTTGTGCTTCACCAACCCCAACTCCAGTAGTATCACCAACGCCAACCCCGACTCCAGCAGTTTCACCCACACCTAGTTGTATTGGTGTAACTTGTAATTCTTGTCAAACTCTTGATACTACAACTTGCTCATGTACTAATAATGTAGGTTCACTAGGTTGTAACTCTTGTCAATCTGAAAATTTCTCTACTTGTACTTGTACTAATAATGTAGGTTCACTAGGTTGTAACTCTTGTCAATCTGAAAATTTCTCTACTTGTACTTGTACTAATAATGTAGGTTCACTAGGTTGTAACTCTTGTCAATCTGAAAATTTCTCTACTTGTACTTGTACTAATAATGTAGGTTCACTAGGTTGTAATTCTTGTCAATCTGAAAATTTCTCTACTTGCTCATGTACTAATAATGTAGGTTCACTAGGTTGTAACTCTTGCCAATCTGAAGACTTTTCTGCTTGTACTTGTACTAATAATGTAGGTTCACTAGGTTGTAACTCTTGCCAATCTGAAGACTTTTCTGCTTGTACTTGTACTAATAATGTAGGTTCACTAGGTTGTAATCCTTCTTGTCAATCTGAAGATTTCTCCACTTGTTCTTGTCTTACTACTTCTAGTTGTTCACCTTCTCCAACTCCTACACCTAGTTGTATTGGTGTGACTTGTAATTCTTGTCAAACTCTTGATACTACAACTTGTTCATGTACTAATAATGTAGGTTCATTAGGTTGTAACTCTTGTCAATCTGAAGACTTTTCTGCTTGTACTTGTACTAATAATGTAGGTTCATTAGGTTGTAATTCTTGTCAATCTGAAAATTTCTCTACTTGTACTTGTACTAATAATGTAGGTTCATTAGGTTGCAATCCTTCTTGTCAATCTGAAGATTTCTCCACTTGCTCTTGTGTTACTACTTCTAGCTGTTCACCTTCTCCAACCCCGACTCCCGTAGTTTCACCAACACCATTCTTTATTACTAAAACTATTGTTACAAAAACCAGTGATGTAAATAATCAACCAAATAAAAAAGCTAGAAAGCATAAAAAAGGGAAAACGAACAGGAGTAAGAATTTATCAATAAATTCAAATATTAATCCTACTGTTGAATTAACTGAAAATCAAAATGAAAAAGGATTAATGCTTGAAAATGTAGATATTAGTAATGAGGATGAAGATACCTCTAATGATGGGTTTGAGGATGTAGATGTTAGTATAGAAAAGGAAACGAGCTTTAAAGCAAGATTAAATTACATTGGTCCTGGTCTTACATGTCCAAAGCATACTATGGCTACTCTTCTAATGGCTCAAATGGATGCTGCTGTTGCTGCTGTTGCTAATGCATTATTGGGTCCTATAGCAGCAGCAGCAGCAGCTAATATTGCTTTTAATGCTACTGTAATGGCTGCACTTGACTCAGGTGATATGGCATGTATGACTGCTACCAGACCTTCTTGTACTGCAGATATAACGAATGGCATTTCTGTAGGGGCTCCAGCAATGATACCGAATATAGGATATTGTGTACAGTGTACTAAAATGGCTGACTGTATGGCCCCTACCCCAATATGCAACACAATGCATATTGGAGCTATGAATAATATACCGGTTTGGCCACCATTTTCTTGTGTTCAATGTACGGCAGATGCTGATTGTGCAGCTATAGCTCAAGATCTAAATGTTAATGGTGGAGCCATGATAAATATAATGCTAGATATGTGTGATGCTAGGATAGTTTATTACAGTGGTCCTCTTGGTACATCGCCTATTAATACTCCTACCAGATATCAATGTCAAGAATGTACCGTAAATATTCCTGGTTATGCTAATGGAGCTGGTGCTGGATGTATGGGTGGGCAAGTTTGTCGGTATACAAATTTTGCTAGTATGGGTGGGTTTCCAGATTATAATACAGCTGCCGTAGATTGGCGCAGTATATGTGTTTCTAATCCTAGTCTTGGTACTTTTTGGTATTGGTGGCCTACACTTGGTGCTTGGGGTTTTAATGTGTTAACAGATGCTGCAGCTGGATGTACTGGTATGGCTGGGGATGCTTGTACAAGTGCCGCCGTAGCCTATCACCCTCCTAACTTTGCAAATAACTACAATACTAATTATCGTGTTTATGAATATACAGGAATGTGTACGACCTTAATGGCTGTACAATGGAATTTTGGTGTTCCTGTTGTGGGAACAGGCAGCATCTTTAACATCCAATTTCCAGGTGGAGCAGCAACAATGGGTGTAGTGAGTGGTAATGGTGGATTATTTTGTGCTCCTGATACTTTTAATAATAGATGGTACGATTCTAATTAATGTCCCATTATCTCATAAAAACCGAACCTGAAGAATATTCATTTGATGATCTTTTAATTGAAAAAAAAGTTATTTGGGATGGAGTTAGAAATTACCAAGCAAGAAATAATTTGAAACTAATGAAGCTTGGTGATCTTGTTCTTGTTTATCACAGTGGAAAGACTAAAGAGATTGTTGGTATTGCAAAAGTTATAAAAGAACATTATCAAGATCCGAAAGACAAGACAAATATATGGGTAGTAGTTGAACTTGCACCAGTTAGAAAATTAACTAAAACAGTTACACTTGAACAAATAAAAAAAGAAAAACTATTATCTAATTTACCTTTATTAAAGCAATCCAGACTATCTGTAATGCCTATTACAAAACAAGAGTATGAAGTTATAATGAGTTTTCATAAATAAATTACAAAGAAATAATGTTATACGAAGAAATATTAAAAAAACTACATGATGAAAAGTTTGAATACCTTATAGTTGGAGGACTAGCCGTTAATTTACATGGGTATACCAGAGCAACAGCAGATTTAGATATAATTCTTCTTCTTTGTGATGAAAATATTAAAAAGTTTATAGATGTAATTAAACCTTTAGGTTATAAACCTAGAATACCTGTAGAACTAGAAGATTTTATCAAGCAAGAAAATAGAGATAAGTGGACGAAAGAAAAAGGGATGAAAGTCTTTTCAGTATACAATCCTAAAAATGAGTTTGAACATATAGATGTATTGATTGATTATGATTTAAATTTTAGTAATTCCTATAAGAATAAAGTCATTTATACTATTAATAAAATTGATATTCCTGTGATTTCTATACCAGATCTTGTAAAATTAAAAGAAAAAGCAGATAGAATAATAGATAGAAATGACATACAGGTACTAAAGAAAATTATGAGGCTAAAAGGTGAACAATAAAAATTCTGCTGGGGATGTAAACGAAGATTATATCAAGTGGTGCTTATCATTAACGCCTGAAAAAAGACTTGAATGTCTGGAAAAGTTAAATGAATTTTTATTTATGGCAATGCCTAGTGAAAATAAAGAAATTGCAAAAAAAATAAGAGAAGAAGGATATTAACCGTGTCACAAACACTAACTAAAAACCCTATGTCAATTTCTTTAGAACTACTAGAAAAGCGAACACAAGAAATTGGAAAAGAAATTTTTAAAAGAGTAAAATCTTCTAAAGCTTCATTCTTTGATAGATCTTTCTGGAGCACAAAATTGATGGATATTGCTATGAAAGATGAAAAGCTTAAAATTGAGCTTTTTCGTTTTGTAGATGTTTTGCCTACACTAAAATCAGATGAGCAGTTATCCAGACACATACAAGAATATTTTGGAAACTTCAAAGGTGAGCATGCTGATCTTTTAAAGATGGTTACACAAGTTAGCTCTGGAAGCTTTATAGGAAAGATGGCAGCATCTATTGCTGTTCGTACTGGTGTAACACAGATGGCTAAGACCTTTATAGCTGGTGAAAATGTAAAAGAAATATTCCAAAAGGTAAATGATCTTAGAAAAAAACAAATGACTTTTACTGTGGATATTTTAGGAGAAGCAGTATTAAGTGAAAAAGAAGCCAATCATTATCAGAAACTATACATGGAGCTTGTTTCAGGCTTATCTAAAGATGCCATAAAATGGGAGTCAATTCCACTCTTGGATAAAGCATCATATGGAGACCTACCAAAAGTAAATGTTTCAGTAAAGCTTTCATCTTTATATTCTCAAGCTGATTACATGAACTTTAATGAGTCAGTATCTTTTCTGAAAGATAAACTAAGACCTATTCTTCAGTTAGCAAGAAAAGAAAATGTTTTTATTTATATTGATATGGAAGACTATCATTTTAAAGATCTAACGCTTACCGTTTTTAAAGAAGTATTAGAGGAAAAAGAGTTTAGTGATTGGAAACATGCAGGAATCGTTATTCAAGCGTATCTGAAGGATAGTGAAGCAGATTTAGTGAGTTTGATAGACTGGACAAAAAAACGTGGAGTTCCTATTACAGTAAGACTTGTAAAAGGAGCTTATTGGGATTATGAAACTATAATTTCAAGACAGAGAAGTTGGCATTGTCCTGTTTATGGAAACAAGCCTGAAACAGATGCAAACTATGAAAAACTAAGCAAGCTTTTAATTGGAAATTATCCACATATTTACTCAGCAATAGCTAGTCACAATATACGATCATTAGCTCATGCTAAAGCATATAGTGAATTGTTAGATCTTCCTAAATATGCTATTGAGTATCAGTTTTTATTTGGAATGGCAGATCCTATAAAAGAAGCACTTGTCAGTTTGGATGAAAGAGTAAGGATTTATACACCTTATGGTGAGCTAATTCCAGGTATGGCATATTTAGTTAGAAGATTATTAGAAAATACTGCTAATGATTCATTTTTAAGACAAGGTTTTGCAGAAGGTGTTGATGAGGACAAATTATTACAAAATCCTTCCTCAATTTCCATTCTTCAATCTCCCATTATCAATTCTCCATTATCAATTCTCAATTTTACAAATGAGCCCGATACAGACTTTTCTATTCCTCAAAATAGAAAATTAATGGAAGAAGCTATAAATGATTTTAGAAAAGAATTAGGAAAAAAATATCCTCTTATTATTAATGGTAAGTATATTGAAACAAAAGAATGGGCAGACTCTATTAATCCATCGAACTCAAAAGAAGTCGTAGGAAAGTTTGCATTAGCTACAATGAAAGATGCTGATGATACTATTTTAGCAGCTAAAAATGCTTTTAAAACCTGGTCAGAGATGCCTATTGAAAAGCGCTCAGAGATATTATTTAAAGCAGCTGAAATAATGAAAAAGAAAAAATGTGAGCTTAGCAGTGTTATGGTTTTAGAAGAAGGAAAGCCTTGGAGAGAAGCTGATGGTGATGTAAGCGAAGCCATTGATTTTTTAAACTATTATGGAATTGAAGCTAAGAAACTATTTACGCCAGAAAAACTAATTAGTCCAAGCGGAGAAGAAAACTATTCTTTCTATCAAGCCAAAGGTGTCTCAGTAATAGTTTCACCGTGGAACTTCCCTCTTGCTATATTGGTTGGTATGAGTTCAGCTAGTATTGTCAGTGGAAATACAGTGATTATAAAACCAGCTCGCCAAGCTAGTGTTATAGCAGCAAAATATATGGAGATTTTAGAAGAAGCAGGTCTGCCTCATGGTGTATGCAATTATCTTCCTGGTGATGGAAGAACAATTGGAAATTATTTAGTGAGTCATAAGGATATAAACCTCATTGCATTTACAGGCTCTATGGAAGTCGGTCTTTCTATAAACAAACTTGCAAATGAAGTAAAAGATGGACAAGATTTTGTAAAAAAAGTGATTTGTGAAATGGGTGGAAAAAACGCCATTATAGTAGATGATGATGCTGATTTAGATGAAGCCGTAAAAGGTGTGATTTATAGTGCATTTGGATTTAGTGGTCAAAAATGCTCAGCTTCATCAAGGGTCATAGTAGTAAAAGAAGCATATGATCATTTTATTGAAAGATTAATTGAAGCAGCAAAGAGTATAAGAGTAGGTGAGGCTTCTAATCCTGCTTCTTATTTAGGTCCTGTCATAGACAAGAGTGCATATGAAAACACTAAAAAATATATTGAAATTGGAAAGAGTGAAGGAAAGATGGTGACTGGTGATGAAGCTGTATCAAGTGATGGCTATTTCATAAGACCTACTATTTTTATAGATGTAAAACCAGATGCAAGAATAGCCCAAGAAGAAATATTTGCACCTGTTTTAGCTATAATCAAAGCAGAAAATTTTGACCATGCTATTGAAATAGGAAATGGAGTAAAGTTTGCATTAACTGGGGGAGTGTTTTCCAGGAGTCCAGCAAACATTCAAAAAGCTAAAGAAAAATTTAAAATCGGAAACCTTTATGTAAACCGTGGTTGTACAGGTGCTAAGGTAGGAAGACAACCATTTGGTGGATTTAAAATGTCAGGCATTGGTGCCAAAGCAGGTGGGAAAGATTATTTGCTCCAATTTGTTGAACCTAGAGTGATTACTGAGAACACTATGAGACGTGGGTTTGCTCCGTCAGACTAGCTCAAGGTGTCATTGCGAGGAGCCTGAAAGGCGACGAAGCAATCTCACAAAAAACAAAAGAGTTCTTGAGATTACTTCAAGCTAAAGCCTTTACAATGACGCTATACTATAGTACAAAATCACTATTTAACAGACTAAATAATTTTCCATGTTATTATTTTCAATACTTTAATTAAGTGGTGAAAATTTTATAGTAATAGTTTAAGGAGAAATTTTTTTATGGGTATAAGCATGAGTCATTCAGAGTTTTGTACAGCACTTGCAACAGTAAGTGTTGGAGCACTCGGCGTTCTAATAGCATTAGAAGTAGGAGACCAGCGTGCTGCTAGATTAAGACTTGCTCCTGAAGAAGCACTAACAGCTACTTTAAACAATGTTAAAACAAATGATAAAGGTACATTGGAATTGATGGAAGTTCTAAATAGATTTGATAAGAATGGTGATAGAAAGCTTTCTGATGAAGAAATGCAGGAAGCTCAAAAAGTTGCTAAATCATATACTGACACAGCAATAAAAATGAATGAAGTAAGTAGAAGTATTTTACAAGCATTAGAAGTTTATAAAAAACAGGAATTGCAGAAATAAAATTAATCCAAAGATTTGCTATAGATTTTTTCACGCAGTGAAATCAAGAATTTATAATTTCCATTATCTGCTTCATATAATGCTTTTAAATAATCTTTTCTAAATGGAGTTTCTTTATTAAGATCCAAAGGCCAAATTAAATATGCTTTTGCTAATTGGTAGAAAATTATCATATCTACTAATCTACTCCACCTCCCATTTCCATTCCTAAATGGATGGATAAATACTAACTTATGATGTAGCCTAGCTGTAATTTCAATTGGTTTATATGTTTTATGCTCAATCCAATAATTACAATCATCTACCAATTGTTTTAATTCCTCATCTATTTTAAAAACTGGAACACCAACAGGTGCCGTTTCTTTAGTGCGTTTTGTTCCAGCCCACTCCCAAACTTCATCAAACATTTGTTTATGAACCTTGTATAAGGTTGCTAAGTTTAACTTAAAATTTATAATATTTTTCTTGTCTAAGAAATAATAAGATGTTGCTTTAGTGATGTTGGCATGTTCTGCACGATTTAATTCTTCTACAGTGTTAATGCCTGGTATAAGTAAACCAATAGGTTCTTCAAGTGGTGTTGCACCTTCAATTTTTTCAAACAATTTTTCTACTCCTCCCATAATAAACTTGTTCTTTTACTATTTATGATTTTATTCTTTAGTTCTTTAACAGCATTTTCTATATCTTCTTTGTTTGGCTGTTGCAATTCCATTGCAGCATTTCCAGTGGAAAGTTTAACAATTCCTCTTGCTTTTTTTTCAGCAAGATCATTGAGCATTTGTTTGATTTCTTTCTTTGGAATGAACCTAACACTGAGTTCACATTCTAGAGCATAAGCATAACTCTTTAATGTCTCAATTGTAGGATTACTATTTTTACTTTCTAACTTTGAGACTGGAACATAACTGTTATAACCTAGCTTTTTTGCCAGTTGGTTTTGTGTCATTCCAAGAGCAGTTCTTAACAAAGAAATTTGCTCATTTGTAGGAAGGTTGTTTTTAAAGAGTTCTTTAAAAGCTTCAATGCTTTTAAATTCTTTTGATATTTTATTTAATATGGTCAAATATTTAATGCTCATATTTCTTTCCCTCGTACTAATAATATACCCTATAAGATATATTATTCATCATTTTACATAACTTTTATAGTGTGTTGAAATATTATCATATATCCTTTAAGATATGTTTAAGTAGGTAATGGTCAAGTATTACCTACAAATTAATTTAGGACTTACGCCAAATTCTAATGTCTGTAAAGTCCATAAGATTTTTGTGTAATTTACTTACCAAAAATCGCCTTTTTGGAAAAGCGAGCTAACCCGAATAGGGTTGCGAGCGTAAGTCAAATAATTAATCCGTTTTAATCAGCTTTGCATATTTAGGATCTAAAAGCTTTTTCCCATGACTTTCAAAACTAACATTAACTAAGAGCTTTTCACTTTGCCCAAAAACTTGTTCAATAGTGCCCTTGCCAAATTTCTCATGAAATACTTTATTTCCGACAGCAAACAAGGATTGAGAAATTTGGACTGAGGATTGGGAAATTTTAGGGGCAATTACTCTAGTGACATTTGTTACACCTTTAGTAGCTATTAATTCATCGACTTCATATTCTGAATATTTTCTTTTAATTCCTTTTTTTGAGACATGAAGCTTTTTATTTGAAACACTTTCATCTAAACCACCATAATATCCATTTAATAAATTTTTAGGAGCTTCTCCGATGAATCTACTTACCATTGCTTGTTCTCTCATTCCAAAAATTCTTCTAGCTCTTGCATAGACAAAATACAATTTTTCTTTAGCTCGTGTAACACCCACATACATTAACCTTCGTTCTTCTTCAATCTCATCATCATCTAATGAATTTATTGATCTTGAATGTGGAAAAATCCCTTCTTCAAGTCCTGCAATAAATACTATTGGATACTCTAATCCTTTTGCTAAGTGAAGTGTCATAAGCGTAATTTTGTTTCCAGCTTGTTTTAAATTGTCTAAATCTGTATAAAGAGAAATTTGTGAAAGAAAATCACCTAACAATGATGGGGATTGAATCTCTTCATTGTTCTCATAAAAGACAGGATTTAAATGTGTGCTTGCTTCAAATTCATTTGCAATCGAATAAAGTTCTTGAAGATTTCCAAGCCTTTCTTCTGAATCTAATGTGCCTTCTTCTTGAATCTCATCCCAATAGCCTGATTTTTTTAATAACTGATCTAACAAGTCACTTAGGGACAGTGATTTAGCTGCCTTTCTAAGATGTTCAATTAACTCAACAAAGTTTTGAACTGAAACAATTATTTTTTCTGACAATTCTGGAACATCTTTTATTTCAAGCAATGTTTTATACAGAGAAAAATTGTTTTGATTTGCATACTCTTCAATCTTACTAAGGGTTGTAGCACCCAGTCCTCTTTTTGGAATATTAATTATTCTTTTTAAAGAAATGGTATCGCTTGGGTTATAAATAACTTTCAAATAAGCAATTACATCCTTAATTTCTTTTCTTTCATAAAACCTAAAACCACCTACAATTTGATATGGAATATTTTTCTTTATTAAAGCCTCTTCAATTGCTCGACTTTGAGCATTTGTTCTATAAAGAACTCCAAAATCAGAATATTTAAGTCCTTTTTTTGATTGGTATAAAACTTCCTTAGCAATATATTCAGCTTCCTCGATTTCATCTTCTGCTTCAAAACAAATTACTTTTTCACCCTTATCTTTAGTGGGCAATAATGTTTTTTCAATACGTTGTTTATTGTTTTTTATAATTGTATCTGCAACAGTAAGTATGGTCTCAGAAGAACGATAATTATGCTCTAATTTAATCAGTTTGTTTTCCGGAAAATCATTTTGAAATCCTAAAATGATTTTAAAATCAGCTCCACGCCAGGAATATATGCTTTGATCCACATCCCCAACTACGGTCAATCCTCTCCTTTCCCACAAGCTATCTCTTTGAATGTTATGTCTTTCTTCCTTTGGAAAACCCTCTGATATTAAACGTACTAATTCATACTGAACTGTATTGGTATCTTGAAACTCATCTACAAGTACTTGTGAAAATCTTTTATGGTAGTAATTTCTAACTCTTTCATTTTGTTCTAAAAGTTTTACTGTAAGAAGCAACAAATCATCAAAATCTAATGCATTATTTTTTGCTAATTCTTTCTGATACAAATCAAATATCTCAGAAATTTTTATTTCACGATGATTTTTTGCTATGTCACCAAATGATTTTGCTTCATAGCCTTGTGATTTTAAAGAGCTAATAAATGATTTAATGCTTTTAGGTACATAAACTTTATTGTCTAAATCAAGAGCTTGAATACATCCTTTAACTAGATTTGTACTATCTGACTCATCATAAATTACAAAATTATTGGTCCAGCGCTCTCCATTAGGTAATTGTAGTTTATGAATGTCATGACGCAATATCCTTCCGCAAATACTATGAAATGTCCCAATCCAGAGTAAATTGGCTATTTCTTTTGATAATAAACAATTTAATCTTTCTTTCATTTCATTAGCTGCTTTATTTGTAAAGGTTACTGCTAGAATATTTTCTGGCATAAAATCAGAAGAAATCAAATAAGCTATGCGGTGTGTAAGAACTTTAGTTTTACCAGATCCAGCACCTGCAATAACTAATAAAGGGCCATCTTCATGAGTAACTGCTGACAACTGGTTTATATTTAATCCAGAAGTTATAAATGAAGTATCTTTATTAAGGTTAAGCTGATTCATAATTTCAACTAACATTGTACTAGTAAAGGAGACAGCCATTTACAGCGAAGGAATATCAAAATACTCAAGCGGGCAACTCACAATGCCTACAGTAGACACTTTAGTAGAAGAATTAAAGTTAATACAAAACGTAGGTACTAGAAAGATTGCAATCATCGGGACTAGAAATCTTTCATTAATGCATCAACAACTTGTTGAAATATTAGCTTATGCTTTGATAATTAGTGGAAACATTATAATTACAAGTGGTGGAGCAAGTGGAGTAAACTCAGCTGTTATAAAAGGCTCTTGTAGAGCAGATCAAAACAAGCTTGAAGTAATCCTTCCCCAAACTATTGGTCAACAACCCTCAGAAGTACAAAATGCATTGATAGGTGTTAAAGGTGTCCTTGAGCATCCAGATAGACAAAATATGACTTTAGCTGATGCAAGTAGAATCTGTAACAGAGAAATTGTAGAAAGCTCACACCAGTTAATTAGCTTTTTATATCATGACAGCCATACTCTAAAAGAAGCCATAGAGTATGCACATATGCAGCATAAGATCGTTACTATATTTTATTTAGATTAATCTAATCTTCTGACTTCTGATATCCTAATATTCTGATACTAGATATCAGGTTTTCTGATTCTCTGATCTCTGACTTCTAGTTTCTGATCTTGCCCTTGTGGCGGAATGGTAGACGCAACGGACTTAAAATCCGTTGGTTTGAACAAGACCGTGCCAGTTCGAGTCTGGCCAAGGGCAAATTCTTTAAAAGCTCCAGCTTAGCTGGAGCTTTTGTTTTTCAAGCCTAAACAATCTGTCTTTCACAATTTTTCTTTATACTAATATGTAAAACAAGATTCAAACTTTAGAAGTTTGGGTATCCTTACTACTAGCGTTTAATGAAATAGGAGGGATCTTTATGACAACAGCAACAACAGGATATACAGCAAAAACATGGTCAAACTTAAAAGGTTTAAAAGGCATTTCAGATGCACAGTTAGAAGAACATTTTAAACTTTATCAAGGCTATGTAAATAATACAAACACTTTAAATCAAAAAGTTGAAGAGCTTACAAAAGCAGGAAAATCAGGGACTCCTGAGTATGGTGAACTAAAAAGACGATATGGCTTTGAGTATAATGGAATGATTTTACATGAATATTATTTCGATAACCTAACTCCAGGTGGACTAGCAATAGCTCAAGATTCAAAAATCTACAAAAAAATCTCTGAAATTTTCTGGGATTGGAATACTTTTGAAAATGATTTTAAAAATGTAGGAAAAATGAGAGGAATTGGCTGGGCAGTGCTTTTCCAAGATCCATTGACAAAGAAGCTTTCAAACCACTTTATAATGGACCATGAAAATGGAATCCCAGCTGGCTATAAGCCACTTCTAGTCATGGATGTGTGGGAGCATGCATATATAGGTGATTATAAAGCTACAGAAAGAGGAAAATATATTGATTCTTTCTGGGGGAATGTTTGCTGGAAGACAGTTAGCAGCCGATTGCTAGACTGATTATGTTTTTGTATTTTAAGAGGGGCAGGATTCATTCTGCCCTTTTATTAATAATTGGGTTTGTAATAATAGTGTGTAATGGAGGAATTTCTATGGTTACTCAAGTTGAATTAAAAGTTGATCAAGAAGCACCAGGTTTTAAATTAAGTGCATATCCAAGTGGCGAGTATTCTTTAGCTCAGTTTAAAGGTAAAAAAAATGTAATTCTTGCTTTTTACCCTAAAGATGATACTCCAGGATGTACTGCTGAAAACTGTGCATTTAGAGATGATTCATCAAAATTTGAAGCTGCTGATACACAAGTGTTTGGTATTAGTTGTGATGATGTAAAAAGTCATGAAACATTTAGTGCAAAGTTTAGCTTAAAACATCCATTATTAGCTGATGTTGGGGGCATAGTTGCAAAACAATATGGCACCTATCAAGAAGGAAAAAACTATTCCTCAAGAAAGCTTTTTCTAATTGATAAAAATGGAATGATTCGAAAAATTGTAGATGGAATGCCGTCAAACAGTGAGCTTTTGGATTTTGTGAAGAACTTAAAATAAGTTTCACTGAAAAAATGAGAAACATAAGCTATGAAACAAGATAAAAAAATATGTTATTTTGTTTCTTATCTCTTGTTTCTTGTTTCTTGTTTTCTTCTCCTTTTTACAACAACTTCATGCACCTTACAAAATCAAAACGATAAAAAATTTATTCGTATAGGCTATATGCCAAATGTTACTCATGCTCCAGCATTAGTAGGTATAAATAAAAACTTTTTTCAAGACGAACTAGGCAGTAATATAAAATTAAAACCTATTCATTTTGTGGTAGGAAATAGTATTGTTGATGCATTCATTTCAAATCAGCTTGATTTTGCTTACGTGGGCCCAGGACCATTTATTAATGCGGTTTATAGGAGGATACCTTTAAATTTGCTTTCTAATGCAACGAACAGTGGCTCTTTAATTGTTGGAGTAAATAATATTACTGATTTGAAAAAAAACATGAGGATTGCTGTGCCGCAGTATGGAAATACTCAAGATTTAATATTGAGAACTTATTTGAAAAACAATAACTTGTTGGATAAAGTAAAAATCATTGCTATACCATCACAAGATACTGGAACTGCTTTTTTTACCATGTCCATTGATGCAGCTTGCTTACCTGAACCTTGGGGGAGTATTTTAATTGAGAAAAAAATATGCAAGATACTTGTCAATGAAAATGAAATATTTAATGGTGGGAATTATCCTGTAACTGTTTTAGTGGTTAGTGGTTTATTTGCTAAGAAGGAACCAGAATTGGTGAAAAAGATTTTAAATGCTCATAATTTGTCGATTGATTATATTTTAAAAAATCAGGATGATGCTATAAATATAACTGCAAGTGAGATTTCTCAAATATCGAAAAAAGAGATTGATGAAACTATTATAAAAAAAGCTTTTCAAAGATGTACGTTTACAAATGCAGTAAATTTAAATATTTTAAAAGAATTAGCTAAAACAGGAGTAAATGCAGGTTATTATAAAGAAGGCTTTTCTAAAAAAATTAATATCTTCCAATGAAAATTACATTAATTAGAGTCACTTTTTATTTATTACTTTTTTTGTTTTGGTATTTATTTATTAAGTTAGGAAATATACCATCATATATTTTGCCTGCACCCATTGAAGTTTTAAGCAGTTTTTATTATGGATTTTTTAAGGGTAGCTATTGTACTGCTATTTTCTTTTCGCTAGTTAGAGTACTAATAGGATATTTCCTTGCATTAGGTGTAGGAATGATTACAGGGATTTTATTAGCAAGGTATTATTTGCTTGATATTACCTTTGGAAGGACAATTCTTGCACTGCAGTCAATACCGAGTGTTGCGTGGGTTCCGCTTGCTCTTTTATGGTTTGGGATTACAGACAATGCAGTTGTTTTTATTATTATTTTAGAAGCTGTTTTGCCAGTAGCATTAAGTACTAAAAATGCAATGAAAAACATACCACCAAATTTAATTAGAGCAGCTCAAACATTGGGTAGCAAAGGCTTGCATTTGTATAGAAATGTAATAATTAAAGCAATGATTCCTGAGCTGGTTACAGGATTAAGATTGAGTTGGGCATTTGCATGGAGAGCATTGATTGCAGGTGAGCTTTTTATTAGTGGTTCAGGAATTGGACAAACATTAGAGCTTGGAAGATCCCTTGCTGATATGTCTCAAGTAATAGCTATGATTACTACAATAGGTGTAATTGGTTTTTTAACTGAAAATTTATTCTTTGGTACTATTGAAAGACGTGTAAGAAATGCATGGGGATTAGAAGGTCGATGATAGAATTACAACCCAAAATTAAATTTGAGAATGTTTCAAAGTCGTTTTTTAATACATCAAAGACTGAGACTGTTTTAAAAGATTTAAATTTTAGTGTTTTTGCAGAAGAGTTTGTCTGTATTTTAGGTCCATCAGGTTCAGGAAAATCTACAATATTAGGATTGATTGCTGGATTTATTAAACCAAACTCTGGATTGGTTTTATTTAATTCAAAGCCTATACAGAGACCAAACAGTTCAAGAACATTGGTTTTTCAAGACTATGCATTATTTCCATGGCTGAATATTCTAGATAACGTTGCTTTTGGATTAACGACAAAAAATCATTCATCAAAAAAATCTCGTGAGGTCTCTCTTGATTATTTGAATTTGGTTGGATTAAGTGCTTATAAAGACTATTCAGTCAGTCAGCTTTCTGGTGGAATGAAGCAAAGAGTAGCAATTGCAAGAGCATTAGCAGTAGAGCCTGAAGTATTACTTTTAGATGAACCATTTGGGGCTCTAGATCAACACACAAGAGAGAGTATGCAAGTTGAAATCTTAAGGCTTTGGTCAAAAGCTAAAAGAACTGTCTTGTTTGTAACTCATAGTGTAGATGAAGCATTAAAACTAGGTGATAGGATTCTTGTAGTTGGTGGTAAGCCTGGCACAATACTTTTTGATACTACGATTGCTGTTTCAAGACCTAGAGATTTTAAAAATCCCAAACTAGTAACTATTAGAAATCAAATATTAGAAAAATTAATACAGCCAGATTTGTTTATGGGAGCAAATATTTAATGAGGATTGCCGCCAAAGGCGAGCCTCGCCCTTCTGGGCGGGAGGATTGATTGAATAAAGCAGGTATTCTATATGTTGTAGCTACACCCATAGGAAATCTTGAAGATATTACTTTGCGTGCATTGAGAATTCTAAAAGAAGTAGATTTTATTTTATGTGAAGATACAAGAGTTACTGTAAAGCTTTTAAATAAGTATGAAATTAAAACAAAACTAATTAGCTTTCATAAATTTAATGAGAAGAGTAAACTTGAATATGTTTTATCTTTATTGACTTCTGGAAAAAATCTTGCATTGGTTTCAGATGCAGGAACACCATTGATTTCAGATCCTGGTCTTGAATTGATTTCATACCTTAGAAACAACAATCTTAGTATTGTACCTATTCCAGGACCAAGCTCACTTACAAGTGCATTGTCAGTATGCCCATTTAACTCAAACGAGTTTTTATTTTTAGGATATTTGCCGGACAATAAATCAATCAGAAAAAAACTTCTCATTTCGTTGAAGATGCGTGCCAATCTAGTTTTACTACTAATACCACCTCATGATTTAAAAAAACATTTAAAAGAGATATATAACTCCTATCCAAATATCGATGTGTTTTATGCAAGAGAAATAACTAAAATCTATGAAGATTTTTGGTGTGGAAAAATATCAAATCTTCTTGAAGTCGTTGAAAAGAAAAATTTAAAAGGTGAAATAATCTTAGGATTATATTTTGAAAACATTGAGACTGCTCAAAATAAAACTGAAGAAAATCAAAGTGAAATATTAGATAGAATGAAAGCCTTAATAAGTAAAGGAACGTCATTAAAGGAATCATCTAAAATGATTGGGAAAGAATACAATGTTTCAAGTAATAAGCTTTATAATCTTTACTTGAAGATGTGTTGATTATGCCTGAAATAAAAAAATCAAAATTTATTAAGCTAACAAATTTTAACAAGGTTATTGGTTTAGATGAGTTAAAAGAAAACTTGTTTATAAAAGATGGGAATATAATTTCACAAGATGAACAATCTTATTTAAATAACTTTGTTGAATGGTTAAACATAGATGCTAAGGATTGCATAATTTCGCCAGGTTTTATAGATCCACAAGTCAATGGACTTGATAGCTGTAATTTTTGGTCTGAATCATTACCTGATTTTAATGAGATAGATAAATTAAGGCTTAAGCTTGCTTATTCTGGAGTAGTTGCATTTTGTCCCACGCTTATTACTGCACCCGTTAATAGTATTTCGAAAAGTGTCGATCATTTGAATCTTTATATAGAAAAAAATAAAAATAATATTGGTGCGAAAATATTGGGAATTCATATAGAGGGTATTTTCATAACAAAATATGGAGTTCATAATCCTGACTATGTAATTAAAGATTTAACTGTGAAGAATCTTCAACCCTTCATAAAACCAAATGTATGCTTGTTTACAATAGCCCCTGAATTAGATAAAACAGGTGAAGCTATTAGGCTCTTGCAGGAAAATAAAATCTTAGTATCTATTGGACACAGTAATGCTTCATATAGAGAAGGTGAAGCATACATAAAAAAATATAACCTACACTCTGTAACTCATATGTTCAATTCATTAAAAGGGATAGATGGATTTTCTCATAGAGGGGAGAACTTAAATATTGAATTATTGCAATCAAAGTTAGAGAATGACAAAAACATTGATCCTGATCAAGATGGAATTATGCTTGCAGTATTAAAAAATAAAGATGTACTTTGTATGGTGATTTCAGATGGAATACACGTAAATAAAAAAGCAATAAATTTGTTAAAAGATTTCAAGGATAAAAATCATTTTGCTTTAGTTTCAGATTTGGTTTCAAAAGATTTTTATGAATTAGCAGCATCACAGGGAACGCTTGGAGGTGGACAACATTCTTTGGATAAATGTATATCTAACCTTATTAAATGGGAAGTTTCAGATGTAGAAGATTGTTTAACATTTGCATCAAGACCAATTGCTAATCAGCTAAAAGAGGCTCAAGAACTAGGTCTAGGACATATTTCCTTTAAAAAAGAAGCAAATATAGTTCTTTGGGACACAACAAAAAGTGCAGTTAAGGGAACCATTATAGGAGAAAATGTGTTCTTAAACTATTGAAGCTTGCAAAATCTCTAACTAGATAGAACTATAATATAGAAAACATGAACAAATACGTACTTGGTTGGCCACAACCAAATGGAAAAGTTGCTTTACTGTGCAGGTCTGGAGGGACAAATCCAGGCCCAGCTTTTTGTCAAACAAGAAAAGAAGCTATGTTACTTAGAACAAAACTAGCAAACGATCCTCGTGGAAAACTAAACGGAAAAGCAAGAGAAGTTATAAGAAGACTTTTTATTTATATGTATGTAAGTGAAGAAACAATAATGTGGAGACCCGGTGATTTATGGGTTTATATGGATCCAAAGAAATTGGTTTTATTAGAACAAGCAAGATTTTAAATATACTCATTATTAAGACCTGGTTAATGAATACACTGTGAGTACTACTACATAGTGATGATTTTCACCTATGGCTTAAGCGTATTTAGGGTAAAACCTGAATAGAGATAGCACTCAGTGGTAAATAATATATGGAACAAGAAATAACAAAAATGAGCAATTCAGTCACATTAGTAAAAAATCAAACTAGGGAAATCTCCTGTCCCGGCAATATTTTAAAATATTTACTTTTAAATCAAACTTATAGAGCAAATGATAAGAAAGCAGAAAATAGTTATGAAATAACCAAAACTGTTAGTGATTTTCCTCTTATTTCATCAATTACAAACAAGATTACCCCTCAGGGATTAATCCATGCAAGATTGTCATTCTTAAAATATTAATTGTTCAATTTCATAACCTTAATTTAACTTTGATTTGGTAAAAATCCTTAGGCTTAGCTCCTGGAATCCTTAAGATGTTCTATGAGATAGAAAGCAAGACTGAAAACAATTTTTAAAATATGACTACACTGCTCCCAACAAAAATAATTCCAAGTAGAGTTCAAGACTACTACAACTACACACGTGCACAAGATAATTTTTTCCTTGAGACAAAGAAGTCAAACTTAAAAGAAATAAAAAGCAAAGAACTTACCTCTACAAAACCCCCTGAAAATGTTAATCAAATTGAGAGTTCTGAATATAAACCTTTTACTGCAATAACTGATTTACCGATGACATCAGATCTAGGAATCAATGATCCATACTCTGGCATCTTTGCTAACTTAAAAAATCTTCAATATTACACTAAAGCAGCCTAAATAAACCCTATTGATAGGTATTACTAAAATAGTATTTGACAATATTAGATAAATATTAGAGTATATTCTTTGTACTTAGCCAAAGAAAGTTAGGAAGCACTAAGAGTGCTTTTAAAATAAAACCTAACTGAGGTGAAAATAAATACCTTTTCTTTGGCCCCTTTTTACTAAAAAGGGGTTTTTTATTTAAAAGACTAAGTATATAAAAGGACAAAGCAATGAAAAAACTAAAAGGTAAAGAAGATGTAGTAGCTGATGTTAAAGAAAGAGTTTCAAAAGCAAGCTTTGCTTTAGTAACTGATTATCGTGGAATGACTGTAGCTGAATTAACAGAGCTAAGAAAAAGACTTAAACAAAACAATGCTGAGTGTAAAATTGCTAAAAATACTCTCATGAAGATAGCTGTAAGAGATACAAATTTAAAAGAACTTGAAAGTTTATTAGTAGGACCAAGTGCACTTTTATTAAGCTATGGAGAACCTACAGCATGTGCAAAGACCTTAGTTGAATACAATAAAGAAATTGAAAAAGGCTCTGTAAAGGGTGGTGTTTTTGAAGGTAAATTACTAACTCAAGAAGAAGTACAAGTCTTTGCAACACTACCTTCAAAAGAAGTTTTAATTGCTCAAATAGCCGGACTACTTACTTCAAGTACTGCAAGTATAGTCGGAATATTTGAGGGATTAATAAGAGACATTGCTTTACTTTCGGAAGAAGTAGCAAAGAAAAATGATAAAGGTAGTTAGACGTAATTAATTGTGTCTAACTAGCAAAGAAGAAAAAAAAGTGTAATAGTGTAAATTAAGAAAAGGAGAAAAGAAAATGGCAACTAAAGTAGAAAAATTGTTGGAAGATATTTCAACACTTACAGTTCTGGAAGCTTCAGAACTAAAGAAAATGATGGAAGACAAATTTGGTGTTACTGCAGCAGCACCTGTAGCAGTCGCCGCGGTAGCAGCAGCACCTGTAGAAGAAAAGGATTCTTTTGATGTTGTGTTAGCTAGTGCTGGTGATAAGAAAATTGAAGTCCTAAAAGTAGTACGTGAAGTAACAGGACTTGGTCTAAAAGAAGCAAAAGATCTTGTAGACGGAGCTCCAAAACCATTAAAGAATGGACTTAAGAAGGACGAAGCAGAAGCTGTTAAGAAGAAAATAGAAGCTGCTGGTGGTAAAGTCGAGCTTAAGTAGGATCTTGAATAAAACGTAATTATCGTAAAGGCAGATGTAAGGGCAGGTTTTAAACCTGCCCATACTTTTTAAAGATGTTTAAGAAGATCTTAATAGCAAACAGGGGTGAAATTGCACTTCGAATAATAAGGGCAGCAAGAGAGCTTGGTATTGAAACTGTAGCTGTCTATTCTGAGGCAGATGAAAATTCTCTCCATGTACAATTGGCTGATGAAGCATATTGTATTGGTCCACCGAGATCAGCAAATAGTTATTTAAATATTCCATCGATAATGAGCACTGCACTTTTAACAAGAGTGGATGCAATACATCCAGGTTATGGATTTTTAGCTGAAAATTCTAACTTTGCACAGATGTGTGAATCACATGCAATAAAGTTTATAGGACCTAGTAGTGAAAACATTGCTGCTATGGGAGATAAGTCTACAGCAAAAAAAATAATGATAGAGTCAAACACTCCTGTTATACCTGGTTCAAAAGGTTTAATTGACAATCCAAAAGAAGCAATAGATACTGCAAACAAGGTTGGTTATCCTGTTATTGTAAAAGCTACTGCTGGTGGTGGTGGTAGGGGAATGAGAATTGCTCATAATGAAGAACAATTGTTAGCTAGCTTAGATTCAGCGTCTCAAGAAGCAAGCAATGCATTTGGCAATCCTGGGATTTATATTGAAAAGTACGTAACAAGAATTAGACATATAGAAGTACAAATACTTGCAGATGAACATGGAAATGTGATTCATTTGGGTGAAAGAGACTGCTCAGTTCAAAGAAGACATCAAAAACTTATAGAAGAGTCTCCAAGTCCTCATATTGATAGTAAGCTAAGAGAAAAGATTGGTAGTGTAGCTGTAAAAGCTGTAAAGTCTATTGGGTATAAAAATGCCGGAACGATAGAGTTTATACTTGATTTAGATACAAACAAATTTTACTTTATGGAAATGAATACAAGAATACAAGTGGAACATCCAGTCACAGAAATGGTTACAGGGGTTGACTTAATCAAAGCGCAATTTAAAATAGCTAGTGGTGAAAAGCTGACATTAAAACAAGATGATATTAAAATGAAAGGTCATGCAATTGAGTTTAGGATAAATGCAGAAAATCCAGAAAAAAACTTTGCACCATGTCCAGGTAAAATTGATGGTTATATAGCACCTGGTGGTTTAGGTGTAAGGATAGATAGTCACTGTTACACTGGTTATGAAATACCGCCTTATTATGATTCTATGATAGCTAAGCTTATTGTTTGGGATGATACTAGAGAGCTAGCGATTAAGCGAGGGATAAGAGCACTGGATGAGTTTGCAATTACTGGTATTAGTACAACGATTCCTTTTCATTTAAAGGTTTTAGAACATCCAAAATTTTTATCTAGTGATTTTAGTACTGATTTTATAGCAAAAGAATTTCAGCCAGCTTTAGCTTAAACTTTCTTTGGTTCACTATACATTATTTTCCAGCTTGATGTATTTCAAGCATAATTTGTTTTGCCTCTTGAAAACTAGTGGTTTCAAATATGCCTTGTTGTAAGAATGAGTCTATAATCGGTTTTAAAGCAACAGCTCTATCAATTCTAGGATCAGCTCCCTTTTCATAAGCACCAATTGCAATTAAATCTTCAGCATTGTTATAAGTAGCCATCATACTTCTTATAAATCCAGCAGCATCCTGTTGAGGCTTGTCTGCAATTTCAGTAAAAAGTCTACTTACACTACTTAAAACATCAACTGATGGAAAATGATTTCTTGCAGCAATTGATCTTGATAAAATAACGTGTCCATCCAATATACCTCGAACAGCATCTGCTATGGGCTCATTAAAATCATCTCCATCAACAAGGACTGTATAAATAGCTGTTATTGCTCCTAATTTTGATCTCCCAGATCTTTCAAGAATTTTTGGTAACATTGCAAATACTGATGGTGTATAGCCTTTCATCGTAGGTGGTTCACCTACTGACAATCCTACATCACGTGCTGCCATTGCAAGTCTTGTTACAGAATCTGCCATCAGTAAAACATTTTTTCCTTGATCGCGAAAGTATTCAGCAATAGTTGTTGCAGTATATAGGCACTTTACACGAAGCATTGCAGGCTGATCTGATGTAGCTACTATTACTACAGATTTTTTTAATCCTTCCTCTCCTAAACTAACTTCAATAAAATCTTGAACTTCTCTTCCTCTTTCACCCACAAGTGCAATTACGTTTATATCAGCATCTCCATAGCGAGCAATCATTCCTAAAGTAGTACTTTTTCCTACACCAGAACCAGCAAATATACCAACTCTTTGCCCCACACCAAATGTTAAAAGTCCATCAATTACCCTTACACCGGTTGAAAATACAGTATCTATTCTTGGCCGTCCATATGCATCTGGTGGTTTTGCATCAAGTATTCTTGGTACAAGGTTTCCTTCAAGTGGTTTGCCATCAAGAGGCTTTCCAAAAGCATCTAAGATGCGTCCTAATAATGATTCTCCAACCAAAACTTCAAGCAATCTTCCAGTTTGAACGACCTTACTCCCCTGATGAACACCAGCACCATCTACCAATAATAATAATAATGAAACATCTCCTCTAAAACCCACTACCTCTGCTGCTTTCACATCTCCATGATCGGTTATAACATTACAGAGTTCACCTACCATAGCTCCTGGTAGTTGAGCTTCTAACAGTAAACCAACTACTTTATTTACATAGCCTGTCCATTTACGAAGTTCATTTTTCTGCACAAGTTCATTTACTGCTCGATTGAGATCATTTATATAATTCATATCAATTTCTAAACTCATTTTATTCTTAGTCCTTTATGCTGCAGGTGCTGCTTGTTGTTCAGCACCAATTGTTTCTAAAACCTGTACATTAAAATCTGGTGACAACTCTGCATATGATAGTACATGAATATGTGGATCAAACTGTTCAAGAAGTCTATACAAAGGCAATCTTAAACCAGGCCCACATATAAGCACTGGCTTTCTACCATAGCGTTCATTTATTCTCTTTGAAGCTCTTGAAATCATTGTTACGAGGTGCTGAATTTGCTTTGGATCTAAAATTAAAACAAGGTTGTTTTCAACTCTTTGCAAAGACTCTTCTATCTTTCTTTCCATGCCAGGATGAAATGCAATTGAATAAATTTGTTTTTCTGGTGTTGCAAACTCAAGACAAATTTGTCTACCTAAAGTGATTCTAATTTTTTCAGATAAAAGATCTGGATCTTTTATACCTGCACATAAGTCCTCTAACCTCTCTAGAAGGAATTGAATATCTCGTATTGAAACTCGCTCTTTAAGTAGGTTTACAAATACACGCCTTAAATCACCCACATTAATTAAGCCAGGTACTAGATTGTCAACTACTTGAGCATCTTTTTGCTTTGCCTGGTCTAGGACTTTCTTAACATCCGATTTAGTAAGAAGTTCATCAATATTTCTTCTTACAATCTCAGCTAAATGTGCAGTAATTACTCTAACTGCTGGTGTTGCAGGATACTGCCAATCTATTTGTTCTAAATAATCAGGATCAACCCAATAAGCAGGCTCCTGAAGTGCTGAATCCCATCCTGGTAAGGCTCCTGGAGGTGGTTCAGAATATATTCTATCCCAGTACTCTCTTAAAACAAGCATCTTATCAGGATAGCCCTCACTAGAGGCTACCGTAGTATCTCTAATTACAATTCTATATTCATTAGGGTTTAAACTTGGTGCATCCATGATTCTAACTGAAGGTAAAACATATCCTAAGTTTAGTGTTAATTGATGTCTGAGTGAAGCAATTTCAGGGACCATCGTACCTTGTCTGGATGGATCTGCAATGTCTAATAAATTTCTTCCAACCCATATTGCAAGGTTGTCTACCTCAAGCAGTGAATACATCATATCTGGACTGCTTGGATTTACCTTAGGCTCTGTAACTGCTTCTTCAGTAGCTTTTACTGCCTGAGCTCTCTTTGCAAAAACAAACATACCTAAACCAGCTATTAATGCTGAGAGCATCATAAATGCATATGTAGGTAGCCCAGGGAAAAAACCAAGAAGAAATAAAATTATTGAAGCTAAAATCAGTGCATTTGGCTTACTCATTAATTGAGCACCAATATCTTGTCCTAAGCTGTCTGCATTCGATGTAGATCTCGTAACTATAAGACCTGCAGCAATTGAAAGAACAAGAGCTGGAACCTGAGAAGACAAAGCATCACCTACGGTTAGTATGGTATATTTTGAAGCTGCTTGAGAAAGCTCTAAACCTTTTTGAAGTACACCTAAAGTTAAACCTGCTGTAATATTTACAATAGTTATAACAATACTAGCAATTGCATCACCTTTAATAAACTTACTTGCACCATCCATAGCACCAAAGAAAGAAGACTCTCTTTCTAAGTCAGATCGTTTTTGTTTTGCTTGTTCACTGCTGATTAAACCAGCATTAAAATCAGCATCAATAGACATTTGTTTACCAGGCATTGCATCCAAAGCAAATCTAGCTGAAACTTCTGCAATTCTTTCAGCACCTTTTGTTACTACAATAAACTGAACCACTGTAATAATTATAAAAATTATGATACCTATTATGATGTTTCCACCAGCAACAAACTTTCCAAATGCTTCTACAACTTCACCTGCATAACCTCTTTCTAAAATCAATCTGGATACTGCTATACTTAACGATAATCTTAAAAGAGTTGTAATTAAAAGAACTGAGGGTAAAACCGCATACTCAAGCGGTTTTGCTATATACAATGAAATACCTAAAGTAACTATTGCAAATGAAATATTTATAGCAAGAGCTATATCCATTACAATTGGAGGCAGTGGAACAAGTATTAGGATGAGTAATCCAAATACTACGGCACCGACTCCTATTTCAGATATTAAATGCTTATTGCCCAAGAGTTGCTCCGTTTTTTATTTGATATTAAAAATTCATCTTAAAGTAATTAAGGTGAGTTTAATTTAGTTATACCTTTTTTTGCATCGTAGTATTACATTGTCATTTAACAAGGTAATCAATTGTTTAAAACATAAGTAATTAATCGACAAAATTAAAGAGAAATAGAGCAATTATAGGTTAAAAGTCACCTATTTAAATGATTTTACGATGTTACAAAGCATGGGATAACCCGACAAGTTATCTAGAGTGAGACAAAATGGCAAGTCTGTATTTCTATTATCTGGCTATAGTTGCCCATTCAGTATGGTTTATATTAATAGACTCTTTTACTTGATAAGTCTTCTTGTCTTGCGATTCAAAATAAGTTCTCATAACTAAATCAGCTAATATACCCATCAATAAAAGCTGAACACTGACTATTACAAATACCGCTGAAAAAATTAAAAGAGGTGTTCCGTCTAGATCAATATCTCTAAATATTTTTAAGTAAACGGCCCACAAAGTTAACATACATGCAAACAAAAAAGATACCCATGAAAAACCACCAAAAAAGTATATTGGTTTTGTTGCATAATTAGATAAAAATTTTAAAACAAGTAAATCCAATACAACCTTATAAGTTCTGCTCAAACCATATTTTGATTTTCCAAACATTCGTGGTTTATGGTTCACATCTATTTCAGTTACTTTTGCACCGTTCCAAGAAGCTAAAATAGGTAAAAATCTATGTAATTCTCCATAAAGTCGTGTACCTTGTAAAACCTCTTTTCTATAGGCTTTTAGTGAACATCCATAATCATGAAGTTTAATTCCTGAAACCCATGAAATCAGCTTGTTTGCAATCATTGATGGAATCTTTCTGTCTAGTGCTCTGTCTTGACGGTTCTTTCTCCAACCGCTAACTAAGTCATATCCTTCTTCAATTAAATTTAATAGTTTTGGAATATCATTAGGATCATTTTGTAAATCAGCATCAAGAGGAACAATTACATCCCCACTTGAATTATCAATAGCTGCAAGTAGAGCTGCACTTTGACCATAGTTTCTTCTAAGCTTTATAACTTTTATGTGAGGATCTTTTAATGCTGCATCTTTTAGAATATTATAAGAATTGTCTGTACTACCATCGTCTACAAAAACTAACTCATACTTATATTCAAAAATTTTTAAAAAATAACCTAACTCATCAAGTAAAACTTTTAAACTTGTTTCTTCATTATAAGAAGGTATTACAATTGAAACTTTTTGAACACTAGATCTTGTTGTGTTTACCATAGTAAGATTAGTTTATCAAAAGATTGTTAAAATATTAGATAAATACAGAATGACTAATAACTCACAAGAAAAAATTAATCTTGATTTAAGAAAAAAAATCTCAATTGAGCTTTGCCAAAGCTTTACACAAAGACTTGATCCTAATCAAACTGCTTGTGTTAAGTCAGGAGCAGTTATTGCCCTTAAGAATTTTATTAAAAAATCAAAGATAGAAGATCCCATAATTTACAGTTTTCTTGTTGATACCATTGTTGATCCTGAAAAAGAAGTTAGAGACCTTGTAATAAAAGTCATTAAAGAAGTAGTAAATTCAGAAATCATTGAACTCCTTGAAATTAAACAAAAAGAAATAAGTGGTGAAATGAAAGCTGAGATTGGAAATCTCTTAAAAGTTTTAAGAACTAAAGAGAAGAATTAAACTCTAATCCATCTACAACTTCAGGATGTGGTTTAATATTGTGTTTTTGACAATACTCTAAATATTCTTTAGAACAATATGAAAAAACCTTTTCAAACTTCAAGTCATCTTCCATATCAGTTAGATATCCCTTTAAAGCAGGTGGTAGTGAACCAATGGGTCTACATTCAATTCCAAATTCTTTTTCATAACATATTTGTTTTAGATTAGTCAGACAATTTTTTATATCTGCTTGCTTTCCTGCTAACACAAATGTAATGGCATCAGGGCCATATGTTTCTGATGGAATAACACCTAACAAAGAAACTCTATACTTCATAAAATATTCTTGTAGATCTCTTCCAATCAAATCAACAACTTTTTGTGATGCAACTACAAGTGCATGAACAAAACTGTTTGGATCTTTTTTGTTAGAACTAAACATGCTTATATAATATACTGTTGCTTGGTTTTTGAGCTAGCTATTTAATAAAAAGATTAAACTTACCACTCAATCCCTTTGGTATAACCTTGATAGTGCTTTGATATTTTACCTTCAATAACAGTAGATGCCATGTCCTTAAGCCAATCTGGACATAAGTGTCCTGTAATTAAAACAGTAGTATTAGGATGTATATTTTCAAAGATTAATTTAGCATTTCTTTCAGGTATATGTTGTTCTTTATGATAAATAAGATCAGTGATCTCATCTACACAGACAAGGTCATATTCACCAGAAACAATATCATTTGACAAATGCTTCACACCTTGATCTACCTTTAGCTGATCTTGTAATGTCCAACCATCAGGATCTCCAAAAAATCTAAAAGAGCCATCTTCTCGAATGCGTGACATTCCAGCAAAAAAGAAATCAAAATAATTAGGGAATTGAGAGTTTAAAACCTGGTAAATTCTTGACTCACTAGTAGTTTCAAAACACTTTGAGAACAAAATCAGCTTTACTTTTAAACCTGCTCCTAAAGCTCTTAATGCCACACCATTTAATGCAGTAGTTTTGCCTGGAGCATAGCCTAAATACAAACGAATTTTCTCACGTTTTGTAGGACTGTCATGAATAGGACTTTTAATATCAGATGCATCATCTGTTCTTTTTTCTATTTTAGGTACTAGCATTGTCATATTTACTTCCTATAAATAATTTTAAAATTTAACCTACGAATCTTATTAATAATTAACTTAAGTGTACAAGACATAATATTGTACCAAAAGTTTCCACGTTTACGCTATTAGTGGCAATTTTACTATTCTTTACATACTATATATAGTGTAAACTTGAACGAGTTAGATTATAAGACTTTAGTCTATGTATTCCTTCTCAAATTTCAATTCTTAATTATTCTTTTGAATAAATTCCTCAAGTAATAACCTTGCAGCTTCAGTATCAATATGTTTTCTTGATTTTTTTGATGATAGGTTACAATTCTTTAGGTTTTCTTCTGCCATAAAAGAACTATAACTTTCATCAACTGTTGTAATTGGAATATTTATATTTTTTTCTAACTTACTTATAAATTCTAAAATAATTGTTTCCATTGAGGGTTTATTATTTTTTTGTGACTTATCGATGTGTTGCCGCTCAGCTTTGCTGAGCGAGCCTCGCCCATTTTGGGCGGGATGTTTTGATGACTCAGGATTTTTATTCTTTACCCTTTGATCATAGGGTACTCCTACAATAATTAAATCAACTTCTTTCTCACAAGCAATATCTTTAATTTGTGAACAAATATAATTAAAATCCTTATTTTCAAGTATTCCATAAGGAAAAGCAAATATTCTTTTTGGATCTGAAAAGGCTATTCCTATTCTCTTTGACCCATAATCAATTGATAAAACGCTTCCCATTAGATAGCTCTTCTGTTTTTGTAGGATTCCCACATCATTAAACTGGCAGCTACACCAACATTTAAGGATTCTATATTTTGTGAATGCGGGATAGTTGTAACATCATCAGCAATATTTAGCACATGCTCTGAAATGCCTTTGCCCTCATTGCCAAATACAAAAAGATTTTTATTATTTAACTTAATCTTACTTGGTTCACTTCCTTTTTTTACCGCTGTAGCTATAATTTTGTAGCTATTACTTTTAGCTAAAGTTCTCAATGATTTTAAATCCTCTGGTTTGCTCTCAATAAACACTATAGGACATTTGAATACAGCACCAGCACTAGCTCTAATTGTTTTTGTGTTATATGGATCTGCTGAGTTTTTTGTTAATATAATCCCTCCTATGTTAAATGCAATGGCAGATCTGATTATTGTCCCTAGATTTCCAGGATCTTGAATTTGTTCAAGAAATAAAAGATTTGTTTTACTGTCAAATAGTGAAAATAAGCTCCAGTGAGGCTTTTCAGATACTGTTATAAGTAACTCCTCTTTGAGAGGCAGATTTTCTGTAGTATACAAAGAAGATATTAAATCATTCTTTATATAAACGAATTCATAGTTCTTTTTACTTGTTAAATATTTTGAGATTGACTTTTGATTTTTTTTATCTATATAAATACTTTTAATTTGAAGGTTACTATTAATCAATTCTAAAAATAATTGCTTACCTTCAATAAATATATAACTGCTCTTTTCTTTTGATAACTTTTTTAGTTCTTTATATTTGGGGTTCTCTCTACTAGATATTTCAGGAATCATACAGAACATTATTCCTTAATTTTTGGTGTAGCTAATATTTTCTCTATTAAATTAAACAATTCAATAGGACTAAATGGTTTAGTTAAAAAGTAGTCAGTTCCTACTGAAATTGCCCAATCTCTATCTGACTGTTGACCTTTTGCTGTAAGCATAATAATTATAATGTCTTTAGTCTTTGGATCATTCTTTAATCTTTCACACACCTCAAATCCACTAAGATTTGGCATCATTACATCAAGCAATAAAATATCTGGGGATTCGTTTTGTGCTTTTATAAGGGCTTCACTTCCATCAGTGGCTTCAATTAAATCAAATGATTTATTTACACTTAATGTTGCTTTCACAAGCAATCTTAATGAAGGTTCATCATCAGCAATTAATATTTTAGGCATTGTTTTCTTTCCGTCATATCATTTTAATAATAGACTACATAACCAATAATTCACATTATTATACTAGCAGGACTTGTGTAAAAGTGAACCCCATGCCTGTAGCGAAACGCTGGAAGCGCTAAGCGTACAAGTGGAGCGCAAGGTATGGGGTGAGCAAAAAAAACAAGTTCTAACTAAATTAGGACGGCCTATTAAAAAAATCATATGGATAAGAATTAACTTGTAATTACTCACCTTAGAATCAGCCAAGTAAAAATGTAAGAGCGCATTGCATTGGTTTAATGGTAATGTAAGAATTTCATTCTATGACATCAAATTTAAAACTTAATTTATTGCTTGGGATACATAGTCATATATCGGAGGATTTATTTTCAAATAATAATGGTTCTAATATACTTACTAAATATTTAGATTTAGTAGAAGCTCTAGAAAAAAATCAATATGTTAAAGCCAATATCCATTTTAGTGGAAACACTCTTACAATTTTAGATAAAAAAACAAGTAATTTTACTAGCAATATTTCAAAACTTCTTCAGGAAAATAGACTTGAGCTTATAGGAGGTGGATTATTTGAGCCTTTATTTCCATTTATTCCTAAAGAAGATAGACAAACTCAGCTATCATTAATGAATAGATTATTAAATCACCTGTTTGCATATACACCTCATGGAGCCTGGACAACAGAATTTGCCTGGGAACCATCGTTAGCATATGACTTTGCCAAGTCAAAAGCTCAGTACACTTGTCTTCCTAAAGAATACTTTTCATTAGTAGGATTAGACGAAATAGATCTATCTGGATATTTTGTCACAGAGGATGAAGGAAGAAAATTATCTATTTTTCCAATTACCTTTTCAGTAGAAGATCTTATTAAAGAATTTACACCAGAAGAAGTAATTAAAAACATTACCTCTAATTCAGAACAAAATTCATTAGTAGTGCTGTTTTGTCATGACTTAAATCAAAACAACCTTCAATGGTTACTAAGCTTTATTAAACTTATAAATGATAATTCTACCAATATAAAATCTAATTTGTTTAGCGAGTATTTCTTGAACAATAAACCTCAAGGCAGAATATATCTCCCCTCAACAAATAAATTTTCACATAATGATACTGAGGCTTTTTGGAAACAAAGTCTATTAGATTGTTTCGAAGCCAATTTACTTCATAAAAAAATGTTACGAGTTAGCAAAAAAATCAACTCAGCTAAAGAAGGTAAGTCCAGATTTAAAGTGATAAAAGAAATGCTTACTCAAGCGCAAGAACTCTTGCTTAAAGGACAATCAAATGATACTTACCTTACGAATAATTCAGATGGTATTTATCAACCTACAAAAAGACACAATGCATATAAAAATCTTATTCAGGCTGAAAACCTTATAGACAATGCCTCTCGTCATAGTACAAAATGGATTCAAGTTTCTGAACTTGATTATGATTGTGATGGAAACGATGAGATTATTGTAGAGACAGAAACTAATATTATATATATATCACCTCATATGGGCGGAACAATACTAGAGCATGACTTTAGACCTAGATGTTTAAATGTTACAAATGTATTTTCAGAAGAACAAAGACATAAGAAAATAAAGAAACAGAGAAACAGAGAAACAGAAGCAAAATTAACTTTAGTAGATCATTTCTTAGATAAGAATACTTTATTAGAAGATTGCCTATCAAAGAATCTTAAGCATCTAACAAATAAAATTATTAATCCCTATCTTGTAGAAAAAATAAAAGCTAAAGAAGAGACTTGTAAAGTAGAACTCAAATTAAACACACAATTAAACTATAACAATACAACCAACGAAGTTGAATTAATAAAGCAAATAAATTTACGCTCAGGGGAAAGTTCAATAGTGTTTGACTATAGCTTAGTCAATAAAAGTGAGAAAAGTATAGAAACACTGTTTGCAATTGAGTTTAACTTAAATACTTCAACATATTTAGACCCTAATAGTTACTTCTACTTAAATGGAAATCCTCAAAACAAAACAAATAGTCCACATTTAGATTCCATTGAACAAATCAATGAAATTAAGCAAATATCGGTTAAAAGCAATGTACACAACTTAAATCTAACAATATCTTGTAATAAATCATTTCATGTTTTTAGATATCCAATTAAATTGATATATAACGAAGTTGATAAAGATGAGTCAATATTTCAAGGGGTAACAATATTATTAAATTGGCCATTGGTATTAGAACCAAATCTACCCTGGACTGTATCTCTTAAGCAAGATATAGAAACAACATTAGATTATGAAAACTAAGAAAAGAATAAATTGAGATGAGAATACTTGGTGGAAAATGTAAAGGTCGCAAACTGATTTCTGTTAAAGGTGAGAATGTCAGACCAGCTATGGCTTTAAGTAGAAAGTCAATTTTTGATACTCTTCAAGAGGTGATTAACAATATCAGTGTTCTAGACTTGTATGCAGGTACAGGAATATTAGGAATAGAAGCTTTGAGCAGAGGTGCTAACAATCTTACCCTTATAGATTTTGACAAAATTTCCATTAAAACTATCTATAAAAATCTTGAGATTTGTAATCTGAAAGGAAAGGTAATATTTGGTAAATTGCCCAATATACTAGAAAGAGTTCACTTTAAAAACAAAGCTTTTGACTTAATATTCATTGATCCTCCTTATGGTTCATCAAAAGGAATAGAAGACTCACTAAAGATTATTGTAAAAAATAATATTATTCAAAAAAATGGAATAATATCAATCGAGTCAGAAGCAAAGTCTGATTTTGAAATACCAGAGACTTTAAAGCTTTATAAAGAAAAAAAACTAGGAAACACAAAATTAACCATTTTAAATGCTATATAATACTTAGCATGGCAGTAGATACAAAATTTATAGGACGTGAATATAAACCAACTACATATGTAGTTGGTCAAGAAAAAATTAAAGAGTATGCTCTTGCTATTGGAGATTTAAATCCTTTATATATAGATCCTGTGTTTGCAAAGAATTCAAGATTTGAATGTATAGTTGCCCCACCTATGTTTGTAGTTGTATTTGCAAAAGATGCCATGGAAGTACTTTTTGCTGATAATGAAATAAAGCTTAATATGAGCAGGTTGGTACATGGTGAACAAGAATTTAATTTTCATCAAGTAGTCAAAGCAAACGATACAATTACAACAAAAGGAAGAATTAAAAATATTCATCAAAAAAATAATAATGACTTTGTAGAGTTAGAAACAAAATCTTATAATCAAAATAATGAATTGGTTGTTGATGGTTTATGGACTTTTATTGTTCGTGGCTAAAAAAGTTTTACTTTTTCTTACTACGAAAAACAAACTTTAAAGGAGTCCCAGCAAAGTCAAACTTTTTTCTAAGTTCTTTTTCTAAGAACCTTTCATATTGTGGACTTACGGTATCAGAATTGTTTACAAAAAACACAAATTCTGGTGGGCTAATGTCTGTTTGTGTTGCATAGTAAATTTTAAGTTGTTTTCCTTTTTTTGTAGGTGGAGGAGTAATAAGAATGATTTCTTCAATGGCTTTATTTAATTGTCCAGTTGATATACGTTTTAGGTATTTAGAGTAGGCTTCTTTTACTACACTCCATATCTTAGTTATATTCTTCTTTTCAATAGCACTTGTAAAAAGTACCAATGAATAATTAACAAAATGTAACTTTGTTAGAATCATTTCTTCATATTGATTCAGCGTAGCTGATGTTTTATTCTTTATAAGATCCCACTTATTTATAATTATGACAGAAGCTTTATGGCGTTTTTTTACCACAGAGGCTATTTTTTGATCTTGATCAGAAACTCCTTCTGTAGCATCTATAACCAATAAAGCAACATCTGACTTTTCAATTGCATTAATCGAGCGCATTGTTGCATATCGCTCAATGTTTGTAGATATTTTAGACTTTCTTCTAAGTCCAGCAGTATCAATTAAAATAAAATTGTCTTTTTCTATACTTATTTCTGCATCTATACAGTCCCTTGTAGTACCTGCAATTGGAGTTACGATAGATCTTTCTTCTCCCATTAGTACATTTAATATGCTTGACTTGCCTACATTTGGTTTACCAACAATACTGACCTTGATAGCATTAGATACTTCTTGTTTTCCATTTTTTGAATGCTTAGAAACTTCATCTAATATATCAGCTAAAGCACTAGAGCCTGATAATGCTGAGATAGGGTAGGGTTCTCCAAAACCAAGTGAATAAAACTCATTAACAAGATTTGATTGTTTCTCAGTATCAATTTTATTTACTGCTAAAAAGATCCTTTTTTTATTTTTAATTTTTCTTAAGCTTGTAGCAATTTTTTGATCTTGAGAAGTAACACCACATGTTCCATCAACAAGAAAAATTATAAAATCTGAATTCTCAGCAGCTTGTAAAACTTGTTTTCTTACTTCATTTGTTATTTCATCAGGAATTTTTGTTTTTTCATAAAAGCCTTCAACTAATCCGCCTGTATCAATTATTGTAATATTCCTTCCATTCCAGTCAATATCTGCATATAATCTATCCCTTGTTACTCCAGGAGTATCATCTACAATAGATTTTTTTTCTTTAAGAAGTCTATTGAACAATGTAGATTTACCTACATTAGGTCTTCCTACAATAGCTAAAGTTGTATCTTTTGTACTCATTATAATTATCAGGTGGCTCTTCCCGTGAATTCATTAGACATAGTGAGAGTTGCATCCAGCTGGATTTAAATTATAACGCAGATGCTACTTAGACATTCATTTTAGTATGTCTCTACAGTACAATAACTTTGTGGCTATTAATATTCAAATTGAAACATCCACTTACAAAGTAACTACCTTAATATGGGATCGTGATTCTTTGTTTGTCAACTTTAACCAGTATTGGTCTAGAGTTGCTGCACAGATTGCTCAAAAGATCGCAGAAAATACTACTTCAAACTGGGGACATTTTAATTTAGTTAGAACACAATCAATAAGATTGCTTGGCATAAATCCTGAATCTGATATAAATGAGGACTCTAGTCCATTAAATATTCTTCCTGTCAATCTTCTTCATTTATTATTATGTTGTGGATTAAAACATCTTATAAAAGATAAAACAACTGAAGAATTAAACCTAATGTTCAATTTACTTTTAGAGCAAGCATTACAAAACTGCCAACAGTATCTTGAAGGTTCAGTTATAACTGATAGTACTGAATTGATAAAAAAAATAAATAAAAATGCCGATCAAATATTAGTAACTAACGATACAGCGACAAGCAATAATTGTTTCATTGAAAAAACTAATTTAGAGCAATTTCTATATAAACAGCTTCACCAAATAAACAAAGAAAACCTAGATTCTTTTTTAGAAGGTGACTCTTTATTGATCACAAAGAATCAGTACTTAAAAAAGTTTTATTTACAAAAAAATAATAATAAAATATTGTGTATCGATGACTTACACAAGCTTAATATTACAAACAGCCCTGAGTCTCAGACAAATCAGATAATTACAATAAATATTGATGGGGCATCAAAAGGAAACCCAGGACCAGCCAGTATTGGAGTTGCATTTTATGAAAAGAAAAAAGGAAGTGATAAGTCCTTGATAAATGAAGTTTCAGAATTCATCGGAAACACAACAAACAATATCGCTGAGTATTCTGCTCTTGTAAAAGCTTTAGAAATCAGTGTTCAGCAAGGATATAAAAATATAGAAATTTATTCGGATAGTGAATTAGTAGTTAAACAAATTAAAAAAATATATAAAGTTAAAGATGCAAACATAAAAGAACTTTTTGATAAAGCAAATTCTTTAATTGAGAAGATATCCTCATTTAAAATTATTCATATACCAAGAGAAGAAAATTTAAAGGCTGACAAATTAGCGAATAACGCATTAAAGTAAGGGCTTAATGCATTAAGTCCCTACTACGATAACAGCACAACCATTAGCGCACGTTTGACAAGACCTTTCACAAATCCCCCCAACTCTTAATAAGTTTGAAGAATTGAAATTTTGGGGCCTATGACAAGTCAATACCCGGAAGCCGTAATTGCACCGCTCTAAATGCAG
>JAHFBG010000011.1:0-44604 GCA_023250155.1 Candidatus Melainabacteria bacterium
TGACAAGAGGTCTAATAATTAGGGCCTATCAAGTTTTGATTCTATTTCTTCTAAAATCCGTTATTGAAGCTTAATTCCTCAGTCTACTGAAAAAATTGATTGTAAATTGTCAAACTTCAGAGAAGTCTATGGAGAAAAGTTAAAGCAGAGATTAGACAGTGAAGAATAGTTTTATCTATCCACATCAGGTAATATCACATCAAGACTACTAAATATTGCAACTGTATCTGCTACAGGGTGTCCTTTAATCAAATCAGGCAAGATTGAAACATTGTTATAAGAAGGTGAACGCCACTTAATTCTATAAGGTACTGATGTTCCATCTGAAATCAAGTGAACACCTAACTGACCACGTGGAGATTCTACTGCTGCATATGCCTCACCAGTGGGGCATTTAAACCCCATAGGAACATTTTTACCCTTTGCTACAACCATTAAGTCTTCTACTTTATAAACTGGATTTTCACCACTTGTTAATTGAGTCCTATTTTTTTCAAGATCTTCAGTATCCCCACCAGGAAGCTTGTCAATAGCTTGAGCTATAAGTTTTGCACATTCTCTCATTTCTTGGATTCTGCAAGCATAACGTGCATTAGTATCACCTACTGTAGATACAGGCACATCAAAATCTAATTGATCATAGATAGAATAAGGACTATATTTTCTTAAGTCTAAATCTATACCGGATGCACGTAAATTTGGACCTGTTACACCTCTATCCAAAGCTAGCTTGGGGTCCATATAGCCTACATTTTGTGTTCTTATTAAGAATATAGGATTTCTTGTAGCAATGGCTTCATATTCATCTACATATTTTAAGAAATCAGTCGTAATCCAACTTTTAACTTTTTTTGTCCAGCCTTTTGGAAGATCTTTAAATACACCACCGATCCTAATGTAGTTAAACATCATTCTTTGACCAGATACTTCTTCTAGAAAAGATAGAATCGTTTCTCTATCCCTAAATGTATAAAATGGAAATCCCATCATAGCGCCAAGATCAAGCATAAATATTCCAAGCCAGAGGAGATGTGAAATTATTCTATTTAATTCTGAACAAATCACCCTTATATATTCAGCTCTAAGAGGGACTTTAATATTTGCAATTTTTTCAATGGCCATAATATAAGCATGACTATCTGACATACCTGCTAAATAGTCCACTCTATCTACGAGGGCTTGATATTGAACATAGGTACGGTTCTGCCCAAGCCACTCCATGCCTCTATGTAAATAACCAATTACAGGCTCACAGTCCTTAACTATTTCACCATCTAATCTTAGAATCAGTCTTAATACTCCATGTGTTGATGGATGTTGTGGACCCATATTTAGGATCATTTCATCAGTCTTAAATGCTTTTTCGTTTTGATTGGTATCTTTAACAATTGACATGATTTTTATCTTTCTCCTTACGCCTGTCTTACTAGGATATTCTATCAATTAACCTTTAATTTTGTAGTATTAATAATCAAAATTCAGAAGTGAAAAAAGTATTGAATTATGTTACAGTTAAACCTAAGTACTAAATACAGTTTATTTCAGAGGGGTTTAAAATTGAGCGCAGGTAAAATAATAGGCCTAGGTTTTACAAACCCAGTATCACGTATACAGCCCACTGATAATGACCAGACCCTGAAAGAAATTCAAGATACTGACAATACTCCTCATCAAGGGACAAATGGCACTACCCAAAAAAATACCCCAGTAGCACTAAGAATACCTGAACCAGCTTTAATTAGAAATCACCATGTTTCTCATTTTTCTCCTAGAGATGATAAACAAGCACTTTTATTTAAACTGAATGAGATCTGGGAATCAGGACATTTATTCTCAAGACATAGAGATCCGGATTCTAATTTCTATGATGACTATATTGAAGAATTAACATCAATCGTAGATGCTGAAGGTGCAGAGAAAAGATATTTCTCAGAGCTTGGGAATAACTATTTAGATTTTAGAACTAAATTTCAAACTTTGAAAAATTTAAATGTTAGAGATTTAACAACACTACAAAAAGCAATATGCTTAACACAAGCTATTGACCTAGCATTGTTAGGAGTAAACATTACTCCTGTCTTGAATAAAATCAATAGAGCTTATGTTAAAGCAACTGTTCCTAATGGCAAAGGTGAGACTAGAAAATTTACTACAAGTAAAAGCACTCAAGGTTTTAGACAAGAGCTTCAAGCAGGGTGGTTCCTTGCAAAATTTATTTATCAATTAGAACCCTCGGCTTCCAACCTAAACAGTTTTACGCATTTAGCAATGCTTAAAACATTTAATAGGAATAAACACAATCCGGATGGTACACCGTTACGAGTCACAAAAGAAGCTGATATCTTTACTGAGGACGCATTAGTTTCCATAAAGTCACATTTCAATGACTTTAACTTACAAATCAATGACCTATTTTTTATGATTGTGGATGATAAGGATTTAAACTTAAGAGATAAAATTAAAAAAATAATTCTTATAAAATGTGCTGAAAATTCAAATCAATTCAAACCAAATTTTATGAGCACTGTACCATATAAAGATATAAAGAATTATGCTATAAACACAGGGAGTGACAGTATAAAGAAGTCTGCCGTTCTTACGCCTGAAGATGAAAAGCTTTTAAATAGGTTAGTTTCTAATCATGGACTAGATATTTATTTTATACCTTCTGTAAATGAGATTTATGATCAAAAGCTCTGGATTGAAAAATATCATGAGTTTATTTCTGAAAAATCAAAGCGGGAAAATATTGCTTAGCTAGGTGGTTCACTTAAAGTCTTCTCTGCAAGTGCTGTTTCTCTAATTGGATGTGGTCCATTTAATGCATCAGTGGGTGGTATATAGTCTTTTCTAAGTGGATATCCTTCCCAATTATCTGGATTTAAAATTCTTTTTAAATTTGGATGTCCTTCATAAACTATTCCCATCATGTCATAGGCTTCTCTTTCATACCAGTTTGCTGTAGACCAGATATTAGAGACTGATTGTACTTTTGGATTTTCTTTTTCTACTGTAATCTTTATACGAAGAGATTTCTTTGTTTGTGTAGAGTGTAAGGAATAGATTGATTGAAAACCTCTTTTCAATTCAAGTGATGTCATTAAAATTAAGAAATTAAAACTTGTTTCATTTGATTCTTTTAAAAGCTTACAAGCCCAGGTTAGATCTTTTGTCTCAAGCTCAAGCATTTCTACGCCACCTGCATCTTTTCCAAGAGGAAGAGATTCAATGCCTTTATCTTTTAAAAACAAACCAAACTCACTGTGTTCAGGTTTTGGTGGTGCTGGCAGTGGTGGTGTAACTTGTTCTGTAGACATTTATTTAACCTCTGCCTCTTCTCCACAGGTATATGGTAAGCCAGTTAATTCATCGACGTAAACTAATGGATGATGATCTCTTGCATAGCGTCTTCTTGAAGCTAAAGATTCATTTCTAATTTTTCTTTGTAAAATCATTAATCCATGCAATAAACCTTCTGGTCTAGGTGGACATCCTGGTACATAGACATCTACTGGAATTACTCTGTCTACTCCTTGAACTACACAGTATGAATCATGAAACATTCCACCTGTAATAGTACATGCACCCATTGCAATCACATATTTTGGTTCTGGTATTTGTTCATAAAGTCTAATTAAAGCAGGGGCCATTTTTCTTGTAATGGTACCAGCAGTAATAACTAAATCTGCTTGACGAGGTGTAGCTCTGAATACCTCAGAACCAAATCTTGAAATATCAAACTTACTCATTCCAGTAGACATCATTTCAATAGCACAACATGATGTTCCAAAAGTAAGTGGCCATACAGAATTTGATCGTGCCCAATTATAAATAAGATCTAAAAAGCCTGATAAGGCTGTAACAACTACATTTCCTTTTAAGTCTTCCGGGACTGGTTTACCTGGTATTTTTATTAATCCTTGTGACATTTTTATTTAATCAAATTCTAAAACACCCTTTTGCCATGCATAGTATAAACCTAATACGAGTATAAAAACAAAAATAAAAGCTTCACCTATTAAAAACATTTTATTTGTAGCAATGTCAAAAATAGTAGCCCATGGTACTAAAAAAACAAACTCTACATCAAAAACAATAAACATTAAAGCAAATAAATAATACTTAATATCAAATTGAATATTGCTATCGTGAAAAGCTTTCATTCCACATTCATAGGATTCTGTTTTTACTTTTGTAGGATTTTTCATCCCGAAGATTTTTTGAATGGTTGCAGATAGTATAAGTAAAGTAGCTCCTAAAACAAAACCAACTACGGTAAAAATTGCTATTTGTGCTAGTTGAGATGACATAGGTTTATTTATAGCATGTTTATGAATTACAGAAATGGTTTATATATCTATGTATTCATTTTTTTCGAAGTAATTTCAACTTCTCTTGCAAAAACAGATTTATAAGTACATCAGGAGAAACACCTCTTTTATTAGCAAGCAATTGCAATTCATTCGAGATATTCTTGTCTAAAGCACAATAGGTTTTATCATTTTTTATTTCAACATCAAAGTTTACCTTCTTGGTTTCATTATTGAAATCTGTAAGGTCATGAGAAGCCCAGAAATCTCCCATCTTTTCATATGAAGTTGCTTTTGAAATTGAACTTTTATTTTTTTTCATATCTTTTTCTCTCTTTAATTGTCATTGCTCTTGCTGATATTATTAAAGCACTTTTGTTGACTTTATACACAAAAAAGACTGCTAAATAACGTCCGACAACTGTCCTTCCTAATGCGACATAAACATTTTCACCTTTTCTAAATCCATTTTCAACAAACAAAAAGTAAGGTTTGTTTTCAAGTACTTCAATAACTTCACGCCTAAGTACTCCATGCTTGACATTTATTTTATTGATTATATTTTCAAGCCAAATTATTGTGTCAATTCTCAAATCAAGTCCACTCCTTCAATAAACAATAAAACATCTTAACTCCCTATTTCTAATCCCCACCAAATATTTTACCGACATCACCAAGAGGTCCTTTCCCCATATTGCCACCAGAAATTGTGCTTACAATTCTAGACCATGGTAGAGACTGAAGAAGAACTTTACCAGGACCTGTAAGAGTGGATAAAAATAATCCCTCTCCACCAAAAATTGCTGTCTTTATATTCTTCACTGTTTTTACGTCATACTTAACAGTTTCTTCAAAAGCTACAATACAACCAGTGTCTACTTGAATAGTTTCATCTTTGTTCAAAGTTCTTTCTATGGACATTCCTCCACAATGTATAAAAACTTTTCCAGAACCTGTAAATTTTTCTAATACAAAACCTTCACCACCAAAGAATCCAACCTTAAACTTTTTTATAAAACTAATATTTATAGCTACATTTCCATATGCAAATAAAAAACTATCTTTTTGTGCTTGCCAGATGGTCTGATTGTTAATGTCTAAAACTAAAATTTTTCCAGGATAAGGAGGAGAAAAAGCTACTTTACTTCCTTGTGCTTTTGAACGGAAGACAGGTAGCATGAAAGACTCACCTACAATTAAACGCTTTAAGCCACCTACCCAACCTCCTGGAAGCCTTAAGTCCATATCAATAGTACCTTCCATAAAAAACATACTACCTGCATCTGCCTGGACAAACTCTTCACTGTCCAGTTCTACTACAGCTACTTGCATATCACTTCCTAATATTTCATATTTCATTCTTTTCTCAATCCTCAATCCTAATTCCTGTCTTATATTCTTTCACAAACTCTCCATTTAAAAACACTTGAGCATAAATATTGGTATCTTCATTGCTAATAGGATTTTTAGAAGTTATTTCTAATGGCTGTCCTAATTCGCTAGAAGAAACAGAAGATTCATAAACATCAATTTCATTCATGCCAGAGTCTAAAAAAATAATTTTACAATCTTTTATTTCTAAGTTGTCTTGGCTTATACTAAATCCAAATGTTGGATAAAGATAATCTCCAAGCTCTGTAATTGTTAAATCTGCTTGTGGAATCTTGTATTTTGCATTTAAGTTAGTGACTCGCTTTAAAAAACTTGCTTTTCTTGAATTTTCATTCCCACTAGATAAAAGTAATCTAATCTTATTAAAATATTCATCTCTTTTATGTTGATCTTTTGTATCTGATGCTGCATGTTTTAATATGTTTGCATAAGTAAGTTTATAATCATCATTATCTGATTCAAGTTGAATAGCTTCCTCTAACTGCTTTTGAGCAAGGTCTATTTTCCCTAATTTGAAATTGATTAGTCCTTCTTGGAAGGAAACCTTTGCATTTTTACCCAAAATGTGTGCCTTTTTTAAAACACTAAGTGCTTTTATATACTTTTTATTTAGTTTTAAATTTGTTGCTATTTGAAAATATCTTGGTAATAATAATGCTCTCAAATCCTCTGTTAACTTATGTTCCTTTAAAGCATGGGCAATATTATATGCTTTTTCCCATAATAGGACAGATTTTTTTTCTAGTACTTGTCCAATTTTAAGGTAGTTGGCAGCTACTCTTTTTGAGTTTTCATTTAGTGTTTGATATTTAAGATATTTCTCAGCAAATATTCCTGCATACTTTTTATTTTCAGCTCGTTTATTGGTAAAGGACAACTCTACCAAAAAGTCCTGAAAATCTTTATTTGACATTAATAAAGCAAGGGATTTTTTATTATTGATAATAATTTTATTTGCAGTATCTATTTCACCTGATAAAAGATAAGATTGAGCTAGTTTAAATTTGATTGTAGGATCATTCGGGAATTGCTTTAATCCTTGTTCAAGGATAGAAATCGCCTTTGCAGTTTTTCCGCTTTTTATTTGTGCATCACCATTAATTATGTATTTAGTAGGTGTAAAAAAAATACAATAACCAACTATAAACAATGTTGTTAAAAGAGTTACAACAATAAGTATGTGTGGTTTTATATAGATAGACATCTAAACACCTATGGATATTGTACACTCATTAGAAAGCAAGAGAGTGAGAAACTAGTGTCAAACGCAAGTGGTAAAGTATTTGTACTAACAGGCCCATCTGGTGTAGGAAAAGGAACAGTTGTTTCTGAATTACTTCAAAAAGTAGACAATATATATCTTTCTATTTCTGCAACTACAAGACAAAGAAGAGAATCTGAAAAAGAAGGCATACATTATTTTTTTAAAACTAAAGATGAATTTCAAAGAATGATTACAGCAAATGAATTCCTTGAATATGCCGAATTTGCTGGCGACTATTATGGGTCTCCAAAATTTTCAATAAATAACTATTTATCTTGTGGTAAGGATGTACTCTTAGAAATTGAGCTTCAAGGTGCTAAACAAATTAAAGAAAAATGTACAGATGCAATATTAATATTTTTAGCCCCCCCCTCATTTGAAGCTTTGGAGGAGAGGCTTATTAAACGGAATACGGAATCTATTGAAAAAGTAAAAATTAGGCTTAAAAAAGCAAAAGAAGAAATGAAGGAAGTCAACCTTTTTCATTATTTAGTCGTTAATGACAGTTTAAATGAAGCTGTAGATAATGTAATTGGTATTATTAGAGCCGAACGGTGTAGAATTAAATAGTGTAAGCGTTCAGTTTGTTATTTCTTTGGAGGATTAAACCAGTGTCAATGAATAGATTATTAAGTGATTTGTTAGAAGAAGCTGAAAATAAATATGATTTAGTTTTAAGAGTAGCCCAGTTAGCTAAGCAAATTAAAGATGAAACAAAAGAACTAGAAGGTACGACTAATCCAGTAATTCAAGCTCTTCAAGAACTTTCTGCACAAAGAGATGGCATGCTTCTTGTAGATGGCAGATAGTAGATAGGATTGAGTTGTTAGGATTGAGAAGTGAGCAGAACAAGTTTTCCCTTCCCAATCCTCAATACTCAGTCCTCAATTCTCACCATGGCACCCCAACCTAAAAATATAATCCTTGGAATTAGTGCTGGAATAGCAGCATATAAGATGTATGATCTTGTAAGTGATTTTAAAAAGCTAGGACATAATGTTCATGTAGTTCTAACACAAGATGGCAAACATTTTGTAAGTGAGCTTCCATTAAAAGTTTTATCTTCTAACCCAGTTCATTGTGAAATGTTTTCTCATGAAATACAAGCTAAGCCTATACATATAGAGCTAGCAGATTTAGCAGATATTATTTTAATCTCACCAGCTACTGCAGATATCATTGCAAAAATGGCATGTGGAATCTGTGATGAATTAATAACAAATATTCTATTAGCAACTAAAGCACAAGTATATATTGCACCTGCTATGAATACAAATATGTGGAAGCATTTTACCACTCAAAAAAATATTGAAACATTAGTTACAAAGTTAGGATATAAGATTATCCCACCCGAGGAAGGGGCCTTAGCCTGTGGCTATTCAGGTATTGGACATATTGCATCAAATGAAAAAATATTAAAAACTCTTTTTGTAGATGAAACAATAAATAAACCATTAGCAGGTAAAAAAATAATAATTACAGCGGGTGGGACAAAAGAAGCAATTGATCCTGTAAGGTACATTGGGAATAAAAGTTCTGGAAAAATGGGATTAGCAATAGCAGATGCAGCACATAATATGGGAGCGGATGTAATTCTTGTGTCTACTGTTTCACGAGACAGAAACTATCAGGTGATTGAAGTGGAATCCGCTCAAGAAATGCAGGAGGTTATTGAATCAGAGTTTGATAAGTGTGATGGTTTAATAATGGCTGCTGCAGTAAGTGATTTTAGGCCTATAACTGCTTCAAAGCAAAAAATAAAAAAGAAAAATGAAGATATAACAATAGAGTTGACGAGGAACCCTGATATTTTAGAAATACTTGGACGTACTAAGCGTGAAAAGCAAATTATTATTGGATTTTCTGCAGAATCAGAAAACATTGAAAAAAATGCACGGGAGAAACTAGAAAAGAAAAAAATAGATATGATAATAGCTAATGACATCTCAGTACCAGAAATAGGATTTGAATCAGATGAAAATGAAGTTATTATTCTAACAAGAGATGGGCAAAGAGAAGTTCTGCAAAGACGACCTAAAGCTCAAATTGCACAACATATTTGTAATAAATTAGTTGAGATATTTCAAAAAACAATAAAAGAGGCAAAAAAAATATGAATACATTGAGAAAGAGTCAACAAGCGATTTTATTATTAGTGATCCTATTTCTAAGCTCTCAGCTTTATTCTTATTCCTTCCACCCAGTAGGGCGAGGTGAGGCAGTTTTTAATTCTCAATCTGTTATAGTAGAAAAAAAATCGAAAGATGAAGATAAAAAAGAAGATACGGAAAAAAAGAAGAAGAAAGAACCAATAGTAGAAAGTGAGTTTCAGCCTATTCTTTTAGGTACATTACTTGAAAAACCACAGGATTTTTTAAACAAAAAAATTAAAATCAGAGGAAAATTTAGCTCATTTACAACTTTAGCCCTTGATTATGAACCAGCTTTGAGAAAAGCTAAAGATTATATTTCACTTTGTATTTTTAGGACTGATAGCAAGATTCCATTATCTGAGCTAAAGCTTGCTTATCCTATAGAAGATGCAAAAGATAATGTTGTTATAAGAGAACTTGAAGAGGGTGATTTAATAGAAATGTATGGTCAAGTATTTAGCACTGCATTAGATGAGCCTTGGGTTGATATTCTGTCAATAAAAAAACTTGAAAGTGCAAATAAAAAATCTGATGATAGTGATAAAACAACTGCTGAAAAAGAAAATAATACAAATAAAGGAAAATTACAAAAAAAGAATAAAAATAAATAAATGAACCCGGACGACTTAAATACTTTAATCAATGAAGTAATTTCTAGTGTTAAAAATGTTACAGGAATAGACTTGGTCTATTTCCTGGATAAAAATCAAAAAATCATCAAAGAGCAAAAATATTATAATATCAATAATTACTACAATGAAGTCTTACAGCTAATTAAATCCACAGCTTCAATTGAAATAGCGAGTAAGTCATTTTATACTCATCCTTTTCACACATTTACCTTTTTAAATGAAGATGGACTATTAGTAATCACAAAGCTTGATAACTTGGAAAATCTGTATATGGTTATAGTTGCTGGAGAAAATGAGTCAGTTGATCTTATTAGCTTGTTGAAAAAATGTAAAGAGACAAGATTAAAATATCAAGATTCAATACTAGCCAGTTTGTAATATAATCAATATTTAGAGTTAAAACGAGGAGATAGAAAATTATGAGAATAAAACAAATACAAAAATCCAGATTAATAATATTAATAACTTTGTTAATGCTTTCTCAAAACCATAGTGTTTTTGCACAAGGTGGCTACCAACAACCACAAGGAATAGATGATTCAGATGTAGAATCTTCCTATGATCAAGTTATTCAAGGAAACCGTGGACCTAGTGTAGGGACGGCTACTAGGCCACTTAGAGGAAAAGTTGTAGTTGCACCTGCTGGTGCACGTTTTGATGCCAGTATAGTTACTACACTTAGCTCAGAAATAAATCGTATTGGTGATATTGTTACTGCTAGTGTTTCAAACCCACTTGTTGTGGGTTCAGATGTAGTTCTTCCAGCAGGCAGTCAGATTATCGGTCAAGTAGTAAATGTAATTCCAGCTCGTAGATTTATGGCAGGTGCTGGAGGTCAAATAGAAATAAGATTTACATCTATTCAAACCCCTGATGGTCAAAGATACCCACTTAGTGCTTCAGTAGATACTACACAGTTTAAATTACAGGCTGAAACAGGTGGTTCAAGAACTGCAAAAGCTGCAGGAAAAGCAGTTGTAGGAGCTGGTCTTGGAGCAGCACTTGGAACAGCCATTGGAGCTATTGCTGGTGGAATGCCAGGACGTGGTGCGTGGTCAGGAGCTGCTATAGGTGGTGGAACTGGACTATTAGCAGGACTTGCTTCAAAAGGAGCTGAGCTTATTATTCAAAGCGGTACACAAGTTCCTGTTATATTAGACCAATCGTTGCAAGTAGTAGTACCACAAAGAAATTAAAGCTAATTATCTAGAATATTTTTTGTATTTTGTTTTGCTTCAAAAATACTGTGTCCAGTTCTAGCAGAGGCTCTATAGGCTAATGTAGCTCCTAGTTCTTCTATAGTGTATAAAACAGCTTTTCTTATTTGATCAATTACATCAGAATTTATTTCTTGATTTAATGTCATGGGTACAAAATATGCAGCTGATGTATTTGCGCTTATATCATCAACCCTGTCTAATGTGATAACAAGCCTATCATTAACAAAGCCAGTATTAAGCCTTGAAGAAGCTGATGCACCACCAGTATTAACGAATGGAAGCTCAAATTGTTTTTTTTCTTTATTTTTTAAACTTATTATTATTTCTTGCACGATTTCATCAAGTTTACTTGGACTAATATGCGGTGAAATAGTAAGATCGGCAGGTACTTCCACAATCTCATCATTATTGTGTATTCTAACTTTTAAGTTTTGTTTGAAAGGATTAAGTGAATGTTGGGGTATATCATTCATAGGTTATATGATCTTTCTACTTTGATGCTAGCTTAAAATAAAATGAAAAGTCAATTAAGAACCATAGTTAAGAAGATTAATTCTTTTTAATCTTTTTTATTGCCTTGAATCTCACTCATAAAAGACTTTCTAGTAGCAGCTCTTAACCAAAGGGTATAACTTGATTTTGTAATCAGGTTAGAAATACATTCTCTAATACGTCTTTGAAATTCCAGATCAATTTTCTTAGGACAAGGAATACTATAAAAAACAATGGTATCAGCACTAACATCTTCATCTCTAGCTAAACAAAGAAACAATCTTTTTTCATTAAATGCCTTGCTTGTATCAAAACTAAATAAGGATGAGCCATTTGTACTACCAGAGTCTAAAAACAGTAGCCTTATGTTTTTAGAACTATCAGGTACCTTTTTAGGATAATTTAAAAGATAAATCACTTTCTCTAACAAGTCATCAGTAGTTTTTTCAGCGTTTTCTTTAGAATAGGGTATGTGGGTTTCAGTTATATCGACCTTAATCTCATTTTTTGTACCATCAGGGTTAAAAATATTTACTGTGTTTTTAAAGGGTGGTAGGAATTGCCCGATAAATCGTTTGATGGAAAAAGACATAGTTAATAACCTTAATAAATTATTATAATCATACACCATTTAATCTTTTTTTTAGATTTACAGACTAGATTAGTTTTATCTAATAAGTTATACTTTCTGGAATCCACTATTTAAGAACATTTATAAACAATTCTATTAGGAGAACTATGATGCAAGTACAAAGTGTGCAAGGGGCCATTGAATCACTGTATCCACTTTCAAAACTAATTAATAAAGCTATAGAGAATCCTAAGAAAAACAATAAAGCTCTTCAAAAGCATTTTGGATATCAAACAAGATTGCTTCAGCCAATACCTATAACTAAACAAACAGAAATTATTTATTTTGATAAAACAAACTCTGAGCAAGTCCAGATCGAAGAAGAACAATTGCTCACACATGCTTATAGTGTGTTTTTAATAAGGACTTTACGGTGCTCAGAATTGTTGAGGTTAAATAAACCATTAGGGGCATTAGAAAGTCAAAAAGAAAACATAAAGGCAGATCTTCGTAGTGATCAAATAAAACAATGGGCAGAAATCTATAAAACAATTAAAGAAGCAATTGATTTTAAATACAAAAGCTCAAGCAGTCAATTTGTCCCACTTGAAATTTTGCCATTAGCAGAAGTGCAACAAGTTTGTGCTAGATCCCATGATTTTCTTCTTGAGTTATTAAAAGAAAAGCAACCTATTGAATGTAGGTAATCAATTAGTGATTTACTTCCTTAAAAAAAATTAATCTAATCTTTAAGGATTTCTTTAGATTCTTTATTGATTTAGATTCTTAACCCTGTTAGGATTAAAAGCATTCAAGTATTTTATTTAAGGAGGATTCAAATGTCTATTACACAATTAAGTTATTCAAGACCATCATCTACCTATATCCATCACGGACCCCCTCCAAATAGTACTGAAGAGGAGGTAAATAAACATTTTTTTAATCAATTAAAATCAAAAGCTACCAGATATGTGAATGCTCTTGAAAACCTTAGAGATTCTCTTAAGGATAAAAAATATGTAAGTCTTTTGTCTCCTGGAACATTTGCTAGTAGTGTAATCTTAAAGATAGATCAGGGCATAAACCAAATGTTTACAGGTGGCAAAGACCCTATCAAATTTGTTGAGAATGCTATTCCATTACTTGATCCAATTGAAGGAGATATTGGTTATGAGATTAATGAGTTCATTATAGGCTTACTTGATCTAAAGGAAAAAGTTGATAAATCTTCTAATAATGCACAAAAACTAGCAGAGTGGGTTCACAATGAATTTGCACTACCAGCTGGAAATATTGAATTAAGACTACAACTTGAAGAAAAATATTCGAGCTTAAAAAAGACTTTTTAAAAGTCACCTAAAGCAACTACCCTTTTCAAAATATTTCTGATGATAATCTTCTGCTTTATAAAATTCACCTGCTAACTCAATCTGAGTAACTATTTTACTTTTATACTTTCCTGATTTTTCAAGCTTTTCTTTTGATATTTTTGCAATATTTTCTTGTTCATCAGTGTGATAAAAAATTACAGATCTGTACTGTGTTCCTGTATCAGGTCCTTGACGATTTAGTTGTGTAGGGTCATGTAGATTCCAAAAAACCTCAAGAAGGTTTTCATAGTTTAATTTATTTGGATCATACTCTATTTGTACTACTTCAGCATGTCCTGTAGTATCTGTACAAACAGCTTTATATGTGGGGTCTTTAAGATGGCCACCACTGTATCCTACACAGGTAGACATTACACCATGGACTTTACTAAACTCTTCTTCTACATGCCAGAAACATCCTGCTCCAAAGGTTGCTTTTTGAGTTTGTGATTGTGACATAGGATTGATTATAATTCAAATTTGAATCTTCTTAACGAATTTTAAATTTACTATGATACAATCTTTTACTAATACGAAAGTGTAGCAATTATTATGGTTTCAGTACAAAGAGCATCTTTGCCTTCAGTACCATTAGCAAACTTACCAAAATATGATGAACATATTCATGTTCAAAAACTAATCATTGATTTAAAGTATGGTGATATAAGAACACGTCGACAAGCTGCAGATGCCATAGAAAGCTATGGCAAAGAAGCAAGCCATGCAATAGATGCATTAATAGAAGCTTTAAGAGATGAGGATGAACTTGTTCAAAGGAAGTCTATAAATGCCCTTATAAAAATAATAGAAGAAAATGGAGATAGAGATGATACAGCAATTGAAAAATTAGTAAAAATATTAAATGATAAAAACAATTTTGGCTTTGATTTAGTATTAGCTACTTTTGCTCATGGACATCTAGAGGAAAAAGCAGCTCCTGCTATTCCTATATTAATCCATCTTCTAAAAGATGACGATATTAATACCCGTGTTTTAGCAGCAAAAGCCCTTGGAAATATTGGTGAAAAAGCTGCTGCTGCTATTCCTGCTCTCATAGAAGCGTTAGATGATGAAGACTATGATGTACGAGATGCAGTTAGATATTTAGGAATAATAAAAATTGCAGAGAAATCAAATGTAGCAGTTGCCTTTTTAAAGCAAGCTTATAATCAAGAAAATCCAAACCTTCATAGAACAGCGAGAGAAATGCTTTTATATATTGAGGATATAAAGAAGCCTTATCTACTGTTTTAAGCTCATTTGCGATAATTGATAAGTTTAAAGTTAATACTGGATACAACCTCTATTTAGTTCGTCACCATCCTTTATGGAACTAAAAGAGATTGAAGATATTTTAGATAAAACTATTCAGGAATCACTGGAAATAAATAATCCTGTAATTGAAAATAAATTAAAAAGATGGTGTGATACTCTACTTGATTTAACTAAAAGAAATCCATCTATTCATTTTGCTACAAGAGTTAAAGCTGGAAAAAATAAGGGTAAAAGAAAAAACAATATTTTTAAATTTTCACTTAACTCTGCTTATATTTTTGACAGTTTAGTAAATAAAAATGAATCATTGTCACTCATAGAGTTAGGATTAATTGATTTAGCTAAGGGATTTAAAGCTATCAAGTTTGGAAGAAGATTTTTTACAGAGAAGGAAGAACATCATAATAATTCTAGTAGTATTGAAACTCTTAGTCAGATAAATGACTTAAGCGGTGTTGAAAATAACAATAATAATGAAGCACTTAATCTGCCAAATGATTTAAGTGGTGTTGAAAATGACAACAATACCAATGAAACCCTTGCTCTTGATCAACCAATCATCATAGATGATGTACCCGAAACAGATTTAACTAATGATATACAAAATGAATTAGAGGAGTCATTAGAATTACCAGAAGAAGAGTATGACAACAGTGCTGTAATAAACCAATTTACAAGAATAAAAAGAGATACTGAAAATATCCTAGAAGAAAGAGGAACACATGTTTTATATGTAGTATGTGGATTTTTTGAATGGAAAGATCCGATACTATCTGATGAGCTTTTAAATACACCATTGATTTTTATTCCAGTCACTATCCAAAAATCTCGCACAAGAGATCGATTTAGTATTCAGATTGTAGAAAGCTCTGAAGTAGAGTTTAATCCTACTTTTGCATACCTCTTAAAAAAGAATTATGGAGTTGATCTTGATATAGATCTTAGTGAACTTTTAAATACTTCTGAAAATGCAGAGCACAGTAAAGGCATACAAGATATTTTTAATTTAATAGAGGATAAACTTGGAAAGTTTCTTCAGGGGAAAGTAAAAGATGAAGTATGGCTTGGTAAGTTTTGGTTTGAAAAACTTGTTTTGCTTACTGATATTCAAAAAAATATAAATGCATTTATAAATGATCCAATAATTCAAAATATCTGTGGTGAAAAACCACAAGTTAAAATTGAACATGACACAAATTTAGATGAGCTGAGCAGACAAGCAGAGGAAAAGAAGCCGGCTGAAATATTTGAAATACTTGATGCTGATTCAAGTCAAAGACGTGCCATAGAAGCAGCCGTTAACAAGAAAAACTTTGTTTTAATCGGACCTCCAGGAACAGGAAAGTCACAAACGATTGCAAATATAATTGCAGAATGCTTGGTACGTGGAAAAAAAGTTTTATTTGTCAGTGAAAAACTTGCTGCATTGAAAGTCGTAAAAAAGAAATTAGAAGCTTGTAATCTTGGAAAGCTGTGTATCTCAATTCATGGAAAAGAAATTAAGAAAAGAGATTTCTATTCAAGTTTACACTCTTGGTATGAAGAGCTTTTTATGCTCAGTGAAAATCAAAGCCCCACTGATATTGTCTTTGAAGAGCTATACAATGTAAAAAAGAAATTAAATGATTTTGCAAATGCCTTGTCAAAGAATGAAAGTTCATTAGCTTTTAATATAGAAAATGTTAATGGAGAGTTGTTACCATATAAAGTAAACAATCATTATTTACATGGCAAACTTCTTAGGCTAGAAGATATTCCAGACATAAAAACTAAGTTAAATATAGAAGATATTGATGTTAGAAAATTTAAATCACAAAAAGAAACTTTAGAAAGATGTATTCCTTACAAGGATATTGTATTAGGGAAAATTCAAAGTGACTGGTTTAGTACAAACTTATCAGGTCCTTATACAAATGAGTTGGAAGAAGATATTCTTTCTACTATTCAAAATTTGAAAATAATAGAAAAGTTGATATTAACAAAAAAAGAAATTTGTAATTTGCTTGAACTTGATACTTCTCCAACATTATCAAAATTAATAGACTTACAAAGCCTTATTAAGAGTATTATTTATGCGCCAGAAATAGAACTAGACTTTCTGAAAGAAGAATTGGTGAATAACTCCTTAAGTTCAGTAGAAAAAGACAAAGAGCTTCATGAAACATATGAAGCTGAAAAAGACAATTTATTTTTTAATTTTAAAGAATCGATTCTACATAAAGATGTTGAAATGTTAAAGAATGAATTCGTGGACAGATATAGAGAGGATGGATTTAGATTTTTGAAACTTGATTACTGGAAAAAAAGAAAAGAATTGTCAAAAGAAAAAACTGAAAATATCAATGAAACTATCTTTAAGGATGACATTTATTTTCAAGAAATTGAAAGAGCATTTAAAATCAAAAAGCTTTCTTGTGAAATTGAATTGCATACAAAGGATTTTGCAAAAAACTATGGCAATTCTTATAAAGGAGAAAATACAGACTGGGACAATGTTTCATATCTTTTAAACTATGCTAAATCTTTGCTTACATATTTAAATCAAATGGTGGATTTATCAAGCGTGAGAAATATTATTTCACCTGCTATTACTGAATGCTTACAATCTAAATATAGCCCTATAAAGGATAAACTAAAGTTATTGTTTTTAAAACTTGAAAAAGAAATCAATTTATTTCAAGAAGCATTTATTAGTTTTAGTAAATACCTTCCATTAGAGTTTAAATCTGAAATATTTAATGAAAATGATAGCTTGAAGTCTTATCCAAAATATATTTTTGGTGAAGTTGATTTAGGAGAAAACTCTTTAGAGGAAATATATACATGGGTGAATAAGTTAGAAGAAGATTTGTTGTGTGAACCTTCATTGCTAGGAAAATATCTGGAGTTTAAAGAAATAAAAGAAGAAGCAGAAAATTTAGGATTAAAGGATTTTTTACATGATTTAAAAAACATAAAAGAGGAATGCTTTCATCAAATTTCTAATATCTTTGAAAAGAGAGTATTAGAACTTCTGTTGACAAATGCTGAAAAGAAATCTCCTTCACTTACAAGATTTTCAAGTATTAAACATGATAAATCACAACACGACTTTCAGGCTCTTGATAAACAAGCTTTAAAATTAAATCAGCTTAGAATACTTGAAATAGTAGGAAAACAAATTAAAGAAAAGTTGGTTTTTGAAGAAGAACCAAGATTGCTTAAGAAATTAGGACAACAAAAAAGACCAAAAGTCCCTATTCGACAAGCCATTCAGGAGACAAAAGATTTATTTTTTAATCTTAAACCATGCTGGATGATGAGTCCTCTTTCAGTAAGCCAGTATTGCCCTCCAAATGCATCATTGTTTGATGTCGTTATATTTGATGAAGCTTCACAAGTAAGACCTGCTGATTCTATTGGTGCAATATTTAGAGGAGATCAAATTATTGTAGTTGGCGATCCAAGACAACTACCCCCTACAAACTTTTTTCAAACAATTGCTCAGGATGAAAGCAAAAGCTTGGATAATGATGAACAAGATGAGATTGAAGAAAGTATTATTGATGAAATCTTAAGTAAAGCATATGATATAGAACAAATTCCATTAAAATGGCACTATAGAAGTAAAAGTGAAGATTTATTTGCCTTTGCTAGTCACAATATTTACCCTGATCTTGATTTAATAACCTTTCCAAATCCAAAAGAAAAAGATAATTATGATGAATCTCTTAGACCTCTTGGAGTAAAACATATTGTGATTCAGGATGGTGTGTATGATAGAGGAAGAACTAGAACAAATCAAAAAGAAGCAGAGGCTGTATCAGATTTTGTGATTGACCATTATAAAAGATATTCAACAGATAAAAATAATTCTTCTTATTTAAGTCTTGGAGTTATTGCATTTAGTGCTGCTCAGGAAGATGCTATTTTAAATGCTTTAATGAACAAATTAAAAGATACTCCTGAACTTGAATCTATATTAGAAGATAAAGACGAGGAAAGCTTTTTTATTAAAAACCTTGAAACCGTACAGGGTGATGAAAGAGATCACATTATAATTTCTGTAGGATATGGTCCTGATCAAGTGGGAAAAATCACTAGCAACTTTGGACCATTAAATTCAGAAGGTGGTTATAGACGACTTAATGTAGCTATTACAAGGGCAAGAAGGCACTTGGTTATAGTAAGCTCATTTAATACAAGAAGTATAAATTTAAATAGTGTGCAGCGAGGGCCACAATTATTGTTAAAATACTTGCGATATGCAGAAGAGGGAAAAAAAGTTTTATTTGAAAATACTTCAGAAAATAAAATAGAAAAACGCTTTAATTCTCCATTTGAAGAAGAAGTCTATCAAAGGCTTATTGAAAAAGGACTTGCAGTGCATACACATATAGGCTGTAGTGATTATAGATTAGATATGGCAGTAGTAAATCCGTTAAAAGCAGGTTCTTATTTATTTGCAATTGAATGTGATGGAAAGACTTATTATGATACGTTCTCTGCAAGAGATAGAGACAGATTACGACATGAAATATTAGAAGATAGGGGCTGGAAAGTGCTTAGAGTATGGTCAAGGGATTGGATGAAGAGCTCAAATAAAGAGATTAATAAAATCATTGATTATTACAATACACTTTTAAAAGAAGAAGAGAATTCAGCACTATTATCAGACTGGGAAATGAATTTAGATTGATCTTAGTATAATATTTTATAGTTTAACCCTTTCCTAAAGTGCTTGCCTCATTGGCTTCCATAAAATAGATTAAATAAAATTAATGTAATAGAGTATTTATCCGATTCTTAATCATTCTATGGCTATATCTTATACAAGCTTATGAACATTAAGCAATAACTATATATTGAAGGAAAAGCGTTGGATTACAAAAATAAAATAAATAATCATCCTAATGTAATAAAAAATCATTTACAAAATAATACTGTTAATGATTTGGATAAAGCATTATCATTTGATCAACAATCTACTGCTACACCCCAGAAAAAAATCTTTAATGAAATTGACTTAAACCAAGATGGTAAAACAAATCTGCAAGATTACGGGAAGTTGTTTGATTTTATTTACAGAAACGAAGATGGTTTAATTACTTTATCAGACGCTCAGAAACAATTAGCTGACAGAGATAACAATGGAAAGGTAGATCTTTTAGATCTTTATAAGGTCGGTACACTAATTAGTGAAAATATCTATAACTCGATAAGTCCAAACAAAGTACAAAAAGGTGATTTAAACAATGATGGAAAAATTAATGATGATGATATTGCTGCATTTGAGGAATTAAATTTTGCAACCCTGGGGTTTTATGTTGATAAACCACCTACTAAAGAAATGATAGAAGCTGCTGATTTTAATGGGGATGGGGTATTGAATGGAGATGACTTAAAAGAATTGGAATCAATGGTGCCAACAGAAAAGAAAGACTCCAAACAAAATGAAATATTAGAGACTAATAAACTACTTGGAGATTTAAACTTTGACGGTTCAGTAGACTATGATGATCTTGAAATTTTAGGGAATGGTCTAAGTAGTTTTAAAAAGAAGGATAAGCTAACTATAGAACAACAAAATGTAGCTGATATAAATCAAGATGGAAGAATTAATTATGCTGATACGACACTTATGTCCACGAATATAGCTAATAGTTTAATACAATCTATTGATTTTGATTCTAAACTAAAAGGAGATTTGAACAATGATGGAAAGATTGATAAAAAAGATGAATGGATATTTATAGAAGAAGGTAGAATAGTAAGAGATCCTTCACCAGGTAGAATAATTTTTGACAGAACGTTACAGTTGTTAGACCTCAATCGTGATGGAAAAATTGATAAGAAAGACTACGATACATTACATTATGATTTATTACACAATGAAAAACCTAAAATAACTCCACCGACTAAAATAGATCCTAATAACTGGATGGTTAGTCAAAAGATTGGACCTACAAATTTAAATGAAGATAAACCTTTCTTGAATGGTAATTGTGGGCCAGCTAGCTTATTGATGGTAGCTAGAATGTTTGGAAAAATTGGTGGTGGTGCAGAAGAAGCAAATAAGCAAATAGAGCTTATGAGAGAACTGATGGGTGCAGTGCCTTCTGAACATGAAGGAACTGCGAATATACAAATTATAGATGGAGCACAATCATTAGGTCTAAGTGCAAAAAATGCTCATTCTAATATAAATGATATAGCTAGAGCTATTCAACATGGTAAAAAAGTAATTGCAGGTGTAGATCCAAGAAAATATGGACCAACAACAATAAGTAATAGACATTTCGTTGTAATAAGTGATTTTGATGGAGAACGATTTACTGTATATGATCCTGGATTTCAAAAACCTTTAAAGTTAACTGAAAAGCAATTAGAACTAGCCTTGGAGAATGAAGGTAATAATACTGTAATCATAGGACAAACTTCACACAAATAAAGCGATTAATAAAATTTATTGATTCCAATAAGATAGTAAAATAAAATTCATTTGATTTATTTAGAACATTAATTGCTTCTTAATTACTCTATGGTTATATATTGAAAATGTTTATGAAAAATTACATCAACAATGTAGAGGATAAGTATGAAAAGGGATTTGGATTTATATTTGACAACAAGAGCAAATCACCTTTCTCCCATTGATTATGGGTATTCACATAAAGATAGTATTAATGACCTAGATAAGAATTTATTAAGAGCAGATCAAATTGATTTAAACCAAGATGGTACAACAGATCAAAAAGACTATAGATTATTGTTTGATTCTATTTATAAAAATGAAGACAATTCAATTGTTCTAACAGATGCTCAGAAACAATTAGCTGATAGAGATAACAACGGTACAATCGATGTAATAGATCTTTATAATGTTAGAGGAATCATTAGTCAAAACATTTATGATTCAATAAATCCAAGTGAGACACAAAAAGGTGATTTAAACAATGATGGAAAAATTGACCAGAATGATATTGGTGCATTTACAGAATTGAATTATGCAACACTTGGACTTATTGTCGATAGAACACCTGCTGAAGAAATGGTACAGGCAGCTGACTTTAATGGGGATGGAATATTAAATGGGGATGACTTACAGAAATTAGAATCATTGGTAGAAAAAAAAGAAGACCCTGAGCATATAAAACCATTAAGTACTGAAAAGCTCCTTGGGGATTTTAATTTTGATGGTTCAGTAGATTATGACGATGTAGAAATTTTAGGAAACAGTCTTAGTAGATTTACTAAGAAAGACAAGCTAACTGATGAACAGCGTGATGTAGCAGATATGAACCAAGATGGAAAAGTTGATTCTTCTGACATGATGACTTTAAGTTACAACATCTTTAAGTCTTTATTAAGTTCTATCAAGCCTGGCTCTGGACTAAATGGTGATATGAACAATGATGGAAACATTGATAAAAAAGATGAGTGGACATATATCATTGCTAGTGATATTGTAAGAAATCATCCAGAAATATCCCTTGGAGAACTATTCCCAGTATTTGACTTAAATCATGATGGAAGAATTAATAAGAAAGATTATAATGTACTACACTACGATTTGTTGAAAAATGAAAAACCTATAATACCTAGTCCGACTAAAACAGATCCTAATAATTGGATGGTAAGTCAAAATAAAGGACCTACAAATTTAAATGAAGATAAACCTTTTTTTAATGGTAATTGTGGGGTAACTAGCTTATTAATGGTAGCTAGAATGTTTGGAAAGATTGGTGGTGGTGCAGAAGAGGCAAATGAACAAATAGAACTTATGAGAGAACTAATGGGTGCAACAACTTCTGAATATGAAGGAAGCTCTATGATGCAGGTTTCAGATGGTGCAAGGTCGTTAGGATTAAATGCAAAGGCCACTCATTCTGATATAAACGATATAGTAAGTGCTATTAAACACGGGAAGAAAGTAATTGCAGGAGTAGACCCCAAAAAATATGGTCCGACAACAACAAGTATTGGACATGCTGTTGTAATAAGTGATTTTGATGGGGAAAAATTTACTGTTTATGATCCTGGATTTCAAAAACCTATAAAACTAACAAAACAACAACTAGAATTAGCACTAAATGATAAAGGTATTAATACAGCAATAATAGGAAAAATTCCACGTAGACATTAATTAAAATATAAAACTAAGAAGCTCTTCTAGCTAGGCTTGGTAATCTGTTCAAAGACTGTGCTACTAATCGAGGTGCATTTACAAATTCTATAGGAACACCTTTTTTGTTTCCTACTAAATCACCTAAAGCTTTTAAACCTTCATTATCAATTCCACCAACATTCTGTAAATCAACCTTTAAAGGTCTTCCTGGATGTCCTAGAGCAAGTACATTTGAAACCAATTTATTTAAATCTACTTTCGAATTTTTAGTTAAGTTAATTCTTTCTTCTTGTCCTAAAGTAACTACCCTTCTTTCATTATCAAAACCTAACTCAAGTTCTTGTTTGAAAGATGGAATCGCTTGTGGATCTTTTCTTAGTGTTGTTCTTGTTAGTGTTATCATATTTTTTATTATCTTAAATAAGATACCTTTTATTGTACAACAATTGAAAATAACTAGTCAATTATAACCATTAAAAAAATAGTAAAACTTCATTACTACATACCGCTCGTTTCGCACGAATGCTCAACTCGCTCTTCTTTCACGTCGCTTTTTGGTGAATAAATCACACAAAAAGCTTAGTTATGCTCTTATACACTGTAGCTAAGTAGTAACACAAAACTTCATTAAATAAGTATTAATTTTATATCTATTTAGTTTATGCAAGCATTTGAACCATAAAATCAGGGTCTAGTTTTGTTAATTTAACCTTATTCCCATTATTTATCTCAATGTGTAAATGCTTAGGAGCAATAGATCCTTCTTCAATAATAAAATCAGTTTCTTCTTCACTGCCATTGCCAAGCGAAAATGCTCCACTTGATACAGTCTTTTGAACTATATCCTCATCATAATAAGTTTGTACTGTAATATCAGTATTATTTTTTTTAAATATATGTAAGTAACTACAATCACCTGTTTGAAATAGGGCTTCATCTCCTTTATTAAGATTGAAAGTGACAGCTCCTTTAATCTCTTCTTTTAATTTTGGTTCTGAATTACCATGCCAACCAATCTTATTTAGCATATGTGATGGAAGTGTACCATTAGCTATAGCAACAAATGTAGACATGTTTTCTTCATATAGATCAGTATCTCCTCGTATAGTATTAAGATACGTGCTCTTCTCATCTTCTTTTAATCCATGTGCATTCATTATTTGTTCTATAACATTTGAATTGTCAAAAAACAATTCTCTTATTCTTTTATTTTCTTCCAAATAAGGTTGTAAAACATTTCCACCATTGGACATGACAAGAGGGGCATAGTTAGTTGCTATTTGAGTCTTTGCTTTTGAAATAGTAACTTTTTGTAGTCTGTCATTTTTTATCATGTCACAGTCAATTATTGCAGGCTTGCCGCTTTCTGCTCTTAAATAATTGTTTGGTGCTAGATCTTCTAATCCCAAATCCAGATGAATAATTGACAGTGGGACTCTAAATTTTTCATCCCCTGACTGATACAGCGTTAAATCTTCTTGTAAATTTGGTAAATAAACAGATGCTGTAAATGGTATCTTTTCATCATTTAAAAACAATTTTGCATCTGGAACTTCGAAGACATCTTTATATATAGTTTTTATCAATCCTCGCATGAGCATATCAATTCTTGGCATTGTTTCAAAAACATCAGAGAAGTCTATAGATAAGGCTCCTTTAGAACTAGGCTTTATTATAAATTCACATTTTGGTGCCTTAACTCTTTTTACATCATTATAAGTAGCTGATATTCCATGAGGTACACTGGCCCAAAGCTTTTCAGGATCGTTATACTCTTTAAAACCTAACCATTGTGATATATCATCTTTTGTAAAGTAGCCCTGTGGAACATCTCCATTACTAAAATAGGTTTGAACAATCTTTCCATTCTGAGATTCTTGAATATCTAAAATGGTTCTTTCAAACAGTTGTTGAATGGCTTTATTGCTATAGCCTTTACTTTTTAAAAAATCAACTGCCGTAAAAATCGCATTATTGTAATTTCCTTCATTTGAATCTTTTCTTATTTCTTTTAAAACAGCCCCATATTTTGAACCATTTGTTTTAGCATTGGCTGTAGATTTAGCCGAGATTTCAAAAAATAATCTTTTTGCTAGTAATTTTTCTAATGGTAATGTTTTTAATTCTATTAGTGTAGGAACTGATTGATTGGCATGAGCGATTTCTTCAAAAAGGACTCTTCTTGATTTTGCAGCTTCTGGATCTAATGTTATTGAAGAATGACGTTTAATCTGATCTCTAATTACTGCTGTTACTGCATTAATACCTTTTGGTAATGATGATGATACATTAACTTCTTGAAGCCCATTTCTACGAGCAGATTGAAAAAATATACTTGATTCTATATCGTTCTGACCTATAACCGACTGAGGTTTTACTCGTGGATAAGGTTTTGATTTTATAAATGATTCTAAAATAACATTCATAAGTAGTAAGGCATAATATTAGCAATGAAATATATGACTAAAACCTACCTTTAGAATTATTTAAGCTTTCCGTAATTGCTAGGCTTGATAAAATATAATCTTTGGAGGCATTAATTATGAAAAAAGGACTAATTATATCTTTGTCAATCTTAGGATTTATTCTGCTTATTGGGTTTTATTTTATGGGTTCATATAATGGGCTTGTCAGGTTAGATGAAGAAGTTAAAAAATCATGGTCACAGGTAGAAAATGTTTACCAAAGACGTCTTGATTTAATTCCAAACCTTGTAGAAACTGTAAAAGGTTATGCAGCTCATGAAAAAGAGACTTTTATTTCTGTTACAGAAGCTCGCTCTAAAGCAGCAGGAACTATCTCACCTGAAGTCATTAACGATCCTCAAAAATTTCAAGCTTTTCAGCAGTCACAAGCAGCACTTGGTTCGGCCTTAAGTCGACTTCTTGTAGTGATAGAAAAATATCCAGACTTAAAAGCAAATGAAAATTTCTTATCATTGCAAGCCCAGCTTGAAGGAACTGAAAATAGAATTGCAGTTGAAAGACAACGCTATAACGAGGTAGCACAAATGTTTAATACTCAGATAAGACAATTCCCTACAAGTATTATTGCTAAGATATCTGGATTTGCATCTAAAGAATATTTTAAAGCAGATGCAGGTGCTAGTAAAGCTCCTAAAGTAATGTTTTAATTTTTGAATCACTTTAAATGTATCTAAGAAAACATTTTTTTATCTTATTTATCTTTGCATTTTTTGCACTTATATTTGCATTGCCGTCTATTGCACTTACAATACCTGATAAACCATCTGGTTATGTAAATGATTATGTAAGTCTTTTAAGTCAAAGCACAAAAGAAAGTCTTGCAAAAACTCTTTTAAACTTTGAAAAAGAAACTTCTAATCAAATTGTAATTGCTATATTTAAGAGCTTGGAAGGGGAGTCTCTAGAAGACTTTTCAATTAGACTTGCAGATAAATGGAAAATTGGTACGAAGAAAAAAGATAATGGTGTGATATTGCTCATATTTAAAGATGACAGACAAGTAAGAATAGAAACAGGATATGGGCTTGAAGGAGCTCTTCCTGATGCTGTTTGCAATCAAATAATTAGATATGAAATAGTACCTAGTTTTAAACAAGGGAACTTTGATAAAGGCGTTGTAGATGCAGTAAGTGCAATTATTAATGCCACTAAGGGTGAATATAAATCTGATGGTGCTAAAGATGATAATTTAGAAGCAAATAAATTTATTCTATTTTTAGCACTAATGTTTTATTTAGTTCTTCCATTGCTTGCTTATTTAGTAGCACTTTTTCTTTGTATACAGATATTTGGCTTTCCACTTGGATTGATAATAGGGATTGTATGTGTAATTATCTTAGGAATTTTAAGGCAAATATTTTTCTCATCAATGTTTGGACAAACCTTATCCAGTAGTGGTCGTGGTTATTTTAATAACAGCGGTTTTTTGGGAGGAGGATTTAGTGGCAGTGGATTTGGTGGAGGGTTTTCTAGTGGTGGTGGCAGCTTTGGTGGTGGAGGATCTAGTGGGGGATGGTGATTAAAGAATTAAGAATTAAGAATTGAGAATTGAGAATTGAGAATTGAGAATTGAGAATTGAGAATTGAGAATTGATAATTGATGATTGAGAATTGATGATTGAGAATTGATGATTGATGATTTAAATGTAGAGGGAGAAGTTATGTTGTTGGACAAAAATTTGAAAAAAGATATTGTTAAGGCTATTAGAGAGGCTGAAAAACTAACAAGTGGAGAAATTAGAGTACATATACAGTCAAAATGTAGTAATGATCCATTCTTTGATGGTAAAAAGATCTTTAAAAAATTACAAATGGATAAGACTAAAGAAAAAAATGGAGTATTGATTTTTATAGCTTTAAAAAGTAAAAAGTTTGCAATCTTGGGTGATAAAGGTATTCATGAAAAAGTTGGTGAGGATTTCTGGAATGATGTTCGTGATACAATAACTGAATATTTTCACAAGGATCAATTCCAAATGGGCATTGTAACTGGAGTAGGACTAATTGGAGAAAAGCTTAAAAAATATTTTCCAAGACAAAGAAATGATAAGAATGAATTGCCAAATACTGTTAGTGAGAGTTGAAAAGTAAAGTGAACAGTAAGACTAAAAGTCTAATTGAAATACACTTAGCTACTTTTCTTTTTGGTTTTGCAGCGCTGTTTGGGAAATGGTTGACTGTATCGCCAATGGTTATAGTTTTTGGACGTACTGTATTTGCAACGGTTACACTAGCTCTTATAATCTTATTTTCAAAACAATCCTTTAAGCTAAGTTCAAAAAATGATTATTTATTTTTATTTTCAATGGGACTTATTTATATAGTCCACTGGTTTGCTTTTTTTCAATCGGTTCAAGTTTCTAATGTAGCTATCTGTGTGCTTACATTTTCTACCTTCCCGATTTTTGTGACTTTTCTTGAGCCCTTTGTTTTTAAGGAAAGAATAAGGATTATAGATATTATTACAGCTATTGTTACTTTGTTTGGAGCATCACTCGTTATTCCAAAATTTGAAATCACTAACAATCTTACACAAGGTGCTTTGTGGGGTATGTTATCGGGCATTACATTTGCAGTTCTAATCCTTGCGAACAGAAAAAATATAAAAGAATATTCAAGCTTGGTAATTACTTTTTATCAAAATTGCACCTGTGCAATAGTTTCAGCACCATTTGTAATGTACCTAAAGCCTGCTTTTCATGTTAAAGAGATTGTCCTTTTAATATTGCTTGGAGTATTGTTTACAGCAATAACGCAAGCAATATACATTGATGGTCTTAGTCATATAAAAGCACAGCTGGCAAGTATAATTATTTCTCTAGAGCCTGTCTATGCAATTATATTTGCAGCAATACTTCTTAAAGAAATACCATCAGTAAGAACGATTCTTGGTGGATTAATCATACTTGGTGCTATTATTCTTGCTACATTTAAGTCTAAACAAAGAGAAATTGTTTTAGAATGTTAACGTTTAAGTAACTGGTGTAAATCATTTAGCTCAGGGTATAATAAAAAGTATGTCAAAGTCATCAAAAAATAATAAATCCAACAAAGTCAAAAAAACACATAAAATTTTGTCAAAGCTAGATGCTATACATAAACGAACTCAAGCCTTATTTGAAGAGGATGCTATTTTATTAGGTAAGTTAAAAAGAGAAATTAATGCACGACAAAGAAAAGCAAGTTGAACAGTTGCTTGTTAATGCAAACCAATCGTTAAACTTTTTACGAACCGTCTTAGATGATCTTTTAACTAAAAAAGAAGATTTAAAATTTGAGATTAGGCAAAGAATATTTATCTCTCAGAAGAATTATAAAGTACACAAAGCTGTACTAACTAACACACAAAACTTGTTGAGTAAGAAAAAGATTTCTTTCCCTGATAAGCTTCTTATACATTTAGCGAATAATTTACGAAAAAGAATTACTATAATTATTGAAGAGGCAATAGAATTAGATAGGCTTAGATAATGAACCAAACTCAACAACTTACAACTATAAATATAGAAAATATTCCTTGTTATTGTTCTATTGGTATCCATGATGAAGAAAAAAAAATGGGACAAGAATTAAAAATAGATGTATCTTTTGATATTGACTCTTCTAAGGTAACTTCTTCTGATAAGTTAAATGATACAGTTAGCTACACTGATGTTTTTGATACCATTCAAAAAGTAAGCAAATCTAAACCATACTCATTAGTTGAAGTTTTAACTGAAAATATTGCAAACAGTTTATTACAAAATCCAAAGATACTTAAAGTTAAAGTCAGGGTTAGAAAACCACATATACCATTTCCTGGATTTCAAGGGGATGTTTCTGTAGAGATTGAAAGAATAAGATAGTACAAACAATTTAAATTTATCTTGGGTTGCTATAATTAACCCATTATGGCAAAAGATACATCTCAACAAACAGCAAAAAAAAATTTAAACACAGTTATTCTTTACTGTACTATATCGTTATTTCTTTTTTCATTAGTATCATTAAAGATGATAACAAGACCCCTATTACTTGCCTGTGCACAAGAAACTAAAGGTGTAATTTTAGAGAAAAAACAATCTCTTGGATTTAAGCCTGTTTCTGAGCTCTTGTTATTGATTAACTTTAAAGGAGGTGGAACATTTCATAGTTATTACTATCCTGTATCTCTATCTTCATATACAAAAGTAAAATCAGGCTCACAAGTAACTATAAAATATTTTGAGGTAATGCCTTTTTTATTTACAGTTAAGGAATATAAAACTTATAATAAAACTTCTACCTTGTTAGCCACAGCGCTTTTGCTTGTATTGCTTTTTATTGTAATGGTCTTGTTTTTTAAAAATAAGTTTCATAAGTTTCTTGACTTTATTGAAGAGCAAAACGTTATTCAGCAATGCGTATTTGCCCTTATAGGCGTAGCTATAATAATTACAGTCTTTCACTTTATAGAGCAAGTTCTTACTCGAACATAGTTTAGATTTTAAAGTAAATATTTTATTTATGTCTCTTACATTAGATGAAGAAAATTTGATTATAGAAAAGCTAAAAGACAGTCAGGTTTCATTCTGGATAGATAGTTCAGGTGGTCCAAAAGATCATTGTAATTTTTCATCGTTTGGAACTAATCCAAAATATTACTTTTATGGTTTTTTAAATGAAGTTAATGTAATTGATTGTGAAAGTGGTGCTATTTCATTTATTAAAGAAAATTGTTTTGATTTTTTAGAAGAAAAACTTAGTGAAGAAAAACATAATCCAAATGGTGTTTTTGTAGGATATTTAGCTTATGATTTATTTCATAGGATTGAGCAATTAGGAATGAGGAGTGAGCAGAGCAAGGTTAACTCTCAATCCTTAATCCTCAATCCTCAATCCTATAAACCTTATCCCGATTTCGTTTTTGCGTATTTCGAAAATAGCTATCAACAGGAAGCAGGAAGCAAGAAGATCATGTCTCATGCCTCATGTCTCATGCCTCCCGCCGAAGGCGAGGCTCGCCAGGGGCGGCAGTCCTCATGTCTCAGTCCTCATGCCTCAATCCTAGCTTCAAATATGACCGATAGTGAATACCTAGAAAAAGTAAAACAAATCAAAGAAGAAATAAAAGCAGGAAATGTTTATCAAGTTAATTTAACGAGAGAGTATTCATTAGAGCATTTAGCTATTGATGAGTTGGAATTGTATTTAAAACTTCGCTCAACTTCACCAAATCCTTATGGTTGTTATTTTAAAACACCTTTTTTAAGTATCTTATCCAGTTCACCAGAAGAGTTTCTTTATGTTAGCAATCAGCAACATAGGATTGAGCAACTAGGAATGAGGAATGAGCAGAACAGACTCAGCTCTCAATCCTCAATCCTCAATCCTAAATATATTCGTACTTGCCCTATTAAGGGAACTCTATCAAAAGATACATTTGTAATTGATCCTAAAAACCAAGCTGAAAACATAATGATAGTTGACCTTGAGAGAAATGATTTAGGTAGAATCTGTGAATATGGATCTATACAAGCTAAAAAGCTCTTAGAGATTGAATCATATGAACATTTAAATCATGTAGTTTCTACCATTGAAGGAAAGCTAAAAAAAGATATCAAACTAAAAGAAATCTTTGAAGCATTATTTCCAGGTGGTTCTATTACTGGTGCACCAAAAATTGCAGCAATGAATATTATAGATAAAATTGAAACTACAAAAAGAGGGGCCTATACCGGTTCATTTGGTTATATAAAAACTGATGGCACAATGAACTTCAATATTTTAATTAGAACAATTTTTATTCAAGATGATAAACTTATTTTCAATATAGGTGGAGGTATTGTGGCTGATTCAGATCCACAAAGTGAACTAGAAGAAATTCATCTTAAAGCAAAAGGGATAATGAGTGCGCTAGGCCTATCTTAATCTAGATTAAGACATTCACGAATTACATTCTTAAAGTTTAATTAATTCTGCATAGATTTAACAATACTATTAGACAATTGTGGCAAGGCAGGTAGGGAATGGTCGAGACCATTCCCTACCTTAATATATCTCATGAAAATAAATCTAGATACTTCATTTACTGAACCTATGTCATCACAAAAACAAGATGACATTGACCAACCTATAAGAAATATCTCTAGTGAGGCGGTTGCAAATGATCCTCTTAAATACTGGATTCAAGAGTTAAACTATCCAAATGCAACAATAGCCTTAAATAAAATCAAAAATGTTGAATCATATTATGCTATTCCATTTGAAGTCTTAAATTCAATATTTAAAAAGCTTTCAAGTGGAATTGAACTTATTCCAGAAGATACTACATTCTTAAGTAGAGTTAAAGAAAATGTAGAGTGTGTAAATGTTTATTTAAATGATGTACTTAAAACTACACAGCTTACTAACAGTGAAAAAGAAGTCATTGACTCATTTGAAAACAAGCTTTGTTATTTTCTTGAACTTGTAAAATTGCATAATAAAATTGATTTAAATCAAGATACTGAAGTGAGTGAAGAACTAACCCGATTTTCTGTTTTTGATCTCGGTGAGTATTTTAAGCATATTTCAGACTGGATGGAAAAAATCAATGTCTATGAGCGGTATATTGATGCAAAAAAAATAGAAGAAAAAGAAATTGAACTTATTGAAATGCTTGAAGGAAAAAGACCTATTCAGATAGGTGATGATAAGCTCCCAGAACCTATACAAGAGCAAAGTACTGAAAATGGATTAAGAAAAACTCCAGAAGCTGGTTTAGATAGATTTAGAGCGATCGAGTTTAATGGTAAAAAAGGGTTCGTAGGAATTATTCATAAAGATAGTGATACTGGAAACTGTTTGTATATTACACGTGCTGGATTTTTATGTGGACAAGGTGGGGAGAGAATTACAAAGCCAATAGACAGTAAAGATGTTACAAGTGAAATAATTAATTTTACAAAGTTTAAAGAACTTGGAGAAAGAAAAAGAGAAAATATAGATATTGAACTTCCTATAGATACATCACTATTTAATTTTGGTGAATGTCTTATTCTTCCTACTCCTCTTGGATTTACCACAAAAGCTATAAGTTTAACTACAAGATTTGGCTATCATGTACCATTAGATGGAGTTACTATAAAAAGAGATGCTCTTGGAGTTTCAAGGCTTTATAATGTTCCTTCTAGTGCTCGTTATATAAGATATAGATTAACTGAAACTAGTTTAAATCCTATAAAAGATGTTCAGGATGAGTGGCTTAAAAATTTTGGATCAAATATAAAAGAAGATGATGAAAATACATTTCTTGGCAAGCTTATTACAAATGCTAAAAACAAAAAAGAGATTATTCCACTTATAAGAGCCAAACTGCAAGTTAAAGAACCCGTATATTCTGTATACATAGGCATTGAACAAATCTTAGCTAGTGCAAAGAATAATTTTTATGATGTAGAAGATGGAATAGGCTTAATAGGTAGATGTGAACACATGGCTACTTATTTAGCAAATGAGTTTAGAAAATATAATATTCCAGCAATTGTAATCAGTGGAGAGACGATTGAAAATACAAGAAAAGGTACTCAGTTTAGATCTGATATGCCACATGCTCAAACACTGTATTTAGATGAAGAAGGAAGACCACATATAGAAGAAGCAACTACATTAGATAGCAAATACTATACATTAGATGAAAAACAAGTGAATCATGATAAATATCCCATCTTTAAAATGATGAAGACTTTATCAAAAGAAAGATTGATTAAAAACTTAGAAAACATTGCTCCTAAATGGCGCATTCCAAACACTGAACAAACAAAAAAAGAAAATCCTATCTTAGAAACAAGTGGTATACTGCTTTCTACAAGCCCTTCTAATACAAAAGATAGAAAACTAGCTCTTGGACTACAAGAAGCTGACGCTGTACAAAGGATAATAAACTCCTGGGATTCGATCTTAAAAAGAGGAGATGTTAAACAGATACTACAGTCTTTTGCAAGAGTGGAAAGAAGCAATCTTAGAAAGATCCTATATGCACCATGGACTGGTGTTTTTGTTCATGATTCACATGATCCTTATAATGACAGAGATTTCTTCCCGCTTATTACATTTCTTGGAACCATTGACATGGATAAATTGACGCAAGATTTTAAGGAGTGGTTTTTATCTAATCCAAAAGAAAAACAGATTGAGATTCAGCATCAATTGATCCACAAGGTATCGGGTGGAGATTGTCCAGGCAGATGCTTGATGGATTTAAGTATAGTTTTTTCTGAGTTTAACAAAGAAGTATTTAATAAATTCAATTCAACAGAGATACGTGAATTAGCCATACACTTAAACACCTCTGGAATAAACAGTAATATTAAACTATATTTTTTAGAAGAGCTTTTTCAAAAAGCTAATTCTAATAAGGATCGCGAAACAATTGCACATATAATTAGTAATTCACTTCCTATAAACTCTAATATTGCTAACGCAGTTCCACCAAGCATCATAAGAGACTCTTGTATTTTTTTACGCAGCAAAAATAAAAGCTATGAAGATCTTATAAAAGAAAGAGTTATACAAATGATTGTATGTTGTGCTCGGCACAATGAAAAACTATTACATGAACAGCTTAACAGTTATTATAAGAGTGGAGTTTTACAAGATTATGTCACCCTAAAAAACGGGAAAGTAATATTAACTGACAATGCAGGAAGAAAAGTTGCTGAACTTTATAAAAAACGCTTGCTTATGTATATAGATGATGGTGAAAGTATAAATCATAACGTTATTAGTTCACATATTAAGACCCTTGAATCTATTAGTGTTGATTTAAAAAAGGAAATTCAAAAAGAGGAAATATATCCAAGCATTATGAAGACATATAGAGTTCTTGTAAAAAAATACAGCTCATCTTGTGCATCTACAAGTATTCATACACAAGGTGGATATGATTATGAAAAATCAGCGAGTATTCTTGTATCAGAATTATTAAAGACACAAAAACCATTATATGACTGGGCTAAAACCGCATCATTTCTATGTGATTATTTTGGAATAGAAAGAAAATATTTCCCTGATGCTGATATTTCTGAGGAAAAAGTTTGGCAAGAATTAAAAAAGATATTGGACTCACTTTCTATAGGAGAACCAAAGGCAATCTCTGCCTACAATCTATGGCAAATATTTCCACATGAAACGTTACTTGGTTTTATGCGAGAATCAAATGATATTTTTATGGACACAATAACATCATTTATAGAAAACTCAGAACTAAGATGGAAGCACAATGAATCACTGGAAAAAGCATACAATTCTCTTTGTAAAAAACATCCTGAAGCTGAAAAGATCTTTAGTCAAACAGTTCATAGGACGTTATCGTTTAATCATAAAAACATAATAAGAAATTTCATTGAAAATAGTATCTCACCTAGTACACAACACAGATTTGGTTTGTTGCATATTTTATTAAATAGAAGCTCTAGTGGTGAAATATATTCACTAGAGGATAATCTAAGAGAAATATTTGCATCTAAAGAACTTCCTTCTCAAGATGTTTTGCAAGAAGCATATAAAGAAGCCTTTTCATTATCTAAAAAGAAATATTTGTGGGATGATATAAAAAATGAACTATTAGCACTGAATGAACAAGAACTAAAAACTTTATCTGGTTTATTGACATTAAATCAGCAAAACTATCCTATATGGGACATATTACCTGACTCAATTGCAGAAGATTATGTGATACACAAGAATTTAATTATTTCTCCACCACATGATTTCTATGGAAGCTTAGTACTAAGTAACACAATAGCAGGTAAAATACATGCAAAACATATTCATGCACGGGATCGATCATTCTGGGTTGATTATTTATTTCAAACCATTGTAGCAAATGAACCACAAGATGAATCTAAGTTTTTCTTAGAAGGAGGAGAGTATCATAGATATTTAAAAGATCTTATTTCAAAATACGATTTTGAATATGACCCAAATAAAAACAAAACCCAAGCAAGGTTTATTAGTTTAAACTCTTATAATAATACTGGCTCATCAAAAATCTTAACCAAAACAAATAGTAAATCTGAACACATTACAGGAGGTAGGTTTTATGCACAAGGTGATCCAATTGGAAAGGTAGACTGGAGAGCTTCAGCTAGAAGAGGTGATGATAAGCTTGTAGTTAAAGAAATGCAGGACACAAAAGATCCTTCTCCATATCATTATGTAGTAGACCTAGAAATTTTATCTAAGCATATAAACTCTAAAAACTTTTCAGAAGAGGTATTAGATCTAACTTCTATGCTTTGTACGGGAATGAACAAAAATCAAAAACAACATTTGCATTTGTTTTATAGGGGGAATCATATAGTTTCTTTGAAACATGAAGAGCTAAGAGAGATGCTAAGCAATACACCTATTGAAGATGAGTTAGGAAAAAGAACTAAGTTTATGGATTTTATTTTAGGTTTAAACTTTTTAGCAAATTGTACTAAAGAGGTTTGTGATGATACAGGAGAAATCTCTAAAGGTTATCAGTATCAAGGGTCTCTTGTAAGTAATACATGGTTGCCAAATATTGATGAAAAAATAATTTCAAGAGGTGGAACAGTAAGAGTATTTTTAGGAAATAAGGATGTACTTAACTCTTCAATGGAATTGTTTCAGTTGTGGAAAAAGAATGGAATGCAAGTTTCAATTTACAGAACCTCAAATAGTAAGGAATCACCTAGCAGTTAGGTCAAAGCAACTAGGAAAATAAACCCAGATGTTAAAATTTAAGTAGACATTCTGACTTTGTTAACTTATTAATAACTCGCTTGTGTTTAATTGAATGAATTAAAAGCTAAAGTATTATTTTTAGAAAATAAAGGAGCCTATTGTGGGAACTACTATATCTGGAATTGCTGAAGGAGATTTAGCAAATGTTTACACAGATGAGACTCCTCAAGCTGACGAAACACAAGCACAAATTAATAATCAGCGAATACTAGAGCTACAGAATCGAAGAGACACTATGAGAACTTCTCAAGATCAATTTACCAGTACACCTCAAGCAAATGGAGTAAATGATGGTACATTCGTTAGTCAGGTAAGTGGCCCAACTAATCCAAATGCAATTAAAGGGCAGGGAAATTGTTTGCCGACATCTCTTGTTATGGTAGGAAGAGAATTTGGTAAACTTGCTAAGGATCCAAATCAATCTCAAAGCCAGATAAATAAAGTGCGACAAGATGCAAATGCCTCTCCAAACAACAAAGAAGGTGTTTCTTATGAAGAGGGAGCAACTGCAGCAAAGAAAATGGGATTACAAGGGAAAGTAGTCACTGAAAATACCGATGAACTAAAAAATAGCACTGATAATAAAAATAAAAAAGTAATAGTTGGTGTAAATCCTGCCATACTAGACCCAAATAGAGGTTATGGACCAAATGAGCATCATGCAATTGTTGTTGATAGTGTTGACAAAGCTAAAGATACAGCAGTGATAGAGGATCCTAATAACCAAGAGGGACATACGGTAGTTAAGCTTTCAGATTTAGAAAAAGCAAGAAGCACAGAAAAAAATAAAGTACTTGAAGTATCAACATAATCAAGTTTTACAATGACTTGTATTTCATGCTAAAAGAATTAGACATGAGAATAAGTCAAATAGCAGGATCATTTATTTTAGGAACTTCTGTTTTTATAGGTTCTCAAGGTATATCCAGCGAGGATAAGTCTGATTCAACAAAACAAATTAAAGACATTCCTCAAAACAAAATCAATATACCTAAAAAAGAAGTTATTTTTGAAGAACTCTTTAAAAGAGTTGAAGATTTAAAACCAGGTAGTAAAGAGAGAACAGACATTCTAGAGTTTTTAAAAAGTACTGCTATTTCACAAGCTAAGTCCCTACAAAAATCTGCTATAGGACTAAGACTTGTTGAAATATTAAATAAGAAAAAAGAAGTTGAAAACTGGAAAGAACTAACACCCATAATTTTTTCTATTATTAAAGAACAAGCCATTGTCAATGGGAAGATTTTATCCAAGGAAAAAAACGGTGAAATAAAGAGTATAGAAACCGATAAAGCTGTAGGCGAGTCACTATCCAAAGCCTTCTTAGATACGCTATCCGATAAAAAGTCTTCAAAAGATTTAAAAGAAGAAGCCTTAAGTGGATTTAGCACATTAATAAATACACCATTCTCTTATAAAGAGCCATTTTTTCTTTATGAAAAAGAAAAACTTAAATCCCTTAGTGAACTGCCTGCAAATAGGCTACATGAGATTAAAGAAGGTTGTGACAATCTAATAGAAATCCATCAAAGATTTGCAGGTGGTCCACCAAAAAGCTTACAAATAGTAGTAGTCCCATACTTTAAAAAACTTATACAAGAAAATCTAAGTCTTATAAATGGAGATGATAAAAAATTAGCGATTGCAGCAGATAATTTAAATAGTCTAAGCCAGCTATTCTTTCATCTTGATCCTTGGTGGGATAAAGATAGGTACGATATGTCAAATGCTGTAAAAGCATATGAACTTTGTAATCCATTTTTTAAAGATGTTCTATGGAAGAATGAAGCTAGCTCTCCTAACCGGATTGAGCTGTTAGTAAAAACTAGTGAGGCTCTATTACACCTATCTTGGACAGATCTTAATAAGAATGCAATTACTATGGAGTCCAATAAACTATATGTAAACTGGCTAGTAAAACAAACTGATAACTCTATGAAAGACAGGTCTAAAGATAATCTTGAAAGACAAAAAGTTATAGAATATGCTATTAGAAATGAGATTGCAAACCATAGAATAGTACCTACCCTTAGAGGAGAACAGTTTAAGATACTTATAGATAAATATACTGAATTAGCTAATCACAATATTTCTAATAAAGAGTTTCTAAGTAATGCATTAGGAACTTTTACTTATTTGAGAGATTATACATATAGCTATTACTCTGAGCTAAGTGATAAGAGGAAAAAAGACCTGGAAGATGCTTCATTATCATTGTTTTATTTAGCTTGTAGTGGAATAGAAAAGCTGCCAGATTCTACAAATAAAAAAAGACTAAAAGCTGACTTATTAAACACACCAGCATTTATAGATAATGTTGACAAAGACAAGCTAGATAAATGTTTGGATTATTTATCCAATATTCTCTGTAAAAAAAATAGCAACAATTCAGAAGAGTTTATGCAAATCGTTAGATCATTACTTGATATAAGTCATACCGAAACACCTGAAACTACTTGGAGCCCTTATTTATTGCATAATTTCATGGCTAAGAATTTTGATTATTTTGAAAAAAACACTTTGAGAATTATCGATACTTGCAAAAACACAAAAGACACTAATTTAAAGACTAAATCTCTAAATGAAATCACTGAGTTATATTTATTTTTTCATCAAGTACATAGAATTGGCAGATGGGCATATCTATCAAAAATGACTCCGGCAGGATATTCTAAAACAAGAGGAAGTATAGACATTAACCCACCAGAACTACAGTCAATATATAAAAAGACTAATAACTTGTTTATTGAAAAACTAGATAAGCTATTGATTGAAATTATTTTAAGTGATTTAGTAAGTGACAGTATAAAAACTAAAGATGATAAAAAATGGAGAGAGTTTTATAAAAAACTAGAAAAAATAGAAAGTTATAGTCCACCTATAACTAGTCAGAATAGAAAAGAAGTTATACTTCAAAGCCTCAAGTCTATTAATCCCCATCTTCAAAAATTAGATCTTGCTGCTTTAGAACTACTTGTAGCACCGGGTTCTGAAAGCCCTATTTTAACTAACATTTTAAAAGATGCTATTTCAAAAGAAACCTCACCACAAGCTTTACAAAATATAGGAAAAGTGATTTCTTATGGAACGCTTCATAATTCAAACCTTAGAAAAGAGTTTCATTTTTTTCAAGGATTACACTATCGTGAGAAACGCCAAGAATTAGACCCAAGTGAAATAACACTATTTCAAAATCTTATGCTTGATTTAGTACGTATAATAGGTGGTGATATTGAGGTTTCTAAATCTTATTTGCCTGACTATTCATTTAAAGCAGATAAAGATGGAAAAATAAATCTAAAAGACTTTGATGCTTTAATGAGGCTTAGAAGAAATGCATTTCTTACCCTTAGCTATTTAGCACAAGAGCATTCTGAATATATATCTAAGCCATTAGTTAGAATATACAGAGATACAGCAATTGATATTCTTGAAAAAAGACTTGAGAGATATGATAGACCTGAAAATATAATAAAAACCTGGGGGGAAGAAGTAGGTGTTTTAGTCAATGCTTATTCTAATATGCATGAAATGCTTTCTGAAAACACTATTCATACCAAATCAAAAATAGACTTTTTAAAGAAAAGATTTTTTGATGGTGTTGAAAAAACATATGAAACAGAAGGTGAAAAGAAAACTTCCATAACGATTCCGCTCTTTAATTTTTATCTTGAAAATGAGTTTATAAAACTAAATCCTAAAGAAAACAGAAAAGTCTTAGATGAAATATATAGAACTCCAAAGTTTGGTGATGAAGTAAGAGAAGCTATGTTTAAGGAAGCACCTGGATTACAAAGAAAATATATTGAGGCAAGAAGAGAGTTTGGAGTAGCCTTTCTAAAAGTGCTATCTACTCAAAAAGATATAAACATTCGAGAACACTTACGCTATTTAATAGAATTAGGTTTTAGAAGCGATGAAATAAGAGATGTCTTAGAAGCATTTGAAAATACAAAAAACTAGTTATAAGTTTTGTACTAATACAGCTACTAGATAAATTAAATAAAATATTCCGCCAAATAAAAACACTTTGTAATTCAGTTTTTTAGTCTTAGATGCAAAGAGTACAATTCCTGCGCTGATTAAGCAGAAAATAAAAATCATATAGGAGATCAATGAATGTATTTGCCAGCTTGTAAATAAAAGTCCAATTGTAACTGGAAATGTACTCTGAAAAACAAGAGCACCTGAAATATTTCCTACTGCAAGTGTATCTTTTTTTTGTCTAATCCACATCCAGCTATTAAACTTTTCAGGAAGCTCTGTAGCAATAGGAGTGAGTAAAAGACTAATAATAAATGGTGGAAAATCTAATCTGTTAGAAACTTCTTTTATAACTTCTACAAAATGATGTGCACTATAAATTAAAAAACCAAGAGAAATAACTAACTGTACACCAATTAAAAACAATGTAGGTTTCAGGGCTGGTATAAGCTTGCTAAGCAAAAACTCATCTAGATTTCCTTCTAGCTCTTCACCTTTAAACTCACTATTTTTTTCTTCTTGAATTGTCTTATAAAGATAAATAAAATAAACAATAATAAGACCTACTGCAATGATGACTCGAAAGGTATGATTTACAAAAATCGCACCAAATGCAATGGTAAAAGAAAATAGAAAAAAACTTAAGTCTCTCTCTAAAACTGTATTGTCAACCTTAATCTCTTTTGTTTTTCTTCTACCTGATTTAAAATAAAGCCAGCTTGAAAACCCAATTATAAAAAAAGCTACGGTACTAAGCATAAAAGGAGCACCGATAATAGCTCCCATACTAATGTCGCTTACAGAATTTACTGTTTCTAAATCACCCATTAAGACCTTAACCAAATCAGCTTTGTTGATACCCCAAAAAATTGCTACTATCGGAACAATGGTCTCTGGTAAAGCTGTACCTACAGCAGCTAAAAGACTACCTGTAATGCCGTGAGACAGATTTAACTTTGATCCTAGCCACTCTACAGAATTGCTAAATACCATACAACAAACTAAAATTGCTACAAGGGAGATTAAGAAGTAAAAGAAAAGATCCATAACTTTTTATTTTTTATTAACAATTAGGTTAAATGAGAAATACATTATTTTTTAATTATTAAATTCCTTTCTTAGTTATAGAATAATCTATACTTGTCTAAAACATTTATAAAATACAGAAGATATTACATATGAATAATAAAAATCATTTCAAATATTTAAAAAGCGAATTCCTTTGTTTTAAATTTAACCTCTCTACTTTTTTAGTTTTATTTTTACTTAGTTGTCCTATTGTCTTTGTACAAAAAGTTTATGCTGATTTTGAATTTCAAAGACCAGACTTAATTTATACAACTGCATGGAACATAATCAATGAAAAATTTTATTTTAAAAAAACCTGTGATTTAAATACCTGGGAAAATAAATTTAAAAACAAAATTAATAACGCTGATGATGCACACAAGTACATAAACAAACTAGTCAAGGAATTGAATGATCCTTATACTCAGTTTTTAACTCAGGAAGACTTTAAAGAAGAACAAAATGTTTTAAACTCTACGTTGGTAGGTATTGGAATTAAGCTAGCTAGTGATAAGCCTATTGTCCTTGACTATTTACAAGGGAGTCCAGCCCAGGAAGCAGGATTTGAAAAAAGAGATTTAATAATAGCTGTGAATGGTAAAAATACAAAAAGATTATCCTCAAAAAAAGTAGCATTATTGCTTAGAGGACCTAAGGATACATCATTAACTTTAAAGATAAAAAGAGGAAAAGATATTTTAACCAAAACTCTTATGAGAAGAGAGTTTGAAATTAAAAGTGTTTCAGCAAAAATACTAGACAATAACATTGCATATATAAAAATAGATTCTTTTTTTCCTCAGAACACAGTGGCCTTACTTAAAGGTGAACTTGCAAAACTAATGTCAGTAAATGGCATTGTCCTTGATCTTAGAAACAATTCTGGTGGACTAGTTAAAAATGCTGTTGAAATTGCTGATATGTTCTTAGATGAAGGAAAGATTTTTAGTACTGTTACAAACAACAATATTCAAAATGAATATGCAAATTCAAGCATAGTTACAGATTCCCAAATTGTAGTTTTAGTAAATGAAAACACAGCAAGTGCAAGTGAATTGTTAGCTGGTGCACTACAAGAAAATCATAGGGCGCTAGTTATAGGTAAAAGAACTTTTGGAAAAGGACTTATTCAAGAAATTATCCAACTTCCTGATCAATCTGGCTTACACGTAACCACTGCTGCATACTTAACCCCAAGCGGATTAAACATCAATAAAAGAGGAATCATTCCTAATGAAACAATTTTTGATGAAGAAAAACAATTAATTAGAGCAGAAGAGGTTTTATTAGCAACTAATAAACACAGTGAGTTAAATCTTGTTGCCAGTAAGTAATTGTGCCAGGCGTGTCATTGCGAGCTGAATGAAATGAAGCGTGGCAATCTCAAAGGAATTTACATGTAAATCTTTTGTAGTCTTGATCCTCTGTTGACATGTTGTTAGAATATCCCGTGATGATATAATAGTTTCCATGACTACCAATCCACTTCCTAGACATAATATAGGTGCCATCTGTAGCCAGGTTAGTTTTGATAAGGTTACACATGCAGTACACCTTTTAAATATTCAGAATGTCTTTCAGACTCCTACTTTGCCAGCTACACTTTCTCAGTTTGTAGTTGCTAATCAGTGGACAAATGCTCAAGGAAATTTCTTACAACAATTAGAAATATTTACACCAAGTGGGCAGTTGCTTTCTGAAAGGAAAAATCAATTTACTATTACATCCAGCCCTCCTATTTCATGTCATTGGTGTATTGATTCATTTTCTATGATGCTGACCTTGCGTGAAACAGGTGTATATTTTGTAACCATTTCAATTGGTAGACTAGATGGACCTCTTGAATCGGTTTGTAATATCCCGTTTGAGTGTAGATTAATACCTGTACAGTCACCAGGATAAATGCATGAATGTAGATAAATCTAAAATGAAGAACCAAAAACCAAAAATTGTTTTATGTGGTGGTGGAACCGGTGGTCATATATTTCCAAGCATTGCTGTTGGTGAGGTTTTAAGAGAAGAAGGTTGCGATCTTTTTTACATAGGAGTAAATGGAAGAATTGAAGAGAAATTATCAGATGAAAATAATATAGATTTTTATGGGTATGAGTTTTCAGGCTTTCCAAGAAAGCTTCAAAAAGAGCTTTTGTTTTGGCCTTTCAATCTTCTTAAAGCAGTATCCAAAGCAAAAATTTATTTAAACTATATAAAGCCAGATGTTGTATTTGGAACTGGAGGCTATTCAAGCGCTCCTGTATTTATTGCTGCTAAAAGACTGAATATACCTTATATCATTCATAATCTTGATGTTAGATTAGGACTTGCAAATAAATTTAGTGCAAATGGTGCTGCTTTAGTGACTTTAGGCTTTGAGTCAGACAAGTCTTTCTTTAAGGATACAGAAGTGGTAGTCACTGGGAATCCTGTAAGAAAAAGTTTTGTAGATATTGAACAGCTTGATAAATTGAAACTATATGAAGAGTTCAATTTATCTCCTGATAAAAAAACACTTTTTGTAATTGGAGGTTCTCAGGGTGCAAATGCAATCAATGAAACGATGATAGAAATTTTGAAGGAGTTAGTTTTAAACAATAATATTCAGGTAATTCACCAGACAGGTGAAACTACACATGAAAACTATATTAAAAGAATACCCAGTAAAGTAGCTGAAACTACAAGTTATTTAGCAAAACCATTTTTTACAAATCCTGAAAAATGTTATCATCTTGCCGATCTTGTAATTTCTCGATCTGGTGCTATGACTACTACTGAAATTGCAGTACTTGGTAAACCCGCTATTTTTATTCCTTATCCATATGCAGGAAATCATCAGGAAGCAAATGCAATGAGTATTGTAAGTAGTGGTGGTGCAGTTCTTATGAGACAAAAAGATTTAAGAAGTAAGGCATTATTAAATACAATTTTAAGTCTTATAAATGATTCCACAAAACTAACCAGCATGTCACAGATAACAAAATCATTTGGAAAACCAAATGCTACAAGAAAAATAGTTGATTTGATTTTAGGGAAAACACAATTAGAAAACAATAATACAGAGAATCAAGTAACTCTTGTATAGATTGCCCGCCTTCGCTCAAATAAAAAATCCTACTGCACCTACAAATAAAATGCAGTAGGATCTGTATTAATGCTAGTTATCTAGCGAAAAAGGTTTATTCAACTAAACAAGTATCAGAACAACCATCTTCATTTGCTGTATTACCATCATCACACTGTTCACCAGTGTCTACAATACTATTTCCGCAGGATTCACTTTGACAAGTAGCATTACAGCCATCACCACTTGTAGTGTTTCCATCATCACATTGCTCAGTGCCATCTTGTAGGACATTGTCTCCACAAAAAGCACTGTGACAAATATTTAAACAAGCATCAGAGTTTATAGTATTACCATCATCACACTGTTCACCAGTGTCTACAATACTATTTCCGCAGGATTCACTTTGACAAGTAGCATTACAGCCATCACCACTTGTAGTGTTTCCATCATCACATTGCTCAGTGCCATCTTGTAGGACATTGTCTCCACAAAAAGCACTGTGACAA
>JAHFBG010000011.1:44614-81037 GCA_023250155.1 Candidatus Melainabacteria bacterium
ATTTCCGCAGGATTCACTTTGACAAGTAGCATTACAGCCATCACCACTTGTAGTGTTTCCATCATCACATTGCTCAGTGCCATCTTGTAGGACATTGTCTCCACAAAAAGCACTGTGACAAGTATTTAAACAAGCATCAGAGTTTACAGTATTACCATCATCACACTGTTCACCAGTGTCTACAATACTATTCCCACAGGATTCACTTTGACAAGTAGCATTACAGCCGTCACCACTTGTAGTGTTTCCATCGTCACATTGTTCGCTAGACTGAGTAACACCATCACCACAGGATTCACTTTGGCATGTAGCACTGCAACCATCATTACTTACGGTATTCCCATCGTCGCATTGCTCAGTACCATTATTGTTTATCGTTCCATCACCACAGAACTCAGCTTGACAGGCAAGATTGCAACCATCATTAGGTGCTGAATTTCCATCGTCACATCGTTCAGGAGTACCACTTTCAATTATATTATTTCCACATGTAGGTATTGATGTTAAGAATGCAGGTTCTGGTAAGCATGCAGAACACCCATCTCCATCATAAGCATTCCCATCATCGCATTTCTCACCTTCAAGAGGATCAATCATCCCATCTCCACACATAGCTGGAGTTGGAGTTACTGGTATATCCAAAAGCTCATATATAGAGAGTCGAGGAGGACAATGGGTGGTACAAACCCCAAATCCAAGAATTCTATCACCGCAACAGACTAGACCAGCAGGACAATTCATATTACTTCTACATGGTAGTCGAAGGGATGTAAGACATAAATATTGCTCAAGAAGATTACACGTACCTATATTGTTACATCTTGTACCCATATTGGTACCGCAACAACACAATGGTACTGGACAATCTCCTAGGTGTCCGCATTGGTGATAGTAGTTATCATCATCATCTGCTTTTGCATTATTTACACTGCTTGGCCAACCTTGTAAGGCAATTATAATAACTGCGCTGATAAATAAGATAAATTTCTTCATGCCATCTCCTGCTTTTACTTAACTTGAGACTAATAATAGTATGGTGTTTGTGTTATTGCCTCTTTGGACTACATATTTGTTATATATATTAAATTCTCTTCAGTTTTAAGTAAAAAATCCTGCTGCACCTATAAGTAAAATGCAGCAGGATCTACATCAAGGTCAATTACTTATTCTGGTGTAGGAGTAGGAGAAGGTTTAACGATACAAATAGCAGAACAGCTATCTCCATCTACCGTATTCCCATCATCACACTGCTCAATCTTTATCTGAACAAATCCATCTCCACAAATAGCATTATTGCAGTTATTTAAACAAGCATCAATGTTTACCGTATTCCCATCATCGCATTGCTCAGTGCCATCTTGTACGACATTGTCTCCACAAAAAGCACTGTGACAAGTATTTAAGCAAGCATCAGTGTTTACGGTATTTCCATCATCACATTGCTCGCCAGTGTCTACAATACTATTTCCACAGAACTCAAGTTCACAAGCAGTATTACAGCCATCACCACCTATGTTATTTCCATCGTCACAAGTTTCACTTGACTGGATTATCCCATCACCGCAGAATTCGTTTTGGCATGTAGTACTGCAACCATCATTACTTACAGTGTTTCCATCATCGCATTGCTCAGTACCACTATTGTTTACTGTTCCATCACCACAGAATTCGTTTTGGCATGTAGCACTGCAACCATCAGAATTATTAGTATTTCCATCATCACATCGTTCAGGAGTACCATTTTCAACTATATTATTTCCACATGTAGGTATTGATGTTAAGAATGCAGGTTCTGGTAAGCATGCAGAACACCCATCTCCATCATAAGTATTGCCATCATCGCATTTCTCCCCATCAAGAGGATCAATCACCCCATCTCCACACATAGCTGGAGCTACTGGGACCTCTCCAAGATCTTCTATAGGGCAAGCAGTGCTAACACAAACTCCAAATCCATAATAACTCCTACCACAACAGAATAGACCAGCAGGACAATTCATATGACTTCTACATGGTAGTCGAAAGGATGTAAGACATAAATATTGCTCAATAGGACTGCACGCACTTAAGAAGTTACATTGTGCCATACCCTCGGTATTGCAACAACACAATGGTATGGAACAGTCTCCTGGATGTCTGCATATCTCACCTTCTGCTTTTGCATTATTTACACTGCTTGGCCAACCTTGTAAGGCAATTATAATAACTGCGCTGATAAATAAGATAAATTTCTTCATGTCGTCTCCTGCTTTTACTTAACTTGAGACTAATAATAGTATGGTGTTTGTGTTATTGCCTCTTTGGACTACATATTTGTTATATATATTAAATCTCTTCAACAAAAGTTTCTAAAAGGTCTAGCCCAACATCACCACTTTTTTCTGGATGAAATTGTACTGCTATTAAGTTTTCTTTTTTTATAACTGAAGCAAAGATCTCATTGTCATGAGTGGTAGTAGCGTAAATTAGTTTTTCTTCTTTAGGCACTACATAGTATGAATGAACAAAGTAAAATACTTCATCATCAAAACCAAAACCATTTCTTTCTGGGGAAAAATAAGATACATTGTTCCAGCCTATATGAGGAATCTTTTCTGCGATTTTAAACTTGACAACTTTACCTTCAAAGACTCCTAGTCCTTTTACATCAGGGGTTTCTTCACTTTCTTCAAATAGCAACTGTAGTCCAATGCAAATTCCTAAAAATGGCTTTTTAGTGCTTACTGATTTAATGGTTTCTACAAGGTTATATTTTTTTATAGCTTTTATGGCACTGCCAAAAGCACCTACTCCTGGAAGTACTACTGCATCTGAATCTTCAATCACTTTAAGATCTCTTGTGATTTCAATATTTGCACCAATAAAATTAAAAGCCTTATAAACACTATGTAAATTGCCTGCTCCAAAGTCTATTAAAGATATTTTTTTTTTCATTTTACAACAATATTTACAATCTTATCAGGGACTACAACTACTTTTACTAACTCTTTTCCATTCAATCGAATCTTTACCTTTTCTTGATTTAATGCAATTTTTTCTAACTCTTCTTGTGACTGTCCTTTTCTGGTAGTTAAGATGTCTATCTTTTTCCCTCCCATTTGAATAACTAATTGTATTTCATCTGTAAATAGTGCATCTTCACTGTATTTTGGCCATTCTTGATTGTGAATAGAATATTTACCACCCAATTGTCCCCACAGTTCTTCTGATATATGAGGCGCAAATGGTGCTAACAATTTAAAAAGATTAGTAAAGCAAAAACTTAAAACTTCCTTATCAAGTTCAGTGTAAGAGGTTTTGTCTAGGATGAATTTATACATTGTATTTATAAGCTCAGTCATTCTTGCAATTGCAGTATTGAAGGTATACTTTTTGTTTGAAATATCTTCTGATACAGTTTTAATGGTATAGTTTGCTACTCGATAAAGTTCTTTTAACACAGGATCTTGAAGATTAGATTTTATAAAATCATTGAACAAAACTAAAGACTCTTTCTCTCTAAGATTAAAAAACAATCTCCATATTCTCTCAAGAAAACGATATTGCCCAATAGCACCTTGTGTAGACCATTCCACTTCTTGTTCTGGTGGGGAAGCAAATAGAATAAATAACCTTGCAGCATCTGCACCATATTGGTCAAAGAACTCAGATGTGCCAACTACATTTCCCTTAGATTTAGACATCTTGACGATTTTTCCTTCTTTAGGACTGAACATTGTTACCATGCCCTGACTAAGAAGATTAACAAAAGGCTCATCAAATTTTAAGAGTTCAAAATCACGAAGTGCCTTAGTAAAAAATCTTGAGTATAAAAGGTGTAAAATCGCATGTTCAATACCACCTACGTATTGATCCACAGGCAGCCAATAATTTGCTTTTTCTTTTTGGAAAATTTCTTTATCGTTTTTTGCATCGCTATAACGTAAGTAATAATAACTTGAGCAAATAAATGTATCCATGGTATCTGTTTCGCGCTGTGCATTACCCGAGCATTTCGGACATTTGACAGTTAGCCAATCAGTGGCTTTTAAAAGAGGAGAACCACCTGTACCTGTAAGCTCAACGTTTTTTTCAGGAAGAAGAACTGGTAACTCTTCTTCTTTCACACTAACAATGCCGCATGAATTACAGTAAAGAATTGGTATAGGGCATCCCCAATAGCGTTGGCGACTAATTAACCAGTCTCTAAGTCTATATGTGATTTTAAAATTTCCAAAGCCATTTCTCTTAGCATGCTCTGTTATTTTTGTTTTTCCTTCTTCATTAGTTAGTCCGTTAAACTCACCAGAATTGATCATAGTTCCACGATCAATATAGGCATTATTTAAATCTCTTTGTAGACCATCAGATGAAATTACTTGTTTTATTGGGAGGTTGAATTTTTTAACAAACTCAAAATCTCTCTCATCATGAGCTGGAACACCCATAACAGCACCAGTTCCATAATCTAAAACTACATAGTCACTTGTCCAGATGGGGATTTTTTCATTTGTAAAAGGATTAATTGCAAAGGTTCCTAATGGCACACCAGTTTTTTCTTTATTTTCTGCCATTCTTTCAATTTCAGTTAGATGACTAGCTTGTTTTATATACTCTTCTACGTTTTTCTTATTTTCTTCTTTAATTAGTTTTGCAATTTGAGGATATTCAGGAGCTACTACTAAATAAGTAACGCCAAAAATTGTATCGGGTCTTGTTGTAAAAACTGGGATTTTAACGTCAGGATTCCCATCTACAGAAAAAGTAATTTCAGCTCCTGTTGACTTGCCTATCCAGTTTCTTTGCATTATTTTTACACGCTCAGGCCATCCTTCTAATTTGTTGAGATCTTGTAGTAGTTCTTCAGCATATTTTGTGATTTTTAAAAACCATTGGCGCATCATCTTTCGCTCAACCGGTGTATCATCATGTCGCCAGCACATTCCATCTTCTACTTGTTCATTAGCTAAAACGGTTTGGCATTTGGGACACCAGTTAACAGGTGCTTCTTTTTGGTAGGCAATATTATTTTTATGGAATTGTAAAAATAGCCATTGAGTCCACTTATAATAATCTGGATTACAAGAAACAACTTCTCTATCCCAGTCATAACTTGTACCCATACGCTTTAACTGTTGGTTCTTCATGTGGTCTATATTTTTTTTAGTCCATTCTTTGGGGTGAATCTTTCTTTCTATAGCAGCATTTTCAGCTGGAAGACCAAAAGCATCAAATCCCATAGGATTTAATACATTAAAACCAGACATTCTTCTGTGACGTGAAATGACATCACTTATAGTGTAAACACGCATGTGACCCATATGAAGGTCACCGCTTGGATATGGAAACATAACCAATGAATAGTACTTAGGCTTATTATCAAAATCTATTGCTTTGTAAAGCTGTGTTTGCTCCCATTTGATTTGCCATTTGCCTTCAATTTCTTTTGGTGAATAATTATTCATAAACTTATTATATTGTACTTTGTTATAAGACTTGTTCTTTTAAAAAAGATTGACGCTTAGTTGTTGAGTATTTAGTACTTGTTATATTTGCTTTAGGATAATTCCTATTCAAATTTTACAATTGTATCCCTTAAAAACAGTTTTTTTAGATAACAAGCAAACGTTCAAAACAATACTCATTTTATTTTACATTTTATCTTTATAGAAGTTATACAATATGTCTTTTAGGGTACTAGTAATTTAGAGTGTATTGAGTTCTTAAAATAATCATATGAGATCAAGAAAAAAAATAGTAGTATTTTGCTTAGCCATTTTATTTTTGGTTAATTGTTCTAAAAGTATTGGAAGTGATGATAACTCAGAAGCTTCAAAAGTTAAAATTGAAAGGCATTTTGTTTTTGATACTGTTCCAATGAATCTAGAAGAGATAGCAAAGGTATCAGATCGAATATTTGCTGGAAAGTGCACTAAGATAGAAGAATTTGAAAATGATAAAGAATCTGATTTACCCATAGTAAAGTACACATTTAGTATTAGTGAAGGGATGAAAGGTGTTAATAATAAAAATGAGATTGTATTTAAACAATGGCAACCTACAGTAAAAAATGGTGGTTATGAGTTAAATAAAAAATATGTTTTATTTTTACATCAAGACAGTGATATTGGTTTAACTAGTCCTGTAGGGTTTTCACAAGGACAATTTCATATTAAGAAAAAAGGATTAATCTTAGGAAAAGATGTTGTAATAAATGGACTAAACAACCATGGGTTAGCAAAAAATCTAAAATCACAAATAGCTATTTCAATTGAGGATAATCGGTTTATAAATGACTATTTGAGCCGTTGTTCTGAACTTGGTATTCCAATAAGATATCAAGAGTTTGTTAAAGCAGTAAAGTACTTAGTAGAGAAAAACAGGTAAAGTTGGCAAAAATGAAAAAAACATTTCTAATTTTAATCCTTACTTTTTCAACATTTGTCTTTAGTGGACTTTTAAATGTTCAGGCAGGTGGACCATTAGTAGTAAAAGGAAACATGTCAGTTACCTATGGTACAAGACCATATATATATAGATATGACAAAGGAACTCTTGGAATGTTTTCAAACTCAGAGACTGTTGCCATTATTGAAGATTTATATATGAGTTGGCAATCAGTTAAAACTACAGAAATCAAATTTGAAATGGACAATCCAGGTTTTTTAGATTTTGATATAACCTCAAGCAATTATAAAACCATTCTAGATTCAAAGGATTTGCTTGGTTATACACCAGTTATTTTTGATACCGATGGTTCCATTCTAGACCTGTTTTTAGGAAAAGGAGCAGGCAATACAGTTCTTGGTCTTTCAGGTCCTGTTACTGTAAACTCTGGGCCATTAGCTAATCAGATTGCAGAATCACAAGCAGTATTTAACGGACGATTTGTAAACGGTATTAAAACACCGTCAGATCCTGAATCCAGCATTGATTCATTAAAAGGTACTATTATTCATGAAACTGGTCATGGACTTGGTTTAGATCATTCACAGATAAACATAGAAGCTATTAAAGCAGGTGCTACACAAGAATTGAGAGATGCTGTACCACTAATGTTTCCTGTTGCTGTAAATGAATTGTCTTTAATTAGAAGAGATGATGCCTCAGCAATATCATTTTTATATCCGAACGATAGTGAACTTGGCGGATTTGGGAGAATTGATGGAAAAGTTTTACGTCAGGATGGAAAAACCCCAGTACTTGGTGCAAACGTTATTGCAAAAAATATAAATGACTCAAAACTAGAAGCCATATCCTGTGTTTCTGATTTTTTGAAAAATAATACTGGTTCTTTTACATTGTTTGCTGTTCCTCCTGGAGATTATAGAATTGAAGTTGAACCAATTGATCTTTCATTTACAGGTGGCTCAGGGGTAGGGCCATATACTTCTTCTACTACAGACTTATCCTTTCAAAACCCAGTCCCAAAAGGGTTTTACACTGGTCCAAACATGAATATTACAAGCGACTCTGCTGAAGCACTTATTGTCTCTGTTAAAGAAGGAGATGCAATAGATAATATAAATATTGTTGCTGGTGCTGCTTTATCTACATCTACTAGTGGTGCTACAGGCTTAAGTGATATTGATGAAACTGAACCAAATGACTCACCGAATAAAGCTCAGGTAGTTTCACTTCCTGTAAACATTTCTGGAAATATTTCTAAATCAGACGATGGCTCAATAGAGTTAGCTTCTGAAGATGGTCAATCTCTAGTAATAAGTGATTTGTTTAAGTTTACCCTTACATCAAGTGCAACTATTAATGCATTACTTACATTTGAGAGTAAAGATTCAGATTTAGATCTTGCATTATTTAATGGTGATGCTAGCGATATCCTTGAATCATCTAGTCAAACCGGAAGCTCAAATGAACTGATTACAAAATCACTTAGTCCAGGTAGTTATATCTTAGGAATAGGTGCATTTAAAGGTTCTACTAAATACAAACTATCAATTTCAGTAGGTGGAGCACCTCTTTTAGATCTATCAGGTCCAGATTCAATTGTTTTAATTCCTACTAAAGCAAATGGTGTATCTTTAACTGCCAAAGCTTCCAATTTTGACACCAAATCAAAGTGTATTGTTTCTAATGATAGTATGTCTGAACTGCAAATAAAACCAAAATCATTTATTTTAAGCTCTTCACAATCCAAGAAAAAAATCAGAGTAACGGTTCCTTTAAAAACAGTTAGAAGTATCTTAAGTGAAAACACTGATAAAACATATACGATTGATGTGACATGCCAAAATGGAGCAAGTGATCAAAAGGACATTAAAGTATCCCCTTCTTTAGATACAACAGTGGCACTAAAAAAGATTTGGCGACTAAACAACAAATAGCAAAACACCTTTATGCCAAATAAAGAACAGAATGGTCTACCAAAAAAAATAATCTTACCAAACGGCATAAAAATAATAGCTGAAGAAGTTCCACAGGCATTGTCATGTGCTCTTAGCATATGGATTAATGCAGGTTCTGTTGATGAAGAAGTAAGTAATAACGGGGTTTCTCATTTTATTGAACATATTGTTTTTAAGGGTACTAAAACACGCTCAGCACTTGATGTTGCAGAACAAAGCGAAGATGTAGGTGCCAATTTAAATGCATTTACAGACAGAGAGCACACGTGTTATCACACAAGAGTATTGAGTGAGCATGCTTTAGTAGCTCATGAATTGTTTTTAGATATGCTTTTTAATCCAAAACTTGATGAGAAAGATTTGGAGTTAGAAAGGCAGGTAATACTTGAAGAAATTAAAATGTACAAGGATACTCCTGAAGATCTTGTTCATGAAGTGTTGTATCAAGAGGTATGGAAAGAGCACCCGATTGGAAAGCCAATTACAGGTACGACAGAGTCAATTACAAAACTAAAAAAAACTTCTGTTGAAAAGTATTTAAGAGATTATTATACTCCTGACAATATGGTGATTTCGATTGCTGGAGAGTTTGATTTAGATGGACTGGTTAAAAAAACAGAAGAACTTACCTCACAAATCAAATCAAAAACAAAAAAGAAAGATCTACCACCACTAAAAATCACCCCGACTATTTCTCTTGAAGATAGAGAAATAGAACAAGCCCATCTTAATTTTGCGACAAAAGGGACATCAGTTTATGAAGAAGAGAGGTATACTCTTGCCGTAATAGATTTAGCACTGGGTGGAGGTATGAGTTCAAGACTATTTCAAGAAGTCAGGGAAAATAGAGGACTAGCCTATGCAATATCTTCTTACTATCATACGAATAAGCTTGGAGGCTTATTTGGTATATATGCTGGGACTGCACCGAAAGATGTTGACAAAGTAATTGATTTAATTTTAAAAGAATTAAAAGATATTAAGAAAAATGGTTTAAAACCAGCTGAGCTAGATAGAGCTAAGATGCAACTTCGTACTAGTTTATTTCTTGAGCTTGAATCTACAAAAGTCCGGGCATTTAGAAATGCACTATATGATCTTTATTATGATAGATTCTTAACAAATGAAGAAGTCAGTGAATCTATCCGGTCAATTACAAACGATAGAATTATAAAATTAGTTGATGATATTTTTGATGATAAATATTTTGCACTAACTGTAGTAGGTCATAAAGATGAATTGCCCAAGGAATTTAAGCTAACGTTATAAAAGTCGTATTTGCAGGGGTTTTCTCATCATCGTCATCATACTTTTTTCTTAACTCTTGCAGTGCAGTAAATGGTGCCCATGATGCTAATGCTGTTTGTTGAATAAGTTCTCTATCTGCGGAATTCATTCTTTCAGCAGGTCCAATGACTTGAGTAACTTGTTGTAATTCTTTTACTGAGGTTTCTTGAGGACTAACAGGGCCAAGTCTTGAAGGATTATATAAGAATCCTCTTGATTGTATTGGTAGTATTGATTGTATTAGCCCAGACATTGCTTTTTCCTTATATAGATGACTATTCTGCTATAAGGTCCTTTATAAGTCAATAGAGTATAACAGATTTATTTTTCCTTACAATCCCCTTTAAAACTTTTGTTAAAGAGTTCTTAACCTAGTTTTAACCTTATCCTATAATTTTTACTTCAATAGATTCACAAGCTTAACCACTGTATCTTTAGCATCTCCAAATAACATCATGGTTTTAGGCAATAAAAACAATTCATTTTCAATTCCTGCAAAACCAGGAGCCATAGATCTTTTTAAAAATATTACAGTCTTAGCTTTTTCTACCTCTAAAATAGGCATGCCATATATGGGGCTTTTAGAATTGTTCTTTGCAGCTGGATTTGTGACATCGTTTGCACCAATTACAAGAGCTACATCTGCTCTTTCAAACTCTGAGTTTATATCATTCATTTCATACAATTTTTCATAGGGAACATTTGCTTCAGCTAATAAAATATTCATATGTCCTGGCATACGTCCTGCTACAGGATGGATAGCATATTTTACAACAGCTCCTTTTTTTTCTAACAAGTCAGCAAGTTCTCTTGTATTATTTTGTGCTTGAGCAACAGCCATTCCATAACCAGGAACGATAATTACTAAACTTGCACTTTCTAAAACTACCACTGCATCATCTGGTGTATATCCTTGAACTGTAACTTGTCTTTTATCAGCACTACCTGCTTCTACTTTTCCAAATGCACCAAACATAACATTTGTCATTGAGCGGTTCATGGCTTTGCACATAATTTGAGTCAAAATAATTCCAGATGCTCCAACAAGTGCGCCTGTAATAATCAAGCAATAATTTGATAGCACAAAGCCAGCAGCACATCCTGCCATTCCAGAGTAAGAATTTAAAAGACAAACTACTACAGGCATATCTGCCCCGCCTATTGGTAAAACAAGCAAAATGCCTAATATAAAAGATACTAAGACAACTACTGAAAACCAAATACAATTTTCAGGATGTAAAACTAAAAATATACTTCCACATACTATTACAAAAAACTGAAGTAAGTTCAAAGTCTTTTGAAGAGGATAAGTAATAGGCTGACCACTTACTATTCCTTCCAATTTCCCATAAGCAGTTACGCTTCCAGAAAAAGTTATAGCTCCAATGATGATAGTAGAAAGTATTGTTACTGTATCGTAGATAGATAGGTTCGGATAAAGCCTTGCATACTCTGCTATGCCTACTAGTGTCGATGCTAAACCACCATAGCCATTTAAAAGACCTACCATTTGTGGCATTTGAGTCATCTTTACAGTGGCTGCTAAAAATGCACCAATAGCAGATCCTATAACTAAACCAATAATAATAAACTGATAACTTACAACCCCTTTCTCAAATAAAGCGGCACAGATAGCTATAAGCATTCCAAATGCAGAGTAAAAATTCCCACGTCGTGCGGTTTTTGGACTATTCATCATTTTTAAGCCAATAATAAATAATACAGCTGAGATTAAATACGAGAGATTGATTAAATTTTCTTGCATTGTAATTATTATTGTGAGATTGCTTCGTCGCTTATGCTCCTCGCAATGACATATTCACAATACTCCTATTTTTTCTTGAACATTTTTAACATTCTGTCAGTGACAGCATAACCGCCTACTACGTTTATAGTTGCAAATACTATAGCTAAGCAACCTAAGATAGTAGTCAAGTTCATATCATTTTTTCCTGATGCTATTAGTGCACCCACCACTGTAATTCCTGATATTGCATTTGAACCTGACATAAGGGGTGTGTGTAGTGTAGGAGGGACTTTTGATATGACTTCAAATCCTACAAATACTGCAAGTACAAAAATATAAACTGCAATTAAGATTTCACCGAACGTCATTTCACTTTACTCCTGTCAATAAATGTTTGATACTTTCTTGCAAAACCACTCCTCTATGAGTAATCATGGCACCTTTATTAATATCATCGTTTAGATCAAAATTGATTTCATTATTTTTAATGAGATGTGCAATCACACTTTCCATGTTTTTAGAGAACATTTGACTAGCATGACATGGCATTGTAGTAGGTAGATTTAAAAAACCACATATAGTTACACCGTGTTTGACTACTTGTTTACCAAGTTCTGTTAGTTCACAATTTCCGCCCTGATCACTTGCTAAATCTACTATCACAGAGCTACGTTGCATATTTTTTACCATTTGTTCAGTAATTAATATAGGAGCACGTTTTCCTGGAATTAAAGCTGTAGTTATAACAATATCTGCTTTTCTTACACACTTTTCTATAAGCTCTAGTTCTTTTTGATGGAGTTCTTTAGAAACCTGCTTTGCATAACCACCTTCTCCCTCTGTTTTTTCACCAGAGAGATCTAGCTCTGCATATCTTGCTCCTAGACTTTCTATTTGTTCTTTTACTGCAGGTCTTGTATCAAAAGCTTCTACTACAGCACCTAATCTTTTTGCTGTAGCAATGGCTTGAAGTCCTGCTACGCCAGCTCCTATTATAAAGACTTTAGCAGGAGGAACAGTTCCAGCTGCAGTCATAAGCATGGGGAAAAATTTTGGCAGTGAATTTGCAGCCAATAAAACCGCCTTATATCCACTAACAGTACTCATGGAGCTTAATACATCCATACTTTGAGCACGTGTAATTCTAGGAATACTATCAAGGGAAAATGCTGATATTTTTCTTTCCATAAGTTTTTTAATTAATTCAATATTATTTGTAACTTGCAAATAAGAAACTAGAGCAGATTCTTCTTTCATCAGATCTACTTCATGTACTCCTAATCTTTCATTTAAGCGGGGCTTGCGAACCTTTATAATCAAATCACAAGATGAATATAAACTTTGTGCATCATTTGCTAAAAGTGCTCCTGCTTCTTCATATTCTTTATTACTAAAGCCAGCAAGTTCGCCTGCTTGTGATTCAATCATTACATCAAGACCTTTTTGAGTAATTTTTTTTACACTTTGTGGAATCAATGAGACGCGAGTTTCATTGTCTTGAATTTCTTTTGGTATACCTATTTTCATACTAAAAACATTTCTGTTATAATTTTTTCCTGTATTTTGTTCTTTGTTTTTACTCTTTAATACATTATATGAGGAATACAAGATTGTGCATAGAAACTATTACCGAGAGATCATAATTCTTTTTCTATTCTTAGCTATAATGCTTCCTTCTTATGGGAAGCAACTACAAGCATATACACCAATTGAAGCACTAATTGATTATTTTCCTTCACCTTCTCTTATGCGTTGTTTAAATCATAGCGATATTCCAAATAAAACAAGAAAAGCTTTAATTACAAGACAAATCAACTTCCCCAATAAATCTCCACAAATCGAAAACATTACAATTGGCACAAAAGGTTCAGGTTTTACATTTCAATATAACTCAATGAAAAAGAACGGAGACTTGGTAAAAAAAGATATAAAAAACAATCCTTATTTTGGTTTAAATGTAGGTGGAATGATTAAGCAGTCTCTTTTAGGGCTTGAAAATTTACTTGAACTTCAAAAAAAGATTTATATTAAAGATAAAATTGAAGGGCACAAACTTGATTTTGAAACTTTTCTTAAAACTACAAAAGGGATGATTGGTGATAAGAATTATTTACTTGAATTGACAGGTGAAGATAGAATTGTAGATAATGAAATAAAATATTTTTTAAATGGTTATGGTATGTTTGGGCAAGAAAATATAATTGTAAAAGGTGCAGGGCTTAAGAAGGATTCATATGAATTGTATGAGAAAATTGGTCAGGCAGAGGTATACACTAAAATTAAAGTGTATGATTAGGTGATGAATATGAAATTTACAGAGCGAGAAATAGTAACAGCCATATGTGCATTTATAATTGGTTTTTTAGCTAATACACCTGAAGGAATTAAATTGTTTCACGGGAAACCTAAAAAATTACCTATCATTGCATATGGAATTAGTGGAAGTTGTCATTTTTGTAATCAGTTAATGCCTATATTAGACAAATTAAAACCTAACTATGAAGGTAAATTGAACTTTATAAAACTAGATCTTTCAAGTGATGAGACAAAAAAAGGCACCGATGAAATAGCTAAAGAATATGGACTAAGTGATTTTGTATCAGGTATAAATAGCTATCCTACTCTTGGACTATTTTGTCCAAACGGTGGAAACAAAGTAAAAATAATAGCAGGATTACATAGTGAAGAAGACTATGTAAAAGAGTTTGACAATTTTACAAAAGATATTTCTACTTTTTGTGCACGTGATGGTAGTTTTCTTAGTGAAGCTATGATATGATTCTTGGAACATTTGTACGTTTGTACAAGTCATGATATCCATGCAAGAACTTACTCAAAATCAAAATAGTTTTTTGGATGCTCTTAAAAACGAGTATAGAAGGGGTCCTCTCCCTTCTATTAGGCAAATTGCATGTGATTTAAAGTTTAAATATCATAACTCAGTACAACATTATATGGAGGCACTTATGTTTGGTGGATTAGTAAAAAAAGTTGACAGTTTTTTATACTTGGATAAAGGCTTATTTGGTTTAAAGATCTATGACTCGAGAGTTCCTGCTGGGTTACCAGCACAGGCCGAAGATAGTTATGAAATATTTGATTTTGAAAATTATATGAGAGTAGATGATGAGAGATCTTTTATGTTAAGAGTTTCTGGTGACTCTATGATAGAGGCTGGTATATATGATGGTGACTTAATTATTGTAGATAAGAAAATTCAACCTACGCATGGACTAATTGTAGTGGCATTAATTGATGGTGGCTACACCGTGAAGTATTTACGCAAAAAAGGCAATAAATCCTACTTAAAAGCAGCAAATCCTAATTATAAGGACATATATCCAGAAAGCGAGTTTAAGATCGTGGGTGTAGTCACAGGGTCAGTACGCAAGTTCTAGTCGTATCCCTTAATATTCATAACCTGGGCTTAACTTAAATATAGTAAAAACTTCCTATAGAGCTAGCAGAAAAGTTCTATAATAAAGTCTAAACTAATCAAAATGAATATTAAAACAACAAAAAAAGCCTCAACATCAATTGTACTTATACTTTTAATTGCTTCATTTTTATTTTGTAGCCCCAAAGCTTATGCTCAATCAATAGATGAAAAACCATTATTTGTAACTATTTCAACACAGTGGTGTTATGCATGTAAGATTTTAAAACCAGTAATTGAAGAGCTGAAAAAAGAATATGGGGACAGAGTTACATTTGTTGATTTAGATCCTACATCAGAGGAAACACTAGCTCAATCCATGAAAATTGCTGAAGAATATGGAATAACACAGTTCTTTAATAGTAGTAGAAATGCATTTCCAACGGTAGGAATATTATGCTCAAGTAATACCACCCCTGAAAAAATCATAGTAGGTGCTAACCAAAAACAATCCTATAAAGAAATCTTAGACAAATTATTAGTAACGAATGAAGGTATCTGTAGCTTAAATACTGGTAGACCAGAAGTAGGAGTTAGTGATAGTGAGAATAGACCAGAAGAACCAGAAATAGCTAGCATTCCAAATGCTAGACCACCAGAACCCAATTTCCTAGACAGACCAAAAGAAGCTATTACAAATGGACGTCCACCTGAACTCAGTTTTTGGACAGTAGGACAACAAATCCCATATTATGCATACAATCAATATATAGTTTTACCTGGGTGCTCAAGCTCAAATAGTGTACTTTGTGGAAGTGGCAGCAATATAAACAAGATAGCTAGCCAAACTGATGATACCTCAACATTTAAACCATATGATCCTAACTATACAAGAGATGAAAAAGGACTTAAGTTAAAACCCAAAAAAGGGCAATAAAATATGAAAAACAAATTGTTATTTTTAAGCCTTACTATGATTCTTATACTAGGAGTAAGTTTATCAAGCAATGCTTATGCTAGTGATGAACCTTTATTTGTAACCATTACAACAGAGTGGTGTAGTACCTGTAAACAATTAAAACCAGTCATTGAACAGTTAGAAGATGATTATTCTGGACAAATAAATTTTTTAACATTAAATCCATCTACAAAAGCATCTCTTGAAGAATCAAGAGAAAAAGTGAGTGAATATGGCGAAGGCGTATCTGATTTTTTTGAAAAAAATAAAAATACAGTTCCTATAGTAGGTATTCTTTGTCCAAATGGAACAAAAGTAGAAAAAACATTTATTGGTGAAACAAATATAGAAGCTTATGAAAAAGCACTAGATGAGCTATTGGCAGATACTAATACTATTTGTAGTCTTTAACCACCAATCAATTGTCTTGTTTTCTCTTCTATATTTTTTTCTATCAAAAGACTCTCTCCTACAAGAAATGAATAAACATTATGTTCTACTAAAGCTTGAACATCATTACGATTAGATATTCCAGATTCTGAAACAATAATCTTATCTTTTAAATCTTTTTTATATTTTTCAACAAGTTGTTTTGTAGTCTCTATATTTGTTTTAAAAGTTTTTAAATCACGATTGTTTATTCCCTGTAGGGTCATGTCGCGGCATGTACCCACAATATCCAATGACACTTCCATCTCTTTCTCATCATGTACCTCAATTAAAGAACACAATTCACACTCTTGTGATAATTCCAACAACCTTTTTAACATATCTTTTTCAAGAGCACCTACTATTAGCAAGATACAATCAGCCTGATTATATTTTGATTCATAGATTTGATATGAGTCTACAATGAAATCTTTTCGTAAGATAGGCAAATCTATACTCTTTTTTATCTCACTTATATAAGCTAATTTGCCTTGAAAGTATTTTTCATCTGTTAAAACAGATAAGCATGCTGCACCCCCACTTTTATATGCTTTTGCAATTTCAATATGATTGCAACCTTCTTTAATAATGCCTTTTGAGGGAGATGCTTTTTTTATCTCTGCAATTAATGCGATTTGTTTTTTATCAACTTTGTTTTTTATTGTTTTATAAAAATCAAATCTTTTAGCGGCTTTCTTTTCTTTTGCTAATTTTTTCAATTGTTCAAGAGATAATATACTCTTTGCTTTATCAACCTCTATTTTTTTGTAAGCAATTATTTCTTCTAAGATGTTCATGGTATAAGAAGCTAGCTAACAACCAGCTCCTACCTTCATACTATCAATTAATATTTTTGCAATTTCCGGTCTTGTAAATTCTACTGGTGGTAGAGTTCCACTTCGCAACATTTCTCTAACTTTTGTCCCGCTTAATATTACATGACTGGAACTATCATGTGGACATGTTTTGTAAGAAGCCATTCCGCCACAGGAATTGCACCAGAAGGTATGTTCAAAAAATATAAGTGTAATTCCTAATTCTTCAGGTTTGAACTCATCAAATATTTTTTGTGCATCATATGTACCATAGTAATTTCCTACACCTGCATGATCTCTACCTACTATAAAGTGAGTACAGCCATAGTTCTTGCGGATTATTGCATGAAGGATAGCTTCTTTAGGTCCTGCATAACGCATACTGGCTGGCATGATACACAATAAAGTTCTGTCTTGTGGAAAATATTTTTCTAATATGGTTTGGTAGCATTGCATTCTGATATTTGCAGGAATATCATCTCCTTTAGTTTCTCCCATAGTAGGGTGAAGCATTAAAGCATCTACTGTTTCTAATGCAACCTTTAGTAAATATTCATGTGCTCTATGAACAGGATTTCTGGTTTGAAAAGCAACGATTCTTTTCCATCCTTTTTGTTTAAACATTTCACGTGTTTTAGCACAGCCTAAGTTGTATTCAGGAAACTCATCATAAGTGTGTCTTAGAAGTTTTATCTTGCCAGAGACACAGTGATTTCCTGCTTCCAAAAGATATTTAACAGCAGGATGATTGATATCTTGTGTTTTAAAGACACACTGAGCTTCTTTTTTTAAGTCTGGTTCAAAGATTTCTTTTATCTCTAATATAGCCACAGGTTCATTACTGTCATCTTTCAATGTAATTCTTTTCTCATTTTTTATTAGATTGTAGTTATCATTATTTATTTGCAATGTAATAGGAATAGGCCAAATGAGTCCATTACTTAATCGCATATTTTCTACTATAGAATCATAATCCTTCTTTTCTACAAATCCTTCAAGTGGACTAAAGGCACCAATTCCAATCATTTCTAAATCACAAAGTACTCGTTTTGACACAATAATGCTTTTTAGATTTTTACATTCTTGTATAATTGATGGTAATTCAGACTCAGAGACAAAACAATTTTTTATGATTCCACCGTGTGGAAGAATTAGATTAGTCATTTTTTCCTACTTTCATTTTACTCAACTAATAGATTTTAACGTATTTCAACAAAAGAAGCAAAGATACAAGAGGGGTAATATGTATTGGAACTAAGCGTTATAATAATTGTCAAAAATAGTTAGCCATGTCTAAACAAGAAGATCTTACTAAAGTTTCAATAATAACAATAATAGGCATTTGTATTTTAGCTTATAGTTTATTTTGGCTTAAGGGTTATAAATTATACAATCACCAAAAAATAAAAGTTTGTTTTGAGGATGTAAGTGGACTTGAAGAAGGTGCCATCGTCAGGTGGAGCGGCTTAAGAGTAGGAGTAGTAGAAAGTATAAAGCCTGTACTAAAAAATAAAATTTTAACTAATAATGAGGTACAAATTCAAACAAATGAATTTCTTGTATTAGCTGAAAAAGAATTAAAGGAAATAGGAGAACTAGAAAAAAAACTTCAAGACATCAAAGATTCAAAAGAATTAGATGGCTTAAATAAAAAAATAGAAGAATTAAAAAGTGATTCACAAATTCATACTCAGCAAGGCATTGCTTTGGAACAACAAAAACTTAAAGAAAAAAACAATCATGTTGAGGCAACAATAGTGATTACAAAAGAGAATGTACCCTTTGGTCCTTTGTCGACAGTTGGTATAGTTCCAACAGGACTAATAGGTGAGCAATATGTAGAAATTAGTCCTATAATAAGTCGCAAAGATACTCAAGAGAATTTCAAAAGAGTGTTTTTAACTCAGGAACCATTAAGATTTGAGCGCTTTATGAGAGCAAATATAGAATCTGCAGAAGCCTTTAGAGACGCTATTACAAAAATAAATAAGTTAGTTAAAGATGAAGATGTAGATCTTCTTAGAAGCACTATTCAAGATACACAAGAAGTTGTAAAAGATATAAATAAACTAATTGATAATGCAAGTGTCCTACTAGCAACGACAAGTGAAAAGTTGGAAACACTAGCTACAAGTTCAAATTCACTTTCTTCCAGTGTGGTACAGGTGGGTGAAAATATAAATAAAGTAATTGGTGATGAACAAGTAAGAAAAGATTTAAAACAAACAGCCTCATCACTTAGCGTTATTACTGAACAAGTAGCAAAGCTTTTAGATGAGCAGGGGTTAGCTAAAGATATTTTAGAAATTGGTAAAACTGCCAAAGATACATCTTCTGAACTTTCTTCATTCGTCAGAGATCTTCATACAACACAAGAAGAATTAGAACTTCCTAAAACCATTTCAAATTTAAATTCCTTATCAGAAAAATTGGATAAGCTTACAGGTGAATTAAATGGTATTGTTGGAGACTCAGAATTTAAAGACAATATAAAAGTTACAGCAGAAAAAGCTAGAGAAACAAGTGAAAACCTACATAAAATATCCAAGAAGTTTAGTAAGAGATTTTTGTTCTTTAGATTATTATTTTAAACCAATATCTCATATGTACAATGGTTATCAATGATGATTTACTTGCATAAACGCATTTATCAAATAGCTAATATCCCTAGCAATTTTAGGACCTGGACCATGAGACTCCATGCAATATTTTTGCAACCTTACAACTTCATCCAAGAAAGTTTGATCATTAAGTTTTAGCTTTAAATACTTATCACAGGCTGAGCTAAGAAGAGATGATGCATGTCTTAAGTCAGGTTCTTGAAGAGATATCTCTCCTAAAAATCTCACAAAGCTTTTAATTTTACCTATGTAGAAATGTGTAGACTCAAGGTTAATATCAAATTTGGGATCAACTTGCTTAATAACTTGTTTATAGTAATCTATAAACTTTTTGACATATTGATGTAATGGTATTGAATCCCTTGAGTATCGCTCACAAAATATATTTGCTATATCTACTAGGCTTTTCTCTCCCTTTTTATACATATCTAAAGTTATTCTTGTGTATTGGGATTCAATATCTACACCTCTTGTCACTGCATCATAATCATCAAAGAGGTATTCTAGCTTAGGAAGCTTAAGCCGATCTTGCCAAGAGAGAATTTTATCGAGTTTATTCTTTATAGTGGAATAAGCTTTTTTCAAGCTTGGATATTCAGTACCTAAAATATTTACCATGTCAAAACTTCTATCAGGAAAAATCGGCGAAAGAAGTCCAATGAGTTCAGATTTAATAGAGTCAGGTTGAATCTTATCTACATAAGTAGGCATATTAATTAGAAAGTCTTCAAGCTTATGCTTCAATGGGCTAGATTCAGGCAAGGCTTCTAAAATCATTGAGAGTCCATTTACTATATCTCTATTTGATGGTAAATACTTTGATGCATTAATTCCTATCTCAGGATTTTTTATTTCTGGCTCTTCTAAAAATTTGACTAAATTGTTTAATGTTCCACTGATAATTAAATCTGTTGACTTAGATTCTTGTACTTGACTAGGAGCATGGGAAAGGAGATTGTTTTTTATTGAAATGACTTCTACAGTAATGGGCTTAGGTTGTTCTATCTTAGGATTTGCTCTATAAGATCTTCTACTAGAAATTGCTTCTAAATTTATTTCTTTTATTCTATTAATGAGTTCTCCATACCGTACTATTTGAGATGAGTGTATATTTGGCATATCTCTTGTTTCAAGAAAGTGAAAAATCTCTCTGACTGATTCATAAGCAAAATCATAGTCTTCTTCATAAGCTCTTGAAAAAACATTTCTTACAAGATCTTCACTGGAAAATAAATCCATAGCAAAAATTAAAGTATTGGAAAAAGGACTAGCCAATAAATCACCCATTAAATTCATTGCAGAACACCCATCTGATGAATCATTTGAACCATCAAATATTTCCTTTAACTCAATATGTAGTCTTCTGCGTTCAGTTAAACTAAGGTCTTCCGAAGAGTTTCCATTGATAAGAGTGTTAATTACTGCATTTCCAAGATAAGAGTCTTGTTCTTCTACAGAGGTTTTCAAGATGTTTCTAAATAAGCTAAGTTTTCTTTCAAAGAATTGTTTTGATGAAGATGAATGATTATCATTTATATGTAGAATATCTCTAAGAATATTCAATAACATTTTATTTGTACTTTTACCAAAAAGCTGTTCAGGATTGTTTCCTTTAAATAGGTCAACTAAGTCATCAAAGCTTGTTTTACTTTCTAAAACTGCAATGTACTTTTCTCCTTGCTCTTTAGTTAAAATAGAACGAACATTTTTATTAGTATAATTAAATTTTTGAACCTGAATAAAACTTGCTAATCCTTCTTCTTGTACATGCGTAGCATGAGTTACATGGTTAGATTTTTGTAAGCTTATAGCAGTAGTGTTAACTCGTTTCATGAGTAGGTATTGTATATCATTTCAATCTCCTAAAAGTTAAAATTGAAATTACTAATTGCTTTAATAATGTATTAGCGTAGTAGATTAATTCTTAAGCCTCAATCCTCAATCCTAAATGCTCAATCCACAATCCTTTTACTATCAGCACAATATCTCATAAGCACAATACTTATCCCCAGAACAAAAGTGACAGACTCGGTTTACTTTAGTATCAAGAAATGTTTCTAGTACTTCTGTTTCAAAAGCACAGAAAGCTTGATGTTGTTCTGCCACTTTTAAATTTGGACACAAGTTATGTTTTAAAGTGATTTTTTTATTGTTTTTATCTTCTATGATTTCTGTATCATAGCCATTTTCATTAAATACTTTTACTGTTTCAGATATTCTTTCAGGTAGCATTTTATTTAAAAACCTAAGCTTGTACTTCTCATAAAATCTTTGGTTTCTTTTTGAAATTATATTTATTACAGCACTATTTCCATAGGCTTCATTTACCACATTTAACAGCTCTAATGCTAAAGGCTCATCATTATTGACTTTTAGCATATAGAGAATGGAAGGTCTCCCAATTCTTTTATTTAGTTTTCTTGTGGCTATGACCCCTTGAATAGACAGGGAGTTTAGATGTTTTCTAACAGCCATCTGCGTTATTTTTAAAAACCCAGACAATAACTCTACTGATGCTTCGCCATATTCTTTTAAGTAAGCAAGGATTTTTGCTTTTGTAGTATTCTCATTTTCTTTAGCTGTTGTTTCCATAAGATAATCATTTACTTATCTAATTATACTCAGCAATCTAAAAAGTTATGCAAGTGAGGGTTGTCTGCCGACAAACCGAACGCCGTTTAGGATCTGTCACAAAATAGCGACATAATATGCGTATGCATTTATGTCGCATTGTATAAGGATAACTACAAAACAAATTTTTGCTATAAAAATCCAAAAAACTAACTTAAAACGATTTTGAATTATAAAAAAATAATTAATATTTACACTTCATGGTCGCTGGTTTCAAATATAGTAGAATAAGGTATACAAAAGGTATAGGAAGTATAAAAACATCATGGATATACTTAGAAAAAAAGTAAGGAAATCAAATATAAGACTAGGAGGAAATAAGTCAAGTTTTATTGACAATCCTTTTTGTGATATTAGTTTTGACTCGCAAGAAAAGGATTATATTGAGGATTTAGAGAATGATATTTCCTCACGACCGGATATTGAAAACAATGATGATTTAATTAAGTCATATTTGAGACAGCTAAGTACTATGCCACTTTTAGCTCATGAAGAAGAAGTTGTACTGGCGCGAAAAGTAAAAAGTGGAGATAGAAATGCAAAGCAGGAATTAGTAAAAAGAAATCTAAGACTTGTTGTATCAATCGCCAAAAAATATACTAATCAAGGACTTTCATTAATAGATTTAATACAAGAAGGCAATTTAGGCTTAATAAAAGCCACTGATAAGTTTGATGTAGAAAGAGGGTTCAAGTTTTCTACCTATGCTACATGGTGGATTAGACAAGGGATTACAAGGGCTTTATCAGATAAGTCCAGAACTATTCGTATTCCAGTACATTTAATTGAATCAATGAATAAGATAAAAAAAGTTACTAAAGATTTTATATTGTCGACTGGACGTGAGCCTACTCAAGAAGAGCTAGCAGCAATCTTAGAAATGGATACAGAGGACATTCAAAACATCATTTCTTCAATGAAAGCCCCCATCTCTACAGAAACCCCTATTGGGAATGATGATGAAGCTGCATTAAGTGACATAATTGAAAATACTTCATCTATTGAGCCAAATGACTATTTGATAAATGAAGAATTAAAATCCACCATTGAAAACAATTTAATTTCTTTAAATCCCAAAGAAAAAAATGTAGTTGTTTTAAGATATGGATTAGATGATGGGTCTAAAAAAAGCTTAAAAGAAGTGGGTGATTTTCTTGGAATTAGTTATCCAAGAACAAGACAACTACTTGCAAGTGCATTAAAGAAATTACGTAGTCCAGAAATAGCAACTAATTTAAAACCGTATTTGTATAATTAATTTCTTTCAACTTACTATAAACGCTTTCTGTGACGGGTACACTTAAGCTTTTTTCTTTTGCTTTTTTTATAACCACACCTACTAGCTCTTCTATTTCAAGAGGTTTGCCACGTTCAAAATCCTGTAGCATAGATGTTTTAAATCCAGTAAAACCTTTTGATCGATTTAAATTGAACTCTACAGCATCAAGTCTAATGTTTATCCCAAGTGCTACTGCAACATTTTTTACCTCAGTCATTATATTTTTTATTAGTTCATAGTCTTCTTCAAGCATTTTATCTACTGTTTTTCCTGTGAGTACACTAATAGAATTGAATGAAGTATTCCATACTAGCTTATTCCATAGTTCAGCTTTTATATCAGGTACAATTTTCATATCAACACCAGATGATTGAAAAATATTTTCTAAGTCTATTACTCTTTGAGTTTTACTACAATCCAGCTCTCCAATTAATCCGCCATTATATCCAAACTGATAAACTACACCAGGCTCAATAATTTTTGATGCTACAAATACAAGCCCACCAATGACAGGCTTTTCGCCAAGAATCTTTACTAATATCTCTTCATTCTCAACACCGTTTTGAAATGAGACTACGGTTGTCTCTGGACCTACATTATCTTTTATTTTTAAAGCAGCTTCTTTTGTATCCATTGATTTTACACAAATAAAAATATAGTCAAATACGCCATGATCACTTATGTCATCAAACACTTTTATTTTTAAATTTTCTTTTTTTTCACCTCTAATTAAAATTAATCCATTGTTTCTTAATGCTTCATAGTTTTTTCCTCTTGCAATAAACGTTACATCATAGCCAGTTTTTACAAGCATGCCACCATAATAAGCACCCACAGCACCTGTACCAAACACTAATATTTTTTTACTTTTTAAGCTATCCATCATATGTATGATTAAAGCAAACTGGTCGCAATTTGCGACCAGTTTTTATTTTCTCTTTATAAATCTTCTTTTAGGCAATAGCTCAGGATATTCTTTTAATGTAATAGAGATAGATTGTCTTAATAAACTTAAAGCAACTAGAACCCTTTCTTCTTCATCTTGCCATATTAATGGTCTTCTTGGATTATATTTAGTCTCTGGTATTTCTGCTTTATGTATTCCCTCCCAATTACTCCAGCTTATATCATTTATCTTTATTGGTTCTATAGTAGTGCTTAAGTTTTTGGAAAGATTTTCTAATGAAGCTTTGTCCATAGATTTATAGATCCCGATATAAAGAACATCATTCCAAAATAGCAATGGCATTGCGCTTTTTTGTGGCCAATTTGGCGGTAGATTATAAAATAAATCTTTATCAATCAAATTAAAGTCTACTTCCCCATTTTCACTAACTATTGTTTTAATGCTTGCACTAGGAAGATTTTTTACTCTTAAAGAGCCATAGTTATATCGATCTTTTAATCTTGACTTAGCTCTATCACCTATTTGATAAATGATTTTTAATTGTTCTATGGGTTCTTGTAAAACACAATTTCTTAAAAACTTATTTCTAAAACTATCATTTATTCCTAATTCAACTAGTGTTTGTAATATTTTAGGATCTTCTTCCTGTCTTCCATCATATATCCTTTGTGTTTCATAAACATCAATAAATGAGTCTAATTCATCTAGTTCATCTTCAGTTAGTTTTTTTGAAGTTTCTTCAATAGCAACAGATAGCTTGGTATAGTCTACTGGGGCTTGGTTTTGCGTATTTGATTCTGATAATGGTTCATTATCTTCTTCTGGGAGTTCATCTTCTTCCTCAAATCTACTTATTATGTTTGAATAGAAATCTGTTGGGTGTCCAATTACTTGTCCTGATTTACTAGGCTCTGTTGTGTTACGAATATGATCAAGTTCATAGACTAAAACCTTATCAAGAGTAGTTTCTATAATCTTATTTAATAAAGAAATTAAGTTCTTTTCACGATTAAATTTTGGATTGATTTCAATTGCATTGATTAAAATATCTCTTGGACTTAGATCCCTATACTCAAGTATCATCTCTAATGAAGCTTGAAGTTTTCTTTTTAAATCATCTTCTAAATCTAGTTCATTTATTAGATCATCTTTAATAAACTTCAAGAATGTATATAGTTTATTGTCAGCTAAGATATAGTTTTTTTTATTTTCTATACTTGTAGAATCACTTGATTGGTAGCTGAAAAGTATTTTTTCTAATGCTGTATATCTATCTTTGCTACTTGTTTGTGTGCCTTTTGAACTTGTATTGAAAACACTTGCTAGAAGAGCTTCATAGGCAGAAAACTTGATTGATGATTCTTTTGAAGGAGGGTGGTATTGGAGTATTGGTTCAAGACAAGTACCTGCTACATTTGATAACTCTGATCTATGTTTGCCAAACATATAATCATCTTCATCAATTGCTTTGTTTAGAATAATTATTTCCTTTGGATATTTTTCTAATGACTTAATAAGCTCTGTAGTTATTTTATTTAGTGTAGGTTTAGAATCATATATATCGTCTAGTAGTATAGGTGTTTTTCCTAATTGTTCAATCTCTCCTTTTCTAATCCTGTTCCCAAGCAATAACTCAAATGCTTTAGTGATGTTTGATGATGCTGCTTTTTTTATAGCTGCAGCAAGTCCTTCTTTTTCAATAAACTCTCTCCAATTTGTAAGAACTTTACTTTTCCACTCTACAAACTCAGCTCGTGTAAAAGAAAGAGGTGTAGTATTTTTCGGATCAAATTTTCCTAGCCCATTGTCATAAAGACTATATGCAAAAGCAAGAGTGAACAGTCTTACTCCTGCTGAACCATCCCACATGCCACTTTGTCTTATTTCCCATGGTTTTATCTGTTCTTTTTCCCACCCAAATAGATGTGGATACTTTAGCTTCAAGGCTTCATATGCATTCTTACAGACAGAGTTTTTTAAACTATGACTAGATTCATTTCTAAATTGTATTCCCCAGTCAGTTATGTTTTTAATTTTTTCAGCACTAATAGTTTTATCTGGATTAACTAGTTTCAATTTCTTTTCTACAAGGTATTCTGCAATTTGCTTTACAAGTGTTTTGCCAGATTCACCTTCCCACATTTTATTGTGTTGTAGTTGCCAGGGATGTATTTGATTTTCATCTAATCCTATTAATTCTTTTAATTTCAAATTTTGTATTCCAAGCCTAATAGCATCTTCTGTAGTTTTTGTATAAGGGCAAGAATCCATCATTCCGCTAAATCCATTTTCTGTGTCATAGTGAAATACTTCTCCCCAGTGCTCAATCTCTTTTAGTTTTTTACTATCAATAGAACTATCTTCTTTAACTACTTTTAAGTCATACTTTAATTTCCATGCACAAGCTTTTTTTGCAAGTTCTAAGCCTTCTTTTTCAGTCCATTTTGCATTTGAGTTTAAAACCCATTCTCTAATGGGTGGATTCTCACCTTCTAAAAATCCAGGAAAAGAAAGTTTTAGTATAGATGGAATTGATCTTCCTTTAAACATTTGCATAAGAGAAATAAGTCCGCCATCTTTAAGGTGCTGTCCCCAGTTTTCAACAGCTTCAATCTTTCTTGCTGTGTTTAGCTTTAAAACATCCACTAAATAATGTTTTGCTAAAACACTAATTCTTTTATCGAAGTTAGGATTTGCATAGTCAAAGAAATTAGTAGGCATTCTATCCATAAAGCCATCAGGATTTAACTTAGTTTTTAAAGAATAAAATACAGTCAATGTAAGTAATTCATCATCAGTAATTGAACCTGTACAATCTTTTTCAATATCTAATTGTTTGATAACCTGATTTAAATATTCTTTGAATATGGCTTCTGTAGTAGACTTTGGTATTTTTTCATTGGATGCTCTTTTTGTAAAGTTCTTTTTTATAGCTTTAGCTAAAAGCTTTGCAAGCTCTGCTTTTTCAACATTAACTCCATTCAACTTGATTTTCTCTCGTTCTTCAATATGTGAATCGTGTATTCCTATAGTTGGGGCTTCATGAAATACAGAAAATGTTTTTAACATTAAATCAGTTCTTGTCTTTAGGGTAAATGTATATTCAAGAGTTTTTTTAAAATTTTTATTCTCATCTTTTACAAGGCTCTCATTAAGAGGTAAAAGCTCAAGTGGACCTTCAGAAGGCTGCTTTGCTTTACTGCATTCTTGAGCAGTAGTTAAACTTGAAATTGGACTTATCATTTATTCTATAAAGTAGTTCTTAAATTTTCGAACCTAACTATTTTACAAGGTATTTAAAATTGAAAGGTTAAAATCGAATCACATGTTTAATGAGGAAATAGCGTTCAGAAGAATAATTAGGACCTAGAATTGTTCTACAGTTCTATTGTTCTTGTCCTACCTATCCGCTAAACGCTATACGCTAAGTTTTAGAATGTTAAATTTCAGCTTCCCATTAAAAATAGACTTGAAAAAAATAATTTAGCTGGTATATTTAAATTTAGTTTTTGTTAGATTAGATATTTTGATTTAAATAGAAAAGAATGTTTTAAATTTAAGTCTTATTTAAGGATATAAAATGTCAAATAACATAGTTCAAGTAACTGAAAAGCCTTTAGATTTTATAACTAAAGTTGCTTCCCAAGGTATTCCAACTCAAACAGATTTAACTAAAACAAGCCAAGCAGGCAGTAATAAAACAATATTAAGCGATGGAACCCTAACTTCAGAAAAGATTTTAAGAGCATTAGTAGACTGCTTTAGTGATGAGTATAAAAACAAAAAACTAACTTTAAGCATCCAAGAATATTTAGATATGGTCTTAGAAAAACCACAGCTTATGCTACGTCCTATTTCTAGGTATGTTAAAGATGCAATGGACTATGTAGACACGATCTATGGTTCAAAGACAGTCAGAAGATTGGGCCGAGATGTAAGAGAGTTTTCTTTTTTAGATCTTCCTTGGAAACCCCAAGAACTAAAAAGTGTAGAGCGTTTTATAGGGCATCCTGTTTTTTGGAATAAATTTTATGGAAGACTAGACAATTTTTCTAAAATGGCATGCCCAAATACTGCTTATTTTATACATGGTCCTGGTTCTACTGGTAAATCAAGAGCTTTTGATAGCCTTTTTGAAACCTTAGAATATTATTCGAATACTGATGAAGGTGCAATGTTTACTTATGAGTGGGTCTTTGACAAGAACCTTTCTGATATGGGATTTCATTCTCTTTTAAATTCAAGACAAAACCTTCCTGTTAAGCAAGATGAAATAATACTTTCTATACCAGCTAATAAAAACTCAATGCCTATATTTTTATTTGATTTAGATTATAGAAGAGAGCTGGTGGATTTATTAATCAAGTCTGAAAAGCTACCAGAAGATTTTAATAGAGATTTCTTATTGACTTTTAAACTTGATGAGATGTCAAGAAAGATTCGTGATGGATTACTTGAGCTCTATGAAGGTGATGGTGCAAAGGCTTTACGACATCTAAGAATTAGAAGAAGTTACTTTTCAAAAAATGGTGGAAAAGGTCTTGTTTTAAAACAGCCTACCTCAGCTCCCAATACATATCTTAAACCTATTACCCCAGATATAAACTGGGATGCTCTTCCACCGCAAATAGTGAATGTTCTATCAAGTGCAGGTTTGCATTCACTTGAGGGGGCACTTGCTACTGCAAATCATGGTATTTATTATTGTGATGATATGTTTCGTGGTATTGAAAAGCATAGAGGATTAAATGAGTTTTTATATATTTTAAGACTTGCTGAAAAAGGAGATGCTAACGTTCCAGATCCATCTGGCATAAATGTTTTAAATGAAACTTTTGATATTCTCCAGCTTGGTACAGTAAACGATTCAAGACTAGGAGAAGTTGCAGAATTGGATCCAGAAAACTGGGATGCTATTAGAGCAAGGCTTGATGGTGATCCCATAGAGCATGAACGCTGTTATAAATATGTAGCAAAACTTTTTAAAGATAAATTAGACATAATGGTACCTCCTGAAACACATCGACATGTTTCTCCAAATGTACTTAATGCATTTAGTTTATGGGTAGCTATGACACACTTATTCCCACATGCTAACCCTTCTTATTATGATAAGCTCCCACTAAACGATCAATCCAAAAAAAGAATAAAACAACTATTAGAAAATATGACTCTTTTAAATAAGGCACTTCTTTATCAGAATGAAGACATAAACTCTTTTGTATTAGATTCTCGTGATTTTAGCTATGGCGCTGAAGATCAAAAGTTTTTACAGGACAATACACAGTTTATATCAGAGGAATACAACCTTGGTTTTGGTGAACACAATTTAGAAATATATGAAGGGTGTGTTGGACTACCATCACGAGTAGCAGAAAGAATCCTAGCTCAGGCTGCAAGGTATAAACCTAATGAGTCTTTTACAGTTATTGAACTTTTCAATGTGCTAGAACAAGCATGCAAGCGTACTTTTAGATTTGAAATGCAAAGAAACCAACTTGTAGCTAAAATAAAAGAAGATAAAGTAAAAGCTGCTAATGGTGGGAATAAAAACACTACTCGTGATAGTGAAGCTTTTAACATTCCACAAGAGTTTCCACCGACTAAAGATCTTTTAGATCAAGTTATAAAATTTACAAAAAGAAAAATCCGTTATGATGTTTGTCAGGCTACTGGTATCTGGAAATCAAGAGATCAAATAAAAGACGATTTACAGAGATATTTTGCTCATGTTAAAGCCTATACTCAAAGAGACTCAGTAGCTCCTGCTTATAGAATGCCCATTGAGAAGTCAGAACCTAATAATGAGGTCTTAAGTCTTAATGAAAGTATATTTAATCCTGACTTGTCTGAATCACGAAAAGATGATTTTAGAAGAGAATTAATAACTAAAATTGGATCGTGGAAGCTTGATCTTAAGAATGAAGGTAAAGATGCTATGGAAAATATTGACAGTATTTTTCCTGATCTTGCAAGCAAGCTAGAAGCTAAATACACTAAAGAAAATAAGATTTTCATAACCAATTTTGTTGAAGATTTAAAAGCATATATTGAATATGGTAAAAATATAGGTAAGATAATGCTTCTTCAAAATGACCCTAAAAGAAAAGCTCTTTTTCTAGTTGGTATTAAGGGACTAGAAGAAAGAGGATATAACATAGAGAGCCTTACTAAAGAAGTTCAGTTTGCTTTTAAGGATTATATCTCCTAAATTAGCTTTTTCAATCTTATTATTCTTTAAAATCTATGAAATCATCATTGCATCACCATAGCTGTAAAATCTATACTTTTCTTTAATAGCTTCTTCATAGATAGTTTTTATATTTTCCCACCCAGCTAATGCACTGACTAAAACTAAAAGAGTTGTTTTTGGCAGGTGAAAATTTGTAATCATTGAATCTACTATTTGAAATTTAAACTCTGGAGTTATAAACAAGCTTGTTAATCCACTAAACTTGTTTATCATGTGTGCGTATTCAAGTGCTCTAACAGTGGTACTTCCACAAGCTACAATTCTTTTTTTATTTTTTTTTGCGTTTGAGATTTTTCCCCATGTTTCAGACTCTATATAATATGATTCTGGAATTAACATGTGTTCTCTTATGTCATTTGATCGAATCGGTAAAAAAGTGCCTGGTCCTACATGTAAGGTAACAAACAAAACTTCTGTTCCATTTGATTTAATTTTGTTTAATAGATCTTCTGTAAAGTGAAGTGAGGCTGTAGGTGCTGCAACCGCTCCAGGATTTTGAGCAAAAACTGTTTGGTAGCGATCGATATCTACTTCTTCTGAACCACGTTTTATATAAGGTGGCAGAGGCATTTGACCTACATTGTTTAAGACAAACTCTAAATCTTTGTGTTCTTTAAAACGAATGGTGTCTTGGTCTATGACTTGAATAGAAAGGGTAGGATTGAGGATTGAGGACTGAGGACTGAGTATTGGAGATTGGGGAGTAAGAGTTAGGCTTTTAGTCTTTTCAAGTTGTTTTCTTGGGCTTCCTAAAACCTTCCAAACTAAATTATCTATTCCAATTGCACGAACTAATAGAATCTCTACTTCTTTGTCATTTTCAGTTTTTGCAAAGAAACGTGCTGGAATAACTTTTGTATTGTTTAATACAAGTACATCATTATTAGTTAAAAGAGTGCTTAAATCATGAAATATATGATGAGATATTTCTTTTGTGCTCTTTTTATAACAAAGCAATCTAGACTCATCACGTTTTTTTGATGGGTATTGTGCAATAAGCTCCTTTGGCAGAATATAATTATATGTGTCCAAATCAAAAGCTGTATCTAATTTTTCACTTGAGCTAACCATGGAAATTTTAAAACAAAAGACTGAACTTTCAGTAATAATCTGTACCAGAAACAGGGCTAAGCAACTTACTACAGTACTTCAATGTCTTGGTACACAAAAAAACATTGAAAATTTAAATTGGGAAATTGTCATTGTTGATAATAACTCAAATGACAACACAAAAGAAGTTTCATATGCATTTTGTGAAGGCAGTAACTTGAAAATAAATTATGTTTTTGAATCTAACATTGGTTTATCAAATGCTAGAAATACAGGAGTTTCAGCATCAAAAGGCTCGTACATATTGTTTTTAGATGATGATGTCTTGATTCCAAAAGAGTTTATATGTAATGCATTGTTTGGACTTAGTGAGTTTAATGAGTTTGATATTTTTGGATATAGAGTTTTACCAGATTGGGAAACAAAACAGTTAAACGGACAGGAGACACAAGTTATTATTTTGAAAAAACCATTTTGGGCAACCTTTAAAAAACCTTTTAATCTGATTCAAAGTTTTTTACCCATTCACGATCTTGGTGGAGAACCTCTCCAATACCCAAACCGCAGAGCTAAAAACCCGATTGGTGCTTCGTTTTTAGTTAAAAAAGAAGTATTTGAAAAGCTTGGGTCATTTAGAGATGATTTAGGAGCTGGTCAGAGTGGGGTTTGTGAAGATACAGAGTTCTTTTGGTATGCCATGTTAAAGAATTACAAAATATTATATTGGCCTTATGCATCGCTCTATCACCCGGTTACAAAAGAAAGACTTTCAATAGGCTATTTACACAAGTGGTACTTTAACTTAGGAAAATCACTGTATCTTGTAAAAAGTAAAGGACGATTGAATCAGGAATTGCATGATGTAAAGAGTCTGCCTACAGATGGAGGTGATGAGCTTAAAAAGCTATTTCAAAATCTAAGTACTCAGCGCTCAAAAAATAACATTTCAATACTTGCTGTTCCAGGTTATTTATGGATGAAACTACTTTTAATACTCTTGCTTTTGCCACTTTCAGCTGTGTTGCTATTCATTAAACGGCCCTTGTATTTAAGTACATTATTGTTAAAAACTATTGGTGAAATAAAGCAAGCAGTGGTATCTAATTAAATAAGTTAAGCTACAAAATCTTAACAATTTCCTTTAAGCTTTTTTGGTATCATATTTAAAAACAAATTCAAGGAATCAATGAACATATATAAGAAGAACAAATTAAGAAATCTAACCAATCAAGAGCTTGAAAAAATGCTAAAAGACTCTCAATGGCAAGATAGGGATCTTCTGAGAGAATACGATGAGCGATGCCATGATGGAAGAATTAAATCAACAGAATATAGCAAAGAACGCTTTAGACAAGTTAATTATGTGACAAGATCTGCCTAACCTAACTTAATCATTATTAGATGATCTATGTGGGAAAACAGGCCAAGGTCTTGAGAAATCCGGTAATCCTTCAAACTCACCATTATTCCAGGTATCACTAAGAGCTTGAAAGTATTCTTCTATATGAGATTGAACATCTGGTTTTTCTTCTCTAATAGCATTTATAAAATCCATAAATGCTTCTTTTCTTTCTTCAGTAGCTTCTTGCTCTGTGATTTTTTCCATAAACTTAAAAAGTGTTTCTGGGTCTGGGTCCTTTTCTCTTGTGAAAAGTTGTCCTGCTGCACGTAGCATAAAACGCATAACTATATTTTTCATTCCTGCTTTTTCATCTTCACCAGATGGGCGAATGCCTTCACTTTCTGGCTTGTATATTGGGCAATCAGTTACTGGAATATGTGGTTTTAAAAGAGCATCGGGATCATCTATTTTAGGCTTAGTAAGATTGGGTTGAATTTTTTGATCGCCCTTACCTGAAATCGAATTGAAATTTAAAATAAACATTTTTCCTCCTGAGGTTTTATTCCATAAAAAGCCTATCGACTGAAAAAAGAAATTCTAAATAGTAATAAATCTCTATTGAAGATAATTATTAGGGGATAGCCTGTATTTTGTAGTTCATATTTATTGGGTTGATTCCGCTATTTATTCAGTCAAATTTCAATATATAACGAAGTATTTTTAAGAGCTTATGATTTTTAAAACAATTCCTTGACCTTATAACTACCCCTTGATAGGATAGTTATCCGCCATTTAATTTCCTTACTTACTTAAGCGCAGTAAGGGCTAATTAAAATGAAGAAAAAACAAAAAATCATTTTGGTTTTTCTTTATAGCAATGGTGTGGCCTGAGTAGGTCAAGTGAATACTGAAAACTGCATACAGAAAAATTCCGAATTTTAAAAGAAAGATTGAGGATTGAAAAATCTAAAATTCAAAATTTAAGATTCAAAGTAACAAAGATTAATTGTCAGATAATCAAAAAAATCTTCGAAGATTTTTTTGATGTTATTGATAAAACTAAATCTCAAAAACAGATAAATAGAGAGAAATACATAGGCTAATACGATATAGGGTTATTCCTATTTTGTAATAGCACTAGTGAAACAAAAGGTAATTTAATCCTTTTGTAGTCTAGAGGAAATATTTACGAAAGTAAAAAAATAACAAGCTACAAAGGGCATACGGAGGATACCTTGGTACCAGCAGCCGATGAAGGACGTAGTAAGCTACGAAAAGTTGTGGTGAGCTGCTAACGAGCTATGACCCACAAGTTTCCGAATGGGGAAACCCACTCTGACTCACATCAGAGTATCTATAACTGAATCAATAGGTTATAGACGGTAAGTCAGTGAATTGAAACATCTTAGTAACTGGAAGAAAATAAAACAAATCAGTGATTCCCAAAGTAGCGGCGAGTGAAATGGGAACAGCCTAAACCGATTAGCTTGCTAATCGGGGTTGTAGGACTGCATTTAGTACTTGTAAGAGTAGTTGAACAAAGTTGGGAAACTTGACCATAGAAGGTGATAGTCCTGTAAACAACATTCAAACAAGACGAGCAGTATCCTGAGTAAATCGGGGCACGAGAAACCCTGATTGAAGCTACCAGGACCATCTTGGTAAGGCTAAATACTGACTGGTAACCGATAGTGTACAAGTACAGCGATGGAAAGGTGAAAAGAACCCCGGAAGGGGAGTGAAATAGAACATGAAACCGTATGCCTACAAGCAATCGGAGCACTTTTATAGTGTGACGGTGTGCCTGTTGAAGAATGAGCCGGCGAGTTAGTGTGTCTAGTTTGGGTTAAGGAGTAATATCCGGAGCCATAGCGAAAGCGAGTCTGAATAGGGCGATTTTATTAGACATATTAGACCCGAACCTTGGTGATCTAACCATGACCAGGTTGAAGCGCAAGTAACATTGCGTGGAGGACCGAACCTATTAGTGTTGAAAAACTATTGGATGAGTTGTGGTTAGGGGTGAAATGCCAATCGAACCAAGAGCTAGCTGGTTCTCCCCGAAATGTATTGAGGTACAGGGTCTATCCAAAGCTTTGTGGAGGTAGAGCACTAGTTCGGTAAGGGTGGTGAATAACCATACCAAATCGAGTTAAACTCCGAATGCCATTAAAGTGATAGTAGGCACTGAGACGGTGGGTGATAAGATCCATCGTCGAGAGGGAAACAGCCCAGACCACCATCTAAGGTCCCAAAGTTAATGCTAAGTGACAAAGGAGGTGGAATTACTTAGACAGCCAGGAGGTTGGCTTAGAAGCAGCCACCCTTAAAAGAGTGCGTAACAGCTCACTGGTCAAGTGATTCTGCGCCGAAAATGTCTGGGGCTAAAGCATTACACCGAAGTTGTGGGATTATACATTCAATTGAATAATCGGTAGGGGAGCGTTGTACAGTAGGATGAAGCTCAATTGGAAAATTGGGTGGACGAGGTACAAGTGAGAATGTCGGCTTGAGTAGCGAAAACATTGGTGAGAATCCAATGCACCGAAAGCCTGAGGGTTCCCACGGAAGGTTCGTCCACGTGGGGTTAGTCGGGACCTAAGCTGAGGCTGAATAGCGTAGGCGATGGATAGCAGGTTGATATTCCTGCACTACTAGGTAATCGTTATAGAAATATTGGAACGTAGGAGGTTAGATTACGGCAGTTAATGGATTCTGCTCCAAGCGTGTAGGTAGTCACTGTTGGCAAATCCGCAGTGACGTTTTAAACTAAGGCGTAATGGTAATTGTCTACGGACAAGAAGTAATTGACACCACACTAACGAGAAAAGCAGTGTTTCAAGATTATTTGGTACCCGTACCAGAAACCGACACAGGTAGGCTGGTAGAGAATACTAAGGTGCGCGAGATAACTCTCTCTAAGGAACTCGGCAAAATGCTCTTGTAAGTTCGCAAGAAAAGAGACTGTACATTGTGTAAGAAATTTACTTTCTGAAGCTTTGTGCAGTGACACAAGAGAGATCCCTGCGACTGTTTAACAAAAACACAGGTCTCTGCAAACACGTAAGTGGAAGTATAGGGGCTGACGCCTGCCCAGTGCTGGAAGGTCAAGGGAGTTGGTTAGGAGCAATCCGAAGCTAGCGACCAAAGCCCCAGTGAACGGCGGCCGTAACTATAACGGTCCTAAGGTAGCGAAATTCCTTGTCGGGTAAGTTCCGACCCGCACGAATGGCGGAACGATGGGGGTACTGTCTCGGAGAGGGACTCGGCGAAATAGATTTATCTGTGAAGAAGCGGATTTGGTGTGCCAGGACAGAAAGACCCTATTGAGCTTTACTGTAGGCTGGAATTGGTCGCGGGCGTTGGATACGTAGCATAGTTGG
>JAHFBG010000012.1 GCA_023250155.1 Candidatus Melainabacteria bacterium
CTACTGAATATGCTTTTGAGTCCGTTCAATTACAATTGCCAGGTATTACGGGTTATAGGCCCCAAAGTTCACTGTAACTGAGTTTCAGCCTTTTATTCGAGACTATTTGTCAAAGTCGAGTTAGTTTCAGTACTGGGTACTGTTAATGTATCCAATTAAAAATTGTCAGATGCTTTTTTAAAACCATTTGCTTTATATAATGTTTCTTCTACTTCTATTTCTGTTGGATATTCATAGAGTTTAAAATCACCTAAGTGTAAATTTAAATTATTAGATATAAGATCATATCCCTTACTTTCTTTAGATATAATGGTTTCAAATTCATCCTTTAATATCAGAGCTCTTTCTTTTTCTTCTATACCTTTTCTTTCAAAAGCTTTAGTAATTGGATCATATCCATAAAGCTGATTTATTTTGTCTATCAAAGTAATTATGTTTTCAAATCTACTGTTTTTAGCTCTATCAAGTATAAATGCTGCTATTTTTTCATGTTTTATCTGCTCATCTTTTAAAACAATATGATTTTCTAAATTTTTCCATTTGTCATAGCTATTAATTAGATTTTTATTAATCACATTATTGGTAGCTATTAAGTAAGACTCAAATAACGATCTAGAATAAGTCAAATTAGGGTAAATATCATCAGACTTATCTATTAGGCTAAGTTCTTTAACTGTAATTCTTTTATTGTCAGGAACTTCACCTTGACTTGATCTTATTAGATGCCAGAGGTTATGAAAACAGTTACTCAAGTTATAAATATAATAGTGAATTTCAGCCATAGCTTTCATAAATGATTTGAAATCATTGCTTTTAATATCCTTAAAGGCTTTATTTTTGCAACTCATCCCATCAAACTTAGGGGGATGGATATTGTTTTTTGGGATTTTTTTCATTTTATTTTTTAATCACGCCATATTTTTTTAATAAAGCTTCTCTGTTAGAATCAAATTTAAGATTGCATTGATATGTGCTTGTTGGTAAAAAAGAAAAACTAAAAAAGTTAGTTACAGCTGGTTCATCTTTAGCTTTTAAATCTGAATATACCCAGTTTACAAATGTATTTTCTTTAATTTTAAAAAGCTTTGAAATTGATATTGTTGCTTTGTATTTATCTTCTAGAATTGGACGCCTATCAGGTGAAATTACAAAGCCTGAAAGTTTAATTTGATTTTGTAATTGTTGATTGCCTATTATTAGTGAGCTCATTTGTGATTCTAGTGAGATCGGTGTGGTTACATTATTTAGATCTATATCCATGTATACTGTTGAAATTATTATTTCTGATTTTGACTTATTGGTTACAAGATCAATAGGTTTTCCTTCTTTATCAGTACTAGGAGTAACATCTTGTTCTACAAAAGTGTAAACCTTATCTAAGCCAATATTAGAAAGAGTTTTTGGTAGATAAGAGGAAATTGTTATTTTATCTTTTTGATTAGGTTGTGTTTGTTGTTTTGAGTTTTTTTCAGGTATTGTATCTGATAGATTTTTAATTTTTACGTTGTTATTTGCTGATAATTTGAATCTTACAAAGTTGTTTTTCTCAGATCCCGTAATGTTTAATTTTGAGAGAACACTAATATTATTAATGTTAGAAAAAGGTGTAATTGAACCTTCTTCAGGTTCTACACTAAACTCTACTTTATTTAATTCTTGGTTTAATACAATTGGAACAGTTAAGTTAAAAGAGGTTCTATTGATTGGAGACTTTAATGTGGATAGTGATCCTAAATTCTCTATTAGTGAATAGTTGTAGCTGTCAAGAAATAGTTTTTGAGGAGAGTTTGTTGAAATCTCGATTGGAGAATTTTGAGGATTTGATTTCTTTTTTACTTGTATAAGAACTTCATGGTTTAATTTACTAAATGTTTTTTGTATGTATGGAAAGACTAAAAACAAATTGTTTTGTAATAAGGAACTATCAGTATTTTTGAAAAATGCAAAATTGGTTTTACATCCAGAAATAAATAATCCTTCTATGTTTTTGCATTGAGTCTCTGCTTGTAAATTGTTTATGCAGATAGATTTGCCTTGATTACATGTAATTGTTCCACTTGAACAGGAGGGAAAAATATAACTTCCTGAACTTGAGGTTAGATCTTCTAAGGACAATGTTGAAATTTGTAGTAAGTTAGAACCACTGGAAGAAGAAGAGATTTGTCCTGATGATGATTGTATAAAACAAATTGCATTACTCTTTAGTGCATTGTTAAAAACAATAAACGATTGAATGTTTTTATTAGTAAAAGTACAGTCTGTTGCTTTAGATGGATTTTTAGTCTTTAAGCTACTAATGATACAAAGTTCACTGTGTGACAGTAGACTAGCCAGACTTAAAGTTTCATTGCTAGAGGTGTCAGAGATATTAACAAGGTTAAAATCATTATTTAAAAGATTTGTGTTGTTTGGAATTGAAAGTGGAATTGAATAAAACTCTGTTAGGTTTAAAAATGGAACTGTAAAACTTGTATCCGAGTTTATCATTATATTGTCAAAAAGCTTATATACGATAGCATTTGGACATATTGCTGAGTTTGGATTTAGATTGAGGGTCTTTATTAACTTATCACATGGAGGATTTATTTCTTGGGCAATAATATATGTTTTTTGTGGATCAACTAAACCAAAGTATGAATTATCAAGAAAGTTAAATATTTCTACTTCAGTACCATCACTAGAAAAAATTCTTAGTTTTGATATGTTGGTATTATTGATTTGTGCAGGTTTAAGATGTAGTATAAAGCCTGTTTTATCCAAAGTGAATTGTTGTGGTGTAGTTGGTGTGTCTTTATCAATAGTATACTCAAACTGCTTTTCAAGAGCTCTTGCATTAATGGAAATAAAGTTAAATTCAGTTGGGACACTAGTTTTAAACTGTCCAAATGATACATTGCTTGTATAAACAATAGCTATTATTAAAAATAAAATATTCAGAGTGTTCTTTTTAAAAGCTCTTTTTTTTAAGAAGTCCAACTTTTGAATATATTTAATTGCTAGGTTTAAATTCGGCATCAATTATATCCTCATCTGAGCCAGAGGATTTTTTAGCACCAACAGGTTCTTGTTCTTGTCCGTTGGTCTGATTGTCAGAACTTTCAGTTTTTTGTTGCTCTGCCTGAGATGCTTTAGTAGCTAATGAATATGCAGCCTCTTGTAAATCTTTTGTTAAAGATTTAATTTTGCTTATATTTGCTTTGTCTTTAATTGCCTGTCTAAGCTCATTAAGCAGCTGTTCAACCTTAGCTTTTTCAGTGGCAGGTGCATTATCTTTTAATTCTGACAACTGTCTTTCTACACTATAAACCAAGCTATCAGCTTTGTTTCTTTCCTCAATTTCTTCTCTTCGTTGTTGATCATCACTGGAGTGTGATTCTGCTGCTTTAACCATCTTATCAATTTCATCTTTAGATAGATTTGTCGATGCAGTAATGGTTATTTTTTGTTCTTTATTTGAGGCTTGGTCTTTAGCGGCTACGCTTAAAATCCCGTTTGCATCAATATCAAAAGTTACTTCAACTTTTGGAATTCCTCTTGGTGCTGGTGGTATACCTTCTAAATGAAATTCTCCAAGAAGTTTATTGTCAATTGCAATTGGTCTTTCACCTTGAAAAACTTTTATATCAACTCTTGTTTGATTGTCATCTGCAGTACTAAATACTTCTGATTTACGGGTAGGGATTGTTGTGTTTCTGTCAATCAGTTTTGTGAATACTCCACCAAGTGTTTCAATTCCAAGGCTAAGTGGTGTTACATCCAATAAAACCACATCTTTAACTTCGCCAGCTAAAACACCTGCTTGTATTGCTGCTCCAACTGCAACTACTTCATCAGGATTTACACCCTGATTTGGTTCTTTTCCTGTTAGTTCTTTTACCAATTTGACAATAGCAGGAATTCTTGTAGAACCGCCAACTAAAACAACCTCATCAATCTGTCCTGTAGTAATTTTTGCATCATCTAGAGCTCTTTTTAAAGGACCTTTTACTCTTTCAAAAAGATCGTGACAAAGATCTTCAAACTTGGCCCTTGATAGTTTCATCTCTAAATGTTTTGGGCCGTTTTGATCAGCGGTTATGAATGGAAGACTGATAGTGGTTTCCATAAGAGTAGATAGCTCTATTTTTGCTTTTTCTGCTGCTTCGGTTAACCTTTGGAGGGCTTGTCTATCTTTTCTTAAATCAATACCTTCTAATTTTTGAAATTCTTCAGCAATCCAGTTTACGACAGTATGATCAAAATCATCTCCTCCAAGTCTTGAATCTCCACATGTAGCTTTAACTTCAAATACACCATCACCAACTTCTAAAATACTTACGTCAAATGTTCCTCCACCTAAGTCAAACACTAAAATAGTTTCATCAGCCTTTTTATCCAATCCATAAGATAGAGCTGCTGCAGTTGGCTCATTAATTATTCTTAGAACATCTAATCCCGCAATTGTTCCAGCATCTTTTGTGGCTTGTCTTTGACTGTCATTAAAATATGCGGGCACTGTGATGACTGCACTTGTAACCTTTTCACCAATATATTTTTCTGCATCTTCTTTTAATTTTCTTAAGGTCATGGCAGAAACTTCTTGAGGTGTAAATTCTTTATCATCAACTTCGACTAAAACAGCATTATCTTTGCCTTTTTTAGTCTTATAAGCAACTGATTTTCTTTCGTGTTCTGTTTCATCATAGGTGTGTCCCATAAATCTTTTTATGCTAGAAACAGTTTTTTCTGGATTTAATTCTCTTTGTCTTTTTGCTATTTGACCAACAACACGTTCACCTGTTTTTAAAAATGCTACTACTGAAGGAGTTGTTCTGCTACCTTCTGAGTTTGGAATTACAGTAGGTTTACCACCTTCCATTACAGCGACAACAGAGTTTGTTGTTCCTAAGTCAATTCCAACTACTTTTGCCATAAATTTTCTACTCCTTTTATTTCTACAATATTAGTTTGTTTTATTTTAACTGTATATTATAGTTATAGAATAAGATTTACGATTCTTTTTAACTATTCATCTTGTTTTAACTTTTCAATAAAGTATGTTTATAATTTCTTTATATTTGATTTTTATATATAGGGTCATTACTATTTTAGTATCATTTAAAACAACTTACTAAGAATTATTTTCAACAAATTAAATGATTAATAACTATAGTTTATGCTTTAGAGGTTAATAATCAAATTAAAAATTCTTGATTATAAACATCGTTTGTAATTTTAAAATATAGAAAAAATAATAGGAGAATTAAGATGTCTTATACAATTGTAAGTGATGTTTGTGAAGCAAAAGCAGATTGTATACCAGTTTGCCCAGTTGATTGTATTCATTGGATTAAGGATAAGCAATGGATGAATGTAAAAGGAACAGCATCAACTTATATTGACAATGATACATGTATTGATTGTGGAGCTTGTTTAGCTGCATGTCCTATTGAGGGTGCAATATTAGATGAGTGGAAGCCAGAACTCCAAAAGTTATAAGTCTTTATAACAAATGCAAATATTTAAAGTTCTTTAGATTAAGAGACTTTTTTAGATAAATCTATTTAGGATAATCAAGTGTTAATATTTATTAACATTTGGTTGCTTGTGATATGTAATCATATTGTTTTAAAACAATGTGATTAAGGGATAAAATATATTAGGTATAAATATAAGGACTTATGAAAGAATCACTTAAGCTGTTAAAAGTTGAAAATCCTGGGTTAGATGAATTGTTTAATCCAATTAGGAAAAGCAAAACTAGTGATGATATTTTAAATGAAGCTCAAGCAATTAGTAATTTAGTTGAACGTGAAGCTTATTTAAGAACTATTTTAGATAAGGATCCATATGGTTTTGAAAAAGTTAAGCATTGCCTAGCAGACCTTATTAAGATAAAAGATCCTGAAACTGCTTGTAAACTGGTTCTTTCTGCAAGTAAATCTGCTTATTTAGATTCATTAAATTATATAAAGTTTGCTGAAGTTGCAATGGCAAATAAGGCATGGCAAGTAGCAAAAGAAGCTCTGGATGTAGCTCAGTGGTTAAAGCAAGACGATGTTTCAGATGAAATTAATAACAAATTAAAAACTTTAACAATTTTAATTAGTGAAAAAATTAATTCTAAAGAAGATGATAATTCAAACAATGATTTTTGGCTTAATAAGTCACCAGACAAATATCCAATTTTGCTTAAACTCTATAATAATGGAAAGCTAGAGAAGATGTATGAGCTTTCTTTTAAGCTTATAGAGATCTCTCCGGAAAATATAAGAAATTATGATACAGTTCTACGAATTTTATCATTAACAAATGACGTTGTTTATATTAATAAATTTATTGAATATGCTAACAGATACTTAAGTGATAGAAAAGGTATTTGCTGTTTATTCTTGGGAATGGCTTACTATCTTTTATCGAATTTTAGAAAGTCTCTTGATTGTTTAAGTACAGCAAAAGAGCTTTTACCTGTTAATCAATATGTTTTATATTATTTGGCATTGAATTATTTGATGTTAAACGATATGGATAATTTTTTAAATGTTTGTAGAAAAATAACCCCAGCATCAAATAGTTGGTTTATAGCAATATATTTTATTTCATGTGCCTTATCAAAACTTGAATTAGATAAGATTGAATTTCCGGGTCAAAAAAATATTTCAAATGAAATTAGACTAATTATAGAAAAGTTGATTCAACAAAAACAAGGTGAGTTAGTTAAACTGATTATAAATAGATTTAATGAACTTGAATATAGTTTAGATTTACCTTTTTTAATGCCACATTTAGCTGAAATATTCATAGAGTCTAATAATATTCCATATGCAAGAGAAATTCTAGAAAATTGCTCTGATATTGAAGTTCATAGATTAAAAGCCTGGATATATCGAATAGAGGGTAATGAAAAACTTGCTGAAGAAGAGCTGGCAAAATATAGAGAATCCTGGATTCCTGAAAAAGAGGGTGGGATAGGGCTGAAACTTATGAATCTTGAGCTTTCTGAAAATTTACTAAACAAAAATCAGGAAGAAATCTTTGAGATTCTAGAAGATGCTTATAAACAAACTACAGAATTAAGCAATAAATTATTTGTTGAATATGGCTTAAATACAATGACATGTGTTGAAGCAAAATGTTCAGAGTGTTGTACTAAGACTTTTCCTGGAGTGACGTTTGTAGAGTATTTATATATAAGAACTTGGTTTGAGGAACAAAGTGAAGAATATAAAAATAAAATTTATACAAAGTCAAAACAAATTGTTGATCGATATAGAGAAAGATTTAATAAAGAAGCACCCTTTGTATTAAGTGATCTTAAGAGTTTAAAGAGAGAATATCCAGGTGATTTTAAATTTGATTGTCCCTATTTGGATAATAATTTATGTACTGATCATTCTGTCAGACCTTTTGCTTGCAGGGCATATGGATACAGTAGTGAAGATGGTGCGAGATATCAAGGATGTGAATATTACTTTCAACAAATTAAAGGTGCATCAAGACTTACAAAAACAAGAAAAGCTATTAACATAGAATCTTTTTTCAGATTTGCAAATAAGGCTGATGAAAAATTAATCGGAAAGAAAATATTAGCTCCTCTTCCTGTATGGTTTGCACAAACTCATGAAGAGACGATGGAAAAATTAAATGCTTTAATTAAAAACCCAGTTGGAACAAAAGGCTAGTTGGTTAATAAGTCTTTTATTTCCTTTAAATCAATGTCACTAACTACTTTTACTTTTCCGATTTCTTTATGAGGTAAGATAAATTTTAATTTTCCATCTTTTACTTTTTTATCATGGAGCATTGATCTAAAAATTTTGTCTACAGGGGCTGTTTTTTGTAATGTCGTTGGTAAGCCAAAATCACTAATTAAATTTATTATTTCGTTTTGAATTGATATTGAAATCAGTTGGTGTTTAAATGCCAGTTTTGCAGCAAGACACATGCCAATACTTACTGCTTCACCATGTGTATAAGTCTTATAATCATAGGCTTGTTCTATGCCATGTGCAAATGTATGTCCCAAATTTAAAATAGCTCTTATTCCAGACTCTTTCTCATCTTTACTTACGATATGTGCTTTTATGTTTGCTGAATGTGAAATAATGTTTAAAATTATACTTTCACTTAAGTTTAAGATTTTTAACTTGTTTTCTTTTAAGTATTTGATAAAACTCATATTGGGAAAAATTACTCCTGCTGATTTTTCAAGGAGCCCATATTTTATAACTTCTCCCATGCCAACTAAAACTTCTCTTTTCTTAAGTGTTCTTAGAGTACTTGGATCAATTATTACAATTCGAGGTTGGTAAAATGTACCCAAAAGATTTTTACCTTCTTTTATGTTTACTGCAGTTTTTCCGCCAATGGCAGCATCTACCATGCCAAGTAAGGTTGTTGGTATTGATATAAAATTTAATCCTCTGTAATAAATTGAAGCAGCAAAACCAGCAAGATCGCTTATGACACCGCCACCTAAAGCACAAAATGTATCGTTTCTTTCAAATTTGTTTTTTGTTGCATTAGCGATTATAGTCAGTAAAGATTTTAAATCTTTGTGATTTTCACCTGATTTTAAAACTAGAGTAAAAACGTTGTAGCCATTGTGTTCTAGGTTTTGCTTAAGTGTATTCGTGTAACTCTTTGGTACTTTATCTTGAGTGATTATTAGTATTTTTTTTCCAAGCTTTAAACTTTTTAAGTGTGTAGACACTGTGGAAAGTAGCTTAGATTTGATTAGTATTTTATAAGATTTGTCTTTTAGTTCGACAATTATAGTTTTCATTTTCATTTATTATAGTCCAAAATCAAAAGCAGTCATTGGTTTTTCAATATTCAATAAATCCATTATTTCACCAGAAATATTATCGATGTCTTTAGCTTCTGTATCGATTTGAAAATCAGCTTTTGCATAAATTGATTTTCTTTCGTTTTGAATCTCTTCAAGTTTTTTTACAGGGTCATCCTGATTTAAAAGTAATGGTCTTATTCTTTTTCCTTCAATTCTTTTATAGAGAGTCTCTGGTGATGCATAAAGTGCAATAATCCAACCAGACTCTTTCAAGTATTTGAAATTCTCAGGATCTTTTATAGCACCGCCGCCGGTTGCAATTACAATACCTATGTATTGAGAGATTTTCTTTATTACTTCTTTTTCATAAAGCCTGAATCGTTGTTCGCCTTCTTGTTCAAAAATTTCAGACACTGTTTTTCCAGTTTTTCTTTCTAAGAATCTATCAGTATCAATAAATCTTCTCCCTAATTTTTTTGCAATTGTTCTGCCAATAGCTGATTTACCAGACCCCATCAGCCCAATTAATACAATGTTTTTTGCTTCATCAATAATTTGCATATTAAAGTTTTACTTTAATGTCTTTTTTTGTTAATCAATCAAATTCTAATGATTTTTTAATGAGCTTTTGTGACTTTACAATTTTACAGCCTTTTATTGTAATTTTAGACTTAAGACTTAACTGATCGCTATACTTAATTTATTCACTAAAAAACCTAGAAATTATGCCTAATTCAACATCTTATATGAATAAATTGCATATGTAACATTATTAAAATATAATTAAGATTCCAAATAAAAATTTATATAAATTTCTTGTGGATTTATTTTATGAATAATTTTGATCAAGTAAAAACTCAAAACCCAAGTAATAAAAATGTTTCTGCAGGAGCATTGAATTATACAGCTAATGAAGACAATTATTTACTATTACCAAATTCTCAAGAAGCAGAACAAGCTGTTTTAGGTGCTGTTCTTGCACAGAGTGATTGTTTAAATAAAATCCTTGAAATACTAGCTAGTTCAAAATTCTTTTATAGACCAGCACACCAAATTATCTATGATGCAATCTTAAAACTATATGATAAAAATGAAGCTATTGATCCATTAACTTTATCTGAATATTTAGAAAACAATAATAAATTAGATGAAATTGGTGGAAGATATTATTTAGGACTTTTATTATCACATTCACCATTAGCTATAAATGGTGAAAGGTATGCGCAAATAGTATTAGAAAAATATTTGCTTAGAGAAGTTATTTTTGCTGGAAATCAAATATCTCGAATAGGGTATGAAGAATCTGAAGCTGGTGAAGCTGTTGAAAAAGCAGAACAATTAATATTTAATTTAGCTCAAAAAAAAACTAGCCAAACTCTGCTCCCTATAAGTAATCTTGTTAATGCTACATGGGAACAACTTGAGCAAAGAGAACAAAAAAAAGGTGAGTTGCTTGGTATTGATTCTGGATTTTATGATTTAAATTCTTATACTTCAGGATTTCAAAAATCAGATTTGATCGTAATTGCAGCTCGACCAAGTATGGGAAAAACGGCTTTGTGTTTAAATATTGCTGATCATGCAGGAGTTAGTTTAAAAAAGACGGTAGCAATATTTAGTCTTGAAATGTCTAAAGAACAGTTAATACAAAGAATGGTTTGTTCTAGGGCAAGTGTAGATGCAGCTAAAATGAGGTTTGGACAATTACAGCAAGATGATTGGACACGATTAGGTGTAGCATTTGGAGACTTAGGTGATGCACCGATTTATATTGATGACACACCTGTTCTTACTGTTATGGAAATGAAGGCAAAAGCCAGAAGGCTAAAAGCTGAAATGGGTTCATTGGATTTAATAATTATAGATTATCTCCAGTTGATAGAAGGACAACGCTCTGATAATAGAGTTCAGGAAATATCTTATATATCACGTGCACTTAAAGCCTTTGCCAGAGAACTTGAAGTGCCAATCGTTGCACTAAGCCAGTTGTCACGAGCTGTTGAGGCACGTCAGAATAAAAAACCAATGCTTTCTGATTTAAGAGAAAGTGGCTCTATAGAACAAGATGCTGATATTGTTATGTTTATTTATAGAGATGAATATTACAATCCTGAAACTCAAAACAAAGGTGAAGCTGAAATTATTATTGCAAAGCAAAGAAATGGTCCAACTGGAAAGCTGATGTTACTGTTTCAACCAAATATTACAAGATTTAGAAATCCAGCTAGAACGTTTGTGTAGGATCTCCAAATATTTTATAGAATTGTGCTGTTACTGATGTTGGCAGTTCCTGATATGAAGAACTTATTTTGTTAATAGTTGTTGGCTCTACTGACTTAGTCTTTGCTAAATCAATTTCTGACAACACGGTAGAAAAACTGTTTAGTTTTTTATTGGTATTGTTTAGGTTTTGCTGTGGTGCAGTATTTGTTGTTGATACTTTGTTAAAATTTACTTCATTAATCATTGTGTTGAACCCCTATTGTTTATAGATTTTTATTGAGGAAATATACCTGAAAATAGTTAATATAGGGTTAACACTATTAGAAAGTATTTTAAAAGCCTCTAATCCTTTAAAAATGTTTCTTATTTATGTAGTCTTGCACTCTTTAAGACAATTTCTACAATCTCATCATATTCTATGCCAGCACATTTAGCCTGAGCAGGAAGATCGCTTGTATCAGTCATACCTGGTAATGAGTTTATTTCTAATAAATAAGGCTCATTTTCACTGTAAAGAATATAATCAACTCTTCCAAAAGAACTACAACAAGCAGTAGTAAAGAGTTTGATGGAATTACTTTCAAGCTCTTCAAGAGTGTGTTGGTCTAGCTTAGCTGGAAGTATAAACTCTGTCATCCCTTTTGTGTACTTAGCTTGGTAGTCATAGAATTCATTTTTAGGTTTTAATTCAAGGATAGGTAGTACTTTTATCTTATTATCTATTTCAAGCATACTGACAGTGATTTCTCTTCCTGAAATAAATTCTTCTATTAAATAATCAGAGTCATCTAAATCTACATTGTTTATTCTGTGTTCAAGTTCTTCAGAACTTTTAATTTTAAAGGTGTTTACACTTGAGCCCGAGTCTCTTGGTTTAATAAAAACAGCATTGTTTTCTCCTTTTAATTCATCCCAGAGTTTTTTTGTTTTTACAACTTCTTTATTTAATCGTGTTAGTAAAAAGGCTTTTGGAGTTAGTATGTTTGCACTTATTGCAATTCTTTTTGTAAGCCATTTATCCATACTTATTGCACTGCCAAGCACAGATGAGCCAGTATAAGGAATTCTTAGCCATTCTAAGATACCTTGTATAGTTCCATCTTCTCCAAATTTTCCATGTGTTATTAAAAAAGCAGCTTCTATATTTTTTTCTTTTAAAGCAACAATGTCATTTATGTCTTTAATATCAACTAATAATGAGTTTGAATATCCTAGTCGTTGAAGGGCAGAAAAGCAGTTGTTTCCAGATCTTAGTGATATTTCTCTTTCACTTGAGATGCCACCACAGAGAACAGCAATTTTAGTTTGTTTAGTTATGTGCATGATTTATATTTTAGCGTATTATGTAAATAACCGGTTTCGGCATGTTGCCCTGGCAAACTGTCCGCTGCGGAGGTTTTGATTATACCTCCTTGCTTCCAAGGTTTGCCTACGGGCAACATGGCCTTCACCATATTTAACAATTCGTTGTGCGCTAGAATATATACATGCAACGAACAATTGAAGAAATAAATGACAAGATAAAAAATGAAAGGGCTCAGGTACTTACAGCGTCTGAAGCTAAAGAGGTCATAAAAGAGAAAGGTTCAAAATACTTTACAGATAATATTGATATTGTTACTTGTGCCTCATTTGAGATGAATACAAATGCTTTATTATATTTAAGTTTTGGTCAGACTGACCCACTAATTTACTTTATGGATCCATATATAAACAATGTGCCAGCATATGTTTTAGGCCCTACAGATTTAGCTTTATCCTGTGTTTTATCTTCTAGGGACAATTTAGAATATGGTGGTGCTCATATAATTGAAGATTTAATTCTTGGAAAAGATATACATTTAAAAACTAATGGAAGAAACTTTGAAGTGTATCCAAATAAAGAGTTTGATACATGGTTCAATATAAAGAATTTAAACTGTGCCAGACTTGTTTTAAATCAAGCAATTAACCAAAACAATATAGTTGCAGCAAATTCTGGTGCTAATGACATAAACTCTAATATGGGAACTTTAATTGGAAAGCTTGAGAATTCAACATTTAACTCATCTAGCTTTTTAAACCCTTTGATAAATGATCCGTATTGTAAAACTATTGGTGTTGGAAGTTCAGTATGGGTTGCAGGAGGGCATGGAATTGTATTAGGTTACGGTAGTAATCATAATCCTAATCAACACAGAAATAAACATAGTATTCCTATAGGACCTTCTATCACATTATCAGCTTTTGCAGATACAGATCAAATGAAATCTAAATGGGTAAGAGGTGGTTATTTAAAATCATTTGGAGTAGTTTTATATGTTGGAATAGGTATTCCTATACCAGTTTTAAATGAAGAAATTGCAGAAGCTCTTTCTATTACTGATGAAAATATTCATACTACAATTGTTGATTTTTCTATTCCACGTAGAACTAAACCAATTTTTGGTCAGTGTACTTATAGTGAGTTACGAACCAGTACAGTATTAATAAATGAAAAGCCTACATTAACTGCACCATTATCAAGCATGGCTTATGCTATTGAAATATGTAAAATCTTAAAAGATGAAATTATAAACAAAGACTTTTTCTTAACAAAATCAATAATGCCAATTGATATGAATGTTGAGCTTAAAAAACTAGATTCAAGATTAGGCGAATTAGTATGATTAGGCGTTATAAAGCAATTAATATAAGTGTTTTTGTTTTGTTTATATTATTAGGTCTTGCCTTAAGTACGGTTGCTCAAGAGTTAGTAGTTTCAGAGATTATGGGCATACATTCAGAAGAAAGAATGTTATTGCTAGATGTTGCAAAAAAATATCCAGTGGTTAAATTTCTTGATATAAACAACGCTAGTGGTGATTATCTTTTGACTATAGAAATATTAGATTCTAGTTATCATAAGGATTTTATTTTTGATGAAAGTATAAAAAGTTCTCTCTTAAAAGAGCTGGATTTTGTAAGTGATATTTCTGTCCAACAAACAAGTGAAAATTTAGTCAATAAACTAATTGTTAGCTTAGTCTTAAAACCATCTTTTGACAGCAGTATTTTTAAACCTAAAATCTTATCTACAAAAAACAATATTGTTAAAATCTCTATCGTAGATTCACAGGCAGAAATCACAAGTTTATACAATAAGGCTGTTAGTGAACAATTGGCAGGAAACAATATAATAGCTGAAGAATTATATAAAACAATTATATCTAAAGAGAACAATTTTTATATAGCTAGGTTTAATCTTGCAAAGGTGTATTTAGATCAGGCTAAATATAATGAGGCTGAGTCAACACTTCTAAATTTGATTAGTGAATTGACGAGTACTTCAAGTGATTCTCTTATTTTACTTCAAGCAAAAAACAGTTTGGGATTTATTTATTGTTTAATTGGCAAGCCTAATGAAGCTAATAATTTATTTCAAGAAGTACTAAAAGTCAAACCTGATTTTTTTGAAACACACTATTTAATTGGAGTACTAAATGAGAAGCTTAAAGATATAAAAAATGCAAAGCTTAGTTTTAAAAAAGCGATTGAATTAAATCCAGGAGGTGCAGAGGCATATTATCATCTTGGTGTACTGGAACTTATTGAAAAAAACAAAAAAGATGCTTTCCAGTACTTTAATAAAGTTATAGAAATTTCACCAACTAGTGAAATTGGAAAATTGAGCCAGAATGAAATTGATAAGTTAAATCAAAAAGGCAGTAAAAAGGTTTTATAAAAAAACATATCTGTATAGTACAAATGCTAAAAACACAAACGTGGTATTTTCTATTAACTCAAGCTAACAGTGGCTCTTTTAACATGGCTTGTGATAATTATTTACTTGATTGTTTTGTTCAAGGAGAAATATTGAATCCTTTGCTTCGACTCTATTCTTGGAGTGAAGAAACTCTTTCTATTGGTGCAAATCAAAAAAAAGATGTTTTAAATCATAAAAACAATTATCCATTAGTTAAACGTACTAGTGGTGGGCAATCTATTTTACATGAAATGTCTAACAATGAAATAACATACTCCATTTTTCTTAAATCAAAAAAAAATGCTAAAGATATTTATTATGAAATAGGAAATATCTTTATTGCTTATTTGAAGAACTATGGTTTAAATGCAAGTATTGGATCTTCAAATGAGAAATATATGAATCATTTTAATTGCTTTGAATGTAAAACACCTGCAGATATTGTTGTTGGTGATATAAAAATAATTGGTAGTGCACAATACCGAAAAAAAGAATATCTTATGCAGCATGGATCAATAAAACTTGGTTTAATTAGACAATTAAGTGGAATAGATTTGTATAAAGAGAAGGCTATTGTAGACTTGAAAATTGTTTTTAAACAAATATTGAATATTCAATTTACAGACTATTCTCTTTCTGAGGTTAATTATGAAAAAATCAATTCAATTGCTATAATACATAGTGACAACTATATAAAAACAAATGCAAATCAAAACTGAAATTAAATACTCAACAGATGAAGTCGATAAGGTTTACAATAAGCCTTTTCTGGAATTAGTTTATGAGGCTCAATCGGTCCATCGACAATATCAACCAATAAACAAAGTTCAATTATGTACTTTAAGCAATATTAAAAGTGGTAATTGTCCAGAAGATTGTAAATATTGTCCACAAAGTGTTAGATATGATACTCAGATTGAAAAGTATAACTTACTTCCTAATGAAGAGGTTTTAAATCAAGCAAATGAAGCAAAAAAAAATGGAGCTTCAAGATTTTGTATGGGAGCTGCATGGCGTAATGCCCCAAACAATAGTGACTTTGATAGAGTGTTAGATTTGATTAATAATATTTCTAAATTAAATATGGAAGTTTGTTGTACGTTAGGTATGTTAACTCAGGAACAAGCAGACAAATTAAAACAAGCAGGATTAACAGCCTATAATCATAATTTAGATACATCTGAGGAATTTTATAAAGAAATAATTTCAACAAGAACTTATGAAGATAGATTAAAAACTATAAGTTATGTTTCAAATTCTGGTATTCAGCTATGTTGTGGTGGCATTATTGGTTTGGGTGAAAGTAAAAAAGATAGAATTGAACTAATTAAAACCTTGGCAAATTTAAATCCACAGCCAGAATCAGTTCCTGTAAATAGTTTAGTAAAAATTCAGGGTACTCCACTTCAAGATAATGAGAACATAGATTCTTTTGAATTAGTAAGAACGATTGCAACAGCAAGGATTTTTATTCCTAAAGCTAAAGTTAGACTTTCAGCAGGTAGGCTTGAAATGAGTCATGAGTTACAAACATTATGTTTTCTAGCTGGAGCAAATAGTATTTTCATTGGAGAGAAGCTACTTACGACAGATAATCCTGAAGTTAATAATGATAAACAATTGTTTGAAAAGCTTATGTTAAGTCCTTTGTAATTTGGGTAAATTGTAAGTGTTATAATGGTTTTTTGTTTGTGATTTAATATGGAGGAAATATGTGGACTAAAATTATTATGGCTTTGTTATGTGGAATGTTGTTAGGAATAAATTCATATGCTCAGGATTTAAGACCTGAAAATAATCCAAAGACAGATGATTTTCAAAATCAACCAATACCTCCAGCACTACAGATGGATCAATTATTAGGTCAGGGGTCTCCACCACAAGCTCAACCTGTGCCACAAGTTCAACCTGCGCCACAAGTTCAACCACCACCACAAATTCAACTTCCACCACAAGTTGGTCAACAAAATATGCCTTTGCCTTCTGGGTTGGCTATTCCAAATAACGCTCCTTCAAAAGGACAATCTCCACCACCAACACAAATACCACCAGGAATTATTATTCAAGGCAAAGAAAAAGAATCCTTTCAAAAAGTTTTTGTTGATAAAGTGAAAATAGGCCAACCTATTGAATTAAAGTTGTTAATGTTTGATAGAGAGCCGACAGAAGTCTTAGTATCCACTACTTATGGATTACCAGAATCTGCAAAATATGAATTTAAGGTAGATGAAAAACAAAGAAATAGAGCAACTGCAAATTTAACGTGGACACCTACAGGAAAAGATAAAGGTTTTCATACTATTATTGTTGAATTGAGTAATAGCAAAGGAACTAAAAATAGAATGTCTTTTTCTTATGATGTAGAGAAGTGAACGCTAAATATATCTCCTTAATTATGTATTGTAGAAATTAATCTTTTCTGTAAGAATTGATTTCTCTAGGTTTATATTGTAAGATTGTTCTAATTATCTGGAGGTATTAAAGATGTATGTTATAGATGTTATAAGAGTTTCTGATATTAAGAGTGATTTTAAGATAAAAGGTTTTTTTAAAACAAAAGTTGAGGTTTTTTATAAAGGACCTAATGGTGAGGATTTAAATTTAACTGAGCCTGCAAAAAAAGCGTATGTTAATTATTCAGATGCAAAGTATCAGTTGAGGCAGTTTGATAATATTGATAAGAATTTGCATGAGCTGTCAATATTACTATCTCGTCTTATAGAGAAAAAAGATCCTACAAATGCTATAAATTATGATCTTGATCATCCTATATGGAAAGCTTTTCAAAAGCTACTTGAAAAAAATGGTGAATTTGCTAAAGCTGTATCTGAATTAAAAGAATTATTAGATCCTAAAATTAGTACACATACTGGTGAAGTTAATCCAAAAGAAGTAAATCCTCCTGGTCGTGGTTTTAAAATGGCATAAAACTAGCTGTTTTATCTAAAAACCAGCTTAAATCTCAAAACTTAGAAGCCATGTAATATACTATATTCCATGAAAGTTGATGTCGCTGCAAAATATGATGTTGTAATAATAGGTTCTGGAATAAGCGGCTTAATATGTGCACTAGAACTAAGTCAAAGAAATAAGTCTGTTTGTCTTATTACAAAAGAAGCAATAACAGAAAGTTCAAGCCTTTATGCTCAAGGCGGTATTTCAATACCATTAAGTGAGTCCGATAGTTTTGAAAGACATTTAGAAGATACATTAAATGCAGGCTCAAATTTATGTGATGTAAATATTGCAAAGGAAGTAATTCGTCATTCAGTAAATGCTTTTCAAAAGTTGGTTTCTTATGGTGTAAAGTTTGATTTAACCTCTGAAAATATAATTCATCAGACTAAAGAAGCTGCTCACTCTGTTCCTCGTGTAATTCATGTGGGTGGTGATGCTTCAGGAAGAATAATTACAAAAACTTTAATTGATAGGGTTTGTAGAGAACCAAATATTTCTATATCCCAAGGTGCTTGTGTTTTAAGTCTTTTAAAGGAAAGTGACAGAGTTTGTGGAGTATTAGTAGAGGATGTTGCTAGAAGTAAGTATGTAGTTTTAGCTAAGCATGTTATCGTAGCTAGCGGTGGCTTAGGAAGAATCTATAAGTATACGACAAATCCTTCAGTATCCACTGGTGATGGTATAGCAATGAGTTATAGAGCAGGTGCTGTAATTCAAGATATTGAAATGATTCAATTTCATCCAACAGTTCTTCTTGAAAAAGGAGATCCTCGTTTAATTACAGAAGCTATTCGTGGAGAAGGTGGAAAGCTAAAAAATATTAATGGTGAGTATTTTGCTTCTAAGTATCATCCTCAGGCTGAGTTAGCGCCACGTGATGTTCTTGCTAGAGCTCTTTTAAGTGAAATGGAGAAAACCAATTCTGGATTTGTATACCTTGATGTTTCTTCTTTTAAGAAGGAATATTTTATTAATAGATTTCCTACTGTTTATAAGGAATGTATTGAGCGAAATATTGATGTGTTTGGAGTCGGAATTCCAGTCTCCCCTGCTGCTCATTATTTAATTGGTGGAATTAAAAGTGATATTTATGGAAGTACTAATATTCCTTCTTTATGGGTAGTGGGTGAAGCTGCTTCAAATGGTTTTCATGGAGCAAATAGATTAGCTAGTAATTCTTTGCTTGAATGTATTGTAGTTCCTCATTTATTGGTTGAGAAATTAATGATGGATTCTAATTTTCATTTGCCAAGTTCTAATACTTTTAATGTTGATTTTGATCCTGAGAATTTTACAGATGTTGAATTGTTATCTTTTATAAGTGAATTGCAGGAAAGAAACACAAAATCAATATTTCTTGTAAGAAATGAATTGGTCTTAAATGAAAATCTGATTTGGTTAAGGGATTTAATGAGTAAAGTTAATTTAGACTTAATAAGCTCAAATATACAACTACAAGAGCTTAAAAATATGATATTACTTTCATTTCTTATGACACAAGCATCTATTTTAAGAAAACATAGCTTAGGGGTACATTATAGAGAGGATTATAAGAACTTGCCTACAGAGTTTATTCATTCTATTTTTAAAAAGGATGAAGATATTAAATGGCAAATTCAAAAAAACAAGCCTGAGTTTGTATCAGTTTTAAAATAAGGACTTATAATTGTAGAAACAATTATGGTTATTGAGCTTGTAAAAACCAATCAAGATCCTTCCTTAAATGGTAAAAAAACTTTAAGAGATACTGATTCTCTTAAAAATCAAATTAAAGAAGCAGCAAAAAAAAGAAATGCCATTATATTAGCTCATATTTATCAAAGACTTGAGGTTCAGGATATAGCAGATCATGTGGGTGATAGTTTAGCTTTATCTAGATTTGCAGCTAAGACAGATGCTGATGTAATAATTTTTTGTGGTGTTCATTTTATGGCAGAAACTGCTAAATTACTAAATCCTAAAAAAACAGTTTTGCTTCCAGACTTACAATCTGGTTGTCCTATGGCAGATATGATTTCAAAAGATGATTTGAATGACTTTAAGCAAGAGAATAATAATGCTCCTGTTGTTTGCTATATAAACTCAAGTGCTGCTGTAAAAGCTGAGTCAGATGTCTGTTGTACAAGTACTAATGCTGTAGAAGTTGTTAAGTCTTTTAGTGCTGATGAATTGATTTTTGTACCTGATAAAGGATTAGGTGTATGGGTACAAGAACAAATACCAAATAAAAAATTGCATATTTATGATGGGTTCTGTCCTACTCACTATCAAATAACACCGAAAGATGTTTTTATAATGAGAGAAAAATATCCAGAAGCTGTTGTTATAGCACATCCTGAATGTGATCCTGAAGTATGGCGACTAGCAGATTTTGTAGGGAGTACTTCTCAAATATATAAATTTGTTGATAAATATGAAAAAAATCAATTTATTATTTTATCTGAACAAGGTTTAGTCGCTAGAATGCAGCGTGATATGGCACATAAAACAATTGTTACAACATTTCCATTACCATTATGCCCTAATATGAAGTACCACAAACTGGAAAATGTTTTAAGTTCTATTACTGAAAATAAGAATGTTATAGAGATTGACTCAAGATATTTTGACAGAGCAGCAGCAACTATTCATAAGATGTTTGAAATTACAGAGTCAGGTATTAATAATAAAAATCTATGGGAAGGTCCTAAAAGAGCTACCTGATATATAATAAATACTTAATGAGTATTGAGTTAATTAGTCAAAAAGAGCTAAATACTGAAAATAAATATTTTTGTGATCTTATTCATTGTCTTATTGAGCCAAAAAATGGAAAGCTTTGGTTACAACAAGTATCAAATTTATTACAGCAATATATTAAGGCGAAATATTTGTTCTTACATTCATATGTTGACAACATTGTTGTGTTTTCCTCTTCAGGAGTAGCGTTCAACAATATTGTTGATGACGAATCTCTAAAATCTAAAATTACTATTCCACTTTCTGTTGAAGGTCGCCTTGAAATTGTGTGGGATTGTTCTGAAAATAAAGATTTAGATACTTATGCAGATGTATTAAAACTTATTGCGAAATCTTTAGAGAATAGAGCAGTCTTAATATCTCAGAAACTGTCTCAAAATAGGATGGATAGTCTGCTTAGGATAAAAAATATATTGAATGCAGATATTGACTTTAAATCTATTTTGTATCAAATCACAAAAGAACTCGGTAATGCACTGTCAGTTTCTCGTTCACAGATAAAAATATTTTCTCAATCTAATGCTTCAATGTTTGATAGCAATATGACTCTTGAGGTAATTAATGATAATGTTCTTGAATCTATTTCTGTTATTCCACAATATGAATATGATTGGATTTCTACTTTAAAAAGCTCACTTTCGTTAAATGATAATGGGGTAATGAACCTGTCTAATATTGATAAAATTCCTGTAAATGAAATATCAAAAGGCATTGAGGGCTTGCTTTCTGTTAAATCTTTTTTAGGCGTGCCTATCTTTTATAAAAGTAAACCATTGGGTGTTTTATGTTTTCATCAATGTAATTATGTTCGTGTTTGGAAGGAAAGTGAGATTCAATATTTAAATGAAGTTGCTTTTATTTTGGGACTTGTTTTGTCAAATCAATTGAAAGTGTTTGATGATTATGAATTTGATGCTTTTAATTTAGTCCTTGATTCTGACCAGTTTTTACGTGAATTAAATCATTGTCAGGTTGAATCTCAAGTAAAAAACAATCCATTTAGTTTAATACTTGTTGATATAGATGGTTTAAAAGATATTAATTTAAAAATGGGTTTTGTTGCAGGGAATTTAGTTCTTGATCAAACTGCTCGTTATTTAAGACGCTTGCATTCTGGAAGTAATAAAATTGCTAGATATAATAATGATGAATTTGTGATTATTTTAAATAATGCTGATGGAAATGTCGCTCGTATTGAAGCCGAAAAAGTGAAGGATAATTTAAGTAATATATCTGTTTTAGGTGTTGGTCCTGTAGATTATAGTTTTTCTTTTGTTACTTATCCTATACATGCAGATACTATAACTGAGTTATTGACCTTGCTTGAGCAATCTATGATTTTGTCAAAGTCTCGAGGAAAACTTCAAGTGTCAAGCTATGACGAATTGAAAGGTCAAAGTAGCAAACTTTTAGAGAAGATAGTATCAATTGCTATCCCTGAAATTATTTCTAAAAAAATCAGCTTGAAAACTGGTCCAGATATTATAGAGAATATTCAAGAGAGCTTAGCAAGACAAAGTAGTTCTTATAATGCTGATATTTTAGATTCAGTTCAAAGTTTAGTTTTGGCTTTAGATGCAAAAGATTCTTATACTGAGGGACATAGTAAAAGAGTCTCTGAATATGCTTATTTGTTAGCTAAAAGTTTAGGTTTAGATTTACAAGAGCTTGAATGGATTCGATTGGCTGCTATGATGCATGACATAGGCAAAATCGGAATTCCTGAAAGTATTTTATGTAAACCAGCAAAACTTACAAAAGAAGAATTTGAAGTCATGAAAAAACACCCAGTGATTGGAGCTAGAATTCTTAAGCCTATTAAGCCTCTTGAAAAGGTCTCGAATCTTGTTCTATACCATCATGAGTATTGGGATGGATCTGGTTATCCAAATGGATTATCAAAGACAGAGGTGCCTCTTGGGGCAAGAATTGTAAGCATCGTTGATGCCTACCAAGCCATGACAAGCAATAGGCCTTATAGATCATCACTATCTCAATCTGAAGCCATTAAAAGATTAAAAGAGGGAAGAGAAAAGCAATGGGATCCTGAACTTATTGATTTGTTCTTAGATGTTGTGTCTTAAAATATTAAATTGTCTAAAGTTATGTTAACTGTAAAAAATAAAGTAATAATTTATGCCCAAGATTCTTTTGGTGGAGAAAATGCTAAAACAGGAATTGGTTTTATAAGCTATGGTTTATGTGAAACTGTAGCTGTTGTTGATAGAAAATTAGCTGGTCAAACAGTAAAAAATGTAATTGGTTACTTGAATCCAATCCCAATCTTTAAATCAGTTGAAGAGGCTAAGAACAGTTTTCCACAAGCAGATGTTTTATTGATTGGAATTGCACCTAGTGGTGGTCGGTTTCCCCCTGATTGGTTAGATGATATAAAAAGAGCTATAGACTTAAAGTTAAATATTGTAAATGGATTGCATGATTTCTTGTGTAATATTCCTGAGGTTAAATCTTTATCAGAAAAAAATAAAGTCTATATTTGGGATGTTAGAAAACCTAGAAATGATTATCCTATAGCAAATGCTAGGCTTTTAGATTATCCTATGGAAATTGTTCTAATGGTTGGTACTGATGCAGCAATTGGTAAAATGACAGTAGCTTTAGAATTAGATAAGCTAGCTACTAAACTAGGAAAGAAATCAAAATTTATTGCTACTGGTCAAACTGGCATGATGATTAGTGGTAGTGGTATACCGATTGATGCAATTGTTGGAGATTTTATGGCTGGTGCTATTGAAGAAGAACTAATAAAAGCTGCCAATGAAAATGTTGATATTTCATTTGTAGAAGGACAAGGTTCAATACTACACCCAGGATGGTCAGGTGTTACTTTAGCTTTATTACATGGTTCTTTGCCACATAAACTAATTTTATGTCATAAAATTGGTAGAAAATACTTGAAAAATACAAAGATTCCAATAGAATCAATAAATAAGGTTATCTCAATATATGAAAATATGACATTGTCAGTAAGGGCTGCTAAAGTAGTAGGTATTGCTTTGAATGCATTTGGATATAGTAATGATGAGGCATCTTTAGAAATAAAAAAAATTGAGTCAGAAACTGGACTGTCTGTAGATGATGTGATTAAATTTGGAGGAGAAAAACTACTAAAAGCATGTCTAAGATAAAACTTACAGCTAGACCATTTAACTTAAGACTAAAACATCCATTTGGTATTTCTCGAGGCACAATAACTTGTGCTAAAAATGTACTAGTAACCTTAAGTTATGATGATATTATTGCTTTTGGTGAAGCCTCTCCATCATATTATTATGGGGAGGATCAAGAGTCTGTAATTGAATATTTGCATGAGTTTGTAAAACACAAATCAATTGAAGAATATATTACTAACATTAGAAGTTTAAAAGATGATTTAGCCAAGTTTTCATCGAATTCATATAGGAGATCGTTACCATCTGCAAGAGTAGCTCTTGAGATGGCATTTTGGGACCTCATAGGAAAAATTGACAATAAATCTTTGTATCAATTCTTTTTTAATGATGATCCATTTATTGATAATGGATCAAGTTATGAAAATGTACCTTATACTTCATATACTATTGGATTGGATAGTTTAATGGTTATGGAGAATAAAGTAAGGGAAGCTATTTCTGCTGGTTATAAGGTTTTAAAGCTTAAGCTGGGATTAGGTTATGAGCATGATGTTAATGTTCTAAGATCAATTGGAGATATTGTTAAAGAAAATAATTGTACGTTAAGAGTTGATGCTAATGGTGGATGGGATATTGATCTTACAAAAAAAATGTTGGATATTTTACCAGCTTACAATGTTGAGCTTTTAGAACAGCCATTGCCACGAGGGCAATACAGCCTGTTAGCTTTAGTTCTTGATTCCACGAAGATTCCTATATTTGTAGATGAGGATTGTATTTCATATACAGATATAGAATCTTTAGCAGGAAAAGTACATGGTATAAATATAAAACTAATGAAAACGGGAAGTATTTTAGAAGCTCATAATATGATTAGTTTAGCCAAATCATACAATTTAAAAGTTATGCTAGGTTGTATGATTGAATCTTCATGTGGTATTTCAGCTGCTGTTCATATCTCACCGTTAGCTGATTATGTTGATTTGGATGGGCATTTATTACTAGAGAGTGATCCTTTTAGCGGGTTAATGATTGAAGATAATAAAGTTGTACCTTCTTTTGATGCTGGTTTAGGTGTCTCTTTAGTATTATAGGTATTTCTTTGTTTGAAGCTTTGTAACTTTAAAACTTGTAATACTTAGTATTTAAACCGTACCTATAAATTAAATTTTTATAAACACAGTAAAATCTATTATGTTAGTTAGAAATATATGGGAGGATATAACCGTGGCAATGTCAACACAAGAAAAATCTGTAAGCACAAATGGAAGTTCAGTTGCTATTATTCACAACAATGCATCAAAACCAATTGTTGGTCAAATGGCACCACAATTTAAAGCACAAGCATATGTTAATGGAGAAATCAAAGAAATATCATTATCTGATTACAAAGGTAAATGGGTAGTTCTTTTCTTTTATCCATTAGACTTTACTTTTGTTTGCCCAACAGAAATTTTAGAGTTCAACAAAAAAGCAGATGAATTCAAAAAGAATAATGCTCAACTTATTGGTGCAAGTATTGATAGTGTTTACTCGCATAAAGGTTGGTGTGAACAAGGTGGATTAGGCAAATTAAATTTTCCTCTTCTTTCAGATCTTACTAAGAAAATTAGTCAAGATTATGGAATACTTTTAGAAGATAAGGGTATTTCCTTAAGAGGTACATTTGTCATAGATCCAGAAGGAAAGGTCAGAGCATCAGTTGTTCATGATTTACAAGTAGGACGTAATGTTGATGATACATTGAGAGTTCTAACTGCATTTCAAACAGGTGAGCTATGTCCTGTAAATTGGAATCCTGGACAAAAAACACTAGGTAAATAACTTGGTAAAGCACCAGTTAATTATTAGTTAATGAATGATAAAGCTCCTGTTCTTAGGAGCTTTATTTGTTCTAGAGTATAAAAATGAATTTTTTTTAATCAATATCAAAAAGGTTAAGGTCTTAACTTTGTATGATTGAGTTTAATAATTCTAAGTAAACAATAAATTGAAAGGATTAAGATTATTCATGGAACCTAAAGAAAAACTAATTAAAGGTGATGCTTCAAATGAGCCTGCTAACTTAAAGAAAATAAGTGAGGTAAACAATTTTGTAAATGTTGAGTTTGGTAATTTAGTTATTTGTAGTGCAAATGAAGAACACGTTAAAGAGCTTGGTGAATTATGGGCAAATTTAGCAGCAATCCAACAAGTTTTTGCACCTCAAAGATATGATTTTGGTACTGAAGGAAAAGACTGGCAAGCGTTTGTTAAAAAGAAGTTAAGTAAAGAGCATAACTTATTGCTTGTCGCACAGGATAAAGGTTGTTATGAGGTTAAAGGTTTTTTATATTTACAAACGATCGTAATACCTTCTTCAGATTTAATCTTAAAAGGTGTTACAGAAGATATTTACACAAAGCCACAATACAGAAAACAAAATATTGCATCGAAGATGTTAAGTGTTGCTTTAAATTGGACTCATGAGCAAAATATAAAACAAGTTGATTTTGTTAGTATTGATAAAACAAGAGGATTGTCAGAATTTTATACACATTTTTTAAGCAGTTGTAAGCCTGCAGTTAATCTTGAGCTTTTGAGGGTATAGAAACTAGCGTTCAGCGGATAGCGTTTAGTAGAACAATTAGGATTTAGAACTGTTCTATGTTCTTGTCCTACCTATCCGCTAACCGCTCTACGCTAGTTCTCTCTACGCTATAATCTAAGTATGCAATCAGCAAAAGTAGTTGTTATAGGTAGTAGTTATAGCAGTGCAGCAGTATTTGATTCTTTAGAAAAATTGCTGACAAAAGTTAGACAGCCAATAGATTTGATTTTGATTGCTGAAAGACCTTACTATTTTATTAAGTCTTTATTCAGTCAGTTTATTGCTAATAATTGTTCGTTAAACAGTCTCTGTTTTAGTTTTAGAAATATTTTACTTTTAAGACCAGGTGTTTCCTTTTTACAGTCTGAAGTTGTTGATATTAATATAAATGAAAAAATCGTTAAAACTTCTTCTGGTTTTATTAATTATGATTATTTAATTTTAGCTCCAGAGCTTGATCGTGATGATTTTGGAGAAATATTCAGTGATATTGACTGTTTTAGGATAAATACATTACTTGATGTTATTTCACTAAAAAAACAAATCAATGAATGTGTTGATAAAGCATCCAGAGAAAATAATATAGACCTGAAGAATAAGTTGTTAACTTTTTCTGTGATTGGGGCTGGTAAAAATGGCATAGAAACAGCACTTTCAATTTATGATTTTGTTTTTAACTTAACAAAGAAGCAATATCCCGATTTGAAATTATCTCAAATAAAAATAAATTTAATAGATGAGAAAAATGTTATTCCTTTTCAAAAAGACCCTTTTTATAATGCAAAAATATTTTATATTTTAAACAAAAAGAAAATCAATCTTTGTTTAAATTCTAAGGTTACAAGAATTGATGCAGATAGGCTTATCCTTAATAATAAAGATGAGCTTTATACAAGCACTATAATCTTTAGTGGCAATTATAAATACTCATCGCTAATTAACAACTTGCCTTTAAAAAAAGATGATAATCATTTAGGATGTGTTGATTTATATTCGAAAGCTGATGGTCTTGAAAATGTATTTATTATCGGGGAGTCATCTAAGTGTTTAGATTTGAATGAGTCAAATTCTCATAGTCTACACTTTTTTTATAAACAAGCAGATACTTGTGCAAACAATTTAATAGCAAGAATAAACAATAATATTTTAAAGCCTTTAAGAAACATTGATGAGCTGGATTTTTTGTCTTTAGGAATGAACAATTCCTTAACTGAAATTAAAGGTGTTTATCTTGACAGTATTTTTGTTTGGTTCTTATATAGATTAGTAAATATTAGAAGTGTTATAGGATGGAAAAATAAAATTAAAGCATTTTTAGGATTTTTGCTTTGTGTTTTTGGACTTAGTGATGATGAGACTATTTATCTCCATGAGATTAGTAAACAAAAAAAACGTATTGTTATGAAATAATGTTAGGATCTAGTGTTTAGAATTTTTTAAGACATAAGGAGGTTTAACTTGAGTAAGAAAGCTGATATTGGAGTTTTTGGTGGTTCTGGTTTTTATAAGTTCTTAGAAAATATTGAAGAAGTAAATGTTCAGACTCCTTATGGAAGCCCATCTGATAGTTTGTTTTTAGGGAAGGTTGAAGGAAAAACCGTAGCTTTTTTACCAAGACATAATAGAAAACATTCAATACCACCACATAAGATTAATTACAGAGCTAATTTATGGGCAATGAAACAACTTGGTGTTTCAAGAATTATTAGTCCCTGTGCAGTTGGCAGTCTCCAAAAAGACATAAAACCAGGTGATTTTGTAATCAGTGATCAGTATATAGATAGAACAAGTGGAAGAACTGATACTTTTTATGATGGTCCTATAGCCACACACGTAAGTGCTGCTGATCCATACTGTCCTGAGTTAAGAGAGCTTGCTATAAAGTCTACAGAAGCTAACGGTGTCAAATGTCATAAAACAGGCACTATTGTGGTGATTCAAGGACCAAGGTTTAGTACTAAGTCTGAATCTAAATGGTTTACTTCTATGGGCTGGTCTACTATAAACATGACACAATATCCTGAAGGTCACTTAGCAAAAGAGCTTGAACTGTGTGTGGTAAATATTGCTCTTGCTACTGATTATGACTCAGGGCTAGTAGGAGATGTACCACCAGTAAGTCATGCTGAAGTGATGAAAGTGTTTCAGGACAATTTAGAAAATCTAAGAAATGTTTTGTTTAAGCTAATAGGAACTATTCCAGCTCAAAGATTAAATTGTAAGTGCAGCGAAGTTCTTAAACACGCACAGTTTTTATAACCATTGTAGGTATTGGTCGCGACCAATACCTACTGAGTTTTTTCTTCTTCTCTAATTTTTTCTATTGCTTTGAAAATGTTTCTTTTTGAGGTGTCTACATTGTAAGGAGTAAATAAATAATCTTTTCCCATCTCGCTTGATAGATTTCTTGCTAACTCTAATTCAATAGGTGATAGTTTTTTGTTTTTGTCTAGGTCAAAATTTTCTCTAACATACTTATAAGCGCTGTCTTCGCTAATAGTCTGTTTTTCTTTATCATCAATATAACGCTCAAGTTCTGGTGGAAAACCCTTTACTGTGGTTAATGGTACTATTCTAGATTTTGCACCAACGTCTATACCTCTACTTATTCCCATTCCCATTGCTACAGCAAATATGAGTAGAGGTACAGGGTGATTTAATTTGTTTAACATATAATCTCCTTATTTATAAATCCTACTTGACTTGTGCCTTTTCTTCTTCTCTAATTTTTTCTATTGCTTTAAAAATATTTCTTTTTGAGATGTCTATGTGGGATGGGAGAGGAGAAAATCTAGTGTTGGAGATCTTATCTGATACAATTCTTGCTAACTCTAATTCAGCAGAGGATAATTTTTTGTTTTTATCCAAGTCAAAGTTTTCTCTAACATATCTGTAGGCACTATCTTCACTGATAATCTGTTTTTCTTTATCATCAATGTAAGGTTCAAGTTCTGGGGGAAAATTCTTCTCCATATTTAATGGAAATACTCTAGATTTTGAAATGTTATCTAAAGTACCACATAGGGTAATGGTAGTTGCTGCGAAAGTAGCGGTTGCAACCCATGTAGTTATAGGATGTTTTCTATAAAAAGTTTCTAATTTGTTGAACATATAATCTCCTTATTAAAATTGCTTAAAATAATTTGTCAAAGTCATTATCCTAAATCGAAAGAGCAAATGCAATAAGTTATTTCATATTTAACCTGAAAATTATAAAAAGCAACTAATCGTGAAATAAAGATTAAGGATCTTAATTTAGTAATGGCTTGTTTAAGGGATATTAGATTTGCAGCAGTTCTTAACCAGCTTGTTTTTTTCTTAAGTTTGCAAAGAAGGTTTTTAAATCCTACTTGACTTGTGCCTTTTCTTCTTCTCTAATTTTTTCTATTGCTTTGAAAATGTTTGTTCTTGAGGTATCTACATTGTAAGGTAGATGACGAATTCCTTTTCCTATTTCTCCTGATAAGAGTCTTCCTAATTCCAATTCAACAGATGATAGTTTTTTATCTTTATCCAAGTCAAATGTTTCTCTAACATATTTGTAAGCACCATCTTCACTAAGAGTTTGAGTTTTTTCATCATCAATATATTGTTCAACTCCTTGATGAAAGCCTCTCACAGTATTTAATGGAGCTACAATTGATTTCTCTTGATGCCGTCTAATGCTAGCAAATTCTGTTCCACCCAATGTAAATAAGGGTACACCAAGAACTATTGTCGCACCAAAGTGTTTCTGTAGAAAAAATTCAACCATCTTATTTATAATCATACGTATACTCCTTTTATAACTTACTTGTTATCTTATTAAGATTAAGAATAACTGTTTGATATAGAAAGATCCATAGTACTAAATATCTAAATCTTTTATTTAAATTCTATGTAAGGATTATAAATACAAATTCCTATTTAGCTTCCTCTTGTTCATCAGGAAGTGATCCTACTTTTATTGGAATGTTTTTTACCTGACTGTTTCGTAAAAGCCTCAAGTGAAGCTTATCTCCAATGTTTTTATTTCTAACAATTTCAGCAATTTTTGTAGGGTCTGTAATATCTATGCCATCTGCTTTTTGAAGTATATCCCCTGGCAGAACTCCATTTAATTGTGCAGGGCTGTTTGGTACTACTTCTACGACATAGACTCCCACTGTATCTTTTGGTAGACCTTCTGATTTTAATTGTGTTTCAGTTAGTGGAGTCATTTTAATTCCAAGATATGGATGTTTTATTGATCCATGAGCAATTAAATCATCAGCAATATCTTTTGCATAATCTCCCGGTATTGCAAAGTTTAAATTTTGAGCATTTCTACCAATGATAAAAGTATTAATTCCAATTACTTCTCCATCAAGATTTACAAGCGGTCCACCTGAATTGCCTGGATTTATTGCAGCATCTGTTTGAATATATTTAAAAGCTCCTTGAGCTGAACCAAAAGTAACTCCTACATGACGTGATAATGCACTTATAATTCCAAGCGTTACTGTATGTTCAAGACCAAGTGGTGAACCTATGGCTACGACCCAATCACCAGGTCTAAGTTTTTTTGAGTCTCCAAATTTTGCTATTGGTAAATTCTTTGTATTAATTTTGACAATGGCTAAATCGCTGTAACTATCATGTGCAAGGACTTTTCCTTCATATTTTTTTTCATCTTGTAAGGTGACTGTGATTCTATCTGCATCTTTTACTACGTGATAACTTGTTAAGATGTAACCATTTTCACGAATTATTATTCCAGAACCTCCTCCAGTTTCATGTTCAGAATTTGTGTCTGGAATATGTAATTCAACTCCTCCTAAGTCAAGAGTCTTACTCATAGCTTCACTCTCTTTAACTTCATGAGAACTATCAATGTTTACAACTGTATTACTAATCTGTTCTGCTATTTCAGCGATAGTATCAGAATCCATTGGAATTTTTGCAAGGGATGGGTAAGATAAGAAGCAAATATAAATAATTAAAACAAGTGTTAAGAGGATTAAATTTGTATTTAGGTTTTTTTTATTCATGGTTATTTTCTATTTTACTATTTTAAGACAATGCAAGAGGAAAATATTTATCTTTACATGTCATTGCGAGGAGACTCTGAAAGAGTCGACGTGGCAATCTAATAACGTTTTGGAGATTGCTTCGTCACAACTAAAGTTGCTCCTCGCAATGACATAAACCGTTAGTAATTAGCGATATAATATTTAAGTACGTTTATTTACAATTAAACAATGTTGTTAAAACAGTAAAATATAAAAAGCGAGGTATAAGCAAATGGCTGTAGCAGATAAAACAATAGAAAGTTCAAAGAAAGGTTTACAAATGAAAGTACAAAGACCAAAACTAGATGATTTAGATATTTCATTAGGTAAAAAAACAAGATTATATAGAATGTTATTTGAACATGGTCCAGGAAATGGCACTTTAATGGTTTTACCCATTGATCAAGGAATAGAACATGGTCCATTAAACTTTTTTCCAAATCCACCAAGTGAAGACCCAGAATACCAATACAGACTTGCACTAGAAGGAGGCTATTCAGCCATTGCATTACATATAGGATTAGCTCAAAAATATTCCAGAAAATATGTTGGAAGAGTTCCATTGATTCTAAAAATCAATGGTAAAACAAATGTCCCATCAGACGATAATTCTTTTTCACCATTGACTGCATCAGTTCAGGATGCTGTATGGCTTGGTGCTGATGCTGTAGGGTATACACTTTATGCAGGTTCTCCAGCACAAGATAGAGACATAAGACAATTAAATGAAGTTAGATCTGAATGTGAAAAGTTTGGTATGCCACTTATTGTTTGGTCGTATCCAAGAGGTTCTGCAATAGAAGCTAAAGGTGGTAAAGAGAGTCTTTATGCCATAGATTATGCAGCAAGGCTTGCATGTGAATTTGGAGCAGATATTGTAAAAATAAACGTTCCAAAAATCGATGAAGCTAAAATGGACAAACTACCAAAACCATACAACACTTTAAAGCTCTCATATGAAGAAGCAATTGCAAAGGTTGTTATGGCAGCTGGTAGAACCATGGTTTTATTCTCTGGTGGTAGCAAAGAAAGCGATCAAGACTTATTACACAAAGCAAAGGCTGCAATGGACAATGGTGCTACTGGATTAATCTTTGGAAGAAACATGTGGCAAAGAGAACATGCAGATGCTCTAAAAGCCTCGGGTCAAATTAAAAAGATAATGTTAGAAAGTTAGTTTTGTGCCACAATCTAGACTAACTAAAATAATAGCTACAATTGGACCAGCTTCCTGTAGTTCCGAAGTGATTCGCCAACTCATGGAAGCTGGTACAAATGTATTTAGAATCAATTGTTCGCATAGCGAACTTGATGTCAGAGTAAATGTAATTAAATACATAAGAGAACATTCAGTATCCTTAAAGAAAAGAGTTGGCATACTTCTTGATTTGCAAGGTCCAAAGATCAGAGTAGGAAAACTAAAAAATGGAAGTGCTGTTTTAAAAGATGGAAAAATTGTAGTACTTACAACACAAAAGACAGAAGGTACTTCTGAAAAGATATCCATATTAAATTTTACAGAGATTATAGGTTGCTTAAAGCCTGCTCAAAGAGTGCTTTTAAATGATGGCATGATTCAGTTAAAAGTGTTGCATAAAATTGATGAACAAAATATTGGTTGTCAAATAGTTTTTGGTGGTGAACTCTATGATGGAAAGGGAGTAAACTTTCCTGATTCAGAGTTAAAAAGCTTATCACCATTGACTCCTAAAGATTTAGATGATTTAAAGCATGGATTAGAACATGGTGTAGATTTAATTGCACTGTCTTTTGTACGCTCTGCAAATGACATTAAAGTTTTAAGAAGTCATCTTCCAAAAGATTCTAAAATTAAAATTATTGCAAAAATTGAAAAACCACAAGCGATCGATGATCTGGATAATATTTTAGATGTATCTGATGGGATTATGGTAGCAAGAGGTGATTTAGGTGTAGAGTTACCATATGAAAGACTTCCCGCTATTCAAAAACAAGTCATTCAAAGAGCAAATGAAAAAAATGTGCTCGTGATTACGGCTACAGAAATGTTAGAGTCTATGATTCACTCACCAAGACCTACAAGAGCAGAGCTTAGTGATGTAGCAAATGCTATTTTTGATGGTACTGATGCCACGATGCTATCAGGAGAAACAGCTATGGGGAAATATCCTGTTTTAGCTGTTCAAACTATGCATAATATTGCTGTTGCTACTGAAGAAGTAGCACCAAGATTTAGGCATGATGTAACCACTGTTCAAGAAAACTTAGCTCGTAGTGCTTGTGAACTGGCTGAGCGTGTAAAGGCTGCTGCTATTGCTACTTTTACGCTTTCTGGAAATACTGCAAATCTTGTTTCTAAACAACGTCCTCCAGTTAAAGTAATAGCACTTACTCAAAATGAAATTGTAAGTAGGCAGCTTAGTTTGTGGTGGGGAATTACACCTATTTTAATGATTGATATTTTTGATACTGAGACCATGATGAAACTTGTAGAAAAGACATTAATAGAAAATGAAATAGTGAAACCTGGAGATATTGTTATAGTCACAGGCGGATTACCTATTGCAGAACGTGGTGAAAGCAATTTTGTGAAAATTCATAAGTGTGAGGGAAAGTATTAGAGAACTATTGAGAATTGAGGACTTGTTCTGCTCATTCCTCGATCCTCAATCCTGGTCTTATATCAGGTTATGCTTTCTATAAAACTCAATGGTCTTATGAATACAATCTTTTACAGATATGACTGGCATATTTAGCTCTCTGATTGCTTTTGAGCTATCATAGTAGATATTTCTACCGATTAATGAAAGCTGTGATGCACATGGTTTTGGAGTGAAACTTATAAAGTTTGCAAGTAGTTCTTGTGAGTATGAGTATATGACTATTGGCAGTTTAGGACTCCTTATAAACATTCTTTTTATCTTTAATTCATCTGCAATTATTTTAGAAAAGTCCTTAATCGTTATATTTTCGCCACCTAAAATATAACGTTCCCCTGTTTTACCCTTTGTGATTGCATTTATCGTAGCTTCACAAACAGCATCTACATCTACAAAGTTTGTACCACCTTCTGTATAAAATGGAAAACCTTTTTTAATAGTGTTTATTATTTTTGTTCTTCTACCTCTCAGATCCCCTTTTCCCCAGACATTTGCAGGGTTTACCAGGGTAGCATTTAATCCTTTTTTTATAGCCTCATATACTTCAAGTTCTGCTTGGTGCTTAGTTTCCATGTATGAGATATTGAATTTTTTCCAATTATATGGATGTTTTTCATCTATAGCTTCTCCATTTTCTCCATAGCCTACGGCGGCTACTGAGCTAATATGAATAAACTTTTTGCAATTTGATTTGAGTGCTTCATTAAGAATGTTTTTTGTGCCTGTTACGTTTATTTTATAGGTTTTATCCCAAACTTTATTCCAGAATGATATTAATGCAGCAGAGTGAATGATGATTTCACAATCGTTGATTTTATCCTCAAATGATAATGGTTCTAATATATCCCCATAAATAGTTTCTACCTTATCTTTCCACTTAAACAAATCAAGCAAGTTTTTATCTCTTACAAGAATTTTTACTTTATAGTCTTTTTTTAAAAGCTTCTCTACAAGGTTGTTTCCAATGAATCCTGTGGCACCTGTTATAAATACTTTAGACATGTTATGGTTCTATTCTTTTTAAATCAGTACGATCGAAATCTTTATCGAAGCTTACTATCTGAAGGTTGTAGCTTTTAGCTATAGTATATTGGTAAGCATCATCAAAATCGATAGAAAATCTTTCTATATTCTCAATGACTTTGTTTAAGTCTTCAGATGTAATTGATAAAACTTCAATTCGATTTAAAATTACCTCGTTTATAAAACGGTGAAATAAATCCATTTTTTTTGCTCTCGTGAGAAGGACTCCAATAGAATGTAGTGAAAAATTAGTAATATAAAGTTTATCTGTATTAGTGTTTTCTAAAAAGGACTTAACTTTAGTTGATTGTTCTTGCTCTAGGAGACCCTCTAAGAAAATATTTGAATCTACTAAAAACACTAAATTCTCCACTCATTAATCTTATGTTGAAGTTCTACGGAGGTGTATTTATCTTTCAATTCTTTTAATCCTCCCATCCAGCCAAATTCTAATTTTCTTTTCTTCTCTATTTTTTTGCTTTCAAGAAACATAATAAAATCGACTACTTCTTGTTGTTTATCTGGAGACAAGCCGGCTATTTTTTTTTGAATTTCAAGTGGATCTGTTGACATATAATAAATTTTACCACGATATTGCTTTTTCTAAAACGATAAAAATAAAAAATCCTATACTAACCCACCCATTTACTGTAAAAAAAGCCAGGTTTACTTTGCTTAAGTCATTTTCTTTTACTAGGCTTTGTTCATATAAAAGCATTAGAAAGACAAATACTACTGAAACCCAGTAAATAAAGGTAAGTTGAGAGATATATCCAAGTAGAATTAAAAAGAAAATGGTAAGCACATGAAATATTCTTGAAATGGTTAATGCGTTCTTTATACCAAGTTTTGATGGAATGCTATGAAGTTTATTTTCTTTATCAAAGCTATAGTCCTGACAAGCATAAATTACATCAAAACCAGCTACCCAGAAGGCTACAGCTAAACCAAGGACAAATGGAATTACAGAGTTTATTTCTCCTGTCACTGCTATCCATCCTGCTAAAACTGAAGCGCCGAGAGCTACTCCAAGCCATATGTGTGAAAGAGCTGTAAAACGTTTTGTATAAGGATAAATATAAAACCAAATTGCTGCAATGGGAAGTAGATATAAACATATTCTTGGAAGCTGTAGTGCAGCATAAATAAACAGGACTAATGCAATTATTGAAAATAATATTGCTTGAGGATTTGTGATAATTCCTTGTGGGAGTTCACGTATTTTTGTTCTTGGGTTTTTAAGATCAATATCTTTGTCTATGATTCTATTTATGCTCATAGCAAAAGATCTTCCTCCTGCCATGGCTAAAATAATCCAAAAGATTGTACTAAGTTTTGGAAAACCATTTTCACTGGCAAGGAGTGCTCCAGACAGTGCAAATGGCAGAGCAAAAACAGTGTGTTCAAACTTTATGAAGTTAAGGAAATTTGTTAGTTTTTTTTTCATTGTTGTTTTAATCTTTCTTCTAGAAAGATTGTTAATCCTTGGACTTCAGCAATTATGTTATTAAGTTCATCCTTTAACTCATCAAGGAGATTGACTGCATTGCTTGTTGTTATATCCTTATATAAAATCATTTCTTTGTGCTTTTCAAAAACTATTAAGTATTTTAATAGTTTATCAAGTCTATTAAAGGTGTTTTCCAATTCAATCTTTTTTAATGCAAATATTCTATTAAGATGATCATCAATTAGTTCTTTAGTAAAAAATGACTTAATAAATTCAAAACAATACTTATATGCACTTTTAGCTGTTTGTGCTTTTTCCTTAACAAGTGCTAATTGCTCTTCAAGCTGATTTTTTAAGGTCATTAAAGAAGTTATCCATTTTTTCTATTAGATTATCAGTGCTTTCCATCCAGTTCTTTAGCCGTTCACTTGAAGCCGTCATATATTCAATAATTTCTTTATCCTTCTCTGGAATATTTGATGATTGATAAATAAGGTAGGTTAGTAATTTACTCTTCTCAGTCTGTGGTAGCTTGCTTATTGATTGCATTATATTGTTTAAATCTTGTTCCATTTGTATCTATTTAGTAAGTATAACTTACTTATCTTTTCCCTATTTACCTTTGTAATTAACACTCACTAAGATTAAGAAACCAGGTTAAGAAATTAATCTTTGGAAAATTTAACAATATTTTTATTTTTACTTTTTAATAATAATCAATTTTATTACAATCTTCTGTAAAAGTTAATTTGTTAAAGGATTCTAGTATTGACTTTTAGTGAAAAAATAGGTTAATGTTGGGTTAAGATGAGTTTTAAAGGGCTTAGTCTTAGATTTTAGGATTATTTAAAAATTATTTATGTTTCCAACATTACAAGGTGCAGCTGATGCTGGTGGAATAGTAAAACAAGTTTGGAACTTGGGGACCTCGCTTGTTAATCCTGAACGGGTTAGAGGTGTTGTAGGTACAGTTGCAAGACCGATTAAAAAATATTCAAAAGATATTGTTGATCCGAATAAATCACCAGAAGAAAATCAAGGTAAAAGAGAACCCACTATTCTTGAAAAGGTCTTTGCACGTATAACCTGGCTACATGTAGTTGGAGCTTTAGGATTAGTTGGTTCTTTTGTTAAACCAATATTTGATCAATTTCTTGGTGATAGTGAAAATCCTAACCTTTTAAGAAAGGCAGCAAATTGGATTTTGAATCCAGCAGCAGGGATTGGAGCTCTTGTTCTTTCTGAAATTTCTCTTCATAATAAATGGCATGTTGCTGATAGGGATAGACTAGAGGAACTTGGTGTTTTAGAAAAAGTTTCGGGTACAAAAAAATGGAAACAATTAGAAGTTGAAAAACATATCAATGAAGGCACCTTTCCTATGAAGGTTGATGATGCAACTAGATTATTACTTGAAGTTAGGTGTTCACCTAAACACAATAGAGCTACTTGTTATGAAGGAACCCATGGTCAAGGTAAAACCTTAGCTGCTTATATTTCTTCATATATGAAAGTGCAGGCTTTAAAAGCTCAAGGTAGAAATAATATAGAAGCACTTCAAATTAATGCTCCTAAATTGATGGAAGTGGCAGCTGAAAATATTGCAAAAACTGCACAGATGTCACAATATTTAGGTGAAAATTTAAAGTCATTTGTTTCAATGGATCCTATGACATATGCTAACAATGCAATTGAAAGTGAGTTGAGTAAGGGTTCAGTCGTTATAAATGATGATGCTGAATATCAACTTAGAAAAATTGATAATAATCAGGGAGCTAAAAGTTTTCAGTGGCTAAGAAGAATGACGGAAGAATATGGTGGAAACTATATTATTACTATACCGAAGTCATTAAAAGAAGTCTTATGTGAAAATAAAGAAGGATTATCTCCTACAGATATTAAGACTTTACTTCAAAGAATTGATTCTATATCATTTCCATTTGAAAATCATAGACGAAAGTTTGATCATTTAGATGAAAAGATGCAGAAAATAGTTACTGCTGATATTTCTGAATCATATGCAAAATCTAGTGATACGGAGAAGTCAGTTGAATTTCATCAGTGTTATATGAAGCCTCAACAAGTAGATCAATGGTGGGATTGTATAAATAAGACATTATTAGATGGTGGAGAAAAATTTGGTAGAGATACTGAAATAGGAAAGACTATACAAGAATATTTCACTGAGAATTTAAACAATCTTGTTAGTAGTTATCCAATGAATCCTCGCTATATAGGATTTACCATTGATTCCCTTGCAATACTTCTTGACAATAGACGTAATCAAAGTCCTCCAATGGGTAAAAATGATATTGATTTCCTTGTGAAGACAGTATTAGAGTGTGATACTTTTAAAAATTATATAAGGTCTATTGATTATGGTATTAATAATCAAGTAGTCCAACCACAACCACAGTCTCAATCTCAGCCTAATGAACAAGACCTTAAAAATCTTGATATTTTATTAAAGAATGACGCTCAGTTATTGGCAGTTCTTAGGAATGAGAAATATAAGCCTCTTATAGAGCGCTTATTAAGTCTAAATATACCACAAGCTAAAGAATTGTATACTAAAATTCAAAATCTGTCGCAAATCCAATCACAACCACAGTCTAATGAACAAGATGTTAGTAATCAAAATCTTGATATTTTATTAAAGCTGGATGATAATCAATTAGCCGGTGCCATTGGAGATGAGAATAATAAACCTCTTATAGCGCACTTGTTAAGTCTAAATACGCCACAGGCTAATGAATTAAAGACTAGAGTTGCAAAATTGTTATCGGATTTACAACAGCAACTTCCTCCTCAACCTTAAATAAAATTAATCTTTTTATACTAGAAAATTCTTATGAGATGTAATACTATAATTACACTTATTATTATTTGGTCTTTGATTTTATATACGTTCTCTATTTGAGGAGATTATAATGCGCTTAGAGTCAGTATTTCCTGGAAATGCTTTTAAAAGCTCTTTAGCTAGTAAATTTGGTGGAAAGACCTTGCTTAGCACTAAAAGATTTGGAGATATTACACCTGGTCATTTGATTTCAAGTGTATGTTTTGTAACCAGTGGAATTTCTATGGCTAAAAATTTATTTTCTTTTGGCGAAATAGATTCACTTTTTGATGGAGTTAAAAGGTTTGCATTTAGTGCAAGTTCATTAATTCTTGGGGTTTTAACTTTACAGCTAACTAAAGTAGGTATGCAAGATAAGCAGGTTTTAACAAGTAGTCTTGAAGCTTTAGATGAAGTTGAAAAGCATTTTTTCTTTACAGGTATTACTAAAACTCTGTTTTCTAGACTAAAACAAAATCCACTTTCAAAATATATTCCAATATTAAATCCAGATATTATGGATGAAGGTGAAAATATTACACCTGAGTACTTAAAGGAGCTTGGTCTTAAAAGAATATTTGATCCTATTAACAATAGAAGTATAGTCTTTGAAACTGATTTCAATAGTGATAAATCTTTAAGTATAAATGAAAATTATGAAGGGCTAGACTTAAAGTTTGGACTTAGAATTCAATATGAATTTATAAAACCTGATTATATGTTGGATCCTGAAAATTCTAACATCACCTTGCTTTCTAAAAACTCTGAAAATAAGCCTGTGAAGAGGATAGGTTTTTTTCTTTCAGAATTGGGGAAGGATTGTAATCTGGTACAAAGTAGTGTTTCAAAATATCGTGATAATGAATTGATAGAAGTTTTTCCTAAATATCTTGATGAAGAAGAGGATGAAGCTGAGGAAGAACCTTGTATCTTACCAATGCCTGGTACTTCTTTAGAAAGTGGTGTTGTTTAATCGTGTTATTAGAGATAACAAGGTGATCATTATGAATATTCCAAAAATCACTCTTAGCTTATCTTTTTTTTGAACAATATAAATCTTGTTTGACATCTCATTTTTTTCGATTTTGTATTCTGGTGATATAAACCATGAGCTTATTAGTCCAGTAATTAATCCACCAATATGTGCAGAGTTATCAATACGTGGAATTATAAATCCAAGAATGATGTTGATAATTGCTAGTGTATACATAGACTTAAATCTTATTGTTGCACCTGCTATTCTTTCTCTTTGTCTATAAAAATAAGTTATTAAACTACCCAATAGTCCAAATATAACTCCTGATGCACCAATTGCAAGTCCATTGGAATAAAAATAGCTAGCAAGACCAGAGCCCCATGCAGCGAGTAAAAAGATGAGTAAAAACCTTATTGAACCAAATGTTGATTCAATTTCTTTTCCGAAAATAAACATTGCACCTGTATTTAATAGTAAATGGAATAGATTTCCATGTAGAAACACACAGGTAATAAATCTCCAGTATTCTCCATTTCTTATTCCCTCATTCCATTTTGCACCTAGCATGATAATTGCTTTGTCGTCGTACATAGCGTGAAATATTATTTCAATTATAAACATTATTATAATTAATATTGCTATTGGCTTTGTTAAATAAGGTTTGTGTTTTGGTATTGAAGGATCAAATTCAGCTAGATTTTCTAACTCCATTTTATACTTTGTCCTTCATTCCTCGTGCCTCATGCCTCATGCTTCGTGCTTCAGTTTCTCTCCTGAATATGGTTGAAATCGCAAATATTTTCAAAAAGCATTTTCCCTTTTTTCATCAAGGCTTGTCTTGTTTTCTTTATTTTTGGGTCAGGATCATTTACTAGTACATTATTAAAAAAATTGTTAATAGGTTCAGTAAGTGAAGATAAATCTGATAAAAACTCTTTTGTTGTTTTATATGTTTTTTTATTTAGTTTTATCTCAAACTCTTCAAGCTTATTAAAAAGAGATTTTTCATGCTCTGTTATAAGTTCAGTTTTACTTAGTCCACCATTGTTTGTGTTTTCTACAATTCTAACTAATCTTTTTGCAGCTGTTAAAAAAGATTTAAAATGTTCTTGTTCTTTTTGTACAAAAGTGTCTTTTAATGATGATATTGTTTCTCTGGTGGAAACTAAGTCACATAAAGGATTTGAGATTGATGTTACAGATAAAATTAAATCCTGCTCATATCCTAAATTCTCTAAAGTGGAAATGAATCTTTGAATTAGAAAGTCATTTAGGAGTTTGTTTTGTGTTGAGTCAAACTTTAATTTAACATTTGAAACTAATATGTTTTCTTTTATGTGACTAATTAGTTCGATTAGATTTATTCTTAACTCAAAAGCCAATATTTGTTCAATGATTGCTTGTGCTTGTCTTCTAAGTGCAAATGGATCTGCAGATCCTGTAGGTATCTTACCAATTGAAAATAAACAAATTAAATTGTCTATTTTGTCAGCTAAGCTAACAATTAATCCACTATATGTTTCTGGCAATTTATCATTTAAAAATCTTGGATAATAGTGTTCTTGTATTCCTTTAGAAACAAAGTCATTAAATCTATTGTGCTTTGCATAAATTGCACCTATTTCTCCTTGCAGTTCTGTAAACTCAAATACAAGATGTGTACTTAGGTCTAGTTTGCATAGCTTCGCAGTCGTTGTTATGTCCTCTAAGTCTTCAGACAATTTTTTCATTTTAGAAATTTCATGGTATATGTATTGAGAAATTTCTGTGATTCTTGTAACCTTCTCCTCTAATGAGCCTAATCCTTTTTGGAATGTGATTTTTCTTAAGTCATTGATTCTTTCTTCATATGTAAATGTTTTTTTTAAATCTTCTTTATAGAAGAACTGAGCATCGCTTAATCGGGCTTTTACGACTTTTTCATTCCCTTTTTTTATCTGTGCTCTTATAAGTTCTTTTTTTTCTTTGTTTATATGTTCAATACCATTAGTGAATGTGATGAAATCAGGAAGGAGATTATTGTTTAAGTCTTTTATGATAAAGTTTTTTTGATGCTTTTTTAATACCGTTTCAATTATGCACTCAGGCAATGAAAGAAAATCTTTATCAAATGAACAAATGATTGAGCTTGGATATTCAGTGATGTTTGTAACCTCTTCAATGAGCTCTTTATTTATAACGGCTTTGCCATTTATATTTTTAGGCAAAGCTTCAAGTTCGTTAATTATTTTATTTTTCCTATCTTCATTTTCTAAAATTACATGATTAGCTAATAACTTGCTTTTATATTCATCAAATGAATTTATTTCAATACTCTTGTTTTGTGAAAACCTGTTTCCATAAGTATATTTGCCGCTGTTAATCTTTGTATATGAAAAAGGTACTACTTCAGAATCAAATAAGGCTAATATCCATCTTATTGGCCTTGAGAATGTTTCAATATTGTTTCCCCATCGCATAAATTTTTTACCTGTTGTTTGTTTAATTGATTCAGGTAAGATATTTTTTAATATGTCTACGGTCTTATTTCCACCTGTTTTTGTGGTGATAAAAACATACTCAATATTGTTTATGGTTTTTATTTGTAAATCCTTAGGCTCTAAGTTGTATTTTTTTGCAAATCCGATCGCTGCTTGTGTTGGTGTACCATTGGGATTAAATGCTTTTGTTTTATCAGGTCCTTTAACTTCAATGATTTTAACGGGTTGTTCATTTGATAAATCATTTATTGTTATTGCTATTCTCCTTGGTGTAGTAAATGTAATTAATGAACCTTTGTTAAAGGGGATATTATTTTCATTTAACTTATTGCATAAGTTCTCTCTTATTTGAGAACTGAGAGAATTTATTGAATCTGGTGGTAATTCTTCTGTACCTATTTCAAACAAGAGTGTGGACATATTCACTTTCTATCTTTTGCTTTTTTACTATGTTATTTGTATTTCTATTTGTTTATTGAAAGATAATAGGGTAATGTAACCTATTTAAGTTCAAGATCTATTATATTTTACCTATTTATTTGATTTACCGATAGTTATTATAATTTATAGACTTGTATTAAATTTGTTAATGCTGTTAAAATAGGTAAGATTATTTAAAAGGTATATAAATATGGCTTGTCCTAAGAAAAAAACATCACATAGAAAGCAGCATCAACGTAGAGCAAATTGGAAAGCTTTTTTGCCAACACTTTCAAAGTGTTCTAATTGCGGTGATCCATGTGTATCTCATCAAGCATGCACTTCCTGTGGATACTATAACGGTAGAGAGTATTTAAAAGCATTACATAGAAAAAAACGTAAAGCTGCTGCTTAAAATTTATTAATTGATTAAGTAGTTATTAACCAGTGGTATTCATATGAGGTATTTTTGATGACAACAATAGCAGTAGATGCTATGGGTGGAGATTATGCTCCTGTTGAGATAGTACATGGCTCAGTCCTTGCAGCTAAGGAATACGATATAAGCATTCAGTTAGTAGGTCCTTTAGATATTCTTAATCAAGAATTGCAAAAGTATGATGCAGGGAATTTGCCTATTCAAGTAATTCCTGCAAATGATGTTATTGATATGGGGGAAAAGCAGCCAGCTAGTGCTGTTCGTCGAAAGCAAGATGCTTCTATTGTTGTAGCTGTAAACCAAGTGGTAAATGGTTCTGCTCAAGGTCTCGTAGCTGCTGGTAGTACAGGGGCAGCAGCAGCAGCAGCAGCCTTATGCTTAAAAAGAATTGAAGGTATTGAGAGACCATGTATTGCAGCTGTCATGCCAACAACAAAAGGTCCAGTTATCTTAGCTGATGCAGGTGCAAACGTTGAGGCTTCTAGTGAGCAGTTGCTTCAGAATGCAATCATGGGTTCTGCTCTTTCAAAAGGCTTATTTAAATTAGAACATCCAAGGATTGGCATTTTAAATATTGGGGAAGAAGTTGGGAAGGGTAATATGCTTGTAAAAGAAGCGTATAAATTACTTTCTGGTTTTGATGAGTTAAATTTTATTGGAAATGTTCAAGGCCGTGATGTCTTTGAGGGTGTTTGTGATGTTTGTGTTTGTGATGGTTTTGTGGGTAATGTATTTTTAAAAACTGCTGAAGGTGTTGTGAAAATGATTACATCTCTTTTAAGAGAGGAATTAACTAAAGATTTATTTGGAAAAGTTGGTTCATTATTTGCAAAAGATAGTTTTTACAGATTAAAAAAACGGATTGATTATTCAGAATATGGTGGGGCACAGTTGTTAGGTATTAGAGGAGTATGTGTTATTGCTCATGGTAGTTCAAAACATATAGCTATAAAAAATGCTATTAGAGTTGCTAAAGATGCTGCAAATGCTAATGTGATCAATTTAATTGAGACGATGAATAAGAGTTATAATATGAAAGCTCTGAAAAGCGGATAAGATTGACAGATGCAAAAAAATTATGGAGTAAAATTTACAGCGTTTAGTAGTGCATTACCTTCTGTTGTTGTAAAAAATAATGACTTAGAAAAGCTGTTTAGTACTTCTGATGAGTGGATCTACACTCGTACAGGAATTAGGGAAAGACGTGTTGTTAGTGATAAAGAGTCTGGTTTGTCATTATCAGTAGATGCTGCTAACAAAACATTGGCTAAAGCTAAAGTTGATCCTAAAGATTTAGATTTAATAATTGTTGCTACAACTACCCCTGATAAATTGTATCCATCTATGAGTTGTATGCTTCAGGGTAAAATTGGTGCGAAAAATTCTTTTTGCTTTGATTTATCTGCAGCTTGTTCTGGCTTTATTTATGGAATTACAACAGCTGCACAATATATTTATAATGGTGAATGTAAGAATATTTTGCTCGTTGGTGTTGATATTCATTCTAGGTTTATTGATTGGTCAGAAAGATCTGTTGCCGTTTTGTTTGGTGATGGAGCAGGTGCTGTATTAATACAGAGATGTTTAGCTAAAGATGATGAGCTCATGTGCCACTCTCTTCATACAGAGTCAGATGTTGATCTTGATTTAACTCTTCCAAATGAAAATATTTTATATCCTAATCATAAAAACGAAATTTGTCCTGATTTTGTGAAAATGAATGGTAAAGCTGTTTATCAGTTTGCAGTTAGAGTTGTACCAGATGTTGTTAATAAAATTTTAAACAAAGTAAATTTGACTCCTAAAGAGATAGATTATTTGGTATTACATCAGGCAAATCAAAGAATTATTGATACAGTCTCTGAAAAACTTAAATTTAATAAAACACAGGTAGTTTCAAATATTGAAAAAGTTGGAAATACTTCAGCTGCAAGTATTCCACTTGTAATTGCTGATTCTATTGAAAAAAAGATTTTAAAAGCACCTTGTAAAATGCTACTTGTAGGTTTTGGAGCAGGACTAACATGGGGTGGACTTTTAATTAATTGGCAAGGTGATAGTTAAGGTTATATGATTTATATATTAAAAGATTGGAAATTAATATATTGGCTAATTATTTTTACTTTGTTTTTATTACCTGTTTCTAAAAGTATGCTTATGAATCTGATTACATTGGTGAATTCATCATCTTCTAGTTGTGAATATAAGCGAATATTATCTGAATTAAATACTGATAATAAAAAACTAGTGAATAAGGTTAAGCATTATAAAACAAAAGAAGGTTTAAATACATACTTAAAAGAGAGTTTAGAGAAGGTAGAAGATGGGGAATTATTAATTAAGTATAATGGTAAAGATTAAAATTATAAGGATATATATATGACAACTAAACAAGAGACTTTAAAAGTAAAGAAAAATAAAAGAGATGTAAGTTATGAGTTAGAACTTGAAGTTGAAGCATCATCATCATATGCTGATAAGGCGTATTCGATGTCATTAAGAGATGTCTCTAATAATGTTGATGTTCCTGGATTTAGAAAAGGAAAAGCTCCAAAAGATGTTATTGAAAAGCAAGTAGGTCAGGGTTACATTACTCAAAAAGCTTTTGAGCGAGTATTTTATGAACTTTTAATTCAAGCAGCTATTCAGGAAAGTATTGATATTGTTGATGTAATTCAAATAGTATCTTATGAACTTTTACCCACGAAGCCACTTATGTTTAAAGTTGTTGTTGAATTAAAACCAGAAGTAAAACTAGGAAAATATAAAGGCTTAAAGGTTAAATCAAAAAAAGTCTCATATAACAAAGAGCAGTTTATAGATAAAACATTAGAACGAATTGCAGCAAATTTTATTGCCTACCAAAAAGTTTCAGAGCGAGGAGTTAAAGAGGGAGACTTGGTAGTAATTGATTTTGAAGGGAAATTTGATGATGGTAGTGAAATACCAGGTGGAAAGGCTGAAAACTTTCAGGCACTACTAGAAAAAGATAAATTTTTACCTGAGTTTATTGAGAAGCTTATTGATACTAATGTTGGAGAGTCAAAAGAAATTGATGTTACATTTCCTGAGTCCTATACAAAAGAATTAGCTACGAAGAATGCTAAGTTTAAAGTTAAATTGAATGAGATTCAAGAAAAGTTATTGCAACCCATCGATGATAGCTTGGCTAAAAAAGTCGGTCTTACTAATTTAGATGAGTTAAAAGTTAAAATAGAAGGTCAGATGATTGAACAACAAAATAATGTTAATCAAAAAGAACTAGAGAATAAGATTGTAGATGAGGTAATACAAGATTCTAAATTTGAAATATCAAATCGTATGATTGAAAAAGAAGCAGATTTTTTATTGGGTGACATAAAAGCTCAATGTCAAAAAGATGGTGTAAATTGGGAAAATTTTAAATCCGATGAAAAAAACAAAGAGCTTTTAGAAAAAGCTAATGAAGCTGGAAAGAAGAGAATTTCAATTGATTTAGTTTTAGGATCAATTATAAAAAATGAAAATATTACAGCAAGTGAAGAAGAAATTATGGCTGAAATAAATAAACAAGTCCAACAAATGGGAGACAAATATAAATATTTATTGGAAGATAGGAAGTTTCGCAGTAATGTTGAAATTGTTAATTTGAGAAATAAAGCAGTAGATTTTCTTATTAAGAACAATGAGCCTATATGGGAAGATGAAGTACTTGCATTAAATTGATCTATTGTTTGTTATAATAAGTCGAGTGCAATAAGCTTGGGTAAAAAAGTAGAGGTGTAATGTGCAAGATAAATATTTAATTGATTCAACAACAAAGTTTTATAATGCCTATAATTATATGCCATATGTCATTGAACAAACTCCACGTGGAGAAAGAGGCTTTGATATATTTTCACGATTACTTAGAGAAAGAATTATATTTTTAGGTGTTCCTATTGATGATAATGTTGCAAATATTATTGTTGCTCAGTTGTTGCTCTTAGATTCAGAAGATCCTGAAAAAGATATTATGCTCTATATCAATTCTCCAGGTGGTTCTGTAACAGCTGGTTTAGCTATTTATGATACTATGCAGCATGTACGATCACAAATTTCAACTATTTGTCTTGGCCAAGCAGCAAGTATGGGTGCTTTTTTATTATGTAGTGGTGCAAAAGGTAAAAGAATGTCATTACCTAGGGCAAGAGTCTTAATTCATCAACCATTGGGTGGTGCTCAAGGACAAGCCACAGATATTGAAATCCAGGCTAAAGAGATATTAAGAATTAAAAAACAATTAAACCAATTAATGTCTCAACATTCAGGACAGCCTTTTAAACAGATTGAAAAGGATACTGATAGAGATTTTATAATGACTCCAGAAGAAGCTAAAGAATATGGCTTAATTGACCAGGTAATAGTTAAACTTAGTGATGTTAAGGATAAACCCCCAGCACTAGCATCTGTATAGTTTTTAAAGTGATTGATAGATATTATAAATTCACTTTAACTATATTGTTAAGCATGGCTTTTTAGAAGATAAATTTGCCTTATACAGGGGTTATAATAGCTACATAGTAATTTGAATGACATTTAATGTTAGAGATACTGGTAAAGTTGGAATCATATTGTAGGTTAAAGAAGTCATAAATACTTGCTATATAAGATAAGTTATTCATATGCCAAAACACGATGATGCAAGATTAAAATGTTCATTTTGTGGTAAAAGTCAGGACCAGGTTAAGAAACTAATTGCTGGCCCAGGTGTTTATATTTGTGATGAGTGTGTTGATTTATGTAATGAAATACTGGATGAAGAGTTGTTTGATTCATCTAGTACAACGACTCAACCAAAGGATGCTTCTTTACCACTAATATCTGATGTGCCAAAGCCTTCAGAAATTAAATCGTATTTAGATCAACATATCATTGGGCAAGATTCTGCAAAGCGAATATTGTCAGTTGCTGTATATAATCACTATAAGAGAATTAATCATAATGTAGATGCTAAATCAAACGATTTAGTTGAAATACAAAAATCGAATATTTTGTTAGTTGGACCTACTGGGTGTGGAAAGACGTACCTTGCTCAAACATTGGCTAAGATGCTTAATGTTCCATTTGCTGTAGCTGATGCTACGACCTTGACTGAAGCTGGTTATGTAGGAGAGGATGTTGAAAATATTTTACTTAGGCTTTATCAGGCTTCTGAATATGATGTAAAAAAAGCAGAACGTGGAATTATTTATATTGATGAAATAGATAAAATTTCTAGAAAGTCAGAAAATCCTTCAATTACTCGTGATGTTTCTGGTGAAGGTGTCCAACAAGCTTTATTAAAAATGATTGAAGGTACTACAGCTAATGTACCTCCTCAAGGTGGTCGAAAGCATCCGCATCAGGAATTTATTCAGATTGATACAGCAAATATTTTGTTTATTGTTGGTGGTGCTTTTGTAGGACTGGAAAAAATAATAGAATTAAGACTTAATAAAAATCGTGGTGTAGGTTTTGGATCTACTCCTATGACCCAATCAGAAAGAGATATAAGGGCATCACATGAGTTTAAATATTTAATACCTGATGATTTGTTGAAATTTGGATTAATTCCAGAGTTTGTAGGACGAATCCCTGTAATTGCTGCTCTTGATGCACTTGATGAAACTGCACTAAAGAGAATTTTGATAGAACCAAAAAATGCAATTGTTAAGCAGTATCAACAACTCCTAAAATTAGATGGAGTAGAACTTATGTTTGATCCTGATGCTATGAGTGCTATAGCAAAAGAAGCTATTAAGAGAAAAATGGGTGCTAGAGGTTTAAGAAGTATTGTTGAAGAAATAATGATTGATATTATGTATGATGCTCCTTCAAGAACTGATATTAAAAAGGTTAGCATAACTAAAGAAATGGTTATAAATCGAGCAAATGCTGAGGTCGTTGAATTACATTTAGAAAAAAGAAAAGATGAGATTGCCTGATGAAAATAGGTGTACCAAAAGAGATATTAGATCAAGAGTGTAGAGTAGCACTTACACCAGCAGGTGTTTATGCATTAGTTAATCAGAACCATGATGTCTATATTGAGCATAATGCTGGTCTTGAAAGCAGTATATCAAATGATGATTACCTAAGTGCTGGCGCTAAAATATTAAAAACTCCAGAAGATATTTTTGATGTGTCTGATTTGATTTTAAAAGTTAAGCAACCATTGGAAAATGAGTGCAAACTATTAAAACCCTCCCAAATATTATTTACATTTTTGCATTTAGCTGCTGATAAGGCTTTAGCAATCAGTCTATGTAAATCACGTTCTACGTGTATTGCTTATGAGACTATTGAGCTTTCAGATGGAGCCCTACCATTACTTATACCTATGAGTGAAATAGCAGGACGTATGTCTGTTCAAATAGGAGCGCACCACTTGGAAAAATATTATGGTGGTAAAGGAGTTTTACTTGGTGGTGTTCCAGGTGTTGAGCCAGCAAGTGTAGTTATTATAGGTGGTGGTACGGTTGGTATAAATGCTGCAAAAATGGCAATAGGACTTGGAGCAAAGGTTTATATTTTAGACAATAATTTAAAAAGACTAAGAGAATTAGATGACTATTTTCATGGCAGACTTCAAACGGTTTATTCTACACAACACAAGCTAACAGAACTTGTCCTAAAAGCTGATTTAGTTATTACTGCAGTGCTTGTTACAGGTGCAAAAGCTCCTAAGCTGATTACAAAAGAAATTATGTCAAAAATGAAATTAGGTTCTGTAATTGTTGATGTAGCGATTGATCAAGGAGGATGTATAGAAGGTTCAAGACCAACAAAACATTCTGAACCTATAATTAAAATTGCAAATGCAAATGTTTATGCAGTACCAAATATTCCTGGTGCAGTTCCTATTACGAGTACCAGTGCACTTACAAATGCCACTCTTCCTTATGTTTTAAAGTTAGCAAATAATGGTTATAGTGCTATTTATGATGATCCTACCCTTGCTAAGGGCATAAATATACATGCTGGTGGAGTCGTTCATAAGGTAGTTGCAAGTGCTTTAGATATGGAATTTTCAGAATTAAAAGTCTAGTTTTAATTAAGTATGAAAAATGAATATAAAATATATTTCCTGTATGGGGATGATGATCAATTAGTTTCTGCAAACGTAAGAAATATTTTATGTGATTTATCACAGAACAATTCTTTAATTTTAACTCTTGAAAAGATTGAAATAAATTCTATTTCTGATGTTGATATCCTAATTAATAAATTTTCAAATTTATCTTTATTTCCAAACGCTTGTGTGTTAAAAGTTTTTATTAACCTTAAAACCTTTAAAAATATTGAAAAGGATTATGATCCCTTTTTAATAAGTCTAAAGAATTTGTTAATGCTAAAAAATGTGATTTTATTGTTAAATCTTGAGAAATATGATAAAACTGTTAAAACTTACTTTTCAAATTCTAAGTTGATTTTGAAATTGAAGGAATTTTCTGTCTTTCAAGAGTGTATTAAACTTAAACCCTGGCAAAAAGAGGAAATTAAATCGAAAATACTTTTAGTCTGTAAAAAATACAATCTATCAATTGAGAACAAATCTTTAGATTTGTTTAATAATTATTTTAAGGATAAGGTTGAATACATAGATGCTGAAATTGAGAAACTGGCTACATATTTATATCCTTCACAAGTAGTTACTGAACAGTTAATTCAGAGTACTTATAAGTATGTCTCTAATGTTGATGATATCTATCAATTTGTTTTACAAAAACACTTTCAGAATAGTAGTTGGCTTCAAAAACAAAGCGTTTTAACTAACTCTCTATATTTACTTGCATCGTTACAAAATAAATTTAGAGAAGCCTTTCAAATCAAATTACGTACTCAAAAATCTATGAACTTATCTCAAATATCTAAAGATTTAGGTATTAATTTCTACATGCTTGAAAAGGAATTTCTTCAGTTAAAGAATGTTTCTCTTTCATACTTAAAAGAAGTTATTAAAACTTTAAGTGATATTGAGTTCAGATTGAAAACAGGGATTATTCGTGAAGATGAAGCTTTAGATATCTTGATTTTAAAATTAGCTAGGAATTAATTTTTTTTTATTTTTTCAAGAATCTTAGAATTTACTAACAAGTTCTCAAAAAAGTCAGGCTCATAGATCACTTCAAGTTTTGTATACCAAAAGTTTACTGGTGCAGCTTGACAAAGCTCTTCTACTTTTAAGCTGTCTTTTTCAGTTGTGATTATATCTTCTACCTTGTGTTTTTTTGCTTCATTAAGCATTTTTACGATATCAACATATTCATAATTATAATGATCAGGAAAATCTATTGATGAGATAACGTTTATGCTGTTCATTTTTAGAAGATCGATGAATGAAATAGGGTTTCCAATACCACTTATAGCGAGGACATTAAGCTCTTTAGCATTCTCTATTGGAATAATTCTTTTTGTGTTTATTCCAACAAGTTCTTTTATTCTATAGCCAGTTTTTAATATGGGCACATTTGGTGCATGGTGATTAATGGTTCTTACAATATTTTCATTTGGTTTGTTTCTGTCAGTGTTAGACATAATAATTGCTGTTGCACGTTTTATTGAATCTAGATTTTCTCTTAGTTTTCCTCTTGGTAATAAATGATTGTTATCAAATGGATTATAGCTATCCAGCATTAGGATATTTTCATTCCTGCTTAATTTTATATATTGGAATCCATCATCAAGAATTAACACCTCTGCACCAAGTTTTATTGCAGCTTTTGCTGATTCAACTCTGTTTTTTCCTGAGAGCACAAGTGCTTGTGGTACCTTTTTAGCTATTAAATATGGCTCATCTCCACAATCTTCAAAATCGGTTAAAATATCTACTCCATCACTTACGAGAATAACACCTCGAGAATTTGTTGTTTTTTGATATCCTCGAGATAGTATTGCTACCTTATAATTTTTGTTTATAAAATACTTAGCTATTTCAATAGTGATAGGGGTTTTACCTGTTCCTCCTGATGTAATATTTCCAACACTGATTACATAAGCAGGGAGCTTGATAGTTTTTACTATGTTCTTTTTATATAAGTATAATCTTGTTTTATATAAAGCTTTAAATATTTTTGAGAAAAATAGTAGTATGTAACCAAACACAATAGTTTCTTTATAGCGATTATAAATATTTAAGCAATAGTTCAGTAGTTTTTGTGAGGATATTTTCATTTTCTTGAATAATCTTTAAACCATTTTCTAATACTGTTTTTCTCATTTTACTATTAGAGATAGCTTCTTTTATTTTACTTGTTAATTCATCCTTCGATTTAACTTGTACAAGAGCATTTCTGTTAATGAAATAGTTGGTTAAATCTTTAATTTTAAAGTCATATGGTCCAATAATTGTATAGGAGTTTGCTCTAATAGGCTCAAGAATATTGTGTCCACCTATTTTTGCAAATGTCCCACCTAATACTGTTATTTGGCAATTATTGTAAAAATTTGTAAGCTCACCGATAGTATCAAGAATAAAAATATCATTTAATGATTTGACTTCTTTGTTCTCTGTTCTTAAGATGGGATTTAGTCCTTGTTTTGTAATTAGACTTACAATTTCACCTTTTCTACTTATATGTCTTGGAGCAATTATCAGTCTAATATTTGAATACTCAGTTTTTAATTTGTTATGTGTCCATAATGCTAATTCTTCTTCATCTTTGTGAGTACTTGCAAAAACTATGTTTATATTATTTGATTGAAGTTTATTTGTATCTTTATTAGAGATTTTATTACCTTCTGATTTATAGGAAGCAAATTTTAAATTGCCAATAGTTTGTAGTTTGTCTTTGTTTAGACCAAGTTCTAGAAATTTTTTTGAGTCGCTGGTTGACTGAGATAATACTAATGTAAATAAATTTATAACGCTATTAAAAACAAATTTAAATGTTTTATATCCTTTAAATGATTTGTTAGATAGTCTTGCATTAACTAGAATTACTGGTATATTTCTTCTCTTTGCCTCAATCAATGTAAATGGCCATATTTCAGTTTCAGTAATTATTAATAATTTAATCTTTGCATAATCAAATATCTTTTTTACTATTAATGGGATATCAAATGGAAAGTAAATAACTAAAAATTGTTTTTCTTTACTTAGCTCATTGGCAAGCTTATATCCTGCTTCTGTAGTAGTTGAAATCATTATAGAATATTCAGATTTCAATTTATTTAACTCTAATATTAAGGGCCAAATTGCATTTAACTCACCTACGGATACAGCATGAAACCAGATCCAATCTTGGTGTTTTATCCATTTGTTTTTAGTGGTAGGTGTCCAAATCCCTATCTTTTCTTTAAATCCGGTAATCATTTTATTACCTTTGTTTTTTATATGCTTTTAATGTATTAGACATTAACATTGCAATAGTCATAGGACCAACTCCACCTGGAACAGGAGTAATTGCATGGCATATAGACTTAACATCTTCAAAGTCAATATCTCCACAGAGCTTTGTCTTGTCGTTTTCTGTTATTCGATTGATTCCTACGTCAATAACAATAGCTCCTTTTTTTACCCATGTTCTTTTAATTAAATTAGGTTTACCAATAGCACTAATAAGTAAATCTGCACAGCTTGTAATCTCTTCAATATTTTCTGTCTTGCTATGAGTAATAGTTACAGTAGCATTTTCATTGAGAAGCATCATTCCTAATGGTTTGCCAACCAATGTGGATCTTCCTACAATGACAGATGACATGCTGTTTAGATTTATTGAGTAGTATTTTAGTATTTCAATTACACCTAATGGAGTACATGGCTTTAAGCAGTCTTGTCCAGAAAGCAATTTCCCTAAATTGGTAGGATGTAGTCCATCGACATCTTTATTTGGATCTATTTCTTTAATGATATTTTCAACTTTTATGTGTATTGGTAATGGAAGTTGAATTAAAATACCATCAATTTTTTCATTTATATTTAGGGTTTGTATTAGTTTTATTAATTCTGATTCAGATGTATTTGTTGGTAGTTGATAAACCTCAGAATGGATACCAATATTAATGCATGCTTTCTCTTTGTTCTTGACATAAATTAAACTGGCTGGGTTTTCGCCGACTAACACTACGGCTAAACCCGGAAGTCTTTGCTCTTTACTTCTAATTTCATCAACTTCTAACTTTATATTTTTTCTTACATTTTCAGCTACTGTAATTCCGCTTAAAATTAGTGGTGTTGTACTTGTTTTAGTCATATGTTTTAACCTATGTTATTTTAATGATATGTCAAAAAGATTAATTTATCCAAAACCTTTAATAAAAAAATCAACAATTGGTTTGATTTGTCCAGCAGGTGGCTTTGATGATTATAAACCAGTTAGATTGGTAACTGAATATTTAAAGCAACAAGGTTTTAATGTTAAAGTTGGAAAGTCAATTGTAGTACCAAATAAATCTTCTAAGTATTTGTCTGGTACTGATGAAATGCGGTTGAATGATCTACATAACTTTTGGGCAGATGATGCAATTGATGCAATATTCTGTCTTCGTGGTGGGTATGGTTCTTTAAGATTGCTTAAGGAGATTAATTACAAGCTTATTCAAAATAACCCCAAAATATTTATAGGCTTTAGTGACATTACTGCTTTACATTTAGCTATTTATGCTAAGACAAACTTGATTACTTTTCATGGGCCGTTATTAGGGATTCGGTTTTTGAATACAAATTTATCTCCCAAAAATAAAACCTCTGAACTTCATATGTGGAGACTATTACAAGCTCCAAAATGCAAATTTTCTTATCTGAATAGATCTTATGGTAGTGTTGTATATCCAGGTGAATGTAAAGGGGTTTTACTTGGAGGGAATCTAACGGATATTTGTTCAATGATAGGAAGTGGATTATTACCAGATTTTAAAAATTCAGTTTTATTCTTAGAAGATTGCAATGAAGAGCCTTATAAAATAGATCGATTATTGACTCAATTGTGTAATGCAGGAATTCTAGCTAGTGTAAAAGGAGTATTGTTTTCTAGCTTTTATAAATGTGGGTTTAAAAATAATAAAGAAATTGTTTCTTTATTGAAGACTTTATTAAAACCTTATAAAATACCGTCTGTGTATGGCTTTCCTATTGGACATGGGTTAAAAAATTATGCTGTTCCTGTTGGTGCTCCTGTTATTTTTAATGCAAATAGTATTAGCTTAAACTCCTGCTACAATTAATATTATGACAACTTATCTTTTACCCTTTGAGAAGATGCATGGATTAGGAAATGACTTTGTACTAGTTGAAAGAAGACATTTGCATAACAGTATTAATGATTTAATGCTTGCTAAGAGTTTGTGTGATAGAAACTTTGGCATTGGAGCAGATGGACTAATTATTGTGGATTATTCAGCGACTGGAAATGCTGATTTCAAATGGGATTATATAAATAAAGATGGATCTATTGCTGAGATGTGTGGAAATGGGATGAGATGTTTTGCTAAGTATGTATTTGAACGAGGTTTTACTGATAACTCATCTTTCAGTGTTGAAACTAATGCAGGTATTATAAAGCCATCAATTGAAGATGATGGTACTGTTACGGTTGATATGGGCATACCTATGTTTGATGAAGGTTGCTTAAATCAAGAAATAAATCTAGATTCAAGCACAATTAAATATACATATGTAGAAATTGGTAATCCACATGTAGTGATATTAAATGATAAGGTGATTACTGATAATGATTTTTTTAAGCTGGGACCTAAAATTGAAAAGCATAATAAATTCCCTAACTATACAAATGTTGAATTTATCAATGTTATTAATCGATCTGAAATTAACTGTCGTGTTTGGGAGCGTGGCTGTGGGGCTACCTTAGCTTGTGGTACTGGTGCTTGTGCGGTATTGATTGCAGCCAATATTAATGGGCTTGTTGATGATAAGGCAAAGGTTTATTTGCCTGGTGGATGTCTAAGTGTAAGTTGGGATAAGCTTACTAATCATGTCTATTTAAATGGAGGTGCAACATTTGTCTATGTTGGCCAATTGAACTTAGATCTTAAATCAGTTTGTAGTGTACAAAATATACAAAAAGTAGATGCATAAAAAAGAATTTGATTTTTTTAACAAGAGAAATATCTATAGGATAAGAAGAAATAGAATACGAAGAGTATTTTTAGTAGGCTTTATAATTATGTTCTTATATTGTGGGACTAAGTTGATTAACCATTCTTCTTCTAATAATGTCCAGATTGAAATTGTTAATAACTATTTGCTTAAAAATGATTATATTGCCAATTGTCTTGCTAGTAGTATTAAAACAACTAATTTTTTTCTAATTAATCCTTTGAACCTTTCAAATTCATTAGTAACATCTGAACCACTTTTTAAAAATATAATCATTAGAAAATATTTATTCCCTACGTGTAAAATAGTAGCTTTTGTGGAGGAAGAAAAGATTTGGGGTAAATTACTTGAATCTAATAAGTCATATAATCAGGCAAATAATACCTTTAAACTTATTACGGATGATTGTAATTTAGTTACTTTAGAAAATCTTAATTTAACATTAATACCAAATGATTTATTTATCATTGAGTTATTTTCACAAACGGTAAATCTAAATCAGGATTTGAAAACAATAAAGCTAATTACAGAATGGTTTAAAAATAATTTAACAATAGGTATTCAAAAAATTATAATTTCAGATAATGATAAGTTAGATATTCTTATGACTTCAGGATTAAAGATTAAGGCTGGTGTTATTGATTCTGATATTATAAAAAGAGTTAATAAGGTTAAGGACATTCTTGATCTTGTTAAATATAATTCTGGAGATGGGTATTTAGATTTAACCTTGGAATCTGGTGCAATATTCAAACAAAATACAGATTCAAAGACCTTTTCACAAAAGAAAGGCTTATTTAGTATATTTAAAGGGCAATAATGAAAAAATGTTCTGACATTAGTATTGTTGAATTTTAATTGTCTTTTTTTATATTAATCATGTTAAAATTGATTTTCTTAAGCTAGGAGGTACGTTTGAGATATACAAAAGCAAAGGATAAATTATCTAGAAAATATGGTGAGTTACTCTCTGGAATGCCAGATTTTGAATTAAACAAAAGACCATATCCACCAGGTCAACACGGTTTAAAAAGAACGAAGACTTCTGAATATGGAAGTTTATTACAAGAGAAACAAAAACTAAAACATAGTTATGGCGTAACAGAAAAACCTTTCCGTAGATATTTTGTAAAAGCTAACAAGATAAAAGGACCTACTGGTGAAATTTTAATTCAATTACTTGAAACACGGTTAGATAATCTTGTTTATAGAATGGGATTTGGACCTACCTTGTCTGCTGCACGACAATTGGTTAATCATGGGCATGTATTGGTTGATGGTAAAAAAATTGATATTCCATCATATGCAGTGAAAGTAGGAACGGAAATTTCTTTAAAAGAAAGTGCACAAAAAATGGAAATTGTAAAAGAGTCCATAAAAAATGCACCACAAGTTTTAAAGTATATTTCAGTTCAAAAAGACCTTTTTAAGGGGAAATTGATAGAATTGCCTCAAAGAGGTGAAATTCCTGTTACCGTGAATGAAAGACTAATTGTGGAATTTTATTCAAGATAAAACCTTACAAAACCTTAATAAAACCTTAATAAAATTAAAAAATATTACAACTGTTAATATCATCTTAAACGGGTTGATGTAGTATCAGATAAAATTGCACTAATCTAAATTTAGTGTATTCAATATTGTAGATATTAGTTTTATATATGGATCAAACTGAACATAATGATAGAAATCAGCTTTTGCTGAATAATACAAGCTTTACAAAGCATTTTGATTTCCAGATAAATCAAATTAAATCATTACTTTCATATGGGTTAAATTTATCTGATGAAGAAATTAATATAAGTTTTCCATCTTTAAATAATTTCTACTATATAAACAATGCTTATAAATCTTCTTGGGCTATATATGTTTTAGTAGATAGTACTCCTCAGTTATTATTTACGGGAAATTTTTTAATACAAGGTGGTAAATTTGGAAACAGATCTGTTAGATCGCCATTTGGTGCAAAAGCTTTATCTCCATTGACATCTATTGCAAGTACATTTTCTACAAAGGCTTCATACTTTAAGCAAAATTGGACTTCTGATTTAGCTCTTATTGATGGAAACAGTCAGCTATTACGCTTTTCGATGAAAGAGTATAAAGAATTTTTAAAATTGCTTAATATTATGCGTGCGCAGTGGTTGTTGTACTTGAGTGAAGAAGGATCTATTGATTTTGTGATTAGTGAATTCTCTGAGCCATCAGATGCCTTATTCTTTATGGATTTAGAAGAATTTGATAGCCAAGCTACAAAAATTAAAACATACTTTAAACCAATTTCTCAAAAAGCATTAACTCTGTTTCAGAAATTGTCTGAGAATACTGAGTTTGAGGGAAAATTCTTTAATTTACAACCAGGTACTTGGTTACGTGATGATGTTTTAATTGAACTTGAAAAATTTTATTCTGAAATATTTTTTGGTGATGATAAAATTGATATGCAATCAAATGACGCAAGCAATGCTGATTGTGGATTTATTAATCCCTTTAAAATGCAAGCTTTTAATCTTGGCTAGGCTTCAGTAGTATTAGAATTTGATGTTCCTATTATTATATAGTTTATTTGTTCAAGGATGCTATAAGTTATATCGGCAATCTTTTCGAGAGATCTAATTGTTGCAAGGGTTTGTGCTTCTATTTGAGCTTTCTGTCCACTTTCATTAGCTACATTCTTTAATGTTTCTTTATATAATAAATTATGTAATAAATTTATTTCTGAAAATATGTTTGTTAACTCTTTTAAAGAGCTGATATTAGATGACAAATAGAGCGTTAGTGAGGACTTTAAAAAATCTTGTACTTTTTGGGACATTTCTCCAAGCTTGTTTTTGATATTATTTTCTAGTGAATTAACTTCTGATATTAGTGATAGTGTTGAATGAAATTGCTCTGATATTTTTTCCAGATTTATTACTATTTGTAAAGAGCCAATAACAAACCTTAAATCTTTTATTAATGGTTGTTGAAGGGTTAAAACTAAAAAGCATTGGTCATTTAAAAGCTTGCTTTCTGTTTTTATTTCTTTAGATATATCGATCAATCTATTTTGTATATTTTCTGAGTAATTTTCTAACAATAAATTGTATAGTTCAGAAATCTCAATACATTTTTCACCTAATAGGTAAACTTTTTGTTTTAAATCAGCTAAATCTCTTCTTAAAACTGTACGAGTTGTCATTTTTACCTTTTTAATTGTTACATTCTAAATGAATTACTTGTTTGTTCTTTATCAACTAGCTATCATATCTCAGGCAATACTAGAATGCTAGATCTGTAAGGTTTGTTTTAGTAAAAATTAAGTTATTAGGATAAAAGTGGAGATAAAAAATGGAAAACGTTCTTATGTCTTTAATTCTTGGTAGTTCATTAATTGCAATTATTTCAGGGTTATTACTTGGTAAATGGATTTCTGAATTAGATGCAGGTAATTCTAAAATGCAAGAAATTGCTAAAGCAATTCAAGATGGTGCCAGTGCATATTTAAATAGGCAATATAAAACTATTTCATTTGTTGGTTTGATCTTAGTAATTATTTTATACTTCACATTAGGATTGCATACAGCTATTGGTTTTTTAGTTGGTGCTTTTTTTAGTGCATTAGCTGGTTATGTAGGTATGAATGTATCTGTGAGAGCTAATGTTCGATGTGCCCAAGCTGCTCATAAGGGTCTAGATAGTGCCTTAAATGTTGCTTTTAAAGGAGGTTTAGTTACTGGGTTATTAGTTGTTGGGTTAGGATTACTTGGAGTTGGTGGGTACTTTTATTTTATGCAATTCATTAATCCTGGTCAGATCAATGAAAATGTTCGTGCATTGATTGGCCTAGGATTTGGTGGAAGTTTAATTTCAGTTTTTGCTAGACTTGGTGGAGGGATATATACAAAAGCAGCTGATGTTGGTGCTGATTTAGTAGGTAAGGTAGAAGCCGGAATTCCTGAAGATGATCCTAGAAATCCTGCTGTTATTGCTGATAATGTTGGTGATAATGTTGGTGATTGTGCAGGAATGGCTGCTGATCTTTTTGAAACTTATGCAGTTACTGCTATTGCAGCAATGTTATTGGCATCTATTGAATTTAATAAACAAGTTTCTCAAGGCAACATCTATCCAATTATTTATCCATTAGTTATAGGTTCAATTGCAATAATTTCTACTCTTATAGGTTCCATTTTTGTTAAATTAGATAGTTCTAAAAATATTATGAAGGCCTTATATAAAGGACTCATATGGAGTGCTTTACTATCTGCAATATTGTTATATCCAGCTACATATTATTTAATGAGCGATTTGGGTGTGAATCCATTAAGGTTATATCTTTCTACTTTAATTGGATTATTTGTTACAGGTGGAATTGTAATGATTACTGAGTATTATACTTCTACTGCATTTGCTCCTGTACGTTCAATTGCTCAAGCCTCAGTAACAGGACATGCTACAAATATAATTGCTGGTTTAGCTGTATCCATGAAATCTACGGCTATGCCTGTACTAACTATTGTTTTTGGTATATTGGCTTCTTATTTCTTAGCTGGTATTTATGGTATTGCATTAGCAGTTATGGCAATGTTATCAATGGCAGGTATTATTGTTGCAGTAGATTCTTATGGTCCCATAACAGATAATGCTGGTGGTATTGCAGAGATGTCTGGATTGCCAAAAGAAATTAGAAACATTACAGATCCTTTAGATGCAGTTGGTAATACTACAAAGGCTGTTACAAAAGGATATGCAATTGGTTCAGCAGGCTTAGCTGCAATAGTATTATTTTCATCTTATACTCAAGATCTGAAAGACCACTTAATAAACACTGGTAGGCAGATTACTACTTTTGATTTGGGAGATCCTTTTGTAATTGTAGGGTTATTTATTGGTGGTATGATACCTTTTCTATTTGGAGCATTGGCCATGGAGTCTGTAGGTAAAACTGCATCAAAAGTGGTGGCTGAAGTAAGGCGACAATTTAAGGAAATTCCAGGGATTATGGAAAATAAAGCTAAGCCTGATTATGCTGCATGTGTTGACATAGTTACGAAGAGTGCAATAAATGAAATGATATTACCAGCATTAATACCAGTACTGACTCCTGTCTTTTTAATTATTGCAGGGCGATTATTTTTAAATATGCTAGATCCTTATGCGTCAGCAAAAACACTTGGCGGTATATTGGTCGGTAGTATAGTAACGGGTATATTTTTAGCTATTTCAATGACAAGTGGTGGTGGTGCATGGGATAATGCAAAAAAATATATTGAGGAAGGGAACTTTGGAGGAAAAGGTTCTGATGCTCATAAGGCTGCAGTGACTGGTGATACTGTGGGTGATCCTTATAAGGATACGGCAGGCCCGGCAATTAACCCGATGATAAAAGTATTAAACATTGTTGCATTACTACTAGTAAATTTTTTCTAAAAAATAAATTGCTGTTAATGTGATTTATCAGCAGTAGTAATTAATAGAAAGTTGCACGATTGGTATGTCATATGTATGGAGTGGATGATGAGATCTAACGATATTTATCAGTAGTGCAAAATGTATTTAATACGAAAAGCAATAACAAAAGATATTAATAATTTATTACATATTGATTTAGCATCTTTTGGAAACCACCATTGGTCATATAATGCATTTTTATCTGAATTTACAAGTGACTATTCAAATTATTTAGTTTGTGTTGACTCATTAAATGAATCAACTATTATTGGTTATATAGGATATTGGAAGATTCTAGATGAAGGTCACATTACAACCCTTGCCATTAACCCAAATCATAGAAGAAATCATTTTGCTGATATATTACTATATAAATTAATTTACAGTGCAATTAAAAAAAAAATAAGATGGCTTACATTAGAAGTAAGGGTATCAAATATTGCTGCACAAAATTTATATTATAAATTCCAATTTAAAAACCTAGGAATTAGAAAAAAATATTACCAAGATAATAATGAAGATGCATTAATACTTTGGACTAATAATATCTCCTCACCAAGATATATTGAGCATATTAATTCACTAATTGTAAAATATGATACGTATGCTGATATATTACATTAGACAAGCAGGAGTAAGGTTTGACTATTTTCTGAAAATCTATTATCTAAATTCTTATAATAAGATAAAATCACTCGGCATTATTTTTATCTTAGGAATTCATGCCTAATTGCTCTAAATTCCACGCTTTGAGCTCCAGATAATTCTATATTATTTGTACATTAATAAATATAAACAATTAGGTTCACCGATTTAACATTTTCCGTCTAAGTTTGGGTACTAATATACTAAGTCCACTAACTAAGTAATAATAGTGGGAGGAAGATTAATTGAGTAAAATATTAATAATAGATGATGATAAATCAATTGTAGAACTTGTTAAAGTTAATTTGGAAATTCAAGGACATCAAATACTTGTCGCCAATGAAGCTATTACTGGATTAGCCTTAGCACAGCAAGAAATCCCCGATTTAATAATTTTAGATTTAATGATGCCAGAAGTTGATGGCTTCACTGCCTGCCAAAGGATAAGACAAAATCCTGCAACAGAGGAAATTCCAGTATTAATGCTTACTGCTTTATCAAGAACTGACGATAAAGTTTCTGGATTTAATGCAGGTGCAGACGATTATCTTACTAAACCTTTTGAATTACCAGAGTTATATGTAAGAGTTAGAGCACTACTAAGACGTACAGGAAGAGCCCCAACAGCTACTTTACCTGAAATACTACATGCAGGAGATCTTACGTTAATTCCAGAAAGCAGAGAAGTTAAAATCGTTGATAAATTAATTAGATTAACACCAATAGAATTTGAAGTTTTACACTGTTTATTACAACATCACGGACAAACTGTAAGCACAAGTAAGCTACTTGAAGAAGTCTGGGGATATTCACCCGATGATGATGTAGATACTATTAGAGTGCACATCAGACACCTTAGAACAAGGGTTGAGGCAGGAGAGAAAAAGTATATTAAAACCGTATACGGTGGTGGCTACCAACTAATTCCAGATGGTTTCTCAGGTAAAGCCGAACAACCTACACCCGAAACAACTTTATAGATTTTAATTTTTAATCTATACTTACACTACTGTCCGTATATACAAAGGATTACGATTAGTTTTATGCTGTTTTAACTTAATGCTGATAAATCAAATTATTTTATCGAGTAATTCATATTAACAATATAAAACTTCTCTATAAAATTTGTCTAATAAAAAATTTGAACTTGCCTGAAGCCTTATGAAAAGATAAAATTACTAACGTGTTTAGCTAAAAAAGATTTATCCAATTTTATTAAGGATTTAATTTTTAAAAGAAAACGGACGCTTAGCTCAGTTGGTAGAGCACTTGTTTGACGTACAAGTGGTCAGAGGTTCGAATCCTCTAGCGTCCACCATTTTTAGAAGCACTAACACGTGGCATTTCTCATTCACCCATAACA
>JAHFBG010000020.1 GCA_023250155.1 Candidatus Melainabacteria bacterium
AGGATTTGAACAAGAACCGGTAGAAGGATCACAAGTACCAGGGGCGTGACATTGATCTTGAGCAGTACAAGTTACTGGATGTTCACCAGTACAAGCCCCACTTTGACAAGAGTCAGCTTGAGTACAAGCATTACCATCATCACAACGTGAACCATCATCTACTGCTGGATTTGAACAAGAACCAGTAGAAGGATCACAAGTACCAGGGGCATGACATTGATCTTGAGCAGTACAAGTTACCGGTTTGTTACCAGTACAAGACCCACTTTGACAAGAGTCAGCTTGGGTACAAGCATTGCCATCATCACAAGATGAACCATCAGCTACTGCTGGATTTGAACAAGAACCAGTAGAAGGATCACAAGTACCAGGGGCATGACATTGATCTTGAGCAGTACAAGTTACCGGTTTGTTACCAGTACAAGACCCACTTTGACAAGAGTCAGCTTGGGTACAAGCATTACCATCATCACAACGTGAACCGTCATCTACTGCTGGATTTGAACAAGAACCGGTAGAAGGATCACAAGTACCAGGGGCATGACATTGATCTTGAGCAGTACAGGTTACACCAGCACAAAGATCCTTCTTATCACAGGCTGTTCCTATCCAACTCTCATTACATTTACAGAGATGTTGAGTACCATCTACGACACATTGGCCATTTACACAAGCAGGATCGCAAACAGGAACATCACAAAGTGCTCCAGACCAGCCCGACTCACAGGTACAGGTATTTGGTGCTGTACATTTACCATGTACACAACTTTGGCTGCATACAGGAGTACTACAAATTTCTCCAGACCATCCTGGCTGACAAATACATGCCCCAGTTCCACTGATTCCGTCATTACACATGCCATGTGTTGAGCAATTACATTGAATGCAGGTTGGACTAAAATATCCAGGTTTACACATTGAGCAATCGGGTCCATTTGAACCAACACTACATAGGCACATTCCACTTAGACAGAAGCCATTATTTGAGCAATCATTTGAACAAGACATTCCTTTAACTTCAATATTAGCTTTTCTAATTAAGCCTTTAGAACCATCTTCATTTACAACAATCTTAGTGTCTATAGTATTTCGACCATCAACTTTTGCTTGTAAGTAATAAGTGCCAGGCTCTGTTGGACTTATTACAAGTTTTAAAGTCTTATTTTTTTTATGTGTAGTTAATAATGAAAAATGTTTTAGTCTTTTTGCATTTTTAATATTTAGGTTAACTTGTGAGTCGCTGACTAAATCTAAAATTTCTTCTGTTGTTGAATTTTTAGCATCTGGAAGAAGTACTCTTAGGCTGCCTTCTTGAGAGGAAGAAGAGTTATCAGACTCTTTACCAGTTAGCTGAAAAGATATTCTTCTAGTGTTTGGAGAAAGGAGTAAATCTACTTCACCAAGTTCATTTGGGCTGATGTTATATTCTGGAGAAGAAAATGAAGGATATGATGTTTGTACTCTGTTTTTCCCTTTTGAACTTGCATTTAATGCTTGATTATTAAGTTGTGTAAATAAGATCAGACCTATGATTATAAAAACATATAGCTTTTTAATTTTCATTTGAATTATTCTCCCTAAAACAATATTTCAACTAACCCATAAGTAACCTTGTGTATTGTAAACTTATTCAACTTAAGAAACAAGCAAAGTCTTATACAGTAGTAGAACACATTACAAAAATCTATATAATCATGTAATTAGTAAATAATCCAATAATATTTTTTTATTACCCAGTAAGTGAGCCAGATATTTTATTAAATCAATTAATGCTCATGTGGATCATGACAACAACCACTGTGTGCATGTATCATGTGGACTTGAAATGGATAGGTTTCTTTAGTCTTAGCAGCAGCTAAAACTTCTTGTGGATTTTTTCCAAAAAGTGGTAAGAAGTCGGGATCGTTTCTAAATAATACACCTTGGAGGTTTTCTCTTACTACAGATTGTGCAAAACTTGGTTCTTTTTCTATTTGTCCTTTTAACGTTGGTATATGTATACCAGGGGTAAATTTTTCAAAAAAAGTTAGTCTTCTTGGATCAATTTGTTTAAAATTATCACCAAATTTCTTAGTAGCATTTTCTGCTTTGATAAAGCTATCTTCTTTTTCTTTTATTTTATCTATATTTTCTAAGACATAAGAAGCAAGCTTATCTAAAAATGCAGCTGGGGTAATCAAGTTCGCTGTTAATGCAGCATTTACAAAAGGAACTGCTTTATCAAATTCTCTATCAGTTATGCGATTTATAGCTTTCACTACTAATTGTGTTTTATCAAGAAGTTCATCAGGTGTTATTGCACCAGCTGTTAATGCAGCATTAGCATAAGTTATACCATCATCAAACTGCTCATTATTTAGTAAATTAGCTGCTTGGATCTTAAGCTCTAATAAAGCACTGGAGCTTTCCTCTCCATTTTGTGTAGTTGCTCTTTTTAATAGACCCATTGTCTTTTGTACTACTGTTTGAGTATTTGTTAATGTTAAAGCCATATTGTTTTACTTATGCCTTTCTTGCTATTTAAATAATTTTGTTAGTACAACATGCTATCAAAAATAAGGATGCATGTCAAAAAAAATTGGTTAAAGGATCATCCTTGAGTATGAATTAATCTTAACCTTGCTTCATATATGAAGATTGTAGTCCTTTAACCATTTTGCAAGGTCTCTAGCTACTTGTCCTCTGTGACTTAACTTGTTTTTTAGCTTTTGACTAATCTGAGCTGAGGTTTTGTTTAGTTTTGGGATTAAAAATATTGGGTCATAACCAAAACCATTGTTTCCTATTGGTTTTAGATTAACTGTTCCATGCCAAGATTTTTGTGTTTGAAAAACAATTTTTCCTTTTTCATCTGTGACTACAAGCGCTGCAGTAAAACAACACTTTCTGTTTTTTTTACCAGTTAATTCATTTATGATTTTAAGCATTCCTTTTCCACTATTAAAAAATCGAGCTGATTTTATACCAGGTTTTCCATTTAATGCTGATACTTCTATCCCAGAATCTTCAGCAAAAGCAATAGTATTTAATTTTTTTGATAAAAAAGATGCTTTTATATAGGCATTTTTCAAAAATGTTTTTCCATTTTCATTGACTTGAAACCATTTTGGTGCAGCTTTTATTTTTATAGAGTTAATTTTTTTTGATTTATAGCTTTGGAGTATACTTTTTATTTCATCTAATTTATTCTTATTTGTAGAGGCAAAATAAATATAGTTAGTTTTTTTCATGACAGTTATAAATATTTTAAATAAACTTGAGTCAAAAGCTCATCTTAATAAAGATGATATTTATATCCTTGTTCAGGAATTTGAAATAAAGAGGATGGATGAGGATTTAATTAAGAAGCTTGTGATTTTATGGAGAAATAAAGGCGAGACACCAAATGAACTATATGAATTAGCCAATCTAATAAATGAGAAACAAAATAGAACTAATAAATTTCTTGATTCTATTGATGTTTGTGGAACAGGTGGTGACAAGACTAATACATTTAACATTTCTACATTAGCTGCTATTGTTGCTTCATCATGTGGAGCAAAAGTCATTAAACATTCAGGAAGAAGTACTACTAGTATTACAGGTAGTGTTGATATTTTAAATCAATTTGGATTTGAGTTTAATGATAGAAGTTGTTTAAAGCAAGAAGAATATTTTTTAAAGACAGGCTTAATGTTTACGAGCTCAAAATTATTAAGGGAATTATTTGGTGATGTAAAAAAGGTCTGTAAAAAGCTGGATATTCCAGGATTTGTAAATTTGTTAGGTCCTTTAACAAATCCATATGAAACATCTTTTCAATTATTAGGTGTTTCTAGTATTAAATGGGGGGATTTGATTTCTGAAACCCTTAGATTAAATACTTTAAATAAGCCTAATGTTGAAGGATTAGTTGTTTGTTGTGAAATTAGTGAAAATCAATTTCTTGATGAACTTAGTTTTTGTGGTTTAAATCATATTTGGAAGGTTAAGAAGGGTGAAATTAAAAAAGATATAGTTAAACCTCAGGATTTTAGTGTTGAAATTTGTGATTTATCAAGTTTAATAATTAGCAATCAAAATGAAGCTAAAACAATATTTGAAGGTGTTTTGAAAGGTAATTCAAGTGAAAACCTAAAAGCAAAGGTTATTGCATTAAATGTTGGTGCTATTTTATCTCTGGTAAAGCAGGTTGAATCTATACAAGAGGGTTATAAAGTAGCCTTAGAATATATAAAAACTGGAAAGTCTTGGGAACATTTTCAAGGTTTTATAAACTGTAATAAATGAACGGTCAGCTGTAATTAATAGTTTTAGGTTACTGCCTAGCTATGGTGTACAAAAGAGTAAATAAGTTTTTTGTGTGATTTACTCACCAAAAAACGACGTGAAGGAAGAGCGAGTTGAGCATTCGTGCGAAACGAGCGATAGGCAGTAACAGTTTTATATAGTAAGATAGAGAATAAATGAGGAATGAATAAATGAAAAAATGTTTTGTTTTTGTACTAGCTTTAACAGTAGTTAATATGTTTGGTCTTCAAGTCTTTGCTCAAGAAGAAAAAACATTATCTGGTCAGGTAAGTGATCGCTTTACTGAAGCACAAGAGATTTTACTTCAGGCAAGAGGTAGCTATAAAACAATTAAAATGCAGGAAGAAGCTATAGAGAATATGCGAAAGGCTACAAATCTATCTTTAAAAGCAGCAAGATTGCGTACCAAGGCAGAAAGACTACAACACAAAGCAGATGTACTAGTAAACAAAGCTAACTTAGCAGCATTAAGTCGTGGTTTATATATTACAAATCCACTAGCTCCAGTTAAAATGGATCCACCACCAGTTGCAGTAGAACCAGCTGCTAGTCCTGTCTCTCCACCAGTTCCTGGAAAACCAATAAATATTTCAATTCCAAAAGAACAAGAAAGAGTTGTTTATAAACAAGAAGCTAATGGTGATGATATGCTTCCTGAGCCACCAGCTACAAATGATTTTTAAAAAATTTAATTAGCTAATCATCATCTAAGTCTAATTGATTTGTTGTAGTTTGATTTGGATCAGTATAGTTGTAGTTATTGTAATTATAGTTATTATAATTGTAGAAACTATAATTTGGAAATGCTGTTCTTGGAGCTAAATATGGATTATAGGTAGATGGATTAAACCTATTGAACATACCAAAATTATTATTACCTATACTATAAGGAAGAATGGAATTATAGCTGTTGGTACCATATGAATTGTAACCATTACCTAAATAGGGATTTCCAATATTGAAACCGCTGCCATAGAGATTATTGTAGCCATTGTTGAAACCGCTGCCATAGAGATTATTGTAGCCATTGTTGAAACTACTACCTAAATAGGGATTTCCAGTGTTGAAACCGCTGCCATAGAGATTATTGTAGCCATTGTTGAAACTACTACCTAAATAGGGATTTCCAGTGTTGAAACCGCTGCCATAGAGATTGTTGTAACCATTGTTGAAACCACCACCATATGGATTATATCCACCATTGAAACCGCCACCGTATGGATTGTAACCATATCCAGTATTGAAACCGCCCCCATAGGGATTATATCCACCATTGAAACCACCACCATAGAGATTGTTGTAACCATTATTGAAGCCACCACCATATGGATTATATCCACCATTGAAACCACCACCGTATGGATTGTAACCATATCCAGTATTGAAACCACCACCATAGGGATTATATCCACCAGTAAATTGATCGGTAGCTGTATTGTAAGTAAAACCAGGATTGAAAATTCCTCCTTGAAATGAAGGTGCAACTCTAATCGTTGGTTGTGATGTTTGACCTGGCCTTAATGGACCAAGCGTTTGTCTTCCTGGCATTGGATTTCTAAAATTTACTAATATAAACATAATGATTTGTAACTACTATCATTGACCAAAGTCGTTAAGAGGAAGTTAAAATTTTTGAAACTTTAGTAATATCCCACATGGTTTTTATACAAATATTTAATTTGGTAATAACCCTGTGCTAATATATGAGATCGTTGGGAGTGCAATTCTAGCCACTTACGAAGTGAACAGAACAATTAGACTAGAAAAGCTGAGAAGCGAGAGCTAATCCCTGAACCTGATCCAGGTAATGCTGGCGGAGGAAAATAAATCTACTATTTTTTTTCTTCGCCACCTAAAGGTGGTGTTCTTTTGAATAAACAAACAGTTTTAGATACACAAATTAAATCAGATACTCTTTCAATAGGTGGAAAGACTTTTCATTCAAGATTAATGGTAGGAACAGGAAAGTTCTCTGATTTTGAAACTATGAAAGAAGCTCATAAGAAATCTGGGGCTGAAATTGTCACTGTAGCTATAAGAAGAATTGATATAAATGCACCAGGACATGTAGGCTTACTTGATGCAATTGATTTAAAGAGATATTGGATTTTGCCAAATACTGCAGGTTGTCAGACAAAAGATGAGGCTATTAGAGTAGCAAGACTTAGTAAAGCAATGGGACTAAATAATTGGATTAAGTTAGAAGTGATTCCTGATGCTAAGTATCTATTGCCTGATCCAATAGCTACATTAGAAGCTGCTCGTGAACTGGTAGAAGAGGGCTTTGTAGTTCTTCCTTATATAAATGCAGATCCAGTTCTTGCTAAAAGACTTGAAGAAGTTGGTTGTGCTACTGTCATGCCACTTGGATCTCCTATCGGTACAGGACAAGGAGTTCGTTGTGCTGCAAATATTGATATTATTATTAAACAGTCAAAAGTTCCTGTAGTAGTAGATGCCGGTATTGGAGTACCATCTGAAGCTAGTCAAGTTATGGAAATGGGTGCAAGTGCCGTTTTAATAAATACAGCAATTGCTTGTGCTAATGATTCACCGCTAATGGCTGAAGCCTTTAAGTTAGGTGTTGAAGCAGGTCGCAAAGCATATCTTTCAGGACGTATTCCTGTAAAAGAATATGCAAGTGCAAGTAGTCCTGTGGAAGGGATTATAGATAGTAGGCAGATTTAAAACCTGCCAGTACATTGACAATAAGGGATTGTAAGGGCAAGTTTGTAACTTGCCCAAAAATAGAGGATAAAAATATGCGAAAACAATGGGTAGAAAAAAGAAAAAATGATTCCAATAAATCACAAATGCACTATGCTAAAAAAGATATTGTTACAGAGGAAATGGAATACATTGCAAAAATTGAAAATTTAGATCCAGATTTTGTTCGAAAAGAAATAGCCCGTGGAAGAATGATTATTCCAGCAAATGTAAACCATGAAAACCTTACACCCATGTGTATTGGTATAAACTCTAAATGTAAAATCAATGCAAACATTGGCAATTCTGCAGTCACTTCAAATGTAGATGAAGAGCTTGCTAAGTTAAATATGTGCATTAAATACGGTGCAGATACTGCTATGGATCTATCTACTGGTGGAAATCTGGATGAAATAAGAACAACTATTATTCAAAAAAGCCCTATACCAATAGGCACCGTCCCTATCTATCAAGCGATACAGAGGGTTAAAGATGTCAGTGAATTAACTGTTGATGATCTTTTTGATGTTATTGAACTTCAGGCAAAACAAGGTGTGGATTATATGACTCTTCACTGTGGTATTTTACGTGAGCATTTACCATTAGTGTCAGGAAGAATTACAGGAATAGTTAGCCGTGGTGGATCTATTATGGCTGAATGGATGATAAAGCATGGAAAAGAAAATCCTTTATATACTCACTACGATAGGATTTTAGAGATCTGTAAACGATATGATGTCACAATTTCTCTTGGTGATAGTTTAAGACCAGGTTGTACTCATGATGCCAGTGATAAAGCGCAGTTTGCAGAATTGAAAACACTTGGTGAGCTTACCTTAAAAGCTTGGGAGAAAGATGTTCAGGTGATGGTAGAAGGACCAGGACATGTTCCGATGGATCAAATTGACATGAATGTTCAAAAACAAATTGAGCTTTGTCATGAAGCACCTTTTTATGTACTTGGACCATTGGTTACAGATATAGCACCTGGTTATGATCACATAACATCAGCTATTGGTGCAGCTTTAGCAGGGTGGTCAGGAGCAGCAATGCTCTGTTATGTAACACCTAAAGAACATTTAGGTCTACCGAATCCAGAAGATGTAAGAGCTGGAATAATTGCCTATAAAATTGCTGCACATGCTGCTGATATTGCACGTCATAGACCACATGCTACAGATAGAGATGATGAGCTTTCAAGAGCCAGATATGCATTTGACTGGAATAAACAGTTTGAGCTTTCTTTAGATCCAGATCGTGCTCGTGAGTATCATGATGAAACGCTTCCTCATGAATACTTTAAATCTACAGAGTTTTGTTCAATGTGTGGACCAAAGTTTTGTTCAATGCACATAAACAGAACTATCGATGAATATAATGAGAAGTTAAAAGAACCACAGTTAGTTACAAAATAAATCTTATGAGTAAAAACTCTGATCATTACCTTGCTGTAGTAAAGAAAATAGTTCTTCAAAACATACCAAAAGATAGATTTAATGTCTTTTTGTTTGGAAGCAGAACTTCTAAAAAGCATAGGCATAGTTCAGATATAGATATTGGCATTAAAGGTCATAAGCCAATTGATGATAAAGTGATTTTAAAAATTAAAGAGGAAATAGATGAATCAATTGTGCCATTTAAAGTAGATATTATTGATTTTTCTAAGGTTGATGATAAATTTAAAAAAGTTGCTTTAAAGGAATATGAAATATGGAACCAGGTGAAATCTATAAAAATAAATTAAAATCACTTAAAGATGCTTATAGTGATTTTAAAGGCTCCTTTGAAATCAACTTTTCTTCATTTGGTGAAAAAGAAATAGATGTTTTTAAATCAGGTCAGATACAAAAATTTGAGTTTAGTGTTGAACTTTTATGGAAAGTAATGCAAAGGTATTTGTATGAAAAAGTAGGTGAAGATGTTAGTGGACCAAAGCCTGTAGTGAAAGCATTTTATAATAACAATCTCATCAATGAAGAGATTTATAAAATTCTTTTTGAAATGATTGAGGCTAGAAATAAGCTTTCACATTTATATGATAAAAAGTCTTTTGAGGAAATTTATATTAGGCTTAAAGATTTTTTAAATTGTTTTGAAATAGTTATCCAGATTCTCTCTAATAAATGACCACAAATTAAACTTTTTTGAGGTTAAGAGTCTTAAAATTAATATTTTTTTTAGAGAGATTAAGAAGTTAGTTATGCTATAGTTTATTTCAAGTTTTAACTATAGAGGTTTTTAATTGTTATGTCGCCTATACCACCAATTAATCCAAACGACTCCTCCCCTTTTCAGCCCAAAAATCAAAAAGAAGAAGATGAAAATAAATCTCTTCTTGAAAAAGCAGGATTTATTATAAGTTCTGAAGAAGTAAAAAAAATAAGTGAGAAGTCTTTCATAATAGACCCCGGGTTATACATCACTGATATTAAAAAAAATACAAATAAAGCTATAAACCAGGAAGAAATAGAATTGCATTCTAAAGATTTACTATTTTCTTCTCATTTTGACCCTCATGATTTCATAATGGAATCAGCCTATAGTAATAAGGAAACGTCTGATCATCTTAAGCATAAACAACTCCTAGATGAAATAATAAACAATACTATACAAAGACCTAATTCAAAACTAATAATGGAACAAGCAAAAAGTGAGGTTCTTAAAGAAGCCTATAAAGTTACAACAGATTTATTAGGAGAAAAAAATGTTAGAAGTGATTTTACAGAACGTTATTTCCAGATTCTTAGTGAATATGACTCTCCTATAACAGATAACTTATTAAAACTTTTTATTGGTGCAGTTAAAGCAGGTTCTATAACAGGGTTTGAAGAGACTAAAATGCATTTACTTGAAATAACATCGCAGGTTTTAATTTCAGAGTATATTAGAGCAAGTGCAGAAAACAATAAAGAGCAAATTTTAAAAGACTATGAAAGTATTTCTTATGCTGACAATCCCCCTTATGCTTTAAGTGATCCAAGAGCAAAACAAGTTTTTGAAGAAGTATTAAAAGTTCATCTAAGAGGAAAAAGTATAAGACATGCATTTAGTGTACTTATGTTTGATTCAAGAAGACCACCTACAAAAGAACCTCCACTTCTTACAAGGTTTGGAAATGATAGTGCCCAACAAACTTACTATATAGATGCTAAAGACATTGATTTATTTCCAGGAAGAGGCTTTATGATTCAGGGCTTAATTCCAGAAAAACTTTTTGTCTCTAATAATTCTAAGGAAAAAGGTGAAGATTCGTTTAAGACTTATAAAGAAGCATGGCCTCATTTAAGTCAAGATTTTGAAGCAGTTAAAGATACAAATTTTATTTTTACACGTGGCGCTATTGTAGTTTCAACCCCAAACGATAAATCTTGTGAAATTATGGTAGGTGCAAATGGAGAGAAAGAACATTATAGCTATGTAATATTCAATGATCATTTTGGTGGTAAGGATTTTAAACATACAGGCAGTGAATCGATTTGCTTGGTTCCTACAAGGCTTATTCAAGGGAAGTTAAAGGATACACTTGTACCTTATGAGGACTTTAGTGGCTATGGAAAAGCTAAAAAAGATATAAATGATAGTGGTTTGAATCTTCCTGATATATTAAAAGAAGCGAATACACTAAATCTACCAGTTTTAAAAATTGGCAGTGGATCTACTTTTGCAGGTGGCTTATGTAATGCATGGGAACCAGGCAAAAAATGGTTTTACGGGTTTCAAGATGAAGTTGATTTGTTGTATATGCCTGGTGTGATGAAAGATGCATGGGGACACACACATAAAGGAGATATGTTAGGGTTTTGGACAAAAGAAATAACCCCAGAATTAGAAAAAAAGTTTATTTCTATGAGACAAGCTCATGATGAGGTTTTTAGTGTGACTACTAAATTTCAAAATCGTTTAGAGCTGTTTTTATTAGGTTATGGGAACTGGTTAAAAGGTTTTACAGTAAGTGAGTTTATTGATGAGGTAAGTGCTGATGAATCTTTAGCTGTGAATGATGATAAGGAAAACGATGGTTTAGAAAGTGATCCAGACTGGTGGAAAAAAGATGAAGATGGAAATGTAATATATAAAGATTCAGATGAGGCGACTTTCCAAGAATCAGAACAAAGTAAAGAACCTGATTCAAGAGAAGAATATGATTTAATAGACCTAAAAAAAGCTCCTCAAGAATTAGGTTTTATAGATGATAAAGACAAAACACTTACAAATCCAAACTCTCTTAGAATGCTTGTTGAAGCTTATAAATGGCACAATGGTGGTAAGGAAAAAGGAATTACAGATAAAGATTTTTACCCAATAATTGCACTTGGACCAAGTACAGATTTATGGACTATTAAAGATTCTCCTTTTTATTTAGATACTTTTGATATGAGGCTTTATGTAGGAGATGAGGAAATTTATCAGTTTCCTGAGCATAAGATAGGTAAAGGAGATTTTGAAGCTGAAGAAATCTGGCATCAAGTTATTCTTCCACACTTTAATGGAGATAATGTACCTAGGCTTTATCACAGGAAAGATTTAAAAAGATAATTTAAGAAAGGAATGAAAAAATGATAAGTATAACCCCACGACTTAATACACCACAAGCACCACCTAAGGCACCTCCAAAGGAAACTCCTACGAAGGTACCTGTTCAGGTGCCAAAACCAGTACCAAGAGAAGCTCCTTGCCCTGCTCCTGGAAGAACTCCTGTAGGACCTTGTAGAGTGGATTGATCAGAATACCGCCAGCGCTAGTTCTAATAAATAGTTGTAAAATTAAAATCATGTAATCAAAAATAGGGTTTCCCCTTAGGGGGGATCTTAGCTTTTAGGGTACAACTTTAATATCCTACATTTCTAATCATTCTATAGACTTCAAATTCTTTAAAAATGCAAAAAAAAATATTTATTATTTCTATTATTCTTATTACATTGGCCTTGCCGCTTGAGGTTTACCCTCAAGATGGTGGTGGATGTTGTACGTGTTCTCCAACATCAATAAATTGTAGTAATGGAATACCTTGTTCTGGGACTTTAAAATGTAAGGATGGTATTCCTTATTGTCATACTGTAGATTGTCCAAATGGGGGAGAAATACAAACAGGTGAAGGTGAAGCACAGTTTTGCTTTGGAGAAACTGGTGAAGGTAGCTCTGTACCACCTACAGAAGTTTTGACACCTGTTCAAACTTGTGTCTGTGGTGATGGAATAAAAGTAGTAGGAGAACAATGCGATGATGGCAATACTATAAATGGTGATGGGTGTAGTAGTACTTGTAAGATTGAAGTCTGTGGGAATGGAATCTTAGATCCTGCTGAAAGGTGTGATGATGGCAATACTACTAATGGTGATGGTTGCAACAGTGTTTGTAGAACTGAAATCTGTGGAGATGGTACTGTACAGCCGGGATTAGGTGAACAATGTGACGATAGAAATAATACTAATGGAGATGGTTGTAATAGTGTTTGTAAGACTGAAGTCTGTGGGAATGGAACTGTAGATTCTGGTGAAGAGTGTGATGATGGGAATACTACAGATAATGATGGATGTAGTTCTAGTTGTAACAAAGAGTGTGGAAACAATATATGTAGTAATGGTGAAACTTGTCAAACTTGCTCACATGATTGCGGAGTTTGTCCTTTCTGTGGTGATAGTGTATGTGGTGAAGCTGAAACTTGTCAAACTTGTCCAGGAGATTGTGGAACTTGCTGTGGGGACAATGTATGTAGTAATGGTGAAACTTGTCAAACTTGCTCACATGATTGCGGAGTTTGTCCTTTCTGTGGTGATAGTGTATGTGGTGAAGCTGAAACTTGTCAAACTTGTCCAGGAGATTGTGGAGCTTGTTGTGGGGACAATGTATGTAAACCAGATGATGGTGAAACTTGTCAAACTTGCTCACATGATTGCGGTGATTGTTCTTTCTGTGGTGATAGTGTATGTGGTGAAGCTGAAACTTGTCAAACTTGTCCAGGAGATTGTGGAGCTTGTTGTGGGGACAATGTATGTAAACCAGATGATGGTGAAACTTGTCAAACTTG
>JAHFBG010000013.1 GCA_023250155.1 Candidatus Melainabacteria bacterium
GACAAGAGGTCTAATAATTAGGGCCTATCAAGTTTTGATTCTATTTCTTCTAAAATCCGTTATTGAAGCTTAATTCCTCAGTCTACTGAAAAAATTGATTGTAAATTGTCAAACTTCAGTAAAAAAGCATCTGACAATTTTTAATTGGATACATTAACAGTACCCAGTACTGAAACTAAAATTTGAATTTCTTTCATGAGCTGTTTAAAATTTTTAAAGTTTAATGTTTGTGGTCCATCTGATAAAGCTTTCTCAGGATTTGGGTGAACTTCAATGATTAATCCTTGAGCACCAGCAACTATTGCAGCTTTAGAAATAGGACTGACTAAATTCCATTTCCCAGTAGCATGACTTGGATCAAAAATAACAGGTAAGTGCGAAAGCCTTCTAATGAGTGGTATTACAGCAATATCTGCTGTGTTTCTAGTATATTTATTGTCAAAAGTACGTATCCCTCTTTCACATAAAATCACATTATTATTTCCTTTATCCATAATTCTTTCTGCAGCAAGAAGCCATTCTTCTACTGTTGCAGATAGCCCTCTTTTTAAAAGAACAGGTTTATTTGTTTTACCAACTTCATTTAACAAAGTAAAGTTCTGCATATTTCTTGCACCAACCTGAAGCATATCAGTAAACTCACATACAAGATCAATATCACGAGGATCCATAATTTCGCTAACGACAGCTAAACCTGTTTCTTTTCTTGCAGCATCTAAATATTCAAGTCCTAACTTTCCTAATCCTTCAAACATTCTTGGACCAGTTCTAGGTTTAAATGCCCCACCACGAAGCATTTTGGCTCCTGATTCCTTTGCAATACGAGCAATAGCTAAAAGATTTTCTTCATTTTCTACACTACATGGACCAGCAATTACAACAGGTGGGTTATTACCACCAAATTTAATATCATTATTTATACTAACGATCGTGTCATTATGATGACTATCTCTGCTAGCTAATTTAAATGGAACCTGTATTCGTTCAACTTTTCTTACCCCATCAAGTGTTTCAAATTGCTCTGTAGAATACTTTGATGATTCACCAATAGCTGCAATAACTGTTTGGATAACACCTCTATTTACTACAGTCTTCATTCCTAAATCATGAATATAATTAATTACACTATTGGTTTGAGCTTCACTAGCCCCAGGTTCCATAATAATAATCACTTTGAATACCTTCCTTCCTTAATAAAGAGCAAGTACAGAAAGGTTATATTACACGACAATGAAAGGTTTTGTCCAATTATCCAAACATTTGTATAAATGGATACAATAATGGCTTTACTTTTCCATGTTCTGATAACTCAATAAAATTATTTACTTTAAAAAACTCAAAATAAGTATCATCACTCAGAGTAATCTTCTTAAGTGCTTGAAGAGTCTTTCCTTCAGAGTATTTATATGGATAGTCTTCCAATTCTTCTTCTAGATCAGATCTCAAGCTCTCTAAAACTTGACTTATGCTTGGACCAATTGGAGCATCTTTACCCAGCATTTGATATAAATATGCTCGAACAGGGCCCCACTTAACTCTGGAAGAACCTGGATTTAAAGAATCTGAATTAAACATTTATATCTAACTTTAAAAACTAAAGCTTCCTTTCGCCAATCTCTTTAGATCAACTGAATTTCCTGGATAAACCAGACAAATTCTCTCTCTGTTTAACCTAATTAAGTTTCATTATATATAAACATATCAATTTTAACCAAATAAAGTCAATTAAAAATCGTAAATTTTCAATCTAAAGAGATAAAATTTTTTTAATGTTTTAGAATATTAAGGTTAAGAATCAAAAATTACTGCCTACCTAACATAATATTTCTAAATAAACAGCTTACAAGGTAAGATTTTATCCGATTTATTCGGTAAAATCTGTAGGATGTTATAAGTAGTCAACCGGAAGCACTGTGGAAAGCCGGTTTTGGGAGCCCAGCGAAAAAACCGGCGGTAGGTAGAAACAATCAAAAAATCCATGCAAAAACATATTTTTAAAAGCTTTGCCAGCGATAACAATTCAGGTATACACCCTGACATAATTAAAGCTATTACAGAAGTAAATATTGGTGATGCAAAAGCCTATGGAGAAGATGACTACACAAAAACTGCTGATGAAAAATTTAGAGAGCATTTTGGAAAAGAGGTAGAAGCGTATTTTGTATTCAATGGCACTGCTGCAAATGCTTTAGCTCTTAGAGCTATAACAGAATCATTCCACTCCATTATTTGTGCAGATGTTGCTCATATTAATGTTAGTGAATGTAATGCCGTTGAAAAATTCACAGGGTGTAAATTGATTACTATTCCATCTAAAGATGGGAAAATTACTATTGATCAAGTAAAAAAACATATGCATGTAATTGGAGAACAACATTCTGCACAGCCAAAAGTAATTTCAATCACCCAAGCTACTGAATTTGGCAGAATTTATACTAAAAATGAAATTGAGGATTTGGCTGATTTTACACATAAAAACAACATGTTTCTTCATATGGATGGTGCTAGATTATCAAATGCTGCAGCTGCACTTAATTTGAGCCTTAAAGAACTAACAAAAGATGCTGGTGTAGATATTTTATCTTTTGGGGGCACAAAAAACGGTGTTATGTGTGTAGAAGCTGTAATATTATTTAATAAGGAACTATCCAAAAATTTTAAATATATTCGTAAGCAAGGAATGCAATTGGCATCTAAAATGCGTTTTATATCAGCTCAATTTATAGCTCTACTTTCTAATAATTTATGGTTAAATAATGCAAAACATGCAAATGAAATGGCAAAATTTTTAGAAAGTAAAATTAAAGATATAAAAGAGATAAAAATCACTCAAAATGTAGAAACTAACTCTATTTTTGCAACAATACCTAAAGAATCTATTCAATTACTCCTAGAGAAATATTTTTTTTATATCTGGGATGAAGAAACATCAGAAGTTCGATGGATGACATCATTTGATACAACAAAAGAAGAAATAATTGATTTTGCTAACTATATTAGAGAAGTTATTCAAAAAATAAGAATTAATAATCAAGTTATAATTGTTTAAGAAAACCAGTTATACTATAAGCTTATGTAATGGGAACTATTTTATTCTACAAATAGACCTAGTTACTAAATTAGTACTAATAATAAATCATTAAAACAGATCTAACTAAGTACTAAAATTGAATTTATAGTTAATCCGGTCATCGTAAAAAGAGGTAAGAAAAATGGACAAGGTAAGTAATGTAATAAGTGCACTGTATGGAATTCTACTAATCTTAGGCGGAACTTTTGCTTATGTAAAAGTTCATAGTACAAAATCGTTTACTGTAGGAATTATAAGTGGCTTGCTTATATTTCTTGCTATAAAATTAGGTTCTACAAATGCAAGAGGTGCTTACTTGTTTAACGCCTCTTTAAGTCTAGTCCTTGCTACATTTTTCTTTTTAAAATTTGGAAATACTCATGCCATTATGCCCGCTGGATTAATGGCAATACTAAGTACACTAACTTATGTTACTGTTGCCCGTGGCTGGTTTCTTAGCAAATAGATAGGTTCAACTATTCTAAATATGATAGATTTTCCACATGCTAAATGGGATATAAATCTAGTTTTATTTTTTAATCAATTTTGTGGGAAATCTTTAACTCTTGATACCATTGCTTTAATATTTCTCAGTGTTGATGCATTAAGAACAGCTATTTTAGTAGCTTTTGTTGTTGGAATATGGAATTATGGAAAATTAAAAAATGATATATCTTCTATTAAGAGGGTAATTTATATCTTAATTAGTATTATTATTACACTTGGAGTAATTGAGATTTTAAATGCAATAATTCAAAGCCCAAGGCCAATAGTATCATTTGAAAACCTTATTCAAGAGCCTCTTACAGTAACAAACACTAGTGAACTCTGGAAAGAAGGTTGGGCAAGAAATTCAAAACATGGTTCATTTCCTAGTGATACAATTGCTCTCTTAGCTACAATGTCTATTGGGTTATTTTTATGGAATAGAACGGTAGGACTACTAGCAATTATATTTGTAATTTTTGCAGGAATATTACCAAGACTATACTTTGGCTTACACTATGCTTCAGATATGTTTATAGGATTTCTTATAGCTATTTTATCTACCATAGCTATTGAAAAGATAAAAATATTTAATAGGTTGTCTGATTTTATACTGAAAATAGAAGAGAAATTTCCCTATGTTTTTGGAGTTATAGGATTCTACATTGCCTATATAATTGCAGATAAATTTATACTTTTAAGAAAGTTACCACTTTGGTTAAAATCTATACTCCATTGAGAATATGAACCAACTGATTTTTCAACATTAAGTTCTATAACTAGAACAATAGTCTAATAATGTATTTCGGTTAAATTTATTAAAGGAAAAATTTAAAGGAGTTAACAAAACAACTATGAACAAACAATTGATCTTTATTTTATCTGTAATAGTTCTATCCGTTTTATTTCAAGGGAATTTATTCGCCCAAACTCTTGAACTAAACACAAAACAAAGTCTTACTGTTTCAAACCCAGGTTTTTTCCCACTCTCAAATATATCTAACGAACAATTTAAAATGTCCTTTCAAACAATAAATATGATAGAGGTAGAATTTTCTAATTTCTTAGGAAGTCCCTGCAATATAGCACCTGCAGCTGATTTTAGTGGAATAAGTTCACCAATTAGAGTTAGCGGAAATGGGACTATTACAATAGATTTTAGTAGTAAGCCCACTGGGGGAACATATGGCTTATCAATAGTTCCACAAGGCGGAGTATGCTTGTTTGATATTCTTGCAAAACTACCCAATATACCAATAATTTCTTTATCAAGTTCTAGCTCTGGAGCTATTTCTACAACAGGTGGTGAAGACACAACAGATATCTTTAATCCAAATTCTTTTAGTATTCTAGAAGGACCATTACCTCAAGAACTTGTAGACACACTATCAAATGAAGGTAATAACCCAAACTGCCAAAACAGTCCTAGCGGTATTGACAGCAATACATTAGGTCAACAAGGTTTTTATGACAGAGTGTTTGATTCTTTAACAGATGAGTTTAACTCATCCAATATGACAAGAGAAAACACAAGATATCTCACTTCTAAAGCTAATACAAATGCTTTTACCCTAACCATCCCTACAAATAAAAAATCAGCAAAAGGTACATTTAATCTTCAACTAACAAATACATCTGATAAAACAAAGATTTTTGTAACAGGTATTTTTCCATCTCAAGTAGAAACCACTACTACTCCTATAAAATCTATGGGAAGCAAACAAATTACTCTTGATGAGATAGAAGTAACTACACGATTTCAAGATATCGCTGCGCTAGCAGCAGTACAGCATGCCATTGTCTCAGCTACAATGCCCTGGCAGTTATCTAAAGGAAATGGATTTTTCATCGTTCAAGGTGGAGGCTGTGTAGGTCCATTTTGTACAATTGTAGAAAGTGGTATGGTTGTAATAGTACCTGGTGGGGCATGCACACCAGAAAAGTTAACTAAGCGAAAAGCTGGATATTCTACAGTAAACCCAAGTAAGTTTTTTGATCCATTTCCTTTTGCCTCTATGGTAATTCAAATACCTACAAAAGATATAGTAAATCCAAGTCACCCATTAGTGGCTAAAGCAGTCAGAGAAAAAGCTTATTTAATTTTCCAGCCTGTACCACCAAAAACTATGCTTATTCAACAACTAATGCTAGGTATAACAAATCCATAGAGCATTACTTAGGTCTTTTTTTACTAGTGCTTACACCCTTCTATCCAGGATTTGCTTCCATCAGTGTAGGTTTCATATTTCCAGATAGGAACCTTCTGTTTAATTTCATCGATTATAAATCTGCATACCTCAAATGCTTCTTTTCTATGGTGTGATGCTACTCCTACCCAAACAGCTATCTCACCAAGCGGAATATTCCCTATTCTATGAATAGCAAAAGATTTTTTAATATCCCATTTTTTATAAGCTTCTTGCACTATCTCATCTAAAACTTTTAATCCCATTGGCTTATAGCATTCATAGGACAAGTCTTTTACTTCTTTTCCATCGTTATGATTTCTAATACGTCCTTCAAAAGCTACTATACCTCCACAATCAAGAAGGCACAGTTCTTTGTGATACTTGCCTATAGGAATAACATTTTCAGTAATATCAATCATAAATCAAAATATAGTTAACCTCCTGAGACCATTGGTAAAAATGCAATTTCATCCCCATCTTTAAGCAAAGTATCTAAGCTAACATAGTTATGATTGATTGCATATAAAAGAGTTAAAAGTTTTTCTTGGCTTATATTTGTTTCTAAAAACAATTTATTTCTGAGCTCTTTAAGGGTAGTATTTTCATTAATAGTTATTGTTTTTTCAGAAGTATTAAAATAATTTTTAAGACTTGCAAAGAATAGAATTTTTACTGTTATAGTTTTATTTAGTGCTTTCTGTATCATCTCGACCTTCTACTTTTTATCTTTTATTCTATTACTACTTAGATCTTTTTTATTGTTCCAATGTGTCACCCTGCAAACTGTTCGCTGCGGAGGTTATAAATTATACCTCCTTGCTTCCAAGGTTTGCTACGGGTAACACATTTTCACTTTTAAGATCTAAGTAGTAATTCTGTTTTCTTACAACCTATGTTAGCATTATTAGAATAAACTATGAAAAAATGGAATCACATTGGAGCTATTTTAGCTGGTGGAAAAAGCCAAAGAATGGGTCAACCCAAAGAAGGAATCATACTTTGGAATGATCTACCAATGATAGAACATATTATAGAAACCCTACTAGCTATATGTAAGAAAGTAGTAATTATAGGAGAAGCTAAAGGATATAACAATAAAAAATATAATCTTAAAGTAATACCAGATAAATCTTCATATCAAGGGCCATTACTTGGGGTTGAAACATTGTTAGAAAGTAGTTTAGACACTGAGTACTTGATTACAGCATGCGATCAGCCCCTATTAACACCTGAATTATTAAGTGACTTAACAAACGACAACACAATCGCTGATTTAAAACTTTTTAGAACAAATCCAAAGGACGATATTAATCCATTTCCTGGTATTTATAATGTTTCATTGTTACCTAATATAAAAGAGTCAATTCAAAACAATAGATTTGCAATGCATCTGATGATAAAAGAATGTAGTAATGTTTCATGGATAGAGCTACCTAACAACAGTATTCATCTGCTTCACAACATTAATACAAAAGAAGATTTAGAAAAAATCAAAAAGTTGCCTTTATGAATGAATTAAAAGATACTTTTGGAAGAACTCATACTTATCTTCGCATTTCAGTTACAGACAGATGTAACTTGAGATGTTTATATTGTATGCCTAAAGATGGGATTAAATGGAAAAAAAAAGATGAGATTTTAACTTTTGAAGAAATTACACGACTTGCAAATATTTTTGTAAGTATGGGAATCAATAAAATTAGAATTACAGGTGGAGAACCTACTCTTAGAAATGGTATTGAAAACTTAATCCAAGATTTATCAAAATTAAAAGGACTGAAAACACTTGCTATGACAACAAATGGCGTGTTACTTAAAAATCAAATTTTTAGATTAAAAGAATCTGGACTTAATAGCTTAAATATAAGTTTAGATACGCTTAAAGCAGACAGATTTCAAAAGATATCATTGATCGATAATTTTTATAATGTTTTAGATGGAATATATGCGGCTCTTGAAGCGGGTTTTCATCCTCTTAAACTTAATGTCGTAGTAATGGGTGGTATAAATGAAGATGAAATATTAGAGTTTATAAAGTTTGCTAAAGACAAGCCTATAAATATACGTTTTATAGAATATATGCCATTTAAAGACAATGGATGGGGACAGGCAAAACTATACCCATATTCTAAAATGCTAGAGCAAATCAATAGATTGTATACCTTAATTCCAATTCAATCTGAGACAAGCTCAGTAGCAAAAGACTTTTATATAAAAGATTTTAAAGGAACTGTAAGTTTCATTACTTCTATGACTGATAGTTTTTGTGCCACTTGTAATAGACTTAGACTAACAGCAGATGGCTATATGAAGTCTTGTTTGTTTTATCTTCCAGAGATGAATTTAAGAAACCTTCTAAGAAGTGGTATTAGTGATGAAATCCTGAAAGATGTTATTAGAGGGGTTGTCTTAGGAAAGAAAAAAGGACATCCAGAAATAGATGAACTAGAAAAACATGAGAATACTAGTATGATACAAATAGGAGGATAGCAAATTAAGAATTGAGAATTGAAAATAAAGATGAGAACAGAAAGAGAGAGAAAAAAATGAAAGATGTATCAAAAAAAATAAAAACATTAAGAATAGCAGAAGCCCAAGCTAGATTAAAAATAAGTCCTGAGACCATAACACTAATTAAAGAAAATAAAATACCAAAAGGGAATCCATTAGAGGTTTCTAAAGTGGCTGGTATTCAAGCAGCAAAAAACACATCACAAATTATTCCATATTGCCATCAGCTCTCACTTGATTATGTAGGGGTAGATTTTAAATTCGATGGGAACTTAATACTTATAACCGTTACTGTTAAAGCAATTTATAAGACTGGAGTAGAAATGGAAGCTCTAACCGCTGCTTCAGTCGCTGCATTAACTATTTACGATATGTTAAAGATGCTTGATGAATCTATGGAAATAGAAAGTGTCAAACTTCTAAATAAACAAGGGGGGAAATCAGATTTTAAACAATATTTTAAAACTCCTCCAAAGGCAGCAGTCCTTGTTATGTCAGATTCAATTACAAGTGGTAAGAAAAGTGACGAGTCCGGTCAAATCATAGTTGACAAATTAAAAAGTGAAGATATTGATGTAATTGATTATAAAATAATTCCCGATGATTTTGAAGAAATCAAAAATAATCTGAAAAAATATTCTGATGATATGAAGATCGATATAGTTTTAACTACTGGTGGAACAGGTTTCAGTCCACGTGATATTACCCCTGAAGTTATGAAGGAAATTATTGAAAGAGAGATTCCTGGTATTCCAGAAGTACTTCGTGCTTTTGGACAAGAAAGAACCCCTTATTCAATGCTATCAAGGGGTAAAGCTGGACTTCGAGGGAAAACTTTGATTATAAATCTTCCTGGCTCAAAAGGTGGTGTGGCAGATTCTCTTGATAGTTTATTTCCAGCCATTTTGCATTCACTTAAAACAATCCAGGGATTCAATCATGATATAAAAAAAGAAAAGGTGGTTGTATAAATGATTCCATATGATGAAGCTTTATCAATCATTCTTGCTAACTCAAGTCCAATTGGAATAAAAAGCTTAGGATTAGCAAAAACAACTGGTTATGTACTTGCTAAAGATATTTTAACAAAACACAACATTCCATTTTTTGATAATTCTAGTGTAGATGGTTTTGGGATTAGAACTTCTGATCTTGTTAACTCATCACCTGAAAGTCCTGCAAAACTTCGCTTGATTGGAACCATTCAAGCAGGAGACTTACCAAGCATAAGACTACTTCCTGGAACTACAATTAAAATTCTTACAGGAGCCAAAATACCAGATAGCGTAGAAGCTATCGTAATGAAGGAGTATGCAAAAGAAAGTGGTAGCTATGTTTATTTATATAAGGTTGCAGATAAGTGGGAGAATATAAGAAGAGAAGGTGAAGAATTTCGAATGGGTAGCCGAGTTATATCTCAAGGAACTCTTATAACTCCTCCTGTAATTGGGTTATTAGCTACATTAGGTTACAACAAATGTTCAGTATATTTAAAGCCTAAAGTTTCAATAATTGTAACTGGAAGTGAATTAGTAAAACCTGGAAAGAAGTTACCTAAAGGGAAAATATATGAGTCTAATTCTTATGCACTTGTAAGTGCATTTAATGAACTTGGGATATATGATTTAAATGTTGTCACAGTTAAAGATGATAAAAAATTAATAAAAAAACACCTTAAAAAAGCTTTACGAAGTTCAGATGTGATTGTTACTGTTGGTGGGATTTCAGTTGGTGACTATGATTTTGTAAAAAATATTGTATCTTCTCTTGGAGTTAAAACACTGTTTACTAAAGTTGCAATAAAACCAGCAAAGCCAAACTATTTTGGCACAATTACAGATAAAAAAAGATTTAAAAAATTAGTATTTGGACTTCCAGGGAACCCTGTTTCTGCACTTATTTCCTTCCAGCAACTAATTAAACCAGCCATCTTAAAAATTATGGGCACAAAATCTTTGATTCCATTTAAGACAAAAGCAGTTTTAACTGAAACTTTAAGCAAAAAACCTGGACGACTTGAATTTGTACGTGGAGTACTAGAACAAAAAAATGACGATTTATTAGTTCAGCCTACAAAAGGTCAAGGTTCTCATATGCTTAGTGGAATAGCAAATGCTAATTGTTTAATTTATTTCCCTAAAGAACAAAAGTCATTAGCAAAAGGTGAAAAAGTTAATATAGAATTGTTGGATTGGAATAAATAGTGGATCTATCAACTCCTTCTGTTATATGGCTTATAGTTTTTATATTTCTTGTTGCTATGCTTTATTCATCTGTAGGACATGGAGGAGCTTCTGGTTATCTAGCTATTCTTTCATTAGTTGGTGGTGTAAGTCAAAATGAAATGTCAACTACTGCATTAATATTAAATTTATTTGTTTCACTTATTGCATTTATATCTTTTTACAAAGCAGGTCACTTTTCATTAGCTCTTAGTTGGCCTTTTATAGTTTTATCAATACCTATGGCATTTCTAGGAGGGATGATTCAACTGGATAATCATACTTATTATTTACTCCTTTCATTTGTATTGATTTTAGCTGCAATTAAATTGGCAATAAATATTCCATTAAAAAAGTCAAATGGAAATAACAATACAATTGAAAAACAAAAACTCTATTATTCACTACCAATCGGTGCTGGAATTGGACTTTTATCAGGAATAGTAGGAGTAGGTGGAGGGATATTTCTTAGCCCTTTAATTATTTTCTTACGATGGGGAGATTTAAAACAAACATCTTGTACCAGTGCTTTTTTTATTTTTGTAAATTCGATTGCAGGGCTACTAGGAAGACACTATCAGCATAGACTTGAAGTAGGTGATTTATGGATACTACTAATTTCTGCATTTCTAGGTGGACTAGTTGGTTCATATATTGGGGCTAAAAAGTTCTCAGATTTAACATTATCTAGGACTTTAGCCATTGTTTTGTTTATAGCTGCCATAAAGCTAATCCTTAAGTATTAAAGAGACCATTACTTGGATTGATGTATAAAGCTAAATAGAACAGTATCTTTAATAAAGAATACTGTTCTATTAGACAAGAAAGGCAATATTAGAATGAGCATATCTGAACGTATAGGAAAAATAACAACAAATTGGGAAGTTGAGAATCTTGATTTTTGGGAATCAACAGGGAAAAAAGTAGCATTTAAGAATTTATGGATTTCATTATTTTGTTTAATGATGGCTTTTTCCGTATGGCTTATGTGGAGTGTTATTACTGTTCAAATGAAAAGCTTAGGGTTTCCATTTGATGATAAACAACTTTTCACTCTTACTGCAACTGCTGGATTATGCGGTGCCACACTTAGAATTCCTTCTTCATTTCTTGTAGCAATTGCAGGAGGAAGAAATATAAACTTCCTTTTTACTATTTTATTACTTATTCCTACTATTGGTACTGGTATAGCGCTTCAAGACAAAAATACCCCTTACAGTGTTTTTATAATTTTAGCTGCACTTTCAGGAATTGGAGGTGGGACATTTGCTCCTTCAATGTCAAATATAAGCTTTTTTTTTCCAAAGAGAATGCAAGGGCTTGCATTAGGTTTGAATGCAGGTCTTGGAAATCTTGGGGTTAGTGTTACACAGGTTTTAATTCCAATTATAGTTACTTATCCTATCCTAACTTCACTAACTGGTAATGGTTTACCCCTTGTGCAAGCAATCGGCAATAAAGATATTGGAACATTAACATATATTCAAAATAGCGGTTTTGTTTGGGTTCCTCTCTTAATCTTATTTGCAAGCTTAGCTTTTATAGGAATGGATAACTTACCAATTCATAATATTGGCAACAACTTATCAGCTATTTTTAAAGCCTTTGGTCCATTAATTGTAGGTTATATAAGTGCCTCTATTGGACTTTATTTACTTCTCTCATTAAATATTAATATGTGGATTGCTCTTCCCATAACGATTTTCACAACAGTACTTCTTATGAAAGCATCTCCTAGTGGTGTTAGAAAAAGTTTAGAAAATCAATTTCAGATTTTCAAGAATAAGCACAATTGGATCATGTCTCTTTTATACACCATGACATTCGGTTCATTTATTGGTTATTCAGCTGCACTCCCTTTGCTTATAAAAGTAGTTTTTGGAATTTTACCAGATGGTTCTATAAACCCTAATGCTCCAAATCCCTTTCACTATGCATGGCTTGGACCATTAATTGGATCAACCTGTCGTCCAATTGGTGGGTGGATTTCTGATAAATTTAGTGGGTCAAAGGTTACGCTAATCAACACTATATTTATGATTGCTGCAGCACTAGGTGTTTCACATTATATAAAGATTGCAGGAAGTTCTCAAACACCAGAGTTAGTATTTATGCCATTTCTTACTTTATTTTTAGTCCTATTCATTACAACTGGTATTGGAAATGGTTCTACTTTTAAAATGGTACCCATGATTTTTGAACCCAAGTTAGCAGGTCCTGTATTAGGGTGGATTTCTGCAATCGCTGCTTATGGAGCATTCATAGTTCCTAGCATTTTTGGAGCACAAGTAAAAGCCCATACTCCAGAACATGCTCTTTATGGTTTTGCAACTTTTTATGTGTTTTGCTTACTTATTAATTGGTGGTTTTATGTACGCAAAGGTGCAGAAGTAAAATGCTAAAAAAGAGTAAATAAGCTTTTTGTGTGATTTATTCACCAAAAAGCGACGTGAAGGAAGAGCGAGTTGAGCATTCGTGCAAAACGAGCGGTAGTCAGAAAAAATAATATTATGATTGATTTTAGTTTAAGCGATGAACAAAAAGAGCTACAAAGATTAGCTCATGAATTTGCTCTTAAAGAAATACGACCAAATGCAGAATCACATGACAGAGAAGGTAAGTTTCCTCTTGATATTGCAAAAAAAGCATTTGAAGTAGGACTTATGAATCTAAGTATTCCAGAAACCTATAATGGAGCAGGTTTTGGAGTATTAAATGAGGTTTTAATAGCAGAAGAATTGGCATGGGGATGTTCTGGTGTTAGCACTGCAATTGGTGTAAATCATTTGGCTTGTGCACCACTAATAATTGCAGCAAGTGAAGAACAAAAGAAAAAGTATTTAGGTATGTTAACTAGGGAAGTAGGATTTGCATCATATGCAGTCACTGAACCTCAATCAGGCTCAGATGTGTCTAGCCTTCAGACTACTGCAAAGCTAGTAGGAAATGAATACATTATAAATGGCTCAAAACAATGGATAACAGGAGCAAGCGTAGCAAAATGGTTTTATGTTTTAGCTAAAACTGATTCAAGCAAAGGACACAAAGGAATAAGTGCATTTATAGTAGATGCAAATTTACCAGGTATTAAAATCGGTAAAAAAGAAGATATGATGGGACAACGTGCATCTACTACTCATTCCATAACATTTGAAGAAGTAAAAATCCCAAAAGCAAATCTCCTTGGACAAGAAGGAGACGGATTTAAAATAGCCATGAAAGCTTTTGATAAAACCCGTCCAGGAATTGCAGCAAGTGCCATAGGTGTAGCAAGAGCAGGAATGGAACATGCAATAGAATTTGCAAAATCAAGAGTGTCTTTTGGCATACCTATAGCAATGCATCAGGGAATAAATTTTCTAATTGCTGATATGGCTTGTGAAATTGAAGCTGCAAGACTTTTAGCATGGCAGGCAGCATGGGCAACAGACAATGGTATACGAAACACAAAGCTTGCAGCCTATGCTAAAAGATTTGCAGGAGATGTAGCCATGAAAATCACTACTGATGCTGTACAGATATTGGGTGGTTATGGTTATTCAAATGAATATCCTGTAGCAAAATTAATGCGCGATGCAAAAATATTCCAAATTTACGAAGGAACATCACAAATACAAAGACTTATTATTGCTAAAGAAATATTTTTAAGATAGAAAAAGATTTCTAGCAAACTCTTTTTCTAGAAACATCACGAAAGAAATGTGGGAGCAGCCAAGAAAGAAAAAAATACAAAAAGCTTGTAAATAAAAAGCTTTCTTGAATGATTGTTGAAGCTAATTTTTGCACGTTAATTTTATAGAATTGTACTTTAACAATATCTTTTCTAGTTTTACTCCAATATTTCTTAAAAGAACTCCTTGAGTATATTAATGATTGAGAGAATATATTATGTTTTTTTATCCACAACCCAAAAGAAGAAGGAACAATAAGTTTTTTCAATTGACCCATCTTAGGGGATGATTTCATAATATCTAAAATAGCACTGCAATATACAGACTTTAATTCATCAAATTTTAGATCATGCCATAATTTGGGAGCTTTCCAATATTTTTGGAGTTTTTCAACTACTACTTGTTCAAGTACACTTCTACGTCTTGTTTGTAGCCAAACCTCTTCCATTTCCAACATAAGCTTTATCCATAGCTTCATTTTACGAAAATTATCTTTTGTTTGTTTTATAAAATGTTTTAATGGTGTGTCAATTTGATATCCAGGACGTCGTTGTAATCTATCTTTGAACCTAATAATTCCTTCTATCATTGGATGTCCATTTTCTATAAAGATAGAATTCTTATAAAACAAACATTTCATAAAAACTTCCCAATAGTTTTCAGAAGAAACACGTTTTAAAATCTTTACCATATTGTCAAGTGAATAAAATGAAGTCCATGCATCTTTATATGCAGACATTAATTCATCCTTAGTCATATTGGGATGTTCCATAGTGACATGGAAGGAGTCATATTTGTTAAGATCAGGATCAATCCAAGTACTGTTTTTTCTAAGTTGGGTATGATCTTCTGATCCAGGAAGTGGTGTCATGATGAAAAAAGATGCTTGCTCAGGACCTAATTCAGATTTTAAAAACTCTATATCTTCACGAACAGACGTAGGGGTATCAAATGGAAAACCAATAATATAAGCAATGTGCGTATCAATATTATGCTTTCTATATACAGAAATTAACTCTTTAAATTCTTCCACACGATTATGTTTTTTTCCTACTGACTGAAGATTCTTAGGGTTTAAACTTTCCATTCCAATAAATACATGCTTACAGCCAGCCTGGCTTGCTTTTTCTATAAAACGTGGGATTTTATATGATTGTGTATCAACCTGAATCATAAATTCAATTGGTATTTTTTCTTCATTGCGAAGCTTTATTAGACCATTCAAAATAGCTTCCCAGTTTTTATTTCTAGAAAAATTATCATCTGTAAAGAAGTAAAAAAGTACTTTATGTTTAATATAGTTTTCTTTAAGTAGCTCCAAGATTTTGTCAACATCACGAAAACGCATCATACGCCCATGAACATTAATCACGGTACAAAAAGAACAATTAAAAGGACAGCCACGACCACAGTCAAGCGTTGTATAGTTAGAAGAAATAAAACGTTTTAAATACTCTTTATTCACATGCGGCAATGGAGCAAAACGTATATCTGGTGCTTCACAAAGAAAGTTATATATTGGTTCTAATTTATTTTCAAGAGCATCCCGTAGAACCCCTTCCCACTTCCATTCTGCTTCACCTGCAATTACCGTCACACCTAAATCAATTAGTCTGTTTATCTCCATTGCTGGTGTAAGATTCATACACAGGGAACCACTAATATGAAAGCCACCAATCAACACAGTTATATTACTCTTCCTAAATTCAACAGCAAGATCTGAAGCCCTAGGAAATTGATTTGATTGAACCCCTACAAGACATACAATAATCTTTGTATTATTTCTTTTATTTTCATTAGCAATCGCTTTAATATCAACTTTTTGAACACTTTCATCAATTAGCTTAATCTTCCAATGCAATTCCTTACCTAATACTTCTCTTTTTCTTACATCATCAGTTAGTCCATATAAACATGCAAGCGTATTGCTTGGTAAAACACCTTTCCAGTGCCTTACTACATATCCATCATCATCATAACGAGAAGGTTTAATTAGATAAACTGATAGTTTTTTAATTTTAGTTTTAGTGTTAATAGTATTTTAAGGAGATTTTAAATTATTATTTTCGACAAAGTAATGATATATGAATATAGAAAAAAAATTATCATCCTACAGAATGGTTTATTTAATCTTTCAAAGAAGCCTGAACAGTTTGGCCAATTTCTCTAATAATCTGAAGGAAAATCTCTATATGCTTTTTATTCGTTCTATGATTTATACAACAAGCTCTCAGAACAATATTTTCTCTAACTAAGGTGCCTGTTATAAATACCCTTCCATCTTTTTCAATAGCATTCAAGAGTTCTTGATTAAGTTTATTTAAGTATTCATCGTTATGTTGATATTTCTCATCAGAGGTTTTATACCTAAAGCAAAGCACAGACAGAATAGCTGAAGATAAAACCTCAAAATCATCCGATAAATCAATTAGTTCTTCCAAATATTTAATAGTTTTAATGTTTTCTTCAATAGATTTTCTTATTAAATCGGCTCCATAAGTCTTAAAAGTTGCCCATATTTTTAGTGCTCTAAAGTTTCTGGAAAGTTGAAAAGTATGTTCCATAAACTCAAAACGTGTTGATTTCTCCATATCTAATCTAAGGTAATCTGGAAGAATACTAAAGGTGCCTCTCAATGCCTCTACATTCTTTACTAATGCACATCCGGCTTCAACAGGTGCATATAACCATTTATGAGGATCAAGTGCAATTGAATCTGCCAATTCAAGTCCTTTAAACAAATCACCCACTATGTTTGTTCCTGCAGCAGGACCACCATAGGCTGCATCAATATGAAACCATAAATTATACTGTTTGCAAATATCTGCAATTTTATACAAAGGGTCAACAGCACCAGTATTCACAGTTCCAGCATTGGCAACAACACAGATAGGATAATAATTGTTTGCTTTATCATTTATGATTTGTTTTTCTAAGTCATCAATGTTTATTGTAAAGTCATCATTTGTTTTTATTTTTCTTAGATTTCTTTTTCCTATACCAAGTGAATCTATACTCTTTTCAATACATGAATGAGTTTCAGTTGAAGCATAGACAGTAAGTTGGGGACCTGCTTTTAATCCATCTTTAGATACATCAAATGGAGCTTTTACTTTTCTTGCAGTAGCAAGACAGCTCATATTTGCTGCTGAACCACCACTAACAAGAGAACCACCGCTATTTGGATAATGAAGTGGATAGTGAATAAACTCTCCAATCCACTCTACTACTTGTTTTTCCATTTCAGCACCCACTGGTGAACAATGCCACTTTGAACAAATTTGATTTAGTGCAACACCAATCATCTCTGCCATAATCCCTGCTTGAGTACCAGATGATGCTACATATGCTAAAAAATAAGGACTTATATTCAAAGTAGATGTCTTTATTACATCGTCTTTGATTTTATTCAATACATTATCTGGTTCAAATGAATGTTCTGGTAGATCTTCATAAAATAATTTTTGTACATCTTCTGGGTTAAGCCCTGAAAACACTTTTCTTTCTTCAAGTCCTGAATACAAATCTGCAACAATATCTGAGACTTTATAAAGTAATTTTTTAAACTTATCTCTATCTAAATCAAGATTCATAAGTTGTAACATAAGCATTAAAAATACCTAGTTAACTCCCAATAAGTAAAGTTTCCTCTTCTTCCAGGATATATTGAACGAACCACGCCATCACCAATTATGTGTCCAAGATAAAATGAAAAATCCAGATTCTTAGATACCTTATAATCAAAACCAATATCTAAAAGGTTTGCAAGAGCACGCTTTCCACTACTTGGTCTACCATTAAAACCAAAAGTAGAATTTTGAAATGCTCCACCACCTATATACCAAAGATCTTTTGGTTCAGCTAACCTCAGATTATGAAATTCTAATGTCACTGCCATTTTATCTCTTGGACGAAATAACAACTGAATAAAATTGTTCTTTAGATTCATCATATTAAAAAATGGTGTTTTAGCATATAGACGAGGTGTAGGTAACATCTGAAAGAAGGTTTCATGTTTTCCATCAGTAGAATTACTATCTCCAGAACTTCTTTCACGACCGATTCTAAGCCAAGGCTTCATAAAAAAGTTTTTCGGTTGATATCCAGCTTCATAAGTATATGCAAATGCTCTTTGTTTTTGTTTTCCCCAGTCACCAAACTGCAACGTACCCCAAGTAAGCAAATCAACAGGTCCAACTTTTTGAAGATAATGCCCACCAAATGTATTCAATAAAATATCTTGCGTATCACGTCTAAGAGCAGTTAATGGACGATTATCTGATTTTAACAAACTCCTATCGTCATTGTATAAGAGATAGAACAATCTTGCATCATAGTTTCTTTTTTCTATAGGTTTCAAACCTGCCCTTACGAAGTTGAACTTTGGAGTAATTGAGGTGTACAGAAAATCCACATCACTTACTTCTCTATTTCCAGAAAGATCAAAGACTCCATATGTAGGCTTGGCTCCTACAATAGTAATATTTGTATAGGGATCATCATGAGAGATATGAAAACCATCAAAACTCCTTTGTATATGAGTAAATCCAAAATTTCCAATCAATCTTTGTCCTATTCTATTTTTCTTCACCCAATCTAAAGATGTATCCCCTGTAAGGGATTCTAATCCATCAAAAAACTCAAATCGTCCTAGCTTAACATTTGTGTTTTTTTCTAATGTGCCCTTAAAGTTTATGTTTGCTTGTTTCAAAAATATACTTGTAAAGTTTCCCCTGTTTACTCCTTTATAAATTCCACCTAATCCTAATGGACCTTGTGGTGGTGGTGCAGATGCATTGTGTGGAAGAAAAAACAGTGCTGGAACTGAAAACTCTACAGTTGTGTCAGCATGAGGTCTTTCATTTGTTAGTTTTATTCTAGCCAAATTTCCCACATATGGGTAATTATAATTCATACCACCAGCAACTTTACCCGGATTAAACCAATCCCACCACTCATAACGACTGCGTAAAGAGCCACTTAACATCCATTCTTTACTAGTATTTAAATCAGCTGGAGACATAGAACTATCTTGAGTATTTAGTGCCACCTTATAGTCATTCAATTGAAGATTGTCTTGCAAGCTCAACACGTTTGTATCGAATATGTTTGTATTTGTATCTGAACTTGGCAATGTAAAAGTTTCTGCATAAGAGACACCAGTTGTTATTAGAAATAATGCAACCAATAACAATATAGATTTTTTAATGTTTTTTAGTTTCATGATTATCACCTTTCACCTTAGCTGCAAGATCAAGCCCTTTAAGAAAATTAATAAATCCATACAATAAAAGACTAACAGAAACTATGGCTAAAAGAATATGCTTAAAGTATTTTTGAAGATTTGATACAAATAACTTCCACGGATGTCCATCCTCAGGGCTAATTGCAAGAGTTCCATCTAAATATTCAACACTGTCAGGAATGCCATCACTATCAAGATCAGATTTGAGTCCTAATTCACGAGCAAGATCTTGTGGATGAGTCTTTAATTCCAAGAATTTTTTCTTTCCAAGAGTAAAAATAATTTGATTTCCAAAACTATTTAAAATAGGACTTTCAACTTTACTTCCAAGATTGAAAGTACTTCTAGCACGCATTAGCTTTTCCATTTCATCTTTATTCAAAGAACCTATCTGACCTGGCTCTAACCCTTCAGGACCATCACCATGTGAATGGCATAAAGCACAGTTTGTTTTTCTATTTGATACTTTTCTTGAATACTCATAAAACTCTGGATATGCAAAAACTTGTGCTTGAGTTAAGAAAAGTACAATGATAAAAGTAAAAAATCTTTTCATTGAATTTTATTTAACCCCCTTAATCATTTCAAATATTGCCTCTCCAAACACTGTCATAATTACAAAATATGCAAAAGCAAGCCAGCTTAAAAATCTTAAAGTCTTTCTTTTAGTACCTTGAAATATTCTAGGTACAAGAAAAAGTCCAACTACAAGTACACCCATAGCTACAATAATTACCCAAAATGGCAACAATTCCATAGGATAATATAAAAAGAAAAAGTACCATTCTGGTTTAATGCCATCAGGGGTAGAACCAAGTGGATTATAAGGTTCAGTAAGTGGATATGGAAAAAATGACTCAAAAGGTATGGTAATAGACAGTATAAATAAAATTAAAAATACAATAGCCCATAAACTAAAATCTTTAATTAAAAAGTTTGGAAAAAATGGTTCTGTTTTTTCTACATTTCTTGATACTCCTTTACTCATTCCATGTAGTTGAACAGAAAGTAAATGTACCCCTAAGATAGCTAATATTGCTAATGGGAGTATTACTATATGAATTGCAAAGAATCTACTTAAGGTTTCTTGTCCTATGGATGGACCTCCTTGAATAATTTCTATCAATTTGTTTGGCAGCTCTGAAAGTACCCCAGGTAAATATTGTCCTACTGCACCTATAAACTGTAATCCTACTTTTGTAGCATTTACTGACAATTGGTGCCATGGTAAAAGATAGCCACTAAAACCAAATGTAAATGTAATGAATATAAGAACAACCCCACTCCACCAAGTAATTTCTCTTGGTTTTTCAAAAGCTTTCATAGCAAAGGTAGTAAGAAAATGAATAATGGCACATAGAATCATCGCTGATGATGACCACGTATGCATGTTTCTAATGACAGCTCCACCAGGTACTTTTTCAGTTATAAACTTTACAGAATCATAAGCTTCATTAACCGTAGGCTGATAGTAGAAAAGTAAAAATAATCCTGTTAAAACTTGAATTATAAAAAACAATAAAGTTAATCCACCAAGATAATATGCCCATGAAAGCTTGTGGACAGGGACTACTTTCTTCATCAGCATGGACTTCATGTTCATGTTTTCAAGAGGAAATCTTTCCTTAATAAAACCTGAGAGGGTATTTAACATTTTCATGTGTTCCCCTCCTTAATAATATAAACTTTATATTCATTTAATTTTGATTTGTCAGGATTTATTACTATTTGCTGAGATTGATCCATTAAAATAAATTTAACTGTAGGAAGTGCTTTTGGAGCTGGTCCATCTAATACATCTCCTGTTTTCACATCAAAATGTGATATGTGACATGGACACAACAACTTACCATTTTTAACTTTATTTGTTACTGTACATCCTAAATGAGTACACTTTGCTGAATATAAAAGTGGTAGACCTCTTTCATCTTTAAATGCCAGAGCAGGCTTCATACTATAGTCAGTAAAATATAATCCTTCATCTGTTTTTAAATCTTTTAAATCTGCTATATAAATATATTCATTTACTAATCTTTCATTCTCTAGTTCTTTTTGTTTAATAGTAGCTTTCATTTTTTCAAGTTTGTTTTTTAACATCTCTTCTTTTTCTTTAGCTGAAAGAGAAGGACCTCTAAAAAATGGAATTACTTTATCTGCAATTCCAATAGATAATAAAATTAGTCCTGTTGTAATTCCAAAAGCAGATTTCAAGAAATGCCTTCTAGATTGAGCTTCAAGTTGAGCTATAATTACTTCTTCTTTTAGCCTTCTTGAATTCCAAACTACAATTTGCGGAAGTCTGGTTATATATTCAAGAGGCAAAGCAAATATATGAATTAGTCTTGAAAATGGCATAAAAAGTATAATTACCCAAGCAATAACAATATGAGCTTTTATAATTAATGGCATGCTAGCTACATAAGATACATCTGGTCTAAATGAAAGAATACTCCATAAGTATGGAGTAACAGTACTAGGTGCCCATGCTGCACCCCATCTATATAAAGTGGCTACAAGAATACCAAGCAATATTTGTAGTGTTAACAATGAAAGAATAATAAGATCCATATTAGAAGTAACTGCCTGAATACGAGCATTTCTAAGTCTTCTAAGGAATAAAACAACTAATCCACCAAGTGCAAACATTGCAGCAATTAAACCTATGCCTTCAAGAATATAAAGAATATTTGTTTTCGACACTAGTGCCTGTAGTAATTTGGGCATAGTAAATGCAACTACATGTCCTAAGAATATAATCCCAATACCCATATGCCAGGGTACTGATCCCCAAAATAATTTATCCTTTTCAAGAAATTGAGAAGATAAGGATGACAGACTAAATTTCTTAGATTTAAATCTATAAATTGTAACTGTAATCAAAGAAAACATAGCTACATAAGGAAGACTTATAAGTAAAAAGAAATCAGACATTTTTAAATCTTTACCTCCTTAATTTCAGATGCAGTATGTAATTCTTTTTCTATCATATTCTTTACAGATAAAATTAAAGTCTTATATGGAGATGGACTTTCATTTAATGTTTTTAATATAGAATCAATAGGCGGTAAAATACATTCATTTAATAAATCTGTGTATTTTTTTTCATCTTTTAATCTCTTAGAAAGCCTTAGTAACCAAGGTATAAAATCAGGCAATTCAGGTTCACAATTTAAACCATGTTCTTGGTATGCTTGCTTTAAACGAGCCATATAAGCCCCTCTGTTAAAATTCTCTTCACCAAATATATGAATCCCAGAATAAAGTGAACAAATAGGATTAACATCAAAGGTTTGAGTATATAGCTCCTGAATACTCTCAAAAGAATGATTGTTCACATATTCTATAAACGGTTTAAGAATATTTTTATTGTCTGGTAGATTTATTTGATAGCTTTGTAATAGAGCTTTATAATTTTCTTGAGGATACTCAAGAAGAGAAGCTAATATATCATAATCAGGCATTGTGTTTAACTCTGTCATTTATAATCCTCTTTCTGGTGTTTGAACTTCACCACATCCTGTACATCCCTTACACTTTTCTGTTGACATTTTAGGTTCAATCGCTTCTTCTCTCTGTATAGGAGGAAGAACAAACCTATCATAGACTGTAGGCAATGAAGTCATGGCAAAGATAGCTTCAGCTTCTTCATCTGAGACATTTGCTTCACGCATAATTGCCTCAACTTTATCTTTATCAATATCAGGAACTTGCTGAACTCTTTTAAAATATCTTACAGCCATCATTTTTTTTAGAGCACTGATTATAATACTTTCATTGTTAGCACTGAATAGTCTTGCTAAATATGAAACAGAAAGTCTTGCTTTATCCAAGCTCGTAAAGAACTTTTCAGGATCATGCTCATACATTCCATTTTCAACCTTACCTTGTATAGGTAAGAGTGGTGGAACATAAAATAACATTGGCATTGTACGATACTCAATGTGTAGAGGTAATGCAAGCTTCCACTCAACAACATATTTATAGACAGGAGAGTTTTGTGCTGCATCAATAAACTCATCACTAATACCATTTCTTTTTGCAGCCTCAACTACTTTTGGATCATGCGGATTTAAAATAATACTTCTTTGTGACTCAACAAGACTATGCTCAGGGACTTTCATAGCATCAGGGATTCTATCTGCATCATACAAAAGAACCCCCATATATCTAATTCTCCCCACACATGAATGAAAACAAGCAGGAGCTTGCCCTGTTTCAAGACGTGGATAGCACAATATACATTTTTCTGATTTTCCGGTTTTCCAATTATAATAAATCTTTTTATATGGGCAAGCAGCAATACATGCTCTCCAACCTCTGCATTTATCCTGGTTTATTAAAACAATTCCATCTTCACCACGTTTATATAATGCACCAGAAGGACATGATGCTACACACGATGGATTTGCACAATGATTACAAATACGAGGGAGATACATCATAGCAATGTTTTCAACTTCAAACATAAGATCACGTTCTTCCTGTGTCATAGCTTCAAGGTTCGGATCGTTTTTAGCGTATAAATTTGATCCACCTAAGTCATCATCCCAATTTGGACCTGATTCTATACTTATTTCTTCACCTGTAATTTTTGAAATAGGAACTGCTGTAGGTTGATCATCTCCTAATGGTGCATTAAATAGATCTTCATATTTGTATGTCCAAGGTTCATAATAATCATCCAGTCCTGGCATATTTGGATTGTAAAATAGGTTTACAAAACCTTGTAGTTTATTTTTTTGTGATTTTAGTTTTAGTACTTCACCTTCAAATTCCCAGCCACCTTTGTATTTATCCTGATCTTCCCATTGAGTAGGAAAACCAGTCCCTGGCTTAGTTTCAACATTATTCCACCACATATACTCTGTACCTTCTCTACCAGTCCAGATATTTTTACAGGCAACACTACAAGTATGACAACCTATACATTTGTCTAAGTGAAACACCATAGATACATGAGCCCTTACGTCCATCAGAATTCCACCTTCTTTAATTTCCTAACTACCACATGCGTTTCACGATTTACCCCAGTCGGTCCCCAATAATTAAACGCATAGGTAAATTGGGCATACCCACCTATCATAAAAAGTGGTTTTAACCTGACACGCGTCAAACTATTATGACCACCAGCTCTCTTATTTCCCCTTACTGTAGATTTTGGAACTGATAAAGTTCTTTCTGGAGAATGATAAATCATACATATCCCACGTGGAATTCTTGCTGTTACACAAGCACGTGTACACACAACTCCATTATCATTGAAGATTTCAACCCAGTCATTATCTTCAATTCCTATTAAATCAGCATCTTTATCATTTATCCAAAAAGGTTCTATACCCCTGGATAAAGTTTTCATTGTAAGAGTATCTCCAAAGGTAGAGTGTATACCCCATTTACCATGAGGTGTCAGATAGTTTAGTACAATACTATTTCCATCAGTTTCAGATTTAACAAGATCACCATATGTTTTAGCATCAATCCGTGGCTTGTGCGTAGGAAGCTGTTCTCCAAAAGCAATATATGCTTCATGATCTAAATAAAAATGCTGTCTTCCTGTCAATGTTCTCCATGGAATCTTTTGTTCAACGTTTAAAACATAAGAGGAATACGATCTCCCACCATTTATATTGCCAGTCCAAAACGGTGTGGTAAGAAGTCTTCTAGGTCCGACTACAATATCATCAAATGTAATTTTTACATCTCTTGTATTAGCTGCTAATTTAGTTAGCTCAAGCCCTGTTTTTTTAGACTCTGCTTCAAATGCTCTATGAGCCAACTCTCCATTTGTCTCTGCAGCAAAAGCAAGTATATATTCACAAGCATCTCTTTCATTTTTTACTGATATATATTCATTCCCATCCCAAACTTCTTTAGGATGTTCTTTTAAATGCTTTTCATAAACATCTTTTACATCAATCGTTAATCCATGCATACCAAGTCCATTATTTTTAATGCCATGTCCAATTGAGATAAATCGATTGTATAGATTTATCAAATCTCTTTCCACAATTTTAATATTTGGCATTGTTTTTCCAGGAATAGGCTCACACTCACCTTTTGACCAGTCTTGTATAGTGCTTTGAGCCATTTCACCAGGCGTATCATGCATAATAGGAAAACATATAATATCTTTTATCGGTTTAGAAAAATACTTCTTTGCAAGCTCTGAAGTAGCTTTAGCTAAACCTTTAAATGCATCCCAATCACTCTTTGATTCCCAAGATGGAATTACTGCTTTTTGAAGCGGATGTATAAATGTATGCATATCTGTAGTATTCAAATCATCTTTTTCATAGTATGTTGCAGCAGGAAGAATAATATCCGAATAAAGAGCAGAAGTATCCATCCTGAAATTTAAATCAATTATTAAGTCCATTTTTCCAAGAGGAAGCTTGTCATGCCATTTAATTTCTTTTACTTGATCAGGACTAATTTCATCAGCAATAGAGTTCGTATGAGTACCAAGATAGTGTTTTAAGAAATACTCATGACCTTTAGCTGATGACATAAGAGCATTTCCTCTCCATATATAGAACACTCTTGGAAAGCATTTTTCATCATCAGGATCTTCTATAGAAAATTTTAAATCTTTATTTTTAAGTTTATCAACTGTATATTGAACAATTTCAGCATCTGTTTTTGCACCACTACTCATAGCCTCATTTATAAGTTCAGTGTTGCTCTTATTGAATTGTGGGTAAAAAGGTAACCATCCCATTCGTACTGCCTGAATGTTTTTGTCGACAGTATGACCACTTGACATGCAATGCTTTTCATCAGAGACAGCACACATTTCACTAAATGGTTTATCGTAGCGCCATTGATCAGAATGAACATAATGAAAGGATGGAGTGTTTTGAAGTCTTGGTGGTCCTGTCCAGTCAGCTCCAAAAGCTAATGGTGCCCAACTAGTCATAGTAGCAAGTTTTTCTTGACCTACATAGTGATTTAGACCTCCTCCGTTTACACCCACACAACCAGTCAGCATAAGTGCTGTAATAGGTGCACGATAAATTAAATTATTATGATACCAATGATTAACACCAGCACCAATAATAATAGAGCATTTACCTTTTGACAATTCTGCTGTTTTTGCCCATTCTCTTGCAAATTTTATAACTACACTAGCTTTTACACCAGTAAATTTTTCCTGCCAGGCAGGTGTAAATGGAACTTCATCATCATATGATAAAGGATAATCACCATCTAATCCACGACTAACTCCATACTGAGCCATTAGAAGATCTAACCCAGTAGTTACAAGTACTTCACCGTTGACTGTTTGGATTTTTTTTACAGGTACACCTCTATATAAAAACTTATCATTTGTACTTTCAGAAAAATCAGAAAGTTTAATTTTGGCAACTGTATCTTTATTCTCTATAAATGTTAAAAGAGGATCTATTGTTTCATCATGAACACCATCAATATTTTTTAAATTCCATTGTCCTTTTTTATTTTGCCAGCGATAACCAAGAGTACCAACAGGCAGTTTTATAGAGTTTGATTTAGAATCAAAAACAAATGTTTTCCACTCTGCATTTTCTTCATTCTTTGTTTCTTCTATTTGAGAAGCTCTAAGGAGTTTTCCTGTGGTATAACTACCATCTTCATTCTTATCCAAAGTAACTAAAAAAGGAGCATCAGTATTGTATTTTGTATAATTATTAAAATATTCTGTTTTTTTATCCTGATAAAACTCTTTTAAAATAACATGTCCTACTGCCATCCAGAATGCAGAATCTTGTCCCTGATGAAGAGGAATCCATTCATCACCAGCTTTTGAAGTCATGCTTAAATCAGGAGAAAATACCACTACTTTAGCTCCATTGTGTCTGGCTTCTACAAGGAAATGGGCATCTGGAGTTCTTGTCATAAAGACATTTGATCCTACAACTGCAATATATTTTGAATGGTACCAATCTGCACTTTCTGCTACATCTGTTTGCTCTCCCCAAACCTCAGGTGAAGCCGATGGCAAATCACAATACCAATCATAAAAGCTTAAGCATACACCACCCATAAGTTGTAAAAACCTGGCTCCTGAAGCATAACTAACCATAGACATAGCTGGAATTGGAGAAAATCCTATTATTCTGTCTGTGCCATATTTTTGAATAGTATGAATGTTTGCAGCTGCCATAATTTCATAAGCTTCATCCCAAGAACTCCTTCTCAAACCACCTTTACCACGGGCTTCTTGATATTTTTTTCTTAATTCAGAATTCTCTTGTATAGATTTCCAGGCAAGAACAGGATCGTTATTATTTATCTTTTTAGCTTCTTTCCAAAGATCAAGTAGAACTCCACGCACATATGGATACTTTACTCTTAAAGGACTATAGATGTACCATGAATAAGAAATTCCACGTTGACAACCACGTGGTTCATAAGGAGGCAATCCTTTATCAAGTTTTGGATAGTCAAGAGCTTGTAATTCCCAGGTGACAATGCCATTTTTAACATATATATTCCAACTGCATGATCCTGTACAGTTTACTCCATGAGTACTTCTAACCAGCTTGTCATAAGACCAACGATTTCTATAAAACTCTTCCCAAGAGCGTTCATCAGGGTTTATGATATCTTGAATCCACGACATATTTTTCTCCCTATTTCCTCTTTAGATTTTTTCTAACACCCTTTAACCGATTTCTATAAAAGAATAAAAGTAATATATATAAGAAAGCACAACCTACTAAACCAACGATATGAAAGCTAGATTTCGAATGTTGAGACTTACCATTGATTGATTTTAAAAAAGCGACAAGATGTACTGCTTCTTGTTTTGAAATAGGATGTTCTCTATAAACATCTTTCATTACCTTCCAATTACTCGATTCTATTCCAGAAATGAGATTATTTCTACCAAATTTTTTATAGACATTAGATAAATCTGGACCAAGCTTTCCACCGCCCCATCCACGCAATTCACCAACATTATGACAAGCAATACAAGAAGTTCCACCATTATGGAGATGTTTTTTACCAAGGAATAATTCTCTCCCAATTTTTATATCTGGTGGATCTAGTTTAGCTTCAGCCAATTTAGCAAGTCTTTCAGTTTCATTTTTTATTCTAGGGATAGGATCTTTTGACTGTAAAAATGTAGCAAGTGATTCTATTTCATCCTTAGTGAGTGGTCCTACTTGTTCTTGCATTCTAAAAATTGATTTAATTAAATCACTGTGTTGTGCTTTAGCAGCTTTGCTCAAATCTGGACCCGTTAAATCTCCACCACCGATAGTATGACAACCAGCACATTTTAAAACAAACAATTTTGCTTCTTCATCTGCTTTAATTCTTGATGATTGCTGTTTATCAGCTTCTGCCTTAACAGGACAATTCAATACATTAGTAGTGAAAAGTAATAATAAAACATAAAGGAAAGATATTGATTGGTTTATTCTTTTCAACTTTAAAATAATTTTTAAATCCCTTTCTGTTTAATAAATTACCCATAAAATCAATATAATTCCTCAATCTTTATAGCTAGTCTTTATATCCACAGGTATGATTTGCCTGTTTTTATTTTACAGCCCATTATAAATCACAAACCAGGACTTACGCAAAAGTGAACCCCATGCCTGTAGCGAAACGCTGGAAGCGCCAAGCGTACAAGTGGAGCGAAAGGTATGGGGTGAGCAAAAATGCGTAAGTCTTGGAAATAAAACAACAATTACACCAATCATCCTAAAGGATGATTGGTGTTAGATATATTGCCAAGCATGGTAAATTTTATGCATGTCTGACTTGAAAGCTATACAAAAAGTAATTACTGAAAAGAAGCTTGATACAGCTAGTGCAAAAGTTGCTTCTGAATGCATGGTAGAACTCTGCCAGCAATGCGGGGTTCAAAAAAAACTTGCTAAGCTTGGTAGTTTATTTGAAAATCTTACCGATGGAATAATAGCATTTGATCTAAATTTAATTGTAATTGATTCAAACAAACTAGGAGCTAAGATTAGTAAAGAGTTTAAAACATTTTATAATGATGGGAAAAACTATAGGTTAAATGAATTATCACTTTTAAAAGAAGTACTATTAACAAAAAAAGGAAGTTTCAATAATATTGAAATTGTTGGGTTTGATGAGCATGGTGCTAAACACATCTTTAACGCTGGAGCTTCTCCTATATTTTCAGAAACAAATATTTTAATTGGTGTATGCTTAATCATAAGTGATATAACAGAAATTCAAAAACAAGCCAGACAATTAGAAGATATTGTTAGTGCTCTTACTCATGATTTAAAGACACCACTAATTGCAGCAGAAACAAGTTTAAAACATTTGCTAGATGGATATTTTGGTAGTTTAACTGAAGAACAAAAACAAATTCTTTATCTCTTAAATCAAAGTAATGCTGATGCATTAAGACTAGTCAAAAATCTTTTAACCGTTTTTAAATATGAAACAAAATCATATAAATTGTTTTTAGAATCTGTTGATGTATCAAAGCTATTAGATAAAGCAATAAACAGTGTAAAACCATTACTGGATGAAAAGCTTATTAGTTTAAAACTTTCACATACACAGTTTAAGTTTGTATGCGATCTTTTTGAGATTGAAAGAGTTATTGTAAATCTTCTAACAAATGCTATTAAACATACACCAACTCGTGGACAAATTGAAATTAAAGCATTAAAAAATGAAAATGGAAGTGTAACTATTAGTGTAGAAGATACTGGATATGGTATTTCCAAAGAAGAGCTACCAAACTTATTTGAGCGCTTTTGGCAATCCCGTAAATCTGGTTTAAATTCAAACAGTACAGGATTAGGTCTATATTTAAGTCGTCAAATCATAGAAGCTCATGGCGGTAAAATCTGGGCAGAAAGCGAAATCAATAAAGGAGCAAAAATAACATTTGAAATATCTGAGATTGTATAGTCTTAATCCTAAAGGCTGATGTTTTCTTTAGAAATACATGTAAAATCAAAATAGCTATCCAAAAAATAATTATGAGCAGTAAAAACACAAAAATAAAAATCATGTTAGTAGAAGATCATGTTTTAACAAGAATTGGTCTTAAAGTCTCTCTTGAAAAATATCCTAACATTGAAGTCATAGCAGAAACAGCAAATGGTAGAGAAGCTGTTGAATTAGCTAAACAGAAAAATCCTGACTTAATAATAATGGATATAAACTTAATAGAATCTGATGGTATAGAAGCCACAAAAAAAATCAAAGAGTTTGATCAAAACATAAAAATCATTATGCTTACAAGTCATGAGGCTGAACGTGAGATATTAGCTAGCTTAGCTAGTGGTGCAGATGGATACTGTTTAAAAGACACACCACCAGAGCAATTATATAATGCCATTGAATCTGTCTATGAAGGAAATGCCTGGCTATCAAGTCAAGTAGCTGAAAAGGTTTTACGAAATTTCTATGGAAAAGAAATTAGTCAGATTAGACAAGTAGACTTTGCAAAAAAAGCAGAATATCTTAGTCAAGAGAATAATAAACAACATACAGCAAAGAACATTCCTATTGTTCCTCTCTCTGAAAGAGAACTTGAGGTTTTAAAACTTATAGTAGATGGAAAAAGCAACCAACAAATTGCAGACAAGCTTTTTGTAACCCTTGCTACAGTAAAAACCCATGTTAGAAGCATTTTAAATAAGCTCAGTGTTGATGATAGAACACAAGCTGCAGTAAAAGCTATGCGAGAAGGATTAGTTAAGTTTTAGCTCTTACCTCATGCACACGTCTTGCTACCACAAGTATGTTCACAGTGAGATGAAGTTTGGATTTCTCTTGCAAGATCTACTAGGACACAACCATCATAAGGTTTTTCATTAGGACAAAAGCTCGTATGTTTAGCAATATCTGATATTGATACCACCCCTACTAATTTATCATGCTCTACAACTGGTAATCGTCTTGTTCCAAACTCTGCCATAGTCTTTGCTGCATCTAAACAAGTAGCACTTGCTACTGTTCTTGTAGGATTACTAGTCATACATTCAAAGATCTTTGTTCTATTTATATCCTTCCCTATTGCAATACATCTAGTAATAAGATCTCTATCAGTGATGATACCTACTAATGTTCCATCATCATTTACTACAAGAAGAGAACCAATATCTTTACTTGTCATCACTACGCTAGCTTGGAATACTGTATGATTTGGTGAAATCGTAAAAACTTTTGATTGCATAACATCTTTTACAGTTAATTGTTTTCCTGGATTTATACTATTAGACATTGTTCTCACCTCCCTCAACTCTAATGTTCCCATTATACAGGGAGAGCCCACCATTCTTAGGAATGATTTAAACTCATCCATAGGTATGGTTAATTGATTTAATGATCTTAGATTTTATCTTTCTAAGGACATAACACTAGAAACAGCATTTTTGAAAGAAATAATATCATCAATGGGTTTATAAAAAAAATGGCTGACCTTATTTGCCTTAGCTTCTTCTTCATGTTCTTTTCCTGCAAACCCTGATAGCATAATCACTTCAGCTTTATATTTTCTTTTGTGTACTTCTTTTAAGACAGTGATACCATTCATACCAGGCATAATTACATCACAAATCACAAGATCATAAGTCTCATTTAATTTTTCCAAGGCTTCACTACCACTATATGCATGATCAATAAAATAATCCTCATGAGAAAATAATCTTTTAAGTGTTAGATGAATTATCTCTTCATCATCGACAAGCAATATCTTTCCTGTTTTTTGTTTTTTATCTAATTCATTCATTTTTAATTAGCCTTTCATGACTGATTCTTTAGTTTTTGTAGCTACAAGTGGTAGTTGAATTGTTATTGATGTACCTTTACCTTCTATACTGGAGACACTTATATAACCATTGTGATTGCTAACAATTTTAGCAACTATGGACATACCTAAACCAGTTCCTTTACCATTTTTCTTAGTAGAATAAAATGCTTCAAAAAGCTTTTCTTGGGTTTCTTTATTCATACCCATTCCATTATCAGAAAAATTTAAATTGACAAATTTATTATCCTGGGAAATACTAGAAGTAAGAGCAATCTGACCCAGATAGTCTTGAGTATCTTTTAAGAGTTCATACTTTTCCCCAATTGCATCAGATGAATTAGAAATCAGATTAATAAACAATTGTTGGATTTGATTGGGATTACAATAAACTTTTGGCAAATCACTTATTAGATTAATATTTATAATAATTTTTTTAACCTTTAGCTGCTCATTAAACAGAGTAAACGCATCCTCAATAGCTTTATGCAAGTCAGAAAAATCATAATCAGACAAGTCATTCTTTGAAAAGTTTCTTACTGTTGAAACAAGCTTTGACATTCTATCAGTCTGGGCTAATATAATTTTAAGATCTTCTAAGGCTTGCTCTTGATTTATTAAAATATTCCCATCAGAATTATTTTTGTTTTTTGCAATATCATTTTCTAATGAACTTGCAAGTCCTTTTATTCCAAACAATGGTTGAGTAAGCTCATGTGTAATACCAGCAGCAAGCTCTCCCATAGCAGAAAGTTTGTTAGCTTGTAATAATTGTATTTGTGTTTCTTTCAATTCTTTTGTTCTATTGTTTACAGTGTCATCTATTTGCTTATTGATAAATTCCAGACTGGCTTGTCTTACTGCAATTTCATTCATTTCTTTCTTGCTTTGAAAGATAGATAGCAAAAGAAATACATCTATAAATGTCACCCAACCAGCATGTTCAAACCATCTCCACGGCTGAATTGTTATAATTCCATAGACAGACTGTGGAAAGTATATTCCTCTAATAAGATGATCAAGTGCTACTATTACAGAGCCCATAATCAGTACCTTCCAGTCTCTATAAAACGCTAAAAATGCAAGTGAGCCAAACACATGAAAGTGGGTTTCAATCCGTCCACCTGTAAGATGAATCAGTAATGCTGAAAACAATGTTTGCCCAATAGCTACTAGATATCGTGTAATTATTTTCCCTGGATACCTCCATATCGAAACCAAAGGAAGGGATATGATCAATGCACCTAAAAATAATGCAGTCCAAACATGGATGTGTGTTTGGCTATAAATTCCTGCCCAGGTTTTTGGAGATATCCACACTGAAAGCAATATTCCAAAAATCCATTGTAGAACAAAGAGAACCCCAAACATTCTATCTGTTCTTTTATATATTTTTTCAAAGTGTTGATTTAATAATTCTTTTGTTCTTATTTGAATTTTATTTTGTTTTACTTCTTCATTCATATCGTTCAATTAGTTTTTTATTTAAGAAAGAGCGATCACAAACAGGTATTCCTTCTGCACTATTTATCTTTCTACCCAAAATATATGCAATCACTGACCTTCGCCCAGTATTATCCCCATCTCATCAATAGCAGTTTTTATACAAGAATACTGACAAATATTATTAAGGTTGAGGAAAATTCTCATACTGCATAAAGAACCAAACACCAATAAAGATAAGAATCATCCAGATGATAGCAATTAAAATAAACAATTTTAATTTATTCTTTTTCATTTTATAGAATTTTTAATCAGAGTGTTTACGCTTAACTAAATTTTATAGATAGATTAGTTAGAATTTATATAAGATTAGTTATATCCCCAGTAAATTAAAAATTCAAAAATGCTTTTAAATCTTCACTATATGTTCTATATATAGTTATAGCCCAACCAAAAACTATAAGAGTTATCATTGAAATAAATATAAAAGTTACTTTTTTTGTCATTTTTCTGTATTCTTTGTAAAATCAACCCTTAGCATTATTATTTGTTTTAAAACAAATAAATATTAAGGGGCAAGCCTAGAAACCAGTAATGATAAGGCTTTAGCAGCAACCTTGAGAACTAAAAGTGACCTGTAAAACCAAAGGTGATTAAGGACTAATTAACAAATTTTATTTATCTGTATGTGAATTCGTTTCTTTATGTCTATTTAGCCAGCTGAGCCCAACCACTGCAAATGATGTGGCGCTAATTAGTAAAGTCGCCCCATCTACTACAGAGGTAGGATCTTTTGCAAAATTGATCCCAAAGAAACATGCAAGAACTAAACTTATAGTGGCTATATAAAGATAGGCCGAGTTTTTATCTTTTGTACTGACTTTATAAGACACTGCAATAACAACTGCTGCAATAAAACAAATATAAAGTGCATCAGCATTATATGTATTTGTATAATCAAAAATACCTTTAATAAGTATAAAAATCATTAATAACAAACTAGTAACTTTACTTGATTTATTCATGTTTTTCTTTATCCTTATCTCTACTAAACCAGCTTAAGCCAACGACTGCAAACGTAGTAGAACTCATAATCAACATAATGCCATCAACGATAGGATCTGTATGTCTTGCAAAATCAGTACCAAAATAGGCTGCAAGAACTAAGCTAATAGTAGCTATATAAAGATAAGCAGAGCCTTTATCTAATAAGCTAATCTCATAAGAAATAGTAATTACTGCGGCCCCAACAAAACATATATAAAGAGTATTTGGATCATGAGTGAATACAAAACTTGATACTCCTTGAATTGCTATCAACACCCAAAAAATCATGCTTACTATTTTGCTTGCTTTGTTCATTTACTTATGATTAATTATCTTAACCTAAATTTTACCTAAGTCTATAGGATTTTATATAAATAGTTACTAAATTAGAAGTATCCTAAAGGGATAGATATATTTTATCCTTTTATACCTATAATAAAACTATAGTATCAATATCAATGATGATATGTGAAAAATACTTAATTTCTTTTTGATACCTTTACAATAAGGCATCTTATAAAATTTATTATGAAAAATCTTTTGATTCAATTTTTTAAAAATAAAGAAAGTGCATCACCTGCTGAGCATATACTTTTAAGTGGCTTAGTAATGATAGCTGTAGTTTTATCATATAACAATTTAAGCAGCAATTTAAACCTAGCAATGAACAAAGTAAGTAATGCTGTTAATCCTACAAGCTCTACAAGTTCTTCAACTTCATCCACCAGTTCTACTACTTCTTCTTCTACTTCTACATCTTCGACGACAGGTGGAACATCATCGACTTCAAGTTCAACATCATCGACTTCAAGTTCAACGTCATCGACTTCAAGTTCAACATCATCAACTTCAAGTTCAACATCATCAACTTCAAGCTCGACATCATCAACTTCAAGCTCGACATCATCTACTACCACTACTACTACATCAATGGCATCAACAGGAATGACAGTAATGTGTCTACCACCAAATATTCTTATAAGGACACTTACAGCTGAAAAGAAAATTTCAGATCTTAGAGTAGGAGATCTTGTCCTATCTGACAATGGAAAACCAGTTCGTATAGCTAGGATAACTAAAGTTGAAGCTCCAAATCATAAAGTAATGAAAATTAAATTTAATGATGGGACTTCTTTTGAAGGTAGTCCAGAACACCCAACCGCTGATGGAAGATTGTTTAAAGACTTAAAAACAGGTGACAAAATAGATGGGAGAACAGTTGTTGAAACAAAATTAATTCCTTATAAGTACTCTCATACTTATGATATTCTTCCTAATTCAAAGACTGGAAATTACTATGCAAATGGTGTTTTAATAGGAAGTACTTTAAAGTTTGAAGAAATTGCTGTTACTACCCTACCAATAGAACCATAATCCAGTTATATAATTCTCACGAACTCCAAACTTAGGAACTTTCCTCTAAATTTGACAAGTTTTATCTTTTTGCCTATTGAATGTAGGAATACCAATATCAATGATGATATATAAAAAAAATAGTGAAAATTAGTTCCTTTGTGATACCCTATAAGATATCTTAATTTATTTATCATGAAAAAATTTCTAATTAAATTTTTTAAAAATGAAGAAAGTGCATCACCTGGTGAACATATACTTTTAAGTGGCTTAGTAATGATAGCTGTAGTTTTATCATATAACAACTTAAGCAGTAATTTAAATCTAGCATTAAATAAAGTAAGTAATGCTGTTAATCCTACTAGTTCCTCCACTTCATCAACCTCAAGCTCTACTACTACGGCAATGGCTACTAGTTCCACTACAAGTTCTACTACCACAGCCATGGCTACTAGTTCCACTACAAGTTCTACTACCACAGCCATGGCTACTAGTTCCACTACAAGTTCTACTACCACAGCGATGGCTACTAGTTCCACTACAAGTTCTACTACCACAGCTATGGCTACTAGTTCCACTACAAGTTCTACTACCACAGCTATGGCTACTAGTTCCACTACAAGTTCTACTACTACAGCGATGGCTACTAGTTCCACAAGTACTACGACTACTGCAATGGCCACAAGTACTACGACTACTGCAATGGCTACAAGTACTACGACTACTGCAATGGCCACAAGTACTACGACTACTGCAATGGCTACAAGCACTACGACCACTGCAATGGCAATGTGTCTACCACCAGATATTCTTATAAGAACAGTTACTGCAGAAAAGAAGATTTCAAATCTTAAAGTCGGAGATATCGTTTTATCTGACAATGGAAAACCCGTTCGTATAGCTAAAATCACTAAAGTTGAAGCTAAAAACCATAAAGTAATGAAAATCAAATTTAATGATGGGACTTCTTTTGAAGGTAGTGCTGAACACCCTACCGCTGATGGAAGATTGTTTAAAGACTTAAAAACAGGTGACAAAATAGATGGAAGAACAGTTGTTGAAACAAAACTCATTCCTTACAAGTACTCTCATACTTATGATATTCTTCCTGATTCAAAGACTGGAAATTACTATGCAAATGGTGTTTTAATAGGCAGTACACTAAAAATGGAAGAAGTGGCTGTCACCACAATGCCAGTAAAGCCTTAATTTAGTGCTTATACTTTCACACTCTTATTTCTAATGGCTTCAATAATAAATGGAAAAAATAAAAGAGTTGGTGTAATTGGTGCAGGACCTGCAGGCTTGACAGCAGCATATGAATTAGCAAAAGCTGGAATAGCAGTTGAAGTTTTTGAAGCAAGTAAGTATGTCGGTGGTTTAGCAAAGACTATTAGTTTATGGAATCAAAGGGTAGATACTGGTCCACATAGGTTTTTTAGTGATGATACAAGAGTTAATAAGCTATGGTTAGAAGTAGTAGGCAAAGACTATAAAATAATCGATCGTTTAACTAGGATATTTTATAAAAATAAATTTTATTTTTACCCTTTAAAACCATTCAATGCTCTTTTTAATCTAGGAATCTGGGAATCCTTTATTTGTTTAATAAGTTATTTTAAAGAAAAGATTAAGCCAACTAAGTTAGATGGCTCTTTTGAAACCTGGGTAGTGAATAGGTTTGGGAGACGGCTTTTTGAAATATTTTTTAAGACTTACAGTGAAAAACTTTGGGGAATATCTTGTAAGGATCTAGATGAAGATTTTGCAGCACAGCGTATTAAAAAACTATCACTTTTAGAAGCCATTAAAAATGCTATTTTTCAAAAAACAGATATCACTCATAAAACACTTGCAGATCAATTTGCATATCCTATACAAGGAACAGGTATGGTATATGAAAGAATGGCGGATTTTATAAATAGTCACGGGGGGAAAGTTCATCTTGAAAAGCCAGTTAATCGAGTTGTAACTAAAAATAAAAAAGTTACTGGTATTGAGCTTGTAGGTGGTGAAATCAAAGACTACGACCATATCATCTCTTCGATGCCGATTACACTCCTTGTAAACAGATTAGATGAGGTTCCTAACGAAGTAAAAACCGTATCTGAATCATTAAAGTTTAGAAATACTATACTTGTGTATTTAAATATAGAGTCACAAAATTTATTCCCAGACAACTGGCTTTACGTACATTCTTCTGATTTGAAACTTGGTCGCATAACAAACTTTAGAAACTGGGTTCCAGAATTATATGGAGAAGAAAAAAGTACAATAGTAGCTTTAGAATACTGGTGCAATGATGATGAACCTCTCTGGAGTGAAAAAGACAATGTTTTAATTGATCTAGGAAAAAAAGAACTTGCACAAGCAGGACTTTTAAAGAATTCAAAGGTTTTAGATGGTTATGTGTATAGAATTTCTCGATGTTACCCTGTTTATAATAGAGGCTATAAAGGAAAGTTAAATCTTGTAGAAAGCTTTTTAGATTCAATTAGTGGACTTACTGTAATAGGACGATATGGAGCTTTTAAATATAACAATCAAGATCACAGTATCTTAATGGGACTATTAGCAGCTGAGAACATTATTAAAAGTACACGTCATGATTTATGGAAAATCAATACTGATTATGAAACCTATCAGGAAGCATCAGTAATCACAAAAACAGGATTACAGAAAAAATAATATCATGCCAATTAAATTTTTCAAAGACATACCTAAGAGTTATTATTATCTTTTTCTTATTGTTTTAATCTCATTTATCGCTAAGCTGATTTATGTTTTCTACTTCTCAGATTATAAAAACTATCTTGTTAGCGATATGGGAGGATACTGGGCAAGAGCCACAAACAAATTCTACGGAGACACTTTTTCTATGAATCAATGGACAGCTTGGTCTCCAAGCTATCATTTTTATTTATTTGGTATATTAAAAATCTTATATTTTTTAAACCTTTCAAATTATGGGCTAGAAGTAGTTTTATTTTTAAATATTTTGTATTCAGCAATTTCTATATTTTGTTTTTATTTTATTGCAGAGCACTTGTTTAAAAATTCTTTTCAATCACTTATTACTACAGCTTGCTATGCCATTTCTTACCCAATAACTTATTTAAACATTTTTGTTCTGTCAGAAAATATTTCTATACCTATAGTAATTATGTCTGTTTATTTACTCCTAACCTATTATGAAAAGAAGCATATGCTATTTATTACAGGACTTTTTCTTGGAATAGCAGTTATTATAAGACCAGCACTAGGATTGATAGGAATCAGTTTCTTTTTATATATTTTATTAGTAAACAAACCCTCTTTTTATTCTACTATCAGAGGATTTATATTCCTGGCTGGATATTTTATTGTTATCTTTCTAGCCTTAGTAGAAATCACATATATTTCAAAAGGTGAGTTAAAATCACTTGCAGGCAATGGTGGAGTTAATTTTTTTATTTCTCAGTGTAAACCTTCCATTGTAAAATCAGAGAACGAAAGAGGATCTGTCCATGTAGGAAGTCCTAATTATTATGGGGACCCAAATTGCAAAGAGTTTCTCACTGATCACCCTATACATGATCAGAAATATTTTTATAAGCTTGGCTTAGAATGTATAAAAAACAATCCTAACTATTGGGTTGAAAATTTTATAAATTTAAAAGCATTTTTTACTGGTCCTCTTTTTCCTTCTCTTCTTAGTGCCAGAGGTTTTACCTTTTTAATGCCTTTTTCAAATTATTTATTACTGTTTATGTCTTTAACATTAGGATTATTATTTTGGGTTAAAAGAGATCTAAATAATGATGAAAATAAAAAAATCTTTTTTCTGCTTTCTATACCTGCATTAACAGTTTTTGTATCATATTTTTATATACCTGAGCAAAGATACTTATTTCCTGTATACTTTGTAATTTATTTACTTTTCTTTCTTGTTTTTTTTAATATAGAAAAACATATGAAAACAGCAATGATATATTCTATAACTATAATTGTTATTAACCTTAGTTACATTTCTTATATTTGGATTAAACACTTACTCTAAAAATGTATCTTCAACTTTTGTTTCTTTAGGAATATCAACACACCAATGGTGCCACAATAATACTTTTTCTGCTTTTGGTTTTTTATAATCAGGTAGTGTAGTTTCTCTCATAAAGTAAATTTTAAATGCTTGTAATTCTTTACCATCCTTATGAGAAGCATCCCAATTGCGACATAAATATCTACCAAAATTTAAAACTTGTGTATTATTATCTCCCTGTCTAAGGTTTTCATATAACTTAAACCAATAATGGTTCTTAAATTCACTTGATAAAAGCTTTGGTTTTTTCCAAGTAACTGTACTACCATTTTTAAACAAATCAACCAATGTTCCATCTAATAGCCTCCCAGGAATTACATACCAACCATCATCAGTACTAGGTAATGGAGAAAACATACTCCACTCTTCTTCTATTTGAAAGAATTGACCAAGAGGTTTTAAATAGTCAGGAATTTTACAAGCAGGTTTTATCGAGCTAATATTCCACATGAGAACATACAATAAACAAAATGCAACAAATAGATTTTCAATTAATGAATAGTGAAGAGTAGGAGGCTTTTGATTATTCACAAAGTTGTTTTTTAATGGGAGAATAACATTATGATAAATACTGTTTTTTATCCTTGTATAAATAGCTAGATTTTTAAACTTAATATAGATATTGTCCCAAAACCAACTAGGTAAAAACAAAACTACAGCAATACAACAAACCCAAGGGAAAACATCAAGATCAAGACAGCCAGCAAATCCTATATGCATTAATATAAAGCCAAAAACAGCAAGAGTACGAATAGGTCCAGTACAAATAGGTACAAATAAAAGAAATGGACCTAATAACTCAAACCAATAAGTGAATCTTGTTAAAACCTTTAATAACTCAGGAAAGTTAAGCAAATACTTTCCAAATGAAGTTACAAGCTCATCAAAACTTAGAGCATAATAAACTGCAGTAGCATCAAATTTCCATTCAGGAGCTGTTTTATGGTAGACACAAAATATATAAACAAATATGACTTGGAATAATATTGCAACTGTTCCTATAGAAAATACTTTTTTAGATGTGGGTAAAATCTCATCTTTACTAAGAGTTTTATCAAGAGAATAATAAGCACCAAGAGGTATAAACATGCTCCAGAAGAGCAATAGTCTAAGATACCCATCAGCACAGGAAAGGATGTCTGAATTACGAAAGTGCAATGACAACATAAAAAACCAGATGATTACACTTGATAGTCTTGTTTTATAGCCAATAAGTAAGAAAAAAGCAAAAATAAAAGCAATAAGAAATAAAAGAAACTGAAAAAAATAACCGCCACTCATTAAATTTATGGAAAGATACCATGGACTATTATTTAAATCCAGCAAAACAGATCTTGGTAAAAATCCCCAATCCGTATAATATGCTTTTATATCACTAGAAAGAATAATTAAATCTACTATTACAATAATTGCAATGCATATTCTAAAAAGTGCAAGTGAACGCAAATCAATACCAAAAAGTTCTTCAAATTTTGGTGGGTATAAATTGTTAGCTTTTTGCTCTTCTACGTTTGAGTTCATTGAAATAATCAAAGTTTAAACTAAAACGTTATTATTATAGCGCTGTATAAAACAAACACTATCCACCTTTTGGTTTTATATATAAATCAAAACAACATTTGACAAAGTAATCTTAGATGAAGTATTGTTCTGAGCCAAATGCGAAGGATCTTCCTAACATTAATAGATCCTTCGCTAATATGTTAGAATGCCATTATAAATACAATCCACCACTTAAACCTCTAGAACCTGTTCCCCCTAAAAGTTCTAATGCACTTGAACTTGGAAAATTCGTAGGTGCTGTTGGACGTGTACCCTCACTACCATTGTTATTACCTCTTAGAGAATAACTATCAAAATATGCTCTTTGCTGATTTTGATAATCTCGTTGTTGCATTCTTTGGTTTAGCTCTAGAACTCTTCTTACCCCCATAGCTAGCATATCTGCAAGAATATTTCCAGCTCCAAATCTTAAAAAGCCATCTACATTATTATTATTAGGTGTACTAGATCCATTTGTTCCATTTGCTCCTGAAGCTCCACTAGTACCATTAGTTCTAACCGTTTCAAATTGTCTTGTAGCATCTGGACGTACTACTCCTAACTGATTAGCATCACCATTTCCATTTCCTGGAAGAGGTACTCCTGCAGCATCTAACAAACCATTTGTAAAAGACCTAAACATATTTCCCATCCATGCAAGCATGCCATCTGAAGTAGGAGATACATTGTCAGTATGATCTAAATGTGCACCAGTATTTAATGGTCTAGTATTTGTAATATCAAGATGATTATGGTTCTCATTATAATTATTGTTAGTATTATAGTTGTTGTTAGTATTATAATTATGATTATTATTAGTCGAACTACCGCCGCCGCCGCCACCGCCGCCAAAAATCCCAAATGGTGTTATTGCAAATCCCATATTTAATTTCTCCTATTTTTACTTGTTTGTAATCGTATAAATTTCATTCAGTTGCATTAAACCAAAAAATAGTTAACTGATTTTTAAGATTTGTAAAAAATATTTATTCGTCAAATTTTGAAATAAGTTTTTCCTATAAAGAAATTCTTTGGAGTAACATATAACATATGTTAGTTAATGGAACTTTAAAAGACTACAATTGCAGGCATTATGTACTAGTACAAAGAGTCGTGGACTAACTCTTTGGGGTCTTAAACAATGGTTCTCCAAGCAGGTAGCCAACTCTCCCTGTATACTTATTCACAAGTGTTACCATTGCATGATAAAGAGCAATTAAGCCAATTATTATGTGATCAACCCCTGCATAATACTCAAGTGGATAGTTTAATTTGATAAGAATATCCATAGTAAAAACTATAGTAATGAAGATATGAAGAACCATTAAAATAAATGACTTATGTCCTGTAAGATAAATCATAACAAAAGAAAATATTGCATAGATTGCTACAATTGGAAGAAAAAGAATATTGTCCCAATGAAAACCTTCTACTAATCCCAAAGTTTTTACTATAAAAATCGATGTCCAATAAAAACCATACATTGTCAGTGCAGTTCCACCAAGCTGATCGTGATACCTTATATCAACTAACCCTGCAACTACTTGAACAAGCCCACCAAAAATAAGACAAATAATTGAAATTGCTAAATCATCATTATGTGGAATAATACCTATCTGTACAAAACCCAACGTTAGAGCACCTACTGCAAGACCAAATAACCCTATTGATAAAACATCAATTCGTAATAGTCCATCTTTTTTATCCATTTTTCTTCTCCTTTTTTGCTAACAACATTTTACAAACTAAAAAACCTTTTATAACTTCTTCTGGTGTTGGTGGATTGCCAGGAATGTATAAATCAACAGGGATAAACTGGTCTACTCTTCCTAAACATGCATATGTTTTCTCATAAACAGAACCATTACAAGCACCATCACCAATAGCAATAATTATCTTTGGTTTTGGAGTTGCTTTATAAGTTCTTTCCATTGCAATTTTAAGATGTCTTGTAACTGGTCCAGTAACAGCTAAAACATCAGCATGACGAGGAGAAGCAGTAAACTCAATTCCAAACCTTGAAATGTCGTAAATGGAATTTGACAATGCAATAAGTTCAGCTTCTTCAGCATTACATGAACCTGTATCCAAATGTCTTACTAGTAATGAACGGCTAAGTGCTTGCTTTACAGCAGGTTCTAATTGGCAAACCTTGGATAAATCTTTTTCAAATATACTAACATCTAAATTTTTCAAGTCAGGTATATTCTCTACCGTAATTCTTTTTGTAATCAATACTTTCAACAAATCAAACATAGTTTTTACCTTTTACCTATCACTACATGCATAACATAAATTAAAACTTTTATTAACCAAAGGTCCATCTGGAACAATATTTTTTCCCATGGTTGCTTTTGCCACTCCTCTCCAATTCATATATGATGCACTTCTTATATGATATCTAAATATTTTATCTTCTTTATCAAGCATCACCCAATGAACCGATTCTCCTTTTGGAGATTCAACTATTCCAAGACTAGGACTATAAGGTAAATAAGATTTTGTTTTTACAAGAATTCCCCCTTGTGGCAAATCTTCAATAAGATTTTTAATCAATTTTAAAGATTCATAGACCTCACTAATTCTTATTTTTGTTCTTGCTAATGCATCTCCAATATCATTGACAGATATATTTGGTTTATATTCCTTATATAACAGATAAGGATGGTCTCGTCTAACATCTCTATCAATACCTGAACCACGAGCACTTGGTCCTACAAGTCCTAAGGATAATGCTGTTTCTTTAGACAAAGAACCTGTTAGTTCTAAACGATCTAATAAGCTATCTGTATTTAAAATTAATTTCACCAAGTTATCAAAATCAGTTTTAAATAAATTAAGCTTTAGTAGAAGTTCACGGAAGTACTCATCTGATACATTTTTTTGTAACCCTCCAATAGTATTGAAGCCTCTAAAGAATCTATGTCCTGTAAGTTTATGTATACCTCGCATAAGAACTTCTCTTAGTCTTGCTGCATGTACTGAAGCAAAACTAAAACCACCAGCTGAGCAAATAGCCATAAGATCAGCCATATGACTTGAAAGCCTTTCCAGCTCAAGACAGATGGTTCTTATAAAGGCAGCCCTAGGAGGTATTGAAATATCTGCTAAAGATTCAATTGCTAGACAAAAAGCAGTGGAATGACTATAAGAACACATTCCACAAATATTTTCTGCAAGGGTCAAACACTCGGGTATCGTCTTACCTTCAGCCATTTTTTCAAGGCCTTTGTGTGTGTAAAATAACTGTACATCAAACTTATGAATTTCTTCTCCCAAAGCACAAAATCTAAGATGCCCTGGTTCAATAATTCCAGCATGAATTGGTCCAACTGCTATTTGGTGAAGTCCTTCCGCATGAGGGAATTTAAACTCTAGTTCATGATCTGAAATAGGAAGTTGTTTATCTTTCAGAAAATCCTTTCTCAAAGGAAAGTCCTTACCAGGGTGCCAATCTCTATGAAGTACTAAAGGATCAAGATCAATACCACTAGGAACTATTCCAAATAAATCATGAATTTCTCTTTCAGCCCAATTTGCACAAGGAACCTTACTAGTAATTGCTGGATATGTTGGATTAGATTTATCTAAATAAGCTTTTAAAGTAATTATATAATTAACTTTTCTAAGTGAGAATAAAGCATGGATTTCAAATTGATCAATGCTTTCTCTATTATCAGTTGCTGTAATAGTTAATAATGAAGCATTGAGATTAGAGTCATTCATTAAAAGTTCAGAGGCAATTGGTAAGTGACTTTTATCAATTGTAAATTCAAAATGGTTTTGGCTTATAAGCTTATATTTTAGAGTGTATTCTTTAAGCAGATTTTCAATCAGCCAAGTTGAAACATTTATCTCTTTTGTAGTTTCAGATTTCATATCATATGTCCTCTTGTTACTATTTTTGTTGCTTCATTTAATAGTTTTAAAAGAGGGGCTGGCATCCATATACCCAAGATAGAAATAAGTACTAGAGGTAATAGCATACTTACAACACCAGATTTACTCATCTTGTATTTTGTTGATGAAATATTGCTGTCAACATTATTATTTAGTGGACCAATAGTCATTTGTAAAAAGTGATAACTTAATCCTCCAAAAACAATTAGTAAAAATAAAAGAAATAATATACTAGCAACCCAATAATTCCCTTCAATTCCTCCGCTTAAAATATAAAACTCACTAATAAATATTGAAAATGGAGGCGAGCCAGCAAGAGCAAGCCCACCAATCAATAATATAGTCCCACTTACTGGCATAACTTGAATAGTACCTTTTAAATGCTCCATATCTTTTGTATGAAATTTAAGAGCAAGATTTCCTGAGGTAAAGAACATGAGAGATTTTACCATGGCATGATTTACCATGTGAAACAATGCACCAAAGATAGCTAGAGGATTTGCAAATCCAATTCCACAAGCAATAATTCCAATATGCTCTAAGCTTGAATAAGCAAGAAGTCTTTTTATATTTTTTTGTGTGATTATAAATATGCCTGAAATGCCAATTGATAAAAGTCCAAAAAATAAAATCAGCTTATTTGAAAAATCATTTCCCACTGAAAGATTTGTTATAATAGCAAATCTAAGAATTCCATAAATTCCGCATTTAATAAGAACACCAGAAAGAAGAGCACTTACAGGTGTAGGTGCTTCACTATGTGCATCAGGAAGCCAGGAATGCATTGGAGCAAGACCAGCCTTAGTTCCAAATCCTATGAGTATAAAAACAAATGCAACTTTCATTAGGTCTGGATCAAGCTTGTGAGCAATCGTAACTAAATAATCCCAGTTTAATCCTAAAGATTTCATCCCTCCAACATGAGTAACTGCATAGTAAGCAAGGATAATGCCTATCATAGCAAAAGCAATACCCACGGTACAAAGAATAATATATTTCCATGCAGCTTCAACAGGAGCCTCTCTATTATAATAGCCAACCAAAAAAGCAGAAGCAAGAGTTGAGAGTTCTATAGCAATCCATAAAACCCCCATACTGTTTACAGTTACAGTAAGCAACATTGAAAAAACAAAAGCATTTAGTAGCAAGTAGTATCCCTTCAATTTCCAAATATTCTGAATTTTTTCTTCTACTTCATTTGTCATATAGCTAATTGAATAAATGGATACAATAGTACCAACTAAGGTGACAAGAAAAATCATTAATCCACTTAATGCATCAAGATATATAGAGTTATTAAACATACTCATGAATCCAAAACTTAGAATGTCCTTGACAATAAAAAGTGCAAGAATAAATGAGAAAACCATCCAAGAAGCTTGAAGAAGACCAATGATTTTTTTATTTTTTGGTAATAAGACTGAAAAACCTGCTAGAGCTGGAATACTATAAAGCAATAATATTTTATTTATATCCATATTTACCCTCTAAGCTTTGTCAGTTCTTCTACATTTATCGTTTCAAAAGATTGTCTTATTCTGTACACCCATACACCCATTACAAGAGCTCCAATTAAAAGATCAAGCAAGATCCCCATCTCTACTACATTTGGCATTTCAAAAATTGTATCAATCGTCAAAGCAAAAATACCATTTTCCATAACATAAAGACCAATAATCTGAACCAATGCTTTTTTTCTTGTCATCATAATAAAAAGTCCAATTAAAATTACTGAAATAGAAGTGCTAAGTAAACCACTTGACAACACATGTAACTCTTTTTCTATACCAATATTGGGAATGATTGCAAAAATCAGTGCAGTTAAAGTGCAGTTTAAAAGCATTGAAACTGGCAAAGCAACATATGTTTCTATCTCTCTATTTATTTGTATTTGCTTTAAAACAAACATTAATATCGTTGGAATTAAGATACACTTACCCACAAAAATAATTGTGGAAATAATAAGGATATGAGGATTGTGATTTACCACACCAGCAATAAACATAATTAATATAAGGCTCAAAGATTGGATTGCAAAAAATCTAATCATAGTTTCAATTCTGTGACATCCTGACATTAAAATACTTACCAAAAGGACAACTCCAACCAAGTAGCTAGATAAGCTTTCATGATTATGATCTAAAATAAATTGTGTTAGTGTAACATTCATACTCCAAGTCCTTTTCCTTTATAAACACTAATGACAAGAGCAATTATAGACATAATAAATGAAGTCATAAGAATGTCACGAACTCTAAACAATCTAACTTTAGCAACTATTGTTTCAATAAACACAATAAACGTACTAACAATTAAAACTTTTAAAAGATAAATTATCACTGCAAAACATAAACTTGCAAAAGTAAAACCTGGCATTGTATACAAAGGAAATAAAAGATTTGCAATCAATGAAATTATAATTAATTGCTTAAGCCAACCAGAGAAGAACATGATGCCAAGCTGTTTACCAGAATATTCTAAAAGCATTCCCTCATGAACCATGGTTAGTTCATAATGGGTTTCTTGGTTATCAAAAGGAATCCTACACATCTCAGCTAAACTTGCTATAAAAATTGCAATAATTGAAAGAATATAAGTTGGTGTATATAAAGCAACTCCTTTGCTGGCTAACTGATTCACTGTTTCACAAATATTATTCGTTCCATACATACACACAAAAACAAATAAAGGAAGTAACATCACTGGTTCAATTAAAGTAGCAAACATCATTTCCCTACTACTGGCCATACTACAGAAGCTGCTTCCTGGCTCACATGCACTAGATGTCATAAAAAAACGACCTAAGCCAAACAGATAAATAAAAAGAATTATTCCTCCAAGTGAGACTATAAACTCTTCTGAGGTGAAAGTTGGAATAAGCAAACCTGCTGCTAAGGTTGTACTAAAAACTATAAACGGTGTAATCGAAAATAACCAAGATGTTTGATTTGAAGCTACTGTCTCTTTATGAAAATATTTTATTAAATCATAGTAGCCTTGTAAGATAGGAGGACCAATACGTCCTTGCATCATTGCTTTAATTTTTTTTATGTAGCTATGTATAAATGGTGCAAACAATAGAAGAAGACCTGTATGGGTTAACAGTAAAGTTAAATGTTTTAGGATATTGTAGTTCATAGTTTAATCCAGGCAAGAGAAAGAATTAGTGCAAGAAAAATATACAAAAGATAAATTTGTAATACTCCTGATTGAAGTGGTTTTATTTTATGAGAGAAACTTATAAGTCCATTAACAATAGGAAGATAAATATAATTGTGATAAAAACTCTCTGGTGTGTGGAGTTCTGAAAATATTACTTTTAAGGGCTGACTAAAACCTGTCGGTGTATGTTGAAACTCTGCTTTTGGAGTAACACCACAACTCCAGGTCTCTTCTTTTCTTACGGGTAATTTTGATCCATATATTTTTGAGAAGCTATAAATGAAGAAAAATCCAGCAATAAGAACTATCAGTATTGCTAATGGAGAGATAGAAGCAAAGTTATTATTTCCCAACAATATAAAACGACTATTAACAGTTAACAAATTTTGAAGATTTCCATTCGAAGAGCTATCAAGCCCAACGATAAAAGATGCAGCATTTTTCAGTAAGGGAAATAACATAAATGGAATAACCCCTATTAAAAAACATAGTAAAGTTAATATTCCACTTCCTAGATTCATAGAATATGAAACTTCTTTTACATGGTGAACCTGATGAGTTCTGGGTATTCCAAGAAAGATACCAGAGAAAGTTTTTACAAAAACAGCAGCACAAATTGCGCTGGTAAAACCAAGAAGACTAGCCACAACGGGGGCAATCAATTTAATAAAACCAGGTTTAAGCTCATATAAAGTTAGAAGTGTCTGAAACGTTAACCACTCACTTATAAATCCATTGAAAAGTGGAAATGCACAAATTGCTAGTGACCCAATAAGAAATAAGAAAGCAGTTTTTGGCATAAATTTAATTAAGCCTCCTAATTTTTCAATATTTCTAGTGTGAGTACGGGACACAATTGAACCTGCACAAGTAAATAATAGTCCTTTAAAAAGAGAATGATTTAAAGAATGAAATAAAGAAGCTACTAAAGCAATGGTCGCCAAGACTGTTTGATCAAAACTATAAAATATCATAGAAGCACCAACTGAAAGTAAAATCACACCAATATTTTCTATACTGCTATAAGCTAAAATCCGCTTAATATCAATTTCAGAAGAAGCAAAAATTATCCCTAATACAGCAGTTGTAATTCCTATAAAGACAACAAATACTCCCCACCAAGAAGGGAATGGGCTTAGAAAGTCAAAAACAAATCTTAGTATTCCATATATTCCTGTCTTAATCATTACACCTGACATAAGAGCTGAAATATGACTTGGTGCAGCTGGGTGTGCCTGTGGAAGCCAAATATGCAGAGGTACAATTCCAGCTTTAGTACCAAAGCCAAATAAGACACATAAAAACAAAACTGTTTTTAAAGAAACAGGCATTAAGTTTGAAGCTTCATGAAAGGATGAAAATGAAAAACTTCCAGTATATTTACCAAAAATAAGAAATGATAAGAGAAGAAATGCTGAACCAATATGTGTCATTAAAAGATAAATAAAACCAGCATTTTTTGATTCAGTACTTTTAATATCAAAAATCACAAAAGCAAAAGAAATTAAAGTCATTAATTCCCAGAATATTAAAAACTGAAAACCATTTCCTGATAAAACTACAAATAGCATTGAAAGAATAAATAGATGATACAGAGTACACAATAAGCCAATATTTTTTTCAAGATATTCTGATTTAAGATAGCCAATTGAGTAGATTGAGACTGGAATTACTAGTAATGAAATCATAAAAACAAAAAAAGCTGATAAAGGATCTATAGTTAATTCAAGTTTCCCAAATGGAAAACCAACTAAATAGTCAAGAGTATAGGAATGTTGGTTTATCAGTGAAAATACAGAACTTATTAAACTAAGTGTAGATGCAATAATTGCAAAAATATTAGATGCAACAATTGAAAGACTCTTCGATTTGATACAAATAAGGGATGCCAATATCGCCCCAAGTACAAAGATAAGGAACGAATATTTGAGCAATAAGGCTTCTAACATAATTTTTAATTTTACGCCCCACTTTCTTTTTATTTATTTTGCTTAGTAGATCTCTTATTCCCGCAAGTTGGTTGTTAAATATTACTTTTGCTATATCAAGAAGTTTAAATATGGTGGGATCTTTGATTGAATAAAAAACATTACTTCTTTCTTTACGAGTGCTTACGATGTTATTTGCTCTCAATATGGCTAGTTGTTGTGAGACATTTGGACCTTCAATATTTAGGATTTCTCGAAGATGATTTACAGTGTGTTCATCATCTCTAAGAGCATCAATAATTTGAATTCTTATAGGATTAGCCAGGGCTTTAAAAAATTCAGCTTTAAATTCACTTGGTTTTTTCATGACATTATAATATCTGCGAATATTCGCAGATTCATACATACTAACACATAAGAATATTTAGATTGCTCTTAGGTTTATATTTATTAACCCTCTTGAGAGCAAAAAATCTCTCCAGTTTCTTTAGTGCAACTAATCAAGCAAGCGATATCCTTCTTTTTCTTTATATCTTTGTGTAATAAAATAGAGCTGTATTTGAGATGCAAAATAAAGAAAAATCTTTAATTAAAGAAGAAATTGTACCTTTAACAAGTTTACGAGGCATTGCTGCACTTTGGGTTGTAATTTTACATTTTAAACTTTTGGCTAGTGAATATTGTATTGATTTTGGATTATTTTCAAAGGTTATTGATAAAGGCTATATGGGAGTAGATTTCTTTTTTATTCTTAGCGGATTTATTATTTCCTACGTTTATATGGATAAGTTATCTCAACCATCTATAAAAAAAATATTTAAGTATTTAATTTTCAGGCTTGGAAGGATTTATCCATTACATTTTTTCATCATACTAATCTATGTTTTTTGCATATATGGCTTGAAAATCAAATTAGCAGGATTATACACTTCTCATACATTGATTTTAAATCTTTTTAACGTTCATGGCTGGGAATTTGTTTTTACCGACACCTCTCAGTCTTGGAATAATCCCTCATGGACAATTAGTACTGAATGGTTTTCATATTTATTATTTCCTTTGCTTGCATTTTTTATTTATAGGATAAAAAGTATATATGCCAACATTTTTCTTATTATTTTTTTATCATCAATTATGTTTTTGTATTGCAAAGATAATGGGTTTCTGAATTTAAATTTATTTATGAAAGGAATAATAGCAAGAACCGCCTGGGAGTTTATATGTGGAATGTGTTTATTTAATATTTATTTAGCAGTAAAAAATCAAAGACATAACTATGACCATTTATTTTCAACAAGCTGTTTCATACTTCTACTGATTATTTTATTTTTTAAGAATACTCTTTTAAAAGATTTTATTTGTGTATTTCTACTAGGTCTAAGTATCCTTTTTTCTAGTAAAAGCTCAAATTTTATAAAAACAGCTTTAAGTTCTGTTCTTATGAAATGGCTTGGTATAAACTCTTATTCTATTTATATGATTCATTTTATTTGCTTGTTAATATTTAAGTTAAAATTTCAAGATTTTGGAATTCATTCTAGGCTCTTTGCTACAGGCATTTATATTTCCATAATTCTTCTTCTTGCTCATTTTTTATATACTTTTGTTGAAAAACCTTGCAGGGATTATTTCAGGAATTTAGTAACTTTATTTAAAATATCATAAAATAATTCAGCTAGTTTATTTGTATAAGATTCATCTTTCTTGGTTTGTGTTAAAACTAAACCAGAGAAATTCTTCTCTCTTCGTTCAAAATATTCAATCAACTCTTCTTGTAATCGCTCAATAGACTCAAGCTCTGGTAATGAATAGCTAACTATTGCTTGATATTTATCTTCATCAAACTTCTTCTTCAATCCTTTGTATTCATCTAGTAGCCATTTATATTCTTTCCCTCTTCCTCTAAGTGCAAACATTTGGTACATTCTCTTTATATATTTAAGTTTTTTTACTTCAGGCACATTATTTTTAGTACTATCTTGAATCTTTCCAAGGAATTCATAATAAAATTTTTCTTCTTCACCAAGAATACCCTCTATTCCTACCTCTTTTAACTTATCTCTAAGCTTAGTTAAGCTATCATTAGTACCGTAAAAATTATCAAATGCTTTGTATCTACCCATGGTTGACTTGTTTCCAAAGAGTTTATCTAAGTGTTCAATTGTTATATGCATCCCATACATTTTCTCTGTTTTATCTTTAATACTCCATCCTTGTACTCCCCAGTTATGAAAGGAAAGCTGTTTATCTGTTTCTGTAGTAATTCCATTTTTTTGTAACACGTCAAATAAATGTTTAATTAATTTAAGTTTTTGTTTATCAGACAAATCCTTATTTGTATGAACTCTTAAATCTATATCTTGAATATTATCCCAATCTGGAGTTCTTTCATCTTCTAGCAATGCATAAGTTATTGAACCTGCTGTTGATACTAAGACTAAATTATTTTTCAATCGATCTTCAGCTGCTTTAAATAAAGTTTTTACAAGGCTAACGCTATTATCACCAAATCTATCTGGCAGTAAATCAAAACTTTCTATTGGCATTTTATTTTTGTGAACAAATCTAATATTGCCTATTGCTGGGTAAGAATTTTTATTAGTGATTGTTTCTTGCCTTTGATTAGTTAACAGAGCATATTCATCTAATTCTTGCTTGGCAATTAAGATATTTCTGCCAACTTCACTTGATTGACATTGAAATCCTATGGAGGTGTGGCTTATTTCAGAAATAGATTTGTGGCTTCTCTCTGCATAGTCACTAAAGTCAAAAGCCAGTAATGGTGATGTAATTTGAGCCTGAGGTCCAGTTATTATAGTTTTCGACATTTTTCATTTCTTTATCAGAGTTAAATAAAATTAAAATAATTTTACCATCACTATTAGGCTTAAAGAATTAAGACAAATCATAACATCAGTGAAATATACCCCTATACTCTCTTCAAAGTAAGGTGATTGTTTAAAGGATTTGTCCGATTTACTTGGCAAATCCGATCTTACCTAAATATTAGACAGATAGAAGCTTCAGCTTGTCTGAAGCTTTATAAAAAACGGGGCGGGCTGGACACTTATCGAACTTTTTTAAGAGAGAATCCAGAGAAGGTTGTAAGGCTTATTAGCATGCTTGGAATGGCAGCTTAAAAGATTCGATAAAGTGTAATCCACGGTTACAGAAGTTTTTCAATACTTAGTGTATAGTGGTAAATCATGAAAACTAATGAGTTAAATAAAGGCGAAATAGTAATTTATAAAACCAAAGAGGGTAAAACATCTTTGGATGTAAAACTTGATAAGGAAACTGTATGGTTAAGCATTAATCAAATGACTGAGCTTTTTGGAAGAGATAAATCTGTAATATCAAGACATATTAAAAATGCCTTTGAGACAAAAGAATTAAACGAGGATTCAACTGTTGCATTTTTTGCAACAGTTCAAAAAGAAGGTAAAAGGCTTATAGAAAGAGAAATTGAGTACTATAACCTAGATATGATTATTTCAGTGGGATACAGGGTTAATTCTAAACAAGGTACTCAGTTCCGCATATGGGCTAGTAAGGTTTTAAAAGACCACCTAATCAAAGGCTATACCCTAAACCCTAAAAGACTACCTGAAACCAATTTAAGAGAGCTAGAAGAAGCTATATCACTCATAAAAGCAACCATTAACAAAAAGCTGCTTACTAATGACGAAGCTACAGGACTTTTAAAAGTAATCACTGACTATGCTAACTCTTGGATACTTCTTCAAAAATATGACAGTAATAAACTAGAAGATCCAAAGAAAAAACATAAACCCAAATATGAACTTACTTACGAAAAAGCTCTTGAAGCAATTTCAAAATTAAAATCAGATTTAAAATCCAAGAAAGAAGCTTCAGATTTATTTGGAAATCAAAGAGATAAATCTTTTGAAGGAATAATAGGTAATCTGTATCAAACCTTTGGTGGTGAAGACTTATACCCCAGTATAGAAGATAAAGCATCACATTTACTTTATTTCATAATATGATATTTGTTTTTTGATTTTTCAGGAGGTATAAGCTCTACAATGCTTACTCCGATATCTTTTTTTGTTTTTGCTCCGTGTTTTGTACGAGTACAAGTACCTAATACTTCCACACATGCAAGTAGTAACTTATAGAGTGGACCTAATTTTTTATAATTACTTAGATTGCGGAGATAGGCTACTAGAATTAGCAAATAAAGCTTTCGAACTTTATTCACAAAGAAAAAATCATGAAAAACAAGAATTATTAAAATTTTTAGTTTCGACGGCTAAGCTTTTCCTTGGAAACCTAACTATAGAGCTGAGAAAACCATTTTGCTGGATACCAGTATATGCAAAAATTGGAGATAATCGGGAGCTACAAGACGATTATCGCCGCTCAAGCAAAGCTTGAGCGAGCCTCGCCCGCTCACTTTGTGAGCAGGGCGGGAACTTTTCTACGCAATAATATCACAGAATTAGAGAGGTTTAAAAGGATGCTGGCGGCCTGATATAAAGAGTTGTAGTACCTAAAAAAGTATTTGAGAACAATTAATCCTTTAGTTTGCTAATAATTTTCTCATTGATAAGGTCAAAGGCTTCATCAGTATTCCAATTTGCTTCTTGTGTTAATAGTGGCTTTATATCTATAGCAAAATCTCTATGATTGCGTTTTAGTGCTAAGTTTTGCTCGAATAAAGGACTGGTAATAATTTGATTATTATGAGTGCAATACTTTTTAAATATTGAAATTACTTTATTTACATCTATTAGATTTTGTTTTAATACTAACCATAAATCAAAAAGATCTCTTCCTTTTCGTCTTTGGTATAAAGCTCGTAATTTAGTTGCCATTAGTTCTTCTAACTCATAAGTAAGAATCTGAGTAGTACCAGTAAACCACTCTGAGTCCATAGAAAAACTCACTGTCTTTAGTTTTTGAACATAGAAATGTTCAGTAGTATTAATTTCTATCTTTAATTTAGCAGTAGTTTTGTCTACTGATTCAAACTTATAGACAAGCTTTGCACTTCTTTCTGTTAGCTTGCGGTTTGGTTTTCCTAGCCAAGAGTCAAGCACACTTCTTATAACATCAAGAGTTTTACCAATAGGTTCAGGTTTAATCTGTACGAGATCAATATCTTCACTATAGCGAGCTGGTGGGTTAATATAAAGTTTATTTAGTGCTGTACCACCTCTGAAAATTAGTGCGTCATTAATTTTAGGATGATTATACAGCTCTATCAGGACTCTACTGATAACCATATCTTGCTCGATCATTGCCAGTGTTTGCCAAGGCGCATTAGCTTTCCATTCTTCTATAAAAGCTTCAGGAATCATAATCACTTTCTATAGTTGTATTTTCAATAATCATCCATTTATCATTTCTTGAGGAACCTCTAACTGGTAATTCAGAAGCTAATGGCATATACACTAACTCTTGTCTGCTTAGTAATTTCTTTAACTTAGAAATTATTAACTTTTTCTTTTTATTATTTACTGAATCAATATGATCTAATATATATCCCAAGCGTTGCAACCATGTCTTTTCTCCAGAGACTTTGGCAACTGCAGTTAATTTCTCAGGATTTATTGCTTCTACTAGTTCACTTAGTACACTAGCTATGTGATTAAGCCCACCAGAATGTTTGGGGTACAGTAGAAGGTCCATAATTGTTAGTTCTGGCGAAGATATTTTTAAGTAGCCTGTTTTTACATTTATATTTTGAGTAGGAAGATTAATAAAAGATTTCTTATAAATAAATTCAATTCGCACTTTACCAAAGCTTAGGGGTTTAAGTTGCTTACTTGTCATCACCTGAAATAATTGTGGTTTCTGGTGAGATGCTCCATGGTACATTGCTGCAGTTAAAAGACAGGCATAGTAATCTACTTTCTTATATTTCATAAGGAGGGGTACTAATTCTTCTTGTGGGATACATCCAAAATTCTTGTATTCTGGTGGTACTATTACATAAAGATTTTCAGCTGGACTTATGATTTCACCTTTTTGTTTTAAACGGTATATTCTGGCATTAAGAGAATCATTTTTTATCTTTAAATCTTTTAAGGCTTGATCTTTAGTAAAGTAGTTTTTACCTTTTTCTCTTATAATTTTTATGTATTTATCGAGTGTTATCATATTCTTAAAATAACGTTTTTCATCATTATAAAATATAATAACACGTACCTAAGATGGGTCTTGCTTAAAATGAACTATCCCACTGCAAGCGGATCATAGCTATCAGGATAAGACAAGCAAATAACAGTGCTTTATTTGAGCAAAGTGGATGGTGGAAAGTAAAAGTTAACGTAGCATTCAAATCATAAATTTTTTATTGGTAACAAGATGAGCTACCGCTTGCATTATTGTGGTATAAAATTAGTAGTTTGTCAGAAAAATTAATGTCATTAATTTTATAGAACAGAGAGTATTAGATATGAAGAGAAGAGAAGAGAAGAGAAGAGAAACAACTCTCTTGTAATAGCTTTTTATCAATTAGTTCCAAATACAAATCTTTAAGAAAATCCTTATGAAAATGTCTTTAGAAAAAAAGGCTAATATTGGATTTTTAGGGGCTCTTGTAATTATAATTATTATTAGTCTTGTTTCTTATTTTAGTATAAGTAAATTTACAGAAACTAATTCTTGGGTAAAGCATACTGTTGAAGTAAAAGAAAAAGCTGAAGGTTTGCTTACTACTGTAATTGACATTGAAACAGGGACACGTGGCTATGTTATTAGTGGTTCTAGTATCTACTTAGAACCTTATTATTATGGTCTTAGAGTTATAGATAAAAAATATACAGATCTAAAAAAAGCAACGAAAGATAATCTAGTACAACAAAAAAATCTTAAAGGTCTTAAATTATTGCTGGATGAAAGGATTAAGTTTGCTGAACAAGTTATTCATCTTAGGGAAAATAATGATTTTGAAGGTGCAAAAAAATTAATTGTAACTGGTCGGGGAAAAGAACTAACTGACAAAATTAGAAAAATAATTGCGAAGGTACAAAATGAAGAAAGTAGATTGCTTGACATTCGTATGAAAGAAGTGAATGTCTACTCAACACTTACAGAAGTAGTTTTTCTTAGTTTAGGAATACTGCTTTTTGTTTTTCTTGGCGTTCTTTATTTTTTTCTACAAAAAGATGCTGTTGAAGAAAATCGCTTTAAGAAAACCCTTGAGGCAAGTGATGCAAAGTTCAAAGCACTTATAGAACAAATGCCTGATGCTATTGTTATTGTAAATAAAGATGGGCAGATTGTACTTGTTAATGCTCAAAGTGAAAAATCGTTTGGCTATACGAAGGATGAAATGCTTGGTAACCCTATTGAAATCTTAATTCCTACAGCACTAACCTCAAAACATATTGAGCATAGATCTAAATATGTTTCTAGTCCTCAAAAAAGAACCATGGGAACAACCATGAATCTTCAAGCTAAGCGTAAAGATGGTAGTATTTTTCCTGTAGATATAGAACTTGGCCCAGTAGAAACACAAGAAGGTCTACTTATAATAGCAACAGTTAAAGATATTACAGAACGCAAAAAGATTGATGAATATCGCTCACGCCTTTCAGCAATAATTGAATCTAGTGATGATGCAATTACTGGAAAGACTTTAGATGGAATTATTACAAGCTGGAATAAAGGTGCTGAAGCACTGTATGGTTACTCCAGCGAAGAGGTAATAGGTAAGCATTTTTTTCTAATAGTACCACCAGCTTGCAAAAGTGAAGTCACTGAAATAATGGAAAGAATTAAAGAAGATAAAAAGATAGAACACCATGAAACACAAAGAATAAGAAAAGATGGAAAAATAATTGATGTGTCACTTACAATTTCCCCAATTAAAGATTTCCAGAATAATATAATTGGTATATCTACCATTGCAAGAGATATTACAGAACGGAAAGAAACAGAAGAAAAAATAAAAGCATTAAACGAGAACTTAAAAAACCACACAGTAGCACTGGAAGCTACAAATAAAGAACTAGAAGCATTTAGTTATAGTGTTTCACATGACCTTAGAGCACCACTTAGAAGTATCGATGGCTTTAGTCAAGCTCTCTTAGAAGATTGTTCTGACAAAGTGGATGAACAAGGGAAAGATTATTTAAACCGTATTAGAGCTGCAACACAACGTATGGCAGAACTTATTGATGATATGTTAAATCTTTCAAAAGTAACTCGTGCTGAAATGCATATGAAAGATATTGATCTAAGTAAAGAAGCACATAAAATCATGGACGAGTTAAAAACCAGAGAACCTGAGCGTAAGGTTGACTTTTTTATAGCAGATGGACTAAACACAAAAGGAGATCCTACCTTATTACGTGCAGTATTACAAAATCTATTTGACAATGCATGGAAATTTACAAGCAAGCATCCACATGCCAAAATTGAATTTGGTGCCATGAGACAAGAAAATGGTGAAAAAGTATTTTTTGTAAAAGATGACGGTGTAGGTTTTGATATGAACTATTCAAATAAGCTCTTTGGGGTCTTTCAAAGACTACATGGAATGACAGAGTTCTCTGGAACAGGAGTTGGTCTTGCTACTGTACAAAGAATTATTCGTAGGCATGGTGGAAAGGTTTGGGCAGAAGGAGTTCCTGAAGGTGGAGCAACTTTTTATTTTGTCTTGGATGAAAAAGTAGTAGATGGTAAAAACTAAAAATAAAAAAGGAGAAAAATTATGACATTTGACAACACAAAAAAAAGAATATTACTTGTAGAAGATAATCCTGATGATCAGGAGCTTACAAAACGAGCTTTAAAAAAGAACAATGTAACAAATGAACTGATAATAGCAAATGATGGACAAGAAGCATTAGATTATTTGTTCTGCGAAGGACGATACTCAGAAAGAGATGTTCAAGACATGCCACAAGTAGTTTTGCTTGATTTAAAGCTTCCAAAAGTAGATGGTCTTGAGGTTTTAAAACGTATACGCCAAGACTCAAGAACTAAACTGCTTCCTATAGTAGTTCTTACTTCCTCAAAGGAAGAAAAAGATATGGTTGAAAGCTATAAATTAGGCGCAAATAGTTATATAAGAAAGCCTGTCAATTTTGATCAGTTTATTGAAGCAGTTAAGCAACTTGGCTTATATTGGCTTGTTTTAAATGAAGCCCCAGCCTCTAGTAAGTAAACAAAATAAGGAATGTTTTTATTAGGGATAGGGATAGGACTGAATGATTTGTTTGTAAAATTATAGTGAATGAGGAATGAACAAATGGTTACACAACTTAAAGCATTAATAGTAGAAGACTCTAAAGATGATGCATTGCTTCTTATAAGAGAGCTTGAGAAAGGAGGATATGGAGTACAGTCCAGTATAGTTGAAACACTAGAAGATGTAGGTAATGCTTTAAAAAAAGAAAAATGGGATGTATTGCTTAGTGATTATAATTTACCTTCTTGTAATGGGCTTGATGTTCTAAAACTTTTACAAAAAAGTCAAATTGACATTCCATTTATACTTGTAACTGGTTCTCTTGGAGATGAAAAAGCTACCGAAATCATGAAAGCAGGAGCACATGATTATGTTTTAAAACATAATTTGCTTAGACTACCACTGATAGTTAAAAGGGAATTGAGCGAAGCAGAATCACGTGCATTTAATTCAAAGCTAGTAACTGCTTTAATTGAAGAGCAACAAAAAAACAAAATAAGTCAAAACACCCTCTCTCAACACTGTTCACAAGAATTATTGTCTTTTTTAAATAGGGTGCAATACGCTATGTTAACTATAGACTTTTCAAACAATAAAATTACTCATTGTAATAAAGGTGTTGAAATTTTATTTGGCTATAGCTCAAGTGAGTTAATAGGGAAAGACTATTTAATCCTAATTCCTGAAGACAAACAAAAAGAATTTGTCGAAATACAAGAAGTCCTAAAACAAGGAACACCAATTTCAACTTTAGAAACCAAAAGACTTAAAAAAGACGGTACTAGAATTGACGTATCAATAAGTGAATCTCCAATTCAAGATCAAAATGGTAAAACAATTAAAGTATCAAAAATTATTCGCGATACTTCAGTTGAAAAAAAAGAACATCTAGCATTATTAACAATGCAGGAAATCGTAGATAATTTAAAAGATGTTATTTATTTAGCAGCGCCAGATTCTAGTAAGGTCTTTTATATAAACAAAGCTTATGAAGATATCTGGGGCAAAACTAGAGAAAGCTTATATAATAACCCGCAAGATTGGATGGAATCTATTCATTTTAAGGATAGGGATAGAGTATCTGTTGCTTTGGAATCATGTAGTAAAATCAAATCTTTTAATGAAGTTTACCGTATTAAAAAATCTGATTCAGAAGAAAGTTTAATACATGACAGAGCTTATCCAGTAGTGAATAAAGATGGCACAATTGACAAAATTGTCGGCATTGCAAGAGATATTACTAATATAAAAGATTTATTGAAGTGAACATGGCGGGGTCTGAGCGACAAACTTAGAGAGTTTTTTAGAGAGAATCCTGAAGAGGTAGAGAAGCTAAATCGCATGTTTAAAGCATTAGAAAAAGTGGCATAGTTACCCCACCCTGCTTGGCACTATTGTTTTACACAGTGTCAGATTTGCTTAATCAACCCCCTCTGGGTCTGGGGAGTGAGGATTGGATATAGGGGTAAAGAGTGCTATGTGTCTCTTCAGATTTTTTTTTGCAATTGTTTCAATAACACAGTGTCGGATTTGCTTTGAGAGCTTTTGGAGATGGAATAAAAGTTCTTGAAAATGACTAGATTGCCAATGTATCGTGTCAAAGGTATATTATATATACCCTATGACCTATTTATAAGCCATAATGAATCACTATTCTACTTATAGTTTATCTATATAACAGTTAATAATTGAGGATAATTTAGCTCTATTGCCTATTAATAGTTTTATGGGTACAATATCTATACTCTTAGACCTATTATTAGGCAGTAAAGTTAGAATTAATAAATGAGCAAATTATATGAAAAATTTAAAGACAGAGAGCTAATAACTCTTAAGGAAATTAAAAAAGAATTTCCAAAGATAAATCATAAGGCAACTATTAAATATTTATTGAAAAATGAGAAGTGGACTTTAATTCAAAAGGGAATATATAAAAATAATAATTTTTATGAAGTAAATAAATTTATTCTAGCTAGTAGCTTAGTTGATGATGCCCTCTTGGGATATCATGCTGCTTTAGAAGTTTGGGGTGTAGCTCAATCTGTTTATAATACAGTTCATATTCTTACAGCTAAGAATCAAGATGTAAAACCTAAAACAATAGATGGAATACTATACCAACCAGTAAAAAAGACTATAGATAAAGGTATTGCTAAAGTACCTATGGGAAGTCATGCAATTCTTTGTATTGACCAAGAAAGAATGGTCATTGACTGCATTGACAAACTGAAATATGTCGGTGGTTTAGAAGAATATTTTAAGAGCATATCAAGTGTTCACTATATAAATGAAAAGAAAATAATAGAATACTTAAAGGCATACGATAAAATCTCCTTGTACCATAAAGTAGGTTTTGTCTTAGACCATTTCAAATCTCAATGGAATCTCTCAGAATATACTTTAAAGACTATAGAAAATGAGGTTAGCAGAAAGAAAGCTGTTCTTTTAGATAGTTCTAAAAAAGAAGTATCTTTTATAAACAAGTGGAATCTTTTAATTCCAAAGAACTTCAAAGCTTTAGTAAATGAGTATTAAGTTATGAAATATCAAGAACAATTATTAAAAGAAATCCAAAATCAATACAATTTCGCAAGAATTGATGAGCTTGAAAAAGTCATTAGGCTTACAGATATTTTAAAGATGATTAATGAAGATGAGTATTTATTTAAAGTCCTTATCTTAAAAGGTGGAACTGCTATTAACTTGCTTTGGCTTAAACTGCCTAGATTGTCCGTAGATATTGATTTGAACTATACAGGAGAAGTGGGTACAACAAATATGCTTGAGCAAAAGAAAAAGGTTCAAGCAAAACTAAAAGCTATTTTTAGAAGATTAGGATATACAGTAACTTCAAGAAATGAAAGTAAGCATGCAGGGTGTAATTATGACTTATCATTTGTTAATAATAACGGTGGAAGAAATAAAATTAAAATTGATATAAGTTTTATGCATAGAACCCCTATTTATGGGGTTGTTGAAAAAACTCCTCTTTTAGAAATCCCTAACAACAATACCCCTATAAAAACTTTGACTTTAAATGAGTCATTTGCATCTAAATTAAAGGCTCTTTGTCAAAGAGGTACACCAAGAGACTACTTTGATGTTTACACGTTAAACAATCACAAAGGATTAGATTTAAAACAAGTCAAAAAAGCGTTCATATTTTTCTCTGCTATTGATATTGATGACTTTAACAATTATAAAACAGGGAAAATCCCACCCCTTACTCAATCTGAAGTAGACAGAGAACTTTCACCAATGTTAAGAAAGAATGACTCACCAAGTATAAAAGAAATGATTGATGTCTCCAAATCCATATTAGAAAGATTATTTAATTTCAACAGAGAAGAAAAAGAATTTATTTCTATGTTTTATAAGAAAAATATACTCATGCCAGAGATACTTTTTGAAAGTAAAAAATTTGATTTTTTAAAAGAATACCCTCTGGCTACTTGGAAGTTAAAAAAGTTGGCTATGAATAAAGACAGCTAGATATTACCAATTTTGTATCTCTTTAATAACCTCATCCTCTGTGGTCATTAAATATCCTTGTGTTGTTTTAAGGTCAGAATGTCCAAGTGCCAAAGAAATAATCTAAATATCTTGTATTAGTTAGAATTGTATTTTCACTTAGAGGCTTCCCAACTAACATCCCATTTTTTGACCACGCAATCCATTCTTCTTTGAGCCCTTGAACCGATTGTAAGTCTGAGAGGTGTTTGTTTTCTTTTGCTTTAGTGTTTCTTTGTTCTTTCCAGATCAAATAACTACTTAAAGGTATTAGATAAGTGAATCCACCTTTAAAAGGCTTTGTGATGGTTGGAAGCTCACCATCTTTGGCTAATCTTTTTATAGTACGTGGGTTCTACATCAAAGAAAGGTAAAGAAAAAGAAACTAAAATTAGCGTGAGATTCTCTTAAACATTGAATCTGAAAGGAGAATCTCACTATGAAAAAGTATAATGTAAATCTGTTTAATTT
>JAHFBG010000014.1:0-25112 GCA_023250155.1 Candidatus Melainabacteria bacterium
GAAAAGCTATTGGTATTGCACATGCAAGTGGTGTGAAAATCAAAAGAGCAATTGATTAATCTTGAAATTCAAGATCACTGTTACCTGTTTGTGATACTCCAGCTAGTTTTTTAGTTAGTTTAGCATTTTCTGATGTAGGTTCATTTGCCAGGATTTTTACTAATAAACTATAAACTCTTCCAGGATTTATAGTACATGCATAGTCTAGTACTTCCTGAGAGTTGGTTCTTAAAGCTCTATCATCCTTTGAGTTTCCAAGTGCCCATTGAAAAAAGGTATTAGGACCTATACGTTCTATTAAATCTATAACCAACTCTGTATTTTCAATATCTACAGGATCAAAAAGAAAATCATCCTTTTCTTTTTTTAATACTGGACATAAATAATTTCTGGAAAGATTTTCAAATGCTGTTTTAATAAGTTTTTTATCCTTATCATTATAATCAAAACTAAATATGTCCTTGATTAAGTTTAAATATGAATTATTTCCATTAGATATATAAAGCAAGCTTAAAACAGCAAGTGGTAATGGTGTAACCTCATTTTTAATTTGGTTTATTATTACATCAGTTAATGCTTCTTCCCCCGGATCCCCTAAATACCCTGCTAATAGATAAACTGCTGGACTAAGTACAAAAGGATCCTTTTCTTTTAAAATAAATTTTTTTAAATAGTCAACGGATTTTGAATCATAACCAATAAAATTAACTAAGTACTTAACTGTACTATATCGCCTTCTTCTATTTATCTCACCTTCATCATCTCTAGTATTTTCTAATTCTCTTATGAAAACTGACTTAGAAAACTTAGGGTAATAATCAGATAGTAGATTTGCTATATCATCACTAATTCTTTTATTTAGAGCTGATGAATACAGCCTTTCAAGATATTTTACAGCTTCATCTTGTAGTTTATTTCTTGCTTCTGAATTTTGAAGAATGGCTAATTGCATGAGTTGGATTTTTTGTAGAGCAATTTGTCGCTCATTTTCTTGTGAAAATGGTTCTCCTGGCTGTTGTTCTAGTAGTGTTGTATTAAACTGATAGTTGTCTATTGATGCGGCATTAGTCTCACACTCTTCTAATATATCTAAAATGAACTTTGGCTCTCTTACTTTAAGCAGTGCAAGCCCAAAGTTATCTGCTCTAATTATTTCTTTATATCGTATACTAAGTAAAGTCTCTTTTAATTCTTCATCTGATAAAGATCGTAAAAATCTAAGATAAACATCTTTATTGTCTTCTACAATTTTATGACTTCCAAGCTCAGATCTTTCTTCAATAAATGGAATCATAAGTTCATGAAGAATATCATCCTTATCGCCTATAGAAAATAACATTTTAAGAATAACTGCTGATTGATTTAGGTATTCATTTGCAGTAATTCTTTTTTTTAAGTCTTCGACTAAATCAAATGGAATCCCAGAAAGCTTTTTGTTGATCTCATCTTCAAAATCTCTATCAGGTTTTAGAATATTACTTAAATAGTGAGCTACAGCATTTTGAAACTCTTCACTTGTACGATCTATTGTAGGATCTCCTATTTTTTCTGCATGTTCTTTTATAAAGTCAGACACAATTTCTGTATGTAAAACAGCTCTTCTTGCTATATGAAACAAAGCAGGATTTACTGAAGGATCAACAGTGCTGTGTAACCGATATTCTTCTTGTTCAGTAGCTTGAGTATCTTCATTTTGTGCCGCTTCATTACTAACTGCTTCATCTATAGGTACTGCATTTTCTTTAGGTTTAAGTGGAGTGGTATTTATTCCGCTGGGTTGAATCTTATCCATTTTATTTAAATATTCTTTTCCTGCATCAGTTATTTCAACTGTTTTATACTTGCTTTTCTAATTCATTTACAATACTAAGTTAAATAGCCTCCCGTTGACGTATCCATAGACCTCTTGCACTATCAAATGAATTTCTATTTACATCATAAGCTAGTGAGACATGTACATTCTCAGTACCATACTTATCTATTAACTCTTTTTTCTTCATTGCAAATTCACTAGTAGTATCATCTAATTCTCGGATAACACCATAATAACGACCTCCTAATGTAATCGGTTTAGTAGCTACCCTAGCATTTACAACAAATTCAAAACCTTCTTTCAATAAAGCAGCAATATTCTTATCTTTTTTTGCAATACGTTCCCATGGTATTTCACCTGTACTATTTTGTATTGTACTTATAAGTCTTCTTAAGACGGTCAACATGCATTTCTCCTTTTTAAATAATTTTGAGATATTTCCTTGATTAAATTAGTTATATTTTAACACTTGTATAAGATACACATTTAATTCATTTAATGTAAAAACGATTTAAGGTCTAGGTTAAGAGCCTGAATTAGGCTATACAAAATTTTTCAGGTAATATATTGTTTATAATATTTTGTGATTTAAAAAAAATATTTGAGCAAAAGTTTATGGTTATAAGGATTACTGATACTGTTTCAAATATATACGAACCGTATAGTGGACAATTAGTCCGTTGTAAAGATGATGAAGAAGCAGAAGCAAAAGCAAAAGTTTTTCTACAAAGTTTAGAAGAGCAGGTTGAAATAAGTGATTATATTGAACAAATTAAAGATATTGGGGAAGAAGCTAGGAATCTCTATTCAATAAGATCATTGCTAGAAAGACGAAATAGTAAACAGCTTGTTGAATATTTCTTGCCAGATGTTGTAGAAATTGCTGAGAGGTACCATGATGAATCAACTAGTTTAAATCTAATGAATCTTGTTAGTGAAGGTGTAATAGCACTTACAGAGCACATTAACCATAGTAGTTTGAGATATACAACAATAAGAACAAATGTGAGAGATGCTATTGAAAAGGGAATTGGAAATTGTCTTCTTGCTGAAGAAGCTAATAGACTGACTACTGAATATAATACAAATTATCTTTCTACGATGGGGGTAGATCTAATAAAGACTTTTCAAGGTGTATTAGATAAAGAGGTTGCAGATAAAGAACTCAATGATGTTCTGCAGACCTTGACCGATAGAGAACGTGAAATAATAAAACACAGATATGGACTGGGTAATTATGAACCTAGAACACCAGAGGAAGTTGCCCCAATATTTAAAGTTACTCCTTCTCGAATTAGACAAATAGAAAGCAAAGCGATATCAAAACTAAAACAACCTATTAGAAGCCACCAGCTAGATAACGTGCTTGATGTATATGAATGGACAAGATCACGAAGGTTTGAACTAAGGGAAGAACCAGAAGATCTAGAAACCATACTTCAAATGATAAAAAGGGATTTGAAAGTAACTCCTGATGAATTTATGCATCACCATAAATTATCTCGAAATGCTTTTGCTAACTTTCTGACATCTGTCTATCCGCATTTAGGTAAAAAAGTAACTCTTCGTTTAGTATCATTTTCTGAGGAAGAAAGGAATAAATTACGTTTTGGAAAAAACATTCCATTAGAAGAGTATAAAGATATTGATTCAATAAAAAGAACGATTGTACATCTTAAGCAAAAAAAACAAGAACTTGATAGAAAGACTGAAATAGATTTACGAGACCGCTTACGTGAATTATATTTTCCATTGTTTATTTCTGATAAAAATCGATGTATTGCATTACTTCAAGATGAGGCAAATAAAACTGAAACTCTAGAGTTAAAAGATTTATTCCTCCATGCAGCTAATTATTTTTCTAAGGTACGAGACTTAACAATTGAAGGTGTACGTACTTCATTGGATGACTTTCAAAAAGTTGATGTTGAGATTTTAAGTACTCGTCCAGTGCACATTATCGCAAGTGAAATGGGAACCGGGAAATCACTTGAAGCAATTGCTTATGCTATGAGAAAAGGACTTCAAAACATACTCATTGTAAGTACAAAGTCAGGTGCTTTTTCTACTTGGCCTCGTGAGCTAGAAAAGCACTTAGTTAGTCCTAATATTGTCATGTTAGATAGACAAACACTTAAGAGTGAAACTCCAAGTACAAGTTCTAACAGTGAAAGAACTTGGTTTATAACTACTTATTCCACTGCTTCTAAAAATATAGTACAACTAAAGAAAAACAAGTTTGATTTAGTGATTTTGGATGAGTCTCATAAAGTAAACAATCATAATACTGCTCAATCTCGATCGCTTCTATCTTTAGATCCATCTCATAAATTAGCTATCAGTGGATCTCTTTTTAAGAATTACAGAATCGAATTGTTTCCAATTTTAAACTGGCTTTACCCTACAGACTTTACTGATCAAGATGATTTTGAAAGAACCTATTGTAGAGATGATGATGGACTTTATAGACTTCAATTTGAGCTAAAAAAAAGAATGATATGTCGATTAAAAGATGAAGTTCTCGATCTTCCTTGTGTAAAACATTCTACTGAATCAGTTGCAATGGAAAGTAATATTCTTAAAGAATATACAGCAATGGAAGAAGATTTTATTAGATGGTATGAGGAAAAAATAGGCTCTGTAAATGATAGCTTTGCCTCTCAAGCAGTCATTACAAAATTACATAAACTTCGCCTAAAAGCAATTGAACCTAAAATACCACTTATAGATGAGATTGTAAAAGAAGCTGTTGATACCAGAGAAAAGACAGTTTTGTACACCACTTATATTTCTGCTGCAGAAAATTTTACAGAGCGATATAAAGAATATGGTGTCTGTAGTCTTGATGGAAGAACACTAAACACTGAAAGAGCTAAGATCATAAAACAATTTGAAGATGATCTAGAAAAAAGAGTATTTGTAGTCACTGCTGCTGGTGGAGAAAGCATAGATCTTACACCAGCTAGAAGAATCATTTATGCAAATAAACCTCTTACTTATGCAGATGAAAAACAAATGCTTGATAGATTAAATAGGCGTGGACAAAAAAATACAGTACAAGCGTATCATTTAGTAACATTGGGAAGCATTGATGAACGTATTCAAAGACTTATTGATAGAAAGAAGGAAGAGTACGATAGAGTAATTCATGGTTCAAAAGAGTTTGTAAACTGGTTTGAAGAAAGTGAAAGCCAGAATGTTAGAGAATTAATTGAGGGGATGGTTCCTTCCCCTTCCTCTTAGCATCCACCTGAAGCTCCTCCAATGTGTATACTTTCATCATCGTGCAAAGACTAACTTCCCAAAGCTTGATAATACTTCTAGTGGTTTTTTATCAGCGGAGGACTCTTCCACCAAACTACCTGTGAAAAGCTTGTTTACATATTGTGTTAAGTTTGCAAAACCTTTTGAAAAATTTTGCACATCTTGTAATAGATCATCTTCAGAAATACCTACTTCTTTTCTTCATAGATACTCTAAATTAGTAGTCCCTGCGAATATTTTCCAAACCTTCAAGCAAGCTACAAGACTGACGAAAAAATAAAGATGTGCAATGAGGTTTAATTACTCCAGGGGCATAGCCAAAGAAATCAATTCTACAAAACTTATTTTCTCTAAACAAATTCAAGATAGGATAAGTTCCTTCATCTCCCCAATATCCTTCAGAATTATCAAGGACAATTGCACCATTATCATTAAGCAACTCGATAGATTTAACTGTACATTTATACCGATCTAAATCACCATCAATTATGATAACATCAAACTTTTTACCAAGTAGATATTGATCTACATTTTCAATTGATGCTAAATAGAGCAAAGAGTTTGCTGGCAATAACCTTTTTATATTTTCATACCATGCAGAATGGGACTCAAAGGATACTACATTTTTTGCCCTAGTTGACCACCATAATGTTGACTGACCTGCACCCCACTCTAATACAGTTTTATTGCTTAAGTCCTTTCCTGATATAAAATCAATAAATGGGTATGTATACCACGGTATAGGTTTACCATCTCTATTAATTGATTTATCTGCTAGTGCACTCTTAAGATGCCCTGTTCTGTAACTAAATAATATTGGTGTAAGAACTGCATTACCTAATCTTCTAACAATTGTAAAAAACTGTCTTGGTAAGATCTTCTTTGCAAATCTTGAAATTAAATCAATGTTTATAGTTGAATTATCCTACTATTTAAAGAGCCTACAATCTGAAACGGGCCTTGAGGGATTCGAACCCCCAACCTACTGGTTCGAAGCCAGGTACTGCTTGTCTTGAGGTTTTGCCTTGCAACGGTTGCAACTATACTTTTCCTGTTCTCTAGTGTCCGCATATGTCCTCGTAATTTTTGCTACTACTACATATCACTATTAATCATAGCTGATGTTATTTACATTGTATATGCCACTGATTAATATTTAGTTATTAGGCCTATTACTAACCCACTCTGCAATTGTGATTACCATGATTGGCTTCTGGATGGCCTTAGATTGAGTTTAAATTTACTTAGTGGTGGTTTATGTATCCCACCGGAAAAGATTTAATCTAGGAATTCCTATAGGCCAGTTATCAAATTGAAAGTTAATTCTATGAATTATTGTCTTGATAAGATTAACAACGGTTGCAACGATAGATTTACTAACTTGAGGAGCTAGGTACATCAGGTTTTATGTATCAAAGTAATAAAACTTTCAATGTAGGAATTCCTAGAGTCCTCATCCTACACAAATTGATAGTAGTTTTCTATAATCAGAAATCACTACACTGGGTACGAATGGTTTTCCACTTATGACGGGCAAGTACTTGATGATGTTATATACATATATCATTTGAAAAGTTAATAGCGTTTACAGATATAAAATCACACTTAACGATTCTTTATAATTAATTTTCTAAAGTTTTCAATATTTGGATTCTTTGGAATTCTCGAGAATTAGTTAATTTTGCTAAGGTGTATTTTTAGTAATATAATTATACTACGCTCAAAACCCGTATGAAAAGTAGCTTCTAGCTATGTACAAATTCATTGTGTGATTGTAGTGTAAAAGCTAGAAGGTAGTTTTAATATAACTACTTTTAGATAAAAGAAAAAAAAGGGGGATATTATGCCAGATCTAGAAAAGATACCTCGAGTTCGTCCTTTTTTAAGATGTTTGAATATACCGGACAGTGAATATGAGTTGCTTAAAAAGATGTCAGTAGCTGATGATCGATCACAATCAGCTTTTGTTAGAAAACTTATAAATAAAGAATGGAATAAAGAAAAGAGGAAAGAAGTTGCTCAAGTGGGTTAAAAATAAAAACCCCACTTTTATGTGCTGGGGTTAGTTATTGATGACTGATTAATACTGATACATTGATTATACATCAATAACTCTACTCCTTCAATAGGGAAAATTAAAAAGTGCTGTTAAAGCATGTAGGCATTTTATTGCCTAGAAAAGGAGAAAAAAATGTCAGAGATTGATAATAATAAAACACTTACACATGCTCTTAAATACTACGATATGGGATGGTGTGTTTTACCAGCTAAGAAAGGTGAAAAGCATCCAATAATCCCATGGAAAGATTACCAATACAAAAGACCAACGAGAGAACAAATAATAGAGTGGTTTAAAAATGAAGACTACAATATATTCTTTGTTACAGGAAAGATATCTGGTATATGTGTTGTAGATGTTGATATAACTGAAGGTGGTAGCTTTACAGATGAAGCAGAAGAGATTATAAAAAAACTACCTTTAACATTACTATCAATTACAGGTAGAAAAGGACATCACTACTTCTTTAAATACCCAACAGACAAAGAGCTTGGTAACTTTATAGGTAAGATACCTGGAATTGATTTTAGAGGTGAGGGAGGAGGTGTAATACTTCCTCCAAGTATTCATCAAAACAGTAATGAATACTTCTTTGATATAACTGAAGATATAGAGCTTTGTAACTTGCTGGAATTAATATATGACTTCCCATATGAACTATTTAAAGATTGTTTTGAGCTAATTGGTAATCGGGTTACTAGTATAGAAACCAATTACCAATTAGCAACTGAGGGTAGAAGAAATGCTACCTTAATGTCTCATGCTGGTACTATTTTTAGACAGTTTTCAGATAGACCAGAGCTAGCAAGGTTACTTGTATTGGGCTTAAATCAGAAAATATGTAATCCACCATTACCAGAAGAGGAAATTGAAAAAACAATACTGGCAAGTATTACTAAATATCACCCTTTCAACCCTAATAAAAAAGATGATTGGTCTAACCCAATGCTTGCTGATGAGCTTTTGAAAATAGAGAATGACGAGAAAGAAAGTTGGTTAGTTAAAGGAATTATACGTAAAGGAACAACTACAGTAATATCAGGTGATCCAGGAAGTAATAAAACTTGGATTAATATGGCTACAGCTATTGCAGTTGCTTCTGGAGAAAGTTTGTTTAATTACTTTGATACTGAACAAAGCCCTGTTTGGATTATAGACAAAGAAAATAATAAAAGGGAAATTAGAAATAGGCTTAAATTGCTTGGATTAGAACCTAATCTTCCCATTTATATCTCAAGTACTAAGGATTTTGTATTTGACAATAAGAATAAAAATAAGATTCTAGATTTTGCTATAAACAAAGGGATAAAGTTAATCATTTATGATTCTTTAAGAAGAATTCATAAAGGTGATGAAAATAGTTCGTCTGATATCTCAGAACTATTTGAGCTTCTGACAAGCTTACATATTGAAGATATTTCTAATATAATCACACATCACCATAACAAAAATACCTTTGCTGGTGGCGGTTCTAAGATTCGGGGTTCAACAGATATCCTTGCCTCAGTGGATTACCATATTACAGTGACTAAAAGACCTAATAAGGAAATTATTGTTGAGCAAACAAAGAATAGATATGGAGAAGAGCTAAAACCTTTTAAGCTAAAGGTACTAACCGATACAAGTAGCTATTTTAAACTTCAATACGAAGGAGAAACCGATTTAAGAAATTCTAAAAGAGAGGAGGTAAAAAAGGACATCATTGAGCTTTTAAAAAGCAACCTTGAATCAGTAAGCAGAAAAACAATTTTAGATTCAATAAGGGAAACTCTAAGTTGTAGTGATGATCTTATAGATGAGGTTTTAAAAGAAATGGTAAGTGAGAATACTGTTATCAAAGAGAAGAATTGGAGTAGTAAATCAGGAGAAAGAGTTTTCTACCGATTGACATAGTTTAGCTAATTGGTAATGGGGAACTACTATATAAAACCAATTACGGATTAGGTCTATGATAAAAGTGCTTATAATTGTTAAGTAAACTTATTTACACCTATGCTTATAGCAAAGCTGTAAATAAAATGAAAATAAGCAAGTTCTCACTTTATGATTCCAATCTTGAAAGATTAAAGTTTTATGAGTAAAATCTGGAGGAGGGCGGGGAAGGATAAAATTTCTTGAATAATGTCTAGGTTATTTAAGCTAATTATGATTCCACTGATAAGTATATAAATACAATCATTTATTTCCCCTTTCATAGAACTCTGTAAGAATTTTATGTCCTTCATAATCACTGTGTTCCTACGGGAGGTGTTTGGGGAATGGAGTAGCTGCTACATACTTATAGATGAGGTTATAGACTTATAGAACTTAGGGCAGGGGCTTGGTAGAGATTTCAGCACAAGGATGGTTCCGCTGGTAGGTATATAATATATTACTTGTTTTTACCTTTTTAAATTTGTGATTCTTCCAGCAGTATTAATAGCTTTATTATGTGTTGATTCACCAATTTTGCCCAAATCAAGTTGATTTTTTACAATTTGAGCAACATCTTGAAAGTTAAGCTTAGATTTCCCTTCTCTGGGTTGAGCAAATTGAATCAAAGTTTGTTGTATAGTTTTGTTTTCTTCAAAATCTGGGTCTGAATTGATTTCATTTATTATTTGCTTTGCAACATTGTCTGGCAGGGTAAGTAAGAGTTCTGGTTGTATAACTTCTCTTGTTTTTACTTTTTTGCTTATCAATTTTACATCTTTATTCAGATATTCTGTTGGTTTGGAATTAGGCTCATCCTTTTTGTCAAAAAAGAAATTTTTGGCACAGACGATGGTAAGAGCAATAAGCCCTGGAATATAGTTTTTAGGCTGAAAATGATAGAATGCATTTATAAGACCGAAGCCTAGAATTGTTCCTAGCCACATACTTAATGCGTCTTTTTTTCCTGATGATAATTTTGTGCTTGAATTTGATACGTCTTTTGTTTCCTCAGGTGTTTTTTTCTCACCACATAAAAGAAATATAATTCCGCATACTATGGTTACAACAACAATACTCATAATTAAGCGATTATAGTCTATCTGCTGAAATGACATAGATTCATCCCAAATAGGTGCATAACCATAATTACTACTATATTTAGAATGAGATACCCATGGTGTGTGTAAAATACTTAGGTATAAAATTAACCCTGTATAAATCCATAATATCCATCTTTGATTTTCATTAATATTCATAATTTACTATTATATGATGAATATGTTTTTTAAGTTCTATAAAACTAGTTTAACTAGCAATTCCTCACTGCTTGCGATTGGGTTGTTAATTTTCTACTCTTGAATGTTTTTTTAATAAGATTCACCTTTGTTCATAATTTCTTACCCCTTTAGAATTGAGTGATTTATGTGTGTCATCTCATTCCCCGTGTCATATATGACACCATTGTAACTTTCTCTTTATATCTTTACAAGAGGACGGTACAACCTGTGGCAAAATGGAATATAAGACTAAGAAAAGCCAGAGAGGATATGGAGCTATCCTTAAGTCAGGCAGTTAAGCTTTTATATGAATGTCATAAAGTCAATCTCAGTAAAAGCCATCTTGCAAAAATAGAAAGAGCTGAAACAGATTGCACAGTAACAAAGTTCAGAGGACTCTGTGATATTTACTCAGTTGATCCAAGATGGATTTTGGATTTGAAGGAGTAAATTGTCTATCGTTTATAGATTTTGGCGTATCATTTGGCGTATCAATTAAAGGTTAAGAGTCAGTAAATATATAGGCTAAAACCTCTATTAATAAAGGAACTGAGCGACCTTTCTGGTTCTTGGCGTATCATTTGGCGTATCATTGAAGATATAAAATCAATTATCTTCCTTAAGCTTCCAATAGGCCCTGTTAGGTCCTTTATTTGCAGAAGGTTTTCCTATAAGCTCAATGCGCCCTTCTTTTTTTAACTCATTTAAATACTTGTTAATAGTTGGTTTAGGTACATTTTTTAAAGCATCCTCTAAATCGTGCATATATCCTTTTTTATGATTTTGTAAATGAAAAAGAATAAGCATTTTATTTGCATTTTTATCTAAGCCTTTCCTACGAGTATATTCCCCTCTTTTATCTATACTTTCATAATATTTTTTCGAGAGTATATATTTCCTGCCAACTTTTTCAATGAAATTGTTATCTGATAGTTTGCTTAATTCTTTAAATGCACTATTTAGCTTTTCACCACTTTTGATTTTTTCAAGAACAATAAGATCCTCAACAGAAAGCATTACACTTGTTTCTTTTGATGCTTGCTCAAGATACTTTACAAACTCCTTGTCTTTAACAATAGCATCAATAATTAACGTAACATTATAATCGTCAGATTTACTATAATCAGGAATGCCTTTACCTTCTTTAATTGTTTCTCTGAAAATTTTATCTACTCCCTGACCTGATTTTTCTACAAAACCAATCTTTTGAAGGACTTCAAGTACAAGTCTATTTCTTGGTTTACTGGGAGCATTTACTATATTAATCGGGGTAATTCCAGGCAAGAAACCGCCAGGGTTAATAATCTCAATCTTAGAAGGGTCCTGTTTAATAAAAATAGATCCATCAATTCTATAATCCCTATGGGCAATTGCATTTAAAATGGCTTCACGCATTACTTGCTCATTGAAAGACTTAATATCAGTAATAAGTAATCCTTGTTGGATATGATGTAATTCATTCCTGCTATTAATTTTTTCCCATAAATCATCATAATACATTAAAAAAGCTTTCCTAAAATCATCTCTTGCTTGGTATTCAACAGAGGAAGGATTACTCCTGAATTCCCAAATAACTTCAGCAAGTCTTATATTTTTATCTATTGATTCCTTTCTACCTACTAATATTAAAGCTGCATATGTTATTTTTTGATTTTCAATCAATCCTAAATCTGTCAACATTTGATAATTAGATAGTTTTGCAATTTCTTCATTTCCTGATTTCTTTATCCAAAGGATTTTTAACTTCTCTATTACTTCTGAATCCAAATCATCCAGGTTTGCATTTTCACATATTTTAGATGAGAAGTCCTCTTCAATCTCTTGATAAATTTTCTTTAACGTAGTGGGATCCAACTTTACTAAACTTTCTCCACATCTCATATAGTAAGCCCCATTGTATGAGACTGGTTCTCCAATAGGTCTCGAAGGGATTTTAAATATTAGTATTCTTTTGTTTTCTTTTACAAATTCTTTGACATCAACTCTTAGCTTATGGCTAAGTGATCCGTTTAAGATCCTTAACTTTAATTCTTCATGCTTATTTAGAAAGGCTGTAGTACCAACAATACTTTTGTCATTTCTTTGTCCAAGTATTAAATACCCACCTTTTTCATTAGCAAAAGCACTTATATATTCCATTAAAGACTCAAAATTGAATTTAGTTTCAGCAGTTTTTCTTTCTATATGCTCGTTTTCTGTAGAATTTAAAAGATGTTCAATATCCATAGTGAAATTATTTTATCAATCCATCAAAAAAATGTATACAAATAATAATTTTACTACCACCCCTGCATCTGTTTAACAACTTCATCTTGACTAGTCATTAAATACCCTTGAGTAGTCTTTAAATCCGCATGCCCCAGTGCTAAAGAAATAATGTTTATGGGCTTGCCAGCATTAGCAGCAATAGTAGCAAATGTTCTTCTCAACCCATGCAGGTTTATATCTAAACCAATTCTCTTTGATAATCTTTTTACTTTCTGAAGTAAAACCCCTCTTGCAAGTGGTACAGGCTCACCAGTTAGATTTGAAATAGTAAGGAATAGGTTATTGTTATCAGATTTAGGTCTTGCCTCTAGGTATTTAACCAGGTAATCATATAGCCTATTGCAGATACCAATTGATCTGTTCTTCTTGCCCTTCCCTAAATAAACAAATAATTTCCTATTTATCAGGTCTATATCCTGAAGTCTTAAATTACAAAGTTCACTTGCCCTTAAACCACTGAAAACTATCGTTGCAATCGTTGCACTGTTAAGTATTACATCATAATCAGATTGTCCTGAATGTTTTTTATTAGCTTCCTCTAGTAATTCTTCAAACTCATTATTTGTACAATGTGGTTTTCTTGGTGGGAATAATCTCTTTGGTCTGATTGTTGGCAATTGGTTTAAAAGTTCTAAACTAATAATCTTTTTTGCAATTAGATACTTTGTAAATGATCTAATCGCATCATAGATATTCTTTTTAATACTAAAACTTTGGATATTTATCTTTCCAAATACTAATCTGATATTGTCAATTGAAACAAGTGGGGTTTTCTTGTACCTTCTAGGCAATAATGAGAGGTAATAATCAAAAAAATAGTCATATATGGAAAGTGTAGTTTCACTAAGAGGCTTTCCAGTTAGTAATCCATTTTTACACCATTCAAGCCAATTCTCTTTTTCTTTAAGGAGGAAGCCTCTATCTGATAAACAATTCTTCTCTTCCTTTTGCTTTACCCACTCTCTTTTCCAGTCAAAATAGCTTTGCATTGGTACAGCATAAGTAAATCCACCACGCCTTGAAATAGTTATTGCTGGTAGTTTTCCACTCTTAGCTAACCTTTGAACTGTTTTTCTAGAAACCCTTAACTCTCTTGCAATGTCATCAAGGGTTAATAAGTCCTTCATGTGTCCCCCAGTTACGAGGACATACGAAGACATTAGAGATGGTATATATTTCTTCTAAAACAAACGGGCCTTGAGGGATTCGAACCCCCAACCTACTGGTTCGAAGCCAGGTACTCTATCCGTTGAGCTAAAGGCCCTTGATGGTTCTACCACTTTTATAACACCTCACTTGTGACCAACTGTGTCCAGCTAGAAAGGTTAGACATTTATATTGTACCCTTTTAGAGTTAATATTGGAGGATGCTTTGTTATTTCACTAACTCTTTTTGAACGGAACCATTAACAAATTCAAATCCTTCCAGGACATGTTCTAAAGCCTTTATAGATGCACTGTATAAATTGGCTATAAGAGGATAATCATCAGGATCAAAAGCAGAAGTGGGATGGCTTTGAAAGAGTTCTGGAATTTTCTTATCAAGTTTTATGTGAGAAATGTTTAGGTGTTCATCCTGGAAAGTCGGTGAATATATTCTATATATTACAGATGCTAAAGTAGGCATTTGATGTGTTATAGGAGTGATAGTCAAAGAGCTACTGTGCGGATTGTCTTCGAGTTTCGCCTGAATAAAATTTACATCCTTACCTCGTCCGACAAAAACTTTATAGTTGGCTATCCTGGCTGAAGCGTATTCTATATGCCCATTTCCAATTTCTTCCACATGACCTGAGGTGTCTGGTAAGTGCTTTTCAATCACTTTTTTTAAGTTATTTGGTGTTAATGGTGAAAAACCAGTGATTGTATTCATGCAAGATCTCCTATTCTATGTAAGTTAAAATTAACAATAACACTGATTAAGTATCTATTCAATATAAAGACAAAATTAAGACAACTCTATTCTTTAATTGATTTCAAAGTATCAATATCTAACTGTTTGCTTAGGTTATAAATTTCCTCAAGTGTTGTTTTTTCTTTTTCTTTAATGGTATAGCTAAGACTAAATCGAGGGTGAATTTTTGGTTTTGTGGTTTTTCTTGGTTCATTTTCTAGATAAGGGTTATCTATCAGTATAGAGAGTTCTCTATAAGCATCACGCATAGATTGTAGTCCTAAGCCATGATATTTTATAGCAAGCACAAGTAAATGTTTTGCTTCTTCTGAAGGTAATTTTTCTAATGCTGCCCATAACTTAGTTGAGCTTATTTTTGTTTTAGAAGCCTCAAAATCAAATTCAGCAAACTCTCTAAATAAAGCTTCTACATTATCTTCCACTGTTTTATATACAGACAAATACTGTTTTCTTACTGCTTTATCATAAGAGTCTTGGAGAGCATTAAAATCATTTTCTTCTTGCCAGCTGTCATTTGATCCATTACCTACTGTAGCTAATTGGTGTTCAAGTACTTTATGAGAAATCCCTTCTTTGTACATAGGCATATTTCCTATGATATGGCTTAAACAAGTTTTCACCCCATTTACATTCATTGATTGCTCTCTTTAATATTATAATTGGGGTTGATTATAACCTTAAATCATCTCAAGTAGAAGCACTTTGTTACAAAGTTTATAAAATCTCTTGATTTCAATTTAACCTTTTTAAGGTTAAGGCAAAATCTCCTATGAAAAACAAATTAGCAAAACCTTTTTTAAAATGGGCTGGTGGTAAAACAAGGCTTCTTAAGCAATTTGAACTCTTTTTTCCATACGAACTTAAATCAGGGAAAATTCAAAAATACATAGAACCTTTTTTAGGTAGTGGAGCTGTATTTTTTCATATTGCTCAAAAATATAAAATCAAATCTGCAAGCTTAATAGATAGAAATGAAGATTTAATTTTAACCTATAAAGTTCTTCAAGAAAACGCAGATGATTTATGTGATGAATTAGAAAAGCTGTCAAAAAAATACCATGCACTAAATCAAAATAAAAAAGAAAAGTTTTTTTATGAGACAAGAGAGAAGTTTAATAAAGTCAAGCCATTAATTGATTACAAATTATTTAATTCTCTTTGGATTAATAGAGCAGCCCAAGTGATTTTTCTAAACAAAACTTGTTACAATGGACTTTTTCGGATGAATAAAAAAGGTGATTTCAATACACCATTTGGCAAATATTTAAATCCTACAATATTTGATTGTGAAAATCTTCAGAATGTCTCAAGACTCCTTCAAGTAGCTGAACTCAAGTCAGGCGATTTTCATATAGCTCAACATGATCTGTCCAGCAAAACCTTTATTTATTTTGATCCTCCATATAGACCCTTAAATAAAACATCTAACTTTACCGCATATTCTAAACATGAGTTTAATGATGAAGAGCAGATCCGCTTAGCAAAACTTTTTTATGGCCTAAGTAAAACTGTTAATGTAAAGCTAATGCTTAGCAATTCAGATCCAAAAAATGAAAACAAAAACGATAGTTTTTTTGAAAAGCTATACAAAGGCTTTGCTATACATGAAGTTCTATCAAGTCGTTCAATCAATTCCAATGGAGCTAAGCGAGGAAAAATTAAAGAACTTTTAGTACTAAATTACAGTATGGATAGTGATTCTAAACATATTGATGATTCTAAGCAATTAAAACTTTTTGTTTAAGCATTCAGTATAACCTTCCTTTAACCAAAATATTTGATATTTAAAAGATTATGGATATTCATTCATATAAATCAAGTGGAGACTTAGGTATTGATGATACTTTTTCAAGTAATAATTTATTGTCATCAATTGATCTTGATAATGAGTTGTTGAAAATCGCAAGTGATGAAGAGCTTAATGAAAATACTGATACTACATCAGATGAAGACTTAAGTGAAGAAATTGAATCAGGAGATTCAAATGAATCTAGTGAAGCAGATATTGATGAGTTAGATGATAATGATTCAGCTAGCGGGGATCCTGATATTAATAATATGTTGAATGATGAAAAGATTGTTTTGCCTGAGCTAGATGATGTAAATCTTAAAGCAGGTGTAAAAGGACAAAGTGGTGATTCAAATGAAATGTATGGTGATAAATCATTCAAGCATTCAGATACTCAAAATGAACTAATAAATAATTTATTAAAGACACAAAACACTGACAAGGATCCTACTATATTAAAAAACAATCCTATGCCAAATTTATTTATTCCTTCTCAGGATAGGCATCTTGAAAACGAAGAACAAATTTTAAGTGTAAAGAAAAAGAAAAAAAATACAGGGAATCAAAGCAAACAAAAACGTAATAAATCAAAAAAGAAAGATGAGCTAAGTAAAACATCTGAGGATGAGAAAAAACAAAAAGAAAAGGCCGTCAAATCGTCTATAAACTCAATTTATAAAAGTAAAATAATGTATTCATCGCCAGAAGCAGTTTTTCCTAAGGAAGAGTTTCCAACCTATGAAATTGATGAAAATGGTATTTTAGAAAATAAGACTAATGTTTATAGCGATAATCATACTACTTCACTAGAACACATTAAAAATCTACATGAAATTAGAAAACCACCAATCAGTCACAAATCCAGTGATATGTTAAGTTCTACCAAGATTCAGAATTGTAAAGCTGTTAATAAGAAAAAAGATTCAAGTCAAAGTGAAAGTGATTCCATAAAACAAAGCCCGCTTGATATTGAAGGAACGCTAAAACTTCATAAACAAAAGAAGAAAAACAATTTACCAATATTTTATTTTGCTATGTTTGCAATAGGTGTTTTTATACTAATATTATGTTTAATGCTTTGAAGATATTTTTACTACATCATTGATTTTATTGATGAAGTGAGTCTTCTCTTTTTTACTTAGAAATGATCCTAGAAATGAGTTTATAGCAAGATTATAAATATCTTCTTTAGTAAGTTGTAGCGCTTTTTGACAGGCTAAAAAATTTTCATTTATATATCCACCAAAATAAGCAGGATCATCTGAGTTTATTGTTACTAGTAAACCTCTACTAAGTAACTCTTTCAAATTATGCTCTTCAAGACGACTGAACACTTTTAATTTTATATTTGACAATGGACAAACGGTTAGTGGAATCCTTCTTTTTATTAGTTCATCAATAAGTGTTTTATCTTCGAGACAGCGTACCCCATGATCTATTCTTAGAACATTTAAAGAATTAAGAGCTTCCCAAATATATTCAGGAGGTCCTTCTTCCCCAGCATGTGCAACTGTCAAATAACCATAAGACATTGCTTTTTTAAAAACCTCTTTAAACTTAGAAGGTGGGTTGTTTATTTCTGATGAATCCAATCCCACACCAATAATTTTGTCCTTGAAAGGCATTGATAATTTTAGAGTTTCCGTAGCAGATTCAGAACTTAAATGTCTTAAAAAGCACATGATTAGATAGCCTGAAATGCCAAGTTTTCTTTTTCCATCTTCCAGTGCTTTATATATTCCATTTACTACGGTGTCAAATGCAACTCCTCTTTTAGTGTGTGCTTGAGGATCAAAAAATATTTCTACGTGTAAAACATTTTCATTATGCATCTTTTCAAGATATGCCCATGTTAAATCGTAGAAATCTCTTTCATGAAGTAATACATTGGCTCCTTCATAATAAATATCTAAGAATGATTGGAGATTGTGAAAATTGTAAGCTAGTTTTAATTCTTGAATTGAATTGTATTTTAAAGAAATATTATTTCTTTTAGCTATTGCAAACATTAACTCAGGTTCAAGAGTGCCTTCTATATGTAGATGCAACTCTGCTTTTGGAATTGTTTTTATTAGTGTTTCTAGCTCAGTGTTATTCATTGATTTTTTAATATACTTTTTTAGTCTTTGAATTTGACCAAGTTTTAAAAAGCTTTTTACTCTCCTTTATCATAAAACCTTTGACTATTTGAACCTTGCTTTTACCAAGTCTTTTCATGTTTTGGTTGGAAATAGATAGTTCATTAAAGCCTGCATCTTGAGCGTCTTTAATACCTGCTCCATAAATGATTTTTGATAGCTTTGCCCAGTGAATTGCACTAAAGCACATAGGACATGGTTCACATGTAGAGTAAATTATACAGTCGGATAAATCAATAGTTTTTAATTTTTTGCATGCTTCTCTAATGGCATTTACCTCAGCATGAGCAGTTATATCAGTACTCTTCCAAACAATATTGTGTACACAAGAAACCACTTTGCCATTTTTGACAATACAAGCCCCAAAAGGTGTTTGACCACTTTTTATACCACTGGTGGCTTTTTTAATAGCAAGCCTCATAAAATATTCATGTTTCATTTTCATTCTCCAAATTTGATAAGTGTTGGCAGCGATCAACATTTTGTAGCAATTTTTAAATTATATCTTGCAACTTACAATTAATTAATAGTTCCAAAAGGTTACATATTATACATGTTATTTTCAACATTTTAGCCATTTAAATATTACATTATTAAGCTTTTAAACAAATTTCACTACTGTGCATATTATGTGGAACTATTAAGCTTAATAGAACTCAGCTATCGATGGGAACAGGTACCCTTTGCTCTTGCATTGGGGGCCTTGTTCTTGTTTTAATAAATATAGACCTCTTTTTATCGTGATAATAAAAGATAAACAAAATAAAAAAATAAAACCTTCTGGAGTAGAAAGCCAGAAAGAATTTATTGAAATGGCTGAACCTGGATTTGGTGAAACTTTATTAGATAAAGCAGTTAAATTAAGTGTTATTACAGGAATTATATTAATTAGTTTTTCTATTTTTTATTATTTTACATTGTTTAAACCAAGCTTTGAGCAGGACAGGCTAAACAAGCAAAGTCACATAGAACTAGCGCTTATAAGGCAAGAAGCAGAAGATCAAATCAAGAAAAAAGAAGTAGAAATCAAGAGAAAAGAAGCAGAGATTGGCAAGTTAAATGAGGAAAAACTACTTCAACAAGCACGGATTCAAAATATTAAAGATTGTTTGAGTGAAGCAGAGCAAAGCTATCATGAAAACCGTGCTCTGACCTGTAAGAAGCATGGTTTAGATACCTGGGATGAGGGTTGTACTTTGCCTGGATATTACTCAAATCAAACAGAAAAACGAAGGATTGAGGATAGAGGAGTTTGTTTAAAACTTTATGGAGGTGATGTACTGCCTACAAATTAATTTGAGAAATTTTAATCTGCAAAATATATTAACCTTGCTATTAGGTTAGTATTGTTTTGCCTTATGTCAATGCAGCTTTCATTCGAGGTTGAGAACCTGCTCTTCCTAAGCTGGTTGTATGAAACCAATAACTATTGAGCGATAGGCTCATCAACAAACTGATCTTGTTGTTTAGGACAAGGGGCTGGTGGACAAGGCTCACATGTGGTATCAATGCAGCCTTCACCAGATGGATCATGACATGTACAAAAATACCCTTCCTCCTTTTCAGGACTCCATGATGGACAACATAAGAGTCGATTATTACTCTTATCACAATATCGTCTTTCACCAGCAGGACATACTTGATTATCACATGAACAAACTGGAGGAGGAGGACAAGCTCCGCAATCACCTGTACAAGAGGTACAAGTTTCACCTTTATCCTTATTACATGTACCATCACCACAATAAGGTTCACAAGCACCACAATCTACTGAACAAGTTTTACAATTTTCATCCTTCTCTTTATTGCATATACCATTACCACAACAAGCACCGCAATCATTTGGACAAATAGAACAGTCTTCAGTACCGTTGCATATGTCATCACCACACTTAGGAGGAATGATCTCTTGACAGTCAGAATTGCAAGTAGTTTCATTTGGCGGATCACATTGTTCACCTGTTTCTATTATGCCATTACCACACTTAGATTCACAAGCTCCACAATCACCCGGGCAATTTTCACAAGTGTCAGTACCATTGCATGTACCGTCGCCACATTTATGACATTCTCCACAATCCTGTTCACAACTAGTACAATCTTCACCTTTATCTTCATCACATGTACCATTTCCACAATGGTCTTCTTCATTAGTACAGGTAGAACTACACCCATCACCACTTATGGTATTTCCATCATCACATTCTTCACCAGGATCTACGGTACCATCACCACAGGAATGTTCTTGACAGGTTCCAGCACAATCTTCTGGACAAGTCTCCTTCGTTTCATCAGCACTACATCTACCATCAGGACACTTAGATGGGCAACAATCCTTTCCACACTTTTCACAATTTTCATCACCATTACATGTACCATCACCACAGAAAGTACAAGAATCAGGTGGCGGACAACAGTCTTCTGCACAACTAGAACAAGTTTCACCAGGAGGACATTCAACACCTTCAACTCCAGGACTACATTGAGGATTTGGGGGACTACATACACCATCACCACATTTAGGGCACTTTCCACAATCAGATTCACAGTTTTGACAATTTTCTTTACTACTATGGCATGTACCATCACCACAAACAATAGGTGAACAGCAATCTGAAGACACATAACAATCCTCAGGAAAAACACTACAACCGCAAGACTCTGGAGGTTCGCATACGCCATTACAATCTGTTGGACAACTATTATAATTTTCAGCATCAGTACATTTACCATCACCACAACCAAGAGGGACTGCAAATGAAGCTAAATTACTCAGAGTAAAAATTAAAAGGCCTGTTAATATAAAACCCTTTATGAGAGAAATGTAATATTTTGTTTCAGTTTTCATTTTCAGAATTCCTTTCAATTTAAACTCTTCAACTAGGGCTATACCCACGTAGGGATAGCTTTAAACCTTAGCTCTTCTACCCTTTCTTTAATCTATATTTAATCTAATAATCTAGACTGAAAAGTCTGAAATGTTAAGCAGTTTTTAAGAACTAATTATCTTCCACTTAAATCATTTCTAAGTTAAATAAGGATAGACAAGAAGAGATTTGGAGATTATAATAAGTATTTGAATTTCCATATTAGTCGATTCAAATACTTATTGGTGGTTATGAAACAAAATATTTTTTTAAGAGAAATTTTACATTTTTGCTTTCTTGAGCATTTACTTAAAATATCTGATCCAAAAATATACATTCTTAAAGGAGGAGTGAATTTAAGATTTTTCTTTAACAGTCCACGGTATTCAGAAGATATGGATATTGATGTAATCGCTGGTAGTGTGTCTACTTTGAAGAAAAATGGTTATAAGATATTAAACGACAATGGATTTAAAAGAAAATTGGAAACTTTTGGAATAGAGGAAATAATTATTAACGATCCTAATAAAGCAAAACATACAGAAACCACTCAAAGATTTAAACTAAATATTATAACAAGTTCAGGTGAATCATTACCAACTAAAATAGAGTTTTCTAGACGAAGAAAAACACAAGATTTCTATAAGTATAATTTTGATAGGATAAGTACAGAAATAGCACACAGGCATAATAGACTTTCATTCTTATGTCAGCATTATTCCGGCTCTACTGCTATCATTCAAAAAATAGAAGCCTTGTCCGGAAGATCACAAACACAAAGCAGAGATGTTTTTGATGTTTTTATTTTAACTCTTGGTGGACATGATAAAGGCTTAGATTTAGGCAAAGTAGATCACAAACTTATTGCTAAATCAAAAGAAGCAGTATTATCACTTAGCTATAAAGATTTCCAGGGGCAGGTTCTGGAATATTTAGATGATGAGGTTTCCAAGCTTTATTCAGGATTGCAAAATTGGAATGAGATTCAGGAAAAGGTAGCAGGAATGTTGTCTTTATGAATATTAAATATTTACAACAGGAATTTTTTTTCACTACCAATAGTTATGCATGCTCTAATGGCTTAGCGCTGTCCGCTGCTTCTAAACAATTAAATAGGCTTTATAAGAAGCATATAATAGAAAAAGTTACTCGTGGTGTGTGGGCAAACACTAATCATCCATATTATAGTCCTTTAGCGATAGTACCTTATTTGCTTGGTAAGGAACAAGGCTATATATCATTTTTAACTGCTTTACATTCTCACGGGATTATTTCTCAAATCCCCTTAAAGATTCAGATTGCAACTACTGGACACAAAAGAGATTTAAAGAGTCCAATTGGACATTTTGAGTTTATTCATTTGACTCCGCATATGATGAAGGAAGGTATTAGCTGGAGTGAAAATAAATCTAACTACCTGATTGCTTCTCCTGAAAAAGCTTTGCTTGATACTTTGTATATTTCTACCCGTAAAAGTAAAAGATTTTCATCTTTGCCTGAATTGGATCTTGAAAACTTGAATGTAAAACAATTTAAATGTTTAATGAACAATAATATTAAAAGCAAAACAATTAAAATTGCAATTGAAAAGTATATGGAGCAGTATAAAAAAAATAATTGAAGTACCTTCTTTTTTATCTCCTAACTTCTATTTATAAGCATTTTACTCACAAAACATAGGTTCACCTATAAGTTGACCTGGTTTTGGTGGTGGGTTTCCAGATGGACATCGTGTTAAACATCCTATAAAAGTATCATAAAAAGGTTCACCCTCTGGACAAATACATTCGGCTTGTCCTCTTTCACTAGCTTTTGGATTTGGTATAAGTCCCGGACGACAGATTATATCTGAGACTACTTCACGGCATCCATTCTCAAAATATTCTCCTCCATTTATACATTCACATATTCTTTTTAACTGATTTCGTTTTGCACCAATGACACAAATGCACTCTGTGTCATTGGTTGAGTTTTCATTTTTTAAACATATATGTGAGGGGTTACTACATCCTTGTTTAGAATAAGATCCACCAGTTATACACTCACAGATATTTTGTGAATTCTTTTGTGCTCCCTTTACGCAACTGCAAGGACGTAAAGAACTTGAAATTTGATTTGAATCACAAATATCAAAACATCCAATTGTATTATATTTATTACCGTTTACACATTCGCAAGTACCTGTCCTAGAATTTATCTTAGATCCTTCAGCACAACTACAAGGCTTAGAAATAGTAGGTTTTTGATCCAATTCACAAGTAATAGAAACAAGCTCTAAACAACCATCTTTGGAATATATTCCACCATTTAAACACTCACAAAAATCAGTCAGTTCATCTAACTCTGCTCCAAAAGCACATTTACACGGTTTTGTTGATGATGAGATTTGATTTACATCACAGATAGCAACAGAAGCTATACAACCATTCTTAGTATAAGTTTGCCCTTGAGGACAATCACAAGGCTTACCTTTTATAGTTTTTGCTCCAATTGCACATTTACAAGGATTAGATTTTTTAGAAACTTGTTCGGGCTCACAAATACTAATTTTTTGTTGAATACAACCCTTCAATGTATATTCTTGATCATTTTGAGGACATTGACAGATATTACTTTTATCTAATATCGCTGGAGATATACAATCACAAGGACTATCTTCAGTAGGTACTTGATTTGGTTTACAAGTCACTTTTTGTTTCATACAACCATTTGTTGTATACTCCTCTCCCTTCTTACATACACATGTCCCATCTATCTTTCCACTACTATACGTCGCTGTTCCTGCACATGCACATCTCTTCTTTGCATTTGATTCTTCTCCTACCTTACAGATAAATCCTATGTTTGAACATGCTCCATATGTTGTATATTGTTCACCCTTTACTGTACACTCACATGAACCTCCCACTCCTGTTGGCGTTGCACCCTCTCCACAACTACATAAATTATCTTCTGTTGGTGCTTCCCCAAACTTACATTGCTTTTGCGGACTAACACATCCCTTACTTGTATATGTCCTTGTTATTGGTGGTAGATTTGGAAACTTTACTGCTTCACAATTACATACTCCATTTACTACTCCTGTCTTTGTATTCTTGTCTTTAACACAAACACATGGCTCTGTTCCATCTGTCTTTTCCCCTAACTTACATACCTTCCCCTTTGTACATCCTTCAACTGGATTATAAAATGTTCCTTCTGGACATGCACAGCCTCCTTCTTTTCCCGTTGCTGTTGCTGGTGCCTTGCATTCACATGGTTTCTCTTCTGTTGATACTTGTCCATCTTCACATGTAGGCTTTATACAACCATTTGTTGTATACTCCTCTCCCTTCTTACATACACATGTCCCATCTATCTTTCCACTACTATACGTCGCTGTTCCTGCACATGCACATCTCTTCTTTGCATTTGATTCTTCTCCTACCTTACAGATAAATCCTATGTTTGAACATGCTCCATATGTTGTATATTGTTCACCCTTTACTGTACACTCACATGAACCTCCCACTCCTGTTGGCGTTGCACCCTCTCCACAACTACATAAATTATCTTCTGTTGGTGCTTCCCCAAACTTACATTGCTTTTGCGGACTAACACATCCCTTACTTGTATATGTCCTTGTTATTGGTGGTAGATTTGGAAACTTTACTGCTTCACAATTACATACTCCATTTACTACTCCTGTCTTTGTATTCTTGTCTTTAACACAAACACATGGCTCTGTTCCATCTGTCTTTTCCCCTAACTTACATACCTTCCCCTTTGTACATCCTTCAACTGGATTATAAAATGTTCCTTCTGGACA
>JAHFBG010000014.1:25122-61330 GCA_023250155.1 Candidatus Melainabacteria bacterium
TCTTTGTATTCTTGTCTTTAACACAAACACATGGCTCTGTTCCATCTGTCTTTTCCCCTAACTTACATACCTTCCCCTTTGTACATCCTTCAACTGGATTATAAAATGTTCCTTCTGGACAAAGATTACTACTTGGATTTACTGTTGCACAATATGCTTTTGCAAGCACATCATTTTGTGTATTTAAAATTATTGTTTTAGTTGATTCATCAATGTTACACGATTGTATTAATTCTTTTATCTTGACCCCAAGTAAAAATGCTATAGTTTCATTATTTTGATTACATTCATTTGCTAACTTATTCAAGTCACAACTAAGACTTTCCACTTTACTAACCACATTAAATTTTTCTCTATTTAACCTTTCAGCAGTATTTAAATTTTTTAATCCTTGTTTTGTAATCTCATTAGCTAAAATACTATCTTGTTGAGCGAGGTTTGCAAGCAGAGTAGATATTTCATTTACTTCAATTGGATTTTCACAGTAAAAAATATTGTCTTCTGGAGTATTCTTTAGCACAGTTAATGCTTTAAATCCTTTTGCCCCACTAATGCGAATCACTCCCAAGTCATCTTTAAAATCACCTGCTCTAACCTCAACAGTAAATGTTCCATTTGAATTTAAATAAACTGTTTCATCAGAGATTTGCCGCCCTTTAAGATTTTCAACAATAACATAGCTATTAGTTGTGTTCTTAGTAATAAAACCGTACACCACAGCAGGTGGTTCATAGTTAAAACTCTGAGTTACAAAATTAAAACGTTTATTTACAATGTTTATTGAATAGCTACCACCAGGCAAAGCACTTGGCAATACCTCTTTTCTTGACTCACAATATAGCTTGGAAAGATCTATTACCAAGTAAGGGTTAGATGCCTTGTCTTTCAAATGAACAGCCTCATTTGGTATAAAATATTTTTCAGATTTATTACTTTCAGGTACTATCTTAAAAGAAAAATTTCTTATGTTTGATCTTCTAAAATATCTACAAAAAGGTTTTGGCAATCCAACATTTAATTCGTTTTTTTTACCACTCACATTGCTGCCATAAAGTGTGTTGCTTCCATCCTTTGTAATAACTTCCAATCTTTGATTGTTTTCATAGGCAAAAGAACGTTCTTTAAAAGACTGATTAAAACAAAGAGTTATTAGTATTAAAAAAAAGAGGAGGAAATAGTTTTTTTTCATAATTAACATAATTATAAAATATATTATTTATCAAATCTGCTTGTTTGCTATCTTCCTGTACACAATTTTGTGACTAATCTTTACTGATCTTTCAAACCACCTAATTTGCTCTTACAATATCTAATAGTTGCACAAGAACAGTAACTGATGACAGAAAACTATCTGTAATATTTAAAGCTGATATTTTTGCAAAGAGACGAAATTCTTCTCTTGTCCAAAAACATTTCCTTGACTTGCTTTAAAGAGATAATTATTGAATAACCTTATAACCCTAAAACTTAATGTGATTGTTTTCAGTCAAATAGGCATTAAGATGCACTTTTTATCAAACGTTAAAACTTATCGCATAATATTAGTAGAAAGATAATGAATAAATATTTTTTATTAACTCTACTAATAGCTTCTCTATTGTTTAATCAAGGATTTTCATTAAAGAAAAGCATCTCTGATAAAATAGTAAGTTTTTTTATGTTTTTTCCCAAAAAAGAACTCAAGAGTACACCTGTAGATTTCAATCTTAAATATGATGATATCGTTATCTCTTTAGACAATAAAAACAAAATTTATGGCTGGTATATTTATGCTCAAAAACCAACTTCTAAAACTATTATTTATTTGCATGGTTCCAAAGGTAATTTAAGTACATATTTAAGTGAAATATCTAAACTCCACAATACAGGTGCAAATATATTAGCTTTCTTAAAAGCTTTATTATTTCAACTTCAGTTACTACATCTTTTTTTAATACATTAAACAGTTCTTCATTTACCTTGCTTATATTTTGTAAGGTGTGGGCAGGCTTAATATTTATAGGAACTATTGCTTTCGGTTTCATATTTTGCTTAATTCAATTCTTAAATACATCTTCATACTATCAAAAATGAATTACTTTTGGCATGAGTAAAAATAACTAATAAAGTCAAAAAAAGATTAAGTAAATATTAAGGACAAAACAAATAAAGCACAGTACTATTATTGTTGTGAGTACTATACTTTTAGTTAAAAATTTAAACAAGGTTTATAGAGGTGATTTTAAGGCACTTAAAAACATTAACTTGCAAATCCAGAAAGGTGAAATCTTTGCATTGCTTGGACCAAATGGTGCAGGTAAAACAACCCTTATCAATATCATCTGCGGAATTGTAAATCCTACAGAAGGTGAAGTTTTGGTAGATGGATATGACATCATTAAAGATTTTAGAAAAACAAGATCTCTAATTGGACTTGTTCCACAGGAACTTGTTGCTGAAGCATTTGAAACAGTTTGGCATACAATAAACTTTAGCAGAGGACTATTTGGAAAAGCACCTGACCATGCTTATGTAGAGAATGTCATTAAGCAGCTATCTTTATGGGACAAAAAGGATAATAAAATTATGACTCTCTCTGGTGGTATGAAAAGACGTCTCATGATTGCTAAAGCATTGTCGCATGAGCCTCAGCTTTTATTTCTTGATGAACCAACTGCTGGTGTCGATGTTAGTTTAAGACAAGACATGTGGAAACAGGTGCGTGCCCTTCAAAAGACTGGAGTGACGATTATCCTTACCACCCATTATATTGATGAAGCTGAGGAGATGGCAGATCGCATTGGTGTAATAAATAACGGCGAGATTATTATCACTGAAAACAAAAATGAGCTAATGAAAAAGCTAGGGAGAAAACAACTAATTCTAGATCTGAAAAGTTCACTTGATTCTATTCCTGCATCACTATCAAAGTGGGCTTTAGATTTAAACAATGATAAACTGATTTATACTTATGATACAACTAAAGAAGAAAATAGCATTGCAGAACTATTAGCTTCTATAACTTCAGCAGGTATATCATTTAAAGATATTCATACTAAACAAAGCTCTCTTGAAGAAATCTTTATTAAGCTGGTTAAAACTTCATGAACTTCTATTCTATTAAAGCAATTTACAATTTTGAAATGTCACGTTGGTGGCGTACTGTTGCTCAGAGCATATTGTCACCAGTCATTTCAACTACATTGTATTTTGTAGTTTTTGGTTCAGCGATAGGTTCACGCATTACTGAGATAGATGGAATTAGCTATGGATCATTTATAGTGCCTGGGCTAGTTATGCTTGCAGTACTTACAGAAAGCATTTCAAATGCCTCATTTGGAATTTATTTCCCAAGATTTACAGGAAGTATTTATGAAGTCTTGTCAGCGCCCATTTCTTATATTGAGATTCTGCTTGGTTATGTTGGAGCAGCAGCAACTAAATCAATTATTTTAGGCATCTTAATTCTAACGACAGCTAGTTTTTTTGTACCGCTTGAGATTAAGCATCCTTTTGCAATGTTGTTTTTTCTAATATTAACCTCGCTTACTTTTTGTATGTTTGGCTTTATTATTGGGATATGGGCTGATGGCTTTGAAAAATTACAAATCATACCTGCCCTTATAATCACGCCACTTACATTTCTAGGAGGAAGTTTTTATACCATAAACATGTTACCTACCTTCTGGCAAAAGATTTCACTGTTTAACCCTGTAGTTTATCTGATTAGCGGATTTCGATGGAGTTTTTATGAAAAAGCAGATGTTAGCTTAAAGCTAAGCTTAGTTATGATTCTTATTTTTCTTTTAGCCTGTATCGTACTAATTAGGTGGATTTTTAAAACTGGGTATAGATTAAAAAGTTGATCAAAATATATTTCTTTTCTAAGCTTAAGTCCTCTTCACATACTAAGAGTAAATCTCTTTTAAGAAAACTATAAACTTTGCATCCTTATTAAGTTCTTTAAGTTTAGAGAACTTAATCTCACTGTCTAATGACATCTGCAAGAACTTTTTCATGGAAGATTGTGCTGTTTTATTTTTTATTGAAATCTTCTTTGAATCAATATTCTTAATTATCTCTCTTTTTACGTTAACAAATAAATTAGATGCCTTGTTTTCATTACTGATTGATTGAGGGTTGAAATAATAGTTGTGAAGTGCTTGTGGAATATGAGCAATTTCATCGACATAGTCGTAACAGCTCATTACAAAAATAAAATCTTCCATGACAGTGTAGCTCTCATTCCAATTCAGTGGAATTCTTTTTCTGTCAATAAGAATCATACTGTTTCCAGCAAAATTAACAAACGGATATTCTTCGACTTGTAAGGTAGGTTTTTTAAAGTTATCTCCAACAATTGTTATTAATGAATCATCATGTCCTTTGTAGTTTAGAGCACAAGTTACAACTCCATACTTAAGTGCTTTTGGTATCATTGTTTCAAGCTTCTCTGGCATAAAGGTATCATCACTGTCTAATACAGCAATAATATTATTTTTGGTTGCTTTTAAACCAAAGTTTCTTGTATGAGATATTCCACTTTTAACTTTTCCAGTGCTTAGAAATTGAATTCTTTTATCGGTGATTTTTTTTGATTCGAGAAAAGATTTATAGTCAAATAGGTCATCAGAGATGAGTAGCAATTCAAAGTTTTGGTAAGTCTGATTTAAAACACTGCCTACAGCTCTTACGATAAAATTTTGAGCATTTAGAACTGGCATTATTATGGATACGGTTTCTTGCATTTATGATTTTTAAAAGTTTGGGTTAAGGGGTTAAAGGGGTTAAATCTTTTTCTATAAGCTTTTGGAAACTCTCTGGCATATCATTCCAGTAAACTAAATCCACAAACAACGGCAAATCTGAATCCTCAAGTTCAAACTTGATGCTTCTAATTATTTTGTCTGGAATGTATTCTTTATAACATAAATCCACGTCAGAGAATTTTGAGTATTTCTCTTTTGAACGAGAGCCAAACAGATAAAAAGTATATGGATATTTACTTAGAATTTCTTTCAAGATTTTTAAATGTTTTTCTTCAATATTTATCATTTAAGCTTTTGGATTGTATCTAAAAAATTATTAAGCTCCAATTGAAATCTTGGTAGCTCATTAAAAACCTCATCTGCTTTCTTATCATCATAAGTATGAGAAGTTGCATTTCTTAAATCAATAAAATGAAACCATATTTCAGGATCTACAATTAAATTATTTTGTGCGGCTGCTCTAAAAACATCTTTTGGATTTCTATAATCTAACCCCTTTTTATAAAGTATTTTCTTCATAAATTTCCACGACAGCTCGTAAGAATATTCAAAACATTGAATTGTACCTGTTTTATCAAGCCAGTCAATTGCTTTGCTTAGAGCTTCATCAAGTTTAGACTTAGCCTTTGTTAAAGGTGTAATATCTATATCATCTAAAATTAAATTTGACATTTAGCTTTTCCTTTAAAAACAGGAAGCATTGAACAATTATCGAACTTTCTTACAAAATAATCTTAGCAAAGTTATTGAAATGGAGAAGCAAGTTAGAAGATTAAAGCTGGTGGCGTAAAATATAAAGATGTTTAGAGTATTGTTAGTAGCAATATTCTAAAATACTTTGTTTGTTTGAGGTAAAAGATGGTTTTAGTTGGTTAATAATTAAAAATTCCTATCATGATACAATCCAAAATCAAGGTTTAAAGGACATAAATTAATTGAAACCTTTTTAGAATTAAAAGGGATGACTCAAGCAGAATTAGCAAAGGAGACTGGTTTCTCTATTTCAAAAATAAACGATTAATAAAGGACGAGTTAGACTCCGAATATTGCAAAAGAATTAGCTTCTATCTTTGATGTAGAACATACTGCTTTCTTATAAGAATGGGTGCAGACAAAAATTATAAACCATAAAGGACAGATTTACTTTATCATTGCCTTCTTAATTTCTCTTAAAGCCTCTGCTGCATATTCACGAACATTTGGATCACTATCATCTAATGCTTTAGTTAATGCTGGGACTGCAGATGCTGCTTCTGATCCTATTCCTCCTAAAACCAGTGCTGCATATTGACGAGTGCTTGGATTACGATTACTTAAGGCTTTAGTTAATGCTGGAACAACAATTGTTGCTGCTTCTTTTCCGATTTCCGTTAAAGCCACTGATGCATTCCCAGAGATATTCCAAGGACTGAATCTTAATGCTTTAATCAACTCTGGAACTGCAGATGCTGCTTCTTTTCCGATTTTTCCTAAAGCCCATGCTGCATTTCTACGAACAGCTTCATTACTATTACTTAATACTTTAATTAACTCTGGGACTGCAGGTGCTGCTTCTTTTCCTATTAATCCTAAAGCCACTGTTGCATTTCTACGAACATCTTGATTACTATCACCTAATGCTTTAATTAATTCTGGAACTGCAGGTGCTCCGATTCCTCCTAAAACCCTTACTGCATAGGTATGAACGGATGTTTTACGATCGCTTAATGATTTGATTAGGTCTTTAAGCTGTTTTTGAGTTGTTGTCCCTCCTCTTGCTTGTTTTTCGTCATGTGAAAAACAAACACCCTTTTGTCCTAAACCTGTAATTGATATTCCCATAATTTTTCTCCTAAAATAAACTACCTAATATTAAGGTTTATATTAACAATAACCAGGCATGTTTTAAAACAATATTTATAATGGTTTAAGGTTTAGATTAAGAAATTAACCGAAATTACAATGACTTAATTATTTTTTGCAGTTCTTCTCTAAGGATTGGAAGTTCATCTTTCACTGTTTTCCAAACAATTTCATAATCTTAAGTATGAATAAGCCTGTGTCTCATTTTAATAATGTCTTGCCAAGGAATTGATATATGTTTAGATTTAAGATCACCCGTAACACTATTGGCAGCTTCACCAATAATTTCAATACACTTTATTAAAGATAAAACAAGCATCCTATCATTATCTAGATCTTTTCTTGTTTTATTATTTATAAATGATAATGCTTCATTTGCTGAGTCAAGCATGTGCCTAACTCTAGTTAGATCATCCTTGAACATATTTAACCTCAGCAGTATTTAAAACTTTATCTCTAATGTAAGGACTTAGATCGTTTGGAGTTCTTATATCAACCTCTCTTCCTCCCAATAACTTTGATAGAGTATTTTGAATGTTAGCAAGTTTGATAAATCCAGGTATATGATTTTTGTCAAATTCAACTAAAATATCTATATCGCTATTGTCATTGAAGTCATCTCTAAGTGCAGAACCAAAGATTGATAATTTGATAATGTAATTTTTTCTACAAAATTCAGCGATTTCATTTTCAGGTAATTCTATGTTGTTCTTCATACTCTAATAATTATATCAACGGGGTGTAATGAACTGCGTTAGAACTGAATTAATGAACTTTGATGGCTATATTTATATTCCAGACCTAACTCCTATCTCATAACACTCCTAACTTATTCTACCCCACAGTGCTACTCACTATATCTACTCCGTTACTCACAGGGTCAATTTTGCTTTATCAGTTAACACTGTTTTTTACATAACGGTTAACAATGGTTGTTAGCCTGCTCTTTTCGCCTGTAAGTGTTTACGGTTTTAGTGTTTACTGTTGAAACCATTAACCCCCTTTTGAGTCCCAGTTTTTGTATATTACGTTTATCTAGTATTATGGCCGGCTCTCTTAAAAAATATTTTTTTGAAAATTAGAGAGTATTTTTTTTAAAGAGGGCAAACACTTACTCATTCTCTAGTAAAAACAACTTTGCCACATTTGCAGTTTATAACCTTTTTTGTCTTTTCGTAGTAAGCTCCTGACTTGCAGTCAATACAAAAGAACAAAGATTCAAAATCCTTTATAAATTGCCAAGTAGATTTTAATTCAGGATCCTTTATATCAATTTCATTATCATGTGATTCTAGAGTTGCAATAAAATTTGATAATAATAATCTCTCAATGACTTCATTTCTTCTTAATTTGGGGAAATTGCTAAATCTTCCCTTTAACCCAGAAATTAATTCACCTGGCATTCTAGATGCATTACGATTATTGGGCAAATAATCAACTTGGACACATAACAATTGAGCCTTTTTCTTAATCATACCTTCTAAATATTTTCTAATATCATTTCCTAATGATCTACTATTTCCTTTGGATATGCAATCTTCAATATGAAGTCCTAATTCTTTTTCGGCTTCATCTAAATATGAGCCTTCAGTTGGACTCCACTTAATTTCCTTTATAATCCAACCGGCACCTTTAATCATATTAGAGAATATATGAAACCATTGACTTTCATGAGTTAAAATAATAATTTGATAGTCACTAAATTTTTCTCTTAATAGTAGTCCAAATCTTAGCCTATGTTTAGTATCAAAGCTAGAAATCACATCATCTAAAATAAAGAATTTATTCTTTTTATTAAATGCTTTCATCGAAGCAAGAAAAAACGCAATTCCAAGGCAATTAATATGAGATTCACTTAAGTATTTATGTGGTGGAAAGGCAGTCTTATCAAAAAATCTAAATTCGATGGATAAGCCTTCAAATTCATCATCCTTTAATGTTGTAGTTAACTTGAAATTATTAGCGTTTTCATCTGGGTTCATAAAGAAGTAAAGAGAACTAATTTCTTGAGAAAAATAATGCAGAAAATTTTCCAATCCCTCTTTTTGCTTCTTTATAAATTCGTTATAAATATTTTCTAGTGATTCATGTTGATTTTGTAAAATTGATTTTTCTCTCTCAAGCCTATTGATCTCTTTATATAAGCTACAAGATAAAGATATTGTGCTATGTGTCTTGTGTGTACTATTGGTAATCAGTTTCTTTTCAATTTCTTTTATTTCTTGCTTACAAGCCTTGATTATTTCCTGGATAAGCCCTTTCTCTATTAGAAGTCCTTCTTGTTTTTTAATCTCTAATTCCTCTAAAATATTTTTATCAACTTCCAGAATATATTCTTGCAATTTAATTCCAAGAGTATCCAACTTTTCTTTAAGGCTTATGTTGTGAATAATATTTTTATTTGCTGTTAAAGTCTTTATCATAAAAATCAAACTATCTAAATATTGTTTCAAAGATGATTTTGTACTGGTCAGCTCTTGCTTTATTTTTTTAAAATCAGACAACTCATTTATTCTTTTTTCAAGTTCATTCAACAGCTCTTTAAGATCTTTTGGTTGTAAGCATAGTGGGCATTCATTATTGGTTAAATTTTTGTTTTGAATTAGACTCTTAGCTTCATCAAGTAACTGTATTATATATAGTTGGTTGAGCTTACCTTTGTCATTTATAAGAGATATAGATTTTTTATAGTAATCTTCATACATGGATTCTAGTTTTTCAATCTTAGATTCAAAGCCTTCAAATGCAATTGCTACATCACTATAAAATAATCTGATTTCAGATAATTTGTTGTCAGATTTTTTCTCAATTTCTTTTAAAACTGTTTCCACTTCAACAATTTTAGAAATTTTGAGTGTGATATCTGTTGTTGCAAGAAGCTTGTTAATCGCATTAACTAATGTACTTTCAGATGTTATTGCTTCATTTAAATGTTCAACCAGATGACTTCTTCTTTTATTAATTTCATTATCAAAGTCTCTATTTCTTAAAGTATCAAAAATGCCATTTTTAATTTTTTTAAATAGTCTCCTTTTTTTTAAAATCTCTTCAAATCCAATAATTGAGGAAAAATCCGTAAGCCTGTCATTTCTAGAAGCAATTATGAATCTCTCTAAATTTCTAAATCTCAGGAAAAGATTTTCCTTTTCAGATAACTGGATATACTCATCAAAATCTCGATCTTTTTTTACAAAGGAGCTTTTTAATTGGGAATTTATTACTTTTGTAGAATTTAATTTTGAATCCCCAAAAATAATTTCTAAAGATGAATCTTCATTCTCATTAAGTTCCCTATTTCTTAAAGCTGTGAGACCTCTTTTATTGTCAATCTGTCCTGTAGAGAGATGACTAACATAGTCTTTATAGAACCATTCAATGCTATCAGCAATTGAACTTTTACCACTTCCATTATCACCATATATTAATATAGAATTACCAGAGAGATCTAGGGTCAATTCTTTTTTTATACCTCTTAATCCTTTTATCTTTAATTTGTTAATCTTTGTCATTTTTAGTTTCAACCCTTCTTAATTCTGCTAAAGAATTTATAATATTGTTTTCTGTTAAAGAGTCAGTTTTATATAGTTCAACAAGTAGTTTTGCTATTTCTTGATCAACGCCTGGAATTTTATCTAGCTGGCTAAAAAAGTCATCCATTATTTCTTTCCCACTTTTGATATCATTCATGGTTTGGTTCCTTTTCAAAAAATTTCCAATCTATTAATAGAGTTAAATTCATTTTATGTTTAGTAATTTCAAATCCTGTCTTATTATTGCAAATAGGATAAACACCGTAATTTTTTACGAAATCTAATATGAAATAACTCTCTAAATCTTCAACACTAAAATCCCAAGTGTTCCTTAAGGTTTCAAAATTTAAATGTGTAAAATATATGTCGTCAACCTTTCTATAACTAGAAATACCAAAATTGCCTGACGTACCTTCAAAATGATCACTTAGTCTTTTGCCTATACTATTAGTTATTTTTTCACTCATCCCAATATAAATTAACCTTGAGGTTTTGATAGGATATCTAATTTCAATATTTTTTAAGAAAATTAGATACAATCCTACAACACCATCTAGAAGAGCAAAATTTCTCGATTCAAATAATTGCCCTTTGTCAAAATTTATTGTTATTTCTCTCATGGTAGAAGTTTACAACACTTAATAAAATAATTTGCTAGATTATATTATTAGTGAACATATAAAGTAGAGGTCTTAAATAATGTCAAATACGGATTTAATAATAGCAGCCATAAAAAATTTAAATAAACTGAAAGTGTCTTATGATGGGGGAAAAAGATTAATAGAACCTTACATTTTATATGAAGATAGCAAGGGAGAAGTTTTGTTAAATGCATATCAAACATTAGGATATAGTTCTACTGGACAGCCTGCTCAATGGAAAAACTTTAATCTATCAGAGATCTCTGTTATAGAACCCTTTAGAGATAAGTTTCAACCTCGCTCCGATTATAATCCTAGCACTAACAAGTATAAAAATATTATTGCAAAAGTATCTGGATGAAGAGAGAGTATCTAACAAAATCAGATTTTAAAGTTGCACAAGATTGTTCAACCAAGCTGTATTACAAAAAACTTGCTTACCCAAGTATTCTCGAAGAGGATGAATATTTAAAATTACTGGCTGATGGCGGGTACATAGTAGGAAAAATGGCTCGCTTACTTTATCCTGACGGCATAGAAATTAAAATTAATGAAGGTATAGAAAAAGCAATAGAAAAAACCAAAGAGCTATTAAAAGAAGAAAATATAATTCTATTTGAGCCTATTATTAAGATTGATGGCTTATTTGTAAAAATTGATATCTTAATTAAAAGAAATAATAACTTTGATCTAATAGAAGTAAAATCTAAATCCTATGACAGTTCACCTGAAAAGAATTTATTTGTAAGCAAAAAATCCAAATGGAAACCATACTTTGAAGATGTGGCTTATCAAGTCTATGTACTTAAAAAAGCTTATCCTAATGCAAATATAAATTCATACTTAATGTTACCTGATAAAGCAAAAAGAACAAACATTGAAGGTCTTGCCTCTTGGTTTAAGTTAAATAAAAACGGTAAAAACTATGATGTTGATTTCATGGGCAATTTAGAAGAGCTAAGAAAAGATGACATTCTTATATGTGTATTAGTAAACGATCAAGTAGATGAACTTTTACCAATCGTTCATGAAAATTCAAAAGTTTATCTAGAAAGTATTGCACCCACCATTAAAAAACTACCAAATCAAATTACCAAAGACTGTAAACAATGCGAATACAAGATTGATTCAAAAATTGAAAGAAATGGTTTTGCTGAGTGCTGGGGAAAATCAGCATTTGTGGAGCCTCATATTTTTGATCTGTATAATATGGGCACAATAGGTGGAAATAGAACTCCTTTTGTCAATGAGCTAATAGCTAATGGAAAAGTTAGCTTATATGATATGCCATTAGATAAACTAACCAAAACCAGAGGTGAAAGACAAAAGCTACAAATAGAAATGACTAAAACTAATAAAGAGTGGATTTCTCCTCAGATGAAAAATGTTTTAGAAAATCTTAAATATCCACTTTACTTTATTGATTTTGAAACATCTAGAATGGCAATACCATATCATAAAAATATGCGACCTTATGAGCAAATAATTTTCCAGTGGAGTTGTCATAAAATCAGTGAGCCAAATGCAGAACCAGAACACTTTGAGTGGATAAATTTAGAAGAGTCATTCCCAAATTTTAAATTTGCTAAAAGTTTAAAAAACTGTATAGGTGATGATGGAACTGTTTTTATGTGGGCAAGACATGAAAATACAGCATTAAGAGACATTTATGATCAAATGTATATTTATAACCATGAAGATGAAGAACTAAAAAACTGGCTAAACGATATTACACAATTTGCCACAGATGATCACTCCACAAGGTTAGTGGATATGAATGACTTGACCTTAAAGTATTATTTTCATCCAGAGATGAAGGGAAGAACCTCACTTAAATATGTTCTTCCTGCAATTTGGAAAAATAATTCTTATTTACATGAAGTCTCATGGTTGAAAGAATATTTAAAAGTAGAAAATAAAAAAGTGCTTGATCCGTATGAGACCTTACAACAAATTGAAATAGCAGGAAAAGCAGAAGTAATAAAAGAAGGTACAGGAGCAATGAGAGCATACCAAGAATTACTATATGGGCTGAATAAAGACAATCCTGAAATTAAAGAAAAGTGGACTAAAATATTACTTCAATATTGCAAGCTTGATACCATGGCAATGGTAATAGTTTGGTTGCATTGGAATTGGTTAGCTTCTAAGAAATAAAGAATCTAAAATCTACTCAAACGTTCCAACATAAGACCCATCAGGTGCTAGCTGTGATTCTCCACCTGTATATGAACCATCTGGTGCTAAAGATGGTTTACCACCAACATAACTACCATCTGGAGCTAATTGTGGGTCAGAGCCTACATATGATCCATCTGGTGCTAAATGCGGCTTACCACCTACATAGGTACCATCAGGAGCAAGGTTAGGTTTCCCACCTACATAACTTCCATCAGGAGCCAGATAAGTGTTCCTGCATTCAGCAGGTAAAAAAGCAAATATTGTAATTAATAATGGAAGTATAAATTTCAATTGTTTAATCCTTTTGACTTTATTATAACAACTAGCCCAAACTTCTACACCATAATAATCTCTACCGATTTGTTTTGCTCTTTCAATGTACTTTTTTTTGTGACTTGCATTGTAGATTAACGCTAATAAATTTAGTTATTAACCGTTACTAAACCTGCACCTTTAAAAGATTCTGCTAATTGCTCAAAATCCTTCGGCAAATATTTCTCAAACATTTCTTGCTTAACATACAACCATTCAAATCTAACTTTATTTTGAGCTTTATTTATATCATCACACCATTGAGACAATCTTTTAATTTTCAGCGGATCATCTAAATCTTCTCTGCCTTTTGTTTCTACTATATAGATTTCATCTGTTGATTTTTTAATAATAAAGTCAGGATAGAAGTCTGATATGAAACCATCAGCATTCTTATAGTCAATTTTAAAGTGAACAGCAAAGTAATTTTTTACATAAGAAATAATGTCACCACAGCCCTCAAGAAAATTGGCAAACTCAAGCTCGAAATGACTGTCACCAATTATTTTATTGAATGGGCTTAGTTTAGGAATTAAATATGCCTGGTCATTAACCACAAATGGTCTGCACTTGCTTATTTTTATATAATCTCTTATTTCAGCTTCACCTTTATCCTGAACAGTTAAAGCATTAATTTGCTTTTTAAAAGTTTCAATGATTGTTTTTGTAACTTCAAGCTCTGACAAATTCCTCAAGACATTTAAATCATCAAGATTTATGGCTTTGTCAAATAAGTAAGATTGAATAAATTCTTTAACTTTGCCATATAAGATGTCATAAGCACTGATAAGTCTGAGTTCTTTCATGATGATTTGAGCAAAGTAACCAATAACACTTTGATAATCTGGTGAAAAACTTAAATCCAATTCTGTCTTATGAGTAACTTTATCTGTTGTTATATCTCTGAAAATAATTTCTCTTTTTTCTTCTTCTGTAAATTCTTTTAGTTTACACTTTTCATTTCCAAAGTTTGACACATCAAGATTAGAGAGATTTTTATACTCTCGGTATATCCTCGGTGTTAACACAGGGATTTCAATGTCTAGCTTTGTAATATCTTTTTTTATGTTCTCATTATCAACTTCAATTACTAATGGTGTTGCAGCTTTACTCCCTTCCCCCATCGTACGTCTTTCAAATTCAACTCCTTCACTTTTAATAGATTCTACAAAATCCATAAATGCATCTGTACCGACCACGCTAACTAGCTCTTCAATATCATTTTCTCTGTACATTCTTCTAAGTCCACGCCCCAGTGTTTGCTCAGGCAAAATATTACTTTTTGCAGTGTAAGGTCTTAAGCCAACGATAGTGGTTACATTCCTCACATCCCAACCTTCTTTAAGCATTAAGACTGAGACAATTGCTTTGTATTTATTTTCAGCCTTGTCTATTTCATTTGCAGCTTTTCGTAACTCTTCAAGTTCTTCTTTACTCTTTCCAGATGAGCTTTCTGATATTTCACCATTATTTTTAGTGTGAATAACTAATACAGAATCTTTAAGTTCTGGATATCTACCATCTAAATATTCAGCTACTTCGTCACAATTTTTTGTATCATCAGTCATTATAAAAAATATAGCCTTCTTGTTGAGTTTTATATGTTCTTCGTACGCTTTTTTCCACTCTAGGTATCCAAGATGTAAATAATCTCCATACTTCTCTGTAAATTTTGAACTTTTCTTTTCTACTAACTTTGCTCTACTTGCAGCATCAGGGAGTACGGGATGTTTTACAACATTTTGATATATAGCTTCTACTAATGGATAATCTGAAACCGTCTGAACAAAAATTGCTCCGTTATTATGCTTTGGAGTAGCAGTAACATCTAGCTGCAAAGACAGCTCTTTACCTTTCATTTTTAAGCGATTATTAATATCTTCAATTGACTTAAACCATGCTAGTTTTTCATCATGTATATGATGTGCTTCATCATTTAAAATCACTAGCTCATCAATATTCCGTACAATTTCTGACAAATCAACTTTTGACTCAAGGGTTGAGCCGACAGGTTTTCTGCCTAAAAAGTATTCTGTGGTGTCTTCATCTTCAGAAGATAGTTCTTTATTATCTCCTTCAAAAACTCTATGAATATTGGTAAGAAAAATATTTCCTGTTTTACTTATGACTTGAACGTTATCCTGCAAATGCAGTGTCACCTGAAAATCATCTTTCCAGTTGTTTCCATCATAGCCATTCTCTGGTACAGTTGGTTCAGAGAAGAAGATTTTAAGTCCTTCAAAATCACTCCTTATTCTGTCTAAAACAATTATATTTGGAGTAATTACTAAGAAGTTTCTAGCTAACAGAGAATCTTCTTCATATAACCTGTGGAAGTAACTCCATGCTAACAGTAAGCTTAAGACTTTCGTTTTTCCACTACCAGTAGCCATTTTTATTAGAAATCTTCTCCAGCTTTCAGGAAACATACTTGCAGTTATAATATTTGAACTATCAAAACGCATAAGGTCGTATTTGTCTTTAACTTTTACTACTTCATACAGATAAATTACTGTTTCAACAGCTTCTTGTTGAGCAAAGAAATATTGGAAAGGTATAGCTGTACCATCCGTATTAGGTAAGAAATGTCTTTCCTGAAACCACCACTTTAAAAGTGATCTACTGGTGCTACTACAACCTTCATATCCTTTATCTCGCCAGCCTTTTACTTCCTTTCTTAGTTTAGCTACTAATGGTGGAAGAAGCCTTTCATACCCATGCTCACGCAAAGCCTCATCAGCAGGAAACCATCTTATTTCTGGCTCTAAGATTTCAAATGGAGATTTTGGAAATTGTGGGTGTAGTGCCATGTCTAAGGGATATTTACCTCTATTATTTTCATCGTATCGTTGCCAAATATATCTACTACTTTTACAGCAATTTTTCTTCTGCCTTTTTCACATTCATGAGAGATACTTTTTAGTTCAAGTCCTCTATCTTTCTTTGTACGGAATGATTGCCATTCATTTTCAAAGATATAATCTCCTGACCATATTTCTTCTATGCTTTCGTCTTCTTTTTTAACTTTTATAATTTCTTTTTTGCTTTCAAAATCAAAATCCACAGCCCAGTAGTCAATCCAGTCTGTCCATTTCTTTGTAAGGGTGTCTCTTGAAACTATACCCTTTTTATCCTTTGAGATTTTAATTATCTTTCCATTTTCCACTACAATTTTACTTCCACCATTTTTTAACTCGTTTTCTGCTTTAGCAATAGAATCCTGATTATAAAAAACAGAGAAGTCAGTTAGTTCAACAGCAATAGAACCTTTTTTAATATGTGGTTTTACTTCTATATATGAAACATCATGAAAAACCACTTGTCCTTTTTCCACAGCTCTCTTATCAAAAACATCAGGAGGAATATATTTTAAAGCTAGGTCAATTCCTTTAGTTTTAGCGTATTCTTGAATATTCGGGAAAAGTCCCATTTCAAATTCAAAAGCTATAATATCAACTTTTGTTATTTGTTTTTCAATGCATTCTTTTATTACTTCTTCTACAAAAGTTCTTGTAACAGGAAGGTTTACAGGTCCAATTGAAACAAGCCTTGAATGTTTTTTACCATGAAAGGTTTTAAAGCCAGTTGTTTTTTCAGCTTTATAGGCGTAAAGAATAAGATTAATAAAATCCTTTTCTTTCTTATCTAATTGTTTTCTTTTTTCTTCATCTCTGAGGTTATCATTTACACCTATATAAAACTGCCTTTCATACTTACCCAGATTTAAGATTTCAAAAGCTCTGTAATTTTGATTTTCTTTCTTTAGTTGTCTTTGAAGTTCGATTAATCTTTTTCTTGAAGTGTGAATAGCAAATTTACCCAGATCTGTTCCTATCCATTTCCTTCCTAATTTTTCCGCAGCAGACATAGTGGTTCCTGAGCCACAGAAGAAGTCAGCTATTAAATCATTGTCATTAGAAGACATCTTAATAATTCTAGTTAATAGCTCTTCAGATTTTTGGGTGGGATAACCCAATTTTTCAGGATCAGTAGGGCTTGTAATCTTTTTTATGTCAGGCCACCAATTATTAATTGGTGTGCCTTCTTCTCTTAATTTAGCATTTTCTCCCTTAACAGCAGTTCTTCCCCTTTGTATTGTGCCTTCTGAGTAAGGACGGTATTGAGGATTATAAATCCAGTTTTGGTTAGATTTTGTATACCAGAAAATATCATCATGCTTTTTGGGCATTTCTGCTTGAGGTATACCACCACCACTATATAACCAAATTATATGATTTCTTAAATTGTCCCTGCCAAAAACTTCATCTAAAATTAATCTTATATATGAATTAACCCTCCAATCACAATGAATATAGATACTTCCATCACTAGCTAAAAGATCTTTCATTAGTGAAAGCCTCTCATAAATCATTGTTATAAAACTATCTGCACCTTTACCCCATGTATCGCTATAAGCAATTTGCTCAAGAATATTAGGTTGCTTTATAAGTGTTTCATCACCAATTTCAATATCTATTGAAAAGTTAGCACCAACATCAAAAGGTGGATCGATATAAATCAACTTTATTCCACCTTGTTCTTCTATTTCTTTTCTTAGAGGACCATTTTTTAGACTACTTAAAATTAGTTTGTTATCCCCCCAGATTAGTTTATTAGTCCATCCTTTTAACTGTCTTCCTCGATTGTCAAGATCAAAAAGCTGTAACTGAAACTTTACTTCTTTTTCAGACCTAGGTTCATCTATATGTTCAATCGTCTGAAATGGCAGAACGACATTACAAACCTCATTTGTTTTCCCATTCCAAACAAGTTCAACTTCTTTTTTATCTTCAAATAATAAAAAACGATAAAAATCAGGCAATGGCCTACCCTCCTCAAGATAGTTTCTAATATCACGGATTTCGTTATCGGTAAGTCTTAAGGTTTTTTGTGTTGTAGTTATTGCCATGGCTTTAAATTATAGCTTTATATGTTTAAATCTTAAAGCTGCTTCGTGAAATAATAAGCTTTAGTTATTTTTAAAATGCAAGACATCACTAAATATCAAATTACTGTTAATTTGGATTATCCTAAAGTGCTTTTGAATAATGCTGTTAACAATGAATTTAGTGCTTACTGAGATGATTGAGAGAATGTGAAAAAAAAGTGCCTGACAACCGTAGACAAACATTACAAGCAAAGTTCAGGAGTATGATAGATATATTTATTTATATGCCTGAGTTAACACCAACTTGTTAGTTTCGGTAAACAATGAAAAACGGTAAACACTAAGCTGTAAACAATGCTGGCTTAATAATCTGCTTGATCTATATACTGGGGTTCGTCATTGTTGACCGGACATTGTTCACTGTTTTTACCATTAAGATTATTATTTTGTTGTTAGAACACTTTGTATTTTAATTTTAAATACAGAAAACAAGTAAATAATACAAAATTTTATATTATTAGGTTTGTTTAAAGATATATACTTATATAACTATGCAAACAGAAATATACATTGATGGTAATAGATATAGTGAACATTCATTTTCATATGAAAATGATTTTGAGACATTAATAAAGGATAATTCAAATACTCTATTTGGAAAGAACTCAATTTACTTAGATTTAAAGAATAAGGTTGATACTAAAGCTCTTGGTGGCACGATTCCTGATGGTTTTCTCTTTGATTTTTCAGATGTTGATAATCCTGAATTTTACTTAGTGGAAGTAGAGTTAAATAAACATAGTTTTTATAATCATATCTTTCCTCAAATTACAAAGTTCTTTGCATTCTTTAGAATCCCTGACAGTAGAAATGCATTAGTAGAAAAACTTTTTACATATATTCAATCCAATAAAGATATTGAAAAGGAGTTTATTAATTATCTCGGTGATAAAGAGATTTACCGTTCAATAAAAGATATTGTTGATAACAGTCAAAATATACTTTTAATAATTGATGAAATGAAACCTGAGTTAGATGAAATTATGGAAACATATACAGACACTTGGGATAAGATGGTAAAAATATCAATTCTCAAAAAATATTCTTCTGAAAATAATGGAAAAAATATATTAGCTATCAGTCCACCATTTCAAGAGATAAATTTCTTAGAATCTAATTTGAAGGATTCTGATAAAGATAGTGAAAAATATACAGAGGCATATCATTTAGAAAGTGTTGAAAAAAATACAATAGAAATATATGAATCTATTAAACAATTTGTTAGAACTCTAGATTCAAACATAATAATAAATTCTCAAAAATATTACATATCTTTCAAGGGAAATAAAAACTTTGCATTTATTCTCCTTAAAAGGAAAAAGATCCATCTTGTAGTAATGCTTCCGCATGAATTGGCAGAACAAAGGATTAAAGTAAATTTATTAAAGAAATTGGCTCCAAGCGTTCAAAAATTTTATAATGGCCCCTGCGTTAGTATTACTATCGATAATAAAGATGGATTGAATGAGGTTTATGAAGCGATTCAGGAGTCTTATAAGGCTCAGGGCAAGAAGTAGTTTTTTCGATTTAACAGAGTAGAGTAAACAAAAGAAAGACTTAATCCTCACAATTAAAAGAGTTAGATATTACTCAGTAAACAATCTCTGATTTTAAATAAAGTCCTTTAATTTATTATTCTGGCCAGTAGTATTTAATCCAGCTTCAAACCTAGTGTTTACCGGATAGTGAAAGAAAGCAGTGGTAGAATCAATGGGTAGGGTATGCGGATGGGAAAAATATAAAATAATAAAAAATTACCCTTTTAGTCCTATGCTAGAAGCCAATTTTTATAAAAAACTATGTTAAGCTCACTCTATAATAGGTAAAAATGGGTGCTTTTGTAAGTCAATTAATACCGCTTTATATTGGTTTTTTCTGATATTAATAATCCTAATTAGGAAAAGCAGTGAATTGACCGCCAGCAATCTTAAAGTTTCCATCCGAGGTGGTTTGAATTCCTACACAATTCCCCGTTATTACCGAATTCTTATTTACTACTCCTACACATTCAATAGGGAAAAGAAAACCACCATTGTTAAGAGGTAATAAAAAGGAGACTTCACCAAAATATATTGATCCTGCTCCATTTCTAAGTACTTTAAAAGTGCTTAAATCTGTAACATCATACTTAAAACTTGCTACATTATCTCTTCCGAAAATAGTGAGCTGAAAATTATCGGTCTGACCCTGAATTACATTTAAAGTTACTCTATAGCTTGAAGCTAGAAATTTTTGTAGTCCTTGATTTGTCTCTTCAAGTGTTGGACAAGAAGTTTGTGGTGGACAACTAGGACAAACAGGACAATTTACAGTAGTTGTAGGTGGGCAAGTAGGAGAAGTAGGGCATGTTGTAGTAGGACATGATGGGCAAGTTGAACTTGTAGGTGTTGCCATACATTGCGAACTATTTAGAGCTCCATTTCTACACGTTACACAAACTTTATTTAGTTGTCTTGATGAACAAGCAGAATAAGAAGGTAATGAAAATATAAAAGCAGTTAATAAAACTAGATATAAAAAGATTAGTAGTTTACGTTTGTTCATATTTTACGACTTTCAGATTTGCTTTATTTCGTGAGGTATCCTGTACTACACTCATTATTGTAACTCATATGGGGTACATCCTACCCCAAGAGCAAATCCAATCAATTACCTTAGTTATTACAAATTGAGGTTAGAAAATTGGCTAGGTGGAACATAAGACTTAGGAAATCGAGAGAAGCAATGGGCTTATCTTTACAAGGTGCTGTTAACCTTTTATATGAGCAACATAAAATTAAAATAGATAGAGCTAACTTAAGAAAGTTTGAAGTTGGTAAAGTAGACATGCCAGTTAGAAAATTCAGAGCATTATGTAAAATCTACTTAACAGATGCAAATTGGGTCTTAGATTTAAAAGAATAAAGAAATAACTCTTCTTTTTTAACTTTTATTAATATAATATCTTTTAGTTATGATGGATGAACAGAAATTATTAGATGAAAGTTATTTAATACTGCTTAAGCAAATCGTACTCAAAAAGTATCCAATAATAGATGATAACTATAATTTTGACCTAAGTGAATTAAAGATAAAAATTGGCAAAGACACTAACAAATTGATTGAAGTTTTGAAGTTAATACTGGAAGGTGATCTCGATTATACTTTTGATAATGCAAAAAACATTTTAATAATTCAACATGCTGAAGACATAAAAAGAAAAATCGCTGATTTTCTTAGTAGTTATATAAGTCTCTATGAAAAAGAGCAACTAGATAATCCTTTCGATAAGAGCATTTATTCTATTAATGTTCTTAATGATTTTTTTATTGGGCTACTTAAAGTTTATAAAGATAAACAACCAAAAGGTTTTATTTTAAGCTCTGATTTGGTCAATCGTGATCTTAAACAATATCGTGAGCAGAATAATAAATTAAATGGGATTTTTAGAATTATTGATTATATTCTTCTCCTGGAAAAAAATGAATGTATAAAAATTAAAGACTTAGGTGTTAATCAAGATGCCAATTGGTATTTTAAATTAGATCTAATTAAGGATCTAAAAGTAGGAATGAAACAAGTAACTGCTGTTTCCAATAAAATAGATTTCGATGAAAGAACAGGAACTCTATTTTTTAATGGGAAGTCATGTGATTTTTCACCAAACACACTTAGGTACTTTATTTTAAAAACTATCTTTAGTTATCAATTTGGGACTTTCTTATTTAAGTCAAACATTGTTGACGTTGCTGGTGGGCAGCATCATATACATTCAAGTAACCGTCGCTGGCTACCAAATACAATCAATGAAATAAATACAAAGTTGCAGGAAGAATTTTATTTTCAAACTCCATTCATAAATCACAGAAGAAGTAAATTCTGGGTAGAGAAATCGTTTTCAGAACAAACATAAAATCACAAAATTACTAACCCTCAAAACCCTCACTTTGCACTCGTAACTGACTCAAAGTCCTCACTTTTTGGCCACAATAATTAGGTATAGGGGGATTTAATGTCCACACTACCTAAGAACCAAGTTAGCTATGTTTCAGAAGAAGGTATCAAGAAGTACCAAGAACTCTGGAAGAAGCACTTCAAAGAAGAAATCAGTAAAGAAGATGCTTATGAAGGCTTAACTAAGCTGGTTAGGTTGATGGACATTGTTTACCGACCTATGACTGAAGCTCAGTTAAAGCAGGTCAAGGAAAGACGTAGGGAATTAGGAATTGAATAAGGAGTAAAAATCATGGAAACAAATAGCAAAGAAAATAAAATACTTGAAATGGCACTTCATTACTATGACGTGAAGAAATGGTGTGTAATTCCAGTTGGAAAAGATAAAAAGACACTACTCAACTCTTGGAGAGAGTATCAAAATGAAAGACCTACAAGAGAACAGGTAATAAATTGGTGGACGAAATATCCTGATGCAAATATTGCTGTTATTACAGGCTCAATATCTGGAATTGGTGTTGTAGACATTGATTTGGATAAAGAGACCAAAAAGCTTGCACCTGAAATGGAAGACGTAATAAAAAAATTGCCAGTTACTTTAACTGCTACTACAGGCTCTGGCGGAAAGCACTACTTCTACAAATTAACTCAGCCTATTAATTCAAGCAACCGCATTATTAATTTTGTAGATATTAGAGGAGAAGGAGGATACATAATTTTGCCACCAAGTATCCACCTTTCAGGTAATCAATATAGCTTTGATAATGATAACGAAATGGTTGAGTTTCCTTATGCATTCTTTAAAGAAGCATCAACAAATGAGAAAAGAAAGCTGGAGAAAAAAGACTACAACAGATTAATTACTGAAGGAGAAAGGAATGCAATACTAACAAGTTACATAGGTAAACTAATTCATGACCACAAAGAAGAAGAATGGCTTTCTTATTGTCTACCAACTGCTTTAGCGTTTAACCAAGCTAAATGTAGTCCTCCACTATCTGAGGATGAGGTAGTAAGCATATTTCAAAGCATTTGCAAAAAACATAAAAAGAATCAAGTGGTCAAAACGGTTTTAGTTGCAGAAAATAAAGGAGAGATTATGGATACATCGAATAGCACAATTATTCAAATTAACAAACCTGAAAAAGAAGTAACTTTAGCTGAATGGAGAAATGTAATAAGCTCAAACTTTCCAGATTGTTTGTTTCCTGCTGAGGTCGCTATGTCAATAGTAGCTCAGTTGTTAATTAAAGATATTACTAATCCATTTGCTTTAGTTTTAGTAGGACCACCAAGCTCTGGTAAGACAATTACGATTAACTTCTTTGCCAATATTCCAGAAGTAACGTATTCAACTGATAACTTTACTCCTCAATCTTTTGTTTCACATGCTGCAAATGTTAGTAAAGAGAAGTTGAATGAAATTGATTTATTGCCAGGAATTAAAAACAAAATGATGCTTGTGCGAGAATTAGCACCATTATTTGGTCAACGAGATGATGACCTGTTAAAAAGCATGGGAATTTTAACAAGGGTATTGGATGGAGAAGGTTTAGAAACTAATTCTGGAGTACATGGCAAACGTGGGTATACAGGTGAATATTTGTTTATGTGGTTAGCTGGTTCGACTCCAATACAACCAAAGGTTTGGAAACTTATGGGTAATTTAGGCTCAAGACTTTTCTTCTTGAATGTACATTCTCGAGATAAATCAGAAGATGAACTTTCCAATCAACTTATTAATAATCCTTACAAGGAAAAAGAAAAAATATGTAGTGAGATGACTAAAAATCTTATTTATACTTTTTGGAATAAATATAAAAATAGTGTTGCATGGGATAAGAAAAAAGAGAATCCACAATACCTTTCTATTATAGCCAGGTGTGCAATTTTGCTATCTAAACTAAGAGGGACAATAAATGTTTATCGAGATAGATATTCAGATAGTCAGGAATTAATTCATACAATACCAGTAATAGAAAAGCCTGATAGGATAAATCAACTATTTTACAACTTATGTAGAGGACATGCACTAATTAATGGTAGAAACAAGGTTGAAAAGGAAGACTTGAAGCTACCATTGGAAATTGCTTTTGACAGTGCACCAACTACAAGAGCAAGACTATTCAGGAAGCTACTTGAATACAATGGTCAAATGAAAACAACTGACGTAGAAAAAGAGTTAAATTGTTCGAAGCCAACTGCAATAAATGAAATGGAAGCACTTAAGATATTAGGAGTAGTTTCTATTTCAGAAGGTGATTATGGTGAAAAAGCAATAACTCTATCTGAGAAACTAAATTGGTTTTTAAGTGATGAGTGTAATGAATTAAGAGGTGTAGTTGAACTAAGTTCGGATACTACAAACCAATTAAGCAAATCTGACGCTGTGCTAGACGGTAAACAAAATATAGATGGAACCCCAAATGACGGTGAACCTAAATCTAGAAGGAGGGGTGTTTAAAATGACTATATTACTTCTACAAAAAGCTTTGTTTACCGAAGAATTAGTCCAAAATAAAGCGGTGTTTTTAGAGTGTTTACCGTTTGGCCGTTTAAAGGCGATTTTAGAATTTATTTTCTCAAAAAGGTATAAAGATGAGGTAAGAGAAAAATCACGAATTCTAAGGCCAGCTAGAGGCCGTAGGACAAGCTAAAACCCTCTGGCCAACACGGATCTAAGTTGATATGATAAGGGAAGGATGTAATTAGAAATTATGCCAGAAGATAAATATAAAATCAGGTATTTTGTTTACGCAAGGAAATCTACCGAGTCAGATGATAGACAAATACAAAGTATAGATGACCAAGTAAACAGATTAAAACAACTTGCTAAAGAATTAGATTTAAAGATTGTTAAAGTGTTTACCGAATCTAAGTCAGCTAAGAAGCCAAAGAATAGACCTATCTTTGATGAAATGATAGAAAGGATTGAAGCAGGAGAAGCTGATGGTATATTGTGTTGGAAAATTGACCGAATTAGTCGCAACCCTTTTGATAGCGGAGCAATTCAGTGGTTATTACAACAGGGCATACTTAAATCAATAAGAACTATTGAAAGAGAATATCTTCCAGATGATAATGCTTTGTTATTGAATGTAGAAAGTGGTGTTGCTAATCAATTTATCCTAGACCTTAGAAAAAATGTGAAACGTGGTCTTCAATCGAAGCTAGAAAAAGGAATATTTCCTAACTTAGCACCATTGGGTTACATAAATTCGAAGACTGAAGAAAAAGGACATAACTACATAAAACCTGACCCTGAAAGATTTAATTTAGTAAAGAAGATGTGGCAGTTAATGATTACTGGAAACTTTACACCAATGCAGATATTAAATGAAGCGAATAATACATGGGGGTTTAGAACACGTAAATCAAAAAGATTAGGTGGTGAAAAGCTCTCCAGAACAGGACTCTATCGCATGTTGAATAATCCATTTTATACAGGACTTCTTATAGTCAGAGGTAAAAATTACGGTATGGGAAAACATGAACCTATGATTACACTTGAGGAGTTCGATAGGGTTCAATATTTATTGGGTAAAAAGGGTAAACAAAGACCAAAGGTTAGACAATTTCCATTTACTGGTGTAATTAGATGTAATGAATGTGGGTGTTTAATAACGGCTGAAATAAAAACTAAGTTTATAAAAGGTGCAGGAGAATTAAAAGAATATACTTACTATCACTGTACTAAAAAACGAACAGATATCAAATGCTCTCAAAGTAAGGTAATTAGAGCTGAAAACTTAGATTCTCTAATCGAGGAATTAATTGTTTTAACTGATATCATTCCAGATTTTAGAGAGCTGGCATTCGAAGAACTAAAGAAGAGTAATGCTAAAGAAGTCCATATAAGAACAAACATTCAAGAAATGCAAATGAAAGCTTTCCAAGATACTCAAAAACAAATAGATAAATTATTGGAGATGAAATTAAAAGAGCAAATCACAGATGAAGAGTACAACACAAAACGTGATTTACTAATGAAAGAGAAACAACGACTAAAACAAAAATTAGATGAAACTGATAAGAGAGCAGATAGATGGCTTGAGCTAACTGAAAAGACATTTAACTTTGCTCTTTATGCACATAATAATTTCCTACATGGTGATATGCAGAAGAAAAAAGAAGTGTTCTTGGGATTAGGTTCGAACTTTAGGCTAAAAGACGGCAAACTAACCCTAGAACACAATAGATGGTTTATTCCAATTAAAGAAACGTGTCCACCACTTCAGAAAGAATACTTAAGGTTAGAACTGGATAAAACTGCACCAGAAGATAGAAATACTGAACAACAAGAAGCTTTTGAATTTATTAAAAATGAAATCCGGAGAGGGAGGGATTCGAACCCTCGGTAGAGCTTTTGACCCTACAACATCTTAGCAGGATGCCGCTTTCGACCACTCAGCCACCTCTCCTTACCTTGCTTCAGGCAAGCTGAAGCTTCCATTGACCATGTACTTTCGTTTGATCAGATTCACCGAATAAATCGGATGAATCTTTTCTGTGCAAGTACGTTAGTACTTTTGCCTTTTGTAATCGCTCGTTTCGCACGAATGCTCAACTCGCTTTTCAGTCACGGCGCTTTTTGGTGAATGAATCACACAAAAAGCTTTGATTCTTCGTCACGTCACTTCTCACATGATCAGATCAGATTCACCATGCAAACCAGATAAAACCTTTAATTGTTTAATGCAAAGAATTTACAACTCTCTAGTTATCAACTAATTTTCAGGATGCTTTATTATTCTATCAAGAGTTATTGTATTAGGATTAAACCAGAATGCTATCTTGGAGTTTCCCTAAATAAAATCATACTTTTTTCACAGTATGAAGGAAATACATACTGAAATTATCTCAAATGGTAAGACAAATATAACATTTCTTATCTCTTCTATTAAAACCTAGTTACAGATTATCTTGTACAGCATTTTAAATGATACGATAGTCCATCGTTCTCGTCGTTTGAATTTTAGAAAGGAATTTTAATTATGAAAAAATCAGATTTGTTTTTAGCAATAGCAACACTGTCAATTATTTGTTGCTGTTCATTAAGTTTAAAATACAACCAGGCTTTAGGTCAAACTAGCTCAAGTAGTTCAGGTGCTGCAACAACAACCTCAGGTAGTACATCAACAACAACTTCATCAAGTGGTACAGCAACTACTTCAAGTACAAGTGGTGCTGCAGCAACGACCTCTGGTTCTGCCGAATCAACAACCTCAGGTAGTACATCAACAACGACTTCATCAAGTGGTACAGCAACTACTTCAAGTACAAGTGGTGCTACAGCAACGACCTCTGGTTCTGCTGAATCAACAACCTCAGGTAGTACACCAACAACAACTTCATCAAGTGGTGCTGCAACAACAACCTCATCAAGTGGCTCAGTTACAACATCATCAACAGTCAGTGAAAACTTTACTGGTGTATGGCAAGCAAAACTTGACAGAACAGTTACTATCAATGGTACTACTGTAAAAGAGGGCTCAAGAGTAATTAACTTTAAACTATGTGTTTCAGACAATAAAATAAAAGGTATACTTGAACACCCTGGTATATTTAAGAGAGCACTCATTACTACGGATAGCGTAGTTTCTGAAACAGAAGTTAAGCTAAATCTTAAAGATAGAGCAGGTAGAGAAGGTACGCTTACACTAAAACTAAATGGTGAACAATTAAATGGTACATTTGGAAATGGTGTAAGCTTTATAGCTATCAAGAGATCCAAATTAAATCCAATCAAGGCTTGTGCATTAATTGGTCTTTCTGAAGGTGTTAGTGGAGAACCTACTAGTACTGGACCTGGTGAATCTATGACTGGACCAGCTGGAATGAGTGGTATGGCACCATCTGGGCCTGGTATGAATGGACCAGCTGGTCCAGAAGGGAATCCAGGAAATATGACTGGTATTGGCATGAATGAGCCAGGTCCTGATATGGTTGGAATGATTGAGCCCGGTCCTGATATGAATCCAGGAATGAATGGACCAGTAGGACCAGAAGGAAATCCAGGAAATATGACTGGTGTAGGTATGAATGAACCAGGTCTTGCTATGGATAATCCAGGCATGGCTGGTATGAAGGAGCCAAGTTTCAGTATGAATAAACCTGGTCCTAGCATAGATATTCCTAGTGCCCAGTCCCCAAAAATTTGAGACGGGTATTCTAGATATGCTTGGAATGGGACTATAAAGTAAGTCACGTTTCTTTGTAATATTTAAAACACCTCTTATTTTTATAGGGGGTGTTTTTTTATGGGGTATTTAATCTATAATTAATTTATTAAAATGAAACCACAAAATATTTTTCTTGTAATTTTACTTGGCTTAGTAATCATTTATTCGACTATAACAGCTACAGCACAGCAGACAACAAACAGTGACTGTAAATGTTCAGATGAACAACATTTTTTAAATGGTACCTGTACAAACGAAGAGAAAAGTTGTTTTACTGAACTTACCCCTGGCATTGGATTTCAGCCTGTATGTGGTTGTGATGGATTGACATACTCAAATGAGTGTACTGCATCTTTTTATGGTATTAAGAATACTACAAAAGGAGCATGTTTAACATCGTCAGGTTTAATAAAATGTAATTTTCACTCAGATTGCCAGGCTGGTATTTGTCCTGATGGTAGTAAATTTTTTCAATTCCTTTGTGATTCTGGATTTTGTGTAAAATCAATGGCATCTGAATTAGATTGTAATAATATTACAAGTAGTTCTGGTGCATGTAGCACTGATAAAGAGTGTCCTAAAGGATTTTGTCCAAATGGACAAACCTACTTAGCTTATTCATGTCTAAATGGACAATGTAATCAAATAAACTATTTTGCAGATCCTTGTTTTGATATATCCTCAAGTCCTAGTAGTGGTCAAATAAGACTAAATAAAAACTTTAATGGTATTTGGAAAGCAAGACTAACTAAGCCTGCTAAAACCAGCTCAAGCAGTACCTCGGGCTCTAATGACTGTGTGATTTGTGCTCAGCTATTTCCAGTTTGTAATTCTGATGAGGTATTAATTCCTCAAAACTGTAATGAGTGTGCAAATTGTAGTGAAAAAAGCAACTCAGTAAAATCTCCAGAACCTCCACAACCGCTTAAACCAACACTCTTTCATATCGATGATGGATTTAAAGGATCAAGAATTTTAACATTAAACCTTTGTGTTAAAGATGGTTTACTGGATGGGACAATAACACAAAATGGTGTTGTAGAAAACTCACAAATTATTTTTCAGGATTTGATATCAGCAAATGAAGTTAGTATTCTTATTGAACAGGGGAGCAAAATAATTTTAAAACTAACTGGGAGCAGAGCTTTATCTGGTACGTTTAGTGATGGACATACCTTTGAAGCAAGAAAAACATCAAGCTTAAAACGATGTTCCCGATCTACTAGCGGTGGAACTTCTCCTTGTAGTCCAAAAGGCAATTGTCGTGGCAAAAATGGAAAAGAATTAAATTGTCCAAATGGTACATTTTGTAGTGGTTTACCAGCATATGGTTGTTATCCTCCGAATTGTCCTGTACCAGTTTGTTGCTCATATGGTACAAGAATTAAAACTACCGGTGAGGAAAAAAACATAGCAGCTATTAAAAAAGGTGATCTTGTAATCTCAGATGAAAACAAACCTGTAAAAGTTATTAAAACATCAAAGGTAGAAGTAAAAGATCATAATGTGTTAAAAATAAAACTCAATGATGCAACTATTCTTGAAATTAGTCCAAATCATCCTATAGGTGATGGAAGATTGTTTAAAGATTTAATGATTGGTGACAAAATTGATTCTAGAATGGTAGTTGAAACTAATTTAATTCCATATAAGTATAAATATACTTATGATATTCTTCCTGATTCTAAATCTGGGAATTACTATGCCAATGGAGTTTTCATTGGTAGCACTTTAAAGTAAAATGTCATCCTGAGCTAAAAGCGAAGGATCTATTTACGTTATGAGATTCTTCACTGACGTTCAGAATGACAATGTTATTCAAACTTAAACACATTATCAAATTTACTTATTGGATTAATATCTTTCTTGCATTGATTTTGTGATGAACTTGCGGAAATTTTTGCTTTTGGCTTTGCAATTAAAATCAAATCACTACTTGACATAAAAGGAACCTTTGGTGTTTTACCTATAATAGTTGATCCGTTGTTAGTTATCATTGCACTAGTACAAAAATTATTATTTTTAAAACAGACTTTTATAGTATCTTCAAAAAGAGTAGGATCAAGAAACCCAGTTATTGTAAAACTTGTTCCGCCTGCTTTTGGACCACTAGTTGGAGTGATGCTTTGAAATATTGGACCAAGTTTTAGATCAGTAATTGAGCTAATTGAATTGTCTTTAAAGTCAGGTACTATTACATATTTTCCTAATGGATCATCAATCAAAAAGTTATTATTAGCAGTGCTTGAAATAGAAAGTTCACAAATTAAGCTTAAATCTTTTAGATCTACTATTTCTAATTTATTCTCATTATTTTTTATAACAAGAATATATAACTCATTATTATCAGATGTAATTAAAACATCTGTTACTAATCCTATATCAGAAAGATTTACTTTTTTTAAGAGCCTGGGAAATTTTGGATTTGTAGTATTCAATTTGTAAACAACACCACCATTTGTATCTAAATCATTACCCACTGCAATTGCTGTATTACCATCTAAACTAATTGTAGACTGAGTTTGTCCTCTTGTTTCAGCACTTAAAAACTTAATTGTAAATTTATTCTTTTCTAAATCCACTAGATGTAGCACGTGTCTACCATCAAGAGAGGAAATGACTGCTTTATTTCCTAATCTGTCAAAACTTACCATGCTTAAAAACTCATCAATATCAAAAAATATACTGCTTGGAGTATCTAATTTAATTAGTTCTTTAGTCTTAGTATTAAAGATTCCAATGGATTGAGCAAGGGTATCTTTAAATGTAAAAATTGCTTTATTGAAGCTTGGAGAAATTTCTATAGACTTTGCTATTCCAGCTAAAGCTAGATCTCTTTCCGTTTCACCAGTGTCACTATTTATAATTAATAGCTTAGGAGTTTTTGAATCATCACTACTTGCTATTAATAAGTTTCCTTCAGGATCTAAAAAAGTTAAAGTACTTATGAGTTGTGGGGTAGTTACCGTAGAAGAACCGCTTTTTTCAAGAAGTGATGGCGTAAATGTTTTAATGGAGTCATTTGTTAGATCTAAAACATGGACTATAGAGCTAGCTGTTTCACTACTGGTAGGAGATAAGCAAGGCTCGCTTGAAAATTGAATTTGAGTACATTTATTATTTGTGCAAGTGAACCTCTTAAATGTTCCTCCTTTTGTGCATGTACCAATAGGACATTGTGAATCTGTAGAACAACTTGTTCCACCATCAGAACCACAAGCACCTTTTGAAAACCTTCTTACTCCATTTGCTCTTGCAATACAACTGTTTAGATAGTTTAAATTGTCACAACTACAAACAGGGTCATTGACTGTATTTGTACAATCTAATGCTCCACCTATACAAGTGGTTTCATTAAAGATACTGCCTAGTGGACATCTACAATCTCCGCTAGATGAGCTGGATGAACTTGAAGCAGAAACAGGACAAGGATCTACATTGAATTGAAGTAAAGCACACATTCCAAGATTGCAAGCAAATCTTTTAAATGATGTTCCATTTGAGCAAGAACCTAAAGGACATTGACTATCATTAGAACAACTAAGTGCTATATCAGTCCCACATCCACCTTTTGAAAACCTTCTTACTCCATTTGCTCTTGCAATACAACTGTTTAGATAGTTTAAATTGTCACAGCTACAAACAGGATCAGAAACAGAATTTGTACAATTTAAAGTTCCACTAATACAAGTCATTTCATCAAAGAATGCACCTGCTGAACATTTGCAGTCACCGCTTGAGCTAAGAAATTGATTATAGAAAGTGTTTTGTGGAAAATCTCTTAGGGACATAATTCCACCACTTGAAGTGTTTACTATTTCAGGTGTACCGAAAACAACTGCTCTTTTATTATTTTGACTTATGGCTATCATATATGAAATAGTTTTTATATTTGTTGGATTTTTTAAAGAAATGATTTTATCTTCATTGAACTTATTGTCAATAAAATTGATTTTTCTTATATATGGACTACTCGCTGAGTCTACAACTAAAATAAAAGATCCATCATTTGATATTGCTATGTCACTAAATGCAGATAAACAAGTATTATTTACACATTTTAAAATAGGGGAAACAGTTTCTGCTTTAGATGCAATGAAAGCGCAGGATAAAACAATCATACTAAGCAGTATTGTTAAAGTTAGACGAAGCCTTATTTTCATATTTAATAATGTAGCACTTACTAAAGTATAATGTTAATAAGAATGAAGAATATATTAAAAGCAGCTTTATTGATTACCTGTTATTTCTTTATTATCCCTGTTTTTGCTCAAACTACTTCAAGCCAAGAACTTGTAGACTCTTTAACAAATGACTTGCCAGAAGCTGATATTAGCTGTGTGACAGGTGGGAGCTTAAAAAAAATATTTAGTAAATTAACCACCTTTAAATCTCAAGGAAATGTTTTTTTTATCGACAAAGTAAGTAGAGAAATTGCTATTTTTGAAAAAGCTGTAATTGACAATCCAAACAATAATCCAGATGAAAGAATGATTGCAAAAGTATTTATTAAAATCCCAAATGTTTCAAAAGAAAATATTATTGGTTTACTTTTACGAAAGCGACTAATTATATCTCAAGATGCAAAAGTTATATTTGTAATTAAAGATATAAAAAACAATATACAAGAAACTTATTTATATGAAAGCATTGAAGGACAAAAAAACACTGCAGCTACGGTATTTTCTCAAGTGAAAAAATTAAAGAATATAGTTTTTAATGACGATAAATTTTTTAGTGCTGAAGGAACTGTAAAAATTAGATTTCCTAACCCACCTAAAAAAATAGATTCTAGTGGTAAGTTAATTGATGTATTTGGTAATGGGCCTGGTACATTGTTATGCAGATGCACTAATTGCCCAGTGCATGATTTTGATTTAACTGATTTAAAGGATGCTTTTGATGGTGGGTTAGTTAGTGATGTTACAAGTGAAGCTACTAAACTTCGTATAATAAGAGATTAGATCATTTGTTAATCTTAAGCAGTATCAGTGTAGACTCACCTGCCAAGCGCAGGAGCCGGACAGCCCGAGGGAATTTCTTAATAGCTTTTGTTCTATGTCATTGATAATGTGAGTACAACATAACTTACGAATAAATTTACCAAGAACCCCGATGGCTTTGGAAGGCTCCAAGCTGGTAGTGTGAGTCGAAACAATATGTCTTAGGATACTAATAAAAACTAAGTGTGAGATGATCTCGCTATACGAAATAAAACATCAATGATTTGATATTATATTTTAGATATAAGGAGTTAAAATGACAAAAAAAGTATTGGTTATTGGTTGGGATTGTGCACCTCCTGATTGGGTCTTTGATAAATGGATTGATAATTTACCTACCCTAAAATCTCTTTTGAAGAAAGGTATGTATGGGAATTTAACTAGTACTATTCCACCTATTACTGTCCCAGCCTGGCAGTGCATGATGACTAGTAAAGATCCAGGACAACTTGGTGTCTATGGTTTTAGAAACAGAAAAGATTATAGTTATGCTAATCAATACTTTGCAAACTCTGCAGATATTTTAGAACCTACTGTTTGGGATATTTTATCTAAAGCAGACAAAAAATCTATCCTTGTAGGTGTTCCGCAAACATATCCGCCAAAGCCCCTTAATGGTCATATGCTTACATGCTTCTTAACACCTAGTCTTAAGTCACAGTATACATATCCAGATGAATTGAGAAATGAAATTGAATCAAATATTGGTGAATATATTCCTGATGTAAAACACTTTAGAACTGAAGACAGAGATTTTATCTTAAAACAAATTTACGAAGCTACTGAAACCAGATTTAAAACATTTAGATATTTACTTCAAAACAAAGAATGGGATTTTGCAATGATAGTAGAAATGGGTACTGATCGTATTCATCATAGTTTTTGGAAGTTCTTAGATCCAAACCATCCAAAATATGAAAAAGGAAATAAGTATGAAAATGTAATCCCTGAATATTATAAATATTTAGATAGTGAATTAGCAAAGACGTTAGATGCTGTAGGGATTGGTCGTGACCAGTCCCCAAAAGACGACGTTGCTGTAATGGTTGTCTCTGATCATGGTGCCAAAGCAATGCTTGGCGGTGTTTGTATAAATGAATGGCTAATTAAAGAAGGACTATTAACACTAAAAGAATATCCAAAAACATTTACCCCAATAGAAAAACTAGAAATAGATTGGGCTAAAACTAAAGTCTGGGGCTCAGGTGGATACTATGCCAGAATATTTATAAATGTTCAAGGACGTGAACCAAGTGGTCAAGTACCACAAGAAGAATACAAGAAATTTAGAGCTGAATTAAAAGAAAAACTAGAAAATATAAAAGATGAAAATGGTAACAAACTAAAGACTACTGCATATATTCCAGAAGAGACCTATAAAGATGTTAAACGTATACCACCTGATCTTATAGTTATTTTTGATGAGCTTAGATGGCGCTCTGTAGGAAGCGTTGGGAATCCTCATAAAAACCCTACTTATACTTATGAAAATGATACGGGTCCAGATGATGCAAACCACGCTCAGGAAGGAATGTATTTATTTTATGATCCAAAAGTATCTTTAAATGGAAAAAGAGATGATAAGCATCATTTAATGGATGTTGCACCTACTATTTTAAATTTATTAGATGTTAAAATTCCAGATGATATGCTGGGTAAATCAATGGTAAAAAAGGAATTAGTAGTATGAAAACAATTTGGTTTTATGGAAAAAATAAAGAAGATGAAGAAATACTTACATCCTTAGCTGAGATAATTGGTGAGGCTTTAATCAATAGAAATAAAAGTGTAGAGATTATTGTTCAAAGTGAGATACAGGAAATATTAGGTCGTGGTCTAAAAGATACTGATGAAGATAGATCTACATTTGCTGATAGATTAGGTTTTTTAGGTAATTTACTTCACAGAAATAATATCTTTGCATTGATTATTTCTTGCAATGCCCCAGTAAATGACAGAAAGTTAGTTAAAGAAAATCATGGAAATTACTTACAAGTTAGCTTAGATAGCGGTGATTCACTAACTGATATTTTACTCGATAAAAAAAATGATCTTACTGTAAGTGCTAAAGAAATCTTAGAATATCTCATCAACAAAGGCTTAGTACCTGAACAAAGCCAAACAATTTATTCAGAAGATGAAGAAGAAGAGATTAGAAAAAGACTAGAAGATCTTGGGTATGTTTAATCCTTAATCAAGTAAAGCTCTTTTTTAGGACAATTTAAAATGTTATCTTATTTTCATCAATAAAAAACCTGTTTAGTAAAGGAGATAAAAATGCTAGTTAGAGGAGCTTCTTTAGAACCTAAAAATCCATTTAATCATATAAATGATTCTTCAAGAGGAGAAGCTAAAAGAAATCTAAAAAATAATTTTGGTCGTGTATTTGAAACAAGTGGAGAAATAAGCGTAGAAGCAAGTGGTGGTTTGGTTACACAATATCTAGAAAATATAGATATAGATGTATATTATTCCAAGTTATTAACAACGCTAGCACAAAAAGCAATTCATCGTATTCACAGTCATGGTTATGATACTACTAAAAATATAGGGGGAATGTATGGAAGAAAAGCTTATGAGGCTACTAAGATATTCATATCAAATCAAGATGATGATGAAGCGGCTTGGAAACTTCTTCTATTGGTAAGTGAGTTAGATTTGATTTCGGGTTTAGTCGGAAAAAAATTAGAAAAAGATTAGAATACTTGAAGTGTTTAATCTATTTACAAGATATTACTTTTAAAACCTTATATTGAGTATCTCTTTGTCTCGACTTTGACAAATAGTCTCGAATAAAAGGCTGAAACTCAGTTACAGTGAACTTTGGGGCCTATAACCCGTAATACCTGGCAATTGTAATTGAACGGACTCAAAAGCATATTCAGTAG
>JAHFBG010000015.1 GCA_023250155.1 Candidatus Melainabacteria bacterium
CAAGTAGGGCTGATTTTGGGGCCCACAAAAATCTTAGTTTACAAACTTAAAATGCCTTATTTGATCCTAATTCTGCATTCTATGAAAAAAAGTAATTGTTAAGTGTCAAACGTGCGAGAAAATTTAAAGGCTGACAAATTAGCGAATAACGCATTAAAGTAAGGGCTTAATGCATTAAGTCCCTACTACGATAACAGCACAACCATTAGTAATCACTTGCTCATTGTTTTGATTTTCAGCAATTAGACCAATTTTTACGGTGTCGTTTTCTTTTTCTATGACTTTTCCTTTAATTGTTAATTTATCGCTTGGTCTTACTACTTGTCTAAATCTTACACTTAACTTTTTCATTTTATCAGGATCATTGTTTTTCATAACTGTCCTATAAACAAAAGCCATTGTACAAAGCCCATGGAGAATTTTGCCAGGAAGTCCCACTTTTATGGCAAAATCATTGTCTAGGTGAATCGGGTTAAAATCACCTGATGCTCCTGCATAATAATAAGAACGATATTTATCAACTTCTATTTGAACAGGTTCTAGTTCTTGATTGATTTTATAATCAGACATTGTTTTTATTCCTCCTCCTCGATTACAGGAATTAGACCTGAATATCGAACTATATTTTGGGCTTTAGGACTTAATATCCATTCTATAAACTCATTTACTTGTAGAGGAGAGTCAGATAAAGTAATTAAATATAAATAATGAGCAAGAGGATAATCACCATATCTAATAACTTGCTCATTTAGTTTTTGACTAGTAAAAGGGGAAATACTTTGTGAGTTGTCATAGGTTTTAATTTTAAGATGTTTTATATTTGGATTGTTCCAAGGGTAATTAGTTGAATTGATAAATGAAATTGCACCGTCACTTTCAGAAACTGTTTTAATAATTTCTGCATTTGAATTTTTTCTTGTTATTGATTCAGGGAAATCACTGCCTTCTAATATTCTACTTATTGCAAAATCATTTGTACCACTACCCTTTTCTCTTACAATTGGGAAAATTGACTTACTAAATGTTTCATTATTTATCTCTTCCCAATTCTTAATCTCATCTATAAAAATCTTTTCAAGGTTATCTAAGCTGATTTCATTGACAGGATTTTTCTTGTTAGCAATAACAATTAAAGCATCTAGAGCTACTCTATGTTCAACTAGTTCTACACCATATTTTCCTGCTTTCTTAGTATCAAAATATGTTACAGGTCTACTTGAATTGGCAATATTAACTTTACCTTCAATTAAATCATTTACACCCTTGTTTGAATCAGAAGAAACCAAAGATAGCATATATTTAGAATGTTCTACATTAAAGGCATTTTCCCATCTTTTAGATAGTAGAACCAGACTTGTAGAACCTGCAATTTTTATATTGTTAGATTTAGCTAAAAGCTCTTTTCTTTTTTTGTGCAAGTTGATTTTATCTATTGATTCTTTTGTTTCTTGAGCTTGTTGGTGTAAGATTTTTTCTTTAGTAAAGTTGCTAGTTGATTCAATTACTTGGTGTATTGTAGGTGCCTGATTAAAGACATATTTTTGCATCAAAAAATAAATACCTATAAAAATACTTAAAAATATTATTAAACCAATTAAATTACCAATTAGTGATGGACTTTCATTTCTTTGTGTAACTTGTGATTGTTTTATTGTGCTTGGTTTTTCTTGAGATTGAGTTTTTTTTATTTTTGAGAAATCTGGTATTGAATTTGTTTCAGGAAATCCGTTCCTAATCAATCCTTTTAAATCCTCAATCCCATCTACCAATAGCTTAGAAACCTTTTCTTTGGGTAGACCTGTTGATTGTGCAATTTTATCTGTATTTAGATTATCAAAATATCTTAATTCAAAGATTTGTTGTTGCTCTTTTGAAAGAAAAGAAATTGCTTTTTTTAACTGACCCTTTAATTTTAGAATTTCACTTATAGCTTGCTTATCAAACTTTTCATCAGGTTTAAAGTTTAAAATTATCTCTAATGCTTTTTCTTTTAATACTTCATGAGGTTTTGGTTCTGGCATAGTCAATCATATTTTAACTGACTTTCCAGGAGAGAAGAACAAAGTATATAGCGTATAGCGTTTAGAAGAACATAGGACTTAGAGCTGGTTCTACTATATGCTATCCACTCTACACTATCCTAAATATGTCCTAAATTATGTGTTTGAACTAATGGTTTTTCAATTTTTAAATGAGCAATGGGTGTTTGATTTAGCTTTAATGATTGGCAAGTAAGTTCAATTAATAAATCTAATGATTTTTGAGAAAAACATTGACTCCAATCAATTTCATAATAATTTTCTATTTGTTTTCTAGTAAAGCTAGCCATTAGCGACCTAACCTCCGATTAGTAAGTTTTATAGACTTTAAGGGATTTCATTTAAGCAAGGCGATTGTTGTCGTTTGAGGCTACAACTCCACTTGCTAATCTGACTAGCTTATCTAAAGCATTTGGGCTAATAATTCCACCACCAAATGTATTATTAGCAGCAGTTGTAAATGTATTCAAGTTTTCTTGTGTTACTTGAGCTAGTTGATTAATAGGAGTATTTTGATTTTGAGCTACCGGTTTATTCCCTGTTGGCCTAATTGGAACAATTGGTTGTTCTGGTCCTACTCCACCTATATCTGTCATAACTTTAACCTCTTTCTTTAATAATACCTTTTATTTTCCCTTATTAACCTTTATTTAACCATGGTACAAAACCATGCACATATATAAAGAGAAGGAAGTAAAATTGTTGACAATTAAAATATTAATTTTTTCTAATGTTTATAAATCTTAATAATTGAGAAATTAACCACTCATTGCCTGAATATCATCTTTTTTACGTTTGCTTTCATTTTGACGTAATGTATCAATTGCTCCATCCATTTGATCAAAAAATGCCACGGTTGCAGCCAATTGTGCATGCCTTACCTTTGAATCATGATTAATTTCATTAGCATCTGCAATTGCTTGTCCAAACAATCTATCTGCAGTAACATTCCCAAAATACTTTCCAATAACATTTCCTATACTATAACCTAGAGCTATTCCAGAAGGTCCACCCAATGTACCAGCAGCTAATCCAAGACCTGATCCTAAAGCTGCTATTTTTTGCTTTAACTTTCCAGCTTTTACTTGTAATTGTCCACCTTGTGCTAAAGAATCCATGTAATCTTGAAAATTAGCATTCATAAGCCCTTTATATTTATTGCTTACTGAGTCATTTTCAATATATTTTTCTGTTAGTGTTACTGGATCTGCTATATACATACTCTTTTCTCCTAATTTTAAATAGTACTTTTAACTACTCTTTAATTAACTCCCATGCTTTTTTCATACTATTTTTTTCTTCTTTTATAACATCAAACCAAAATGATTCTCTTTGTAATTGATTACCCATAGTAGCTCTTGCAATTGCTAATGCTTGTCTTGCTGCATAAGGATCACCATATCCTATAGTTGCTAATTGGGTTAATTGCTCAGCAAAAGTAGTATCTTGTTGTGCTTGTGCTGAACCTTGTTGTGCTGTTGCAAGTTCTGATACTGGATTTATATAACTTATGGTTGGCATAGATTTTCTCCTCTGATATTACCTAAAGCTCCTCAATCATTCGTTGTTAACGAACATAGATATTAACTCAAATAATGGTTAATAAAAGGTTATTAGAAATATTAAATTTTTCTCATAATCAAAAACTTCTTTAATAAGGATCGTACTTGCAGAGGTAGGATTTATCCGATTTATTCGGTAAATCCGATCCTGTGAAGTAGATTGGTCAAGGGAAGCTCAAGCTTGTCTTGAGCTATATAAAAAAAAAGAGGTGCGTTTTTTTCGCACCTCTCTTTTTAGCTTTATAAACTTTAACCAGTTTATAACTATGCTGGCTTGAAGTGATCTTTTGTTTTGTCTTCTGCCTTTTTGTTGTTGTCAACAATATCATTCCAGAAGTTTTCAGCAGTTCTTAATTCGCCTTCAAAAGCTCTTGCTGAATATAATTCTTGTCTTAGTGTGTTGGCCTCTGTACCTGGAGTACTATTAACTATTGCATCAGTTAGTGCTGCTTCAACATCTCTTACTTTTCTTTCTGCTGTTGCAATCTTTCCTCTAATTTCTGCTAATCTTGCAGATGGGTTATCGTTGGTTCCTGCTCCTGATAATGGTGATATTGCTAATATAAACATGTTTCTATCCTCCTTTAAAAGTAAACTCCTGCTTACTTTGTTTGTTGAATCGACTCCTTGAGTCGTTCGATGGCTATATTAAGCCAGAGGATAGTTAAGAGAAAATAATGAAAATCTTAAATAAAAAATATTTTTAAAATACAAAAACTTGATAACGTTTTTTTTGTATTTTCGTTGTTTGCGAACACTGTTATTTACTCATATAAGGGTTAAGGGAACGTTATCGGAATTGTTAAATTCGTATGCTATGTTTGTGCAAAAAAAAAACTGCAAAAAGGTTTTACCTCTTTGCAGTTTACTATTACTTTTACAATAAGCCAGTTTATAACTAAGCTGGTTTAAAGAGTTCTTTTGTTTTATCTTCTGCTTTCTTGTTATTGTCAACAATATCATTCCAGAAGTTTTCAGCGGTTCTTAATTCACCTTCATAAGCTCTTGCTGAGTATAGTGCTTGCCTTAATACGTTGGCATCTGTAGTGGGAGTACTATTAACGATTGCATCAGTTAGTTGAGCTTCAATATCTCTCACTCTTCTTTCTGCAACAGCTATCTTTCCTCTGATTTCTGCTAATCTTCCTGATGGATTAACATTTCCTGTGTCTCCAGTTAACGGTATTGGTAGAATTGCTAATATAAACATAATTTTCTCCTCCTTTTAGTTAGACCACTCTTCCTTTATTTAGACTTATGGTCTACTCTCAAGCTACCTTTTCTTCAAACGGTATTTGATGTACATATTAACCACTATTATTATTAAGAGAAAGTAATGAACTTTCCCACCTAAATATTAAATTTTTTTAATTTATAAATTAGTCTAAAGTTAATATTTAGATAAATAAAATATCGACAAATTGAACGCTTTTAGAACAGGGCTAACCATTTTGTTTATTTAACTTCAAACAAGTTGGACAGAACCTTTAATTGTGTTACGAAGTAAGGTTTTGTGTGATTCATTCACCAAAACCGATCCATCAAAAGGGTGATTTTATAGAAGCTCCAGCTTGTCTGGAGCTATATACTAATAACACTTATGCCTGTACATCCAGCCATAGGTAGGCTTTGAAAGCATGTTATTAAGCAGTGTTTCTTCACGTGCATAGTAAAAATCAATATAAGTAAGTTCTTTATCAGGTGAATGAGTTTTATTCCAGCTATGGCAAATATGCTGTGCATAAGGTGGATAAAGGGTATTCTTTGATGACCAAAGATTCCTTATATAAGTTCTCCATCGATGATCCTTATACATTCCTGATGAATTGACTGGTCTTTCCCACACTAATTTCTTACCATTGACAGGATCTGAAAAGACATCAACATATTCTCCATTCTTAAGAAAGCCAGGATAAACATACCAAAAATCTTCTTTTAAGGTCTTTGGACCAAACATAACCCAGGACTGGTGTATGTTAAAAAAATAGCTTACTCTTTTTAAAAACTCTGGCATTGAATAATTAAACTTTTCAACACTTTGAATATTCCACAAAATAACATTAAATAAAAAGAAGACAATAGTTATATTACTTATAAATGAGGGCTTAAAGATTATTTTAGATGTAGGGAAAAAAGAATTTAATTTAGTTATAAATCGATTGTTGAAAATAAGCTTGTCATATTTATCAATCAATACTCTTAATTGAGTCTTTATAATTGTTATAAAAATAAATTGTTTAGAAAGCCAAACAAAAAAAACATCCCAGAACCAGCTTGGTAAAAATACACAAATAGCAACAGTTGTTGCAAATGGAAAAATTCCTACTGTCAAACATAGCCAAAACCCAAATTGTAATAAGAAAAACCCAAACACTGTAAATGTCCGTACTATGCCTGTAAATATTGGGAAGAAAAGTAATAATGGTCCAATTAATTCATATAAGAAAACACTGTGAGTAAGAGGTTTTAATAAGCCTGTAAATTGTCTTAAGAGTATTCCTGCTGGTGTAATATACTGATCTATATTTAATGCATAAAATATTGCAGTACCATCTTTCGTCCATTCAGGACAAGCTTTAATAAGAGCTGTAAAGAAATAAACAAAAGCTACCTGTAGATATAAAGCAACGACTCCAAGAGAAAAATATTGTGTGGGTATGTTCTCTTTTTTTGAAAAGAGTTTCTTGTCAAATGACCAATAAGCTCCTAATGGTAAGAACATTCCCCAAAATAGTAAGAGACATAATAAGGTATCTCCACCTGTTAAAACAAACTGGTTACGCATGTGTAATGAACTAACTAAAAACCATAAAACAACATTAATGAGTCGCGTACGATAGCCAATCAAAAAAAGAAAAGCAGTAAAGCCCGTTAATAAAAATAAAAATGCATGTACTATGGGTAGTCCACTAATTAAATAGATTGAAAAATACCAACTATCAAAATAATCTACATAAGTATTTCGTGGCAAAATACCTTCATCTGAATAAAGAGAGCTAATATCAGAGAATCTATATATAAGGTCTACAATTATAATTAATGCAATACCAATACGCATAATTGCTAAGGATCTTAAATCTACTGTAAATAATTCTATTAATTTGCTTTTTGAATTCATCTATTAGACTTTATCTGTCTTGCAAACTTTGTCTCCAATTTTGATCCTATGTCTATTTTTTGCTATCACTTGATATATAATTCTCCCAAGATTAGTAACTCCAGGCAAGAAAAAAAACCAACTCAATAGAAATGTTATTGGAATGGACCCTGACATAATTTTAAAAGCATCATAACCCCCGTAGTACTTTCCACTTGTTTTTATTAAAATTATTTCTTTCTGACACATAGCTTCAGTTAAAAAAGTATATTTTCTCAAAATGCTTTCTTCTTGAAATGGTATAAAGTCAAACTTACTTAGCCAATCAAGAGTTTTAATAAAACTTACGGTAGCTTGACAAAAGCCACAATCGCCATCATAGACAACTAAATGTTTTTTATTTTGCAATTCAGCCATACTTACACTTTATTGAATATTTCAAAGTAAATTTACGGTAAATCTGATTTATTGTAACAAATCACTTGATTTGCTTAAAAAAGACTAGGATTTTTACCCCTAGATGTTTCTTATGAAAGGCAACTAGAATAGAATAATAGTAAATGACTACAATGCCACAAAATACAAAACCATCAAATAACATTTTTGTTGTTGCAGATGATCATCCTCCAATTCGCTCATTTGGTAGAACTGTTTTAAAGGAAAGCTTTCCTAATTGTACTGTTTTAGAAGCTGATACTGGTCAAAAAGCAATAGAACTAAGTCTAAAGAATAAACCATCTCTAGTTATTATGGATATTGCAATGCCTGATCTTGATGGTATTGAAGCTACTTATAAAATTGTTCAAAGCCTACCAGAAACAGGAGTAATTATTTATTCAAATTATGGCGATGAGGTATATGTAAGAAAAATAAGACAAACAGTCCCTGTTGATAGAGCATTTGCTTATGTATTAAAAACAGCAAGTCAAGATCAATTTACACAAGCTATAAAACAAGTTTATGCAGGAGAAGTATGGTTACATCCTGATGTTCAACAAGTAGTTTGGAAATTAAATGTTAATAAAAAAAGTACACAATTAACAGAAATACAACAACAAATTTTAGTAGCTGTTGCAATAGGCAAAACAAATGATTGGATTGCTGAAAAGCTTTACATGAGCAATAAAACTATCCAATATCATTTGTATTCTATTTATGATAAGTTAGGAATTAATAGCGCAATAAAAAAAGTTAATCCAAGAAATGAAGTAGTGTGTGTGTCCTTACTCAAGGGATTAATTGATCTTGAAGATTTAAAGAATGCATATGAAAGAGAAAATCACTAATTGATGAATATTACGAAAAAATCATTTATATCCCTTTTAACAATTGTATTAACTTTAACTTTCTTTACAAATCTCCCTTCTAGAGCTGCATTAGCTAAAAAACATAGAGCTGCTACAAATCAGCAGGTTATTGATTATGCAAGAAATCTACTACTCTCAGTTGTTGACAATAACTTTAGAGGTAGTTGGGTAATTGACCCAGAAAATCTAGAAAAAGTTGAAAAAAACACAAAAAAAATGCCTAGATCCTTTGAAGTTCTTGCAAAGGTTAAGATTGGAAGTCTTTCTAGAGATGTAAAACAAATATTAAATGAACCTACAGAAATTAGAAATCTTGGGAAAACTGGTAAGAATGGCAAAACATGGATTTATGGAGCTTTGCAAGAAGATGGAACATATGAAGGCTTACTTGAAGTCTTCTTTGATGATAAAGAGCATGTGACAGGAATCATAACTTTCAATCCTAAAAGTGTAGTAGAAAATATAGGTGTTAATATTGGTGATTCAATTGATAAAATGATTACAGTATATGGTGAACCTATTAATGAAAAAGACTTTATTGAAGACCCAGACAACAAAGACTACTTGGGTTTATATTACCTATACCCGAGATCAGGAATTGGATTCCTTATTGGGCAAGATAAAGCTACAAACAATCTTCTTGTTCAAGGAGTACTTGTATTTGGTAATAAATAATTTAAAGAGATTTTTTTCTTCATTTTGTTTTGCATTAACATTACTGATATCACTTGTTTTAAATTTTGCATTTACAGAACCTGTTCTGGCAGCTAGTGAGCCCGTGATTACAAGCATTACTCCAAAACTAATACCACAAGGTGAAACTAAAATTGCTGTTGTAGAAGGAAGCAACTTAAATCAACCCATTTCAGTTCTTGGCGTAAAAGGTGGTGGAGTACTTGCTTTTGTTCTTAGTACTAATCCAAACGGAAATAGCATAACTGTTCAAATAGTTGCTGAACGTGATGCCACGCTTGGAACGAAAGAGTTTTTCATAAGAACAGATAGCGGTAGTGAAACTACAGGTACGTTTGAGGTAATAACGGCAAATGCACCTATTGTAGATGCTATTTATCCAAATAATGCTAATCCAGGAACTACAAGACTAGTAAATATTACAGGTATGGGATTATCAAATATACTATCGATTGAGACAAGTAATAAACAAGATATATTAATCAATTCATTTCAAGCATATATACATGGTGACTTAATCAATCTTTCAATTAGTGTAAGCGAAAATGCTTTAACTCCTGCTACTCATGAAATCTTTATTCAGACTTTGGGAGGACAAGCTAAAGCTTATTTTAATGTCCTTCCACAAGAATCCCAAGCTAATACTTTATCGGATTCATATAGTTACAATAATATAGATCCATTTTCTCCAGGGATTTACTCTGTAGAAATAAATCCTGAAAACAGAGGGCAATTTATTCTTAAGGGATCAATGTTTGATCCTGATCCTATTAAAAACATAGTAACAATACTGGAAAACAATGAAGGAACAGTAACAGGAAGAGAAGTAAATGTTCTTTCATCAAACAACAATGAAATAGTAATTGAACTTCCTCAGGACGTTGGTTCAAGCAATATTAGTTTAGCCGTTGCAAATTCTGATGGAAAATCCAGCAACATTAAAAATATTGACTTGGATACTATTACAAATAAGGTTCCAAGTTCCAGTACTACTAATGATACTAATGAAGAGCAAAATACCGATTTACATGTCGATATTGCTGTATCGAATATTGGGAGTGATAAAGCTGGAGTACAAACAACTCCTTCTGTTATAGCCATTGCTGGAAGCAATCAAGAAATAAATATACAAAAAGAACAAAGCCCTCAAGTAATAAATAATCCGAATGAAAAGCAACCAGAAAAGACTTTAAATGAATCGGCTAATAATACAGAAGTTTTTTCAGGTTCTTTAACTTCAAAAAATGTACAAAACCTAACACAATATTTGTTTAGCAGTAACCCTCTAGAAATAAAAGGTGAGGTATCTCCTTCATCAGTAGAGAAAGTCACAGATCTTACAAAAATAATTTCCACATTAGAAGAAAATAAACAAATCAAAAATCAAGTTGAGCTTATTATGTTAGCTCTTGACGATGTAAAAAATCAAGAATTGAATAGTGTTATAAAAAAAGCAGAGGATCTAAAGACTAAGGTTGAATCGCTTGAAAAGCTTCTCTCTACTGAAAAACAAAAGGCCAGACCAGATCCTAAGAAATTAGCCAATTATCAAAAACTATTGACAAATGCGAATTCAGAATCAAGATCACAAACTTTTGTATTATTAAATAATTTATTTAAATATAAACCACAATTGAAGAATTTACTAACACAAAAACCTTTTGATCTTGCAGCCATTCAACCCAACATACCAAACAATTCAATTATCTTACAGTATGTTCCTACTGAAGAAGGTTTAATAATATTTGTTGTTGATAATAAAAGCTTAAAAACAAGAATAAATAAAAACATCTCTCAAGACATTTTAAACAGAGAGATTCAAGCATACAGGCAATTATTTGAAAAAGAAATTGAAAAAATAAGGCTCACTAGTAGAGTGACTCCTATAACAAGCTGGAAAAATGACAAGTCACAAACATATAAAAAAGAAATCCTCCCCTTAAAAGAAAAAAATATTTTTTTATATAATGCCTTAATTAGTCCTGTAGAAAAGGATATTGCAAACAAGCAGGTTGTAGCTATTATTGCTAATGGATGGCTTAGGTATTTGCCTTTTCAATCTCTTGCTAAACCAACCCAAGATGGTGATTTGAAATTTTTAATTTCTGACAAGTCAATCGTTTATCTGGACAGTGTTTTAGCATTAGGAAAAAGTCCTTCTTCTCCATTATCAAACAAATCAACAATAACAATTTTTGCAAATCCTGATGGTACATTAGCTGGGGCAAATAAAGAAGCTGAACTGATCACTAAATTGTTTAACAAGACTGTAAAAAGCTTTGTTCAAAAACCATTTACTGTTCCTATCGTTAATCAATTTGCCAAACAATCAGAAATATTACACCTAGCAACACATGGATACTTAGATGGCTCTGATATAAACTCCAGCTATTTAGTGAAAGGGAAAAAATCAAATAACGGTAAGATTGTTCAAGATAAATTGTTCTTGAAAGATATTTATGATTTAAATCTAACTAACAGTAAACTTGTAGTTTTAAGTGGTTGTGATACGGGAAAACTGGGAAATTTATCAAGTGAACCTGATGATATCGTAGGAAGCTTAGCAACAGCATTTCGTGTAGCAGGGGCAAACACAATACTAGCTAGTTTATGGAAATCTCACGATGATGCTACAAAACTAATGATGCAGTATTTTTATGAAAATATTCGATTAGGCTTTAATAAAGCAGAGTCATTACGCAAGGCAGAATTAAAGGTAAAAGAAAATCCAAAATATTCACATCCGTTATTTTGGTCCTTGTTTAATTTAGTCGGGGACTGGCGTTAGGTGTAGAACCATTCGTACTAGTTCCTAAACTTACTTTCTTACTTCCTTCAACTTTCTTCTCTTGATATATAAAAGTACCATTATCAACTTTTTCTATAATATCTTTAAACTCTTCTTTTTCAATAGTTTCTTTGTCTAATAAAACCTGGACTAAAGCATCCATATGTTTTCTTTTTTCATTTAAAAGCTTTTTACAGTCATCATAAAGCTTATTTATAATACTCCTCATTTCATAGTCAATTTGTGTGGCAATTTCTTCACTATAATCTCTTACATGTCCAAAATCCCGTCCTAAGAAAACATGTTCATTTGTCTGTCCAAATGTCATAGGACCTAATTTATCACTCATTCCAAACTGGGTTAGCATTTTACGTAAAAGCTCAGTGGCTTTCTGTAAGTCATTTTGAGCACCTGTAGTAACATCAGCAAAAACAATTTCCTCAGCTATTCTTCCACCAAGAAGAACTTTAATTCTTGCTAAAAGTTGGGATTTTGTTAGATTCAAATGATCTTCCTCAGGTAATGTCATGGTAATGCCTAAAGCCATTCCTCGTGGAATAATAGTAACTTTATGTAGAGGATCTGAATCTTTCTCAGTATGCGCAACTAAAGCATGCCCTACTTCATGATACGCTGTAACTTCTTTGTCTTTTGGGGTAATAATTCTACTTTTTCTTTCAGGTCCTGCCATAACCTTGTCTATAGCTTGTTCTAAATCCTCCATTCCAATTTCTCTTTTATTATGCCTTGCTGCTAAAAGAGCTCCTTCATTCAATAAATTGGAAAGGTCAGCGCCTGTAAAACCAGGTGTTCTTCTTGCTAGAACTCTTAGTTCTACACCTTGTTCTAAGGGTTTGCCTTTGGCATGAACTTTTAAAATAGCCTCTCTTCCAGCTATATCAGGTCTATCTATTACAATTTGCCTGTCAAATCTACCCGGTCGTAATAATGCACTATCTAAAATATCAGGTCTATTTGTTGCAGCCAAAACTATAATACCTGTTGTAGATTCAAATCCATCCATGTCTACTAAAAGTTGATTTAGGGTTTGTTCTCTTTCATCATGACCACCACCAAGACCAGCTCCTCTTTGTCTACCTACAGCATCAATTTCATCTACAAATACAATACACGGTGAATTTTTTTTAGCTTGATCAAATAAATCTCTAACTCGTGATGCACCTACACCTACAAACATTTCAACAAAATCTGAGCCGCTAATACTAAAGAATGGAACACCTGCTTCTCCAGCAACAGCTTTTGCTAATAAGGTCTTACCAGTTCCAGGAGCACCTACAAGCAAAACTCCTTTTGGTATTCTTGCACCAATCGCTAGATATTTTTCACTGTTTTTTAAAAAGTCTACAACTTCTTGCAACTCTTGTTTTGACTCATCAATTCCAGCTACATCGGCAAATGTTATTTTAACTTTTGGATCCTGTTGTAGTTTTGCTCTACTTTTTCCAAAACTTAATGCTTGAGATCCCCCGCTTTGTGCGCTGCGAATCATAAATATGAGCATTATTAAAAACAAAGCAGGAACTAAAATTGAGGTTAAAAAACTCAACCAAAAACCACTTCCGCTAGGTGGCTTAACTTCTACATCAATTAATTTCTTTGTTAGATTATTAGCAAGTTCTATAAGTGCTTTACCATCAGAATTTGGTACACGAACTATCTTTTCAGTGCTATCAGGAAATATTACAATTGCATTATCTGAATCATTTGTTAATATGACTTTCTTTATGGGAGAAGGGCCTTCTTCAAGTAGAGCAAGCTTTATAAAATCACTATAAGTGATTATATTATCTTTTTCTTTCTTAGCAATAATTGTAATTACAAACAAGCTAAGAAGCATGAATAAAATTACAAATGGTAATGTAGCACTAAATTTCTTCATAAAACAACTTTTTAATCTTATCACAAACCATAGATTACATATACCACGTTTATCAATCAAGTAATCAATACATCTAATCAAAATAAGCTAGATACGGCAAATGTCTAAACTTTTCCGCAGCATCTAATCCATAACCAAATAAAAATAAGTTGTCTACTTCAAAGCCAATATAATCAGCTTTTACATCAATCTCACGTCTGGATTTTTTGTTTAAAAGAGATGCCACTTTGAGCTTTGAAGGTTTAAATTGCTCTTGTATATAATCTTTTAAAAAGCTTATTGTTCTGCCACTATCAACAATATCTTCTACTATTAAGACATCTCTGTTACTTAAATCAGGTAATGAAAGTAATGGTGCTTCAATTCTTCCGCTTGAGGACTGTCTGGTACCATAGCTAGAGATTCTTACAAACTCTAGTTGTATCTGTCTTTTAATATTTCTTATAAGATCTGCTGTAAAAAGAAATGCTCCCTTTAAAACTGATATTACAACCAAAGACTTTGAAGAGCTTGATTTTTCGGGAAATTCTGTATTTATCCGTTTTGCTAAGGACACTATCATTTTTTGAATCTCTTTACTGGAATATAAAATTTTTACTTTTTTCTTTTTCACTTCTTCTCTCTTACTTTTTACTTTTTACTTCTAACATATGAGTGGGTCTATTTAAAACTTTGATTTTATCACTTATACCATGACCTGGGATCCATAAAACTTCATTCTTAAAACATAATAGAGAAATATTATACCTATCTTCTTTTAAAATCTTTTTATTTATTAAGTAATTTTTTAACTTCATGGTCTTTTTTAGCCCTAAAGGTTGAAATACATCAAAAGGCTTTCTAAATCGTAATGAAAAATACTTATTCTTATATTTTGAAAGATCTACATATGCTTTCATTTCTTTATCTAGAGGAAAAGCTTTTATGAAGTGTTTTTTTATAAATGGTTTTGCCACCAAAGTTTCATTTGGTTTAAGTGGAATTGCTATGGGTTTATTATTGATAGAAAAATCCTGTGTCACATAAATCTTATTATTTTGACTTGCTTTGTGGTTTTGTAATTCAAGAGTTATTTTATTCTTATCAGTAGTTAAATAATACATTTTAGATAAGGATATTCGCTTAAGATTTTTTATTGAATCTAGGATTGTATCTGTCTTAGTTACTGAGCCCTGAATATTATTTGTAACTAAGAACCAGTATAAAAAAGATTTTTGAGTATAGTAATCTAATTTTAAAAATTTGTTCTTATCAATAACTAGAGGTAAATCAGTCCTTGTACTTAATTTTATCTTTTTTAATAAAGTAACAAAATAGTTTTCTAAGACTTTATTCTCTGAATAAACCAGGTCGCTACATAATAGTAAGTTGTTAGAAGCATTTTTATTGATCCTAGAAAATAAAGGTAGTATTTTTAACCTGATTAAATTTCTTTTATACTTTAAGTCATCATTTGTTTTATCTTTTATAAATTTGATTTTGTTTTTAATTGCATAGTCATTGATTTCTTTTTTTGTAATATCTAAAAATGGTCTAAACAACAATGTTTTGTCAGTCAAAGGTAGAGTTTCTTTAATAGGTAAAAGACCATTTGGTCCTGTACCTCTAGCTAATCTAAATAAAATGGTTTCAATCTGATCGTCTTTATGATGTGCTGTACACACATAATTAAAACTATGATAAATCGATGCTTCCTTAAAAAAATCATATCGTTTCTCTCTAGCGTTTTCTTCGCTTTTTATAATTTTTCCTGTGGCTTCTTTATAAATAAATATAATATTATTTTTCCTACAAAAGTCTTTTACAAGTAATGAGTCCTTGTAAGAATCATCTCTCCACTTATGGTTATAATGCAAGGCATAAAGAGTTAGCTTATAGAATTTCCTAAGCTTTAGAAAAGCATCTAACAATACCATTGAATCAATGCCACCAGAAATAGCTAAGGCTACTTTTTTGTTAAATAAAAAACTGTGATTTTTAAGCTTATTGATCGAAATCTGGTTCAAGTTCTTTACTATCCTTATCCTCTTCTTTTTTGTTTGAGTCATTGTTTTTTTTAGTTGGTTCACTAGGATAATTGTCTAATAAATCTACTGCTTTATTTAATGCTGATTTAGCTGGGGATTTGATTATTGCTGTTTCGATTACTTCTTCTGATACAGGAATGACATTTACACGTTTTGTTAAGAAGACCAGCCCTAAAAGTTTTGGCTTTAAAGCACCACCAGTCAATCCAACGGTTGCTGTAACTAACTCGTTTTTATTGATTTTATTTGCAGGAAATAATCTTTCCAATTTATTTTCCCCAACAAGTCTAAACTTGTCTTCAGCAGCTACTTGTGGATAGGTTAAAACTTCTTTGCTAATAGCTGCTACAGGTTTAATATCTTCTCCAAAATCAAAATCAAGTTTAGCTGTATATTGATGACCGCTAGCTACTTGTTCAGGAGCAGATAGCTTAACTTTACTCTGATCTATCAGTTCTATACCTATGCCATAACCAATGCTTACTTTTTCAAAAAAAGTTTTATCACTTACAATTTTCCAGGTAGGTCCAAATTTTTTCAAGAACAATTCACCCATAGACACTGCTTTTAGAGCACCTTTTGTTCCTACTTCAGGTCTAATCATAGAAGAAGTGGCTTCATAAAGATCTACACTTTCTACTGTTGCAAATTCACCGTAAACTCTAACAGATCTTTCTTGAGAATTACTTTTTATGTCTGGGTATGCTTCCCATAACTCGGCAGTTAAGTTTTTAACGGCTTCAAGAGGTAAACTATCACCATTTACAAAGTCATCGGAATAATGCTTAACTACTTTTTCAATATCGTGACTATTCCATCCTTGTTCTAAACTATCTAATAAAGCATTTATTTTTTCTGTCTCTGTAACACTTTCAATATCTTTAATTTCAGCATTAATTGAAAATGCAGCGCTCTGCAAATCAAAAGAATATACTTTCTGGCAAGAAAAAATATTGAGTGAAATCACTAAACAAGTTATTATATTTATTGAATTGTTTTTCTTGATCATAAATCCTTATAAACTATAATTATACTGATCTTACAATATATACAGATATTCTAAGCTGTTTCTGTTATTACTTAGCTAGTGTAATACTTCTAAGTAAATAACTGCAAGGTAAGATTTTATCCGATTTATTCGGTAAAATCTGTAAGATGTTATAAATGGTAAATCGGAAGCACTCTGGAAAGCCGGTTTTGGGAGCACAGCGAAAAAACCGGCGGTAGGTAAAATGCCCAATAATAATTTTCTAAAACCTGAGAGCATGGCTATTACAAAACGAGGTAATAATATTGAAAACTTACACTTTGGCTGGATATGCATATTAGATAATAAGAAAAACATTGTTTACAAAAAAGGAGATATGACTGACAAAATCTTTTTAAGATCAACAGCAAAACCAATACAAGCAATACCAATAATTGATTATAAAATTAACGTCTCTTTAAAAGAATTAGCAATTATATGTGGATCACATTCAGGATCATCAAAACATTTGAGGTTATTACAAGAGCTAATTAAAAAAGATGAATTAAAATTACAAGATTTACAATGTGGAATTCATTTTCCAACTGATGAAAAAGAAAAATTAAGATTAATAAAATATAATTTAAAGCCAAACATATTGCACAATAATTGTTCAGGAAAACATATAGGCATGCTTAGTGTATGTAAAAAAAATAATTGGAGCTTAGAAAACTATCTAAAGATAGATCACCCTCTCCAAAAACATATCCTAAAAAGTATTAAAGAGCTATCTGAAACAAGTAATATTTCAATTGCTATTGATGGGTGTAGTGCACCAGTATTTGCACTGCCTATTTTAAATGCTGCAAAACTATTTTCAAATTTTACAAATCCAAAGAAAACTAAATATTCAAGAACTATTACAGCAATGACTAAATATCCTTTTTATATGGGTAGTGAAAATCAGATAGATTCTGAAATCATAAAAGCTTCTTCTGGTAAGATCTTGTGCAAGGTAGGTGCTGAAGGAGTTATCATTGCTGCTAAAGATGGAAATAGTATTGTAATGAAAGTATCAGATGGTTCACCTAAAATACGATCTATTGTTTTATTAAATTTACTAATTAAGTTTAAATGGTTAAGAGAAAAAGATATTAAAAGTCCAACTATAAAAGAATTGTTAAAAGGACAGATTACTAACCATGTAGGGAACGTCGTGGGTAGTGTAGAGGTTTTGATTTGAGATCATTTGCTATAATAAAACCCTCATGAAAACCAAAAAGAGTAAAACTCTACCCACTATTGGAATTAGTACCCTTGGTTGTGCTAAAAACCTTGTAGATACTGAGAATATAGTAGGTATACTACATGCAGCAGGTTATCCCATAACAAGTGATCATTCTAGAGCTAATATTTCCCTTGTAAATACTTGTACTTTTATAAAAGACAGTACAAATGAAAGTAAAGGAGTTCTAACAGAATTATCTAATATGGGTCAAAAGCTTATCATTACTGGCTGTATGGCTCAAAGATATAAAGATGGTTTGTTTAGTGAGTTTAGTGGTACTCAGGCAGTTCTTGGCACAGGAAATATAAAAGATATTTTAGATGTAGTAAAAAAAGTCACTTCAAATTTAAACAATGGAAAAGACTCAAAGATAGTAAAAGTAGATGAAATCCCTATGGCAGTAGCTGATTCATCTACACCACGATTAAATACACAGCTTGGTCCAAGTGCTTATTTAAAAATAGCTGAGGGCTGTGATCATAGATGTGCCTTTTGTATTATTCCTTATCTTCGTGGAGATATGAAATCAAGAACTATAGAAGATATTGTCATTGAAGCTAAAACACTTGTAAACAATGGGGTTAGAGAAATTATTTTAGTCTCACAAGACAGCACTGCTTATGGTACAGATATTTATAAAAGACGTGCATTAGCTGACTTGCTTAAAGCTGTATCAGAAGAATCAGGCGCAGACTGGATTAGACTTATGTATGCTTATCCTACTGAAATGGATGAAGAGATGTTAGATGTTATAGCTAAGAAATCAAACATAGTTAAATATATTGATATTCCATTACAACATGCAAGTAAAAAAATATTACTTTCTATGAGACGTCCACCCACAGTAAGAGACACCGTAAAACTTCTTCGAAAGAAACTCCCAAAAGCAGCTGTAAGAACCACACTTATAGTAGGTTTCCCTGGTGAAACAGAAGAAGATTTTAACGAACTGTATGATTTTGTGAAAGAGTCAAAATTTGACAGAGTAGGAGTTTTTACTTATTCAAAAGAAAAAGATACTCCTGCATTTGATTTTAAAGATCAGGTCCCTGAAGAAATAAAACAAAAGCGTAGAGATAAGATCATGAAACTACAGCAAAAAATATCTCTTCAAAAAAACAAAACATTTGTTGGCAAGAAGTTACAAATGCTTATAGAGCATCTCGAACAACACCCAGTAAAGACGTTGCGTGCAACGTCTCAGAATGAAATGTCTACCCGTGCTGTAGGACGTTCATTCAGAGATGCTCCTGAAATAGATGGGCAATTATATATTGATTTACAGAAAAATGAAAATCCTCCAAATCCAGGAGATTTTATCAATGTAAAAGTTATAGATTGTGATGAATATGATCTTTTTTGTGCATTAATTTGATCTTAAGTACTGTTCTAAATCTTGTTTAGAATTAAAATAAATTAACTTATCAAAATCCCCAACTAATACTGGTACTGTTGGAATATTTTTATCGGGTTTATCAAATAATCCAACTGACACTTTTTCAGACTCAAAAACTTGAATACTGGATAGTTCCGTATTTTCACCATTGTTATCAATAGCTACATACCCAAGTTTTATATCCTTCATAAGAGAATTAAAATGCATACCTCTTGCTCTTATTACAAATTCTTCTGTATTTTCTTCGGCTAATTCATCCCACCAGCCTACTTCTACAAGAACTGTTTTCATAGTAAGCTCAGGCTTTTTAAATAAAAAATGTCCAAGCCTATTTAATCCTTGTGTTTTAGTAACATGATCTGTTCCTGCAATAATCAATACTTTTTCTTGTGGGTCTAGTTCAACTAACTCATCACATATATTTTGATAAAAGTCAAAATCAACACTGCCTCCTGATACTATATTTTTATCTTTCTCTTTAATATATTCATCCAAATCTAATTTATATGTTCCATTTGTTCCTTTTACTTTCTCAGACATAAATTGAGTGAGACTTTCTCCACTAAAAATATCTTGTCTAGTATCAAAACCAACAATCAACTTTTTATCAGAATACGCTTTTTCTAGCATTGGTAACCAATATCTAAAGTTCAAACTGTTTAATTCTTCACATGCAATTTTATCTTTTTCTGCCTCTAAATTAGCTTCCTCATCACTATCATCCCAAGGTACAGGAGCTTCACCCCACAATAAGAAACCAGCCTTCTTCATTTCATTTATATCCTTATACTTAGATTCAATATGTTTGCTGTATTCACTATAATTCTGAATACCAGAATTTTTCCATGTTTTTATGGCACTAGGTAAGGACTCAAGATTTTTTTTAGTGGTTTCTAGCATTACTACTTTTAAATTAGTTTTTCTTGCTAGTTCAAGATAAAGTTTTTTTAAAAACTCTGCATATTCTGGTGTATCACAAGCAGGATGAGGATCAGAAAGTAGTATGACTTGAGTGCCACTATTAAACTCATCTACAAGCATTTGAATTGGTCCACCTTTATAGGTAGACTTTTTTAAATAGTCTTCAAGAGTTTTAGGTTCGATTTTTGATAATGGAACTTTTGAAAGTGGTGAAAATTGTGGTCCTGAAATGCTCATTTAAAATAACAATTCCCCTCTTAAGAGTTTAATTATAATAAATTTTGGATCAATATCAAGCCCTGATTGAACTAACTCTCTTTCAATACCTAATTCATCTAGTATCGAATCAATTTCACTTCTTTGAACTTCTTTATCATCGATAGATTTTCCTAGTCTTATTGCAAGTACATCACCAAGAAGTTTTCGTGACATTTCATCGTCAACAGCATCAAAATAGCCTTCAAATGAACCTTTTGGAATTCTAGCAAGATCTTTTCCCAACCTTATGATTGTATCTTCATAATTAGGATATTCTTTAGCTAAATCTTCCCAATATAATTGCCTGTTTTTTATATCCTCATTTAAATCAAGTTCGTATAAAGCAATCACTCCCGTTGAAGCTCGATCAAGCTCTCTTGAAACTTGCATGGGGAATTTTAATATGACAGGATTTACAAAATCAGTTCGCTTAATCATAAGTGGTCTCCTTAAATTTGTTTTTTAATATGCTCTAGATTATCCTGGTTAAAGACTAAAATCAATTAGTAAACCTAAAGAAAAGCTTAAAGTTTGGGTTAAGATGTTAACAATATGAATAAAAACTATTGGCTTTTATTTAATAAGTTAAGAGTTGGGTAGAATAATAACAACTAACTTGATAAACACATGTCTGATGAACTTAAAAATATTAATGATCTTGAGGATTTTTTAAATCAAAATAATGTATTTGATTTATTGGATATAGATTCTATTGGGGTTTTTGGTTCATTTGCAAGAGGAGAAAAGGCTAATGATATTGATCTCTTTTTAGAAAATGTTCATGATAAAAATAAAGCAATAGAGCTTAAGGAAGATTTGGAAAAAAAAATAGAAAAAAAAATAGATCTTGTTTTTAGTGAATATGGAAATCCACTTATATTACATAGGGCAAAAAAGGATTTAATTTATGTTAAAAAACATAAAAAATGATCTTCTTTACCTTTTAGGTATCCTTAATTCAATTTCAAAGATAAAAAAATATTCTTCTGAATATACATCAGCAGATAGTTTTTATAATGTAAACGATCAACTTAACTTTAATGCTTGTTTAAATCTTTTGATTAACATTGGTGAGAATGCTAATAAGCTAAGTGAAGAATTAAAAAACAAATATCCAAAGATAGAATGGATAAAAATCATTGCATATAGAAATCGAGTGGTACATGATTACAAGAATATCGATATTTTTGTAACTCACAAAATCATTAAAGAAAAATTACCAGAGCTGGAAAGTACCATCTATAATATTGTAGAAAGTAGATTGCGAGTAGAAGATTTTGATAAAGAAGAATATTTCATTGCAAAGCAGAGTGATTTTTATAGACTTATAGATTTTACTAAGATTCAATTCTAAAAGTATCTTTTGCCCTTGTATCTCTCTGAAATGTAATTGCAAACCTATGTGCTTCATCTCTTATTCTTTGAAGTAAAAATAATGCTTTTGAATCTCTTTCAAGAATAATGGATTTTTTTCTATTTGGTTTAAAAACTTCTTCTAGTCTTTTTGCAAGACTAATTAAATCAGTTTTATTCAAATCAAATTTTAAAGATTCAAGTGTTTCTTTAGCTGCACTTAATTGACCCTTACCACCATCTATAATTATTAGATCTGGTGTAATGATGCGATTAATCGCGTCGCCAGGTGAATACTTCCTTGTAAGAACTTCTTTCATAGATTGATAATCATCTATCTTGTTTAAAACTGTTTTTAATTTATATTTTCTGTATTGGTTTTTATCAGGCTTCCCGTCAATAAAACAAACCATACTAGCCACTGTTCCTGTACCACCTAAATGAGATATATCAAAACATTCAATATGACTAGGATGATTTTTCAGTTCTAATTTTTTTTGTAGTTCTTTTAGAATCTCTTCACTGTTATTATTTTCTTCATCTTTTAAGCTTGTAGTATTTAGTAAAAGTATTCTTTGCAAAGCGATTTTTGCATTTTGTTGAGCCATTTTTACAAGTTCTAATTTCTTGCCTTTTTGTGGACATGTTATTGTCATTTTACATTTTTTATTTCCACTCTCTTCTAACCTATTACTTAACCACTCTTGAATTATTTCTTTTTCTTTTAACTCAAACTGAGTAATTATTTCTTTTGGGATGTTGTCATCATTTAGTCTTGTATAATATTGTTTAATTGCTTCGCTGAAAGCATCATCTGGACTGGTATCTTTTGGTAAATTGATTGGCAAAGATTCAACAGCAATTACTTTACCTTCCCTTATCATAAGCACCTCTAGAACCATATTTCCGTCCTCATAAGCACAAGCAAAAATATCTTGTTTTAATAAAACATCATCACTAATGACAAATTGTTTTTCTAATATTTTTTCAATTTGTTGTATTGTGTTTCTAACCTTTGCAGCCTTTTCATACTGAAGATTTTTACTATAATTATTCATTTCTTGCTTCAGATCTTTTATGACTAATGTATACCTACCAAGTAAAAAATCTTCTACCTGCTCAACGATTTTATGGTAATCATCATAGGTGACAAGGCTTTGACAAGGACCTGAACAAAGACCAATATGATAATTCATACATGGTCTATCTTTGAATAATGGTTTTCTCCTAAGCCTTAATTGAAATCCTTCTTTTAAAATCTTATATGTTTCCCACATAGCACTACTATCAGAGTATGGTCCAAATAATTTGTTTTTTGTCTTTGGGTATTTTTTCTTAAAGCCTGCTACATCTCTTATAGGTACTATTCTTGGATATTGCTCATCATAAGTAAGCATAAGCCATGGGAATTTTTTATCATCTTTTAAAGTCACATTATATTTAGGTTGATGTTTATTTACTAAGTTGGCTTCTAAAATTAATGCTTCATTTTCAGATCTGGTTATAATAGTCTTTATTTCTTTTACTTTTGGCATCATGAAGTGAAGCTTTGGTCTATCTTTCCATGATGTAATATTGAAGTAAGATCTAACCCTATCTTTTAAATTTAATGCTTTACCTATGTAAATAACTTCCCCTTTTTTATCTAACATCATATAAACGCCAGATAATCTTGGAATATTTTTAATTTGATTGCGTAAGGACGGATCAATGTCTTGTATGATTTTTATCATAGTTTATTTATAATAGCGCAAGACTGGAGAGACGTATCATGGCACGTCTGTACTGTGCTTCTTTTGATCAATCCCTTTTATTTAAGAAATTTGATAAAATATTAAAGTCAATATCAAAAAACATAAGGGAGAAACAATGAGTCAAATGACAGCTTCAAAAAACGAAATAAAAGATATCAATTTAGCCTCCGTTGGAGAACAAAGAATTAATTGGGCAAAAAGTCAAATGCCTGTTTTAAATAGCATACAAGAAAGATTTTTAAAAGAAAAACCATTAAAAGGTATAAAAATATCTGCTTGCTGCCATGTCACGACTGAGACAGCAGTTTTAGCTCTTACACTACAAGCAGGTGGAGCTGACTGTTTACTAATAGCTAGCAACCCACTAAGCACCCAAGATGATGTTGCTGCATGTCTTGTTAAAAATCATAATGTTTCTGTTTTTGCTATAAAGGGTGAAAGTACTGATACCTATAGAAAACATGTGGATCTTGCTCTTAGTCATGAACCTCAGATTATTATTGATGATGGTTCTGATGTAGTAGCTACCTTACTACAAAACAAAAAAGAACTTGTTAAAAACATTATAGGCACTACAGAAGAAACTACCACAGGACTAATTAGACTTAGAGCTATGGAAAAAGATGGAGTACTTACATTTCCAGCTATGGCAGTAAATGATTCACAAACAAAACATATGTTTGACAATCGCTATGGTACAGGTCAATCAACATTAGATGGTGTATTAAGAGCTACAAATATTTTACTTGCAGGAAAAGTTCTTGTAGTTTGTGGCTATGGTTGGTGTGGAAAAGGAATTGCAAAAAGAGGACAAGGTCAAGGAGCAAGAATAGTTGTTACTGAAATTGATCCAGTTAAAGCTCTCGAAGCTATTATGGATGGATTTCAAGTACTACCTATGGCTGAAGCCTGTAAAATTGGGGATCTTTTTGTAACAGTAACTGGAAATAGGTTTGTTATCGATAAACATCATTTTGAACTTATGAAAGATGGTGCTATTTTATGCAACTCAGGACATTTTGATCTTGAAATAAATCTTGAAGCGTTAGGAAAAGCTGCGCCTAATAAAAAAACAATTAGACCATTTCTTGAAGAATATACGCTAAAAGGAAAAAAAATATTTGTCTTAGCTGAAGGTAGACTAGTGAACCTTGGTGCGGCAGAAGGACATCCTGCTCTTGTTATGGATATGAGTTTTGCAAATCAAGCATTAGCAGTAGAACACCTTGTAAAAAATAAAGGCAAGCTCAAACCAGGGGTTCAAAATCTACCTATTGAAATAGACAATGAAATAGCTGCTCTAAAGCTTAAAACACTTGGAATCCAAATTGACAAGTTAACTCCTGAACAACTTAACTACATCAATTCCTGGAAAGAAGGTACATAAAGATTGCAATATTTAGGAAGATTTTTTCACTCACAAAAAAAACTAGTGTTTTTTGGTTTATTTGATAGTGAAAACAATCTGGTTTATCCTATTGAATCTATCTTCTATCCAAATAAAACAGGAAGTCCTTATAGTTTCAACCATTTAAAGCCAATACTTTTTTATAATCCTAGGAAAATAATTGGTATTGGAAAAAACTATAAGGACCATATTAAAGAGTTTGATTCAAAGATTCCAACTGAACCAATTGTATTTTTAAAAGCGACGAGTTCAGCCATTGGTCCTGAAGAAAAAATAATATTGCCTGATAAAGTTGGAAATATTGAATATGAAGGTGAAATAGCAATTGTAATAAAAAAAGAGGCAGAGAATATAAGTGAAAAGAGAGTTCTTGAATATGTTTTAGGCTATACATGTGCAAATGATATTACAGCAAGAGACCTACAAAAAAAAGATGGGCAATGGGCAAGAGCAAAAAGCTTTAAAACATTTTGTCCATTAGGCCCCTGGATATTACCTGCTGAAGATTTTCCAAAATATAAAAACTTAAGCTTAAAGACATATGTAAACCGTAAACTTGTACAATCCTCTACTGCTAGCTCAATGATATTTAGCATCCCTTACATTGTTAGTTTTGTATCTCATATAATGACACTATATCCAGGTGATGTTATCTTAACTGGAACACCTTCTGGTGTAGGTTCTCTAAAAGGAAACTACAAAGTAGAGGTTGAAATTGAACAAATTGGATCCTTAATAAACAGTGTATCTAAAGAATTAAAACTTAAAAGCAATAATTTGTCACAATGATCTAATAAAAGCGTCTACAATAAAAAGCACAATAGAAAACAAAAGATATTAAAATGACAGAATTTTGGGATAGACGAGCAAAACAATTTCTTGTATTTTCAGGAGTTGTTCTTTTACTTTTTGTAGTTTTAAAATTTGCAAAGTATTTTGCTGATATTTTAGCTGTGGTTGGAGTCTCAATTCTTTTAGCTTATTTACTTATAACTCCAGTAGACTTATTAACAAAAATTGTTCGATTTAGACCCCTGGCTGTAATGTTAACCTATCTAATTATTTTTGGTTTTCTTATAACCGTGTTTATATTTGTTGCTCCAAAAGTCACTAAAGAGTTTGGTGAATTCACAAAACAAATTCCAGAAATCATAACCTATTTAGATAAAAAGGTTACTTCTGTACAAGTTATCTTAAATAAAAATAATATTCCTATAGATCTTTCCAGTGCTACTATTTCCAGTGCTACTAGTGGGCTATCAAATAAAATCAGTGTTTTAAATTTAGATTCAATAGGAAATCTTTTAGGAGTAGCATTTGGTACATTACACATTGTTTTTTATATCCTTGTCACAGCAGTAACATCTTATTATTTTTTATTAGATGGACACAAGCTTATAAATGACTTTACTCAGTATATTCCCAAACCATATCAACACCATATACACAGCCTAGTTGCAGCCTTGGACAAATGTCTAAGAGGTTTTTATGGTGGAATGGTAAAACTAGCTGCAATTAATGCTTCTGTTATGTTTTCAACCTATATGTTAATGAAAGTACCATATGCATTATTTCTTGCATTATGGCATTTTCTTTGGTGTATTATTCCTGTAGTTGGTGGATGGGTAGGTTTAGTACCAGCACTATTAGTTATTGCATTTACAGATCCTTTTCAAGTTTGGATTCCATTAGTTGTTTATGAAGGCTTTACTCGTTTAATAAAAGACAATTTTATTACCCCAAGGATTATGGGAGATGCAATTGGAATGCATCCTGTTTTAGTCCTTATTGCAATATTAGCTGGTTTAAAGACAGCTGGGTTAATCGGGGTTCTTTTTGCTTTACCAATTTTTGGTGTTGTAAATGTGATTTTTAAATATACTTTAGAGCAGTTAAGTAAAGCAAAAGAAAGCTAAACCATAAACAAATATTTGGATATTTCTTACACTTTGGTAGAATAAGTCTGTTCTATTATTTTTGAAACCCTAGTTTTTTAAAATGCGCCTGTAGCTCAGGGGTAGAGCACTCGGCTTTTAACCGATTGGCCGTGCGTTCAATTCGCACCAGGCGCAAAATTAAAATTAAAGGTCATCTTCTTCATTATTATTTTCATTTCCTACAATTAAAGTCTTTTTCCTTTTAGAAGGTTTATTGTTGCCATTTTCTTTATCAAACATACGATCTAAATGAAGTTTAAATGGTTTTAATACCCATAATAAAATTAAAGCCATCAATGTAATAATAAAGGCTAAAACAAACATCCCTGTTCCACATGCCATGCCAATTCCAGCAGCTACCCACAATGCCGTAGCTGTAGTTAAGCCTTTTGTAACATAACCTCTATGCAAGATTGCACCTGCACCAAGAAAACCAATACCAGTAACTATTTGAGCAGCGACACGAGAAGTATCTGATTCTTTAAATCCGTAAATTGAAATCAGTGTAAATGCTGTTGAGCCAACACAGACCAATGACAACGTTCTAAAGCCAACTGTTTTATGACTAAATCCTCTTTCAATACCAACAATTACACCAAGAACAAATGAAACCAAAATTCTTATAATAATTATTTGTGCTACTTGTAAATCAGTAGTTATTGTTTCCATAGTATTTTATAAAATATATACCCAAATGTTACTGTCTACCCAACATAATATTTCTAAATAAACAATTTACAAGGTAAGATTTTATCCGAAGAGTTAATCACAAAAACAAAAGAAAACAATTATCTTAAATCTTTATCTACGATTTATTGTTGTTTGGATTCTTGGTTGAACATAATTAGAAGATAAATGTCCACTAACACCACCTGCATAATTCCCAAATATAGTAGCTAGCTTTTGTTCAAGTGTAAAGCTATTACCACGTTCTATCATTCCACTACTTAGGTTTACTCCTGATAGCATTGTATTCTCAGCAAGAATAGATTTTGTGGCTTGAAGCCTTGATACATTCAATCCTTGACTAAGAGCAGCTTGGGACTGTGCATCTCTTGAGAGTTGAAATCTCCCACTAATTTTTCTACTAACGATACTAGTAAGAATTGCAAATCCAAAAGTTTTTACTATGTTCCTAGTATCAAGCCCATTATGTCTTAAAAAATCCTGATAGAGTCTTGCTTTTTCTTCATTAGAACAATCTTCAAGATTGTTTTGTTTTAAAAACTCTTTAAAATTCTTTCTAGCATTAGCATAGGTCAAACCTAGATTAGAAGAAGTCGACACTGTAGTATTAGTAATACCGCTAGCAACATTAGCCCACAATTTACGACTAGCTGATGCTTGGACAGCAACTTGACCACTACCAGTGATAAGCCTTGCTACACCACAACCAGCAGCAGTACTAACAGCACCAACACATGAAGATTTAAAATCATCAAAAGTTTGTGACCAAAAGTTTGACCAGTCATCATTTGCTGCACAAGTAAGTGCATTTGTAGTAGCACCAAAAGCAGTACCAGCTAAAATACCAGCCCCAATAGTAATACCAATGCCTATGATACCTACACCACTAGCCATTAAAGCACTTGTAATAATAACAGCAGTTAGAACAACGGCTGTACTACGAATAGTATTCCAAAGCTTATTTCCTAATGATGGTGATTTTTCTTTAGGTAGAGTAGAGGCTATTCTTGGTTCTTGTGAATGCCTACTGGTTAAATATTGGTCACTCTGCCTAGGCAGCAAAGAAGCAGTTGATTGAATAGAGCTGTTAGAAGGAGCTCTAGAGGGATAAAATATATTTCCCAACATTTGAGATATTTGACAGGTTATAAATAAAATCATAAAAATAAAATAATTTAATAGTCAATCAATAAAAAGATCTCAACACCTTTTAATTGATGCTAAAAATATAATTTTTAAATTTTATTTACAGTATGGGGAATGTAAGAAAAACTGAGGAATTAATAGGAATTCAAACAAAAAAAAGAATATAAACCATAATGGATATGTTTATATTTCTGAATTGATTATACTTGCTGTCCACTTTTTAAAGATTGAAGCTGTATAAAATCATCAACTGTTTGCAAGCCACATCTTTGAAGATATCCATTTATAGATTCTTTAGCAGTTGGATATGACTCTAGCCAGAAACCACCTAAATCTTCTAAAGATCTATCATCAGGATTTTTATTGTCTAAGATGTCTGCAATGGCATATTTATCAGCACTTTCTCTAACCAGTCGTGCTGCTATTTCAACAGGGATTTCCTGAACTGCTTGATGAAATGCACGACCTATTAAAATTGAATTTACTTGTGTCATTTTTATTTCTCCTTAATATAGAACTCTTAAACTCCTTGATTAGCTTCTTTTTGTAGCTGCTTAATAAATTTTTGGGGAACTTCAACACCAACATCTACAACTTCAACACGCCACTGTCCCTGAGGGTGAATTACTGGTACTAATCCTTGTTCTTTAATCCAAGTAATAAATTCCTTTAAAACTTCATTTTTAATTTTAAACTGTTCAGTCCTAATATGTTCAGAATGATGAGGTATTAGCTCATCTGGTATTTGAAAAAGATCAATACATCTATTACTTTTTCCAGATATAGCCTCATATATAACAGAGGGGAGTTGTTGTTCTAGAGTCTGTTTTGCTTTTTCAACCAATTCTTCTACTTTTTTTTTCAGGGATTCTGCCCTAATCTTTTCTTGTTCTACAATAACAGGTCTTTCTTTCTTGAATTGTTTTTTTGCAAGGTCAGATGCTTTTACTAAAATTGAAGTCATAATATTTCTCCTTAAATAATTCACTTAAGCTAGTTTTATAGTTTAACAAAAGCAAAAAAAAATACATTAAATCTATTTAAGGTTCAAATAAAAAGTACTGAAAACTCTTTAAATAAAGCTGTTAGATAGCTAAGTTCAAACAACATTTATAGTTTTTTAAGGTTTGGGTTAAGAAATCAACCAAAATTATAATGACAAAATAAGTTTTTTCAAGTGAAGGTTTTTTGTAAACGAAAAACCAGAACGTCGTTAAGTGAGAACTTGTATAAAACATATAAGCTTTTTGTGTGATTCATTCACCAAAAAGCGCCGTGACTGAAAAGCGAGTTGCCGCTCAGAAAACTGAGCGAGCCTCGCCTCTAAAGAGGTGGGAGCATTCGTGCGAAACGAGCGGTATAAAAATGAAAACGGAGAGAGAGGGATTCGAACCCTCGGTACTCTTTTGGAGCACACAGACTTTCCAGGTCTGCTTCTTCAGCCACTCGAACATCTCTCCTTAATTCCTTCATATTTTATTTCTTAAAAACTATAAAGTTAAATTATAACTTACTTTATAGCGTTTAGGAGAAAACTTAGGACATAGCGTTCAGCGTATAGCGTTTAGTAGAACAAAGAACTTATTAGGACTGCTCTACATTCTTGTCCTCATATCCACAACATACGCTATACGCTAGTTCTTGCTTTCCTATACGCTATTATTTATACATGGCAATATACAATCCAAAAAGATATAACTGGATTACAAAGTTTTATCAATACATGGTGATTTGGTTATTATTTATCCCTATTTACTGTATTTTTTATCGAACAAAAATCTATGGCAAAGAAAATATTCCTAAAGATAAAAAGCCATTTATTGTAATGCCAAATCACTTATCAAATAATGATCCTCCAATTATTTCAATGACACTAATGCTCCCAGTAGCCTATATGGCAAAGAAAGAATTGTTTAATATTCCTTTTATAGGGTGGGCGATTACAATGCTTGGAGCCTTTTCAGTGGACAGAGAAAAGTTAGAAAGAACTACCCTTAGAGCAGCAAAGGAAGTTATACAAAAAGGTTGGTGCCTTGGAATGTTTCTTGAGGGTACAAGAAGTAAAACCCCAAATACTCTTGGCAAACCAAATATAGGTCCTGTATATATGTCTCATTTAACAAAAACACCAATTCTACCTATAGGTATTATTGATTCAAATAAACCTTTTGGCCCAATTACTGTAAGAATAGGAAAACCATTTTATCCTGAGAAAGATCTAGAAAAAGCAAAATGGCAATGTGCAGAAAAACTTAGTGAGCTGACAGGGTTTAAAGTACCTGAAATTTAAAACTATCTTTAAATATAAAATTCTTCATTTAGCATAGGCATCTTTATCTTGTATCCTTTTGCTTTTAATTTACCAGCCATACTTGCCATTGCTTCAGATCCACCATGTACAAGATAAGTGGCTTCTGGCTTCCCAATATTCTTATGCCAGTACAATAATTCATCTTGTCCAGCATGAGAAGAGAATCCATTTATTGTATAAATCTTTGCTCGTACATCAATTTCTTCTCCATAAATATAAACAGTTTTTGCACCATCAATTATTTTTCTTGCAAGAGTTCCTCCTGCTGCAAAACTAACAAAGACTACACTACACTCTTCTCTCCATAAATTATGCTTAAGGTGCTGACATATACGACCACCCGTACACATGCCTGAGCCTGCCATAACAATAGCTCCACTTTTTATACTGTTTATTGCTATTGATTCTGAGACATCTCTTGTATAAGAAAGTGTTGGTAAGTAAAAAGGATCTGTTCGTGTCTTTAACAGTCTTATAAACTCTTCGTCATAACATTCAGGATGACGTTTATATATTTCTGTAGCTGAAATTGCCATAGGTGAATCAAGAAAGACTTGTGTGTTTCCTGGTATCTTTCTTTTTTCAATTCCTTCTCTAATAAAATACAAAAGCTCTTGTGCTCTCTCGAGGGCAAAAGTAGGGATAAAAACATTTCCACCACGTTTAAAAGTATCATTAATTGCTAGATAAAACTCATTAACAGACTGTTCAATTGATTTATGAGATCTATCTCCATAAGTAGTCTCCATAACTACAATATCTGCTTTTGGCAAAGGCGCTGGATCGCGAATAATGGGTTTATTGTTGTTTCCAATATCACCCGAAAATAGTATTTTCTTTTTTTGACTTTTTTCTTGTATCTCTAACAATATTGATGAAGAACCCAGGATATGTCCTGCATCAAAAAAAGTAGCCTGAATATCTTTTGTTAGTTTAATTGGTTTTTCATATACTGCATTACATCCAAAATAATCCAAAGAGTTGAGTACATCCAACGTATTATATAACAGTTTATAGTCTTTGTTTTTTTTCTTATTCTTGTGACTTCGTTTAAAATGCCTTCTGTTTCTTTTTGCATCTTCCTCATGGACACGGGCAGAGTCAAGCATAACCAATTTTGCTAATTCACGGGTGGCACTAGTAGTAATAATTTCACCACGAAATCCTTGACTAACTAAAAGCGGTATTCTTCCACAATGATCCAAATGAGCATGGGTAAGCAAAAGATAATTAATATCTCTTGGCTTAAATCCAAAAGGTTTTAAATTTTCTTCAGCAAGTCCACCACCACCTTGATACATACCACAATCAATTAGGATTTTTACACTTCCAACTTCTAATAAATAACATGAACCTGTTACTTCTCTAGTTGCTCCGTGAAAAGATATTTTCATAGCTAATCTTCCTTATTGATATTTTTAAGAATAAACTGTACTCGTTCTGAAATAGACAAAACAGGTACTCTGATTACGTTGTAACCAAGTTCTGTATAACAATCATACAAAGCCTCATGAATCTCTTTTGCTTTTTGGCGATTTTCAGTTCTTGCATAATCCTTTTCATAAGAAGGGAGTAGATCAAGAATAAAGATTCCTTTATATCTACGATCTTTACTTAATTTCACAGCAAGATCAAAATCACACTTATATTTTTTTAAATATACAATACTGTCTGGCATGCCTCTTTCCCAAAAGATAAGATCCTTTTTAGGTGCAATTGTTTCAGTTTCGATTTTGATTTTTAAAATTTGATGTTCAAATTTTTTATCATCATGTCTGATTTCTTCAATCGTCCTACCTTTACTCAACTCATCATCTATTAAAATACGAGCAACTTCAGGACGAATAAGATAGCCTAAGAATGCAAGGTGATCAATAGTTTTTGATTTTCCTGTTGAAGGTCCTCCTGTAATAATATACCAATTTGTTTTTTCTGGTTCTTTATTTACCATGGATTCATTATGACACAAATAAATATTTTTTTGTTCTGTAAAATAATTAAAACGATACACCTTTATTTAAAGCATTTATATATCCCTGCTTAGTATTTAAAACATGCTCCACATAAGCAAAACCATTTTTATTTAACAGCTCTAGGACTTTTTCATTTGTCCCTTTTTTATGTCTAAAAATAGGTGCTGAACTTGCCCATAAAACATCAAAGCCATCTTCAATTTCTGGTGGAATAAATTTTGTAGCATCAACTCCTGAATAATAAATAAGAGTTCTTAATTTTAAATCACCTTTTGAAGATGGAAGCCAAAACTTTATAACTCCCCTTCCTTCTTGTCTATTAGGAGGAATATAAAGTTCATCTATCCGAGAATCCATTACTTTAAGTTGTTCTATAATTCCTTTAAAATTATCTAAATCCCCACGCTTGCAAAAATCCCTGCTTAAATCAGAAAATATTAAAGTAGTTGCATCTGTACTTGCTAAAACACTTACTAAATCAAGACCACAAGCTGGATAATAAACTTTTAAGTCTTTGCCATCAGGGTTTATCTTAGGTAAGACATCATATACTTCTATAAATTTTTCTTCATCATGAAAGATAGGATTGTCACTCCTTGAAATTGATTGCCTTTTACTTTTGTTAGCTAAAAGTATTTTATTCATGAACTCAGTAATATGATTTTGTTCTAAAGAAGCTTCATTACTTACATTACTAGGTTTTGTTCCTAAAATATAATGCATACCAAATCTAAACTTCCCAACAATTTCAGTATTCAAATTGTGAGTTTGAAACCGATATTTTATATAAGCAATATTTGATCTGTTAAATATAATAGAACCATTATCTTTTAAAGAGGCGATAAGATCATTTTCTACTTTTGTCTTATGTGGTAGATTTGCACTTATGTTATTTAACCATAGGACATCATAACCATCTTTGATTTCATTTGGCAAGAATTCATTTTTATCAATACCCGTATAATAAATTAAAGTTCTAAGCTTTTCATCTCCATTTTCTCTTGGAAACCAAAACTTGATTTCTGCTCTAGCCACACTAAGATCAACAACTGAAAGCTCTAAAGTGTTATCCCGTCCAGGAGCAAGATTCAATATGGCTGATCTGGTATCATCATCTCTGTAACCCTTCTGATAAAAATATAGCTGAAATCTATTTTCAGAAAGTCTTTTCATATGAAAATCTCTATTTATTTCATCAAGTGTAGATTCATAGGTTTCAGTAGTCTCGCCTATTTTCAGATGAATACCATCATAAGATATTGCATAGATAAGATGATTTATAAAATCTATGGATTCATCAAGAGGAATAGGAAGAAGCCTTTCACCAGTTTTAACATCAAGGCTTTCAACCCTACCACCAACTAATTTTATTTCATTTATAATTTCATCAATATAGTCAACACTATCACCTATCCAAGATACTCCACTAAAAGAGTTAGAACATCGTTCTTGATTGCTATATATAAAAGTAGTTGCATCAGTAGCAGCTAATATAGGTACAAAATAACTATCAACCTCAGGACAATAAACAACGAAATCTTTATTTTCAGGATTTATTTTAGCTATAAGTTTATACGAAGCTAATGATATTTCTTTTTGTATATTAAGAGAGGAGTCTTTGGAATATTGATCAATCAGTTCCTGAAAAGATTTATTGTTTTGAGTTAAATTTAATGGATGTATCGTTCTTGGTATGCTTAAAACAATAGGTTCTTTTAAATCAGCTGGTATTGGCTCCGATTGAGTAGCATCTGATTTTAAAGGAGCGCTTTGTGAAACCACTTTCTTTGCAGAATCACTTGATGATAAATTTACTGAAGTCGGTTTCATAATGGTTTTACTTAGAAAATAACAAATTCAGGTTAAGAATATTAAGGTTAAAATCAATGTTTATAATGATTTAAGATTTAGATTAGAGGTTTAACTAAACCTTCCCAAGAAATATTTTCTCCCAGCTCTTAATAGAGTAAGTCTTTTAAAAGTATCTAAGTTCTTTTTAACTATTGGTTTATCTACTTTAAGATCAGAAAGATAACCTATTACATAAGATTCTTTGCCAGTAGAAAGTTTTTCTTTTATTTTTTTTACTTGTTCATTTTTAGAACTGAAATCTACAGGAACTCTTCCATAATAAACAAGGATAGGCTTATATCCACCAAATGAAATAATTTCATCTGCACCGTATTGTAGTTTAGCTAGTCTTGCATAATCCCTCAATTCACTAAATGTAATTTTATAATAGCCATTTAACCCTAGTACTAAAACATAAATAATTGGAATTATAATTGAAAATATAAAACCAGAAATCAATGATAAATGTTTTTTTGGAAGTCTTGAAAGCAATATAGCTCCAAGTATAAAGAAGCAAAACGATAGAAACAATGCTTGAATTAAAAAGTTTTTATCTATATCATAAAGAGTAGTCGTAGGAAGAAGAAAACATAGTATTGCAACTGCACATATTAAAATCATAAGTAAAGAAATAATAGTATATTTTAAAGCTTTAAAGTATTTTCTTCCGATTATATTTATCCAATAACCTGTGACTAATGACATCGCTGGAAAAAGCAAAAGAATATATGTAGCCATTTTTGTTTTACAAAAAGTAAAGAATATAAAAATCACAAAAAACCATATCAAGCAAAATAAAACAAACTTATTAAAATGTTTTCTTTTATATCCAGAGAATAAATTAAATAATGCATGTAGAAAAAAAATAGTCCATGGCATAAAACCAATCAAAACCACAGGAAAATAAAACCAAGCAGGACCAGGATGTTCACCTACGACTGATGTAAATCTTTCAATGTTATGAGTAAAGAAAAAGTCTCTTGTAAAAGCACCACCAGTAGCTGCATGAACAGCTATATACCAAGGCAGGCTTACAATCAATGCAATAAAAGAAATTATAAAGTAAACCTTTAAATGCCTTACATCAAATTGTTTTCTAAAAATTAGAAATAAAGTAAGTATACCAAGCGGAAAAACAATTCCAATAGGTCCTTTAGTAAGGATAGCTAATCCACTAAATACACCAGATAAAATAGTCCAAAATATTTTCACTTTAATATCTTTTATAAAATAGCCAAGATACATTGAGTATAAAGAAGCACTAAAAAAGAAACATAAAACTATATCCGTAGCAGCCCTACGACCTAAAAAAATATACTCAATAGATGTAGCTAGTATAATTGCGGATAAGAAGCCTGCTGTTCTGCCTAAAACCTTTTTCCCAATATACCAAGTAAACAGAACTAACAATACTGCTGAAAGTGCTGATGGTATCCTACTTGAAAATTCATTTACACCAAACAGTTTATAAGAAATAGCAATTAGCCAATAAAATAATGCGGGCTTATCAAATCTGTCTTGAAAATTAAATTTTGGAACTATCCAGTTATTGTTTTCAAGCATTTCTAAAGCACAACCACTATAACGAGGCTCATCTTTAGCTAGTAATCCATAATCACCTAAACCATAAAAAAATATATAAAACAAAAGTAAAATAAATAAAAAGCCAAGAACATGAAAACAATTTCTTTTTATAAAGTTATTCATTAGTCATTATGCTTCGTTTAGAATTCTTTAAACAAGAATAAAATGCACCGATAAAAAGTGCTTCTGCAACAAGTTTAAAAACCTCTTCGAAAATCTTTAAAGTACTGAACAATATATGTCTTATTGCTTTATCAGTTGTAATCAATTTCACAATATCATTGTTATTGACTGACATATCGACAACTACCATTAAAAAGAAAAATAAAAAACCTATTAAAAATATTGGTAGAGACGATTTATGTTTTTTTAATTCATTTCTAAATATATACAAAACAAAGATTCCAATTATTCCATAAATCCCGACAATGATATCATCCAATCTATCTGTAAAAGAAGTTTGAGTTAAATGAAATACTCTATGAATTATATGATCTAGATTTTCATGTATTCTAATCACCTCATCAAGAGCTAAATATAAAAAACCAATAGCAATAATTGCCCATAACAACGTAGGTGATTTTAAGATACTGGTATATGTTCCATTTTTAAAAATACCCCATGATAAATAAGCCACAATTAAAAGCTGAAAAAAAGAAACCCAGGTTATGTATGTAGCTTCTTTTGAAAAGTATTGCTCAGGTGGATTTCCTATTAAAACTCCAACCAAAATGAATATGAAATTAACTAACAGTGTAATTAATAAGATTTTTTTTGTATTCATAAAATATCCAAAAAATAATAATAACATGTAACTACTCTCGGGTTATATCTAAGATTTCTTAAATTGTCATTCTATCTTTGTTTAATCTTATCTGGGGTTAGCTATATGCAATTCTACATAAATTTAGGCATAAGAGATATGTACTATTTAATTGGATACTATCTGCATTGTTAATAATTAAAATTTCTTTAGTTCAATGAAAAAATATAAGAAAATCATCTCCGTAATATTACTTCTTTTACTACTTAGTAATCAAACGTATCTGAGTAGTTTTGCTAATACTAACAGAATACCACTGAGACTTAGCTCAAGAGTAATTAATGCTAGCTTAATTAACCAATCAAAAAATATTTTAGTGATTGAGGTAGGAAATAGAATCAATACTGAAGTAATAATAAAACCTATTAATAATACAAAAAATAGCTCTTTAAACCACACAGTTAGACACCTGGTAATACAAGGTACAAATCCAAACATTAATCAACTTAATCCTGATGGAACAACACAAGCAATAATTCAACCAAATCCACAAACAATATCAATAATACAATCTGATGGTGTAATAAATGGAGCAAATTTAAATAATCCTCAAGTTATTGTTAACCAATCCCCACCTCCACCAAACATTGCAATGGTAATTTATAGACCTCCTCAACAACCAAAGCCAAAGCCCATTTCTACTCCAACCCCATCTCCAAAACCATCTCCTATACCTACGGCTATGTCTGAACCAGAATCTATGCCAGCTTCCCCAGCTCCAGTATCTGAACCTATTGCTCCAGTAGTAGTACTGAGTAGTCCTATTGATATACCTAAAGATGGCATAGCTATTGAAGGAGTAATTAAAAATGGAAAACTTGAAATTGATTTATCGAAATTAGGACCAGCAAACATGATTCCTAGTGGTGAGTATCAAATAGTTATAAGAAAAGGAAAGAGAAAGTTAAGTACAAAATTTGTCTACAATGCACCTCTCCTTATATTAGGAAAAGCATTTGTACCTATCTCAGATATAAAAAAGAAACCATCTTCTACAGAAGTAAAAAATGCAATTTGTAGTTTATACAATCAAGATTTACAACCCATTACAGATGCACAAAACAATCCATTACCAACGCTGTCTCTACCGGGAACTCAAACTGCTATAAATGGTATTGTTTATAATGTTTATAAAATATTTCAAGAAATACCAGCTGATATAAAAGACATAAAACAAGAATCAAAGTATATTTTAAGGTTAGTTACTGAAATGCCTACAGCAACAGGTACAATAAAACAATCTGCATTATCTGCAATCGTATTTTCAGCTAATAAAAACAATTTAAACATAATAGATATTGGAAATATAGATGCAGCAAGTACAGCAGCTACAAGATTTGTAACAATCCTTGCAAGAAAAATTGAAGAAGAGACAGGAACTAATTCACCTACATTAGATGAGACATATCAATCAATAATTAAAACATCTTCATTAGCTTCAAGAAAGAGTACGACCTTAGATGCACAAATACTATCCACCAGTACAGCACTAACAGCATCTGTAAATCAAATAATTAATATAACTAATTCTGAGATTTTTAAATTCTTACCAAATAGTGCAGCATTAGGAGCTAAGGTAAGAGACTTGATTGTAGACTCTGTGTGGAAATTGAAAGATATTGTGACAACACAACTGACAGAAAAAAAATCTAATAATATACGGAAACAAGTTTTAAACAATAATTCAGATGGATTTAAATATGATCCTATAGCCATAGCACTTACAAATCAAAAAAACATTGCCTTTCCAATTTCTATAGAAAAAATTATTGATGGTTATATAAATGGTGGTGCCTTAGTAGGAAGTGGTTCTTTAAATGAAAATGAAACCACTAAAGCTATTGAAGATTATGGAGTTTTACCACCTATTACTTTTAATCCTGAAGCTATAAGAATATTACCTGAGCTTAGAGATGTAGCAAATGATTTAGGTATTCAAGAATCATTGCTTAACAATATCCCAATCCCCAGTGGATTTAATGCAAATATAAATCAGATTTCTGATGTCGCTAATAATGCAGATATAACTAATATAAGTATTGAGGCAGAACCAGGTTCATTTATAGAAGGAGATAGTAATAAATTTTCAAATGATATTAATTTATTTATCCATGATGGAACGTTTATAGATTCTGACTTAAAAGGCTTAGCACAATATTTAAAAAATGATAATGAGTTTACAACTACAACAGGATTAATGCCTCCTATTAATGGTTCTATTGCAATAATTCCACAAACCTATATTTCACTTTTTACAGATCAGAATTTTGAAATTGCTAATGATCAAGGTTTTGATTCAATTAAAGGTAATGTGTTTGTTCTAGAGACAGGTGATGAAAGTGTAAGCATTACAAATACTGAATTAGCCATTTTTAATCCTGGTGAAAACACTGATCAATCTAATAAATTTATAGAATCCATAATTTTATTTGGTGAAAATATAAAAGATATAATTGGTGACAATTCAATTCTGTTTTCAAATGCATTTGAAAATTTTGATACGAATAATACTCATACAATGCCAGATGAGTTAGTAAATCTAATTAATACTCTAACTGATTTTGTAGAAATCACAACTGACACAATAATTGGATTCGCTGATATAGTGGAACACCTACATGACAATAGTGGAAATGATGGAAATAGTGGGGATGATTTAATCAGTATAATAAATGCAGCAACAGATACAAATACTACTGATATAGTAATTACTTCTCCTACCAGTGATGATACAACTAATATAGAACCACCTTCAACTGAATCCGTTTCAGCAGAACCAGCATCAGCAGAACCAGCATCAACAGAACCAGCATCAACAGAACCAGCATCAACAGAACCAGCATCAACAGAACCAGCATCAACAGAACCAGCATCAACAGAACCAGCATCAACAGAACCAGCATCAACAGAACCTGCACCAACAGAATCATCATTTACTGAACCAGCTGTTATAGGTGGTGGTGGCAATACTGATGATCCAAATCAACCTACAGAATCACATTCAGAAGATAGTGCTACACATTCGGATTCGGATTCACAGACAAGTACTGAAGATCCTTCTAACCCATCTAATTCAGCTTCAGGAGCTGGTTCTGTCCCTTAATCAGATTTAGCATGTTTTTTTATCAAATCAATAAAACCGTTAATCCATAGAAGATTTACTTTACAAGCAATATCAAGCGGAGTAACACCTGTAGTTTCTACAGCAACATTATATGGTACACCTAGACGATATGTAAGATCAGTGAAACTACCATCATAGCGCACTATAGAACCATCTTCATCACTTTTAATTGCTTCAGATTCTAAAGGATTTCCTACTACATTTCCACTCTCATCAATTTTTGTTTGAAAACCAGCACCAATAAATTGATTTTTATAAACTTGACAGATTTTTGAAATCTCCTGAGTAATTGGTTTATAGTTTTGAATATTTCCAGCTACATACTGATATGCTGCTGGTGGAGCATTTGGTGTAAGGTAGTCTTGATGAAGATCAATTGAACCTTTTACTTGATTCAGTGGATCTTCTTTTAGAAGCTTATGCATAAGTTGAGTTTCAAGTGGTAAATGCACTTGAAGACTAGAATCAGAAGCCCACATAAAACGCTTAAATGGTATTTTGCCATCACCAATATCATCTTTCAAACTACCATCTTCTAATTCATAGCGAAGAAAATCATTATTCCCACCATCTCCTTTGTCATTGTCTATGTTATAGCGTAATCCTGCATCAAAACCAGAAGGATTGCCCAGTGGATATAAAATTATTTTTACTCCTTTTTCATGCGCTAAGTCAAAAATTTCATTACCATATTGTTCAATAGTAGTTGGTCCTGAAACCTCATCTCCATGAATGCCAGCTCTAATAAGAAGTACAGGGTCTTTTGAATCTATATTTTTTGAAGAGATTTTTAAAAAGCTATACTTTTCCTTCTTGTATTCAAGAAGATGTTCTTCTATTGAAATATCTTTTCTTTTCTCAAAAATTTTATAAAGCTTTTCTGTAAAATTAACAGATTTTGCTACTGGAGATACTTGCATAATATTTCTCCTCTCAAAATTAATTTTTAGAGCTGTAAACCTCAACAAACTTATATAACCAATCACTAACTGTCACCATTGACTTCCAATCAACTTTCTCATCAATGCTATGATGCCCTTCCATATTTGGACTAATGACTACTGCTGTAAACTCTTCTCCATATGCATTTCTTTTTGGAACAAGAAGATTTGCTTGGCTTGCACCATGCTCAGGTTTTATTTTTACTTTTTCTTGCCCTATATCATGTGCCGCTTGCTCTAACAGTTTTACAAGTGTAGAATCCATACTCCCTTCCCAAGGTGGAAATTGTTCTTGAACTTGAATATTTATTTTAAGTTTTTCGTTTATATTCTTATAGTGTTTATATTTTTCTTTAATTCTTTCTATTTCTTTTCTGATCCTGCTTATCTCATTGTCTTGTTCTTCGTTATTTAAACTTCTAAGCGAAAGGGCTATGTGTCCTTGAGTTGGAAGTGCATTTGTTGGAGCTCTTTTTATTTCACATTCATAAATATTTTTTGATATTAATGGCTGTTGGAAACGTGTATCCCATTTGACCACTCTATTTCCTATAGCTTGGTATAACTCCATTAAAATGTCACTTGCACTTATATAATCATCTTGATTGGATACGGCTGAATGTTCACTCTTTAAACCGCTTATATCAATTTTAATTTCTACATAGCTAGCGCAACCAGTTGTAATTTCAAATTCTTCTTCATTGTCAATGATAATTACATCTTTAGATTTAAATTGACTCGTATCTAAATTTATAAGTGAGTCACTGTTCTCTTCTTCATCTGGTGCAAGCACAACTTCATAAGCTACATGTGGTTCTTTTATAGAACGTCTAATAACATCCCAAATAATTGCTACCTGTGCTTTATCATCAGCTCCAAGAGTAGTTGTACCATCAGTTGCAATATATTCTTTAAGTCCATCTTTTGTAGCATGATTAATTAGTGTAGGATAAACTTGTCTTAGAGGATTATCTAAATCAGCAGGTACAACATCTAAATGTCCCATAAACATTAACGGTCTTTTATGTTCATAACCAGGTGAAGCTGGAGTATTTATAATCAGTGAGCCATGTTGATCGACACTAGTAGTGGTTCTTGGATCTAACTCTATAAAAAGTTTAGCTGTCAAATCACGAACAAGACCCATGTTTTGTTTCATTTCAAATTCTTTTATATGTCCTGGTCTTATAGTCGGTGACGGAATAATGGCGAGCTTTAAAAATGTATCTACTACAGGGTTATTAGTTGCTATTTCAATTAGTTTTTCCTGAGGTAGTTCATTTGGAACATTTTTTTTGTTTTGCAATGGTAATTGCTGCAAATAATGAATTGCAATAGGGCTTACAACAACCATTTTTTCCCCTTTGTGAAAGCTGTCAAGACAAACAAATCATGACAGTAATAGAATTTCTTATTTTGCTTAAGTGGATTTATTGTATTATAATTGTAATAATTTAAAAAGAATCTTGTAAAGATTGTAATCATTTATCAGGGAGGATAATTGTATGAAAATTGATACTGTTAAAGTCTTAGGTCCAGTATTTAAAGCATATCGTGAAATTCTTACACCAGAAGCACTTCAATTTTTAGCTAAATTACATAAAGAGTTTGAACCTAAACGTCAAGAGCTTTTAAACAATAGACAAGTTAAACAATCAGAAATAAATCACGGACAAGGTTTAAAGTTTCTTCCTGAAACAGAAAGTATTAGAAACTCAGATTGGAATGTCGAGGCAGTTTCGCCTGATCTTATGGAAAGAAAGGTAGAAATAACTGGTCCAGTCGACAGAAAAATGGTTATAAATGCACTGAACTCAGGAGCTCATGTTTTTATGGCAGACTTTGAAGATTCAAATTCTCCTACCTGGAAAAACAATATTGAAGGACAAATAAACTTAATTGATGCTGTAAACAAAAATATAACTTATAAAAATCCTGAGGGAAAAGAATATGCTCTAAAAGATAAAACTGCAACTCTTATGGTAAGACCAAGAGGATTACATCTAAATGAAGAGCATGTAAAAATAAATGGAAAACCAATTGCTGCTTCACTTTTTGACTATGGTTTGTATTTTCATCACAATGCACACAATCTAATTGAAAATGGCTCTGCTCCTTATTTTTATTTACCTAAGCTAGAGAGTTACAAAGAGGCAAAACTCTGGAATGATATTTTTAAATTTTCCCAAGATGAGATGAGTATTCCTGAAGGTACGACCAAAGCCACTGTTCTTATAGAAACTATCCCAGCTGCTTTTGAAATGGATGAAATATTACATTCCCTAAAAGAACATTCAGCAGGTTTAAATGCAGGCAGATGGGATTATCTATTTAGTACCATTAAAAAGTTTAGAAACAATCCTTCTTTTATACTTCCTGACAGATCTGAATTGACAATGGAAAGAGATTTTATGAAAGCATATGCTGATCTTGTGGTGAAGACTTGCCATAAGAGAGGTATTCATGCCATTGGTGGAATGTCAGCATTAGTTCCTATAAAGAATGACAAAGATGCCAATGATAAAGCAATGGCAGAAGTTAAAAAAGACAAAAAAAGAGAAGCTGAACAAGGCTTTGATGGTGCATGGGTAGCACATCCTGGGCTTGTATCCTTAGTGAAAGAAACATTTGATGAGCAAATAAAAGGACAGCATCAAATATCAAACAAACGTCCTGATGTAAAATCATCTCATTTTGATTTAATGCCACATATACCTGTTAGTGGTATGGGTGCTATCACAGAAAATGGACTAAGAACAAATATAAATATAACCATAAAATATCTTGCTAGCTGGCTAGATGGAAATGGCTGTGTTGCCATAAACAATAAAATGGAAGATGCTGCTACTGCAGAGATTTCACGTTCCCAAGTCTGGCAATGGTTAGAGCATAAAGCAGGGACGGTAGATGGACAGACCATAACGCATGATCTTGTAAAAAAGATAACTAATGAAGAACTTGAAAAAATAAAAAATGAAGTTGGTGAAGGTAAGTTTAACTCTGGAAAATATAAACTTGCAGCTGATATTTTTGAAAAAGTAGTAAACAAAAGAGAGTTTACTGACTTTATAACGACAGAGGCTTATCCTCATATTGTCACTCAGGCAGAAAATGAACAAACAATAGAAACAAAAGATGAGTTTGTAAAGAGGTTAGAAAATGAATGGAAAAATAATCCACGATGGGAAGGAATAGTTAGACCATATACAGCTAGCGATGTTCATAAAATCAAAGGAAATATAGACCAAGAATACACCATTGCTAAGCTTGGCTCTAATAACCTCTGGAATATGCTAACTAATGAAAAAGAAGCTGTTCGAACTCTCAGTGCAATGGTTCCACAACAAGCGATTCAGCAAGTAAGAGCAGGACTGAAAGCTATTTATATTAGTGGTTGGCAGGTAGCAAGCGGTGCAAATAATTATCGAGGAATGTTTCCAGATAGAAGTATTTATCCTGTAGATAGCGTACCTACTTTTGTAGAACATATAAACAATGTTCTAGTACAAACAGATCAAATACATCGTGAAAAAGGTGATGATAAAACAAAATGGTTAGTACCTCTTGTAGCTGATGCTGAAGCAGGTTTTGGAGATGTGCTACAAACATTCGAGCTTATAAAACATATGATAAAAGCTGGTGCTAGTGGCATACACTTAGAAGATCAAGAAGGTGCACTTAAGAAGTGCGGGCATCTTGGTGGAAAGGTTTTAGTACCCACAAGAGAGTTTGTTAAAAAGCTTATTACAGCAAGGTTAGCTACAGACATGTGCAATGTACCTACCGTAATAATAGCCAGAACAGATGCAGGTAGTGGATCATTGCTTAAGTCTGACATAGATCCATATGATAAATCTTTTGTTGACTATTCTAAAGGAAGAACAGAAGAAGGTTTTTACCATGTAAAAGCAGGAATAGATCAAGCTATATCAAGAGGCTTAGCATATGCACCATATTCAGATATGTTGTGGTTTGAAACATCTACTCCTGACATGAAAGAAGCTGAACAGTTTGCAAAAGCTATCCATGAAAAGTTTCCAGGAAAGCTATTAGCTTATAATTGCTCACCATCTTTTAACTGGAAAGCTAAACTAAGTGATGATCAAATAAAAACCTTTCAAAAAGATCTTGAGAAACTAGGTTACAAGTTCCAGTTTGTTACTTTGTCTGGATATCATGATATAAATCACAGCATGCTTGAACTTGCAAAGGCTTATAAAGAAGATGGAATGTTAGCTTATTCCAAACTTCAACAAGCTGAAATAGCTGCTAAAAATCCAGCAGTTAAGCATCAAGAAGAAGTAGGCACTAGCTATTATGATGTCATTGAACAAATTGCATCTGGTGGACTATCATCTACTACAGCTATGAAAGGCTCTACAGAAGAAGCACAGTTTAAACATTAAAACTGAATTAAGTGTCAAGAGAAAAATCTAAAAAACAATAATTGTTCTATGAAAATAGGATAAATTATCTATTTAACTTCTTGTTTTATTTACTTTGTATTTTTGTATTCAGAGTAAATATAAAAATGAAAATAGAGGTGAAGTATGATAAATCCAGGAGCTTTTAGCCTTTTAGGATCTTCATTAGTAATTCGTCAGAGTAATCCACAAAACAATACTCAAGCATTAATTCAGGCAAGAGAGCAGGCAATTGAGACCTTGAGACAAGCGTTTAATCAATCTGCAAATGAAACAAATGTTGAAAGAATAAGAGAGCAACAAATAACAATAGGTACTAGTCTAATGACTATCAATAATAATAATGTGGCTTTGGCAAGAGCAGATGGTGGGAATGCATTAGAAGTAGCAAGAAGGTTTGCCAACCTTCAGACACAAAGCTTAAATAGGATTCTTCAGAATCTACCAAATATCTCAACTCAACCAGTTTCTAATCAAGCAACTGCTCTAAATAATGAAGTGTTGCTGTATTATCGATCTAGGTTACAAAGTCAAGTAGCATTTTATAATAATTTTCCTGCTTTAATACAAGCTGATGGAGGAAGACGAGCAGATGTAGTTGAAACTTTCAGGAGTAGGAGCAATGAAGCAGCTCGTAATTGTAACGAGCAAATACAACAATTTTCCACGACTCGCACAAATACCCAAGCAGCGTTAGATGCACGTCAAAGGGTTGGAAATTTTGAGGGACAAGGAATAGCAATAGCTTATCTGTTTCGTAGTATGCAGGGTATGCCTTAATTTGAAGAAGGTTAGAATTAATTAAGTAGTTATTAATCCTTTTTTAGCTTACTCATATTCAAGTTAAATCTGTTCTCACAAGAACTGAAATAGCATTTAGAGAGGACAAGAACATAAAGCTTAGCGTTTAGCTGATAGCGTTTAGGAGAACCAGAACATAGAGCAATCCTAAGTTCTTTTGTTCCTCTGTCCTCTTATCCGCTAAACGCTCTACGCTAGTTATTGTGATTTTATTACAAACCTCATACATTAGAGATAACTGTAACAAAGTAAACTATAATAAATTGACATAAATTATTGAAAAGATGTACGATTTTCTCTAATACGTAAAAATTTGTAATTAAACATTAAATAAAATGTAAGGGGAAATTATGGCAAAAACACATAATGGTCATGTTAATCTTTTAGATCCAAATAGTACTGAAAAAATGGAAAATAAACCTGAAGTAAAAAAAGTAAAAAACTATATAAATGGTTCTTGGGTTGAATCAAGTGGAAAAGAAACTGTTGATGTAATTAACCCTGCAAATGGAACCATAATTGCAAAGTGCCCTTTAAGTACAGAAAAAGATATAAATGATGCTGTTAATGCTGCCAAACAAGCCTTTGTTTCATGGAGACAAACACCTGTTGAAGATAGAATACAAGTGTTTTTTAAACTTAAAATGCTTCTTGAAAAAAACTTAGAAGAAATAGCAAAAATTTGTACCACTGAAAATGGAAAAACTTTAGTAGAAGCTCGTGGTGATGTAAGGCGTGGGATACAGATGGTAGAGGTAGCATGTAGCATGCCTACACTTCTTATGGGAAAAGGGTTAGAAGATATTGCTTCAGGTATTGACTGCTATGCGATTAGAAGACCTATGGGTGTTTTTAGTGCCATAACACCATTCAATTTTCCTCCTATGGTACCTTTTTGGTTTTGGCCTTTTGCTATCGCCAGTGGAAATACTTTTATTTTAAAACCAAGTGAAAGAGTACCACTAAGTCAGGTTAGAATCTTTGAACTCATTGAAGAAGCAGGCATGCCAAAAGGTGTTATGAATCTTGTTAATGGAAGTAAAGAAGTAGTAAATGCTTTATGCAATCATCCTGATATAAAAGGAATATCATTTGTAGGTTCTACACCAGTTGCAAAACATGTTTATGAAACAGCTACAAAAACTGGAAAAAGAGTTCAGGCTCTTGGCGGAGCTAAAAACTTTATGGTTGTCTTACCCGATGCCATTATGGATTCAGCAGTTAAAACTGTATTTGAATCCTGTACTGGGTGTGCAGGCCAAAGATGTCTTGCAGGCTCAGTAATATTAGGAGTAGGTGACGATACTTATTCTAAGCTTGAAGCTGGCATTGTAAAAATCGCCAAACAAGTAAAAGTTGGAGATGGACTAGATCCTGATACAAATATTGGTCCTGTAATTTCTAAAGAAGCAAAAGAAAAAGTTAAAGCTCTTATTCAGTCAGCAAAAGATGAAGGAGCCACTATTCTTGTAGATGGTAGAGAATACAAAGAAAATCCAGATGGTTATTTCTTAGGACCTACTGTAATAGCTGGTATAACTAAAAATATGAAAATAGCTAAAGAAGAAGTTTTTGGACCAGTAGTGTGTTTAGCTAAGACAAAATCGCTAGATGAAGCCATTGAATGGTTAAATAGCTCTGAGTATGGAAATACCACTTCACTTTTTACTACAAGTGGTGCAGCAGCAAGAAAGTTCTGCTATGAAGTAGACCCAAGCATGATAGGCATAAACATTGGTGTTCCAGCACCGATGGCATTTTTCTCATTTGGTGGATCTAAAGCTTCATTTTTTGGAGATATCAAAGCCCATGGACAAGCATCAGCAGATTTTTATACAGATACAAAAGTAGGGATTTATCGATGGGTAAAGGATTCAAGTATTTGGTAGGAAAATAGCGTTCAGCGGATAGCGGATAGGAAAACAAAGAACAGAAATGAAGTCATTATTAGTAAAAAATGGAACGATCGTTACAGCTACTGATAAGTATGAAGCTGATGTCTATATTGAAGATGAAAAAATTCATACTATTGGAAAGAACTTAAAATTAAACACAGACAAAACTATTGATGCTAAAAATTGTTTTCTTTTCCCTGGTGGTATTGATGCACATACTCATATGGAACTTCCTTTCATGGGAACGTTTGCAAGTGATACATTTGAAACAGGGACACTAGCAGGACTTCATGGTGGAACTACTACGATCATTGATTTTGCTATTCAAAATAAAGGTGAATCATTTAATGAAACTCTTGATAAATGGCATAAAAAAGCTGACCACAATGCTGTAGGTGACTATGCCTTTCATCTTGGTGTTACAGATTTAAATAGTGAAACAAAAAAAGAAATCAAAGACATTGTAGAAAAAAAAGGGATTTCATCTTTTAAGATTTTTATGGCTTATAAAGGTGCACTCATGGTAGATGATCGTCAGATTATTTCACTTATGCATGAAGTGAAAAAATATGGTGGTATAGTTACATCTCATTGTGAAAACGGTGATCTTATTGATGAATTAGTAGCTGAGGCAAAAGCTAGTGGTAATCTTTCTCCTAAATATCATGTTTTAACCAGACCAGCTATTGCAGAAGCAGAAGCTACAGGAAGAATTATTGATATTGCATTTCATGGAGGACATCCTGTTTACATAGTTCATCTAACTTGCGAAGAAGCATTAAACAGGGTACGAGAAGCTACAAAAAGAAATCAAGTAGTAAATGTAGAAACTTGTGTTCAGTATTTGTTATTAGATGAATCCTTATATTTTTCAGTTGGCTTTGAAGGCTCTAAATGGGTTATGAGTCCTCCGCTTAGAAAAGAAAAAGACAGAGAAGCTCTTTGGAGAGGAATCAATCAAGGACTAGTTCACACAGTAGCTACTGATCATTGTCCATTTTGTATGGATCAAAAGAAAATGGGAGAAAATGATTTCTCTAAAATCCCAAACGGTGCACCTGGAATAGAGCATAGAATGGAGCTTTTATATACTTATGGAGTTTTAGAAAATAAAATTTCTTTAAACAAGTTTGTGGAAGTGACTTCTACAAATCCTGCAAAAATCTTTGGTATGTTTCCTAAGAAGGGAGCTATTTCTATAGGTTCTGATGCTGATATTGTAATATTTGATCCTTCTATTAGCCATATAATATCAGCTAAAACACATCACCACAAATGTGACTACTCTGCCTATGAAGGATGGAAGGTAAAAGGGAAATGTAAAACTATAGTTTTAAGAGGAACTATTGCTATAGACAATGGTAAGAATCTTATTAACAAAGGATTTGGAAGATATATAAAGAGAAGTCCTTATAATAAAGAATTAATTGAAACAGAAAAAACTTTAGTAGGAACAACATAATTTATTGTATTTCATTAAGGAGAAATGAAAATGTCAAAAAACGTAAAAATTGGCTTAATTCAAATAGCAAATAAGCTCAATACAGATGCATCTTGTGAAGAGCATAGAAAAGCAATGACTGAAGCTCATATTCCTTTCATAGATGAAGCAGGAAAACAAAAAGTACAAATGCTATGTTTTCAGGAAGTCTTTACTGGTCCATATTTCTGCCCGTCACAAGATTCTAAGTGGTATGACTTAGCTGAACCTATACCTGATGGACCTACGACTAAGCTCATGTGTGACTATGCAAAAAAATATAACATGGTAATTATCGTACCTATTTATGAGGTTGAAAATACAGGGGTTTATTATAATACAGCTGCTGTAATCGATGCAGATGGAACATATCTTGGAAAGTATAGAAAAAATCACATTCCTCAAGTAAAAGGTTTTTGGGAAAAGTTTTTCTTTAAACCTGGAAACCTTGGATATCCAGTATTTAAAACAAAATATGGAAATATCGGTGTTTATATTTGTTATGATAGGCATTTTCCAGATGGAGCACGTTGTCTAGGTTTAAACGGTGCTGAAATTGTATTTAATCCATCAGCTACTGTTAGCGGACTTTCCGAATATTTATGGAAGATAGAACAGCCTGCACATGCTGTAGCAAATGGGTATTTTGTTTGTACCATAAATAGAGTAGGAACTGAAGCTCCCTGGAATATTGGAGACTTTTATGGAACATCTTATGTCGTAGGTCCTCGTGGAAATATCATAAAAGAAGCTTCGAGAAATAAAGATGAGTTATTGGTCTGTGATATAAATCTAGATGATATTAAAGAAGTAAGAGACTTATGGCAATTCTATAGAGATAGGCGTCCTGAGACATATAAAGAACTTGTGGCTTTATAGAAGATAGGAGATAGAGAACCATGCATGTCAACTTAAGCATATTGTTTCGACTCATCATGCCAGCTTGGAGCCTTCCAAAGCCATCGGGGTTCTTGGCAAATTCAATTCATCAGTTGTATTGTCCTTGCACGATTAAGACTTTAGAGCAAAAGATATTAAGAGGCTCCCTCGGGCTGTCCAGCTCCTGCGCTTGGCAGATGAGTCTTATATTGATACTGCTTAAGTTGGCACCAATAGGGTAGAGAACACAAGATAAAAAATAGTATGGAGTATTTGTCAAAAAAAATATGGCGATAAAAGAACAAACAACTAAATCAAATGAAGAAATCATAGAGGTAAGAAAAAAACATTTTTTACCGACGGCCTTTTTATACTATAAGACACCTGTTCAACTAGTAAGAGCTAAGGGAAATTATGTTTATGATGAACAAGGAAAAGAATATTTAGATGCTATTGGTGGCATAGTATGTATCTCAGCAGGACACAATCACCCAAAAATTAAAACTGCTTTACTTGAAATGCTAAACAACGATGAGATTCAGCACTCCTCTACTATATTTTTAAATCAACACATTACAAATCTAGCTAAAAAAATTCTTTCAGAAGCTCCAAAAGGCATAGATAGATGTTCATTTACAAACTCAGGCTCTGAAGCAAATGAATTAGCCATTATGGCAGCTCGTCATGCTACAGGTGAAGCCATGGTCGTAAATCTAAGACATGGTTATCATGGCGGAACAGGCGCTACATTAGCTAGTTGTGGTCAGCACTCCTGGAGATTTAGATCTCAACCCGTGTCTTCTGTAACATCAGCATTAGAACCATATTGTTATAGATGTCCATTCAATCAAAAACCCGAGAGCTGTCACCTTGAATGTGCTAAGAATGTTGAAACTACTATACAGACCTCAACACATGGAAAAATAGCAGCGTTCATAGCTGAACCTATTCTTGGTGTAGGAGGTTTTATCACCCCACCAAAAGAATATTTTCATGAAGTAGCAAAAATTGTTCACAATTATGGTGGAAAATATATCAGCGATGAAGTTCAAACAGGAGCTGGAAGATGTGGAGGAAGCTTTTTACATACAAAAGAACTTGGCATTGATGCAGATATGATTACTATGGCAAAAGGCTTTGGAAATGGTGCTGCTATCGGTGCTACTTTAATGAAATCAGAAGTTTCAGAGACGCTTTCTGGAAAAGTTCATTTTAATACATTTGGTGGAGATCCATATCAGACCGTACAAGCATTAAAAACCATGGAAATAATAGAAGAAGAAAATCTGATCGAAAATGCAAAAGTTATGGGTGAGCATTTAATGAACTCATTAAAAGAACTTATGAAAAAACATAAATTAATTGGTGATGTTAGAGGAAAAGGTTTAATGGTAGGAATTGAATTAGTAAAAGACAAAACCACAAAAGAACATGCCCCTGATGAGTGCAAAGAACTAATGGAACTCTGTAAGAACAAAGGTTTATTGCTAGGCAAGGGAGGACTTTTTGGAAATGTAATTAGAATTGCGCCTGCACTTTCTATAAATAAAGCTCAAACAGATTTTATGATAAAGGTTATTGATGAATCACTTTATGAGATAAGTAAGAAATAAGAAGCAAGAAGTAAAATGACTAAAACAGTAGAAAAAACAGATGCTCTTGATTTAGAAAGGAAATTTTCTAAAATCAAACCTCTATTGAAATCATATGAAGCATCTGTAGAAGCTTCCAGGTGTTTGTTTTGTTATGATGCACCATGTATAAATGCCTGTCCTACATCAATTGACATCCCTATGTTTATTAGACAGATTATGTCTAGAAATGTAGAAGGTTCAGCTAAAACTATATTCACACAAAATATCTTAGGAAAATCCTGTGGTCAGGTATGTCCTACTGAAGTACTTTGTGAAGGTGCTTGTGTTTACAATGCCATGAATGAAAAACCAATTGAAATAGGGAGGCTACAAGCATTTGCTACAGATTATGCCATTAAAAAAAATATTAGATTTTTCAGCAAAGGTAAAAAAACAGATAAGAAAATTGCAGTAATTGGTGGAGGACCAGGAGGATTAGCATGTGCTCATGAATTGACAAGGCTAGGACATGAAGTTACAGTCTTTGAATCCGCTCCAAATGCTGGTGGTTTAAATACTTACGGTGTAGCACCTTATAAATATTCTAATAAAGAATCACAAGAAGAAATAAATTATATTTCTCAAATTGGATTTGAGATTAAAACAAACCATAAAATAGATTCAAAATCACTAAGTGAATTAGAAAAAAAATATGATGCAATATTTTTATCGATTGGACTTGGAAAGTCAAACAAGTTAAACATTCCTGGTGAAAACTTAAAAGGAGTATATGGTGCTAGTGAGTTTATTCATGAACTTAGAGAAAAAGAACAAAAAATTACAGTTGGCAAGAACATAATAGTAATTGGTGCTGGGAATACAGCTATAGATGCTACCGTAGAGACTTCTAAGCTAGGTGCTAATGTTACTGTGGTTTATAGACGTACTGAAAAAGAACAAAGAGCATATTATTTTGAGGTAGATTTAGCAAAAGTGCATTCTGCAAGATTTATGTACCTTACTACACCTATAGAAATCTTAGGAAAAGAAAAAGTAGAAGGTTTAAAGTGCATAAAAAACAATCTTAAATTTGAACCTATAAAAGGAAGTGAATTTGTTATTCCTTGTGACATGATAATTTCTGCTGTAGGGCAAGAAAAAATGGTTGATTTTTATAAAAATATTTCAGGTTTAAAAATCGACAGTGGAAAAGTAATCGTGAATAAAGATTTCCAAACCTCAAATTTGAAATACTTTGCAGGTGGAGATTGTGTAAATGGAGGAAAAGAAGTTGTTAATGCTGTAAGTCATGGTCGGGATGCAGCAAGAGGAATAGATAGGTTTCTTATGGAAAAAGTGTCATCCTGAGGCATAGCCGAAGGATCTATTAACGTTATTAGATTCTTCGCCAACGCTCAGAATGACATTGATAGGATAATATTAATGCCAAATCTAGAATCAAATTTTGCAGGAATTAAATCACCAAACCCATTTTGGTTGGCATCAGCACCACCTACAAACACTGGTTATCAGGTAATGAATGCATTTAAAGCAGGCTGGGGTGGAGCAGTCTGGAAAACCCTTGGACAACCGATCGTAAATGTATCCAGCAGATATGGTGCACTTTCATATAAGAGCACGAGGATGATGGGCTTAAATAATATCGAACTAATTACAGATAGATCTCTTGAAGTCAATTTAAAAGAAATGAAAGAGGTAAAAGAAAAATTTCCAAACCATGCACTAATAGCTTCTATGATGTTTGAGAAAAAAGAAGAGTGGCATGACTGTATAAAGCGCTGTGAAGATATAGGAGTAGATGGATTTGAGTTAAATTATGGATGCCCTCATGGTATGTGTGAACGGGGCATGGGATCTGCTGTGGGTCAAAATCCAGATGTCTGTGAAAAAATAACTTCATGGGTGACAGAAAAAGCTACAAAACCAGTCATTGTAAAACTTACACCAAACATTTCAGATATTACAAAACCAGCATTGGCAGCCCAACGTGGTGGAGCAAATGCAGTATCTCTCATAAACACTATAAACTCTGTTACAGGAATAAATTTAGATACCATGGACCCAAACCCTACTGTTAGTGGCTTATCTACACATGGTGGTTATTGTGGACCAGCAGTAAAACCCATAGCATTAAATATGGTGTCAGAACTAACCAATCATCCTGATTTTAAGCTTCCTATTTCAGGAATCGGTGGAGTAGAAACATGGCAAGATGCAGTTGAGTTTTTCTTAATGGGAGCTAGTACTGTTCAGGTTTGTACTGCAGTTATGCATTATGGTTTTAGAATAGTGACTGATTTAATTGAGGGAACAAGTGGTTATTTAGACTCTCATAAAATGCACTCTGTAGGTGAACTTTGTGGTATTACAGCAAAAAAACTAAAAAAATGGGAAGAGTTAGATTTAAATTATAAAGTAATTGCACATATAGATCCTGAAAAATGTATAGGATGCCAGCTTTGCTATATAGCTTGTGAAGATGGAGCTCATCAGTCTATTTCAGTAATTCCTGGACAAAGAGTGCCTATGATTAAAGAAGATCACTGTGTAGGATGCAATCTATGTAGTCTTGTTTGTCCCGTGGATACTTGTATAAGCATGGTTAAAATTGAAACAGGAAAATCAAAAATCACCTGGAAAGATCATCCGGCTAATCCATTAGCAAAGGTTAAAGCTTTTTAACTAATCTAATAATTAATAGAAAATAAAAAAATCACTTATAACTTTAAAATAGAGTATAGTTTATCTACTTTTGAAATTAACTATTTAAGAAAGACTCTATTAAGGAAATCAATAAGGAGAAATAATGACCACAGTATCTGTTGATTATTATAATTTTAATAAAAATCAATTTCCACAAGTAACTTCTGCACTAAAAAAACATTTATCTGTAAATGAAAAGAATCATAAGCCTCACTGGGCTTCAGAATCTGAATTTTTAGAACCAGTAAAGAAAGATATAGACACTCCAAAACCCTATGGAGTCATAGAAACTAAGCTTCCATGGAATGTTGCAAGCTTACTTGCTTATGATATGGGACTAACTGATATTAATTGGAAAAGCGATTGTGAGGAAAGTCATCGATATGACATGCCATTATCAAGTGGAACACATACAATAACACTATTTGGGCATAATATCGGTGACGATCCTTTCCAAGTTAGAGTTTCTGGAGATATTGATTATGGTATTTGTTCATTAGATCTCTTACAAGCGTGGAAAAAAGAGTTTGAAAAAAATCCAGATGGCTTTCTAGATAAAGTCATAGAGGTCGGAAAAAAAACTCAAGGTTTTTTCTCTGAAGGTACAGCGTTTTTATCATCATTACCTAGAGATATAGAAGGATTTAATGAGATGATAAAAAAAGCTACTAAACAAAACGATTTGTATATGATAATGTGCGCTATTAAGATGGTTAGATTTTATCAAGATTTTATTGGTATTCCTTTAGAAGAAGTTTTAGGACCTCCTGATTCAGTAGAATTTTCAGGATGGTATGACTTTAATTTATCTCTCTCACCTGAGGATGTAAAAATAGCTTGTGAACGTCCTACAAAGCCTCTTCAAGAAGTTGTAGAAAACATATTTTCAAAAAAGCAAAGAGATGATGTACAACTGACACAGATTTTGAAATAAACTAAAGATCATTTCTTAAAATATCAATTGATATCTACTTCCAGCACCTTGTCCTGTTTTCTGGAGAAAGCCTTTATCTGTAAGAACTTTTAGAGAATACTGAATGGTTCTTCTTGGAATCTTAATTTCTTTTTTAAGTTCAGAAACTTGGATTCTTTTTTCAGGGTGAGACTTAAAACAGGTTAATATTTTGATTGAGGGCTCAGATAGATTTCTTTGATTTAAATATTTGGTTCTATCAAATCCATTGAAAGAAGCTACAAAAGTTTAAAACAATAGTACTTATTATCTATTCACTAATATAATCTAATAAAATAATTAAATTAACTATTGTTAGTTTGAAAATATGGTATCGTTTATTTACGTTTAAAATTAACTATTTAAGAAACATATAATTAAGGAGAAATAATGACTAGAATATCTGTTGATTATTATAATTTTAATAAACATCAATTCCCACAAGTAGCTTCTGCACTAAGAAAACATTTATCAGTAAATGAAAAGAATCATAAGCCTCACTGGGTTTCAGAATCTGAGCTTTTAGAACCAGTAAAGAAAAATATACCAGACACTCCAAAGCCTTATCAAAATGTAACCTTTAAGCTTTCTTGGAATGAAGCAAGAATACTTGCATATGATATGGGGTTAACTGATGTTGACTGGCAAAATGAAAGTGAAGAAAGTTATCGATATGATATGCCATTATCAAGTGGTACTGCAAGAACACACAAAGTAGAGATATTTGGAAAAGAAGTAACTGATTGTGGTGACCATCCATTTCAAGTTCGAGTAGCTGGAGATATTAATTATGGTATTTGTCCATTAAATCTATTACAGAGCTGGAAACAAGAATTTAAAAAAAATCCAGATGAATTTCTAGATAAGGTTATAGAAGTCGGAAAAGATACACAAGGTTTCTCTTCTCAAGGTACAAAATTTTTATCATCATTGCCAAGAACTGTAGAAGAATTTGACGATGCAATTAAAGAATCTGCCAAACAAAATGATCTACTCATGGTACAGTGTGCTATTAACATGGTTAGATTTTATCAGGATTTCATTGGTACTCCTTTAGAAGAGGTTTTAGGACCCCCTAATTCCGTAGAGTTTTTAGGATGGTATGACTTTAATTTATCTCTCTCTCCTGAGGATGTAAAAATAGCTTGTGAACGTCCTACAAAGCCTCTGCAAGAAGTTGTAGAAAACATATTTTCAAAAAAACAAAGAGATGATGTACAACTGACACAGGTTATGAAATAAGCTAAAGATCCTTTCTTAAAATATCAACTGATACCTGCTTCCAGCTCCTTGTCCTGTTTTTTGTAGAAATCCTTTATCGGTAAGAGCTTTTAGAGAATAATGCGCAAGATTGTGCAACTATAATATTGCGCTATATTGCGTGTTTTTGCACGATTTTTAATTAAAAAGTGACTAATCCTTCTCTCATAGCTTTGACTGCAGCTTGTGTTCTGTCATCCACACTTAACTTGTTTAAAATATTCTTTACATGAGTTTTTACAGTGGCTAAAGTTACAAAAAGCTTTTCCCCTATTTCCTGATTGCTTTTGCCATCAACAATTAGCTTTAATACTTCAAGTTCTCTTTCTGATAAAGGTATTATTGGAATGTGAATAGAGGATGTAGATTGTATTGTAATGCTTTGTTGAGGAGTATCTGTCTTTTTTTTAGAAAGATCTGTTTGTTTTATCTGGCTAATATCTTTTCCGTAGAGATTTCTTAAAACCTTTTCTGCTACTTGGCTACTAAGCCAGGCATTACCTTCATATACAGATGTTATTGCTGTATATAATTGTTCAGGTGATGTATCTTTCAAACAATAACCATCTGCACCACTTGCAAAGCTTGCTATTATTTCTTTCTCTGAATCATGACTGGTAAGCATTATTACTTTTATGTTTCGATCTACTTCTTTGATCATTCTTGTAGCTTCGATTCCATCGAGTTCTAATATATTAATGTCCATGATTACTAATGCAGGTTTCTCTTTCTTAGCAATATCAACTGCCTCTTTGCCATTTGCAGTCTCAGCAATAATCTCAAGATTTGAATATTTTTCAAGTGAAGCTTTAAGTCCAATTCGAGTTAAAATGTGGTCTTCTACTAACATTAATCTGATTTTTTGTTTGTTTTCTTCCATTTAAATCACTTTGTCTTATTAAGATAATTCAGGTATTTCAAATGTTATCTTTGTACCTTTTCCAATCTCACTTTTTGCTGATATTTTTCCTCCATGTGCTTCTATGATTTGTCTACATAGATATAAACCTAATCCTGTTCCACAAGAAGTCGAACTTGATTTTCTGGATTGCCAAAATCTTTCAAAGATGTTCGGCAAATCATCTGATGATATACCATTTCCATTATCTTCAATACTAATAGTAACTTTCCCATCTTCATTCTTAAGTGTTTTTATTTCAATGAGACCTCTTTGTGGAGTGTGTTTGATTGAGTTTGTGAGGAGGTTTACAATAACTCTTTCAAGTTCAAGAGGATCACAAATAAACTTGAAACTTGTATCTGAAATTTTTAGACGAATATTCTTTTCATCTATCATTGTTTTAACAGTACAGATAGCTTTATTAATGAGTTCTATTATTTCTACTAGTTCTAATAGTAATTTATAGGATTTTGATTCATATTTAAAAACAGATAATAAACTAGTTACTAATCTTAGAGAAGTTTCATTGTTTTGAATTAAAAGAGTATGAATTTCTTTTTGTTCTTTGGAGAGTTGTCCAAAATGCCCATCTAATAAGTGATTCAATGTTGATTTTGCAGCAAATAATGGTGTCTTAAGATCATGAGCTAATGCACTAACTAAATCTTCAAGCTGTCTTGCACGCTTTTTGGCTTCTTCTTCTTTTTCTTTGCGATCAGTAATATCTCGAATCACACTAATAGTTAGTCTTTCTTTTTCAGTTTCAATTGGTGCAAGCATAATATCTATAGGAAATTCGTTTCCATATTTATGTTTGCCGAAAAGATCAAAACCACTTCCCATTGATCTTCTTTTTGGATTTGTAGTATATTCTGTTCTGTGCTGTACATGTTTTTTGCTAAAACGTTCTGGCATTAATATTTCAACGGTTTTACCAATAAGTTCTTCAGAACTGTAGCCAAACATTTTTTTTGTTTGGGAGTTTATGTGTTTTATTTCACCTTTTTGATTAACGATAACAATTGCATCTGGAATAGTATCAATTAGTTTCAAAAAACTGTTTTCGCTAGCATCTAAGTCTTTTATATCTAGGGTGCAAGATTCTTGTTCTATATTTTTTATATTCATAATCTTCTTTATTTTACACTTCTTTTGTATGTTTTACGCAAGAGGTTATATACAGAATATTTTCAGAAATTATTGAAATTACAGTTTACAATCAAATAAAGTTAATAAAACTAGGATTTTAAATGTCTTCTCCTATCAAACCAGTACAAAATAACTCTGTTAATATACCTAAAATACCATCAGACGATGCTTTTGAGTATGACAAGGACCATACTGATAAACCTAAGTCGAAGCAAACATTTAGAAAGATCTTAAATGGGGTCCTTGGTTTTACAGGAGCAGCAGTAAGTGCTGGAGTTCTTTCCTATGCTGTATTTAAAATACCGTTTACTTATAAAAGTTTAAATGAATTTATAAGATTAACAGGTTCTCATCCTATACCACAGATGCAAAAAGAGCTAGTTGAAAATATCGATGGTGTACCTGTTGATAGTTTTGTAGGAAATTATAGAGGCTATGAAAATGTCCAAAAGGCTATCCAGGATTCAAAAATAAAAGTATCTGATTTGGACTTCAATAAAAACAAAATTCTTTTTGATAACAAAGAAGAAATTGCACAATTAATTGTAAGACTAAAAGAACTTGATGAAAATAAATACAAAAATGAAATAAAGCTTCTTAATGAAATAAATACTACAAGTCAATTGATATGGGGTGTAAGCGGACCTCATCCATATAATACAATTCAAGGGACTCGTCCAAACTGCCAAATAATGGGTGCTATACAAGGACAGTTTTTAACAGAAGAAAATGTTCAAAATTTAAAAGGAAAGATTCAAGTTACAAATTTCAAATCTCAAGGTAAGGATTCTAGAATTGATTTTAGAGTAAATTTAAATGGTCAAGTAGTTCAAGTGTCTTTTGAAGATTTAGTCAAATGGATGAGTGATAACAATGAGTCTCCATCACGCTCTCGAGATGGAGCACTATCTGTACCTGTTTTGACTTATGCTATTGAAAAATCTGTAGGAAGATACATTCCACCACCAAGTCCATATCCTTCTGCACCACCTACTATTATTAGTGGGCAGAATTATTGTCATATTTTTACTACATTACTTTCAGATGAAGATTTAATTGAAGTTTTAAGTAAAGCACCAAAAACACCTGTTTTTTTAGGTACCCTTCAAGAAGATTCTAAAGGTTTACCAGAACAAATTATTAATAAAATAAGAGAAAGATTTTCTAACCCTGATATTAAGGCAGATGATAATGAAAATTGTGAATTTAAAAATAAAGATGATAACTTTTCATTGTTACAAGCTGACTTTTTTGTAAATGATTTTAAAAATCAAGTTAAAGGTATTCAATCAGGTACTCTTATTGATACATCACAGACTGTAAGATATAAAAGTCCAAATAGCAGGATCTTAGGAAACCATATATATACAGTAAAGGACATAAAAAAAATTAATGGAGAGTATATAACAACCATAATTGATTCTCATGGAACTGAGTGTGACATAAAGTTAGATGAGTTACGAAAACGTGCTGATATAGTCATTAGCTTAAGTGAAAATATTCCGAATATAGGAAAAGAAGGATTACAAACTATTTTGTGGGCTGCACTTGCTGTGTTTTTAATTTCAAAAGCTACAAGTAGCTTAAATAAAGTGATTCTTCCAGAAGAAGATAAAAAAATAGCTAAACCTGAAATTTCTAACTCTTAACTCTTACTTCTATAGCTTTAGCTAATTCTCTTCCTATTGCAATTTGTTGTTGGTTTCTTTGAATGACAATAGGCCCACCAGGAAGTTTGTTTATAATTTTTATACATTCACCAGCTTCAATTCCAAAACGCATGGCATCGTTGGATAATTTTTCTTCACTGATTGACATAATTTCTATTGTGGTTTTGCTTGGGGCTTCTTCAAGATTCATATTCATATGATAACTCTTTGTTTTTTTATTAATATACTAATTTTTACCCTAGTGGTATAATTATCCAGTCTTTGCTAAAAATAAAGACACTGAACACTTAATCGCGGGGTAGAGCAGTCTGGTAGCTCGTCGGGCTCATAACCCGAAGGTCGGTGGTTCAAATCCACCCTCCGCAAT
>JAHFBG010000016.1 GCA_023250155.1 Candidatus Melainabacteria bacterium
AACTTGTCAAACTTGTCCAGGAGATTGTGGAGCTTGTTGTGGGGACAATGTATGTAAACCAGATGATGGTGAAACTTGTCAAACTTGCTCACATGATTGCGGTGATTGTTCTTTCTGTGGAGACAGAGTAATACAGCCGCCTGAGACTTGTGATGATGGAAACAACATAAATGAAGATGGTTGCAGTAGCACTTGTCAGCTTGAGACCTGTGGTGATGGTATCTTTCAACCTGGTTTAGGAGAGGGATGTGATGATGGGAACAATGTTGATGGGGATGGCTGTAACAGTACTTGTCAGCGATGTGGTAATGGTCTTGTTGAACCTAGTGAAGAATGTGATGATGGAAACAATCTGGATGGAGATGATTGTAACAGTGTTTGCAAACTTGAACTAGTATGTGGCAATGGTTATGTTCAGACTGGTGAAGAGTGTGACGATGGAAATAAGAAAAACGATGATGGTTGTAGCAGTACTTGTAAGCTTGAATTTTGTGGTGATGGTTCTATAAACAATAATGGTACTGAGCAGTGTGATGATGGAAATCTAATTAATGGTGACGGTTGTAGTTCAACATGTCAGAAAGACCCACCACCTCCATCCTGTGGAGACACAGTGATCCAACCACCTGAGACTTGTGATGATGGAAACAACATAAATGAAGATGGTTGCAGTAGCACTTGTAAGCTTGAAACTTGTGGTGATGGTATCTTTCAACCTGGTTTAGGAGAGGGATGTGATGATGGGAACAATGTTGATGGGGATGGCTGTAACAGTACTTGTCAGCGATGTGGTAATGGTCTTGTTGAACCTAGTGAAGAATGTGATGATGGAAACAATCTGGATGGAGATGGTTGTAACCATTTTTGTGTGATTGAGCTTTAAGAACTTATCTCAACATCCTATTAACTAACTGTGATACCCAGGGTATGTTTGTAAATTTTCCGTATAAGCAAATAATCACACAATAAACAATTAAAATTAAAAGTCCATAGTGTATACCAGACTGCATTATTCCATGAATGCTATGTAGCCAGTGTGTAACTATTCCTGAACTTGGTATAAAAGAAATCATTTGGATAATAAGTGAAAATAAAATTCCAACTCCTTGTGGAATAAACATGTAGAGCATTCCTATAAATATTGATTGCATGCAGTGAAATCGTACATAATCCTTTTGATCAAAGTATTGTTTTCTTGAAACCAATAACCAGACCAATCCCCAAATGCCTAAAGTCAGGTATGTTATAGCAGCGCTTATTTTTTCTTTTGTATCTGGGGCTTGTAAACTCATATATCTAATTCTTGATTTTATTATATTCTCTTTCTAATACATCTATTATATTTGAAACCTGGTTTGTACACTCTATTTCTTCACGAGTTTTCAAATTCTTGATTTTAAATATGTTTTTTACTTTTTCACTATCTAAATAAAACACTATAAAATCAGCATTCTTTTTTAAGGCGGTGTCGATTTGTTTTGAGATATTTTGTGGATTATAAACCACTTCAATATTTAATTTTAAATTGTTTTCTTTTCCAACTTCAAATAATTGATTAGAATAATTAAAAACCTCTTCCTGATTCGAGAGAAATGATATTGAAATGTTTTTCTGTATCCCCTCTTTTACTATAAGCATTAATCTTTCAATACCCATAGCCCAGCCAAAGGCAGGGGTTTTTGGACCACCTAGTGATTCAACCAAATTATCATAGCGACCACCGCCACATATAGCTGACTGACCTTTTAAAACTTCACTTGTAGATTTCACTTCAAATACAAAATCATTGTAATAATCTAAACCCCGTACCAAGTTTGGGTTTGTAACAATGTTTTGGATCGGTCTATTATTTTTATCCTTATATATCCCAAGGAGAGATTTAATTTCTTCCCATGTTTTGCTGGATTCACCAGATAAAAACTCAAGAGGTTTTTTAGCACCTGCGAAAATCTCTTGATCGGCTTTTACTTTGCAATCAAGCATTCTTAGTGGGTTCTGTTCGTATCTTCTTTTACAGTCTTCACACAAATCGTTTAAAAAGCCTTTAGTATATTTTTGAAAGTATTCTTTATAAGATTTTCGTGATTCCTCATCTCCTAAAGAGTTAATCTCAATATGATAATCAATTTCAAGAGTGTTAAATATTTTAGAAAGTGCAAATACTGACTCAACTTCACAAGCGATTGAATTACTTCCCAGTACTTCTGCATCTACTTGATGAAACTGTCTATATCGGCCAACCTGAGCTCTTTCATAGCGGAATAAAGGTCCATAGGTCCATAGTTTAACTGGTTTTGGCTCTCGGTGAAGTCCATTTTCAATGTATGCTCTAACAATGCCAGCAGTTCCTTCTGGTCTAAGTGTAAGGGATCTTTCGCTTCTGTCTAAAAAGGTGTACATTTCTTTGTTTACAATGTCAGAGCTTTCTCCTACACTTCTTTGAAAAAGTTCAGTGTGTTCAAATATTGGCAGAATGATTTCTTGGAAAGAATAAAACTCTAAAATTTCTTTTGAGGTATTAATAATTCTTTGCCAAATTTTTGAATCCTTTGGCAAAATGTCCTGAGTACCTCTTGGTGATTGATATTTCATATGTGTTTATTTTGACTGATATGATAAAAAATAGCTACCTTATCTTTAGATTTTTAGCGATAAGGTTCATAAATAAGTAAAAAAACGGTGCAATAAGCAAGTTTAGTAAGGCAGAATAAGTACTAATCATTAAAAATCGGTCAGTTATGTTTATTGAGCTATTTAAATTTCTTTGAAATCCGGTCAGGTATTCAAACGGTAATGTAAGTAAAAAACTTAGAACTATAAAAAATAATAATTCATCAGAAAACAAATTTTTAGCCAAAAGACCACTAATAAGGCCAATTAATGGAAGAGGAAAATAAAACATGTGGTCATATACAATACTTGTATTTAAAAATGCAAAAATAATACCTGACAATACTCCAAACTCAACACCAAATGTAAGACCCAAATAAATGGTGCTAAGCAATAGGATATTTGGGAATGTATCTAATACAAGAAATCTACTAACCACAGAAACTTGTAATATCCATGAAATTATTGCAAAAGCTAAAATAAAAATGTATCTAGGGGTTTCTTTTCGTTTTTTATTACTAAATAATGTTAGGTCTGTCATGATTTGCTTGTTATCGTATTATAATTTAAATCTGTATATTGCTGAACACTGATATAAAGGATTTCCAGTAAATCCAATCAAAGAGAAGATATTGATCATATGAAAGCTCAAGCTTATATTGAGTAAAATAAAGATACAAAACGTTTTTTGATTAAAGGATTTATCCGAAAAGTATCTTGAAAGTAAAATCTGAGCAAAGGATGTTCCGGCTAAGGAATATCCTGAGCGTCGAGAAACAAAAGGAAAAATCTCGTTTGAGCCGAGATTTTTCCGGATATAATGGGGAGTCGCCAAGCGGTAAGGCACCGGGTTTTGGTCCCGGCATTCGTGGGTTCAAATCCTACCTCCCCAGCCATCTAGTACGAATAGATAATAAACGTCCTTCAGTGCCAGGGATCTACAACAACAAAAGGATCCACAATAACAAAAAGAAATATTTAAGGGAGCTATAACATAATAAGCTGATAAATATTTCTAAAATATCAGCTTTCAACTATTGTAAATAACATCCTTAAATAAACTAAAAGATTTATATGTTTTTAAGGTTAAGAGGTAAACTGTTAAAACTATGGATTATGGTTCTCAAAATTTGAGAGAAAATTATATATTAAGTCCTGAAGCATCACAGCTAAGCATTGATTTATATTCAGAATTTAATGATGACTCATGTAAATTTATTGATCAAACATTAAATAAAGCAAGAAAAGCAAGTGCTGTTTTTACTCAATACTCACAAGAAAAAGTAGACAAGATTGTTTATTCTGTAGTCAAAGCGGCAATTAATAATTCAAGAGAATTTGCAAAATTGGCAAGAGAAGAAACAAGAATGGGATTGTTTGAGGATAAGATTCTAAAGAATATTGTTGCAAGCGAATTTTTATATCATCAAATAAAAAATAAAAAAACAGTAGGAGTTATTAAAGAGCATAAAGATGAGGATATGGTAGAAGTTGCTGAACCTATCGGTGTTATAGCAGCACTTACTCCTGTTACAAATCCAACAAGCACAGTTATTTATAAGTCTATAATTTCTCTTAAGACGAGAAATGCCATTGTTTTTAGTCCACACTTAATGTCAAGTAAGTGTGTAGCATATACTGCAGAGGTTTTATATAAAGCTGCTTTAGAAGCTGGAGCTCCAGAAGGGTGTATAGGGTGGCTAAAAAGAAACTCAAAACTTAGAAAACAAACAAATCATTTAATGCATCATCCAGAAGTTGATTTAGTTTTTGCTACAGGTGGAACTACCATGGTAAAGGTTGCTTATAGCTCTGGAAAACCTGCTATTGGTGTGGGTTCTGGAAATACACCTGTTTATATACACAAATCATGTGATATTGAGTCATCAGTTATGGACATTTGTATATCAAAGACATTTGACAATGGTACTGAATGTCCTTCAGAACAAACACTTGTAGTTGATAGTGAAATCTATGAGCAAACTTTAAGTGAGTTTAAAAAGATCAATTGTTATATATGTAATGAAGACGAGATAAAAAAACTAACTCCTATCGTTATTGATCCTGAAACAAATTCAATGAATTATAAGTTTGTTGGTAAAGATGCTTATACGATTGCTGATGCTGCAGGAATTATAGTACCAAAAGATACAAAAATTTTATTGTGTAAAATCAACTCAACACATAATAGGCATCCACTTTTAAAAGAAAAGCTAATGCCTGTGCTTTCAGTTTTAAAAGCGGACTCTGTAAATGATGCATTAAACAAATGTTTACTTGTTAATCATAGTGGTGGTACAGGACATACTGCAGGTGTGTTTGCTAGTGATGAAGATATTATTTCAAGATTTCAAACGCTGATTAATGCAGGGCGCATTATTGTAAATCAGCCAACAGCTCTTGGTGGATTGGGTGGTATTTATAACAATCTTTCTACAACATTAAGTTTTGGATGTGGTACAGGTGGAGGAAACAGTACTACTGACAATGTTAATGTTTATAACTTGTTGAATATTAAAAGGGTTCCAAGAAGACAAATACAACCTATGTGGTTTAAAACACCGAACCAGATTTATTCTAATACTGGTGCACTTTCTACCTTGAAATCAATTGAAGCTAAGAATGTATTTATAATCACGGATACAAATATTGAAAAATTAGGAATTGTAGAAAAAATAATATCGGCATTGCCATCTGAGGTTAACTTTAAGGTTTTCACTGAAGTTGAACCAGAGCCTAATAGAAGTGTTATTGATAAAGGTGTTAAGCAAATAGGCAATTTTAAACCTGATCATTTTATTGCAGTAGGTGGGGGTTCTGTAATAGATGCGGCTAAAGCAATTAGATTATTTTATGAGTGTCCAGAAACCAAATTTGAAGACTTGGCTATTAATTTTGTAGACTTCAGAAAAAGAGTTACTACTTTTCCTAGTCTTGGTAAAACTAAACTTATAGCTATTCCTACTACCTCAGGTACTGGAAGTGAAGTAAGTCCAGCTTGTGTTATTGCTGACAATAAAAACGGTTTAAAGATATCATTGTTTGACTATAATTTAATGCCTGATATTGCAATTGTAGATTCTGAATTGGTGAAAGATTTACCCCTTGTACCCACGGTTGATACAGCTATTGATGCTTTTACACATGCGCTAGAAGCCTTTGTTTCTATTTATGCTACTGATTTTACTGATTCACTTTGTCTACAGGCAATTGATACGATACATGAATATTTACCTAAAGTAGTAAATGCCTTAGATAATTTAGACATAAGACAAAGAATCCATAATGCAGCAACACTGGCTGGGATGGCTTTTAGTAATGCATCAGTAGGTATAAACCATGCATTAGCACATGCTTTGGGAGCCAAGTTTAAAATCCCTCATGGAAGAGCAAATGCAGTATTTCTTTTAAGTACAATAAGTTTTAATTCTGGTATACCAAGAAAATTTATGCCATTTACAAACTATAAAAAATATATAGCTTGTAAAAAATATGCACAAATTGCAAAAACGCTTGGTTGTATAGGAGATAATATTCCTGAATTGATTGAAGGTTTAAAAGATAAGATAAAAGAATTGCTAAAAAAATCTGAGTTGCCATCACAGGTGTGTGAATTAGGAATTAAATTAGATGATTATTTGACAAGTATTCCAGAACTAATTGAAAAGACAATTAATGATTTAAGCTTAAGAACAAATCCCAGAATGCCGCTAATCGAAGAGCTTGAAGGAATTTTTAGAAATGCTTACTAATGATGAGAATGATTTACTTCAAGGTGAAATCATATCTAATGAAACTATTAATCGGATATTTAACAAATTAGAAAATCAACTACTAGATCAAAAAGAAGTAATTGTTGATCTTAAGGAAGTCATATTCATATCAGTATATTTTTTAGAGCGGTTAGAAGTATTCTTAGAAAAAGCAAAACAATTAGATGCAATTATAAAAATCATCAATGTACAACCTGCTATTTATAAGGTCTTTAGAGTAGCAAAGATAAAAGCTATTCTGGATTCTGTGAGCTAGTTTCTAATATCCATGCTTGTGGGTTATGTTTAAAACCAATTTGGGGGTAATAGCTTTCTGCTGCTGGTGCTGCAAGTAAGATTATCTTTGCATTAGGACCCGATTCAATCTGTGTTCTTTTTATCAATTCTTTTCCAATACCTTGTTTTTGATATGATTTTCTGACAGCAAGATCTGACAAATAAGTTACATAACTAAAATCAGAAAGTGCTCTTGAAATCCCTATTAATAAGTCTTTATCCCATGCAGTGATAATAAGATTTGCATTTTGTATCATCTTTACGAAAATCTCTTTATTCTGTATCGGTCTACGTTTTCCTAAGGTAGAAGCTTCATATAGTTCTTTAACTTGATCAATATCTAAGCTATTTCCAATTTTATATTCAATCATTTATATCATCAAGTTATACATGCAATTAATCCTTGTCTCCCAGCTCTTTTACCCTGCATTCTGTGAGAGTAAAGTTGTGTAGAGTTTATACCAGTATCCATTTCAGAGATATAAATTTTCATTACGCCTACTCTATCTAGTTGTATATAATTTGCTTGCTTTAAATCTGCTTTTGGTTTGGAACTGCTTGTATCGATGATTGAATCTGACTCACAAGCATTAATTAGCTGTTCAGCAACATCTTGTCCAACTTCATATTTGCTTTTACCAATGGCAGGACCAATTGAAGCAATTATTTGAGAAGGACGAACTAAAAAATGTTCTTGCATAGCTATAACTGTTTTTTCGGCTATACAAGCTACAGTACCTCGCCATCCTGCATGAACCACCCCCAATACTTGCTTTTCAGGAGCATAAAGTAAAATAGGGACACAATCAGCTGCAGTAATTAAAATGGGTATATTTGTCATTTGAGTAATTATGGCATCTGATTCAGTAATTTCAGGTGTATCTTTTTCTAAAACTAAAATCTTATCAGTGTGTTTAATAGGTAAAACTACTAAATGTGAATAAAGCAAATCAAGATTTTTACAAAGGATTTCTCTGTTTTTGTCAACTCCTTTTTCTGGAAACATTGTTGGATTATGTTTTCCAAGATTAAAGTCACCAGCTCTACTGGTAAAGAGGTGTTTTAAATTTGAAAACTGTAATAAATGCTGACATTGCCAGCCTTTTACCTGACCAAAGCTTACTTCTTCCCAACCTAATTTTTCTTTCTTCTTAAAAAAGAACATAGGGTAAAATATAGCATACTCTATGATAAAAATAATACACTTTAGTGATTTACATTTTGGCTCTGGAGAGCGATATGGGCCAATAAATCCTGAAACTGGTTTAAATAAAAGATTTGAAGATTTTATTTGTGCTTTAGATAAACCTGTTAACTTTGCAATTGAAAATAAAGCTGATCTGGTTATTTTTACTGGTGATACTTATAAACATGCCACCCCAGAGCCTATTTATCAAAAAGAGTTTGCAAAACGAATCAAAAAACTTTCTTTAAACAAAATTCCCATGATACTTCTTGTAGGTAATCACGATATTTTATATAGAGTAGATGGTTCTGATGCTTTGGATATATATGATACTTTGGCTGTTGATGGAGTTACAGTTTTCAATAAAATTGAACTAAAGAATATAGAGACTAAAAATGGTTCTGTCCAAGTAATTGCATTACCCCATATTACAAAAAGTAGACTTTTGACGAGAGAAGAATATAGAGATTTGTCTTCTAAAGAACAGGATAAGTTAATGATTGAAAAAGTTAAGCATGCTATTTCTTCAAAAGTAGAACAGTTAGATCCTTTACTACCTACAATTCTGTTAGGGCATGGAACTATTGAAACAGCACAGTTTAGTTCTGAACAAGATTTATCAATAGGGAAAGTTTTAAGTTATCCATTAAGCTTTTTTCAAAATCAAAAATTTAATTATGTTGGCTTTGGGCATATTCATAGACACCAAATTTTACAAGAGCGTGAGCCATTAATTTTATATGCTGGATCTCTTGAAAGAGTAGATTTTGGGGAAGAAAAGGAAGATAAAGGTTTTATTTATTTAGAGCTAGAAAAAGATAAAATTAGTCACAAATTTATTTCTACAAACCCACGAAAATTTATCACCATATCATGCGACTTAACTAATAGTTTAAATCCACAGATTGATTTAGAGACAGAGGTTTTAAAGAAAAAAGAACCAAATGCTATTGTAAGAATAAGATATAAAATAGATGAGTCATGCCTACATCTTATTGATCAAAAGAAAATAAAAGATTTACTAACAGATGTTTTTGCACTAACGATACAATCAGAAATTGTATCCAAAGAAAGAACATATAGAATTTTAGACCTTAATTCAAACCTAATTACAACACCACTTATAGCATTAGAAAAATATCTGTTTGAGTATTCTGAGGAAGAAAAAACTATTTTACTTGAAAAAGCAAAACAGCTAATTGATTCACTTTAATTTATTCCTAGCAAAACTACGGGTGTGTGATTCCAGAGCTGGCTAGTTCTGCTGCAATGAGTTTTTCTAAATCTTCAGGACGGGAGCTCTTTGCCAGAGCATCTTCAGGTCTTATTAGTTTTTTCTTAACCAAGTCAGTAAGGCAATTTTCCAATGTAACCATACCAAGTCTTCCGCCAGTCTGAATGCTTGAGTAAATTTGAGCAGTTTTACCTTCACGAATAAGGTTAGCAATAGCTGGTGTATTAACTAAAATTTCCATAGCAAGAACTCTACCTTCAAGCTGACCACTAGGGTTAAGCTTGGGAATTAATGTTTGGCTGAAAACTGCTACAAGCCCATTACTTAATTGTATTCTTATTTGTTGTTGTTGGTCTGGTGGAAAAACATCTACTATACGATCTATTGTTTGTGCTGCTGAACTTGTATGTAAAGTACCAAAAACAAGATGTCCAGTTTCTGCAGCTTTTAATGCAAGACTAATAGTTTCTAAATCCCGCATTTCACCAATTAAAATTACATCAGGATCTTCTCTCAATGCAGCTCTTAAAGCATTGTCAAAGCTATGTGTATCTGCACCAAGCTCTCTTTGATTTACGAGAGATCTTTTACTTGCATGAATAAACTCAATTGGATCTTCAATGGTGAGGATGTGATCTGCTCTATTTTCATTTATCCATCCAACCATAGCAGCCAGTGTCGTACTTTTACCAGAACCAGTAGGTCCCGTTACTAAAACAAGACCTCTAGGTTTTGCACAGACTTGTTGACAAACTTTTGAAAGGTTTAGTTGTTCAAATGTTGGGACTTTTGATGTAATAGATCGTAGTGCGGCTGCAAACCCTCTTCTGTCTTTGTAGGCATTTACCCTGAATCTACCAACCCCATCAATGCCATAACTACAATCCAGTTCAAGTTTTTGTTCAAGTATCTTTCTTTGTTCTAAAGTTAAAATACTATAGATTAAAGATTTTGTATCATTTGGGGTTAAAGGCTCATATTCAGTTTGTACAAGTTTTCCGTCTATTCTTAGCATAGGAGGTACACCTACAGATATATGTAAGTCACTTGCTTTTCTTTGTATAACCAATTCTAATAGTTCTTTCATATTTATTTAATTGTTTTCAATTTCAGATAAGGTTCTTAAAAGAGTTCCACAAAATATTTCACCTTTCCCTTTTGAGATTACAGTTAGTAATTTGTTTTGTGACTTTGAGATAACAAAAGTCCCATCATCAGATTCTAACAAAAGATTACATAAGTTACCCTGGTTTGTATTATTTAGCTCTTTCTCCATAATGTTAAATGCATTTGCTAATGTATTACTATCTTCAATACTAATACTAGAAAACTGGTTAACCCATTTCTCTGTTTGAAGTTTACCTTTTGAAGTTAAATATAAAGATCCAATTGTTTCTGGTAGTTTGTTTAATTTATTCAACTGTTCTTCCATTTGAGGAAGATTTATATCCTCCTCAATGTTTTCTGTAATCTTTTCATTATAGATATCTTTTAGATTTGTTTTTTCTTCTTCTTTTTTTATTTCATTTTCTTTCCTTTGTTCTTCAAAAAATTCTTTTTTCATTTCCTCTTTTAGGCTAGAAATAAGTTCTTCTTTAATATTTTTAATGCTTTCAAGTATTTCATCTTTAGTATTTGAAGTCTTTTGTAAGTCTTCTTCTATTTTTTGAGTTTCAGTAATTGCTTTTTCTTCTAGTTTTTCTTGAAATTCTTTTTTCAACTCTTCTTTAATGTTTTTAATGCTTTCAATGATTTCGTCTTTAGTATTTGAAGTCTTTTGAAGGGTTTCTTCAATTTTTTGAGCATCTTGACCAGCTTTCTCTTCAATTTTTTCTTGAAATTCTTTTTTCAATTCTTCTTTTACAGTTCTAATACTTTCAATGATTTCATCTTTAGTATTTGAAGTCTTTTGAAAAGTCTCTTCCATCTTTTGAGTTTCCTGAGTTACAGTTTCTTGAAGCTCCTTTTTTAGTTCATCTTTTATTTCTTCTAATTTTTCTGCTTCTGAGATTTGTCTAAATGAAGCATCAACAATCTCTTGTCCTTCTATGTGAACAGCCATTTGTTGTTTTTCTGAAAGTATGTAAGGCTTTCTTTTTGACTTATCATTTTCTATGATTTTATTTATTGGTTTATTAACTTTACTACCAGTAAGCTTTTTTACTGCATCTAATGAAGAATATTGCTCAAATATTGCGGCCAAGTCTTTTTTTATATCTGATGGTGGGAATGGATTTATTTGAATAGGTTTTGGTCTTTCCAAGGGCTTTTCTATTGGATTTTCTGTCAGTCTTTGAGTAGGCTTTTGTTTCTTGTGTGATTCATCATCATCATCAAAAAAATCAGACTGTTTTGTCTCTCTTTCATTGTTGGGTTCATTTGAAAAAAGATTTCCTCTACTTTCTGCAGGAAGATTTTCAATACTTGGACTTATTTCAGGTTCAAATTCAAAGGGTTTTAAAAATTCTTCCTCCATGTCAGGTTGTGATTGAGATGTCGATTTTAATTTATCTTTGTCTAAAGATGTTGTGGAAGCAGTAGTGGAAGTATCAAATTGAGGTCTTTTTAGAGTTGTTTTTTCAAAACTAGAAAATCCTGTTCTTTTTTCCTTATGTTTAATAGTATGTTTTTGATGTGATAATTTTGTTAGCTCTTCATCATATACCAATCTAAAATTTAACAACAACTCAATTAGAGAGAAGATATTTGCAATAAAAAGAGCATGAGTATTTATGTAAAACTCACCGTTTTTAAAAGTAAATGCATAGGCAGTAGCATTACCAAGATCACTAATTCCCCATGCAGCAAAACAAATAATGAATGTTGTAAAAAAATAAACGATTCCTAGTAATAAACCTTGAATTAAATTAGCTTTTGGATAAAAGGCTAGAACTGGAATAAAACTTAGTCCTAGTTCTCCGATTAGTAATGCAATTAATGATATTACTCGAATTGACCCAATATACTTAGGAGAAATCAGTGTAAGTACTATACCTAAAACAAGTATAGGTATAAAAATTATTAGATTAGGGGGTGTTAATCGATACATAAGACATTGTGAGTAGTTATAACACTCTATTAAACCCTGAATTTTGATTGAAAGCAAGCAGTTAAATGTTTTTTTATCTTATTTATTTCATCTTCTATATGATTACTTGTAAGTGTTTGTTCAAAATCCTGCATTTTAAGCCTGAATGTTAAACTTTTTGTTTCCTTATCTAATTCAAAAACACTTACTAAGTTTACATTGATTAGAAAATTAGGTGTTACTTTATTTATTTCATCTTGAATTAGATTTGCTGAATAGTTTTTTGAAATATCAACTGTAATATCTCTAGTTACAACTGGTTGTGAAGAGATTTTCTTAAAAATTTTATTTTTTGTAAGCTGTTTAAGTATTTCATTTAGACTGACTTCAAATAATAAGACTGGTCCTATTAACTCAAGTCTTTTTTCAATTTTAGGATGTAAACAACCTAAAATCCCTATTTCTTTATTGTTAAACTCTAATTTCAATGAAAGATTTGGATGTAAAAAGGGTACTTTTGTAGGTGTAAATTTGAAGTGTAAATCATTTTTCATGAAAAAACTTTCTATAATACCCTTTAAGCTAAAAAATAGTAGATTTATAGATTTTTGTAGCAATGCTTGATTTGTAAACCAATTTTCTTCATAGCCTGCAAGTAAGGCTCCTAATTTTAAATCTTCGGTAATATTAGTTTCTTTTTCAGTTGGCATTTTAGAATTATCAAAATAATATGCTCTGCCAATCTCAAATAATCTAATTGAATTGACTTTATAACTTTGATTTAACTTTAAGGCTTCTAGGAGTCCAGGAAGTATAGCTTGTCTTAAGACAGAATGTTCTATTGATAAAGGATTGAGCATGGCTATTTTAGAAGTATCATTAAATGCAAACTCTTTATTTTTAAGTATTTCTTCTCCAATAAGACTACTTAAATAAACTTCAGAGAACCCACAAGCCAAAAAATGATTCTTTACTATTTCTAAAGCAGTTCTAGATTTGTTTGCTGCAATAGTATTAGGAGGTGGTAATTCAGGAATAAGATCATAGCCATAGAATCTTGCAACTTCTTCAATAAGGTCTATTGGTCTTGTTACATCTGTACTCCTACAGTGTGGTACTTGAACTTCGATTTCATTCTCATTTAAAAGTCTAACTTTAAACTCAATATTCTCTAATAACTGGCTAATTACTTTTATGTCTAGATTTATACCTAATACTCTAGAGACTTCTTGCTTTGTAAGTCTAATGATTATTTCTTTTGGTTCTGGATTTCCTGCTTGATTTATCGGTCCAATTTGAGTATTCGAAGTTCCGGCTAATTGTTCTATTAACTCTATTGTTTTTAGTAAGACTTTATAAGTAAAACTCTTGTCTACACCTCTTTCAAATCTTTTTGAAGCTTCTGTGGTTATACCAACAGCTCTACTGCCACGTCTTACTTTCATTGGGTTGAAAACGGCAGCTTCAATAACAATATCTCTAGTGTCTTCTGTTACTTCTGAATCTTTTCCACCCATAATGCCACTTATTGCAACGGGACCATTTTTATCTGCTATTACAAGGATTTCATTGTTTAATTCTTTGTCTTTGCCATCCAAGGTAAGGATTTTTTCATTCCTCTTAGCAAATCGAGCAGTTAACATTTCTCCATTTAGTTTATCTAGATCATATGCATGCAAAGGCTGACCAAAGGAGAAATTAATATAGTTGGTTATATCAACAAGATTGTTTATGCTCCTAATCCCTGCTGCTTCTAATAGCTTTTGTAGCCACTGTGGGCTTTGTGATACCTTTATGTTTTCAATCGTTACAGTATAAAAAACATAAGTGTCATTTGTATTTTCAATTTGACTTACAATGTTTCTTTTTATAGAGGCTGTTTTTGGAGTCTTAAAGATAATTTCTTTAGTTTTCTTTCCAGTTAGAGCACTAATCTCCTTACATAGTCCATAAACAGAAAGTGCATCCCCTCTATTTGATCGAGAACCCACCTCAAGAACTGTATCTTGTTTAAGTGCAAGATAATCTATAACACTAATACCTAACGTTGCATTTTCATTAAGTATATAAATGCCATCTTCAACTTGTGATTTAATTCCTAACTCACTGCCAGAGCAAAGCATTCCAAAGGATTCAATATCTCGAATTTTACTGATTTTAATAAGTAATTCTGAATTGTCGTGCCTGTTTATAACTATTGCACCAGGAAGTGAAACTGGTATAAGCTGACCTACTTTGATATTTTTAGCTCCACACACTATCTGTAACTCATTAATCCCGTCAGTTGTAACCTTTGTTACAGAAAGCTTGTCAGCATTAGGGTGTTTTTGAATATCCAATATTTTTCCAACGATTATTGGACCTTGTAATTTTGGACCAACTTTACTAATCTCTTCTACCTCAAAAGAACTCATGGTCAGTTTTGAGGCAACTTCTTCAGGGGTGATCCCGTCTAAAAAGAGGAAATTTTCAAGCCAATTTATTGAAAGTTTCATTTGACAAACTCCACTGCAAATTATGACACAAGTTCAGATAAAAAAATACATCAAAGCTCTAAAATTCAATAAAACAATCTTTTTATCCATGAATGCTTAAGTTTACGAGTTTCTGTTTTCTGTGCTACTTGGAAAATATTTATAGGTACAAGTTTATAAAAATGGATGTAAGTCATATGGATTCAAGGATAATCAGCTGTTATAATCAAATGCTTGTAAAAAAAATATTTTACAATTTTTGTTGAATGAAAAAACAATAATTGTGAGTAAGAATAACTGGTGAAGTTGTAAAAAATCAAAGAAGATTATAAGAATAATAAAACAAGAAAGGAGTTTGAATTAAGCATAAATACTGACACCTAAACGGTGACTGCCCAATTCCGGCCAAAAAATAAATTTGGAAATTAAACTGGGCAAATATAGTATGGGTAGAAGTACACAACGGATCAGGAAAAAATTTTAGGAATCTGTTTTGTACAATTAAAGAAAGGCTGGAGGAAAAAGAAATGTTTGGACCACACTTATTATTAGAGGCTTACGGTTCCCCAAAGGAAAAATTGGGTGATATTGGTATGATTAGTGAGTTGTTAGACGGTTATCCAGACAAGTTACAAATGCATAAAATTATGCCACCTTATGTATTTAGATATGATGGTGGTAATGTCAAAGAAGATTGGGGAGTAAGCGGAGTCGTTCTAATTGCTGAATCCCACATAGCATTACATACGTTTCCGGAGAAAGAGTTTTTTACGCTTGATATATTTTCATGTAAAGAGTTTGATATTCGATCTGCTGTAGATATAGCATTAGAAATACTTCAGCCAATACATTTTGATGAAGCTGTTTTTACCCGTGGTAGAGAATTTCCAAAATCTATAGGACGTTCAGTTAAGGTTATAAACCAAGAGCGAAGAAGAATTGCTAGCGTCAAATAGGTTTCATCGTAGGAAATGCAATTACATCTCTTATACTAGCTGAATTAGTAAGTAGCATAATCAGTCTGTCAATGCCAATTCCTAAGCCCCCAGTAGGTGGTAGTCCATATTCAAGTGCTGTTATAAAGTCAATGTCTAAAGGATGTGCTTCATGATCGCCAGCAGCCTTTTTCTTTGCTTGTTCTTCTAAACGGTTTCTTTGATCTAGTGGATCGGTAAGTTCTGAAAAACTGTTTGCTATTTCCCAACCATTTATATACAATTCAAATCTTTCAACTAAGCTTTTCTTAGATCTGTGCTTTTTTGCTAATGGGGATATTTCAAGGGGATAATCCATAACAAAGGTAGGCTGGATAAGTTTTGATTCTACTCTTTCTTCAAAGACCTCAGTAATTATTTCTCCAAGAGAAAAGCTTTCATCAACTTTTACCCCTATTTGCTTAGCTAGAGTATATACAGACTGCTTGTCTTCTAGGCAGTTAGAAAAATCAACCTTTGTATACTCTTTAATTAGATCAATCATAGAAACCCTTCTCCATGGTGTTTCTAGGTCTAAGTTCTTTCCTTGATATTCTGGATGTAATGTTCCAATAGCATCTAAACAAATTGATTTTGTTAGATCTTCAGTCAAATCCATCATGTCGTTATAGTCTACATATGCTTGGTAAAGTTCAAGAGAAGTAAATTCTGGATTATGTTTTGTGGATATTCCTTCATTTCTAAAGACCCTTCCAAGCTCATACACTTTTTCAAAGCCACCTACTACAAGTCTTTTTAGATGAAGCTCTGTAGCTATTCTTAAGTAAAGATCAATCCCTAAAGCATTATGATGAGTGACAAATGGTCTTGCTTCAGCTCCACCAGCTTCTACCTGTAAGACAGGAGTATCAATTTCTATAAATCCTTTATTATCTAAATAGTTTCTAATTCCAGAGATAATTTTTGCACGCTTTTTAAGAGTTTCTTTTGGGGTTGGGTTAACAATTAAATCTAAATATCTTTGTCTATATCTTATCTCAATGTCATGTATGCCTAAGTGTCTCCTCTTTCCTTCAATAATTTCAGGAAGTGGTAATAATGATTTGGACAATAGTGTGATTTCAGAAACCTTTACAGACAACTCACCACGAGGGGTTCTTCTTACTATTCCAGTGGCACCAATATGGTCTCCCTTATCAAGAAGTGGTAGAAGATCAGTAATTTTTTTATCTAGCTTTTCTTTATCGCAATATAATTGAATCTTTCCTGAGTCGTCATAAAGATCTATAAAGACCCAGTCATTTCTTTCATTATGAACTCTTCCACTTACAATAACTTGATCATTAGTTTCTTGTCCATTTGATAAGTCTTTGTATTTGTCTTGAAGTTCATGTGCTTTATGTGTTCTATTGAACTTATATGGATAAGGTTCTATTCCTAGATTTTTAATTTTTTCAAGTTTTTGTAAGCGTTGTTCTTTAATCCTTGATGGGGATTCTGTTTCAGATGGTGGTAATTGTGTAGTCATATCTAATATCTCTTTAAAAATAACAAGTGGCGCGATTAATCGCGCCACTTGAAGCAACTTACATTAGCTTATACATGCAGTGCAAGTGATTTTGTTTCTTTTGTAGTTTGAATGGTAAAACGGTTTACATTTTCAACTACTTCTTTTACTTTTTCAGTCATTTCTATTTGATCATAGAAACTATTTATATAATTTCCTATCCCAATACCATTTGCTCCCATAATAGCTGCAAGTGCTGATGTGGTAGCTGTTATACCGCTTGCAGTAATGATAAAGGCATCTTTTAAAGCTTCTCTAAGTCTAAAAGTGTTTGTAAGTGTAGATGCTGCTTTTAAGATGTCATTGTATACGGCATCATCTCTATCAGAAGCTGGTGTCTCAAGAGTAAATCCTTCAGTTTGAAGAATATCTACACCGAGATTAAGTAAATCTTTTCCTAGCTTGATTTGGGTTTCAGTTTCAAGAGTCGATGGTATGGTGCAACATAATAAAACATCCTTTGACATTAGTCCTTTAACTTTCTTTGCGATTTCTAAGACTTCTTTTGGTGTGAACAAACGACTTTCTTTATAAAAGCTTTCATAGTTTCCTATCTCTAGTACATCTACACCATGAGCTTGAGAGGTCACTAATTTTTCAGGATTAATACTTGATACAAAAATAGGTAATTGTACCGATGCTCTAACAGCTTTAATGATTTCTGAATCATCACAAATATCAAGAGCAGTAGCTCCACCGAGTTCCGCTGACATAGCTACTTTTAAAGCTTTTGCTTTATCATAGTTTTGAATTCCAGAAATAACCTTTACGAAATTATTGTTTTTTAATGCGTTTAAAACTTTTTGTTTATTTGATGACATTTATATCTCCTTAACTTTTTAACAAAAAAATAATTACAACAAAATAATTTTACAACAAGAGTATTAAAAGAAAGCACTTAGATAAATCAGACATAAAGTTACATATAGTTCTCTTAACCAATGTAAGGTTAAGCTTTTATCTGTTTTATATATCTTTTCTTAACTCTGTAAATCGCTATTTAAGAGCCTGGTTAAAAATCATTCTGAAGTTGTCATTCCACTTCATTCGTCTAAGCGTAATAAAGTTTGGTTAAGGTTTCTAAATTATTATCATTGAATAAAGTGTTAAATACTGTAACTCAATAGTTCACTAAAAACTTGGAGTCTTAAATATGTCTTTTATCTAAAAAGATTAATTATTAATTAATCTTTAGAATGATTCTTCAGGTTAACTTAACCTCAATCTTATCTCCGACCTTTGCACTGATTAGTTTTGCTGCATTACCTTTGTATATAAATAGCTCTAAATATCCATGGCTTCCAATAATTCCACATAATTTACCAGGTTCAGATTCTGCATAGCTAGATTGTAGTCCTTTAAAATCTATCCCTTTCATTTTTCCATGTATTTTTTCTGGAAGTAAATTTTCATTTATGTTAGTAATTAAATTTCCAAAATGATCAATGTACTGTATTTGACCAATACAGTTTTTGCCATTTACTATAGCACTGCTGATTTCTGATTTGGTAAGTTCATCTTTATTTATAGGGACACCAAATTCAGTAAGCTTTTCTCCTTTTGCTACATGTGCTGCAATGGGTGAAAAAATATCTCTTCCATGAAAAGTACGACTAGTATTATGAGGTAACCAATATTTTTTTTCAGTTAGTTCTATAGCACTTATAATTTCTTCTTTTTCTAAAGCAAGAGTAAATGAACCATTATCAGGTCCTATAAAAATATAATTTTTAGTTTCAATTAGTACTGCTTTACGTGTACTTCCTACACCAGGGTCAGTAATGCAAACATGAATTGTGCCTTTAGGAAAGTAATGATAGGAACGACCAAGTACCCAGTTAGCATGTAAGATGTTTTGTGGTGAGATACTATGAGAAATGTCAACAACTTTTGCATAAGGATAAATGTTAGAAATAACTCCCTTCATAATACCTACATAAGGATCAATTAACCCAAAATCTGTTGTAAGAGTAATAAACTGCATTGAGAATATTATAGCGTATCTGCTATTTTATAATTGTGCTATCGCTTGTTTCTATACCTTGGTTCATTATATCTTCTACAGTTAATTCTATTGGAGCCAAGTCTTGAGAACCATCTAATTCAATTTCTAACTCTTGCCCCGATGCAATCATTACCTCACTGCCATGTTTTTTAAGTCCATAAGCTAAACCTGTTAAACTACCAATTACTGCTGTAGATGTAACACTCCAGCCACCACTAAAAACAGCACCTGTTGCAGCAACACCGATTGCAGTGGTTTTTACTGCTTTATTTCCTGGTATAAATGATAATGAAGCGCCTTTTAAGGCACCTATTCCAATACCCTTTGCAAGTCCATTTCCTTCACCTTTTAAGCCTCGCTTCATATTTGTATATTTGCTGTTAGCAGCAAGTTTTGCACCATTTAAAGGAATATACTTTCCTGAAGGTAAAACTATTTTTGATAATGATATTTCTATAGTTCCTTGCATACTTGCTTTTCCTGCATGCATGATATCTGCAATACGCCCAACAATGGTACTACCTACAGGAATCAAATTAATATCATTTACATTTACATCATTTAAAATGGTTGCACTAAATTCATCACCTACTTGATTTTCAAGAGCATTAATATCTTTATTCAAAGATATTTTAAGCTTTGTAGTTTTAGACAAAACATCATTTACACTTGCATTTCCTTTAAGAGTAGCTCCTTCTTGAGGAAGTCCAGCATCTACAGTTTCATTAGCTTTTATTGGCAATACAATACTATTTGTTATTATTAGTGTACTTATACAAAAATATGAAATAATTCTTTTCATAGACATCGTAGTCTTGTTTTATAAATTTCTAAGATTTTATGCTTATAAAATGGCCTCATAAATTACTTATTAAAACTACCTCCTATTATTATCTACATACCCTGAAATTTGCCCTTATAACACTACCCATAAGGTTTACACTAGCTATATGAAACAGAAGATTTTTAAAAGGGTTGTCTTATTGTCAGGAGGGCTAGACTCTACTACACTTGCTTATTTGGTAAGTAAAAGGTCTAAGCCTTACCTAAAGAATACCGTTTTTACATTAACTTTCGATTATGGACAAAGACATAAAAAGGAGTTGACAAGAGCCTTTCAGGTATCTCAAGAAATTGAGGCAAAAGAACATAAAGTAGTTAAATTTGATTTGACTTTATGGAAAGGCTCAGCATTAACAGATAAAAATCTTAAAATTCCTAAAAATCGCTTTCTAAATTTCAAAGATGGAAAGATGACTAACAAGTCAATTCCCATAACTTATGTACCAGCTAGAAATACTATCTTTTTGTCTTTTGCACTTTCTTATGCAGAAGCCATTGATGCTGATGAAATATACATAGGAGTTAACTCTATTGATTACTCTGGATACGTAGATTGTAGACCCCTGTTTATAAAGAAGTTTCAAGAACTAATAAAAGCAGCTACTATAAAAAGCGCCAATGGAAAGACTATAAAGATTAAGACTCCATTAATAAACATGACTAAAGATGAAATCATAAAACTGGGAGAAAGGCTTAAAGTTGACTGGTCTCAAACATGGAGTTGCTACTCAGGTGAAAAACTAGCATGTGGTTTATGTGATAGTTGTCAATTGCGGTTGAAAGGATTTGTTTTGGCCAAAGTAAAAGATTCTTTAAAGTACAAGACATATCCTAAATTCTATAGGGATTGGTTGGATAGTAGGGAATGGTCGCGACCATTCCCTACACGGGTAAAGTAAAACTAAATTTACTGCCTTTATTAGGTTCACTTTTTACCTCGATCGTTCCACTTAGAGCAGTAATAATTTCTTTACAAATAGCTAATCCTAGACCAGTGCCTGAAACCTTTTGTACTTGGGGATTGTTAGATCTATAGAATCTATTAAAAAGTTTTGAAAATTCATCTTTATCAATTCCAATGCCTTGGTCTGTTATAGAAACAATTATTTCTTTATTGTTTGAAACAATATCAAGCGTGACGATTATATTTCCACAAGAAGGTGAATATTTTATTGAATTAGAAATCAAGTTATCTAATACTTGTCTTACAAGCTTTGGATCTGTTTTGATAATTGGGTAATTGTTAGAAATGTGATATATAATCTTGAACTCTTTATATAAAGATGAAAATTCTTCCACTGATTCTTTTATGATTTCACCGATGTCACACATTTCAAGATTTAAATACCAGCCTTCAGTATCAGTTTTATTTATATGCAAGAAGTCAGTGATTATAGAAGATAGCCTTTTAGCTGCCTGAAAGATTTGTTCTGCTATTTCTTTGCTTGAAACTTGATTTAATTCTTTTGAAACCAACATATTGCTAAATCCTAATATGCTTGCAAGTGGAGTTTTTAATTCATGACTAATGTTGTTAATTAAATTTTTTCTTAGTTGTTCTTGTTCTCTAAGATTAGTGTTTTGGTTTTGTAATCGGTTAATTTTATCATTGTTTGCAAAAGCATCTTCAATTTTAGAGAACTCTTTTTCAAACAATTTGGCTAATTTGATAAAGAGTTTTTTATCATCAATAGTTAAATTCAAGTCTTTGTTGTCTGTAGTTAATACCAGAAGGAAATTGTTTTTATTTTGTATACTGATTTCAGTTGCAATAAGTGAACTGATATTAAATTTGTTTAGAGAGATACATTCAATGTTTTCATATTCCCAAACAGGAGTATTTTCAAAGTCTTTTTTTGTTGATTCTGGCAAATAAGGAACATGATGTTTTATCATTGAGGATAAGTCCTTATTTAAAAATTCATAATAAACAGAGTACTCATTGGTTTGAAAAATAGGTTCCCATATTTGAACTCTGGTCATAATATTAAAAATTTTGAGTATTAATGAAAAAGTACTATTGAGTAATTCTTCAGATTCTGACGCGTTAAGCATGGCTTCTAATAAGTCAGTGTAATTATTGTTTATCTTCGTATCATTCATTAAGTAACCATTGTACAAGATTTAAGCTAATAACTAGAGCTTTGATACTCCTGGATTGTTTTTTATATACCATCTCCAAGGAAGATGAGCCGCTTTAGAGATACCAATCCTAGATGTTTGTACTATGGAAAAATTGTTATCACGATAATTATTGTTTGTAACAATCAATGGACTGCCTATATTACAACAATCAATTTCATTATGTTCTTTTGTAATATTTAAGTAGTTACAAAGTTTTCCTGGTCCACTTGCAATGCGTGTATCTTCTTCATTAACTTCTAAAGCTCGAATTAGTACAGCTCCGGGAATATCTTTTTTTTCGGTTACAAAGTTTAAACAATAATACATCCCATAAATAAAGTAAACATAAGTAACTCCCCCTTGGCCAAACATTACTTTATTTCTTGGTGTTTTACCTCGTGCTGCATGACATGCAGGATCATTACTTGTATATGCTTCAACCTCTACAATAACTCCAGTTCTTTGTTTTTTTTTATTTTTTCTTAATATTATCCGTTTGCCAAGTAGTTCAGGTGCTACTTCCAGAGTAGAACGTTCAAAGAATGATCTTTTTAGTGGTTTTGACATCTTTATAATTTTATATTTTACTGATAAACTATATCCTATTATGATTACAAAACAACAAGTAGAACATGTAGCAAAATTAGCTAGATTAAATCTAACAGAAGAAGAAAAAGAATTGTACACAGAACAACTTTCTAAAATCTTAGATTATATTGATCAGTTAAATGAGGTTAATACAAATGGTATAGAACCAATGACTCAACCCATACCAACAGTTAATGTTATGAGGGAAGATATAGTTAAAAGACAATTTGAAAGAGAAGATATGTTAAAGAATGCTCCCCATGAAGAGTATGGTTTTTTTAGAGTGCCAAAGATAGGGGAATGATTTTAGAAATTGAGAATTGAGAATTAAAAATTAAGGATAAAAAAATGACAAAGTATATATTTGTAACTGGTGGGGTAGTAAGCAGCCTTGGCAAAGGTATATTGGCAGCATCATTGGGACGCCTTCTAAGAGCAAGAAAATTTTCAGTTACTATACAGAAAATGGATCCTTATCTTAATGTTGATCCAGGTACAATGTCCCCTTATCAGCATGGCGAGGTATTTGTCACAGATGATGGAGCTGAAACAGATCTTGACCTTGGACATTATGAAAGGTTTATAGATACTGATCTTAGTCAAATAAACAATATTACAGCTGGTAGTATCTACCAATCAGTTATAAATCGTGAAAGAGCAGGTGATTATTTAGGTGGAACGGTACAAATGGTTCCACATGTTACAAATGAAATTAAAGAAAGAATTAGAAGAGCAGCTACATCATCAGGAGCAGATGTTGTAATAGTAGAAGTAGGTGGTACTGTTGGTGATATTGAAGGATTGATATTTTTAGAAGCTATAAGACAATTTAGAAATGATATTGGTCGTGAAAATGTAGCATATGTTCATGTAACGCTACTTCCGAATTTAAAAGCAACCAGTGAAATAAAAACAAAACCTACTCAGCATAGTGTAGAAATCTTAAGAGGAAAAGGTATTCAACCTGATATTTTAGTTTGTAGAACAGAAAAAGTGGTTCCTAAAGCCATTAAAGAAAAACTGTCTCTATATACAGATGTTTCTATTGAATCAGTAATTGAGTGTAAAGATCAAAAATCAATTTATGAAGTACCAATAGCTTTGGAAAAAGAAGGGCTAGCAGAAAGAATCCTTGACAAGCTTTGTTTAGTAAGTGAGCCACCAGATTTAACTACTTGGCAAGAACTTGTTAACAAGCTTAGAAAGCCTGTTGGTGTGGGTGGTAAAACCATAGTAAAAATAGCAATTGTAGGAAAGTATGTTAAATTGTCTGATTCATATATTAGCGTGGTAGAAGCAGTGAACCATGCTGCTGCACATGCAGGAGTAGATGTTGAAATAAAATGGGTGTTGTCAGATGATATTGAATCAAATATAGACTTAAAAGATTTGTTTGTAGATGTAGATGGAATTATTGTTCCTGGTGGATTTGGTGATAGAGGTATAGAAGGAAAAATTAATGCTATAAAATATGCCAGAGAAAATAAGATTCCTTATCTTGGGCTTTGTCTTGGAATGCAATGTGCAGTGATTGAGTTTGCAAGAAATGTCTGTGGTTTAATAGGAGCTAACAGTACAGAGTTTGCTCCAGATACACTTCATCCAGTCATAGATTTAATGCCTGATCAAGAAAATATCACTCAAAAAGGCGGAACCATGCGTTTAGGGAAGTATCCTTGTGTTTTGCTTCCAGGGACTAAAGCTAAAGCTGTTTATGGTGATGAGGTTATTTATGAACGCCATAGACATAGATATGAATTAAACAACTTTTATCGTGAAAGGTTATCTCTAAGTGGTATGACTTTCTCAGGGACTTCTCCTGACAATAATCTTGTAGAACTTATTGAATTAAAGAATCAACCATGGTTTGTAGCAAGTCAATATCATCCTGAGTTTAAGTCTCGCCCAGAACGCCCACACCCATTATTCTTAGGACTTATAAAATCAATTTTAAATATGCCGTTAGAAGAAGAGACGTTGCCTGCAACGTCTCAACAGCAGTCAGCAGTCAGTGATAAACAAAAAGCTGAAAGTTAGAGTTCGGCAAATAGCTAAAAGCAAATAGCCAACAGCTAATAGCAAATATTGATTATGAAAAATTATAAGTATTTAGATTTAGCTACTGTGTTTTTTGTTGTGGCTTTGCTTTTATCGAACTTTGCAGGTAGTAGTAAAATCTCACAAGTTGGAAATCTTTCTTTTACTGCAGGGGTTATATTGTTTCCTCTTTCTTATTTGATTGGAGATATCTTAACAGAAGTTTATGGCTATTCAAAATCTAGAAGGGTTATTTGGATTGGATTTGGAGCCTTAATTGTTTCTGTATTGTTTGTAGAATTAATGGTTTTTTTACCACCAGCCAAGCAGTGGCCAAATCAAGTAGCATATGAATTGATTTTTAGTAATAGTTATAGAGTTGCTGCTGCCTCGATCTTTGCTTTTTGGATAGGTGAATTTGTTAATTCTTTTGTCTTAGCAAAGATGAAAATTCTAACTAAGGGGAAATATTTATGGACAAGAACTATTGGCTCTACAATTGTAGGACAAGCAGTTGATAGTATTGTTTTTTATCCTTTAGCATTTTGTGGATTAAGTTCATTTCCTTGGCATTTAATTTATTCTGTTATGGTAACAAATTTTGTACTGAAAGTCTTATGGGAAGTGCTTGCTACACCTATCACTTATTTTGTTGTAGATTTTTTAAAAAACCATGAACATGAAGACTTTTATGATGATAAGACAGATTTTAATCCGTTTGCAGTAAAAGAGTAATACCAACTCGCTGAGATAACTTCATATTTTCCTGCCTTACCGCAGACAAACTTTTTTGATTCTTCGTATTCACTCAGAGCTCAAAAAAGTGTCTGCTTGGCGCGGAAAATGGTAAGTTTGATTGTGCGGGTTGGTATGGAGGTAAATTACATCAATCCTTTAGTAGACCTAGATCCTTTTACTCTTGAATCAAATTGTTTTGCATCATCAAAAGCTATAGCAAATGCTTTAAAACAAGCTTCAATAATATGATGTGAATTAATTCCTGAGATTTGTCTTAGGTGAAGTGTAAATGGTGCATTAAATGCAAGAGCTTTCCAAAACTCAAGGTTTAACTCTAATTCAAAATTGTTTATTTTTTCTTTGTTAAATCTTAAGTCATAATGAATAAAAGGTCTTGTACAAAGATCTAATACACACTCTACACAAGCTTCATCTAGTGGTACTTTTCTGTCAGCATATCGTACTATTCCTTCTCTCTCTCCAAGTGCTTCTTTAAAAGCCATGCCCAGTACTATTCCGATGTCTTCTACTGTATGGTGTGAGTCTATTTCCAAATCTCCACTTGCACTTAAATCTAAGTCAATAAAACTATGTCTTTTGAACTGGTTTAACATATGATCAAAAAAAGGTATTCCTGTAGCAATAATCCCTTCTCCAGTACCATCAATATTTAAATGACAAGTAATGCTTGTCTCTTTTGTTCTTCTTTCAACCTTAGATATTCTTTGTTTTGTACTTTTTTCAGTCATGTGTTACATTATACATTGTATGCGAAATTATAAGTGAAGAATGTTCCGATAAAGGAAGGCTATGCAAGATAAATCTTTTTTAATGATTCCAGGTCCTACACCAGTTCCTGAAAGTGTATTGGTTGAATTAGCAAGACATCCTATTGGTCATAGATCAAAAGAATTCTCTGACCTTTTTATGTCATGTATTGAAGATCTAAAATGGCTTGGAAAGACAAAAGATTCTGATGTTTTTATTTATACGGCTAGTGGTACAGGTGCTATGGAAGCAGCTATTTCAAATGTTTTATCACCCGGTGACAAGGTTCTATCTTTAGTGATTGGTGTATTTGGAAAAAGATTTGGTCAAATTGCTAGTGCATTTGGTGGAAATGTTGAGATACTTACTGTAGAACCAGGAAAGGTAATTGATCTTGAAGTCTTAAAACAAAAACTCCAAGAAGATAAAAACAAAGAAATCAAAGTTGTTACTGTTACTCACAGTGAGACATCTTCAGGTGCAGCTAACGATTTAGAAAAGATTGCAAAAGTTGTGAAAAATCATGGAGCATTGTTAATAGTGGATGCAGTGACGAGCTTAGGGTGTATGAACTTAGAAATAGATAACTGGGGACTAGATATTGTAGTTTCAGGTTCACAAAAAGGATTTATGATTCCTCCAGGTCTTAGTTTTATTTATGTGAGTAAACAAGCATGGGATTTTTATAAGAAATCCAAGTGCCCAAAGTTTTATTGGGATTTTGTAAAACAAAAAAAATCCTTAGATGAACAAACTACGCCATTTACACCGAATGTTTCTTTTGTATGTGGTTTAAAAAAAGCATTTGACATGATGAAAAAAGAAGGATTAGAAAATATTATTAGTAGACATGCCAGGCTAAAGAGCCGTTTGAGAAATGGACTTAAAGACTTAGGTCTAAGGCTTTTGACAGAAGATATAAATGCTAGTGCTGCAATTACTGCTATTTATCCACCAGAAGGAGTTTCAATATCTGATATTCGTTCTGCATATAAAAAAGATTGGGATATTACTGTAGCAAATGGACAAGATTCTTTAAAAGATAAAATTTTTCGTATAGGACATTTAGGCTTTGTCAGTGACAGAGATATTGAGATGACCCTTGCTGTTACTGAAAAGGTTTTAGAAAAATTAAAAACGCCGTGTCGTGTATAAAATATATGTAGGTAGCAGTCGCGACTGCTACCTACGATGACATTCTTGGATCGATTTTTTTATAGAGTGCATCAATAATAACGTTTAAGGTGGTTAGTATAAGTGAAAATATTATTGCTGTACCACTGATTAAAAAATAATCTCTGTTTGTAAATGCTGTTACAAAATATCTGCCCATACCTGGTATAGCAAAAATATATTCAACTACAAATGAACCAGTAATTAAAATAGCAATTACTGGACCTAAAATAGTAACAATTGAAATCAAGCAATTTTTAAATGCATGTTTAAAAATTATATTTTTAAAGGATATACCTTTAGCAAGAAGAATTTTAATATAATCTTCGCTTAATTGTTCTATCATTTGAGAACGAGTAATTCGTGCTATATAAGCAGCTGGTAGAAATGAAAGTGTAATTGTAGGCAAAATCATATGGTAAGGACTTTCCCACAATGCTACAGGCAGTAGCTTCAAATGTACTCCGAAGATATTTACTAGTAAAGCACCTATTAAAAATGTTGGCAGTGAAATTCCAGAAGTGATTAATACTATTAAAAGATTTCCTAGATATTGTTTAGCTTTACTTCCTCTTTTACTTGTTAATGTAGCTGATAGTATTCCACCTAAGAGTCCTATAGGAATTGAAATTATAAGTGCTAGAGAACCTAATATTAGGGATACAGGAAGTGCAGAAAACAAAATTTCATTTACAGATCTGTTTATATATTTCAATGATGGGCCAAGATCCCCATGAATTAAGCCTTTCAGATATAGCAGATATTGTGTGAGTAGTGGTTCATTTAAATGATATTTAGTTTCAAGATTTAAAAGAATTTCTTTTGGTAGTGTTTTGCTTCCACTAAAAGGATTTCCAGGAATAAAATGAATTAATAAAAATGTAATTGAAGCAACAAGAAACGTTGTGAAAAGTATTTTTATAGTGCCAAGGAGAAGAGATTTCAGGCTCATTTGTTAATATTTATACACTGACCTGCCATCCAACCAATCAGCAAATCGACAAAGACCATAACCCGCTGAACCAATTACACCAAAAAAACCTAAAATTACACCAGCTCTCCCAGAATTCTTTTGTTCGTTTTTTAGAGAATCTCTTGTTTGAAGTATCTCACCAGGAATCTCCTCCCTGAGTTTAGTTACATGTTCTTCAGCATCGGCTTTAACACCACTGATTTTATCTCTATGAGGTGTATAAAAATTTTCAGGTTTGCCTTTTTCAGTTTGTTCTAATTCAGTTTGTACTTTTTTGATTTGAGTACTTATCGATAAAATTGCAGCTTTATTAGAAAAGTCTTTTTGTTCTATATTATTTCTTGCAGATTGTAGCTTGTTTACTGATTCATCTGTACTAGGAGAATGATCTATTTCTGGAGTGATGATCGTAGTTATCATCCCATTTGGTTGATGAATAAGAGTAACAGTTGTTGGATTTACAACATAATATGTAAGAGCTCTATTTGCACCATTTAAGTTACCAACAGTCTTTTCTGTGGCATCTAATTCTTTTATGATAGGAACTGTTTTATGTGTTTCTTCAATAAAATTTTCATATCTATTACTAGCATTAGTTGAATAAGCTAGAAGTCCTCCACCTAATCCTAAAGTAGCTAAAGAAGGGATTCCAAGATATTTAGTTAAACCTGATATTTCCATATTTTTGCACTCCTTTTAAAATAAATAATTTAAGTATAATACAACAAATATAAAGAAGTTGCTTAAGGTTTATGCAAAAGTGGTTGAAAATGCTTTCACCAAACACATTTTAAAACAATCTTTATAATCTTTTAATTTTTCTTGCAAGAACGTTAACCAAAATTATAATGACATTAACCAATATCAATTATTTGTTTCAAACAATTCAGTAAAATCTTTTTATCATCATTAGTTAACTTGCCAATAGCTTTATCTATAAATTGTTTCTCAACAGTAAATATTACAGACTTAAATGCAGATGGCTTAACTAACCCCGATTCTTTCCAGTTTTTAAGTAGTGCTTCACCAACTGTCAAATCATCAACCTTACTGGTTATGGCAAGTAAAACAATATCTTCCTTACTATTATTAAAATCAGTTTTACTAATGATTACTGCTGGTCTTTTCTTAATTCCTAAATTGCTACTAAATGGAAAATCTACCAGGACAACTTCACCAAAACTATAAGTCATTGTAAGCTTCATCCTCAGGATTATCCCAGATTTTCTTTAGTGAGTTTTCACTTAGTGAAGCAGGTGATTCTTTTGCTAACATATCTTTAAACGTACCAACTTCTTCATCAAAGAAAATAATCATTCCATCTTTAACTTCTTTTAAATCAATTGGTTCAAGAGGAGTTATTTTCCCATTTTCAAATCTAACTTTGTATTGTTTTTTATGCATAGCTAATATTATTTTACCCCAGAACTATAAAAACAACCCATGGAAATCTTTTCTTAACTTGGTTCGAACTCTAAACGTGATAATTTTCTGGTAATTATTGAGTTTAACTTAGTCATGAATAAAAACGGGAAGTCGTGGACGGCGTTCGACTAAAAATCAAGCACTCAATCCAATAATATATTTTTGCCAGTGGGGAAATAATGATGTTGCTAATCTTGTAACTTCAAAATGTAAATGCCCAAGAGGTGCTTTAGCATGTTTTGCTAATTGCATACTTGCTTCTTTTGGAGTACGGTTGCCTTTTTTTACGTTGCATGTTTGACAGCAAGCTACAACATTATCCCAAGTATTTGTACCTCCACGACTTGTTGGAAGAATATGATCTATCGTTAAACCAGTTGTTTTTAAACCACAATATTGACAGGAATAGTGATCTCTATACATTAAGTTTCTTCTTGTTAATGGTATTTCTTTATATGGGGCTTTTATATATCTTCGTAAGCGAATTACTGTAGGTATGTGAAAATCTTTATGAATTACTTTTCCATTATGTTCTACTTGTTCTGCTTTTCCTTTAAAGACTAATATTATCGCTCTTCTCCAGCTACAAACATTTAATGGTTCATATGATGCATTTAATACTAATACTCTACATTTCGATTCACTCATACTATTTACTTCTTTGTTTCTTTACTTCTTTAGTTCTCTGCTTCTATACTTCTTTTGTTTTTATGACTCCATTTATTATTAAAAGGTGTCTATTCTAATAATATTGTTAAATGGTTAAAAACGCTTTATTCAAAGGATTAAGCATTGTTATTAAGAATTTACCCATTTTTCTATAATTAATTACACTTTTTCTTAAAGAGATAAAAGTCTTTAATCAAGCTATAATGAAACAGCTTAAATAAAAGCTAAAAATATGGATTTTAGAGAACTATTAGACCAAAATATCCAAGACCTTGATGATAAGCCAAAAGAAGCCTGTGGGGTATTTGGAATCATAGCCCCTGCTGAAGATGTGGCTAGACTTACGTTTTTTGGACTATATGCTCTACAACATCGTGGCCAAGAGAGTTGTGGGATAGCTACATTTGATGGTTCTAAAATAGCTCTTCATAAGAACATAGGGCTTGTAAGTCAGGTCTTTGATGAAACAAATCTTTCTAAATTAAAAGGTGATATTGCTATAGGACATACTAGGTACTCTACAACAGGCTCTACAAATATAGTAAATGCTCAACCTATTTTAGTTAGCTTTAAAGATGAAAATATTGCACTTGCACATAATGGAAACTTGGTTAATGCTACAGAGCTTAGAGATTTTTTAATTAAAAAAGGATATAGTTTTGAATCCACTACAGATAGTGAAGTAATGGCTAAATTAATAGTACATGAACTGTCAAGTGGAAAAGATTTAAAGAAGTCAATAGAATCTGCATTCAGTCAATGCAAGGGAGCCTTTTCTGTAGCAATAGGAACAAAAGATTATTTGATAGCAGTTAGAGATTCTTATGGAGTAAGACCACTTTGTTTAGGATTAACTAGTAAAGGACAATCTATCATTGCTTCTGAGAGCTGTGCTTTGGATATTGTAGGTGCTAGTTTTGTTAGGGATATTTCACCTGGTGAAATATTGTTTATAAATAAAGAACAAAAATTAAGCTCAAGCAACTTTGCTTCTACTAATACAAGTTCTAGTCATTGTATTTTTGAATTGATTTATTTTTCTCGTCCTGACAGTACTTTTAAAGGGCTAAGTATTTATCACTTTAGGAAAGAATTAGGACGCCAATTAGCAAAAGAATCACCCTGTGATGCGGATTATGTTATATCAGTGCCAGATTCTGGAACCCCTGCTGCAATTGGGTATGCAGAAGAGTCTAAATTACCATTTGGTGAGGCACTAATAAAAAACAGATATATTGGCAGAACATTTATTCAACCATCTCCAATGCTAAGAGAACTTGGTATAAGATTAAAATTAAATCCTTTAAAAGATGTAATTGCTGGAAAAAAAATTGTAGTAATTGATGATTCAATTGTAAGAGGTAATACATCTAAAAAGATTGTAAAGCTCATTAAAGATTCTGGTGCTAAAGAAGTACACTTGAGAATTAGCTCTCCTCCAGTCAAATGGCCTTGTTTTTATGGAATTGATATTGATTCAAAAGAACAGTTAATTGCATCGAAGAGTGAATCTTTTGATGAAATAGCAAAATTTATAGATGCAGATAGCTTAAAATATATAAGTCATGCAGGTATGATAAAAGCTACAGATTTGCATAGAAATATTTTTTGTACGGCATGTTTTAGTGGTCAGTATCCAATAGAAATACCAAAAGAGCTTAATGGTGCAAAACTTAGGTATGAAAAAGTAGAACAAAAAATATAAGTTTCAGAGTGATTTTATATGAATCAAATAAATGATGAAGTAGTAAAGGATATAAACTCCTATAGAGTAGTAAGACCTCTTCATAGTGCAAAGCAAAGAAGAGATACGAGAATTAATCGGATACACATAGTACTAGATTTATATGAGTGTGATGATAAGGTTCTTTCAAAAGCTGGGTTATTAGAACAAAAAGTAAAAAAAGTCCTTGGACAGCTTCAATTAGAACCAAACATTCAAACCTTTTATCAATTTCAGCCATTTGGTGTGACTGCTATTGTCTGCGCTAACAGCATTCAGCTAACGATACATACTTGGCCTGAATATAAGTCTGCAGCAATGGATCTTTATTGTTTCAATTCAAGAAAAATAGCTATGCAAATTTGTGATCAAATGAAAACTATGTTTAAATCTACTGAATACGAGATGAGGGTTAGGAAGAGATAAAGCGTTATATGGTTTCAACGGCCCAGCTTATCACTTCTTTTGTCAAATCCTTACCACAAGCCTCTCCCACTTCTCGAAGATTAGCAGGACAAGTAAAATTTACTTCTATTAAAAAATCTCCTATAAGATCAATTGCTACAAAAAATAAACCATCTCTAATTAAAAATGGTTTTAAGGCTTTGCATATTTCAACATCTCTATTTGAAAGTATCAGTGGCTTAAAACTAGCCCCACGACTAATATGTGCTCTAAATTCTCCTTCTTTTGGTATTCTTGTAATTCCCCCAAGTGGTTCTCCATTTAAAAGTATTATTCTTTTATCACCACTAACAACTTCAGGCAAATATTTTTGAACAATGATTGTTTTATAAGTAGCAAGTGATATTTCAATAATTGAATTTAGATTTAAATCATCTAGTCTCAAACAAAAAACACCATCACCACCTTTGTTAAATATAGGTTTAATAACTACTTCTTTATATTCTTGTAAAAAAGATAGTATATGTTCTCTATCTGAAGTCACAAGTGTAGGAGGGAGATACTGAGGAGTATTAAAAACATACAATTTTTCATTCGATGTTAAGATACCCTCTGGGCTATTCAGTATAAGGGTTTGACCATTTTGATGAGGTATAAGAGAAAGCATCTGGATATATGAAAGAAACGATTCATTAATAGGAGGATCTTTTCTCGCGAAGATAATTTTTAAATCATCGAGAAAATAATTAGAAGAGTTTTTCACTATAAGATGATTTCCTACTTCTTTTCTTAAAATAACTTCATCAAGTTTTGCAACGATTCTATTATTAATAATTTTTAAATTATTTGACTCTGTTAACAAAATTTTTGCATTAAGCTCACGAGCAGCTAACATTAGGCCAAACGTTGTATTATGAAAAACACCAAAATTATTTAGATTTTTTATATCATCTGCAATAAATGCGATTTCTATTTGATTTGTTGACATTTGTTCTTAATCTCTGATACTGACATCAATCTCTACTTCAAGAATTAATATTCTTTTTATTTTTTTTCCTTTTTATGTTAATTTTCAAAGTGTATAATTCCAATACGTAATCGTTATTATCCAAATGATAACAAAGTTTGAATCCTATAAACTAAGCAAGACATTTAAAGGACTACAATATAACGATTGGAAAAGGAGTGAGTAAAAAATAATATGGGACTAAAAGACTTCTTTAAAAACAGGCAATTAAAAAAGGCCGAGAAACTCCAAGGTAAAATTGCTCTAAATGGTAGTGTAAATGGTCATGATATTAAAACTCCACCCCCTATTTGTGATGATGTGCTTTGTTCATTATGGACAAAATGCCAAAGCTGTAAAGAACTTTTATATACAAGCGATTTAAAGAAAAACCTTAGTGTTTGTAAAAATTGTGGTTATCACCATAGATTAACTTCACAAGAAAGAATCGATCAATTAGTCGATTATGGAAGCTTCATTGAAATAGATGAAAACGTACTACCTGATGATCCTCTAAATTTTGTTGATTTAAAACCTTATAAAGATCGCTTAAAAGAAGCAGCAAAATCATCCGGTGTAAAAGAAGCCATCATTACTGGTTATGGAAATATAAACAATTCTCCTGTTGCACTTGGTGTAATGGAATTTCAGTACATTGGTGGCAGCATGGGTTCTGTAGTAGGTGAAAAAATTACAAGACTTGTTGAAAGTGCCATTTTAAAAAGACTTCCTGTAATTCTTATATCAAGCTCTGGTGGTGCAAGAATGCATGAAGGTATTTTAAGCTTAATGCAAATGGCAAAAACATCCAGTGCATTAAAATCACTCCATGAAGCAAAATTGCTTTATATTTCCTTATTGACTGAGCCTACCTTTGGTGGTGTAACAGCCAGCTTTGCAATGCTTGGCGACATAATCATGGCTGAACCACAAGCAAGGATTGGATTTGCTGGTCGAAGAGTAATAGAAGAAACTATTAGACAAAAACTCCCAAAAGATTTTCAAACAGCTGAGTATTTGCTTGAAAATGGTCAAATAGATATGGTAGTACCAAGAACCTCTTTGAAAAATACCATTTGTGACTTAGTAAGACTGCATAAACAAAATCACAAACCAATAGGCTCTAATAATGGAAAAGGTATATTCCATGAAATGCCAATATTAGCAAGGATATAAAGGTAAAAATGAAAACTGAACAAGATGTAATTCCATTAGACTTTGAAAAGCCACTAATTGCTTTAGCAAAACAAATTGCAGAGTTAGAGGAAAAAGCATTAAATAATGGTAATAAAAAAATTGTCAATGACTTAAAGAATCAGTACGAAAAAGTAAAAAGTCAAATATATAAAAATCTTTCCCCTATTGAAAAAGTCAAAATTGCAAGACATGTACAAAGACCATATGCATTAGACTATATTCAGCTAATCAGTCCTATATGGATAGAGCTACATGGAGATAGGACTGGAAAAGATGATAGTGCAATGGTCGGTGGATTAATCGAAATAGATGGTCAAACACTTATGGCAATTGGTACTCAAAAAGGACGCAATATAAAAGAAAATCAAAAAAGAAATTTTGGTATGCCATCACCAGAAGGCTATAGAAAAGCTTTAAGGCTTTTTTACCATGCTGAGAAATTTAACATGCCAGTTATTACATTTATTGATACTCCTGGTGCTTACCCAGGATTAGAAGCAGAAGCACACAATCAAAGCCAAGCAATAGCAATGAACCTAAGAGAATTAGCAGGTCTGACTGTCCCTGTAATTGCAGTAGTAACTGGTGAAGGTGGCTCTGGTGGAGCACTTGCAGTTGGTGTGGCAAATAGAGTTTTAATGCTTGAGAACTCTGTTTATTCAGTAATATCTCCAGAGGGATGTGCAGCTATACTATGGCGAACTAGAGATAAAGCAAAAGAAGCAGCAGAAGCACTAAAAATTACAGCACAAGACTTATTAAGATTAGGTGTTATAGATGAAATAATTCCAGAGGTTGAAGGTGGTGCTCATTACAATCCATCATTAACAAGTCAATGTCTTATAGCAGCTATTAAAAAGCATTTAAGTGAACTCCAAAAACTAACGCCAAGTGAAGTTAAAAATGATAGACAAGATAAAATAAGAAAAATGGGTGCATTTATTAGCGTATAGCATAGAGTGTCATACCTATCAACTTAAGCATATTGTTACGACTCACACAGCCAGCTTGGAGCTTTCCAAAACCATCGGGGTTCTTGGCAAATTGAATTTGTAAGTTATATTGTACTTGCGTTATCAGACTATAGAGCAAAAGTCATTAAGAGGTTCCCTCGGGCTGTCCAGCTCCTGCCCGCTCCGCTGAGGCGGAGACGAGGCGAGCGCTTGGCAGGTGAGTCTTCCATTGATAATGCTTAAGTTGATACCAATGATGCTAAACGCTGAACACTCAGTTTAAGTTATCATATATAAAGTATGCTAACAAATAAAACAGCATTAGTAACAGGCTCAGCTAAAGGCATTGGAAAAGATATTTTATATAAACTAGCTAATGAAGGGTGTTTTGTAATATTACACTATAATAAAAGCTCTAAAGAAGCAAAGCAAATAATTAAAGACTTAAAAACACAAGGAAAAAGCATAAAAGCATATAAAGCTGATTTAACAAGTGAGACTGAAACTCTTAATCTGTTCAAACAAATAAAAAAAGATTTTGGAAAGCTCGATATTCTTATAAACAATATTGGTAATTATTTAAACAAAGATTTAAATAATTTAACTACAAAAGAATGGCATTATATTATTAATTCAAACCTAAATGCTACTTTTTACTGTATTAAAAATGCATTACCATTGCTTAGAAAAAGCAAAAGTGGAAGAATAATTAACATAGGCTATGCATCTAGTGGATTAATGATAGGAAGACCAAATATACTCCCCTATCAGATTTCAAAAACAGGGATTTTACTTATGACAAGAGCTTATGCTAAATCTGAAGCTAAAAATAAAATACTAATAAACATGCTTTCACCTGGATATATGGAAAACAGTATTGATTTTTCTAAGAAACTTGTTCCATTACAAAAAAAAGGTTCAATAAAAGAGTTTACAGAGCTTGTAATTCAAACAATTAAAAACAATTATCTAACAGGTGCACACATTGAATACTCTGGTGGATTTGGAATATGAATGGTGAAGAGAAGCTTTATGCAAAGGTCGCTGTTGATATTCCAGTCTCATTAAATAATACTGAGTTTTTTTACTATTCTATTCCACCAGAAATAAAAGACAATGTAAAAGCTGGCACACTAGTACATGTACCATTTGGAAGTCAGGAATTAAAAGGGTTTGTATTAGATACCTGTCACTCATTAGATACACTAAGCATTGGAAAAGGTATTAATTTAAAATCTATATATGAAGTCATCTATAAAAATCCTATCTGGAATAAAAACTTTATAAAGCTGGCTAAATGGATAAGTGATTATTATTTTACAAATATAGGAATTGTTCTTAGTGCTTCAGTAGGAGCAGATATTTTAACCAGATCTACAAATGAAATCGAATTTATTGAAAATGCTCAGCCATTGGAGAACATAACAAATGAACAACAAACCATAATAGATGCTTTAAAAAAGAGTAAAAAGAAAAGCTTAAGCTCAACCACCTTAATACAAAAGACTAAATTAAACAGATTAAAATTTTATAGACTAATCAACCAACTTAAAGCAAAAGAAATTATTAAGTCAACGATCAAGTATGAGGATAAAGGGCAGAAGCAAGAAGCAAGAGGCAGGAGACAGGAAGCAGGAGACAGGAAGCAGGAATCAGGAAACAGAGAACAGGAGACAGGAGACAGGAAGCAGGAATCAAGCGAGATCATGCCTCATGTCTCAATTCTCCTCAATCCTGAACAAGAACATGCCTACAATACAATCTTAGAATTACTTTCAGCCAATACACATAAAACATTCCTTCTCCATGGAGTTACAGGCTCGGGCAAAACTGAGGTCTATTTTAAACTAATCAATGAAGCACTGCAAAAAAATAAATCAGTGATTTATTTAGTTCCAGAGATTTATCTAATTTCACAAATCTACCAAAGAATGGTAAACACCTTTGATCCTTCTAAAATCATTCTATGGCATAGTTCTTTAAGTAAGAATCAGCGCTTAAACTATTGGGAGTCCTTACAAAACAAATATGAATCAAGAATTATCTTAGGTGCAAGATCTGCAATTTTAGCTCCGATTGAAAATCTTGGACTAATTATCGTAGATGAAGCACACGACAATTCTTATAAACAAGCTTCACCAGCTCCACGCTATGATGCCATAACCACATCTATAAAAAGAGGTGAAATTGAAAACTGTCCAGTAGTTTTAGGCACAGCAACACCAAATATAACTGAATACTATAAATGCTCTAATGACAAAACTGTTTTACACCTAACAAATAGATTCCAAAATGTGCCCATGCCTGAAGTAGAACTCATAGATCTTGCAAATGAATATAAAAACAATTCTAAAAATATAATCTCAACAACGTTGAAGCTCAATATTGATCAAGCATTAGCAAAGAAAGAACAAATAATCTTGCTCTTAAACAGAAGAGGTTATTCAAGCTATATGTTCTGTAGAGCCTGTGGGTTTATTTTATACTGCAATCACTGCTCTGTACCCCTTGTTTATCATAAAAACATAGATTCCATGGTTTGCCATCACTGTGGTTTTCAAGCTAGCACAAAAAATAACTTATTAAATAAATGTCCTGAATGTAAAAGCCAACATTTCAAGTGTTTTGGACTAGGAACCCAACAATTAGAAGAAGAGGTTAAAAAGCTATTTCCAGAGGCAAAAACACTTAGGGTAGATAGTGATCAATTAAGTAAAAAAGACAACTATATTCATCTCTGGAAAGAGTTTGCTGAACATAAAGCAGATATATTAATTGGAACACAAATAATAGCTAAAGGACTTGACCTCCCAAACGTAACTATAGTCGGTGTAGTTTTATCAGATAGTATGCTGAGTTTCCCCGACTATATATCATATGAAAGAGCATTTCAATTACTAACTCAAGTGACAGGTAGGGCTGGCAGAGGACAAAAGCCTGGAAAAGTTTTTATTCAAACTTATCAGCCTGAGAATCCTTTATTTAGGTTTATTCAAGATCATGATTATAAAAGCTTTTACAGTAGTGAGATCAAACAAAGAGAAGAGTTTATATACCCACCATTTACAAACCTTGTAAGATTAATATTTCAATCAGAAGATGAAACTACTTGTACAAATTATGCCAACCACGTTTTAAAAGAGTTAACAGAAATTAGCAATCAGCTATCAACAGTTAATAGTCAGCAATCAGATTCTACTCAATTCTCAATTCTCAATTCTCAATTCCTAGGTCCTGCTCCTTGCTTCTTTATGAAACTAAATGGGAAACATCGATGTCATATTCTTTGTAAGTTCAATAATGAATCTATAAAACAAGAAGTATTTAACAAGCTCTTTCAAAGACTAAAGAAAAGTGCTAAAGTAGACCTTATCCTTGATGTTGACTCAGTAAACTTATTATAAACAATATGATAACTACCCATTTAGATGAATTAATTCAAGATCATATTTCCTGGCTGAAAGATGTAAAAAAGGCTCCCTATCATACATTTAGAGCTTATCAGGTAGATCTTCTTCATTTTTTAAAGTATTTTTTACGGATTGAAAAGAACGATCTTCCAAGCAAAGAAGAAATGGAAGAATATCTTGCTACTATTCAAGCCAAATACAACTATGCATCTTATAGAAGAAAAGTAACTGTACTTAGAAACTTTATAAAATATTTAATAGATCTAGGAATAATAATTTCTGATCCATTAGTATCTATATCTCTCCCTATGCCAGACATAGACTTCAATATGCATGCTACATATGAAGAAGTTTTAAATCTAATAGACTCTCTTCCTGAAGGAGATTTGCTAGAAGTTAGAGATAAGCTAATATTTTCACTCATTACAAAAAGTGGATTGACAATAAAACAATTGCTTTCTATAAAACTAAAAGATATAAACTTAGCCAACGATCAAATTGTTTTTTCAAAGAACCAATTAACTTTTGTAGATCCAAAATCAAAAACACTTCTTGAAAAATACTATTTACTATTAAATGAAATTACACAAATATCATTAGATGATTATCTGATTGCAAACCATGTTAAATCATCTAAAATACCACTATCTACAAGAAGTATAAATTTAATCATTGACAAAACTGCAAAAGAACAAAATTTCAAAGCACATCTTTCTCCTACTCTTTTAAGAAGACTATTTGCAAAAAGCCTAACCGAAAAAAATATAAATAAAAGTATTAAAGAGCTTATCTTCGGGAAGAAGTGTAGATTGGTGGGGTAGATTATTTTCTTCCAAAAGCAATTTCATATACTAAATTGTTGTCTCTTTTTCCAATAGCAATTATCAAAATAATTAAACGATCATTTTGTATTTTATACACTATTCGATAATTACTAACTTTTAATTTATAAAAACCAGCCAGATTACCTCTTAATGGAAAACCTAAGTATGGTTCTTCAATTAGCTTTTCAATTTTTCTTCGTATAATTTCTTTTATTCTTTTATCTAGCTTAGGAATATCCTCACTAATAACCCTTGGTAAATATTCTATTGTATATTTATCTTTATTACCAAGCATCTTTATGACTTATAGTCTTTAGTTTCTTCTTTTCAAATTCTTTATATCTTTTTTCTGCTAATTGTAAAAGCTTTTTATCTTCTTCGCCTTCTAAAAAATACTTAATGAAATTAATAATTATTGCTTTCTTTTGCTGACCTAATTCAGCACAAGCAATCGAAAAATTTTTAAACAAATCATCATCTAATTGTATACTTATGTTTCGCATGTTTACATTGTACCACGTTAACGTTAAAAAACGTTAAGACGAAGGATTAAGGTTAATGTCCTTTTAACCTGGAATTGTTCTCATCTTGCTAATATTAACAAAAGAGGGCATATAAGAAGTATAAATCTTGGCTTAGGCTTATATGTACCAGTAATAGCAAAGCTTGGCAATGATTCAAGAAAAATTTTAAAAGAACTAAAAAAGATTTTGATTATTTGTTGTCGGAATAGTACAATATTACATAAACATGAAAAAAGAAACCGATAATTGGTTAAAGATCGCAAGGAATGATTTAAAAGTAGCAGAAGCTTTATTTAAAGAAGGGCTTTATCTGAATGTTATAGAACATAGTCATGCAGCATTAGAAAAATTGATTAAAGGAATAATTACAGAACAAAAAAGTATTGAACCTCCTAAGATTCATAGCTTGTTGAAGTTAGTAAGTATGACATTAATTGAAAATATACAAGAAGATATTAAGAAAATATTAGAAGATCTTGATGATATGTACTTTTCAGTTAGATATCCAGAGGATTTTGATGCTATTAATGCTTCACTATCTAAAGAGAAAATAACACATATTATTAAAAGCGTTAAAGAAGTTTATAAATTATTAGAAAGAAATATCCAATGAACATTGAAAAGAAATTAAAGTCTTACATAGAAAGTCTTATTAATGCGATCAATGTAGATTCAATCATTTTATTTGGATCTTATGCAAAAGGAAATGCTACTGAATATAGTGATATAGATTTAGCAATAGTTTCTTCTGATGTTAACCCACTCTTACCTAGATGGGACAACATAAAACTAATAAAAGAAAAAGCTAATATAAAATTTGACCCTGATTTACAAATCATTCCTTTTACTCCTCAAGCCTTCTATGATGAGGAAGATAGTCCTATTCAGTCTTTTATAAACGAAATCAAAAAAAACGGAAAAGTTATTTATTCAAATAATAAGCATTCGTGATTAGGGTTTAAAACCAATTAACCCATTACAGCTTAAACCGTAACAAGAGGGTTTGGATTAGTAAGCTCTTCTGTAATAGGTACTCTTCTTGAAAACTGTTCCAGTCTTAGCCTACCACTGGGATCTGTAAAATATTCAACTGCCTGCAAATCTTGTCCATCAATACTATCTGCCCTAGACATAAGATCTGCAAATCGAATGGCATCAGCTAATCTACCCCTAGTATTCATTTGATAATAATAAGAAAAATAATATGCAAAAGTACCTGAGCAATCTCTCATCGTATCACTTATAAGTGATGAGTTATAAGGATGAGCAGCAGCATCACTTCTTTGATAGCTACCTGCTGTTGAAATAATTCGAATATTTCTTACACCTTCTGGTCTTAATTCTTGTATTCTTTGTAAAATCCTTTCTAGTTGTCTTTGTGAATAGCAGGACTCTAACATTATAGTTATATTAATATTTCTACATCGATTGTTTGCTAACAGTGTTTCAGCTATTTGCTCTGGAGTTAATACACCATCTGATGTTCTTATATCACCATTTTGTTCCCCATGCCATGTGGCTTGTAGTACAAAATCCGAATCTCCACCAGCGATTGCTTCATCTAATGAACTACCAAGAGCACTTAAGATTTCAGTTCTTGCTGCGCCTGATGCCTGAGGTAAGCCACCTCGTATTGAGTTCCACTGTTCTTGGTTTTGCATACAAACTCCACGGATTGTAGCACCATACCTACTTTGGTATACATCTGATAACACAGTCGAATAATCAGTTTCAATCCCGACAGCTGTACCTGGTACAGCAACTGCCATTACAGAAGTACGACCACGTTGTAAATCTAAATCATGCCCTCTACTCCAAATAGAATATTGTGTAGAAAGTCTAGTTCTTTCAGTTTGTACCTTTTGAGTAAGCAGACTAATCAACTGATCTTGAGATCTATTTTGAATTTCATCAGGTCTAAGTGTAATTCTAACAGGAGCTTGTCCTGGCTCTGCATGCACAAACACTAATCCCCCTGATTGTCTACGACTTGCACTACTACCTGGATCAATACCCATACATCTTAAATTAAGTCTACTGCTTGTATTAAAAGCTTGTAAAGCATTTCTTAGATTTGGATTTAAACTTGGAAGAACTGTTTGTTCTAAATACTCTACTCTTTCAGAATGATTTCTTCTTGCACGTAGTTCACTAATATAATTACTTAAAACACTAGTATCTAAAGAACTTGTGCCTGAACCTGAAGAGCCTGGGGTATTTTGTGGACATAATGGGTTGGGAGATGGGGTTCGGGATCGAAATAGAGCACCAGTAAAAAGATCTCTGCAAAAATTAACAGCACCCCAAAATACTCTGACAAAGATATTTGATCTTGTACCATTATATCTATGTTCTAACTCAGATGAAAAGCTTTCATCATAACCATCTTGTGGGTTTCTTACCGTGCTTCCATTTACTCTAAGAGAGGATCTTAGAGCACCTGGTAATCTACCTATTATTTCAGTTGACATATTTTTCTAAAATAAATATAAGTTATCTATCACAAGAAAATCTCTTCTTGTGTAATATAAAAAGTAATGTTTCTTACAATATTGATAGCAAATGAATTGTTAACAAAATAATCATCATTATGGTAAAAATCTTATTAAGAATCAGTTAAAGCGCTATAGATTTTTTCATTTTTTGCAAATTTCAGATTTCATCATATCTCTAAAGTTCATTTCAAAACGATTTTCTAAATCTATAGCTCTGGTAGTAAGAGCTGACAATGGTTCTTTATTTTTAGATGACAAAGCTATAATAACCAAATTTCCCGTATGAATAGTATCGCCTGTTTTATATACATAGCTCTGAAGAAAAGATTCATGAATCACTTCTATGATCTCTTCTGTATTTGTATCAGGGTTTAGATTGAATGCTACTAACCCATTAGATTTAAGTTTTTCTCTAATCATCTTATAAAAATTTTGTGTGTAAAATTGTAGAGGAGTACCATTACTATCTGTTTCTTTAGAGGGTTTAAGAAAAGCATCAAGGTAAATAACATCATATTTAGATTCTGTATTTTTAAGATATTGAAAACCATCATGAAGCATAACATTAACCTTATCTTCATTTCTAACACCAAAATAATCATTAGCAAGTCTAACTACAATAGGATCAACCTCAACAACATCAATATGCACACTTGGATCATAATGCTGTAGAAATCTAATCATAGCTCCTCCACCAAGCCCCATAAATAAGACGTTCTTTGGGTTTGGAAAAAATAGATAACTTAAAAACATATATTGTGTATAAGGTGCTAGTAATATATGTGGGTTATTAAGATCTAATACTGTTTCTATGACCTCTTCCCCAGTATCTCTAACAAAAAACATAAAGAGAATATCTTCTTGTCTACGAAGTCGTATAAGTGAATAGTCTGACTTGAAATCCATCTCCTGAGCACCAAACGGAGGAAGTCCTTTCATTTTAAGAAGATCATATTTGCTATCAGTCATATATCTGATACATTATAACAAGGTTAAGTAAAAAAATAACTTATCTTGGTGCTCCTTGATAAAAACTACTTGGGCAAGTAATGCCATTACTACGATTGCGAGCTAAAGCTTCCCATATAGGAGACAAGCTACAAGACTCAACTCTAGCTTCATTGCCATTTCTCCAGCCAACCTCAGCAAACGTTCCAGCAGAATTAATTCTATATAGTCTATTACCATCTCTAGAAAGGATATAGGAATTTCCTGTTACAGTGTCATGATAAAGTATAGAATCATAGGTTTGTGTATTTCCATTATAATTCCAAATACAAGCATCTAAATTTGGATTAAAAATAGAAGACAGCCCATTCCAGCTATGACAGTTTGGAGTCCCAGTAATAAAGCTTCTTTGTGGTGGTGATTGTCCCCAGCATATGCTTCGTTGTGCTTCTCTAATTCTATTCAAAGCTCGTAGGATTTCAGGACTTCGTTGCCTGTTATGTGCAAAACAATCATCAAAAAGATCTCGGATACTATGAACTTGATTATTTTGAAAAATAATTATATTGTCTGCAGTCCGCATTATAAAGCAATTTCCAATTCCTGGTATATTTACTTCAGTCATTGGGTTTCCAATAAGTTCTGGGTATTGAGTACCACTATAAACCCAGGTTCCATTAGGATATCTTCTATGAGAATGATTGCTTATGTGTGCTGGTGCTGACTCAATGTATCCATGTTCAATTCTAGCTGCTCTAATTGCAACTATATGTCTTTGAATTTCTTCTCTCATCGCTTGACTACTATAAGAACCACTTAAATTACTTGGAGTAAACGTTCCTCCATTCATCGTACCAATAGTTTGCCATTGACCTGTTGTACCATTTAATATACAAACATTATTTGAATTTGTTTCTCTGCTTAATCCTATTAACTGACCATTTGAAAGCACTCTAAAAATATCCATATGACGAGAATAATCAAGGTGGTTAAGAGGTCTGACACCTCCTCTATCATCACGTGCTATATATTGCCAATTACCATTTCGTCTATATCTCCCATTACAAGAGAGTATTGAAGCAACTCCAGTCCTATCACGCGATGTAAGAATCTGTTGTATATGTCCTGTGTTTCCCGATAACGATGATGCTTCTACACCTGGACATAATGTAGCAAACTGTTGATTTGCAGTAAAAGTATTTCCATTCCTTGTTCCTATACTTACCCAACTACGATCACTTTCTCTATATACATAAACATGATTTCTAGAAGGATCACCATCTAAACGCAGTATACGTCCATTAGGTAATAATCTTACTGTATCTCCTCTTAATTCATACCATGATGTTCTATCTTCAAATATTTGATGATTACCGTTGCCTAAATCACCTGCATTCCAACTTCTAAGAAGAGCTTGTATAGCTCGTGCTTGAGCTCGTTGTATAATTCCTTCTATTGTGTTATGACCATCCTGGCTGTCTGCAAGAAAATAAGGTGAAATTGCTACTGATATCATTGATCCTATTGTTGTCATCGATTCTCCAGGCTTATTTGCAGTTCTACAAATATATAAAGAGTAATTTTTTGGTCTCTTTATACTAACTGAACATTAATTCTTTTTAATGATTAAATTTAGATTAAAGGCTTAAATTTTTTAATACTTCCTCATGACTTTGTGCAAACCATATAGGTATTGGAGCCATAGGTGTTTTGCCAATAAGCTTTAAATCTGCTTGATTAGCAAAACTATAAAATGAACCAATATTTATTGCTTTTCTTGTTGTGCTTAATCGTGAAGCACCTTTAATTTGTCTAAAGAAATATTCACAACTTATATATTTAGCTTCTTGACCCGTAGAAAATCCATAGGTTCTGCAACTAAAAGGCCATGCATCATAGGCACTACATTTATTATCATTTAAGAATGGACAGGTAAATGCTGACTCTGATGGATACTCTTGTTTTAAACTTTGATAACCATTATAGACAAACATAGGCTCTTTCTTAAATTTCTTCTTATACTCAAGCACTATTTTTTTTGATTTTTCTAGAATTTCATTTTTATATTTTTCTGGCTGCTTATCCAACCACTCTCTCATATATAAATATTCTATATAAGTAACAGGTGGAAATGTCTTTTTACAACAATCACTGCATTTTAACTCAATACAAGTATTTTGATTTATACCATACTCAGTACTAATATCTTTTATTAAGTCTTTAGTCTTTAAGTAAGCAGTTTCTAAAATAGAAAAAATCTCTTTTGTATTATTTGAAAAAGGCTCTGGTATGTCCAAGTCTATAAAGGTTACACTTACTTCATCATACTTATCAGGAACCCACTGTTCTCTATATTTAGCTAATTCTTTTTCAGCAAGAGTTTCATTTCCTTCAAGTCTATGCATCCAGGCACTTAATCTATGATATTCAATATCCTTACAATCTTTTAAAAGTTCTTTTGCATAGTCTAATTCTTTAAGTTCAATAAAGAGTTCAACCAGGTTTGGCTGTAAGAATGGTAGTGTTTGTAAATAATCTAGCTTCTTGAATTGCTCAATTAAAGAGTAAGCTAATTTTTTACGCCCAGCTTGAATGAGCATCTCAACTATTCGTCTAATTTCAGAAGAAATATTTTTTTGATCTGGAAATTCTAGATCATATAATAGTTTATTGTCTGCAAGAGCACAGGATATAATGCTAAGGGCTAAAAGAGAGTAACTATGAAAAGAAAGATCAAATTCTGCACAAATATCAATAAAATCATCTGGTTTGTTTTCCAGTAAATGGTTTAGTGCTATATGGTATAAAGCATGAATATTATTTGGTGAAATTGCTAGTACTTCATTTAAGTACCCATTTGATTTATCAAAGTTAGATGCCAAATGATAAGCCATCCCAAGATAAAGTTTTTGATATTGTAAGTTTTCTTTTAGATGACTGTTTATAAAATCAATATAATTACTTATTGCCTTTATATCTTTAATTAGAATCAGAGCTTTATATACTACATAGTAATTTGTAATACTTTCGGGAAATCTATTAAGAAGTTTCAAGGCATAGTTATAGAGATCTTCAAACCTATTACTATTATAAAGTTTTTGTAAAATTATAAATTTATCAAAAAATTTGTTTCTCCAAAACTCATTTAGAGAATTGTCTTGATCTTTATTCTCAATCTTACTTAAAACCAAGCTTAAAAGATTTTCTATTTTTCCCTCTTGAATATCTCTATCATTTTCTGCGGATAACCAACAAGCGGTTTCTAGAACGTCTTTTGCTATCAAGTATGCATTGTTTGCTATAGCAATTTCTGCATAGCATAAATAATTTCTAGGATCTAAGTATGTTGATTTAGTTACAGAAAATATTAGCTTACATGCCAGCTCTGGATTTTTAGTTTTTACAAGATTAGCTAAATAACGTTTAGTATTTTCAAAACCACTGGGATCATTCTTTAGTATTTTTTGTAAATAAAGTTCTTGTTCATTTAAATCCTTCATTTTTTCAACTTTATTTAATATTTCTTCTTCAGTAGTTTTGCTTTGTCTACCAAGAGTAAATAAAGTATCTAAACCTGAGGCTTCTACTTTTAGTAATTTAAGAGATTCTTTCATATATCTTTTTTGATGATTTACTTATTTTATCCCCTATCCAACAGATTTATAACTAAAAGTTTTTTAAATATTCTTCTTATTTTAATATTGACTTTCAATAGTGTATAACTCAATCTGTACTGTTTGCAACGAACTCATCAGTATTATTTATTTTAATTGATAATTTATTTATTGAATTATTATCTTCTGTATTATTTTTATCTAATATATTTTCTTTAATATACCTAATCAGACTATTGAATTCACCTAATGAACCTAAGGATAAGTTAATTGACCCATCATTTTGTAAGTTATTTGTTTCATTCAATATATCCAATAATTCTTTGGCTACATTTTTTAGTGCAGATTTAGAAGATCCAAAAAACACACCTGCTAAGACTAAAGCCCAAGAAACTAATTTTATTATTACTTGTGCTGCTAAGGTTCGGACTGTACGATTATTATGAGATAAATATGAACGAAATTCTCCTATCATACTCATACATGAAGGGTAATCTGAAGGAGTAGGTGGGATCCTTAGTGAAGTGATGAGTTGTCTCTCAGCTTTCTCAATTTCTTTTATATCTCTTTTTCCAAAGGCAATATCAAGGTTAGTTATAGAACTAGGTAAGTTTATAAAATCACTAGATAGATTTGTCAAATAACCCATAAGTAAATCCCATCCCAATATATATAAAGAGCGGTAAGATGAGTTATTGATAGCTAGGGTTTATTGAAAATCAACCATTTAAAGAAACTAAGTGATGTATACTTAAAGATTTAAACCGATCGATAGTATGATACTTTTTGTTTTCTACTTATAAAAGTATTATCATGGATTTCGCCTAACAAATAAATCTGGATTAAATCCATCAGTTAAGGAGAGACGAAATCCGTTTTGTTGTGGTGGTTGATGACACATTATTGTTGAGTTTCTTCTGAATAGAAGAGGGTTAGAACTTTGAAAACTAACTGGTGATGGTACTTGAAACACTTGTGGTTGTTGAGGAGCTGGAATTGGAGCTGGAGCTGGTCGATTTCTATTAATAAGATTTTCGATAAAATTGTTTCCACCTTGTGATGAACCGAAAAGTATTTGTAATAT
>JAHFBG010000017.1 GCA_023250155.1 Candidatus Melainabacteria bacterium
ATTCACTCCTGGATTTGGATTCACTCCTGGATTTGGATTCACTCCTGGATTTGGATTCACTCCTGGATTTGGATTCACTCCTGGATTTGGATTTACTCCTGGATTTGGATTGGCTCCTAGCAGTTGTTGTAACAACTGTTGTAATTGTTGCAGTTGTTCTTGTTGAGGCTGTTGTAATAATTGTTGCAATTGTTGAGGGTTTTGTCCTAACTGTTGGAACAATTGTTGCAATTGTTGTGGTTGTATATTTTGTAACTGCTGTAAATTTTGCAATAGTTGCTGGATTGGAACATTTCCAAACCCCGGTTGTTGTGGACGTGGTGGCGCTACTTGCCCAGGTCTATTATTTCTTCCAAAATTAAATGTCCACAATGGAATAGGTGGTTGATTTGTATCTAGAAGAAGTTGTCCATTTTCTACTCTTGCTTGCATACCAAGTATTGGCATATTTGGATTTGCTCTAAGTTGTGCTGCTTGTTGAGGATTTACAGCTTGTAATAGTTCCCCTCCAAGAGCGCTAGAAAAATTTCTAAAAGCTTGTGACATTTCTGGATTACTACCTCCTGCAAAGTTTGTATGTCTCATAAAGTCTGCAAATTGCCCCATAAGCATATTTCCTTGGCCAGGAAATCTAGTTGTAACTTCTTGCCTAAACTGTTGCATAAATGATTGTTGAAATTCTTGTCTTTGATTTTCTGGTAGTTGTTGCATGTGCTGAAAAACACCGGCAAGTTCTTGTCCTGAAAAGAAATTATCTTGCCAACCTCTACTTGCAAGAGCAGCTCCCTGCTGTGCTGCAGTTCCAGGTAATGCAGGTGAATTTGGTACATTAAAAGTCATAGTTCGTCCTGGCGGTGCTATTACTCCGCGTGCTTGTGTAATGAGATTTAATATATTTTGAGCTGTCTGTCTTTGTTCAGGTGTAGCTCCTGCCATCGATGTTCTTAAGTCACGAACAAATCTATCAACTCCTCGTTGGTTAACAACACCATTTTGATTTCCATCAACGGTATCTAATAAAAGTTGTGCTCTTTGTTGCGGTGTTAAACCCGGACGATTTTGAATTTGTTGAAGATTATTATTTATATTTCCTAGTTGTGCTAAATCTACCATGATTAAATACCCCTCTTTCGCTTCATATTATTCCTGAAATCACATTTGGGCCAGATCGTTAATGAATATGCACTCTTTAGTTCTAACTCATAATCATTATCATTTCATTAAAAGCAGTCCAAATGTCCCACTTAAAATTCTTTTACCCAAAAAAATAATTTATCTTTCGCAATAATTATCTTTATCAACTACTTAGAGTAGGGATTTTAGTCCCATCCAAGTAGTTCTCTATAATGTATTTCATCATTTCTTTAAATCCTTGAATATTGTTTGGTTTAAGAAAATACATAGAAGCTGCATATTTATACGAACATTCCATATCAGATGGTAAATCAGAACTTGTAAGGATTATTGTAGGTATAGCACTAACAATAGGTTTTGCTTTAATTGTCTTTAAAATCTCCAAGCCATTGACTTTTGGCAGATTTATATCGAGAAGAATTAAGTCAGGAAAATCTATATTATTATCAGTGTTTAGATGTTCAATTACACTTTGTCCATTATTGAAAACAATTAATTCAATACTAGTCTTCAGCTCATCTATGGCATACTTTATTAAAAAAACATCATCAGGATTATCTTCTACAAGGAGTATCTTATATTTTTTATTTATCGTTGTATCCATATTGCATTAAACCACTATTGAACCAAATAAATCCTGTTTCTATTTTTCCTTAACAAGGGTAAAGAAGAACTTGCTTCCTTTATTGATTTTTGATTCCATCCATATAGCACATCCATATTTTTCTAGAATCTTTTTTACAATTGCAAGACCAGCTCCTGTACCTTCATATTCTTCTTGGCTATGAAGTCTCTGGAAAAGCCCAAATATTTTTTTAAAATATTCTTTTTCTATACCTATACCATTATCTTCTATAGATAAGCACACTTTGTCTGATGCTATTGTGGGATCATAATGGATGCTTATTTTGACTTGAGGGGTCATAGACTTATTAAACTTTATTCCGTTTGCAATTAAGTTCTTGAAAACAGATGTAATTTTTTCTTTATTTCCAACCACCTTTGGCAAATCATCAGAAATAATAATTTCAGCTTTCTTCTTCTGGATAAAAGCTGTTAATTCAAATTGAACTTCAGTAAGCAAAATATTCAAATCAACGACTTCATTTTCTTTCGTATCTTGAGAAGCTCTTGAAAGATTTGTTAAATCTGTTATCAATTTTCTCATTCTTTGTGTAGCATTTACTATTCTTTCTAAACAATCGTTTTGAGTTACACTTAAGCTTGATTTTAGTTGATCTTGTAAGATGCTAGCAAAACTCTCAATAGTTCTTAGTGGCTCTCTTAAATCATGAGAAGCAATATAAACAAAGGCATCTAGCTCTTGGTTTACATGCTTTAGTATTTCATTAGCTTGTGTCAATTCTCTTTCTGATTTTTTTGTAATTTCTAAAAGCTGATTTCTTTCAATAGTGCTTGTAATAATGTTTGCTGTTGTTCTCATGAAAGATATTTCTTCTTCATCAAAAATATGTGACTCAATGTAATACTTTGTAATTACACCTACTGATTTATCTTTTATTACAATAGGCACTGCAGCCACTGATGTAATCTTGTTTGGTTTTATAAGATCTTTAAAAAACTTAGAAAAACTCATATTCATTTGATCCATATCTTTAATGATTATGATTTGTTTTTTTAGCATTGCTCTTATAGATGGCCAATTGTCTTGAACATTTCTTGAATTTAAAGTAAGTATTTCTTTAGTGTTTCTAAGCTCTATATATTCATCAGGTAACCCATAAACAGCTTCTGCATAAAGTTGATCATCAGGGTCTTTCACTAAAAACACTAAACCATAATCAGCATCAGTTAATTCACAAAATGGCTTCAGCACCTTATTTGCTACGGTAGGAAGATCCGTAGTAAATAAACTTGAACACAAATATGAAATATCCTCAATAGCCTTGAGTCGCTTAAAAGTACCTTCAAGCCTTTGCTCATCATGATGAATAATAGATCTAATCACGTTTTATTTCCAATCTATATTTAGTAAGATAATCATAAGGTATTGTTGTTTAAAATTAGTTAAAGACTGTTAATTGATTTACAGTAAAAGTATTTGATTCTTATGTAATTCCTTACAATTCATCCTTTTAAAGATACTTAAAAAATATTTACCAAGTTAAATTTCCTTTAATAAAGAAGGCTTAATTTGCAAAAAATCTAGAAATAGTTTCAAAGATCAAATTGTTTTGCCATTTCTTACAACACATTTATTAAACAGTACTTGCAGACAGATAAGTAAAATTTTATACTCAAGTCATAGGGAACAATTTTAAACTTACGTTTTGAGCTTTTATCTTAAGTACATGTTCTAGGTACCAACAGAAGCAAAAGAACAATGACAGCTGGGCCTACTGAAATCAATAAAATAAAAATATGAAAAATATAACCTCTCAAGAACAAAAAATAAAACTTCTTATAGTAGATGATTCAAACAATAATAGAACAGCTATTAGTTATTGGTTAGATGAAGAAAACTATGAAATACTTCATGCCTCTGATGGTATAAGCGCATTAAGAATAATTGATGCATTTATTCCTGACATTATATTGCTTGATTACAATCTTCCAGGAATGGATGGAATAGAAGTATGTCAGAGAATCAGAGCAAATAAAAAACTACCATTTATTCCAATTATAATGATGAGTTCATTTGCACCAGAAGCCAATGTAATGGCTCTTGAACAAGGGGCTGATGAATTTATAGTAATGCCAGTAATGCCAAATGAATTAAAATCAAGACTTCGAGCAATGCTTAGACTAAAAGCTACTGTTTCTGAATCTATTCAATTAAGCAAGGAAAATAAAAAACTACAAGACCTGGATAAAATAAAATCCAATTTTATTTCAAAAGCCTCACATGAGTTAAAAACACCACTCCAATCAATACTAGGATATTCAGACATACTGAAAGAAGGCTTACAAGGTGAATTAAGCTATCCTCAAAAACTAATGGTGAATCAAATAAGAGAAGCTGGCGAACAACTCTTTCAATTAATCAATCAGCTATTAGACTTTGAATCAATTGAAAAAGGACATATAACTATTTCCCCTGAAATATTTTATATAGAAAGTATTTTTAACTACATATCACAAGTCATGAGTCCGTTAGCTATGAAAAAAAATGTAAACTTGAATTTTGTTTTAGAGGATAAAAACATCCAATTACAATCAGATAGAAATATTGTTCAAAAAATACTATTAAATATTGTTTCAAATTCGATTAAATTTTCCAGTGAAAACAGTATGGTTCTAATTTCTGCTAAAGATCATAATAGTGATTCTATTGAAATAAAAATTCAAGACTATGGGATAGGAATTGCTAAATCTAATATTGCTTATATTTTTGATAAGTTTTGGCAAGGTGATGATTCAATTACTAGAACCTATGGTGGTCTTGGAATTGGTCTTTCCTTAGTAAAAAATCTGATTTCTTTATTGGGTGGTCAAATCGCTGTAGATAGCAAACCCAATAAAGGCTCTATCTTTAAAGTGATTCTACCAAAAGAATATAGACAAACAACACCTACGGTTATTGAAGAATATTCACTACAAAATGCTGGGTAAGTTATAACAATTGACAATTAACGATTGATACTTGAAAATTAAAAGGCACATGAATTTAAAGCAACTTCAAAAGAAGTATAATCTGATTGCTATTGAGCTGTATACTCAAAAAATCTCTGAATATAAGATTTCTTTCACAGCAAATAGTTTAAAACAAACAGAATTAATACATAGAGCTGGCAAAGCCATTAGACTACTTAATAATAAACAAATTGGTTTTGTTGCTAATTATGGAGACTCAGATCTTGAGGAAGCTGTTCTGAATGCTATAGAATTATCTAAATACTCTTCTTCTATCGAAGTAGACTTCCCCACCAACAAGCAACAGGAATCAAATCTTAATTCTAATTTAAATCAGATAAATCCCAACGATCTCTTTTCATCAATAAAATCCAAATGTACTCAAATCATTGAAACAATATTAAATACAGCAAGTCAAGCTCTTGTTGATGTTTCTTTTGATGTTAGCAATCATTATGAAAGCATAGAAAACACAAATGAATTATTTTACTCCCATTTAAATAATGTTTATTCCTTATCAATCAATTTAAGAGAAACAAATGAAAATGATTTCATTGAAATTTTCACTTGTATTGTGGATAAGAATTGTCCAGACTATAGTCCTTATATACATGAAGTGATTGAGTATTATAAGCTCTGCAAAAAACAAGCCAAAATAAAGACAGGCTCTTATCCAATATTGTTTACAAGCAAGGCAGCAAAAGAACTTTTAAACATTATAGAGCTTGCATTAAATGGAAAACAAGTGAATGAAAAATCTTCACCTTGGCACGATAAGACAGGAAAAAAAGTTTTAAGCAATAACATAACTATCGTGCAAGATCCTACTTTCGGGTATATGGCAAGAGAGCTTGATGATGAGGGCTATAAAACACAGCCACTATCATTAATTAGAAATGGTGTATTAGAAAATTTTTACTGGGATTTATTATCATCGATAAAAACCCACGACATACATAAATCCACAGGCAATGGTTTTAAACCATCACTTACATCCCAACCAGAGCCAACTTTACTAAATATGATTGTTGCACCTGGTTCAAAATCTTTAAACGAAATAATAAAAAATATAAAATATGGCTTGCTAATAGATCAAACAATGGGAGGACTTACTTCTAATATCTCAGGAGATATTTCTTTAAATGTAGACATTGGGTTTTTAATTGAAAATGGTGAATTGATAGGCAGAGTAAAAGACACAATGGTAAGCGGAAATATTTATACTGCACTGAATAATGTAATAGAATTATCCAATGAATCTAAATTTTATTGGTCAAACACCTATAACCCTGATATGTTATTAGATTCATTTATGATAACTACAAAGTAGAGCAGACCTATACTTGTTCTACTAACCAGTTTCTAGCTCTTATTGTTAATGGGTGTATTGATTTGCCACGCTTAATCACTTCTAGCAACTTAACATTAATTGCATGTAAGACAGCTGCTTCTAGTCCTTTTGTTTTAAAAGTTTTTCTTACAGGATCTGCAAAACGCCTTTCTCTGCCTGGTTCAGTAGCATCTGCAAGATAAACTACCATTACGATTTTACTCATATTTGGCTCTGCTAAAGTATGACATCGTATACCACCCAATATATCCTTATCAGTAATTTTGAATTTATTCTTAGCAATCAATGCACCAACACGAGCATGTAGAATGTGTGGATTTATATAATCAACTTTATCCAGCTCTATTTTATGTCGTTTTGCAAAATTTAAAAGCTTTTCATTGGAAAAATCTTTAGCACAATCGTGTAACCATCCTGCCAATTCAGCTTTTGAAGGACTTACCTTTACTCTTTTTGCATATTTTTTGGCAGTCTTTGCTACTCTTTCAATATGCTTGAAACGCTTTGCTGTTACATTACTTTTTAACCACTGTTCAATTTGTGGCTTTAGTTCCTTCAATAAATTTTTTAATTTTAAATCATTGTTAAGCATGTATAGTAGGACTACAGTGAAATTAAAATTGTTTCAAAAACCTTAAGTCTCCAGTAAAGAAATATCGAATGTCAGGAATTTTATATTTCAGCATTGTAAATCGTTCTAGACCTAAGCCAGCAGCGAATCCTATCCATTCATTAGAGTCTATGTCTACTGCTTTGAGTACATTTGGATCTACCATTCCACATCCAAGAAGCTCAAGCCATCCACGATTTCCACATGTAGTACAACCGCTTCCTTCACAGAATGGGCACTGAGAGTCAAGTTCTGCACTGGGTTCTGTAAAAGGGAAAAAATCGGGTCTAAATCTGACTTTAATATCTTTACCAAAAAACTTTTTTATAAACTCATTTAAAACCCATTTCATATTCCCAAATGTTAAGTTCTTTTCAACTGCTAAAATCTCTAACTGATGGAAAAATGGCATTTTTCTAGCATTAATCTCTTCATTTCTATATACCCTTCCATGTGCAAGAACCCTAAGAGGAGGACACATTTTTTCCATAGCTCTAATTTGAACTGTTGATGTATGACTTCTTAAAAGAACATGAGGGGATATATTTGTATAGAATGTGTCTTGTTCATCACGAGCTGGATGCTCTGGTGGTGTATTCAACGCAGTAAAATTATAAAAATCAGTTTCTAGTTCAGGACCTTCAATAGCAGTAAATCCCATTCCATGAAAAATGTCCACTATTTCCTTTGTAACCATACTCAAAGGATGCTCATGTCCAATTTCTTGGACTATCCCTGGCAAAGTAATATCAAAAGCTTCTTTAGAAAGTTTTTCTTCTAAAACAAGTGCATCAATAATTGACTTATTTTCATCATAGATTTTATTAAGATAAATTTTTAGTTCATTCAATAGCTTCCCATATAATGGTCTATCTTCAGGAGATATATTCTTGATATTTTTTTGTTCATTGACTAAAAAGCTCTTTTCACCCAGATATTTAATCCTAAATGCCTCTAAGCTCTTTAAGTCATGTATATTTAAAGCCTCATTTGCAACTTCTTGTCTTAATTTTTCAACAGTATCTTCTAGGTTAGTAATCATTTTTAAATCAGCCTTTAGCTTTTAATATTCACCTCACTATTATATAATAGGCGCATGCCTCTTGATCTTAAAAAAATCCTTAGCCAGCTGGGAAACCTTGAAAATCAAGATGCTCTTAATACTAGCAACAATAGAATTAATGCTACATATAATCTTCTTGAAGAAGCATTTGGCAATCAAAATAAGCTTTTATCGAAAGTACTTGATGCACAAGATTCAAAAAAAGCTAATTTTTATTTTGCTATACCAGAACTTAGTAATCTAGATAATGACAAAATCGATTCTCTTGTTTGTTGTGACAAAAACTTCTCACTTCCTCATATAACCTTAGCTACTGATGGCTCACAAATCAATCCATCAGCACATGAGTTTACCAGTGCATTTTTAATTAACATTGGATTTACAGCTATACCGTATCACACCTCTAATATACCTGTGTTACTAACTTCTGAACCTGCTATATACAATTCTACAGAAGATATAAATCCACAAACAACAAGCTCAAAAGGTTTTTATGAAAATATTCAGGAGGAAGAAATTGTTGCATATGAACGGACCTTACAAGAAATAGAATCATTAGTTAAACTTGCTAAAAAATACATAAGCTACAATATCCCTATTGTTGCATTATTAGATGGTACCTTAATTCATTGGCATATTGAAAGATTCAACAATATCTACATTGAAAGGTTTATTAAAAGATTTACTGATGCAGTTCTTGAGCTAAAGTCATTAAACATACCACTTGCTAGTTTTTTAAGTAACTCCAGATCAAACGATTTTATTAATATGCTTCGTTTGTATAAATGTCCTTATGAAACTATAGATTGCAAAAAGTACTGTAATAACATTGCCTCTAACAATCTGCCTTGTAATCCTACTGTTGATTATAAGCCTGTTTTAGATAGAAGGATAATAGAGAAACATTTTATTGAGAAGAAAGCAGAACCAGGGACCAGAACCATTTTATTTAAATCTAACAGTAAAATTTTAAATCACTATTCTGATGATCTTAAAGTCTTTTTTTTCTACCTTAATACAGGGACTGAGATAGCAAGGGTAGAATTACCATCCTATGTAGCTAAAAATACAGAACTCCTAAATCTACTACATAATGCAGTTTCTCTTCAATGCAAAGTAGGATTTGGATACCCTGTTACCTTAAGTGAAGCTCACTTACAAGCTATCGTTAATAGAAATGACAGACAAATATTTTTTGATCTCGTAAAGAATCATCTATTGAAGAGTAAGCAAATATCTATAAAAGTATCAACAAAAGAATTTAAAAAAAGAATCAGCTTTGTCTAATCTTGATTTTTTAAATATTGGGAGACCATCTCACTAAGGTTTAGCGTAGCTGACTTAGTCTTTCTTGAAGACTCTATTGCTATTTTTTTTATATCCTTTTTAGAAAGCTTGTCAAAACACTCATTTAAACTTATAACATGATAGTTAAAGGCTTTTATCTTATCTTTAAATGTAGAATTATCTAGTGTTTCGCTATCTGAAATCAACGTCGCATTTATACTATTTAAATTAGTTAGTATTTTATTTTTAAATGTAGAAAGATCGTTGTAATACTCTTCACTACTAATAACATTAGATATTTCATTTAAGTTACTTGCAAAATCTTTTGCTTTCAGTCCAAATGACATAAGCATTTCTTTATCATTTACAATCTCACTTAAAGAATCAATAGGTTTTCTAAATCTAAGCAGTAATAAAGCTGCCTCATCTGCCTTTAATGAAAAGCGTTTCTGTATTAACTCTAAATGCCCCTGCTGTTCATTTAAATGGTTTGCTATTTGTTGTAGAGTCATAGAAGTTTTACTAAAAGTATCTCTTGCTTTTTCAAAATTCTCAGGGGTAAAATCTTTTATAATTTTTTTGGAGAGATTTTGCAAATTATCTGAAAGTTCCAACGAAGCATTGAGCCAGCTTTCTGTTGTAATTGGTTCTTTTACTATCCATGCCTTATATTCAGGCAATTCACTACTAGGCGGAATAATTTCTAAGACTCTTCCTTGATTTGGTCTAAAAGAGGTAATTGTTAGTTGAGAACCTGCTGGTGGATAAGGAAAGGATTTGTTTGTGATTTTAACCGTAACAAGTATTCCATCATTGATGGGTTTTGTTTTTATCACTTTTCCTATTTCTACTCCTAAAGCAGTAACTTTTGCACCATTAGGCAATCCATCTATATTGTTAAACTTGGCTTCAAATGTTCTTTCAGAATTCTTATAAACAATACAACCAACTGAAACTATGAGAACTACTAAGAAGGAAAATGTAAACTTAGTCATGAGAATATTCTAGTTCTCCTATCTTATTGTTACTCAGGTGCTACATAAAGTGATTTTTCTTTGGTTTTTGCTTCTTCTATAGCTGATTTATATTCTTCTATATCATTATTGTTTTGAAAAACATTGATTACCTCACTGGTAGAAGAAACAATAACGCCCACTGTAGCAGTTTTACTCTTATTTGCCTTATAAAATTCTAAGATATTTAAATCTTTTGCTAATTTTGCAGAAGTTTTTGCTTTTGATGGGGTAGAAACATCCAATTGAATAAATTCTATTCCAGAAGTTTCTTTAATTAGCTGATCTAATGTGGGTTGAATATTCTTACATCCAGGACACCAACTAGCAAATATTTCAGCTACTAAAACTTTTTTCTCTTCTTCCTTCTTTACTTGTTCTTGTGATGTTTTTTTTTCAATTTTTGCTGTCTTTTTCTTAAAAAGACCAGCATTAGCAGAATCAACTGCTAAAAATATAATCAAATTAGAAATTAAGAAGACAATAGCAAACTTTTTTATCATTTAATCCTCCTTATTTAGAATTTCTATTGTAATTAAATCTCAATCCTTTAAATAGTATACATTTTGTTTAAACTAATTGAGGTATATAACTTGCCAAGTAGTTTTATTTATTGTTAGCATATTAAGGTCTCAACACTAAACTAAACATGATATTAGAAGAAAAAACAATTAAAGAAAACAATACAATTGAAGAAATCAATCAGGAAAACGAAGCTAACAAGACTGGGCAGAAAAACTCTTTTAAGCAAAATTTAAATTTTATTGTTAAAGAAATTGTTGAACTTGTTGTAGTTACCTTAATTCTCTTGATAATTGTAAGACAAGGATTTATTGAAGCAAGATATATACCTAGCGAATCTATGGTTCCAACTCTTAAAATAAATGATCGCTTAATAGTAGAAAAAGTCAGTAAAAACCTTAGGCTACTTAGATTTAAGTTACCAATAACGAGAAAAGACATAATAGTTTTTTATCCACCTCCAGACGGTAATAGAGGGAAAGATCTTCATTACGATCCATTAAGTGTTTTTGCTAGATGGACAGGATTACCTTTTTTACCACAGGATGATGCTTATATAAAAAGGGTTATTGGACTACCTGGCGAAGTTATTGAAATAAAAAGTGGAGAAGGGGTATATGTAAATGGCGAATTACTTATTGAACCATTTACTAAAGAGCCACCTAACTATGACTGCACAGATCTAAGTCATATTGAAGTATATAGAAGACAAGGAAAGTCAGGTAAAATTATTGTTCCAAAAGGACACTTATTTGTTATGGGAGATAACAGAAACAGAAGTCAAGATAGTCACGTCTGGGGATTCTTAGATGAGAAAAGAGTTATTGGTCGTGCTGCTGTAATAATATGGAGACCATTAACAGAAAATACAGCAACTCATCAATTAAAAAGTTAATTTGAATGCCATCTAAAACAATAAAAAAAGGAACTGGTCAACTTAGAGATATAACTAAGCCGATTAAAAGCTTTGGTCAGTCTGTTTTTTGGAGAGCTGCTAGCTTATGGATTTTGGTTAGCATTTTTTATTTCTTATATAACACTCATCCATATTACTTAAACCAAGACTTTAGTAATGCAAGAATTCTAATTCAATGGGCATATGTCACGTTTTGTATTTTAGTTTTACCTTATACATGGTTTACTCTCAGGTTCAATTATCGGTTAAAAGATGATTTTAAAGATCCTACAATTATATTTTTTGTTTTGCTAAAAAGAGTTGGACTAATGGTTGCTACTAGAGACTTTCAGCAAGTAGCTGGCTTATTTACAGTTAAGAGATTTAACAATTTTTGTTTAACTTGCCTAGTAAAGGGATTTTTTCTACCTCTTATGGCAATGTTTATGTTTCACCACTGGACCACTGTTCAAAGTCTTATGTCAAAGATGTCTACTCCTATGGATGGTATTCAGCTTGCCAACTGGTTTTTAGATTTAATCTACAATGCATTGTTTGTGACTGATACAGGCATTGCATTAGTAGGATATGGGCTTGAGTTAAAATGGCTGGGCAATAAAACAAAATCAGTAGAACCTACTATGTTTGGGTGGGCTGTTGCTCTTATGTGTTATCCACCATTTAACGGTATAAGCAGCACATACTTTCCATTACAAGATAGGCAAGATTTGTTCATTGCATTAACGGAAGAACAAAAAATATTTGTAAGAATAATTATTGTGGCACTTTATGGAATCTTTGTATGGGGCACAATTGCACTAAGTGTAAAGTTTAGCAATTTAAGCAACAAAGGAATTGTAGGAAGAGGACCTTATCGATTTGTTAGACATCCAGCTTATGCATCTAAAAATATTGCCTGGTGGTTTGAACACTTACAGTATATGAAAGGCTTTCATAATGTGCTCCCACTAATCTGCTGGAATATCATTTATACATTACGTGCCATTACTGAAGAAAGACATTTAATGAAAGATCCTGAATATAGAGAGTACATGAAAAAAGTTAAATACAGATTTATCCCTGGATTGATTTAGGTAAAATGCCGCGAGGCAGAATTGAACTGCCGACACAAGGATTTTCAGTCCTCTGCTCTACCATCTGAGCTATCGCGGCATGATAGCTTTATCTCTTATAGCATTTTTTTCCTTAATAAAAAACCAATATACACTTGATTGTTATTACCTACCGCTCGTTTCGCACTAATGCTCCCGCCCATTTATGGGCGAGGCTCGCTAAAGGCGGCAGCTCGCTCTTCTTTCACGACGCTTTTTGGTAAATAAATTACACAAAAAGCTTAGTATATGCTCTTATACACTGTAGCTAGGCAGTAACACTTGATTCTTAATATTTTAAATAGCTAACTTTTTATCAGTTTCTTTTGCAAAGATGCTAACTATAGCCCCAATTAAAAATGTTATTGACATAAGAGCTGCAGCTTGACCAATTTGACCGTTGAACTTCTGTACTAGATGACCACTATATAAAACTCCAATAGCTGTAACTATTCGGCCAGTACTATAACAAAAACCTTTAGCGGTAGATCTAATCTTAGCTGGAAATAGTTCAGGAAAATAAATTGCAAATGTGGCTGGAATAATTCCAAAGAAAAATCCAAGAACTGCAGAAAGTATAATTACTAAAATGCCATATTTATGAACAAATGAATACATAAAAAATGCTGTAATAAAGCACATGAAATAGGCATTAATTAAGATGAATTTTCTACTTCTTGTTTTAAGTAATAATCCTGCTATGTAAGAGCCTATTACATGACTAAATAATGAGATAAGCATCACTACTGTTTTTTCATTTAGACTTGCACCAAGAGATCGCTCTAGCCAAAGTGGAAGCCAAAATAAAACGCATGTCCATGATCCTAAACTAAAGGTTACTCCAAGTAAGAATGCAATTGAAAGATTAGATAAATATTCTTTCTTGAAGATTTCAAAAGGATTTTTTATTTTTATTCCTATGTGAGTCCATATCTCAGGTTCTTTAATATGTCGCCTAATAAAAAAAATAAGAATAGCAGGAAATATACCAAATAAAAAAACAAACCTCCATCCAAAAGGACTTATTAAAAAATTAACAATTATAGCCAAGCAATAGCCAAATGAAAATCCAGTAGCTAAAAATCCAGTGGACATGATTCTTTCATTATTGTCTTTTACTGATTCTGCTAAAAGTGCTACTCCTAGTGCCCACTCACCACCTATTCCAAGACCACTTAAAAAACGAAATAATGCAAGCTCTTGCCAGGTATGTGCTAATCCAGATAATCCAGTAAAAAGCGCATAGGTAAGAATTGATAAGGATAAAGCCTTTACTCTACCAAGCCTATCTCCAAAATATCCAAAGAGTAGTCCACCAAATGCCCATCCAAGAAGAAAGATAGCCGCTACTTGGGATGCTATAAGTCCAAACTCTGGATTAGCTTTCCCAATAAGCTCTCCTAAAGCCTGGTTTGCAACCAATGGATATAAAGAACTATCCATTCCATCAAATAACCACCCAAGCCATGTAGCAATTAATACATTTTTTGCATATTTATTCATTTTAATTAAGTTTAGCTTAAATTATTATTAATATTCAAAGCTTTAAGAATAAGTAAAATAAAATATAAAAACGTATTTAAGTAAGCATTTTTAAGAACATTAAAAATATTTAAAGTAAATTTTCTATAACAAGATCGTTGTAAAGCTAGGAATACTAATTATGGAAACTTCACCAGTAAATAATCTAAAACTAATTACTCAGGTCCAAACTCCTCCTGATATTCAAAAAAAATACATAAAGAATTTTTTATTCCAAAGACAGTCAGAATCGCTTGAAAATTTAAGAAAGCTAATTAGTAAAATACCAAATCAAGAATTTAAATTAATATATCCTGATTCTGATAAGGAAATTGAATTGAAAGTTGGAATATTAAAAGTAAAAGATGTAGTGCCTTTATCAGAAATAACAGATGAAGTCGTTGAACTAATTCATAAATGTTATTTAGAGCAATATGACCAAGCCAGTCAAGACAATAAAACAATAAGACAACAATATCCTGATGATAAGAATTATAGAAAACATAAAACTCCATTGCCTGATATAGATATGCTTATTCTGAATGAAGCAGAAAGGCTGGATAATTTCACCTTAAATTCAGGTATAGTTGGTGATTTTAGCCAGAGATTAGATTTAGCAGTTCAACCTACAAAACTTATAATTTCTAATTTTATGAGTGATATTTCATATCCCATCAGTTTATCAAAGGGAGGTAATATCTATACTTGCCAAATCGCACCTGGTAGCGAATCACCACAAGCAGTAAGTGAATATTTAAAAGCTACAACAGGCAAGAATGAGTTTAGCTTTATCCTAAGTCCCGTTATAAAACTAGAAGAGCCAAAAACAAACTCTGCTTCTCAAAGTATCTTTATTGCTAAACAAGAATCAAATGATTCTGCAACAATTTCAATTCCTAGTGGAGAAGGTTTTGAAAAGCTATTAGCTTCAGTGTTTGCAAAAAAAACAAAAGAAGAACCACTTTTTGAAACTTCTATAGTGAAAGATTCTCTAAAAGCACTTCTTGAAATACTTCCACCTGATAGACAAAACCTTATTCCTAAAACATGGGAAGAATTTAACTTGGTTTGCGATGATGTAAGGCAAGCAGCTTTTCATGTTGACAATGAAATTCCATGCTCAGAAGTAAAAATAACAAATCAACAAACAAAAGAACTTATAGGTACTCTTGAGGTAATAGATTTTGTTGTACCATTTCCTAATGTCAGTGCATTAGACTCTGTACAAAGGAAAAAATTAGTTGACAATATAGCTAATACCTTTCAAGAATTGGCAAATGAGTTGAAAAAAGCAGGTGATATTTCTACTCTTAAAAAAGAAAGCATAGTTGATTTGTTAAAGAAATCTATTTATGTACATATGCAAGACGATGTAAGACCAGAAGTACCTTGTACAATAACTCTGAATGGTTCTGGCAAATTTGCTAATGTTGAGCCTTTCAGAATACCTTTCAAAGCTCATACTTTAAATGAATATGATCCTAATAGCCATGGAATATTATGTAAGCTACCAAGTGGAAAAGAGATTAAGCTACATACACCTTATGACTTTAACTCACAATCTCTAACAGACTCACAGTTTGAAGCTCTACTTGGACTCTTCGAATCTGATAAGGCAAAATATGAATTAGTGGTTTAATACTTTCGTTGGCTCTTTTAATCTATTAAAAACAAACTCCGGTGTTAATAACTTCATACAGCTAAGATGTGAACATTCTACTTTTACATCACAATGCTGGCAAGGTAATAATTGATTTAATCTAATAGAAAAAACATTCTTGCCTATTGGGAGCCAGCGTTCTGGTCTTGTCGGTCCATATAAAACATAAGTGGGTATGTTTGTACAAGCAGCTAAATGAGCATTTCCTGAATCTACACAGATGGCAAGACTCAATTCTTTATACAATGCATAACACTCACGAAGAGTTAATAGACCACATAGATTAAGAGATTTAATTTTTTCTTTGTTTTCACATAGCTCTAAAATAGAATCATAAGTATCTCTATCTATATCTGCGCCTGTAAAAACAAACTGTGCATTGATTTCTTTGTATAAAAGATCTATTAACTTCGCAAAGTATCTTTTTGGCCACCTCTTATAAGGATGTGCACTTGTAGCATGAATTAAAATTTTTGGTTTAAACTTATCCAGATTAGATAAATATTCCTGTACTTTTGTTCTTTCTTTTTCTGTACAAAATATTTCTGGGATATATTGTTCTGGTTTTATATCTAATGGTTTTAGGCAGTTTAAGAAGTTGTTAAGCTCATGAAGATTTGAATCATATTTAATTCTATGGGTAAGCAAAAATCCTCTAAGCTCAGTATTAAAACCTATTCTATACTTAGCTCCTGACAAATAAGCTAACAATGCACTGGAGAAAGAACGTTTTAAAACAAAAGCAATGTCATAATTTTCTTTTTTTAAGGCTGTAGCACAAGAGAAAAGGGAAGTATAGATAGGGAATGGAGAATGAAGAATTGAGAATTGAGAATTGAGGACTGGGGTTTCATATTTATGAAACTTTGACGTATCTAGATAAATTGGCCTATTAATGTGTGGGTTTCCCTCAAGCAATTCTCCGCTATTTGGTGAAACTAAAACATCAATTGTGGCATTTGGGAAGTGGTTTTTAACATTCTGAACAAATGGAATAGTTAAAACAGTATCTCCAATAAAGCGATAGCGAAGGACTAGAATTCTCTGAATCTTGGTTTTATCAATCACAAAGACTAATTATATCTAAATTACAGAACAACTTTTTTTAGTATAACCTTTCTTCATTAAAAAAATATTAACTGATTTTTTTCAAGATTTAACATGTCGATAACGCAACTTTGGTAATTCTTATACGTTAACTAATACAGGAGGCTTTCAAGAAAATAAAAAAGTGGTGGGGTAAGAAAAATGCAGGATAAATTTTTAATTGAACATTGCAAACAAAAATATACTGAAGTTTCTATAAAATGGGAACACGCTCTTAGTAAAGGTGACATTTCATTCTTTAATTATCTACAAGGACTGTTAGATATTTATGTATCTTTTAAAAAAATTGACAAGGATAGTGTTGATATAAAATCGAGTATTGGAAGAGTGTTTGAAAAGTTAAATTCTTTTTCTTCATGTGAACATAGAAAACAAGGACGCGAGACAGCTTATAAAGAATTACTAGAACAATTTCCACAGTTTGCTACATAAAAACCGGTAGATTTTATTACGATTTAAGATACTCGTTTTAAAAGATTTTTTAAGTTTGATTTAGTATGAAAGCTTTTTAATTGAAAATTGCTTATTTTCATATTTTATGGGCATATTAGGGATAGCATGCTCTAAAAGATTTATTTTTAGATTTGCTAAAAACTAAATAATTTCAACTCAAATGGATTAAATCATATTTGCAGTTGATCTCGTTTGGCCGGTTCTATGATCCTGGTAAAGATGTTGCGTGCAACATCTCAACAAAGATGAAACGAGCATATATAAAAACGATACGCTCTCTACTTAGCCTAATAATGGTCTTAGTTTTTAACTTGCCAACACTTGTGGTATTTGACATTAATTATGGAAATCTTTTTAAAGTTCCTGGTGAAGCTATAGCTCAAGTGGATGATGAAGATTCTATCGTAAAAGATCTTAAAACCCGTTCTAAAAAACCTCGCTCTAACAAACGTCGTAAATCTAAATCTCATGAGCTTTCTGCTTCTATCATGTCTTTTCAAAATTTTTCATTTTCTATAATTTCGGCAAATAGAGCAATTTGTGAAGATGGCATGGCAAAGTGTGCTAATTCAAGTCTTTCTCCTACTTGTGAAACTGGTGCTATAAAATTCTGCACTTCAAACAATAATGACTCTGACCCCCTCTGTATAAACTCTGCTATAGGAAAAATATCGATAGCTCGATGTGGAAATGTTAATCCTAGCGAAATCCCTGTCTGTACAGATGGTAGAGCATCATGTATAAATGGAGCTTTTAAATGTGATGATGAAAATGACATAAAATTATGTTCATCTACAAGCAACTCTTCAGAACCACTTTGTTTAAATGGAACTGGAAGAATCAGAAGTGGATTTTGTTTGGGGACGAATAGCTCTTCTTCAGAAATAACAGTATCAATTAGTTCATTATCTTCATCAGGAAGCAACTCCTCCTCTTCTAGTGGAAGCAATCAAAACTGTCTTCTTGAACAATGGGCAATCAGTGCAACTGCAAGTACGTCATATCCAAGTACAGACTACTCAGTCAACAACATAATTGGTCCTTCTGATTGTGTTTGTAGTAGCTGCGCTGGAACTGGTCCTTGCTGGTGTCCAGGAAAACAATGGGTTCCTACAGGTACTGCAAACAATGAATATGTAGAAGTTACTTTCCAAAATCCCACACAAGCAGATAAGATAACCATATATGAATCAGCGAATCTTAGAGCTGTTAAGAAAGTAACCCTTTTTGATACAAGCAATAATCAATATGTAGTATTTAATGGTCAAGCTGATGGTAGTAACTGCAATGATAAAAAGCTAGTAATATCTTTTAATAAGACTTCAGTTCAAATAAATAAAGCAAGAATAGAAACTCAACATGTAAGCTATGAAGGAATTGATGCTATAAAGTTAGAGTGTAGTGGAACCACTACTACTAGCAGCTCTTCTAGTAGTTCATCTTCTGGAAATATTTGTATACCACCATCATGTCCTACTCCACCAACTGGTTGCAGCTATATAAATCCAGTATATCAAAATAATTGTTTGGTCAATTGTGGAACTCTTAGTTGTCCTCAACCTTCTTCTAGTTCCTCATCATCAGGTAGTATGGCATCATCAAGCTCTTCATCCTCATCTGGAAGTATTTGTATACCACCATCATGTCCTGCTCCACCAACTGGTTGCAGTTATATAAATCCAACATATCAAAATAATTGTTTAGTCAATTGTGGAACTCTTTATTGTCCTCAACCCTCTTCAAGCTCATCTTCTAGTGGCGGAACTACTTCTTCTTGTTCTAATCCTCCTTCTAATGAATCAACTCCACCTGGTGCTTGCAGCACTACTGACACTAAGTTTAGAACTGCTTTTGGCGGTTGTCAGGATTTAAGAAATTGTCTTGTATGGAGCACTAAAGCCCCTAGCTGGGGAGGATGGGATACAGGTCGTACCTATTGTGAAAATCTTGTAGAAGGTAATGCTGACAACTGGAGAGTTCCTACTTTAACGGAACTACAAAGCGTAGCAGGAAATAATGGAGCAAGTGGGCACTTTAACTTTAATACTGGTGTTAGCTATTGGTCAAATAGCGAGGATGGAAGTAATACAAACAATGCTCAAGCAATAAATCTTTCAACAGGTATTCAATCATCATTTTCTAAATATGCTGGTTGGGGAATTGTTTGTGTTAGAAATGTTCAATCACTTTCAAGGTCCTCATCATCTAGTGGAGGAATAATATCAGGTTCAAGCTCTTCCTCAGGCAGTATGATTTCTTCTTCAAGCAGCTCATCATCATCAGGTAGTATGGCTTCATCAAGCTCTTCATCCTCTTCTGGAAGTACTTGTAACCCACTATCATGTCCTGCTCCACCAACTGGTTGCAGTTATATAAATCCAGTATATCAAAATAATTGTTTGGTCAATTGTGGAACTCTTAGTTGTCCTCAACCTTCTTCTAGTTCCTCATCATCAGGTAGTATGGCATCATCAAGCTCTTCATCCTCTTCTGGAAGTATTTGTAATCCAATATCATGTCCAGCTCCTCAAGGTTGTAGTTATATAAATCCAGTATATCAAAATAATTGTTTAGTCAATTGTGGAACTCTTTATTGTCCTCAACCCTCTTCAAGCTCATCTTCTAGTGGCGGAATAATATCTTCGTCAAGTTCATCTTCAGGCACATTCATATGCTCAGGAAATTCTATAACTCCTAAATATACTTTTATGTCATATTCAAATACTACAGCCTATGATTCAATCAGTCGTAGAGCTTATATCTTTGGTGGTGTTACTTATGAAACATCAAAACAAATATTAGAGTACAATCCCAGTACAAATTCTATTCAAGCCAAATTAGCGATTCTTCCTATAGGGAGATCTGCTGCTAAAGCAGTTTTATATCAAGATCAAAATATGTCTAAAATTTACATTTTAGGAGGACGTGATGGAACAAGTGGTGGCACTTCTTACAGTTCAAACGGTCCTTATTCAAATCAAATCCTTGCATATGATCCAAGCACCGATATGATAGCAGTAGACTCTAATCTTCCTATTCCACTAACGGAATTTGCTGTAGCATATAGTCCACTAACAAGATCTATTTATACTTTTGGTGGCGTTACTCAAAATCCTTCTACAAGTATAACTAATGCTATCTATAAATATGATCCTTCCTCCATGACTACTACACAAGTTAATTCTCTAGCCACACCAAGAAATGCTTTAAGTGCTGTTTGGTGTCCACTGACAAATAGAATTTATGTTATCGGTGGTGTGACTTCTCAAAACAACATTATTGAGTTTAATCCACTTGACAATTCAATCTCATTAAAATCAACCATGGTTGCATTGGTAGATAAGGGTATAGTCTGGAATCCTATTTGTAATAGAATAATTATTTATACAGCTTCAAGTACTGGTAGTCAGATTTTAGAATATGATCCTGTCTTGGACAAGCTATATACAAGAAGTGAACAAATCCCTGCATCAGCACTAAGCTACTCACCTTTATGGGCAGAAAATAAGGGATATATTTTTGGGGCAAATGATATTTTAGAACATAATGCATGTAATTGTACTCTGCAGGAAATACCAAACATTTTCCCAAACACAAGCAGCTCATCATCTGGAAGTGTTTTCTCCTGTACAGATACAGATGGTGGAAACAATATTAGTGTCAAAGGAACATTAAACGCTACTCTAGCAAACGGACAAGTAATTAACATTAGTGACTTTTGTTATACTGTCTCCCCTGATTCACATCATGTTGATTGTAGTGGGGATAATTGTTACAGTCAAGAATATTTCTGTTCTCAAAATACTCCTGGTTATCAGGAACTTCAAATATATAAATGTTCTAGTTGTATGGATGGTGTTTGTATAGTAGCTTCTCCAGGTTCATCTTCTTCAAGTGGAGCCTTATGCTCTCCCTCTGTAACCTATAGAACTGAAGCTCTTCCTTCAGGAAGAAGATTTACCTCAGCTATCTGGAATTCAAATACTAATAAAGCATATATCTTTGGTGGTGAGGGCTTGTATACAGATACTACAAGTCAAATACTTGAATATGATCCAGCTAACCCCATTGTTACAAACAGAGTCACTATAAGACCTGAGGCTCTTCCTTCTTCAAGAACACGTTTTTCAACTATTTATAATCCTACTACAAATAAAGCATATATTTTTGGAGGACTGATCCAGTCAAGTTATTCAAACCAAATTATTGAATATGATCTTAGTACTTTTATGATTAGCACTAGAAGTGAAACTCTACCTTCTGGAAGAGGTGATACCTTAGCAATTCTAAATTCTAATACTGGTAAAATTTATATACTTGGTGGTCTTAATAATACTTCTACCCCATTATATGAAATCATTGAATATGATCCAACTAATCCTACTATTAGTAATAGAGTCACCATAAGACCTGAGACTCTTGCTAGTCCATATCGGTACACCTCAGCAGTTTTTAATCCTGCTACAAACAAAGCACATATTTTTGGAGAGGTTGCTGGAGGAGGCGAGCAAGTAATCGCTGAATATGATCTAAGTATGTTTACGATTACTACTAGATTTGAAGCTCATCCAAGAACAATAGGAGCAGTTTGGAATCGTGCAATAAACAGAGCTTATGTCTTTGGCGGTTATGAGCAGGGTTTTGAGTATGATCGAATATTTGAGTATGATCCATCTACTTCTGCTTTTTCTCTTAGATCAGAAACCCTTCCACAAAAAATACTTGGTATTTCATCAGTTTGGAATACTTCAACAAATAAAGCTTATCTTTTTGGGGGACAAGTAGGTGGTTTATATACTCCTCAAATTCTTGAGTTCAATCCCTGTGCAACTCAAATGTCGAGCTCTTCTTCCAGTAGCTCTTCAAGCGGTTTACCTAGTAGTTGTACACCTGATGTACTTAGATCAATTATTGGATATTCTATTCCAACACCTAACAGTGTCATATCAGACATTACTACAGGACCAGATGGGAATCTTTGGTTCACTGAATCTACTGGAAATAAAATAGGTAGGATTACACCTAATGGCACAATTACTGAATATCCCATTCCAACACCTAATAGCAAACCACTGATTATTACCACAGGCTCAGATGGAAATCTTTGGTTTACTGAAAGTGATGGAAGAAAGATAGGCAAAATTACACCTAATGGCACAATTACTGAATACCCTCTTCCTACCACAGATGGTGGTGTACCATTCTATATCACTGCTGGATCAGATGGTAATTTGTGGTTCACAGAAACAAATAATATAAACATGAGTAAGATAGGTAGAATTACAACTAATGGCGTTATTACTGAATTTCTTTCTACAAACTATCGATACTCAGAAATAATAACAGGACCAGATAGAAATCTTTGGGTTATTGCTGAAGAGCTAACTTCTAATACTGCTTACCCATTTGCAGGACTATTTGCTATTGATACTAATGGCACCATTACTAGAACGATACAGACTTGTGGAGTCATAGGTCAACCTTGTAAAACTCCGCGTGGACTTGTAATAGGACCTAATGGAAATCTTTCATTTTCAGGTGGTCAGATTTCAAGTAAAGGCACAGCTGATTTAGAAAATGGTACCTTGGCTAATATCAGTACATTAGGACCAAATGGTCAGATTTGGTCTATCTTGGTTCAAAATGGAGGATATATTCTTCCATATGTTTATCCATCTGCTTCTACTGAAAAACCAATAGATTCTTCTTCTAGAATTACCACAGGACCTGATCATAATTTTTGGTATACATCAATCCGTGAAAATAAAATATATAAAGCTAGCTTTTGTGGATTTAGTAATCCCGGACATTCATACATTGGAACAAGCTATATAGATTATAGTAGCAATAATGATATTTATAATAATAATGAAAATTGGAATTGCTGTTCTAATTCAAACTGTCAACAATTTAATTACAATAGGAGATTTGATTTTAATAAAGACGGAATACTTGACATTGTAGAGTCTGGAGGTGGTCACTACTTAGCTGGCAGTAGCACTCTGAGTATCTGTTTAGGAAATGAAGTTGGGGGCTGTAAGAGTAAAAGATTAGCTTTTCCATACATTGACTCAGAGCTTGTTCTTTTTAAAGATTTTAACAATGATGGTAATCTAGACTATGCAACCATTGCAGATTTTGTGGGTATTAGTGCACAACAAGATAGCAAAACTATATGGGTATTTAAAGGAAAGGGAGATGGCACATTTGTTCCTTGGTCACAATTCCAAATAACTGATATTGCTTCTTTTAAACCTAGAAAACTTCAAAGCAACGATTTTAATCGAGACGGTAAACTTGATATAGCTATTAGTCTAGATGATCCTATTTACCACAACGATACTATAAAAATATTTTCAGGGAATGGGAATGGTACTTTTAGCAACTTATCAGCGGTTCAAACAGGAAAGAAAATTATTTCATTTGACACTGGAGACTTTAATGGGGATAGTAATCCCGATCTGGCAGTTTTAAATCTTGTTAATCCTACTTTCAATGATAATGCCATAACAATATACTATGGAAATGGGACAGGGAATTTCCTTACTAATGTAAGAGCTACATCACAAACCGATTCACCTTCTAATATTTTTATTGGAGATTATAATAACGATAGCAAATCAGATATTAGATTTACAGATAGATCAGCGGGAAACACTTCAATAAAACTTGGGCAATCAAATAATACTTTTACTCCTGTTTATAACTGTAGGGTATCTTCTTCCTCCAGTTCATCAGGAGGAACACAAAGTTGCATCCCTGAACAGTGGGCATCTGGAAATGTTACTGCTTCTACTTATTATAATGGTTATGAATCATCCAAAGCTCTTGGAGTACCTGATTGTACACAATGCAGAGCTGAAGGTGGTTGCTATTGGTGTCCCTCTACAAATGGTGTAAATCCAGAAAATTTAACAGTATCTTTTGGACAGCAATCAAGAGCCAATGGAATTGAAATCACTGAAATATGGCAGCCTGGTGGTATTCGGAGCATCATACTTTATGATGCAAATAATACTGTTATAAGAACATTAACTTCACCAACAGATTTTACAGATGCTACATCTTGTACAACTTCAAGTAGTAATGTACTTAAAATAAATTTTCCACTTACAAATATTCCAGTAACAAAAGTAAGAATAAATACAGCAATTACTGGGTTTGAAGGAATTGATGCTGTGAAGCTGATTTGTAAGCCTTAGTTTTTAAATACTTCCTCAACCCCACTTAAAGCTTGTGAAAATTAACAGCTTTAGCTTTCCATAGTACTTACAGTTTGCTACATAAAAACCAGTAGGTTACAATATCTAAATGCAAAAATATAACCTTGTTTTATCAGGAGGCGGTGTTCGATCATATGCACATATTGGTGTCTATAAATATTGCTATGAAAATAATATTTATTTTAATGAAATAGTTAGTGTATCAGGTGGCTCATTGATTGCACCTTTTATTTATCTTAGAAAAGATCCAAAAGAAATTATTCAACTTTTTAAGGAAGCAAAAATTCATAGATTATTATTTCCTATTTGGTTTGTCCCAAATACATTTGAATGCTTATTTGTTCAGCCAAGCACTTTGAAAATCGGAAAATGGCTTGAAGAGCGATTCACGAAAGATGAACTTGATTCAATCAATTCAAGTACCAGTCTACATATCATGGCTACAAAAAGCCCTGTGTGTGGAACTAAAGCCATGTACACAAACATGTTAAAAATTACAGATTTGAAAAATGCAGTTGCAGCTTCTTGTGCGATTAGTGGTGTTTTTAAAGAACACAAGGTAGGACCATGTGCTTATATCGATGGTGGGCATTGGGATAACTGTCCAATATTTTTTAACTTTGAAGATAATTGTAAACCTCTTATTGTTTCAAACCTAGGCTATACAGGCTTAGTTGAAAAAGCAGGTGGTAGAATATCACAAATAATTAGAGGGCTTGAAATATCATCTTTTGCAAGAGTACAGGAAGATATTGAAAGATGGTATTTTGAAAAAGACTGTAAAAAACGTGGGGAACTGTATGTGATAAATCCTCCAGTTTGGAATGTAAAATCATTGGATTTTAATTTGAAAGATTTTCAAATAGAAGAAATGATAAAAGCTGGATATAATGCTGCAAAGAAAATATTAACAAAACTACCCCAAGAGCTCTTTGATCGAATTTAAAACCCCATCTCTATCAGGTATTCTTGATACACGAAAATTGTTTTTTCCAGTTATCATTTCTTCCAAATATTGTATAAATTCTCCACTACCATAAGGACTCTCAACTTGACCATATGCAAATAAATTTACCTTAGGAAGTAAGTGTTCCTTGATAATCTGAATAGCTCTTGGTGTATCATCTCCCCAATTATCACCATCTGAATAGTGGAATGCATAATTATTCCACTCTTCAGGTGGGTATCTTTTCGTAATTATTTGATCACACAAAGCATATGCTGCTGAAATCTTTGTTCCACCACTTTCTGTCGTATGATAGAAAGTATGCTCATCTACTTCTTTTGCTTCAGCATCATGGATGATATAAACAGACTCTACACCTTTATAATGCTTTTTAATCCAACTATCTATCCAGAACGACTCTATTCTTACGGTTTCTTTTTGTTCATCAGTCATAGAACCAGATACATCCATCATATGAAGTATTGCAGCTTGTGCCACAGGAAGTTCTTTAGGTACAAGGTTTGCTGTCCATAAGTCTTCTCTTTGTCTTATAAGTGGATGTTTTAGAGGATCGTATGTCCCCGGTGGTAATGTAGCTAAGTATCTTCTTAATCCTTCTAAAAAAGTTCTTTTTCGAAGCACTCTAACGTTTTTTTTGCTGTGATGTGGTTTAACTTTATTTCCATCAACAACTATATTCTTTTTCCCTTTAGGTTCTAAATTTGGTAGCTTTAAGACTTCCGCTAGCATTTCTACCATCTGATCAAGTGATCTTTCAACTTCTAGGATATGCCCCCCGCCTTGATCGCCAGCACCACCTTCTCCCTCTCCTTGTTGTGGCTGGGTAAGTGGCTGCCCAGGCTCTCCATCTCCTTGTCCTACTCCACCAGAACCCTTATTGCCAAAATTAAAGCGTGGCAGATCTATTTGTGGTACTGGAATACGAACTAAGTCTTTTCCTTGTTTACCAATCATGTGACCACGGGTTATATACTTTCCTAAATTGTTTTTTATTTTCCCATCAACAAGCTTGTGAAAGCGTTCTAAATCTTTTCCAATTTTTTGTGCCATAATTACACTTTTTTCCTATGTGAAATTGTTCTTAAATAAAGTAATGAACGATTATAACATAAACAAAAAGGGAGGCAGGTTTGAAACCTGCCTTTTTATAGAGATCTAGAGATTTCATGAATAAACTAGTCTAAGTTCATCCATACAGTCTTAACCTGAGTATAGAGTTCAAGTGCATGACTGCCACCTTCTCGGCCATAGCCACTTTGTTTGTAGCCACCGAATGGTGCACATGGATCAAAGACATTGTAGCAATTTACCCATACAGTACCAGCCTTTAGAGCTCTGGCTACCTTATGAGCTTTTCTAACATCATTTGTCCAGATTCCAGCTGCTAAACCATAAGTGGTTTCATTTCCTTGGAATACAACATCGTCAACATCTTTAAATGGAATTGCACTTACAACTGGTCCAAAGATTTCTTCTTGTGCAACTCTCATTTTATTGTTCACATCAGCAAAAACAGTAGGTTGGACAAAATATCCTTTTTGTAATTCACCTTCTTTTGCTCTGTCTCCACCACACATTGCTTTTGCACCTTCTTTTTTACCTATCTCAAGGTAACCAGTTATTCTCTTTAATTGATCATCACTAATCACTGGGCCCATTTGAGTATCTTGGTTTAATCCAGGTCCAAGCTTTATAGTTTTTACTTTGTCTGAAAGCTTGCCTACAAAATCTTCATAGATACTTTTCTCTACAAAGAGTCTTGTTCCCGCACAACAAACTTGACCTTGGTTAAAGAACACACTACCCATACATCCTCTAAGAGCAGCTTCTAAGTCACCATCTTTAAATACAACGTTTGGTGATTTTCCACCAAGCTCTAGTGAAACTCTCTTTAGATTTCCTGCTGATGCTTTTATGATTTCACGACCAGTGGTATATTCACCAGTAAATGCAACCTTATCTACATCCATATGACCTGATAATGCTGCACCTGCTGTAGGTCCAAAACCTGGAACTATGTTTATTACACCTGCTGGGAATCCTGCTTCCATAACAAGTTCAGCAAGTCTTAATGCTGTAAGTGGTGTTTGTTCTGCTGGCTTTAAAACTACACAGTTTCCACATGCAACTGCTGCTGCAATTTTCCATGCTGCCATAAGCAGAGGGAAATTCCATGGAATGATTTGGCCTACTACTCCTACTGGTTCACGTAGTGTATATGTGAAATAATTTCCTGCTGATACTGGAAGTGTTTCACCATGAACTTTTGTAGCCCAGCCTGCATAATATCTAAAATGTTCAATTGTAGCTGGTATGTCTACACTCATAGATTCTCTAATAGGTTTTCCATTGTCTAAGGTTTCAAGCTGTGCAAGCTCTTCTGCATTTTTTTCAATCAGGTCAGCAAGCTTCAATAAAAGTTGTTGTTTTTGATAAGGGGAAACTTTTCTCCATGTCCCTTCAAAAGCTGTTCTTGCTGCTTTGACAGCTCTATCAATGTCTTCTTTATCACCTTCATAGACCTTTACTATTACTTCACCTGTAGCTGGATTTACTGTTTCAAAGCTTTTCCCTGAAGCACTTGCTACCCATTCCCCATTTATTAGCATTTTTTTTGGTGCATTACTTAAGAACTTAACTACTGCACTATGTAGTTGTTGTTGTGTTGTAGCCATATCTTTCTCCTTTGATTCATTAGGTCCTTTGTCCATAGTTCTAACAATTATATTATTTATAAACTTGTAATTCATATTCAAGGTAAATGATTGTGTGTAGGTGTAAATTGCCCAATTTCAAATATAAATCTTTTTTAATCTTTCTTCTAAAAAGATCAAAAAAATGCTGTTTTTATCATTTTTCACTAAAAGTCTTGAATAGTCACAAAAAAATTGTTTCAAATTTTACCTTTTCATAATTTTGCTTCTATATAGTTCTTCTTAGTTATTATGTACTAGGAAATATTAGGAGGTTTTATGGTATCTGGAATTAATGGTCCTCAACAAGGAACTCCTGCTCAAGGAAGTATTCAAGCTGAAGGTATTCCTGACAATACTCTTCAAGAGTCTTTAGTCACTCAAGAATCAAGACTAAAATCATATAGAAATTTTGCAAGGCCACGTCTTCCACAACAACAAGCTGCAACACAACAACAACCTGCAAGTAATCCACAACAACCTACTGTTATAGTAGTACAAGTACCAGGACAATCTCCTCAAACACAGCAACAATCTGGCGGGTTTCAACCTATATATTATCCTGTGTATATGCCTGGACAACAAGGGTTTGGACAAAATGGCTTTAATGGTTTTGGACAAAATGGATTTCAAAATGGGTTTGGGCAAAACGGATTTAGACCACAACAAGGAATGCAAGGACAAGCTGGACAGAATGGACAAAATGGACTAAATGGTCGAAATGGACAAAACGGACAAAATGGAGCTCAAGGACCACAAGGACCAGCTGGACCTGTAATTGATGGAGCAGCAATTGGACTAGCAGGACAAGCAATGGGACAAGGTCTTGGAGCAATTGGAGATGCTCTGAATCGTTGGCTCAATCCTGAACAACCACAATTGCTGGAGCTACCACCAGCAGACAATGTAATATAGATGAGAATGAGCTAGCTTTTCACCAGACTTAAGCTTTCTAACTCTTTTATAAATTCTTTAGCTCCAGCACTAGCACCATCTTTGTGCTCCCACACAGCAGTACCTGCATTTATAACAATATCCTCTCCAAAATCTAAAACTATTTCTTTAACCATAGAAGCTTTTACACCAGCAGAAGGCACTGACCATATGGGTTTAATATGCTCTTGAGGCTTTGTTAGTTCTTTATGAATTCCTTTTGTGACTCCTTTATCCCATGAAAATGAACCATATGGACTAGGAAATAAAACAAAATCAGCACCAGCTAACCTGGGTAATTTTCCAAGGATAAGCTCTTCACTAAGTCCTGAAGTGCTACTCATACACAACGCACCACTAAATGCTGGATGAGCCATAATTGGTATAGAAACTGCCTGCCTAAGTGATAGTAGTAACGGTAGTCCATAAGAAACATAATTGAACAAAATACAATTAGCACCATTTTTTTCAAGTTCACATGCTCTGTTTAAGATTTCACTTGCTTGTCCTGTAAGATTTATAGCATAAATAGTTTTTGCTTTAGCTTTCTCTTTAGCTTCTAAGCATGCTTCTAGTCGTTTCAATGTAGCACTAAAATCCTTATCATATAAAATTTCATCATCTTTCACAAGATCAATTCCAGATTCAGCTTGTGAAAAAAACATATTTCCAAGTTCACCTGGTGTTAAACCAAGACATGGCTTAAAAATGCTCATGACTAGTGGCTTTTCATTTTTACTTAGAATTTCTCTTATGCCTTGTATCCCATGCTTAGGACCTTTAAACAATTTTAAATAGCTTTCAGAAAACTCAATATCTTCAAGTTTAATCTTTGGGATAAGACTTATTTTTCCATAAACAGAGGTAAGCAAAGCTCCAAGATCATCACAAAAATTTTCTATGGGAAATGCGATTTTTATTGTTGATGTATATTCATGATCTTCTATTGAAATAACATCTGCTAAATGTTTTGCAACTTGTAGTCTAATATTGTTTGAAAGATCATTCCATGTACCGACTGTTTGGCCAATGGCAATATTTTGAGCCAGTTTTTTTATATCTTGTCCCGTATTTTTTATCGTATAAACAGCAATGATTGTATCTTTTGTCATATTAGTTTGATATAGATTTTACAATAGAAATATTGTTTATTCTTTTTGAGTTACGATTATTAAAGACAATGAAAATCATTTCTATCTTAATTTTTCTTTTTATCATTCAATTACCACTTTTAGCAATGGAGAATCCAGTCATAAATGGATATGAGCAGGTCAATCAAAACAACAATCAATTTTATTTAAACTATGATGATCTTAAGGAATTGTCGCAACAATCCCATACAACATTATTAGATGATAAGTTAAATAAACAATTAAATACACCCATTATTAATCAATCGTTGGGAAAAGAGTCAGATTTTCTACATGGAAAGTCACTCCATAGTTTTTTTAGGGTAGCTAGTTGGAATATTGAAAGAGGTTTTAATGTTGAATTAATAGAAAAGATTTTTCAATATCCTAATACTATGGCTTTTCCATGGGAATCACTAGACAATGAAACTAAAAAAGAAATAGAGATTTTATCTAAAGCACAAGTTATCTTTTTAAACGAAGTAGATATTGGACTTCCTAGAACAAAGTATGAAAATATTGTAAAGAGATTAGCAAATGCATTAATGTCTGGATATAGTTTTGGCACTGAGTTTGTAGAAATAGATCCATATCAACTTGGTATTAAGAAATTTACAAAAGAAGAAAGGGCTTATCTTGAAGATCAAGTATTAGAGCAGCTTGATAATATAAACAAAGAGAAATTTTTAGGACTACATGGAAATGCTATTCTTTCAAAGTATCCAATTTTAAGTGCAAGAATTATAAGACTACCAGTTTGTTATGATTGGTATAAAGAGGAAGCAAATAAATTGTCTGCATTAGAGTTGGTTCGCAGAGAAACAGCTCAAGCTATCTTTTCATCGAAGGTTCTAACAGAGCTAAGAGCAGGAAGCAGGATTGCAGTTGTAGCTGATCTCTTACTTCCAAACAAACAAACAATTACAGCTGTTGCTGTTCATCTTGAAAACAGATGTCCTCCTGAGTGTAGAGAAAAACAATTAGAGTTTTTATTAAAAAGATTACGAAATATAAAAAATCCAGTTATTATTGGTGGAGACTTTAATACTACAGGTGCTGATGCAAGCCCTGTTTCAATAAAGAAAGAGGTTTTAAAAAGGGTTAAAGATCCAACATTTATCGCTTCGCAAGCATTGCTTTCTCTTACTCCAATTACAGTAGTACAAAATTTTGTTTTAGGTACAGCAAATGCATTTAGACAATTTAAAGACCCAACTACAAAAAATATTCCAATTATTCTTCCAAACAAAGAAAGAAAGCTTTTTGATCTTGTAAAAGAGTTTAGATTTAATGATGGTAATGCTTTTGATATACGAGGGGTTCCTGAAAAAACACACAATGGAAACTATGCACTTTTTAGTAATTCAAATGAGAGAGAACTAAAAGGGTTCAAGCCTACATTTGAATTAGAAAGACACTTAGGTGTAGCTAAATATAAGCTTGATTGGTTTTTTGTAAAACCACTGAATTTAAAAGATCCAAATGATAAAAGAGGATCATCTGCTTATGCACCACATTTTGGAAGAACTTTACAACTAGTCAATAAAGCATTTGGTGAAAAAATATCTGATCATGATCCGATAACAGTGGATGTGCCAGTGGAAGAGCCACAGTAGTAGTAGGGTGTAGTATAATTAATTCAATTCAATAAAGCTTTATATAAAATAAGAAGCGGAAAGTAGTACATGAAAATTTCAAAGAAGCCTCAACAACAGCTAAGATTTTCAGCTGGATATATAAAACTCTGGAAAAGGCTTATGAATGAGCCGGGAAGACGTGAATCTGCAAATAATGTTCGTGAGGTTTTTAAAGAAGGTATCTTAGGCTTGCAGAAAAAATATGAAAGAAAAGAATCTAAATAAAATTAGTTAACTATGTTGCTTTTCCCACTCTTGAACCTTAGTAACCTTACTTCCCATAAACTTTAAAAATCCACCTCTTAAAATGAATTCTTTTTTTAGAGGATCGAGAGAAAATGAGAAGCTATCCTTTGAAGTCTTTAACGTTTGGTTCACAACATCTATTTCACATTCTTCTTCCTTAAGTAAAAGATCAATCTCATTTGGTTTTAGCTTAACTGGTACTAAACCATTGTTGTAACAGTTTTCCTCAAATATTCTTGCAAAGCTAATTGCAATAACAGCCTGAAACCCTCTATCCATAATAGCCCATACAGCATGTTCACGAGATGAGCCACATCCAAAATTTTCTCGACTCAGTAGAATAGTTCTGTCTTTGTATTTAGGATCATTTATAGTAGTACCTGGTACATCTTCTAATAAATGCACCCCATAACCAGACTTTGTAATTCCAGTTAAATGGCGAGCTGGAATAATTTGATCAGTATCTATATTTGATCTATCTAATGGAAAGATTTTACCTTTGATTATCATGTCAAATGTCCTTAGGGTGCATTATCACCCCAGCTATTGCACTAGCCGCTACCACAGCAGGGCTAGCTAAATGTGCTCTGGAACGTGCTCCCATACGTCCTGGAAAATTTCTATTCGTAGATGATATACATCTAGATTCTGGAGCTACAACACCCATAGACATTCCAAGACATGGACCACATGATGAATGTGTCCAGAGTGCTCCTGCATCCTGAAAGATATCATGAAGTCCTTCACGCTCAGCGTGTCTTTTTACTAGCTGAGAGCCCGGAGTAATAATAGTAGGAATTGTGACCTTTTTCCCTTTTAAAATTTTTGCAGCTTCACGAAGATCTGAGATTCTTGAGTTTGTACAGGAACCAATAAAAGCTTGATCCATTGGTAATCCATCTAGTTTTTGTCCTTTTTTTAGTCCCATATACTGAAGAGACTTTTCATCAGCATCATTTGGGATAGCTCCGTCTATATCTATAACTTCACCTGGATTTGTACCCCATGTAACTTTTGGTTTTAAGGTACTTGCATCTAAAGTTATTTCTTTGTCATACTTTGCATCTTTATCTGAGGCAAAACTCAGCCATTTAACTTTTAGTTTTTCAAATTCATTTTTATCTTTTGGAATAACTTCTTTGTTCTTTAAATAGTTTATTGTTGTTTCATCAGGACTTACTAAACCACTTGTAGCACCTGCTTCAATAGACATATTACACATAGTCATTCTTTCTTCCATTGACATAGACTCTATAGCAGAACCTATATATTCAAGAACATATCCGGTTCCACCCTTAAAAGTTATATTTCCAATGATTGCAAGAATTACATCTTTTGCATAAACATAATTAGGAAGTTTTCCATTTACTATAATTCCAAATGTTTTTGGTTTGTTTAATATTAAACATTGTGCCAGCATTGCACCTGCTTGGGCTGTCGTACCTATGCCTAAAGCAAAAGCTCCAAATGCTCCATTCGTTCCAGTATGACTGTCTCCACAACACAATGTCATACCAGGCTGAACATAACCACGCTCCGGTGCTATTACATGACATATGCCATTATCTCCAATATCAAAAAGTCTTATCCCATGCTTTTTAGCCCAGTCACGTAGTACTTTAGCTTGGATTGCAGTATCAGTATCTTTAGCTGGTGCAACATGATCATTTATAGCAATAATTCTTTTTGGTGAATATAAATTTCCATTAAAGTTTTCATCAATTTCAATGGCCCCTTGTGGAGTAGTAATTTCATGAGCAACAATTTGATCTATAAAAACCAAATAGTTATTTCCCGGTAGTTCTTCTACGATATGTGTATCCCAAATCTTTTCAAAAACTGACTTTCCCATATACTCTTACATTTTACCTTTACTTCTTACCTATAAATATTATCTGTATCTGCACTGATTATACATTGATTTTAGAATTATTTCTTGCTTGTAAAGCATAGAGTGCGGTATAAGTAGTTTCTGGGTAAGAAACTATTACTGAAGGAACTAAATGAAAAAGATAGCATTAGTTTTATCTGGTGGTGCTGCACGAGGTGCATATGAAATAGGTGTACTTAAAGCACTACTTCCTGAATTTCAAAAGTATGGTGGCTTTAAAATTATTTGTGGCACAAGTGTAGGATCTATTAATGCTTGTTTTTTAACATCCTTACTTCATCTTCCTGTAGAAAAAATACTTGAGGGACTTGAACACTATTGGCTTACATTAAAAAGAGAGCATGTATTTATAGAGAACTGGGCACATGCAGGTCTTCGATCTTTTTTAGGTTCACTAAAACTTGGACAACCTGATTTTCAAGGGCTTTTAGATAATGCACCTTTAAAGCGAATGTTAGAGAATGAGGTTAACTGGGATCAATTGAGAAAAAATATTCAAGATGATTTATTGTATGCACTAACTATTACTTGTACATCTGTAACCAGTGGAAAAGCAATTGTATTTTATGAATCACCTGATCCTCACTGTATAAGTGTTATACCACGTGATTCTCATACAAGATTTGTGCCTGATAAGGTTTCCCCCACTCATGCACTTGCATCAACAGCAATACCAATATTTTTCAAATCAGAACTTTTAGAATTTAAAGACCATAATATTCACCATGCAGATTGGTTTTGCGATGGTGGTGTTAGACAGAACACACCATTAGCTCCAGCTTTATTGCTAGGTGCAGATGCTCTTGTCATTATAGGACTTCATTTTTCTGAGGAACAAACATCTGATGCAAGTAGTGAAAAGCCCGGATTACTACAAATTGTTGGTAAGCTTTTAAATGCTTTGTTTTTAGATCACGTAAGATTTGATACTCAAAGATTAAATATGGTAAATGAAATCTTAGAGTCTATTGAGGAGCCAGAAGTAATAAATAAAATAAATGAACAACGTGTACGAAACGGCTATAAAGCCTGGAGAGTAATTCCTGATTTGTTTGTTTCACCAAGCAAACCGATTAGTGATATTGCAGAAGAAATCTGGGACAAGTATCCTGATACAAGAAAAAACTTTAGAACACTTGATTGGTTATTTAGGTTAGGAAATTTAAAGGGGCATTTTAGAGGAGATCTTTTAAGTTATTTCTACTTTAACCCATATTACAGTAAAGCACTTATAGACCTAGGTTATAAAGATGGAATGGAAAAAATAAATTCTTACGTATGGGATCCACATAAAAAGCAAAATGTTAGATTGATTGATAAAATCGTGGGAAATCTATAGTAAATTTATTGCTAGCTAATAAAGCGAGGTTTGTCCAATTTATTTGGCAAATCGAGCGGTCTAGGCAAAGGTGGCTCTGAAGAGCAACGTCACCGCAAGAGCCACCTGAGTAAAAATAGCTTATTTAATTCTTGCAGTAATATTAAATCCAAAATGCCAGTCATTTGATGGACCTCCTACAGGAAATTGTCCAAATGTAGAGTAAGGAACATTTGAAAATCCAAGTGTCCACACATGAGTCTCAAGCCGAGATAAAATCTGTAGTCCAAAGGACCAGCCATTTTCTACTTCTCTGTACCCACTAAGTATAGGTGTATATTCTCCAAATATAGAAAGTTTATTAGGCCATATTTGTAATGCTGTTCCTATAGGTAATGCAAATGTACCACTGCTTCTTTTATAACCTCTGCCTTTAGGATCTAAAAATGTAAAGAATGAAGCAGATAGAGAATTTGACATTCCAATTGTGGCCGATTTATCAGACCATGTTGGTGCAAGATAAACTTTTAACCAGTTTGGAACAATAACCTTAGTGATTATTGGCTGAACATAAAAATCAATTGAGTTTTGAATGTTATCGTTTTGAAAACCGCTTGATAGGGTTAGTCCAAAAGGAGCTCCATTACCCCATTTTTTCGATTCTTTAAAAATTTGATATTTTGTTCCTGCTTCAATAGCATCAGTTAGACTTGATCTAAATACGTGTGCTTCAAGATTGTTTGTAATTCCATAATATAAACCTAAGCCTGTATAAGAATATGTATCTAACCCATATAAATCATTTGCTGTTTCTTCTTTTATAGGACCTGAAAATCTATGTGTAAAATCAAATCCAACTCCATTTCTTGGTAAAAGATTGTCAGTAGGAATATTAAAAAGTCTTGCACTTACATTAGATGCAGCAGGTCCTTTGGCATATTGTTTTCGTTTCTTCGTAGCATTTCCTTCTAATGGTGGTGTTTCAACAATTGTTTCGACAGTGGGTTCTACAGGCACATCTAATGTATATTCTTTTCCTTCTATTTCAACCTTTAGTTTTTTATCACCTTGATTATATTCTAGAATTTTGGGTTCTTGAGCGTAGCAGATGTTAATAGTTGAAAGAAAAATTAAAAATATAAAAACAAATTGTTTCATACCACCTACAACGTCCCCACATACTCAGCCAATTTTGATATTTGATCATCAGTCAGTTTAAAATCAAACATTTTTTTCATTAGTTGAATTGATCTTTTAATTTGTTCTTCATCTTTTCTTTTTCCAACCCCTTTTAAAACAGGAATCTTCTTGCCTTCTTCTTGATCCACGCTTTGTGTTTCAAAATTCCATCTGCCACCTGAACCACCATTTATATGACAGTGATTACAGCTTCCATATTTCCCTTTTGAATTATAAAAAAGGTCTTTTCCAGGTAGATCTTTTGCAAACAAAAAACTAAAAGTGCTTATAAAAAAGACTATGAATAAAATTGGAATGAATAACTTCATTAGAAGAAATTATTACATTTTTATTTTTGCATGTAAACTTTTTATAACAGATGAACTGGTGGTGCGTTTACTCCAGCTCCAACAGATTGTGGGACTGGTGCTGGTACAGGTGGTGGTACTGGTACAGAAGCAGGTACATGTGGGGCTGGTACTGGTGCAGGTGCATTAAATCTAGCTCCTGCTTGATTTGCATAATTTCGTGCTGAATTATAACCATCTCTAACATATGGTGCAGATCTGTTTATTACACCATTTACAAGTCTTGCATTATTACCATACAGTGCTTCAAAGAAATGAGTAGCTCCACCTTGATAGTCATACTGTATAGTATGTGTTGTTTGAGTTCTTAAACCTTGTTCTAGTGTGTTTAGTTGAGTTCTAGAATTTCTTAATGCTGCTTCAGCTCTTTGTAGGCGTATAGCATTTTCTTCAAGAGCTCTAAGCCTTGCTTGTGTATTAGCAAAAGCTCTTTGTGAATTTGCCAATCTTCTATTTATTGTATCTAGTGCTCTTTGAGCAACATCATTTGTAGTATTTTGAGCTGTTGCTTGAGTTACTTGTTGTTGCAATGTAGCTGCCTGGTTTCGTAAACCAGCGACCTGATTTCCTAATGTATTAATGTTTGTTGCTAATCTTCCTTGTGTTTGTTGAATTGTAGCAGCACTTAAACTTGCTGGATTATTCCCTAATCTTAGATTTCTGATTAGTTCACTACCTGCAGTTTTAAATTCCTGTGCAACTGGAGCGTGTACTGAGTTTCTAAAATTGTTTATTACTGTTCTTTGTGCTTCAGCGCTAAATGCTACTCCTGGTTGTGCTATAGCTGTTACAGAAGCTGCTCTTGCGGTATTAAATGCACTTCGAACTTGTTGTAAACCTGGAAGTGCAAAGTATATATTCATGGCTCCAGCACCCATTTGCATGAGGGATGGCATAAGACCTTGTCCTGTTACAAGTCCTTTTAATCCAGAAAATATTCCTAAGAGTCCTTTTGCTGCAAAAAATATTCCTACGATTGGTATTAATGTGGGGACAAATATGCTTGCCATTGCTGCAACATTCATTACATTGTTAACAGTTCCACCTTCACCAAAAAAGAAATCTACGGCACCACATAAACCTAATGCTCCTGCACCGCCAGAACCAGCTACTCTATGTCGGGCTGATTCAAAGAGACCAGCACCTGGAGTAGGTCCTAATGGTGTTCGTACAATATTTACGCCTGCTAAGCTCATATATATTTTCCTTTAATATTATTATTAAATAAGAGTTCTTTTATGAAGAGTCATCAGACCCTACACATATTAAAAGGCCGTTATAAGAAAAAATTGATAGTGAATTAGAAAATAGTGTTTATTTCTTACCCAGTAAATAAGCCTTAACCAATCGTTTACCTAAAAAGAAATTATTATACATTTCTTTAATGTGTGAACTGGCTTCACCACCTACATCTATAGAACATGCTCTTAAAAGCCTTACAAACTCCCTGTAATGCATAAAGTCATTTTTTTCAAAGTAGTCTTTTAAATAGTTTTCAAGATATCCTTTTAATTCTTCTTCCTTTATATGCTGCTTGTTTATAAAATCTTGTTTAGCCAAATCATAAACCAATACATAACGCATGCTTTTTCTTGCATTGTCAAAACACCTCTTTAAGCTAGATGCTAAAGCTTTACTTTTTTCTCTGACAATACTTAACCAATAATCTAAATCAGATAGTATTTCATTGTCTATAGAATCAGACAAAAGCTTATCCAACGATTCAAAATCTATAGTATTTTCACTTTTTTCATTTACAGAGTTATTCATGATAAACTAAACCATATGCTTACTTGTACCACCTCTAATATACACCCAACAGCAATCATATCCAAGGAAGCCAGCATTGGCAAGGACGTAATCATTGGTCCGTATTCATATATAGGTCCAAATGTAGAAATTAAAGAAAAAACCTATATTGGCCCACATGTGATTATTGATGGCATTACTCAAATCGGTTCAAACTGTAAACTAATAGCAGCTTGTAGTATTGGACTACCTCCTCAAGACATTAGTTATAAAGATGAACCTACTGGTGTGAAAATAGGTAATGGAACGGTAATTAGAGAATATGTGACTATTCATAGAGCATCAAAAGAAGGTTTTACAGTAATTGGAGAAAATTGTTATTTAATGAATTATGTTCATGTAGCACACAATGTTCAGCTTGGAAACAGTGTGATTATAGCGAATTCTTCTATGCTGGCTGGCTATGTAATTGTAGAAGATTTTGTTTTTATAAGTGCTCTTTCACCAATACATCAACACTGTAGAATTGGTGAATCTGCAATGGTAGGTGGAATGACGGGAAGCAGGCTAGATTTGCCCCCATATTTTATTGCAGATGGCAGACCTGCTAAGATTCGAGGAGTAAATAAAGTCGGACTTAGAAGAAGAGGGATAAAAGCTGATGTTAGAGATGAATTAGCAAAAGCTTATAAAATCATTTATCATTCAGGACTCAATACTTCAAATGCACTACAGAAAATAGAAACAGAGCTTATACCGTTTGACGAAATTAAAAAATTGGTTGGTTTTTATAGAACATCAAAAAGGGGTGTTGTAGGCATTGATTCAGAAGAAAATGACTTCCTTGAAAAAGAATAAGGTAGATTTTTTAATCCCTTTTTTGTTTTGCACACTAATTGTTTTCATAGACCAGATCACAAAAAGATTTGTATACAATGAAATCGGATTAAATAATAGTAGAGATTTTCTACCTGGTATTGTACAACTTACGGTACTTCAAAATACTGGTGGAGCATTCAGCATATTAAAACAATATCCTGTTTATTTTAAAGTCCTTGGACTAATCAACGTTTTCATTTTTTCTTATTTAGCTCTTTGTCCTACTGTTAAGTTTAATCAAATTACAAAACTTGGATTTACTTCTGTCTTAGGTGGCACAATAGGAAATCTAATTGATCGTTTTCTTATGAGTGGAGTAATAGATTTTTTAGATTTACAACTATTTAATTTTGCAGTGTTTAATATCGCTGATATATTTATTGATGTTGGGGTAGGCTTGATATTAATTGGATTCTTGAAAAAAAATGGATGATAAAAAAATATTACAAGTACCCGAAGAAAATATTGGTGAAAGATTGGATCTCTTTGTCTGTAACTCTATTAAAGATATAAGTAGAACATTAATTCAAAGATTAATTGAAGAAAAGCAAGTTCTAGTAAATGATAAAGCTTCAAAGGCAGGTTATAAGCTACATTTCAATGATGTAATATCTATTTTTTTACCTTCTTTAAAAGAAACAAATATCAAACCTGAAGACATTAAACTAGATATTGTTTTTGAAGATAAAGATTTGATTGTAATCAATAAATCTCAAGGCATGGTCACACATCCAGCAAGTGGTGTTTATAGTGGGACATTAGTAAATGCTTTACTTTATCGCTGCAAAGATTCACTATCAGGGATAAATGGTGTTATAAGACCTGGCATTGTTCATAGGCTTGACAAAGAGACTTCAGGTTTAATTATTGTTTGTAAGAATGATAAATCTCATCTAAATATTGCAAATCAAATCAAAGAAAGAACCTTAAAAAGAATCTATCTTGCAATGGTATCTGGAAAACTTCCTTATAAAAGTGGAGTTATTAATAAACCTATTGATAGGGATAAAGTTCAAAGACATAAAATGGCTGTTGTTCCAGGTGGACGAGTTGCTATTACACACTGGAAGGTTATAAAAGAGTTTGAAAATTATACATATATAGAATGTAGTCTTGAAACAGGACGGACACATCAAATTAGAGTACATATGAAAAGCCTTGGATACCCTATTCTTGGGGATAAAACATATGGTAAAAAAAATGATTGTGCAGAATCCATGATGCTACATGCTTACAAACTAATTTTTACTCACCCAAAAAACGGAAAAGAAATAAAACTTGAAACAGAAGTGCCAGCTAGGTTTATTAGCTTGGGGGTGTAGTTTCTTTTCCAGCAAGCTCAATTGCAAAATCAGTAAACTCAATTTGATTTTCTACAAGTGAATTAAAAATATGGGTTAGTATTTTCTGGGGAAAATTCTTTGTTCTCAGATTCTCATGTGTCTTTTCAGAAGTGATGGTCTGAAAAGCAAATTTAACCAATTTTAGATCATCTTTATTTAAACTAACTGCAAGTTCATCCCAATATAGTTTTCCTGTTTGTATCCCATTACAGACCTTATCAAGGTTAGATAGAATCTCACTTGTTTTTTCACCTGATTGTTCCTTTATAAGCTTATAAAGCCTTGCTGCATGACTAAGCAATTCATAGTCAAGTACACCTCTTGCATCAATCTCATTTTGTTCTGCATCTAGTTCATAAGTTTCAACACCAAAATTTTCTTGTAAATAACTATCAACTCCAGATGGATTATTTCTTATTCTTTCTTGTGCATCCTTAAGAGTCTTTCTTAACATTGCAGGATCTAAATTTTTAAGCCACTTCAACGTATTAGTTTCATCATCACCTATTTTCTCATTTAAAGAATTACAATGGTCTCCTTGTGCACCATCCACAAACTCTTCACGATAGTCTTTTGCTGCACCGATTATAAAACCTAAATATTGTTTAATTGGAGTAATATTCATAACTACATATACTAGCAAAACTAAGAATACAAAATCAGCAAATTTTCTAAAGAAATAATTAAGCTATTTAGTTTTAATAGTCCCTTCTTTAAGGGGCTTTGAATCAATATCTTCAACTAGAGTAAGAAATAAGTTTAAATCAAATTGGTCAGGAAAAAATATAACCAAATTCATAAATTCCATTAAGGCTGTTTCATCTTGTGTCATTTTTTTAATTGCTTCTTCAACTTTAGTTTTATCTAAAACAAATACACCTTTATAGTCTCTTGAATATCGGCCTGATTTATCTTTTTGTGCAAGCTCTAAGAAAATTCTTTCTCCAAAATAAACTATTTGGTCTAACCAATTTTTCCTATAACTTTGAATCGTATTAAAAAACTGCCGATCATAGTCATTAATTGCTTGCTTGTTTTCTACAGCTTCTCCTATGTTTGCTACTTCTTTTGCAACACTATCAGGTACTTCACCCTTGTATTCTTTTGCAAGTAATACAATATTTCCCAAGTTAGACTTAATAGCTGATATTTCCATATGTAATTCTTATAGATAAATATATATGCTAAATGATGCTTTAGTACAGTGATTTTTAATTGATGTGATCAAAATGTTACTGTAAATTAAATGTAATATCCTTGTAAATCATTTAAAATATTATTTATGAAGTTAATTAGAACAATTTTTTCATTTGCAATCCTTATCTTTGTTATATTGATTTTTTTTATGAATATATCAAATACTATAACTCTAGAAACCAAATTCATTTCACTAAAAGCTAATGTTGGGTTTTTAATTCTTTCTTGTAGTATATTAAGTAGCCTTGCGACCCTCCTCTTAATGCCAAAAGGACTATTTTTAAATAGTGATATTAACAAGCTTAAAAAACAACATGAGAAATCAAAACTGAATCATGAAATTGAATCAGATAAAGTAAAACAACTTGAAGCAAAAGTTAATACCCTTGAAGAAGCTTTAAGAACAGTTACACAAAGAAAGTAAGTTACAGTCTTTATCTGCTAGCTACAAAAGAAGGTGGTAGTTTGACTAATTCAAATACAATTTCATCTTTAATATAGCCATGGCATTCAGGAGTATTTTCTATTTCATAACCCGTACCAGTAATTTTATCTTTTGAAACTTTTTCAAAAATCAACTTACCTTTAAAGCGTAATTGTCTTGCAAAAGCTGGATTCTCTAAATGGTCAGCTAATTTCAAAGTATAAGCATAAGAAATTTCACCAGGATTTACTATACCCTTAAAACCAAAGTTTTGATATTCAACTTGTTTTGTATTAGTTAGGTCTGAATAAATATCTTGGGTAGCAGGATAAAGAGATCTTAGTACAAAATAGTCTTGTCCTTGTGAACTAATTACAACTTGCTTTTCAAAAGGTCTCTCTTCTATTGGTAGTCTAGATGCACATTGAACATTGGTAATTGGTTTTGTTATAGATGTTCCTGTTCTTTTTACTAGTTTTTTTCTTAATACCCAAACACCATCTAGTCTAGGAAGCTTATCATGTTCAAATGCAAGAGTTAATCTTTTAAAATATTCTGATTCTTGTTCTTTGTTTTCTGTTTTTTGTTCATCATTTTCAATATTTTGTTCTTTAATATCTGACTTCTGTGCTCTATTTTCTATTTCCAATCTATCTAATCTTGCTAAAACTCTATCGTAACCCTCATTAGAACAATATCCTGGCATTAAATTAAATAGGCTTATAATTAAAACTAAGGTTATGATTGTATTAAGATACTTCATACTTCTACCATAGCATAGGTTAAGGAATAATTAAAAGAGGTAGAGTGTCCTAAATCTTAAATTAAACATTAATTTTTTTTCATTTGAGAATTTTAACTTAGGTTAAGAAAGTCAGACAATAGCTTCTTTTTGTAGATTATAGTTATAGTCTTCTTTATCCGTAGTATTTTCATACTCTTCTTTTGTAGTATTTCTATTCTTTACTGCAGTTTCTTTTTTAGCAGCTTCATATGGTTCCTTAACACCAGTAAATCGAGCTAGCTTTTTTAAGTCTTCATTATTAGCACTGTTTGCAGGAAGTGTTATAAGTACTGAGATTAGTGTTACGTATGAAATTATTGTAATTGTTAAGTATTGGCTCATATATTCCTCTATATCTATAGAAAGTACAGAGATAGAAGAATTTGATACTTTATAGAAAATGTTTACTAAGTTTTACTAGGTTAAGAGGTTAAATTAATTAACTTTATCGTCTTTGTTTGATTTGATTTCATTATGCTTAGAAATATCATCACGACCTGATTTTAAGCTGTCTAACTTCTTTCTTAAGAGTTCATTATCAATTGTCTCACCTGTCTGAACTGCAAATTCAAACTTAAATAGACCAAGAATATTTAATAATACAAGAACAACTAACCATAAAATTAAACTTTGCCAAAAGTCTATAGCTAAATCTACATAGTTTTTACCAATTGTATGATTCCAAAGAAGTTCAATAAAAGTAATTGGTAAAAAAACAACCACACCAATAACTAATATGCTGAATAAAAAGGTTGTGAAAGAATTGATTTTATACATTTTCATATTTATTTTCTCCGTAGTTTAAAATTTTATCAGTTTTATTTTTTTTGATTAGCTTATTCTACAAGTTCTTTAAATTCTCCTTCATTAATAATATTTATCCCTAATTCTTTAGCTTTTTTTAATTTTGACCCTGGTTCTGAGCCTACTATAAGATAATCCGTATTTTTAGTTATTGTAGTTCCTGCTTTACCCCCATGAATTTTAATCAGCTCTTCTGCTTTACTTCTTGTCATACTAGAAAATGTACCCGTTATTACTAATGTTTTGCCTAACAGTTTTGAACTTGTGGTTTTATGCTTAATCGATTCAGATTTAATATTTGCTTTGTTTATTTTCTTTATTATTTCTTTTGATGAATCGTGTTGAAAAAAATCAATGATTGATTTTGCAATTTTTGGCCCAATACCATTAATGTTTGTTAAATCGTCTTGAGATGAATTAGCTAATTCATCAAGTGATGAAAATCTCATACTTAAAATCTCAGCAATTGTTTTACCTACATGTCTTATACCTAAAGCATAAATTAAACGATCCAGAGTTCTATTTTTACTGCTTTGAATAGATGTAATTGCATTAGTACTAGATTTTTCTGCCATTCTTTCAAGAGACTGAAGTTCTTCTTGTTTTAAGAAATAAAGATCAATGGGATCTTTTATCAGTTTGTTTTTTAATAATTGTTCAATTAATGACTCGCCGACACCATCTAGATCCATAGCATTGCGAGAACACCAGTGCTCAATTCGCCTCTGTCTCTGTGCAGGACAATCATGATTTATACATCTGAAAGCAGCTTCATCTTCTTCCTTTTCTACTTTTGAATTGCAAATGGGACATTTTATAGGAATTTTATACTGTGAGTTTTTATGGTGTCTTTTCTCTTTATTTACTGAAACCACTTCAGGAATAATTTCTCCAGCTTTTCTCACAGTGACTACATCATCTTCCCTCACATCAAGCTTGTCAACAATATCTTGATTATGCAGGCTTGCTCTTTTTACAATACTTCCAGCAAGTAAAACAGGCTCTAGATTTGCTACTGGAGTTAGTGCTCCTGTTCTTCCTACATCACAAGTAATAGATATAACTTTTGTAGTAGCTTCTTCAGGTGGATATTTATATGCTATTGCCCATCGAGGACTTTTTGCAGTAAACCCTAATTCATCTTGAATAGCTAAATCATTTACTTTTACGACTACTCCATCTATTGCATAAGGCAGTTCATATCTTTTTTCATACCACTCTTTACAAAAATCTTTCACCTCACTAAGTCCATTACACAACTTAGATGTTTTGTTTACTTTAAATCCAAGTTCTTTTAGGAGTTGTAAACTGTCCCAGTGAGTCGTCAGGGCAGGTGCTCCCCAGTAGGCAGCATAGATAAACATATCCAAGTCTCGGCTTGCTGTGATTTTTGAATCATATTGTCGAACTGAGCCAGATGCAGCATTTCGTGGATTTGCAAATATTTTTTCACCCTTATCACTTTGTTCTTTATTTAGCTTTTCAAAGCTTTTTATAGGCATATAAACCTCTCCACGAACTTCAAGAGTATCTTTTATTTCCTCTTTTAAAACTAATGGAATTGAGTTAATTGTTTTTATGTTAGTTGTAATATCCTCACCAATATCTCCATCACCACGTGTAGCCCCAAGATCTAGTAGTCCATCAGTATAAGTAAGTGCAATAGCTAGTCCATCTATCTTCATCTCACATACATACTCTAGCGTTGAGTCGTGACTTGAATCTATACCAAGAACACGAAAGATTTTCTCTTGCCATTCTTCCAATTCATCAAAATTTAGTGCATTATCCAAGCTATACAATGGAGTTTTATGAATAACTTTTTTAAACTCAGAAACTGGTTTTGTTCCAACTCTTTGGCTTGGACTATCAAGTGTGATTAGTTCAGGATATTTAGACTCAAGTTCAATTAGCTCTCGCATAGCGGCATCATAAACAGCATCATCAACATCAGGATTGTCTAAAATATAGTAAGCATGATTCCACTTATGGAGCTTTTCTCTTAAATCATCAAGTTTGTCTTTGATTTCCTTTGTAGTCATAGTAATACTATATAAAAATTAGTCTAGAAGTTCTAACTTTGGTATATAATATTTTAGCGATTGTTTTTTAAATTGGATTCTGATATATATTTTCTAAATAACCCTAAATAGTTAAATAAGCGAAGATTTTCCTTATCGGGGCGTGGCTCAGCTTGGTAGAGCATCTGCTTTGGGAGCAGAGGGTCGCACGTTCAAATCGTGTCGCCCCGATTGATTTAATAACATAAGTAGGATCTACGAATCTACTATAACAAAAGGTAATGGATCTACAACAACAAAAGGAAAAAAATAGGGAAGAAATTCTCTAAGCACATTGCATTAATACTCGAAGTCTATAATTCTTAAAGTTTCTAAACCCATAAGCAATTCTAGAAATCCTCTC
>JAHFBG010000018.1 GCA_023250155.1 Candidatus Melainabacteria bacterium
TGAATATGCTTTTGAGTCCGTTCAATTACAATTGCCAGGTATTACGGGTTATAGGCCCCAAAGTTCACTGTAACTGAGTTTCAGCCTTTTATTCGAGACTATTTGTCAAAGTCGAGATAAAACTATTCTTCACTGTCTAATCTCTGCTTTAACTTTTCTCCATAGACTTCTACTAATTCTTTAGGTAAATCAGATTCACTTATAGCATTATCTATAGATCTATTTAAATTTTCTTTAAAAGAATCACCTTGCAAAGAATTTGTAACTGCACCTTCTAGTGCCAAGACATTTGGGTCATCTTCTTTTACTCCCTTGTTTTTAAGTCTTTCTCCAACTGTATTTAATAAACCATCTGCAAAACCAGTATCACCGACAGTACTTGACATTGCCTCATCTAATTTTTGAGAGAAATTATTGCCTTGAAATATATTGGTAACGGTTTGTTTGACTGCACTTACTCCGGCTTCCCCTACGAGATCTTTTCCTACAAGAGAACCCACAGTATTTTTAGCAATTTTTCTCCCTGTACTATTGTTTTCAAGAGCCTCTAAAATTATGCTTGTCCAATACTCTATTAATTTATTAGTTCGTAAGACTTCTATGAAAGCTGCTCTACCAATAGAACCATCACTTCCTGCACGAGTTAGTTGTTCTACAATCGGCTCTGCTAGTGTTTTTCTAATAGCTTTCAATTCTTCAATAAAAGGTTGAACAGCTTTCTTTTCTGTATCTATGTGTTTTAATGTAACATATAATAAATTATGAATATCTTCTACAAGATCATCCTCTTTATTACGGCTGGTTCGCACCCCTTCTTCACAGTATGCAATGCCTTCTTTTTCAACAAATTCTCTTAAGGTTTTTTCAACCCCAGGAAGATCTTTTTTTTCTAATTGCTGAATTCTTTTTATGTTAGAAGCTAGTTCTCTATTGGTTTTTTGTAACTTGAAGCTACTTGAAATTATTTTTGTAGCTGCTACCCCTAAGACCCCTCCACTAGCAAAGTCAATTGCATGATCTATGGTAATAGCAGGTAGTCCAATTGTGTTTGTAATTTCTTTAGGCAAGATTACATTATCTTCTTGTTGTGGATCTATGTTAGGAATATCTCCTTGATTATGATTTTTAACTGCGTGTCTTGCGTTTTCTCTACCATAAGCAAGCAACCCTCCACCCATAACAAATGTTGTTAAGTTAGTTATTCCACTAACGATAAAATTTCTTCTTGTTTGCATTTTTGCACCATGCCTCTTAGTCTTTCTATTTAAGCGTGTTATATAGACACGATATTTTTAACTTAATGCTTATACTACTAAAATCAAAGGATTAATTCAACGATAAATAATAAAAGTTAAAATATTAATGTGTTGATATGTTAATGTCTGTACATACGTACAGATGTACATCTACACATCTGAACATCTGAACATTCATCAGTTAAAATATAACTATGCCATCATTAAGTACAAAACCCATCTACACAGGTAAAGCCAAAGACATTTTTGAGACAGAAGAAGAAAATACACTTAGAGCTTTTTTTAGAGACAGTGCCACTGCTTTTAATGCTCAAAAAAAAGGTGAGATTCAAAACAAAGGAAAAATCAATGCAACTATTTCTACTCTTTTATTTCAACTTCTAGAAGAACATGGCATTAAAACCCACTTCATAAAACAAATTTCAGAAAATGAGCTCTTAATTAAAAGAGTAAAAATTATTCCACTTGAAGTAATCGTTAGAAATATTACAGCAGGTAGTTTGTGTAAAAGACTTGGTATAAAAGAAGGAAGGGTTTTAAAATCACCTATAGTAGAGTTTAGTTATAAAGATGATGCTCTTGGTGATCCACTTCTAACAAGGTCTTATATTATAAATGCTTTAGAGATTTCAGATGAAAAAACTTTAAATCAAATTTCTCAAATAACACTAAAAATAAATGAGATTTTTAAAGACTTCTTTCTAAAGGTAGGGATTAAGGTCGTTGACTTTAAACTTGAATATGGCTTTGACAAAGATGGAGATTTGCTTTTAGCTGATGAATTGTCACCAGACAATTTTAGATTTTGGGATGCAAAGACAAATGAAAAATTAGATAAAGATAGATTCAGGCAAGACCTTGGAAATGTAGAAGGCGCTTATACAGAGATGTTAAAAAGAGTGAAAGAAGGATTAAACAATAAAAATCCTCAATTCTCAATTCTCAATTCTCAATTTTTCATTGTTCGTGTTCAGGTTCTTCCTAAGAAAGATATCCTAGACCCACAAGGTCAAGCAGTAGAAAAAGCATTAAAATCACTTGGTTATAATGAAGTGAAAGATTTGAAAATCGGGAAAGAAATTGTTTTTCAAATCAATTCTGATTCACAACAACATGCACAAGAAAAAGTCAAAGAAATGTGTGACAAGCTTTTAGCAAATCCAGTCATTGAAGACTATACAGTAGAAATAGACTCTAGTTATTAGTTACAATCTCTTCTTTTTCAGGATCTAATTCATATAGCTTTTTAATTGTATTTTTATCTCTGTCAGACAATTTTAATTCTTTTACTTCACCATCAAACATTAAGTCATCAGGATTTGGGCTGAAGCCCCAGAGCCCAAGTACATGTCCTACTTCTCTTGCTGCAATTATTTTTATTTTTTTCAATTGATCGTCAGAAGATAGTGTTGATAATGGTTCAAGAGGTATTGCAATTTGTGCTTGATAATAAATAAAAGGACTAATCATTATCACACCAAGTACCCTAAAGTTTTTTTTATCTCTAATAATTGGAAAACTTTGTGCATCTATTTGAGAGGCCAATGGATTGTTTGGGCTTCCTTTAACTTTAAATCTTGATGGAAACACTACTTTTACTTGAGCTTGATCTATAACCGCAGATTCTTTTTTCTTGGCTTCTTTCTCTGATAAATTTTTTGGTGTTTCATTGTCAAGAACTTCAAATTTTAAATCAGGAAGGGCTTCTTGCCACATCATTGCTCCTTCTAAAAATGCACCTTGAAATTCATTCCTATAATTTTCTACTCCATTAGTAGGATAAAAATAAATTTTTAATGGTTTATCATTACTTAAATCCCACCTGACATAGTGTTCTTTTCCTTGGTGTTTTGTTTTTACTAAAGACAAATAATTGTCTTCTTTTAACTTATCTTCTCCAAGCCGTAACAAATGAGTTAAATATTTAACTGTCTCTTCTACGCTTTGTCTATCAGGAGCTTCTCTAGGAGCTAGTTTTAAATAGTTTTTATAGGATTCAAGAGATTTACTATATTCCTGTAGACTGTCATAAGCCTGGCCTAAACCTAAATAAACTACCCATAAACTAGAATCTATCTTCAAAGCATCATTCCATAAGGCTATAGCTGACAAGGCACTCTTAGACTCCCATTGTTTTACAGCATCATTAAACTTTAAAATAGCTTCTTTTTTATAAGATTTCTCTGATATTTCTAATGATGAATTGCTTGTACTGCTTTGATTAGTACTATTTAGATTTTCTTGGGTTTTTATATCATTTTTTGCACAGGTATTCGTAATACAGGTTAAGAAAATTAAGGTTAAAAATGTTATAGAAATTAGTTTTAAATTGATATTCAAGAGGTACAACACCGCCCTACCTGTTTATATTTCTTAACATGCGTTATATTAGTCTCATTCATAGAAAAGTATAGCTCAAGAGGATTTATAAAAGAGGAATTAATTTATGGAAGCTGTTATAAAAACACAAAATGAAGCAGGACAAAGTTTACAAGCCCAAACGACACAAGCTGAAAGAGAACCCAGAACAAAAGTTTTAGTTGTCGATGATGAAACAGCCATTAGGAGAATACTTGAGACACGTTTAAAATTATCAGGTTACCAAGTAGATATAGCAGTTGATGGTGAAGAAGCCATTGAAAAATTTAATACTTGCCACCCAGACATAGTTATTCTAGATATTATGCTTCCTAAGGTTGACGGTTTTGCTGTATGCAAAGAAATTAGATCATATTCTGAAGTACCTGTAATCATCCTTACAGCAGTAACTGATGTAGCAGATAGGATTAAAGGTCTTGAACTAGGTGCAGATGATTATGTGACTAAACCATTTAGTCCAAATGAACTTGAGTCAAGAATAAAAGCTGTCCTTAGAAGAGTTACAGACAGACCAATGGAACAAAACATTGGACAATCAAACAATGTAGTTGTAATTGGAAATTTAAAAATTGATACAAGCAAAAGACAAGTTTATAAAAACAATGAAAGAATTCGCTTAACAGGGATGGAGTTTAATTTGTTAGAGCTTCTTGTAAGCAATTCAGGAAAACCATATTCACGAGCTGAGATATTACAACAAGTCTGGTCATATCCAGCAGATCATAGAATTGATACAAGAGTTGTTGATGTACACATAAGCAGATTACGATCAAAATTAGAAGAAGACCCTACAAATCCAGAACTCATTCTTACATCACGTGGTACTGGGTACATGTTTCAGAAGATTTAGAGATTTTGTGTAACCAATTATAGAGTAGAGACATTGCGTGCAACGTCTCTACTGCGTTAACATATTTATTACATGGCTAATGATACAAAAAAACTTTGGTCTGGACGTTTTAAAGAAGGCTCAGCAAATCTTCTTGATTATTTTAATTCCAGCTTGTACTTTGACAAAAAACTATATAAGGAAGACATTATTTGCTCTGTTGCACATGCAAAAATGCTAGCTAAGTGCAATATTATTTCACAAGAAGAGTCTGAAGAAATAATACATGGCTTAAATAAAATACTTACAGAAATTGAGGAAGATAAAACAGAGTGGTTTAAAAAAAATAAGAGTGAGGATATACACTCAGCCATTGAATCCAGATTAATTAATACCGTTGGCGAAACAGGAAAAAAATTACATACAGGAAGAAGCAGAAATGATCAGGTGATAAATGATGTACGGTTCTGGCTAAAAGGAGAGATTAAAGAAATTATCACTCACTTAAAGCACCTAAGAATTACTTTCATAAATCTTGCAAGAGAACATTTAAAAACTATTCTTCCTGGCTATACACACCTACAACAAGCACAGCCAATAACTCTTGGACATTATTTTTTATCATATGAGCAAAAATTACTACGTGATATTAAAAGATTTGATCAAAATTTAAAATCAACAAATGTTCTAACCCTAGGTTCAGGAGCCCTAGCAGGTACTTCCTATCCTATAGATAGAGAGTTTGTAGCACGTGAATTAGGCTTTGAAGAAATATCATCTAATAGTATTGATGCTGTTTCTGATAGAGACTTTGTAGCTGAATGTCTATTCAATATTTCTTTACTAAGTGTTCATCTTAGTCAATGGGCAGAAGAAATGGTTTTATGGAATAGTGATGAGTTTAAGTTCATAACTATCTCAGATGCTTATGCTACTGGAAGTAGTATGATGCCACAAAAGAAAAATCCTGATATTCCCGAATTGATTAGGGGTAAAACGGGAAGATTTATTGGTAATTTAGTGGGGATGTTAACCACTCTAAAAGGTATACCACAAGCTTATAACAAAGATCTTCAAGAAGATAAAGAGTTGCTTTTTGACTCTATTGATAATATAAAAATAGTCTTAGAAATAGCAAACGAGTTCCTACAAAACATAACCTTTGAAAGGCATAGAATGTATGAGGCTGCTAGCAATAGCTTTATAAATGCTACAGATGTTGCAGATTATCTTACAAAAAAAGGAGTTCCATTTAGAATTGCACATGAGGTAGTGGGAAAAATTGTGGCCTATTGTATTGAAAGAAAAAGATTATTTAAAGATTTAAGTTTAAGTGAGTGGAATAGTTTTCATGAGCTTTTTGGAGATGATATAGTAAATCAAATAATGCTTGAATCATGTGTAGAGTCTAAAAATGTTTATGGAGGAACTGCTCCACAACAAGTTATAAATGCCATAGGAAGGGCAGAAGGAGAACACTATGAAGACTAATTCACTTTCACCAAATAAAATGACGCTTGGTGGATATGTTAAAACCCTGTCTAAAGCATTGATGAAAGAATTTACATCTTGAAAAATAAAGCTCACAACCAAGCCATGATACTAGCAGCTGGAGTAGGCTCAAGACTAGATCCGCTTACTTCACAAATACCAAAACCACTTTGTCCTATACTTGGAAAGCCTGTCATGGAACACATAATAACCTTATGTACAAATCATGGTTTTACTAATCTTTCTGCAAATACCCATGTAATGTCAGAGAAGGTAAGTGAACATTTTAAAAATCTCAATGGTGCCACTTTAAATCTAGTATATGAAAAAGAACTTACAGGTGTAGCTGGTGGTGTTAGAAGCTGTAGGAGTTTTCTAACCAATGATGTAGTACTTGTCATTATGGGAGATGCTCTTACTGATATTGATTTAAGCTACTTATATGAAGCACATATAAATAGTAACTGTGCAGTTACTATAGGAATAAAAGAAGTAGAAGATACTACTCAGTATGGCGTTGCTGTACTTGATAAAAATAATAGAGTTGTTTCATTTCAGGAAAAACCTAAGCGAGAAGATGCAAAAAGTAATCTTGCAAATACAGGGATTTATTTTTTCAATCAAAGCATATTAGATGAAATCCCACCACAAACTGAAGTATTAAAGTATGATATAGCAACTGATTTATTTCAAAGATTAATGTCAAAAAACATTCCAATGCAAGGAATAAACATAAATGCATACTGGGCTGATATAGGTACTTTAAAGCAATACCATCAAAGCATAAAAGATGTTTTAGAAGGAAAAGTAAAAATCACAATTGATGCTGAAAAAACACCTTATGGATTTAAAGGATCTAGTGTACAAATTGATCCTTCTGTACAAATCAAAGGTAAAGCATATATTGGAAAAAATGTAAAAATTGGTCCCAATGTGGTTTTAAAGGGTTCAGTATACATTGAAAAGGATTGTGTATTAGAAGCCAATTCTTATATTGATAATTCTATTATTTGGTCTGATTCATATATTGGCAATGATGTAAAAATTATAAATAGTATATTAGGAAATAACTGTAAGGTAAGTAATGGCATTGAAATGATTGCAAATTCTGTATGGGCTCCAAAAACCCTTATTGAAAAGGATTCAAAACCAAATGTGGTTTTAAAATAAAAATGTTTCTAGTCGGCACAATTGTTGGTACATTTGGAAATAAAGGAGATGTTAAAGTAAATCCTTTAATACATCCTGCTGATTGTCTTCTAGAATTAAAGTCGATAATAGTAGAAGATTCAGATAGTAGAAAACAAGAGTTTAGAGTTGTAAGATCTAAAAAACATAAAAACATTTATATATTTTCCCTTGAAGGTATTGATGACATGACTATTGCAGAAAATTTATCTGGATTACAAATTTATGTATCTAGTATAAAATTTAAAGAGCTTAATAAAAATGAGTACTATTTCCATGACTTAGAAGGATTAACTGTATTGTCTACAAATGGTGACTTAGTCGGAAGGGTAGATCATATTCTACTTGGTGGCAATGATCTTCTTGTTATCAAGAGCGAAGATGGAAAAGAAATTATGATTCCTTTCGTAGATGAATTAGTCCCTGAAGTGAATTTAAGTGAAAAAACAATTACTATAAACTTAATAGAAGGATTAATATAAAGATATAGGTGGTAGAAAATAGTTGACATGAAAAATATAAGAATAAAAATTTGTGGCATAACTTCTGTATATGATGCAAGAATGGTATGCTCCTTTCCCATACATGCTATTGGGTTAAATTTTGTTAAAAGATCTAAAAGAAGAATTAGTCATAGAACAGCAAAAGAAATTATCGATAAATTAACTCCCTTAATAGAGCCAGTTTTGATTTTTGAGAATGAAAAAATTAGTGAGGTGATTTATACCTGTGAGTTGCTTAGAATAAGAACCATTCAACTCCATGGATTAGAGCCTGTTTCATATTGCAATGATCTAAAGAGATACAATAAAAGCTTAAAAATAATCAAGACTCTCCCCACTAAAGAAACCTCAATAAGTTTATTAAATGCCTACAAAAGATATTGTGATTGTTTTCTCTTAGATTCTTATGATAGAAACAATCAAATGGGAGGAACTGGAAAGCCATCAGATTGGAACATAGCTCAAGAGATGGTTTCTAAATTGCGTGCACCAGTTATGCTTGCAGGTGGATTAACCCCTGACAATATTAACAGTGCAATTAAAAGAGTCAAACCATTTGGAGTAGATATAAATAGTGGGGTTGAATCGAGAGTTGGAAAAAAAGACAGAAGTATGATGGAGAAACTATTTGAAGAGTTAGAAACATGAAATCACATCAAATTCGTCAATCATGGATAGATTTCTTTTCCAAGAAGCATGGGCACAAGCATGTACAAAGCAGCTCACTAATACCTGATAATCCTACACTACTTTTAACAAGTGCAGGCATGGTTCAATTTGTACCTTATTTTTTAGGCTTAAAAGAATCAGGATTTAAAAGAGCAGTAACAATTCAAAAATGTGCTCGTGTAGGTGGTAAAGATTCTGATCTTGAAAATATAGGAAGAACTACTAGGCATCATAGTTTTTTTGAAATGCTTGGCAATTTTAGTTTTGGTGATTATTTTAAAAGTGAAGTTATTCCATGGGCATGGGACTATGTAACAAATGTTTTAGAACTACCAAAAGATAAGTTAATCATCTCAGTATTTAGTGGAGATGAAAAAAATCCATTTGACGAAGAAGCTTATGATATTTGGCATAAACAGATTGGTATAGAAGATAGTAGAATAAAAAAACAAACGAGAAAAGATAATTTTTGGGGTCCTCCTGGACCCACGGGACCTTGTGGACCTTGTTCTGAGATATATTTTGATAGGGGAGAACATATTCAAGATCCAGAAGAAAGATTCTTAGAAATATGGAATCTTGTTTTTATGGAGCTAGAAAAAGATGAGGAAGGAAATTATAAGCCACTCACTAAAAAAAATGTAGACACAGGAGCTGGGCTTGAAAGAATTGCACTGATATTACAAGATAAATCAAATACATTTGAAACCGATCTTTTACATCCTATTCTTGATGCTACGTCTGAAATCACAAAAGTTGCATACAAGAAAAATGAAAAATCAGACTTAAGTCTAAAAATAATTACAGATCATATTCGATGTATCAGTTTTTTAATCGCTGACGGTGTTCGAACCAGCAATCTAGGACGTGGATATGTTCTAAGAATGCTTATTAGGCGTGCAGCTCGATTTGGCTATCTACTTGGGGTAAAAGAACCTTTTTTATATAACCTACCGAGAGTGGTAAGTGAAAACTATTCCGATTTTTACCCTGAACTTTCAAACAATTTAAACATGATTACAGAGGTTGTAAAACAAGAAGAAGAACGGTTCTCAGAAACAATTGAGCGTGGACTAGTTTATCTTGATAATGTTTTATCAAAATCTGGGTCAATTATTTCAGGAGAAGAAACTTTTGATTTATACTCTACATATGGATTCCCACTTGAACTTACTCTTGATATAGCAAAAGAAAAAAATAAGTCTATTGATATATCTGCTTTTGAAAAAGCTAAAGAGAAGCATTCAGAAGTTTCCAACAAAGATATTTTTAGCGTAAAACTCACTGATAATAAGATTTATGGGGAACTTCTTAAAAAACATGGAAAGACAGTTTTTACTGGGGAAGAAGTTGGATACCAGGAGACTCGCCATGCATGTAAAATTCTAACTATATTAAATTTAAAAGGAGAAGAAATTGACTCCTTAAAAGAAGGAGAGCTTGGACAAATCGTTTTAGACAGAACGCCTTTTTATGCCGAATCTGGTGGACAAGTTGGTGATATAGGACTTATACATTGCACAGATCCTAAATTTGGAATATTTGAGCTAGAAGTATTGAACACGACAAAGTATGAAGAGCTCTATATACACTCAATCAAAGTTATTTCTGAAAAGGTATATAAAGGGTCAGTCGGAGTAGCAGAAGTAAATGCAAACAAAAGAAATCGTACACGACATCACCACAGCGTTACACATCTTATGCATTCAGCGCTAAGAAAGACTTTTGGTGTCACTCTTCAACAAGCAGGTTCAGATGTAAATGATGAAAGAACTAGATTTGATTTTACTCTTGATAGAGGAGCTAAGCCTGATGAAATAAAACAAATTGAAGATATGGTAAACATCTGGATTCAAAAACAATTACCAGTTCAGGTGAAAGAAATGTCTTTTAATGATGCATTAAAAACAGGTGCTCTTGCATTTTTTGGAGATAAATATGGTGATATAGTTCGTGTAATTCAAATGGGGGATGAGAAAGAACTAGCAAGTGTTGAGTTGTGTGGTGGTACACATGTAAGAAACACAAGTGAAATCCAAGGTTTTAAAATAATTAAAGAAAGCTCAATCTCTGCTGGCACAAGGAGAATAGAAGCTATTGCTGGTACAGTATTCAAAGAATACCTAGAAAAACAAAAACTCTTAGAAGTACAAAAGATAAAACAATGGAAAGATGATGATGATAAGCTACACGAAGAGTTTATCAAAGTAGGGCTAGAGACAGAATGGCAAAAGCTCTGTAAGGATGGGTTTGAAACCCATCCCGACGAAGAAAAACATATTAAAGCAAAAGATATTCTTACTAAACAATTAGCGTCTCAAAAACTTGAAAAATTAAAATCATATGAAGATAAAATAGAAAAACTACCAAATGACATTCTGGTATTCATTTCTCCGCATGATAATTATGGACAAGCTGCAATTAAGTCTTATATAGAAACCAGGTTGAAATCCTCATCAAATGAAGTTTATATAATTACTGATCTAAATGAAAGCAAACTGACCTTTTATGTTGGAGTATCAAACGATCTTGTAAAAAAAGGACTTAAAGCAAAAGAGCTTGTGAACAAGATTGCAGAAGTTACAGGTGGACGTGGTGGTGGTAGAGATGATTTTGCACAAGCTGGTGGAAAAGACATAAACAAGCTAAAAGAAGCACTAGCATTAGGAAAAGAACTTGTATCTAAAGTTTCAATGGTTAATGTAAGTTGATTCATACTTAATAAATAGTGAAGAAATTAAAGTTTTGATCTAATCTTACATAGCAATAGGAGATAAAATCATGAGAGTTACAAGTATTCCAATTCATCCTAAAGTAGATCTAGGAACCAGAATAGCTTTTATCGGTAAAGGTCCAGACAAAGAAGCAAGTTTTATATTACAAACCACAAAACCACTAACAGATATTGATATTGATGAATTAAAAAAACTAGGTTGCACTGAAGTTGCTCCACTGACAGAAAGCATGTATAGTATTTCTACAAAATTAGGAGTGCTTTATCAAATTGCTGATTTAAATTTTGTTCATTATGTAGAGCTTAAGAAAACAAAAGCGATGAACTAAGAATGAAAGGCTTGTCTTAAAAGGGGCATAACACCATTTACTATGTACTGTACACCAATACACAGTAAAATAAATCCCATAATCCTATTAAATGATTGCATTGTTGTCGGTCCCATTTTGTGTGCAATGACATGTGATAGTCGTAGGAAAATATAGCAACAAAGGGAAACCAAACAAATTGTAAGTATAATAACTGTGTAATGCATAAATGACTTAGCATCTGTAGTCATACCTATGATAACTGCTATTGCACCTGGTCCACTTAAAATAGGCATGGCTAATGGGGAGAAGGCAATATCTTCTTTTTCTTCAGATTCTTGCTGTTCGACAGGAAGTAATTTTTCTTTTTTCTGCAACATTTCAATAGCAGAACCAATAATCATCAATCCTCCTGCTATACGAAGTCCTTCAAGTGAAATACCAAAGAATTTTAAAATCAAGCCACCTGCAATAAAAAAAGTTAAGAGTATGCCAAAAACATATAAACTGGCTCGTGAGGCAACTTCTATTTTATACTGAGGAGTGTATTTTTGAGTTAGTGAAGCAAATACAGGTACTGCAAGTAGCGGATCCACCATTGAAAATAGTGAAACAAAAGAGCCGATAAAAAATAAAAAACATTCTTGCATGGGGAGTTAATATAGTTTCAATTTAATTCTTTGCTCTCTGTCTTCAGAAGCACCCTGCGTTAACGCCCACGACTTAGAGTTGTTTTTACTCTTATCTCGTAATTCCTGTCCATCTACGGGATGCCACTTAAAATCAAAAATAATGTGTTTTGGATCTTCTTGTAAGATTGTAATCTCTCTAAATGCATTTGGATACTGAACTACAGCAGGACAGCTATTGTGGATTTTATTTTTAATCTTAAATAGTTTTGCTGCATGGTAATGTCCAGAAAATACTGCTAAAACATTTTTATGACTATTTATAATATCAAGCAGTTTTGTCCTGCTTGGTTCCAAAATATTATGGGTTGCACTTTTATACGGTTCAATTACTGGGAAATGAAGAGCAATTATTACATACTTATCTTTATTAGCTTCTAGTTCGTTTTGTAACCATGCAAGCTGTTCATCATCAACATGTCCATGAGATGTTACAACTTCATCAGTAGTACCATCTAGGCATATAAAAGTAAATTTCTCGCTTGGAGAAAAAGAGTAATATGTTTTTTTGTTTGTAAAGCTAGTGGCATTTTCTAAGCTGTAAAACTTTTTAATAAATCCTTTTTTTCTAAGACCACCATTTACACTCACATCATGATTTCCTAATAAAACATACATAGGATTATTTAAAGACATAGTAATTTCAATAAATTTCTTAATAAGTTTTTTTTCTGGCATGTCAACTAAATCACCTGTTGCAAGTACAAAGTCAAGATCTGGGATTTCATTTATTTGATTTACAGCATCACCTAAAAGTTTTTCTGAACTACCAAATAATCTTTCTCCATCTTTTCTGTCAGAATAATGAAGGTGAGTATCTGTTATTTGTACAAAATGTAGAAGAACATTTGCATCTTTTGCTTTAAATGGAAGAAAAGAACTTGCTCCTACAAAAAGGAGTGCAATGAACACTAAATATATTTGTTTTCTCATAAGTCCAAATACTAATTATACTAAGCGTTCTAAACTGTCACCCTTTCACCAAAGGGTATTGAAAGTGCTGTTTCTAACCGTTCTTGAACTGGCTTCCAATCAATATTAGTTACAAATGCATCTAAGTATGTTTTCCTATCAGTACCATAGTCAATCATATAAGCATGCTCATAAACATCTAAAACTAAAATGGGGTGAACCATAGCTGGCACATTTAAATTGTGTCTTTCAAGTCCATAAACATTAAGCTTTCCTGTCCTATAATTGTAGGCAGCCACAGACCAGCCATGAAATATCTTACCTACAGTTTTTAAATGTCCTATAAAATTTTGCAGTGATCCAAAATCACGATCTACCATCTTCTTGAGCGAACCTTTTGGTTCTTTACTGCCATTTCCTAGATTGCCAAAGTATAATTCATGCAATACAGCACCATTTAACATGCTGGTTTGCTCCATATGCCAACCACGATAGTTAATAGTGTCTGGATTGTTTACATCAAAAGTTTTTATTCTAGATTCAAGCTCATTGATTTTTGTTATATAACCTTCATATAAACTAAAATGAGCTTGTAGTTGTTTGTCAGTAAGACCCTTTAATGCTCCGCCCATTAAATGGTTATATTTTTTTGCTATATATTTTTGTAATGGTGTTTGCACTACTTTATTTGTTGGTTTGTCTTCAGCTTTTACAGATGGCACAACAGATGAAGCTAATACTGAAGTAGTAGCTAATAAACCAAGCTTTAAAAAATCCCTTCTATCTATGTTTTTTGATGAGTCTTGCTTATTCATATACCAATCTCCTTTTTAGTTTCACTGATAATTAATTATAATATGTACTTTAGTATGTATGTATGAGAGGTATATAATTGTGCTGATGTACTGATGTGCTGATGTAACATACACACACCCGTACATACGCACATAGACACATCCGTACATACGCACATGCGCACATCTGTACAACTTGTTCTATAATTCTTATTATGAAAGTTTTAGTAATTGGTGGTGGTGGACGAGAACATGCAATATGCTGGAAATTAAATCAAAGTCCACATGTCACTCAAATTTTTTGTGCTCCAGGAAATGCTGGAATAGCTGAAATTGCTACTTGTGTAGCAATTATTCCAAATGATATTCAAAGACTTGCTGAACTTGCAATAGTTCAAAAAATTGATTTGACAATTGTAGGAATGGATGAGCCTTTATCTTGTGGAATTGTAGATTATTTTAAATCAAAGGGATTAAGGATCTTTGGACCTACTCAAAATGCTTCAAAATTAGAGTGGTCAAAATATTTTGCTAAAGAGTTTATGCTTCGATTCAATATTCCAACAGCTCCCTATGCTTGTTTTGATAGAAGAGAATTTGCAGTGGCTTATGCTAAATCTCAAAGTCCTCCAATTGTAGTTAAAGCAGATGGTCTAGCTCTCGGAAAGGGTGTTACCATAGCCCAATCTTTTGAAGAGGCTAAAACTGCTATTCATGATTGTTTTGACGGAAAATTTGGCAATGCAGGACAAAAAGTTGTTATAGAAGAATTCATGAAAGGGCAGGAAGTTTCAATATTTGCAATTTGTGATGGGGCTGACGCAGCTATGTTAGTATCAGCTCAAGATTATAAAAGACTCAACGATGGAGATACAGGACCAAATACTGGCGGAATGGGAGCTTATGCGCCTGTACCATTTGCCACACCAGAATTGCTTGGAAAAATTAAGGAAGAAATAATACTTCCTACTTTGCATGGCATGAAACAGGAGGGGAATCCATATCACGGGATTTTATATTGTGGTCTTATGATCACTGAAGAAGGTATACCCAAGGTAATAGAGTTTAATTCAAGACTTGGTGATCCTGAAACTCAAGTTGTACTTCCATTACTAGATGAAGATTTATTTGAAATATGCTGGGCTGTTACAGAAGGAGCACTTGGAAAATATAAAGATGGTTTACATAGGCTTGGGGGAGCTGCTCTTTGTGTAGTTATAGCATCAGAGGGTTATCCATATTCCTATAAAAAAGGTATACCAATTGACTTTCACAAGTTGAATGAACCCGTTGAAGTTGTAAGTGGACAAAATCCAAAAGCACTAGAATCTATATTAAAAGCTAAAGGAATTATTTTTCACTCTGGAACGGCTCGTGATGCTGATGGAAAGCTTGTTTCAAATAGTGGAAGAGTATTAAGCGTTACTGCATTAGCTGATAGTTTAATTGATGCACAAGTGTTGGCTTATAAGCTATGTGAAAGAATTGATTTTGAAGGTAAAATTTATCGTAAAGATATAGGCGACAAAGGAATGGTTTAACCTAGCCATGAATTTTGACTATTGTTTGAATAAGCTGAAAGATCATTATTATTATTGTCATTATTATTTCCAAATAAATCTGCTCTTAAATCAGTAATATATTTTCTAATGGTATCTAGCTCTTTTGCTAGTAAATCGGCCGTATCTCCTTTATTTTCCTTATTTTCAGTTTGATCGTTAGAAGTGGCCCCCTGAACACCAAAATTGTTAATGCCACCTTGATTTTCTATTTGTACTCTATTAATTCCTGGCATTGTAATCTCCTGTTTAAGACCTTGTTCAGATGATACTAATGAACCATAGCTAAGTTAAATATATGTTATAAAAGGCTGTGTTCAGGCTCACCTTCTTACAAAAATCTTATTTATCAATAGATAGTATTAGATATAACTATCTATAAAGAGCAATCAAAACATTCTTATCTCATATAGTGAAGCTCATCACAAGGACAGACACAAGGACAGACACAAGGACAAAATTTAACATAGTCTTAACTTGGGGGGATTCTTCACCAAAGCAAAACCCCTCGCAGGAGCTCTACTGCGAGGGGTTTGTTCCTTAACTTTTGACCTTATCCCAGAGTTTTAATTCCGGGCATTCGACCAACCTATTACCGTATTAGCTAAACCCCTGCGGTTAATTTTTCCGCTCTCCTTTGGGTCAATTTATGTTGCCCACTTAATTGGGTTTCTGGGATTTAACCTCTCGGATAATATAAGCATACACATTATATAAAAAAAATTCAAGGGGTTAGATAGTTAAAATTTATTTTTGTTTATATAGTTTTATCCCTGTTAAAACAATCCATTTTTTACATTTTAAAAAGCTTACAATGATTGTTAAATTTCTTACTTAGATTAATAAGACATTAACTACAGTTTTATTCTAACCTTTTCCTGGTCTAGCTTTTGAAAAATAAGTAATAAGATTTGATTGAAATCCTACATTATCTTTTCTTTTAACACTTACTGTTATTTCTTTGAGCCCAGTATCTTCAGAAATATCTTGAGGATATTTAGCTGGTACTTTCCCTGTTTTTGGATCTACATACTTAACTGTAACCCTCATTAAAAAATTATCAATGGGTTTTATAGTTGACATACCATCAATACCACCCAGTGCATCCAGTTCATTATCATAATAAGAAAGAGCTCTAAGTCTTTCCCATTCATTGTTAGTAAGATTTACTGCTTGGCTTTGCATCTGAATACGAACATTTTTTTGAATTATATATGGAAACATAGCTATGACACCAGATAAAGAAGTAGTAATGATTACAATACTAACCATTAGCTCAATTAGTGATAGACCATCTTGATTACGCATAAAATTGATGATAGCAAAATAAGAAATAAGAAACAAGATATGTTGTATTCTAATAATCATGAATCCGAAACTAACACATATTGCATTATTAGTTTCTAATGTAGATATCACTGCAGATTTTTATATAAAGTATTGTGGTTTACAAGTCATTGAAAGAAGGATGGATCCAAATACAGGTTGTAGAGTGATTTGGCTAGGAGAAAATTTGAATTTTGTTATTGTTGCATTTGAAACAGAAAAGAAACCTATTCAATCACTCTCTAAACCACTAAGTCATCTTGGTTTTTCATTAAACTCAAGAGAAGAGGTTGATAAAATTTCTGATATTGCAAAAGAAGAAGGGATACTTTCATATGGTCCTGTCTTCTTTGATGAAGTAGTCGGATACATATGTAACATCCTTGATCCTGATGGAAACTCTGTAGAGTTTAGTTTTGGACAGAAGCTGGGTTAGTATCTATACCTTAGTTTTAATTTTACCGTTGCTTGATTCTTCTATTTGATTTGTAATTATTGCTGGCTCTAATGTAACTGGTTTTCTCATAATCATCCATGTTTGTAGTCCTTGTATAAGCCCACTTACAACAAAGTACAGTAAAACTCCTGAAGGAACTGGAAAAAATAAAGTCATAATAGCCACCATTGGTGGCATCATTTGCTGCATCATTTTTTGCATCTCAGCTTGTTTTGGATCACTTGGTGGTGGCGATGAACTACTTGTAACCTTTCCTGAAAGCCAGATAGTCATGGCAAATAAAATGACTAGAAAAATAACATCAAAGTTTAACTTCCCAGTTACGGGATCAACAGCACCTGTTTTCCCTAAACCACTAATAAAAAAGAAGGTGTCTTTATCAGAACTAGCTTTTAAAATTGCATTTAAATATACGCGGCCTTCTTTTTTTGTTGTTAAGTTTATGCTATTGTCTGGATTTGTTGTAACTGTAGCAAATGAGTCTAAATCTTTATTTATAGAACCTGGCGTATAATAAGCCTTATCAGACAACTGCCATTTAACTTGATTTGAAATATCATCAATATTTCCCTCCAATTTAAATGTCATATAAGTAACAGTTTCATTAACTGGTACTTTGACTTCACCAGGATTTAAAACAAGACGAGCTTTTTCACCTTTTTTCCCCACAAAAATAACTGGATTGGAAGATCCTTTTATTTGTTTACTTAATTCATTACTTTTACTTAAAATCTCTACGGGCACAGTAATAGCAATAGGCTTAAATGGTGATCCATTGAATGCCCAAAATAAAGCAATTAAAATGGGTAATTGAATAAGCATAGGAAAGCAACCACCAAGTGGGTTTACTTTATATTTTTGATAAAACTCCATCATATCTTTTTGAAATTCATCTTGAATCTCTTTTAGCTTGGCGGGTTTATCTTTATAGCGATCTTTGTTTTGATTGAATCTGTCTTGAAGAATTTTTATCTTTGGTTGAAGAGCCTGCATTTTTTGCATGGAGTTGGTTTGTTGTTTGGTTAGTGGATATAAAACACCCTTAACAATTATTGTTACAGCAATAATTGCCCAACCATAACTCCCTAAAGTCGCTTTGAAGAAAGTGAGCATTGGAAGTATACAATGATATGTTATTAAGCCAAAATCCATATTATTCCGCTATTTTATCTATTCCACCTTCACACAATGGATGACAACGTATTAGTCTCTTCATCGTCACAACCAACCCATTAACTATACCAAATCTTTTAACTGCTTCAATACAATAATCAGAACAACTTGGATAAAATCTACATTGGGATAGGTTAAGGCTAGATCTTAAAAGTCTTGTTTTTTGCCATAACATTAGTAGAAGTAAAATAGTGTTCATAAATAGAGATGAAATATCTTTTTTCATTTAGTTAGTCTTGATAACAATTCTTCCTGGGCTGCTTTTACTTGTTCAAACGTAGCATCCATTATAGATGTATTGGCAATCCAAATCAAACCTAAAATAGTATTAAACTTATTATTTTTAGAATTCATAAACTTTTTTCTAATTAGTCGGTACGCAGCTCTCATTCTTCTCTTAATCAAGTTTCTTTTATTTGCTTTTTTGCTAATGCTAACTCCTACTACAAAGGCAGCCTTTGGTAATGCGTTAATATCTTTTTTTCCATACAAATAATAAAGTGTTAATAGCTTTGAACTTAATCTTTGTTTTTTCTTAAACGCAATCGTAAATAAGCGACGTTCCTTTAGTCTTTCTGACTTAGGTAACATAATCAAAGCTTAGCTAGCAGCTAGTCTTTTTCTCCCTTTTTTTCTTCTTCTTTTTAAGACTTCTCTACCAGCTTTGGTTTTTAATCTTGCTCGAAACCCGCTAGTTTTTATTTTTTTTCTTTTTGAACCACCCAACGTTCTTTTCATAAATAAACTTACCTTATTTTATTTCTACAACTACTTAAATACTTATAACATAAGTCAGGAGAAACTTTTTGTTTTACACAATATATCCTTATCAACTTTGGATTTTCAATTTGGGATTTGTATTTAGTATCAAAATGCTATGAAAAAAGTATTGATTTTTAATTAGAATTTGAATTTATAATTTATAAAATTTTAATTTGTACCATGTTAAGCTCTTTAGTCCAATTAAATTTTGTACTTTCTAAACAGGTAAGACAACTCAAATAATTAAAATGAATAACTCGCTTGAAAAAATTTGGCATGAAGTTCAAGGCCTTCTATCAAAAGAAATGAAAGGCCCAAGTTTTCAAGCCTGGGTAAAGCCTTCAAAGCTGATCGAACTAAAAGGTACTACTGGAACAATTGCAGTTAAAAATGATTTCAACAAAAACATATTACAGCAATCATATATAGGCAAAATGACATTAGCCTTTGAAAAGGTTTTAAGACAAAAAATTGTTTTGGAAATTGTTGTGAAGAGCGATCTTGATATGGGAGAATTTATTTCATCACTTGGTGCTTTGAAAGAACAGCCAATACTTAACAGCTCACCTTTGACCTCTAACCCCCAATCTCAGGGCGGCTATCTGGATTATACTTTCAAGTATAAACCTAACTTAAATCCTTCTTATACATTTGAAAGTTTTGTAGTAGGCCCAAGCAATCAGTTTTGTCATGCAGCGGCCCTTGCTATAGCTGAAACTCATGCTGAGCAATACAATCCTCTTTTTATTTATGGTGGAGTAGGTTTAGGCAAAACTCACCTTATTCATGCAATTGCAAATTATGCTCTTGAGCAAAGAAAAGAAAATATAAAGTATTTAAGCTCCGAATCATTTACCAATGAGCTTATTCAGTCAATTAGATCAGATTCTATGGCTAAGTTTCGGGATAAATACAGACAAGTAGATTTATTGATGATTGATGATATTCAGTTTTTAGCTGGAAAAGAAGCTACCCAAGAAGAACTATTTCATACATTTAATACTTTGAAAGAAAATGGTAAACAAGTCATTTTAACGGCTGATCGTCCACCCAGTTCTTTAACACTGATTGCAGACAGATTGAGAAACCGGTTTGAAGGAGGATTAATAGCTGATATTCAAGTACCAGACCTTGAAACAAGAATTGCAATCTTAATGCTTAAAGCAAATCAATTGAACATAGAAATCCCTTTTGATGTAGCAGAATACATTGCAACCATTTATGCAAACAATATAAGAGAACTAGAAGGTGCTCTAAAACGAGTTCATGCATATCTTTCATTTACTCAGGAAGATTTTGCACTGCAGAATGTACAAAAAGTATTAATGTCATCAAACAATGCTCAAGCAAAACTCTCTCCTGAAATAGTTCTTAAAACAGTTGCAACTTACTACAATGTTTCATATGATGGTTTAATTAGTCTAAAACGATCTGCTGATTTAGCACAGCCAAGGCACATAGCTATTTATCTTCTTCATGACTTTTATAGTCTTAGTTTTCCAAGAATTGGGGAATTGTTATCAAACCGTACTCATAGCTCAGCCATTTATTCTTATCAACAGGTAAAAAAGAAACTGATAAAAGACAAAAACCTCTCTGAAGAGGTGAACTCCCTTAGAGGACTTATTGAAAGAAGAAAGATAAGTTAAAACCAAAAATTAAAACTTTCTAAAGAAACAAAGATTATATCTTTACCAGTGCAAGAATGTGAAAATACATTTAGGGTATAAATCGAAATTTCTATAAAACAATGATATTAAAGAGGAAATAAGAATATGAGTATACTTACAGGAATTGCATTAGCAGGCTTAATAGGAGGTGGAGGCCTTACACTAAGTAAAAATGGAAAAAGCTCACAATTTTTCGGTGGGATTAAAAATGCCCTTACTACCACTGCTATTCCAAGACTTCGCCCACAAGATTATACAAATGTAAAACAAGTAGTAAGCGGACAAACCATTGAAAATAAAGCACAAACAACCTGGGATAAAATTTTAAAAACTATTAAAGCCGGTCATATTTTAGGGGGTGGGTGGATTCTAGCTTCTTTAATACCCTTTGGCATAAGAAAAATTTTTGATTTTGATAGTGAGTCTACTGCTATGAAAGCCTTTTCAATAAATCTACCCATTGCATTATTAGGTGGTCTTGGTTCTATAGTGACTGCTACATTTGCTCGCAATGATTTTGAGGCTAGCATGATTAATTTAGTGGATGACTATGTTGAAAGAGTTAAGATTTCAAAAGATAAAAAAATAAGTGATTCCAAATCAGGTGGTGAATTAGGTACAGAAGATTATGTTTCTTTTGATGATGTCATATTAGGTTCTGATAGAGGAAAAATCATTGGTGCTGTTAGAAATCTACAACGAACCGGTCAAATCTTAAATCTTTGGGGTATTACTGGAACTGGAAAAACAATGACAGCAGATTCACTTGCAGATTTAATATTAAAACAAGATTTTTATGATAAAGACTCTGTACAAATTTGGAAAGCAAACTCCAGTGCTATTGATAAAGCACTAGCAGATGATGATACTATTGGCAGCTGGTTGAGAGAGATTCCAGGTTTAGGCAGGCTTTTTGGGGAAACTATTACAGAAAGACTTGAAAGACTTGTAGCTAATGCTGTTAAACACTATAGAGATACTGGCGAGTTTGTAGTAATAGTTTTTGATGAAGCACATGAGTTGCTTGCTACAAAACAAAAGAATTCAATCGATCCATTTGACAGAGAAAAATTAAAAAATGCACTTCAAAGATTTTTTGATAATACATTGCTTCAAAGTGACTGTAAAGGAGTGATTTTAGCATTGACTTCTAATAGCTCTGTAGATCAATTTCCAGTTACTATGTTTAGAAGGCTTGTAAATGTTGAATATAAAAGACCAGATAAAGAACGCCGTATAGAGTTAATTAAAAATAGAGTCAAAGTTGAATTAGAAACAGCTCTTAATGCTAATCCAAAATTAAAGGATATAACCTTAAGTTCTTTTACTGAAGAGGATTTTGATAAGTTAGCAAGTATTGGAACTGTAAATCTTTTTAAAGAAATCTATAAAGAAAAAGAGAGTAGTTTAATAGATGATGGATTAAGTCCTGCTAGTGTAAGTCACTTAGAAAAAAGAGATATGCTACATCATGCTGAGATAAAACAAGTAATTAACCTTGCTATGCTTTCATATGAAGGTGGTGGCAAAGAACAATTACTATTAAATATAGGATCTAACCTACAAGCAGCTACAAAAGAATCAGTAAGTAGAAGATTTGAATGGAGAGGAGAGATTTCTCAAAAAGAATCAGCTCCTGTTGATTATTATTTTGGGCGTCGTGGTAGAGCTTCTGAAGATTCAAGACTAGTTGAAAAATTAGGGGAAATTCTTGAGGAAAAGCTTGGACTTGGAAGAAAAGATACGACAGAGAACAATTCCTAGGGTAATATTGTCATATAGATCATGCTTATTCCTAAAGAAGCTTGGAAAAGAAAAATTGGTGAACCACTTGAAGACCCAGGGATTGTTAAGGTAATTGGACCTGAAGGTGGGCTGCCAAATTTTGATGATGGATACTATCAAGGTATTCCATTAGGTGGCTTAGGAGCGGGCACTATATCTCAGTCTTACAGAGGCGATTTTAATAAGTGGCATTTAGAAATTGGGAAACATATTTATCAAACAGTTCACTCATGTCAGTTTGCATTTTATGAAAATGGAAATGCTGTTGTCTTAAATGAGTGTAAGCCACAAGATGGTTCTCTATCCTCATGGAACTTTCAAAGACCAAATGGTAATTATCATGCATTATATCCAGTAGCAATATTTGAATATAGTGATTTAAATCTTCATCAAGAACAGTACACGCCAATACTTCCCCATAACTATCAAGAAAGCAGCTATCCTGTAGCAGTTTTTAGATGGCATATTAAAAATACAAAAAATAAAGAAAGAGAAGTTTCAATATTATGGAGCTGGAAAAGCCCGTTTGGTAGTATGCAAAATCTATTTTATCAAGAGAATGTTTTTAGTGGTTTGATTTTTGATAACCTAACAACTCAAAAAGATTATAAGTACGGACAGATGGGAATATTTGTTCAAAAAGAAGGTGTAGAGGTCACATACATAGATGCATTTTCTGAAAATGGGGATGGAAAAGAAGTATGGAAGACATTTGCAAAAAATGGTGTTCTACCTGGTGGTGTTATAGGAAAAGATAAAAAAGATTTACAAGATAAGCCCGGTGCAATTGCTGTAAAGGTAAAGGTTCCACCCTCTGACTGTAAAATAGTTACATTTGTTTTAGCATGGGACTTTCCTATTTATGAATCTGGTACAGGCGTCCAATGGTATAAACGTTACACAAATTTATTTGGCAAAGATGGAAGAAACGTTGTAAGAGTTGCAAGAAAAGCATTCAATAACTTTGAGCGTTGGTTGGTTGAAATTCACAGATGGCAAGGGTTTCTATTGGCAAGCAAAAAGCCAGACTGGCTTAAGAGTTTTATGCTCAATGAGCTTTATTATCTTGCAGATGGTGGAACGCTTTGGACTAGTGGAAAACCTCTTGAAATCGGACCTGGTCCACTAAAAATAGAAGGCATGGAAGAAATTAAAGCAAAAGAAAGAGAAGTTCTTGCAGTTAGCAGACAAGAGGTTCATTTTGGAACACTGGAATGTTATGACTACCCATTCTATGAAACTCTTGATGTCAGGTTTTATGGCTCATTTCCTCTTGTAGTTCTGTGGCCTGAGCTTGAAAAAACAGTGTTGAAAGATTATATAAAAGCAATTAGCCTTGAGGATTCAAGAAAAGTATTTTTTAATCACCCACTTGATCAAACTACAAGTGAAAGAAAAGTAAAAGGAGCAGCACCTCATGATCTTGGTGCCCCATTTGGGAATCCATTTAAAGAAATTAATGCATATGACCATGTAAACATAAATCGTTGGAAGGATTTAAATTCAAAGTTTGTTCTACAAATCTATAGATATTTTTATATTCTTGGGAAAACAGATGTTGAGTTTGTACAATCAGCCTGGGATGCAGTCACTCAAGCTATTACATATTTAAAGCAATTTGACAGAGATAATGATTGCTTAATTGAAAATGATAATATTCCCGATCAAACTTATGATAACTGGACCATGCATGGTCCTAGTACTTATTGCAATGGACTTTGGCTTAGCGCCTTGAAGGCTACAATTGAAATGGCAAAAATTTTAGATAAAGACTATAAACTTTTTGAAGATTGGTTTCAAACAGGACAAATCAATCTTGAATCCAAACTATGGACAGGAGAGTATTATAAATTTGATACTAATAGTTCACATGGAAACTGCATCATGGCTGATCAGTTGTGTGGACAGTGGTATGCAGACTTGTTAGGACTTGGTGATATTTTTAAACCAGAAAGAGTTGATAGTGTTTTAAAAAAAATATATGAGTATAATGTAAAGAAAATCCAGGGTGGAAACATTGGTGCAATTAATGGTTTAAACCCTGATGGAAGCTTACTTCCAGAAAGTAAGGTTTGGAAATTAAATACACAATCCAATGAAGTCTGGACAGGTGTTACACTAGCACTAGCATCACATATGTATTTAAGAGGTTTAAAGGAAGAAGCATTACAAACAGCTCATGGCATATATTCCACTGTATATGAAAAGAAAGGATATTGGTTTAGAACACCTGAAGCATGGGATATAAATGGAAACTTTAGAGCTTCAATATATCAAAGAGCTGGTGCTATATGGGCATTTACTTTAGTACAAGAAAAGTCAAGCATTTCATCAGCATCAGCAGCTTTATATCAAAAGTAGATTTGTGATAAACTTAAGTCATTATGCTACCTTTCAATCTTGGAATTCCAGAAGTCTTAGTTATCTTAGGTGTAGCATTAGTTATTTTTGGCCCAAAAAAACTCCCTGAATTGGGACGTAATCTTGGAAAGGGTTTAAAGAACTTTAAGGAATCTCTTAGTTCTGCTGCAAGTGAGATGAAAGCAGGACTAGCTGAAAATGATGAGATTAAGAATGATAGACAAGATTAAAAAGTTCCAATTACTAAGAAATCTTAACAACACACTCAAAAATTTTATTTAAATTTAATATTTATGAGCATTAGATAAAGTAAGATAAAGTAAATGAACTTAAGCTCTGTATTCAAAGTAGAATTTTAAAGAGTATTAAATAATTCAATAAACAATTTAACTAATCATCATGTCGGCAGTAACTCCAGTTAAGCAAACACCCCCATCTACAAGCACTAAACCAGCTAGTACAGAAGTGCCCCATGTTCAGTTTAAGCAAGTAAAACCTACAACAAATTGGCTAAGAAGACCTTTGCTTAACTCAGTACCTACACCACCAGGAGTTGTACAAAGCTGGTTTAAAACAATTACACGTGGGACTGCTATTGGAGCTTTAGTAACAGGGGCAGGCATTGTAGATTTAGCAATTAATGCTGTATGGAAAAGAGAGGAATCCTCTTGGCTTAGAAAATGGGCTTTTCCTGCTATTTCTTTATTGGCTGGGACTTCATTAATCGGTGGGTTTAAACAAACTGAAAATTCTTTTGGTTCAAATCTTGTTAGCTTTGGCATTCTTAATTCAATAAACAAAGTGTATGAGAAATTAAATGAAGTCTCAAATGAGAGCATATTTAGTAATCTTTTTAATCACGAGTACTTAAATAAAGTTAAAAATACTGTAGGAAATATTTTTAACGGAATATTTAATACTATTAATATAAATGAAGGACATCTACAAAAGAATACAGAAGAATGGTCAGATAAAGATATTAAAGATGCTGGAATAGAATTTCTTGAAAAGATTCAAGCTATTGATGTAGAAAATAATACTCCAGATGACTCATTGAAACTAGCTAAAGACTATGCAGGAATACTTTATACATATTGCAACACTAATCCTAGTAATATACTTGGAAAATTATTTTCAAGTGAAAAAGGAACAGTTAGAGGCAGTGTTAGAGAATTGACCGAACACGTAAATGAGTTGCTAAAACCTGTTGGAATATCATTAGGGTTGAAGTACTCTGAAGAAAATAATCTTTTTGAAATTTATATTCATACAAATGAACTAATTTCTGATTCAAGCTGGAAAAATGCATACAAGCCCTGTATAGCATTTTCAATAATGCCAGGAGATCTCATTGAAGTAGTAAATTATTTAGCAGTAAATTTAAACACTTTAAAAAATAAACAAAAAACCAGTAAGGATATTCAAGAAACTAACAAAAATACAATTCAAACCATCATTTTGACACTAGCAAATTTAAAAGCAAGAGCAGTAAAGGTAGAAGGTGGATATTCTGAAATAGATAAGTTGACAGGTGTTGAGTCTGGAAATATTCAATTGCTTGGACCATTACAATATTTAACTGATGAGTCTGTTCAATTACAAGTAAATAAACTGCTTGTAGAAGTATTAGAAGGTAAGAGAGTAGTACCTACTACTACTATACTTGGCGGAGGTAAAGCTAAAGAATCAAGAAGTCAAGCTACTGAAGATGAACCTAAAGTAGATCGCCCAAAATACTCTCCTACAGCAACTTCTCAAGGCATATCTAATACTGGAACAGCTATATTACAAGAGCAAAAAACTGAAACAGCTCAAACTTTAGATGATATTTTAAATTATTTTGGTTTCAATTTAACTGATGAAGTAAGCTCTCAAGTTAAAGAACTAAGACTAGCCTTAGTAAAAGCATTTATTAAAAATCAATTTGAAACTAAGGGTGTAGGAGAAGAAGTAGAGGATGTAACGAGATTAAAAAATTCTGTAAATGACACTTTAAGTCAAAAATACCCAGATGACTACTCAATTTATAAGAAATTAAAAATTACAAATGAACAGTTTCCATCTAAACTATTAGAGCCTAATAATTTACTAGAAACATTCAATTTAGAAAAAGATGATTTATTAGATCCTACTATTAAACAAAAAGTAACTGATATATTAGACCTAATACCTGAAGAGCATAGATATGCTGCAAAAGAGGCAATTTCATAGGGTTACCACTTAAGGCTTGCAAAATCTTCCATATCAACTGAAGACATATTTCTATAAATAGCAAGAATTATAGCTAGTGCTATAGCTGCTTCTGCTGCTGCAATTGCCATGACAAAAAGTGCAAATACTTGTCCTTTTATATCAAGGGGATCAACATAGTGTGAGAATGCTACAAGGTTTATATTTACTGCATTCAATAAAAGCTCTATTGACATTAGTACTCTAATCACATTTCTTGAGGCTGTTAATCCATAAATTCCTATACTAAACAAGGCAAGTGAAAGCAAAATATATTTTTCTAAGGATGAATCTAATCTAATACATAATGTGAAAAACATTCCTAATAGGATAAGTGCAATAAAAAATCTTACAAGTGACTTTCCCATTGAAAATTAAGCTCCTTTTTTATCTTTCTTTGCAATAACAACTGCACCAATAAGAGCCACAAGTAAAAGAATTGAGACTAGTTCAAAAGGAAGTACATAAGGTCCCAATAATTTTAATCCAATAATTTCTGTATTTTTTGGACAAGTAGTTATGTCTGCTACTTCAGTCCACTTACCACCAGTTAATACTAAGCTTAATGTAGTAAACACACCAAGAGAGACTAAAAAACTAAGTATAAGGTGTAATAGTTTATTTTTATCTTTAGGTAATTCATGCTTTAAGCTAGTTAGCATAAGAGCAAATACAACTATTAGAGTAATACCTACTGCATAGATTAAAACTTGTGAGGCACCTATAAAAGGTGCTTGTAATAAGAAATAAACACCTGCTACTGCACCAAAACAAATCACAAGTGAAAACCCCGCCCTTACTATGCTTTTCTCCAGAACTACTCCTAATGCACCTAAAATAATGATAGTACTAACCATATAAAAAGGAAGATCATTTAAAATCAGTTTTAATAATGCTTCCATTATGACTTAGTATCTCCTGAAGTGCTAACAGCTGCAGGTGCAGCAGCAGCTTTGACTGGCTTTGGTTTTGGCTTAGGCATTTCTTTGAAATCAAAATAAAAACGTGATTGTTCTTGAGTGAGAGTAAGTCGTTTAATGTCATAGACTAAATCTTCTCTTGAATATTCACTCATTTCAAAATCAACTGTATTAATAATGCAGTTTGTAGGACATACTTCTGTACATAGTCCACAAAACATACAAAGACCATGATCTAAATAAAAATCTTTTATAGTACCTTTTTTATCAGGATCTCCAATAACAGTTATACAAGTATCAGGACAAATACGCTCGCATTGTTTGCATGCAATGCAAAGATGCTCACTGGTATCTGGATTTACGGTAAGTGCTAACCTGTGACGGGTATTTGGATAAAGCTCAGGAACAACATCAGGATAAGATGAAGTAATAGGTTTTCTGCCAATATGCTGAAAAACAGTAAACATGCCTCTTGCAATGTTATATAATCCATCCAGTGTTTTTATAAGTATATTCATAATTTAATACTCATCAATATTGCCACCACAAATATATTAATCAGTGAAAGAGGTATTAAAAATTTCCAGCTAAATGACATTAATTGATCATAGCGTAAACGAGGGAGCGTAGCTCTAACCCATACTGATACAAAAATTAAAACATAAGCTTTTAACATTAGTGCTATTGATGGAATAAGCCAGCTAAGATCACCAAGTTTTGTAGAGCTTAGTAAGCTTAAAATTTTATTTTCTGAACCTTCTGAAACTGGAAGATGCCCACCACCAAAAAATAATATTGAGGCTAAACAACATATTATAAAAAGAGCGGTATATTCAGCTAAGAAAAACAATGCAAACTTCATCCCTGTATACTCAGTATTATAACCAGACACTAACTCACTTTCAGCTTCTGGCAAATCAAATGGAATTCTATTTACTTCTGCACATGCTGAAATAATATACATTAAAAACAATATACAACACATCATAAACAAAATTAATCCATATAACCCAACTATAGAATGCTTTCCTAGTGGAAATAGGTTTAATAGTAAGTGCATATTTCCAACAGCAAATATATTCCAATGAAATATTCCACCAGTTTGATTGTCTACAATTTCTTTTAAATTAATAGAGCCTGTTAAAACAATCATACTAATTACTGTTAAAACCATTGGGATTTCATAGCTAATAGCTTGAGCAGCACTACGTAAACCACCAATTAGAGAGTATTTGTTATTGCTTGCCCATCCACCCAGCACTAAGCCAAGTACTGGTATAGAAGATACTGCCATTATAAAAAGAATACCTATTGATAAATCGCATGATAAAAATGGACCAGTGTTATTTGTAGCAGCTGAAAGTATTGGTATAAAAGCTATTGTAGTAGGTCCAAAAAATATTACTGGTGCTAAATTAAAAAGAAGTCTATCTGCTCCTTTTGGAATAATGTCTTCTTTAAAAAGAAGCTTTATTGCATCTGCTGCAGTTTGTAAAAAGCCATTTGGACCTACTCTATCAGGTCCAACACGAACAGTTAGAAGAGCTAAAATTTTTCTTTCATTCAAAACTAGAAATGTTGCATTGGCTGGAATTAGCACCAAAACAGCAGCTAAAGGTGCAAGGTAATAAACTACTTGTGCAATTTGAAAATAACCTAGTTTTTGTAGAAGCTCAGGAATAAATTTTGCAAATAATACTACGGTAATACTTGTAGCACCATAAATAATTGAGAACCAAAAAAAGGCTAAGACAAAAAAACTAGAAACACCAACCATCCACGATGGCCTGTATAGCTTGTGTGGTCTAAACCTATCTAAAAGATTTAAGAAAGTAACTGCCATAAGATTCTAAAAGATTCATTAATTATCTTAACTTAAGAGTTAAATTTCGTGTTTAATCGTGTATGATATATACAGCTTTGTGTGCAAAATGGATTGCACATTATAAAAACAAAAAACTCTTTTTAAAATGTACAATCCTCGATATGGGAATAATAGGAACGTTATGCAAAGACCTAATTTTAGAGTTTCTGTAATTATAGTAAATGAGAAGGAAGAAATATTACTTGTACAGCATAAAAAAGCTAATAGATATTATTGGGTACTTCCTGGTGGAAGAATTGAATATGGTGAAAGTTTTCAAGACTGTGCAGTACGTGAACTAAAAGAAGAAACAAATTTAGATATAAGATTTGTTAGTGTTGTATTTTTATCAGAAGCAATTGCACCTGATAGAAGTAGACATATTATAAATATTTATGCTACTGGACAAGTACTTGGTGGAGAATTAAAACTTGGAGATGAGCCTATGCTTGCAGATGTAGGATATAAACCCATTTATGAATTAGAAAAAATTACTTTGTATCCACCAGTAGGTGCAAAAATTATTCAGGCTTACAAGGAAGGTTTTAAAACACTAACGTATTTAGGAAACCTTTGGGTGTAGAGAAATAGCGTAGAGCGGATAGCGTTTAGGAGAACATAGGACTTAGCGTTTAGCGTAGAGCGTTTAGGAGAATTAAGAACTTAGAATAGTCTACTTGTTAGAACAATACATGAAATAAAGTAAATGCTTGAGTAAAAATAATCAAGGAAATTAAAATTACACTTGATAACTCTTGTCTTTTTGCTTTTATCATAATAACCTCCACAGTTGGAATATCTGATTTACATAATATGTAATCGTTTCTTTTTTATTAGGCAAGATAGGATCTTTGACCCTAAATTTTAATTCAAGTATATATGTACTATATCGGGATATCACTAAAAAAATCTAAAATATTTTATTGAAATAAAAAAAGGAGCAAACTTTTTACAGCTTACTCCTTAGATAATTTTGAGTATAAACTAATTAGTCCCATTTAAAAGGATCATAATCAGTAAATCCGCTGCCTGCCCAGCTAAAGTTTTCTGCTGTCCATGGTTTATCCCAGCCATATTTAATTCCATCATAGGCTCCCATCAATACACCAGAAACTCCGCCTGCTGCTGCACCAACAACGCCACCAGTAGCAAAACCGACAGCTTGATGAACAGCACCATCTTTATTTCCTAAAGCATCAGCTGTTGCATCTTTTCCCCAGAGCCATCCTTTGAGGAATCCTCTAACACAACCAACTACTGGTCCAACACCTACTCCTAAAACAACACCTGTTGTTTTCTTAAATAGGTCTTCAGCTCCATCTGCTTTAGCAGCTATTGTTGTAAATGGAAACAATGTGCTAACAACGAGTAAGACTAATAACAAATTCTTTTTCATATTGCTCTCCTTTAAAGCTTACTGGGAAATAACTTTTCCACAAGCAAGTAGTATATCACTATAAAAGTTAAATTTATACAACATATTGTTCCAATTCTTTATGTTGTAGAGTTACAAAGTGCCAATGTTTCAAGAAAACCAAGTAAGGAACAACGTTTTGTTATAAGTGGGAACTTTCCAAATGATACAATACAACGCATGAACAGCAATGAAAAAATAGTAAAAAAAGTTGTTCTGGCATCACTAAGAGGATTCTGTGCAGGTGTTATAAGAGCTATAGATATAGTTGATCTTGCATTAGAAAAACTTGGTCCTCCAATTTATGTCAGGCATGAAATTGTTCATAATGAACATGTAAAAAAAGATTTTGAATTACGTGGTGTAACATTTGTAGATGAATTAAGCGAAGTCCCAGATGGACATTGTGTGGTTTTATCAGCTCATGGATCAGAAGTTAGAGTCTTTGAAGAAGCAAAAAATAGAAACTTGGCAATTATAGATGCAACATGCCCTTTAGTTATTAAGGTACATATGGAAATGATTAATGCCTGGAAAAAAGGATATAAAGTGGTTTACATTGGACATAAAGGACATCAAGAAGTAGTTGGTGCAATGAGCCATGTACCAAGCAATTCATGTTTTCTAGTGGGTTCAGTTTCTGATGTAGAAGATCTTCCACCTAATATTGAAAAAATATTTATATCCACACAAACCACGCTATCAGTAGATGATACAAAAGAAATAATCTCAGCTTTAAAGAAAAAATACAAAGAAGTTTCTCTTCCAGGGGCACAAGATATTTGTTATGCCACACAAAACAGACAAGATGCAGTTAAAGAACTTGCTAAAGCTACTGACTATATATTAATTATTGGTTCTAAGAACTCTTCTAACTCATGCAGACTTGTTGAAGTAGCTAAACTAGCAGGAACAGATGCAGAGCTAGTACCTGATCCATATTCTTATACAGTTCCAGAATATTTATATGGCAAAGTAGTAGGTGTAAGCTCTGGTGCTTCAGCTCCTGAAGTGCTTGTAGAAACACTTGTTAATAAACTTGGTGCCCCTGTAGAAATGCTTCAATTAAAAGAAGAAAATGTTAGTTTTAAACTACCTGATATGAACAATTTAAAAAGACCAACTTTTGTATAACAGGAGATTACTGGTATTTTGATTGGTATTTTCTAATTCTAATACTATCTAATGATTCGTTTATAGGTTGATCTTCACCACATGCTATATGATCAATAACTCTCCAATAAGCTTTCATATAAATTTGTGCAAGAGATGAAAATAATGGATCTGTTTTTTCATTTTGTTCAAGGTAGTATTTATTTCCTTCAAGCCTTATAGATCCATTAAACTCTGGCAGAGATATTTTTCCTTTTTCGCTTATAGGATCTAACTGTATTGAGGTTTTGACATTATGCTTTCCACTTTCACCAAGAACAAAAACTTCATCACAGCCTGAAAATCTTCTAAAGTCCATATTGAATACATCTTTAAGTCCATACTTTTCACTTTCAAAACCAACTACAAAGGTAGTACGAGTGTCATTAGTAAAGATATCCTTGTTTTTACTAATGAAGTTACGCAAACCTTTCCATGGAGAAATAACAATGGGAAGATATATTCTATTCATTGGTTAATTGATATTTACAATATCAGAGATTGAAAGTTTTGACAAGTATAAATTTTTTATTTTGGTAAGAGCAATGTAAGAGATTTATCTTCTAATAGGACATACTCCAGGTATAGGTTCACCTCCTGGTTCTCCATCTGGAGTTGGTTCGGCACCAGGTGGAGCTAGTGGTGTAGGTTCTGGCTGTTTAATAGGTGCTGGGGTTTTAGGTTCAGCTGGTTCAACATCTGGTTTAGTGTCTGGTTTTGTATCAGGTTCTGTTTCAGGAATAGGTGGTGCTGTAGCTGGACCACCACTGCTAAAACCATATCCTAGATTTATTTTTCTAATTATCATGGCTTAGTATTTTAGCATATTCACTACAGCACACCCAAATCCCTTCTATCATAAAATCTCAAATCTTGTGATGACCATAAGGCATGCTCCATCACCTCTGTAAGCCATATATCTTTTTCAGTACCAGTAAGATTCTTTATATCAGTTACAAAGTCAAATTTATTCTCACCATACTTTAAAACCATATCATATGTATCAAATAGAATTTCTGTATTAGGTTTAGTAGAATAACGCATTGTATCTGCTATAGCTAAAACAGGATAAAAGTTTCTATCAGTTATGTTTTGTAGTTTTCCACCCATATGCCATTTATATGCTTCTACTAACATTCTAAATGTTCCTGGGTTATCTCTCCAAGAATTGTCTTGTGTTTGATTTACAAGCTCTATTTCTCTTTCATTATCTTCATTTTCTTCGTCATCATCTTCAAACTCTTCAAGAACTTCAATAATAGTATTTGGAGTGTTGATATTTTGTCCTTGTGTAAAGCCTTTATGATAAAGGGATTGAGTAGATCTAAAAAGGTCTAAAAGATTTTGGTAGCTATTTGTAATAGCATGAACTTGCTCATGTGCTTTTCTAAGGGGTTTTAACTTTTCATCCATGGCAGGGGTCATATTAGTGTTAGGAAAGCCAGTAATGTGAGACTTATGAATATGACCATATTCATCTCTGGTATGCTTTTCTTTTCTTAAGCTTGTCTCCCATTTATGAAAAGGAGAACTGTCTGGTGGATAAGCATTAGAGAAGCTTCCTCCTATATTTGATCCCCATCCAAGATTTAAAACATTAGCAGGAATTAATGATGATGCTTCACATAATTCTTTTGGTGTGAACCCAGCTTGGTTTATGTCTTTCTTTGGTTTTAGTTTTAAGTTATCAAGACTTATAATCGTTCCTTTTAGTTTTTCATAGAGAACTTTTGTAGGTATTAAAAAAGCAATATCACAACCATAATTGTGGTGATGATCATTGAATACTATATAACTATAATTGATTCCATCAAGGTTATACTTTTCTCCACTCTTAGAAGATACAGCTATAAATCCACGAGTAAAAATAAAATCAGTAAGTGGTAAGTCCTCAAACTCATCTTTTGCTATAGGAAATGCATCTTTGTATTTCTGAAGAGGGTCTAAACCCTTTTCTTTAAGAATAAGATCTTCTACAAATATTTTTTTTATGTTTAATCCAGAGATAAATACTCCACGACCTGGAAAATCACTTGAAGTACCTGCATTTATAAGACCTGTAAAATCAGCCAGGTCTTTCCCGAATCTAGCTAACAATGAGAGTTCTTCACCCGGTGGCTTCTTAGCTTCAAATGTAAGTGAGCTAAACCCATGATAAAAATCAAAAATCCTTGCATAGGTCTTTTTTGTTTCTTCATAAGTTTTAGCTGCAAGTGGATGTACTTTTCCAGTAGAAATTGTTTGTGGATATGGTACATGGTCACTCCTAATAGCATTCATTATAAATCTTTGTGCATCAAGAGGGGATTCGTTTTTAGTTAAATTCCATATAGCTGTATGTGTACTTATTTCTATTAAAAGTTTTGTAGCTTCTTTTTTTGTAGTTATTGTTTTATTTCCAACTGCTTTATTATAATTTTCTAGCATGGCTGGGTATTGGTTATTTTCAAGAAGATAATTACAATAATTAAAAATCAAGCGTAAATCGTTCTCAGAAAATCCCTCAAAGGAAATAGCATTTTTATAAACTTTTAATCCTTCTAATGAAGCTCCTTTTTTAACCAATGTTGCAAAGTCATGGTTTATACGAATACTTGGTTCAATTCCTTTTTCTTGTAATTGCTCTAACATGTCATAGTAAACCTTCCATTGCTCCGGTGTTAAATTTGCTTCAAGTAAACTTGAAAACTTCCAAGCCAGTGGCAATTTTATATCACCCACTTGTAGATAGGAAATAACTGCTTTACCCCATTTGGTCAATTCTTGAACTGGACTTAGTTCTGTATTCTTCGTATATTCAATATATTTTTCAGTAAACTTATCTAACTCAGTAGCACTACCATTAAATAGTGGAATTAAAGACTTAGTTAAAAACTCTAGGTTATAGTAGGACACTTTATAATTTATAGCAGTCATATAACTCCTCATTAAATTATCAACGTTCCAATTATTTTTTTTATAGTACTCAATGAGTGCTTGTAAAAGCTTGCTTGTTTCATCTGTAGGTTTTAGCATGATGAACTGTATACTTAATTTTATTAAATCTTCTTTAACTTCCCAGTTATTTTTTTTATAATAAGCATTTAAATCAGCCAGTAACTCTTCAATATCTTTCCATTCAGTAAGATTTGTAGTGAACTTTACCAAGGGTATAGAAGAAGTGGTTAAAAGACCTTTTTTGTGAGATTCCAGTACATATTTTACATTAGTATCCACTAAGGTTTTCAATTCTCCATTTGAGCTTGTTGTACGTATTAAATTAGTAAAATCAGTAGCAAACATAAATAAAGCCAGGTCGCCTAATTTTTCTTTTTGAAGTTTTTTTACTGCATCAAAGAAAATTCGTAAATTCCTAAAATCTAGCCTTTTAGGTGAAGTGTGGGTGCAGGTTAATGAAAATAGAATCTCAGGAGATACTTCTGAGCAATCATTATATTGTTTTAGTGTTGATAAAACTTTTTCTAAAATTTTTAGTTGTTTATTATCCAAGCGAGCATCCATTGCTTTACTAAACAATATACTCAGGGAGTTTAAATCTAAATTGCTTTTTCTATAATATGAAAAACCACTCCTATAAACACTTAAATATTTGCTACTAAAATACTCATTGCTTAAAATAGAAGTATAAGTATTTAGTAAATAGTCTAATTTAGTCCCAAACTTTTTTTGATACTCTATTCCATCTTTAGCTATAGACCACTTTTCATTAGAAAGATTTTTACTTAACAGTTCTTTAAAATGTACAAAAAGCTCATCAGTATGAAACCCTTTCTCAATATGATAAGAAACCAAATCTAGATAAAACTCTAACTTCTCTGTGTCTGCACCTGCTTTGGATAGTTCTTCTAACTGATTGATTTGTTTTCTTAGTAAAAGTGTTTGGGGATTAATACTGATTTGATTATCCTGAAAATTAGTCGTAGGAATATTTTCAATATTTGTAGCACTATCTTTTAATTTTCTAGGCTGAAAAATTAAAGATGCTTTTTCCAAAAGAAGAGGGGGTATTTTCATAATTGTTTTAATTAATACAAACTGAAAATACAATATCAAAAATGCTTTGGCTTAATCAAGTAATGCAGGTTTTACCAGCGGAAAAATCTCGGATCAAACAAGATTTTTCCTTTTCTTTCTCGGCGCTCAAAATATTGCTCCTCGCATTTGCTATTAAAGGATTTATCCGATTTATTCGGTAAATCCGATCCTGCGTGAAGGATAGTCAAGAAAAGCTCAAGCTTGTCTTGAGCTATATAAAAGAAATGGGCTCTACTGGAATCGAACCAGTACTCTCTTCCGTGTGAAGGAAACGTTTTACCATTAAACTAAGAGCCCTTATATAGACACATGATTTATTATAATACATATAAATGTTAAAGTATTTACTTATGGAAGCCATTTCAAAAGTAGAAAATAAAGAACAATCTCATAGACCAAATGAGCTGGTTGAAATCGTCACACTTGACCCGACTATAAAGCTTGATATTAGATATGCTACAAAAAACAATTTTTTAAAACGGGCTGTTTATAAGCTTCCTAAAGCCTATCTTCAAAAACCAGTTGCTGAAGCACTTGTAAAAGTAAATAAAGAGATTAAAAAAAGTGGTTATGGACTACTTGTATTTGATGGATATCGTCCATGGTCAGTGACTAAAATATTTTGGGATGAGGTTGATCCACTTAATCGAAAGTTTGTAGCAGATCCAAAAATAGGCTCTATTCACAATCGTGGCTGTGCTGTGGACTTAACACTTTATGAATTAAAATCAGAAAAAGAAGTTAAGATGCCATGTGAGTATGATACTTTTTCTGAAAAAGCATCTCCAAGTTATATGGGTGCACCTAAAGAAGAAAGTGAAAAAAGAGATTTCTTAATTGGTGCTATGAAAAAAGAAGATTTCACTGTCCACCCCAATGAATGGTGGCATTACGACCATAAGGATTGTAAACTATACTCAATTTTAGACATACCGTTTGAAGATCTTTGAAAGGTGGATATTTATGCTGTTTAATGGAGCGAAGCTTGATCCAATTCATTTGGTCAAGATGAGCGTTGTATGCAAAGCTGGTTTGAGGAGCCACGTCACCGCAAAACCAGCTGATATAAATACAAGGTGGCATTATGATCATAAGGACTGTAAACTATATTCAATTTTAGACATACCATTTGAAGAACTATAAAAATCACCTATACTATACATCAATGATCATTATGTAGGGAACGGTCATGACTGCTCTCTACTAGGTATAAATAAAATGCAAATTCCATTAATAAAATTTTTTGCTTCTACATTAGGCCTTGGAGGAACTAAAGCAAGTCCCTACCCTTTATCTTTTGCTTCCGATTTAAATAATCCAGAAAACTTAGAACATCCTGTTTTATACAAGGTAGATATGAAGCCACCAGGATGGTTTCATATAATTGGAAATAAAACCTGTGGTTTAGAAAATGTTTTCTCTGTTTCATATGACAAGGAAATGAAAGAAAAAGGATTGTTATTTCCCAAAGCTAGAAGTAGAGATAAACCAGTTGCCATCATTGATGGAAAAATAACAGGACTAAATAAGTCATTTGAAGTTTATGAAATCGATGGTGAGTACATAGTTAGTTACCCTTTGTCTCCACTTCTTGAGATTCCAAAACATACTTATGTAGCATCAAACTATTTATTGACTGTACAGAAAGATTTAGAAAAAATCCCAAAGCCTATAGAGGATGATATTAGAGAAATTAATTTTCGAAATCGTGGAGCCAAATTGATTTTAGGATTTAATGAAGATGATACATACTATGCTTATAAACCAGATTTGAAAGAAAGTGATTTAAGGAAAATTGTAGACCCTAATAAACCACCACATGAGTTCATAGATAATAAATGGATAGATAACAGACTTTATAAAAATATTCGTGGTGTTTATTTGCCAGAGATCAAAAGAGCATTAATGTCTCAATGGGTTGCAATATATGGTAGTGAAGATTTATATTGTGATTATAGTGAAAGTCCTCAAGACATTGGTGGTGTAGCTTTGCATGAAATGGGACATGCCTTTGATTATCTTCAACCATTCATGTTTTCAGAGACTAATGCTTTTATAAAAGCATATGATAGTGACATGAAAGCTTTTAGTGAAAATAGGGCCAAACTAGAAGAAAAATATGGAAAAGATAAAATCAATTTTTGGTGTTCAGCTTTAAGAAATGAACAAGAAACTTTTGCTCAGTTGTTTTGTGGTTTATTGGATGGATTGGATAAAGAATCAAAAGAAATTCTCTTAACCATTATGCCAAGCTGTGCAAAACATATAAAAGAGATTTTTAGCTGGTATAGAGTATACCTCTAACCTGTATTGTTAAAGAAATTTAATTATTTCTATATTGACTTTGAATGCCTAATGAAATAAATTATTAGACAAGTAAAATTATTTAAGGAGATTTTATATGCCAAGAAAAATAGACCCAGTTACACCACCAGTTCAGGGTATTACACAACAAAATAGAAAATTAACAGAAGCTGATGTTGTAAAAGTTATAAATAGAGGGATCGATAAAAATATAAAAGAGGATATTAAAGCAGGAAGGGTACAAGTAAAAGTAGAAGACAATAAAATAATTTTACAGGGTACCGTAGTATCTCATATTACACAAGGATATGTAAGTGAATTTCTCTCTAGAAAATTCCCAGATATGGATATTGATGTACGTAATCTTAATAGAAGTGCTAAATATCCATCTATTTATCCAAGTGCTAGCAAGGGTTTTAATGACTATGCTAATAGTGTTGCTGATGACGATGATAATGCAAGAACAGGACAACTTCGCTTAAATGAATTTATAGATTAATGGATGTCTATCATGAATCCAGTTACTAATGGGTTCAGTTATTATATAAACAATTTTCTTGTTTAAGTGTTCTATTAATAAGCCTTTTACAGATTGATTTTCAGTTAAGGTAAATTCTGTTGATTTATTCTTAGGATATATAGGATCATTTTTGTCTTTTTCAAAAAATGATTTAAATGGAATGAATACCTCTTTGGGGTTATGTTTTATCCAGTAAGATTTTTGAAGACTTTCAATTCTTGCCCAGCCTGTTATTGGCAATTCTTTTATTAGTTCTTTATCAGTATTTCTTTGACCCCATTGGCAAATAGAATAAGAACCATCATTATCAATAATTGGGATTAAAATATTTGGTATAGGGAAAAAGACTTTTATAAGTTTGTTTGTTGTTATATCAAGATAAGTACCACCGCAACACATAGTTTAAGTCTACAGGTTTACAAACCAGAAAGTCTAGAAATTATAAAGGTCGATATTTTTGAACAGCATAATCTTCAATTTAATTGTGTCATTTTATGAAATACCTGAGTAATTACGAAGTATACTTCTAGGTAGGAGAAAAAATTATGAAACAATTTTTTTTATTGCTTGGTGTGTTTTTATTTTCAACAAATTTAGTTTTTGCACAATGTGGTTATCACCCACCTCAACCACAAACAGAAACCCGACAAAGAAGCTCGGTTAATATTGCTGATGACATAAAAGATTTTAAAAAACTAGCTACTATATCAAAAAAAGAAGCTAAAAAGATTGCAATATCTAACTACCCAGGAAAGGTAAAAGAAATAGAACTTGTAAAAGAAGATGGTACATTGACATGGAAATTAGAGGTTAAAGGAAAAGAAGGAAGAAAAGAAATATTTATCGATCCTGCTAGCGGTGCTTTTTTAGGATATGGATTGACGAAATAATCTTTTTTGTAATCTTCAAACCAGGCATATATACATTATGATTTAATTCATTGTGTTATCTTATTTAGAATGAGGTATAAAAATGAAATATAAAAAGAACATCCTTGAGACTGTTGGTCATACACCATTGATTCAGCTTACAAAAATCTCTAAAGGTTTAAAACCAATGATTTTTGTAAAAGCAGAATTTTTTAATCCTGGTGGTTCTGTCAAAGACAGACCTGCAATAAAAATGATAGAAGAAGCAGAAAAAGCAGGATTATTAAAACCGGGTGGAACCATCATTGAGCCTACAAGTGGAAACACTGGTGTAGGACTTGCTCAAGTTGCTGCAGTCAAAGGTTATAGATGTATTCTTGTAATGCCAGATAAAATGAGTGAGGAAAAGTTTGCACTTATAAAAGCTTATGGAGCAGAAGTTGTAAAAGTTCCGACTACAGCTACATCTAGTCCAGAAAGTTATAACAATGTAGCTCAAAGATTAGCTACTGAAATTCATGGAGCATTTTTACCTAACCAATTTCAAAATCCATATAATCCAGACTCTCACTATTTAACTACTGGTCCAGAAATCTGGGAAGATACAGATGGAAAAGTCACTCATTATGTGGCTGGTGTAGGAACTGGTGGTACTTTATCAGGAGTAGCTAAGTACTTAAAAGAAAAAAATCCAAAAGTCCAAATCATTGGTATTGATCCAGAAGGTTCAATCTATTCTGGTGCTTATAGCAAGTCATATAAGGTAGAAGGAATCGGAGAAGATTTCCTACCAAGAAATGTAAACATGGCATTAATAGACCATTTTGAGAGAGTGTCAGATAGAGGTGCATTTGAAACTGCTGTAAGGCTTGCAAGAGAAGAAGGTATACTAGCTGGAGGTTCAGCTGGTGCTGCTGTATGTGGTGCACTGAAAATAGCTGAAAACTTAAAAGAAACAGATGTAGTGGTTGTGATTTTACCTGACACAGGTAGAGCATATCTAAGCAAGTTTTATTCTGAAAAGTGGATGAAAGAAATGGGCTTTACAAAAGAAAGCCCATACAGAATTACACTTAAAGAACTTCTTGCTAAAAAAGAACTTAGTGATAAATTGATTTCTATCAGCTTGAAATCCACTGTTAAAGAAGCTATTAATGTAATGAGAAAAAGCGGGATTTCTCAACTTCCAGTTTTACATAACAATGGTTATGTCGGAAGCCTAAGTGAAATATCTTTAATGCAAGGGATTTTTGATCGTACCATTCAGGTTAGCGATGAGATTAAAAAGATAATGAATAAGCCATTCCCTGAGCTTGATGAAAGTAAAGAGGCTATTGAAGCATTTCATGAGTTTGCATTAGGCAGCCCTGCTATTCTTGTTTTAAGAGATTCAAAGCCCACAGGTCTTCTAACTAAGATTGATTTATTAGATCATTTCTTAGAAGAAAATAAAGAGTTTGCAAGTGTATAAAACTGGAGGTAAAGATGGAATTTGAGACTAGAGCAATTCATATGGGACAAGAGGCTGATCCTACTACGGGTGCTACGATAACTCCCATTTATCAAACCTCTACATTTACACAGGAAGGACTTGGAAAACACAAAGGATATGATTATTCAAGATCGGGAAATCCTACAAGAACTGTTCTAGAAACTGCATTGGCATCACTTGAAAATGGAAAACACGGGCTTTGCTTTGCATCTGGTTTAGCAGCCACAAGTACAGTACTTTGTCTTTTAAAATCTGGGGATGAAGTAGTCACTGGAAATGATTTATATGGTGGTACTGTAAGATTGTTTAACAAGGTTTTTTCTAACTTTGGTATTAAGTTTACTTATGTAGATGGTACGGATCCAAAGAACTTTGAAAAAGAAATTACAGGAAAAACAAAGTTGATCTGGCTTGAAACACCGACTAATCCTTTGCTTAGGCTTTCTGATATAAAAGCAATAAGCCAAATCGCAAAGAGCAAAAATGTAATGATGGCTGTTGACAATACTTTTGCAAGTCCATATTTTCAAAAACCGCTTGATCTAGGAGCAGATATTGTAGTTCACAGTACGACTAAATATATTAATGGTCATAGTGATGTAATAGGTGGTGCAGCTATTACAAATAGTGAAGAGCTTTACAAACAAATAAAGTTTTATCAAAATGCAGTGGGTGCAGTTCCTGGAGCATTTGATTCCTGGCTTGTTTTACGTGGTGTTAAAACTCTTGGTATCCGAATGAGAAAGCATGAAGAAAATGCACTTAAAATTGCTGCATTCTTAGAAGGGCATAAAAAAATAAAAAGGGTTAACTATCCAGGTTTAAAGTCTCATCCACAGCATGAACTAGCTAAAAAACAAATGTCTGGTTTCGGTGGAATGATATCTTTTGAAGTACATGGCGGAAAAGAAGATGCTAAGCACATTGTAGAGTCTACAAAACTTTTTGCATTGGCTGAAAGTCTAGGTGGTGTTGAATCTCTTATTGGTCACCCAGTTACTATGACACATGCTGAAGTACCACAAGAACATAAAGATAAGCTTGGTATTAGTGACAATTTAATTAGATTATCTATTGGTATTGAAGATGTAAACGATCTTATAAAAGATTTAGATCAAGCACTTGGAGTTTCAAATGTTAGAGGGAAGGCATTAGAAGCACGCTGCTAAAAATCAGCTGGCTTTTTTAATTTGATTTGTTTCTTTTTCTTTTAATCTTTCACGTCTTTTTCTAAAATGTTCTTCTAAGTCTTCTGGTCTCATAGGGTCACCCCATTTTATTCTTCCATCATGAGATCTTTCATCATACTCTCTTAATAAATCTCTATCACACCAATCGGCTTCATTTAAAAGCTTGTCCAATTCTTCATTTGTTAATTTTTTTAATTTTATTTTTTTCCTTTGCAATTGAATATATTTATTTTTAATATATTCTCCAAGATCTTTAAATATTACCTCAAGGCTAAGTCTTTCATCTTTTAATCGCTCACCAAACTCTTGTAAAAGATCTCTATCTAGCCATTCTGAATCATTTAATGAATTGGTCAATTCTTCATTGGTCAACTTACTTAATTCATTCTGTTTTGTTCTAATAACAGCATATTTATTTTTGATATATTCTTCAAGATCTCCAGTTATAGGTTTAAGCTTTGCTTTTTGATTATATTTTCGCTCGTCATACTCTTGTAAAAGCTCTTTATCTAACCACTCTGCTTCATTCAGAAGATCTAACAATTCTTCATGTGTTAAATTTTTCAGTTCTTGGTTGTTCATAGAAAATATTCTTTATTGTACTTGTCTATAATTCTACCATCAAAATAAATTACGTATCTATCAATGTCTTCTAAACACAACACTTCAATCTCATAACCTTTAACACCTTCTACCCTCTTCGCAAACCTTATTAATCGAATTTCAATCCTTTCTCTTCTTAATTGTTTAAGAAGAAAATACAAACTATCAATCTGATTTTCTGTGGGTACAAATGGCATAAAATCAATGTATCAAAAAGCCTTTAAATTTCCTGTAACCGCCGGTTACAAAATTGATAAGAATTGTAAAATAGACAATGCTACAATAAATAATTACATGAAGACAAATACAAGATTTTTAGCTGTTTTACTAATTGGCTATTTAGTACTTATAACATCTAACTTATCACTAGCCAATGAAACAATACCAAAATCAAATTTCACCATCCTACTTTCAAACGATGATGGTTACAACGCCCCAGGGCTTGAAGCCTTAGCAGATGCTTTAATACCAATAGCTATGGTTACAGTATCTGCTCCATCTACCCAACAAAGTGGTGCTGGTCATGGAATCACTTATAGAGAACCTGTTCTTGTTTCAAGTATTAGCAATGCTCACAAAATCCCTTGGTATTCTGTTTCAGGAAGACCTGCTACGTGTGTAAGACTAGGACTAGAACATTTAATAAAAGAAAAACCAGATTTAGTAATATCAGGAATTAATCGTGGAGAGAACTTAGGTTTAGTTACCTTTCATTCTGGTACAGTAGGAGCTGCTCGCGAAGCGTCTTTCCTAGGTATTCCAGCAATTGCTGTTTCTTTACAAGGAGATGACAAAAATGATTATAAAATAGCTAGTGAATATATTCGCAAATTAGTAGAAAAATTAAAAAGTCAAAATCTTTTAACTGATATGCTTTTATTAAATGTAAATTTTCCTAATGGTGTATCTAATGGAATTCAAGGAACCAGAATCACAAAGCTTAGCTCAATTTATAATGGAAATGAATATTACAAACTAAATGTACCTTTAATAAAGGTCTACAAAGCCAAGCAAAAACAAATTATAGATAGCGATCCAGAAACTGATATAAATGCCTTTTCAAAAGGATTTGTGACTATTACACCATTAACAATTTATCAAACTGATTTAACTAAACTGAAAGATCTGAAAATATTAGAAGACTAAGTTCCATGAAACAATATTTAATTTTTACAATCACATTTTTGATAAGCAGCCTTTTCATACTAAATGTATTTTCTCAAAATCTATCACTAGGCTTACCAGAAGATATTGATGGTTATAATAAATGGATAAGATTAAATAAAAAAATTATAAGACCAAGAGCAGGGGATCCACATAGGGGATTTAAAAGAGTATATGTAAATAAAACAAAAAAAGAATTAGTTACCGGTAAAAAACTAAATTTTCCATATAAAGATGGAACCATAATAGTTAAGGAAGTAAGAGAAGCCTCAAAACAAAACAGTAAGATTGTTTTAATTTCAATTATGAGAAAACTGCCTGGAAATGAAAGTACTGGCGGTTGGGATTTTATTGAATATACAAGGTCATCACAAGATGATTCTTTTATTCCACTTCAGTTTCCACAAGAGGCTTGTTACTCTTGCCATCAAGGAGCTTCTAATTCTGATAGTGTATGGACTAAGTTTAATAACTTTTAGATATAATAAATATATGCAGCTTTTAACAAAACCAAATATTGATAAGTTGTCCAGTAAACGCATTTCAAAAGAAGAAGCATTAGATATCTATAAAAATGCTGATCTATTTGAGCTTGGTGAGTGGGCAAATAATATTAGAAAAAAACATCATCCTGATACTAAGCCTGTTACTTTTATAATCGATAGAAATATAAACTATACAAATGTTTGTGATGCAGCCTGTCGGTTTTGTGCATTTGCATTTTGGCCTGGTGATAAGAGAGGGTATATAAACTCATATGAGACAATTTATGAGAAAACAAAAGAACTTGTAGATCTAGGTGGAACCCAGCTTTTATTACAAGGTGGTCATAATCCAGAATTAAAAATTGAATATTATATTGATTTATTTCAAAGACTAAAAAAAGATTTCCCTGGTGTGACTCTACATGCATTGTCACCATCAGAAATTGATCATATCTGTAGAGTGTCAGCTCTTGATACACAAACCGTTTTAAAAAGACTCATTGAAGCAGGACTAAATTCTATTCCTGGTGGGGGAGCTGAAATACTTGTAGATAGAGTAAGAAATATTATTAGTCCCCTGAAAATAAAATCAGACAGATGGCTTAATGTTATGGAAGAAGCGCATAGAGCAGGTTTAAAAACTACAGCTACCATGATGTATGGGCATGTAGAAACTCTTGAAGAAAGAATAGAACATATGGATAGAATTAGACAGCTACAAGATAAAACAGGTGGCTTTACTGCTTTTATTTCATGGACCTTTCAAAAAGAAAATAATCCACTCGGTAGAGAAATCGAGAAGTCTGCCACAAGCCTTGAATATTTAAAAACACTTGCATTATCTAGAATATATTTGGATAATATAGTGAATTTTCAGTCTTCATGGGTCACACAAGGGATTCAGATAGGACAAGTTGCACTTACTTTTGGAGCTAATGATATGGGTGGAACTATGCTTGAAGAAAATGTGGTTTCAGCAGCTGGTACTTTGTGCAAAACAACTATAAAGGAAATAATTCATGCCATTCATTCTACAGGTAAAGATGCAGCACAAAGAGATACTCAATATAAGGTTTTAAAAGTAATATCTTGTAAATAGATTAAACACTTCAAGTATTCTAATCTTTTTCTAATTTTTTTCCTGAAGTTTGACAATTTACAATCAATTTTTTCAGTAGACTGAGGAATTAAGCTTCAATAACGGATTTTAGAAGAAATAGAATCAAAACTTGATAGGCCCTAATTATTAGACCTCTTGTCAA
>JAHFBG010000003.1 GCA_023250155.1 Candidatus Melainabacteria bacterium
GGTGGTGGCGGTGGCGGTGGCGGTGGCGTTTGGGATTTTAGTTTCCAGAGATCATGCACATCAAGTTGTTTATTACCATCCATATCACCATGCTTCATTGCATCATACATTTGCTGTAGATCTTTGTAATCGATCTTGCCATCTCTATTAACATCACCTTTAGTGTCAACCAATACAGGTTTTTTATCTCCATCTAATGGTTGGATTTTAGGCTGTTTGAATAATTGATCGAGAATTTTCTTATTTAAAGCCTCAAAGTCTTTTTTATCTATCTTCCCATCATTATCCAGGTCACCGTATTCTGTAGTATCAAACAATTTATCAAGGTCTTTTTCATCAACTTTTTTATCCTCGTTGAGATCACCATCACCTTCTTTAGGATTTGCTATTATTTGTTTATCATTATCAGCAATGCTTTCTGGTTTTAATAATGATTTAGTTTTATTGTTCAAAGCCGCAAGATCTTTACTACTAAGAGTCTTGCTATAGTCCATATCAGCATATTGCATGGCTTGATACATAAGTTGCAAATCATTGTAGTCTACATTGCCATCTTTATTAACATCTCCTTGTTGTTTTCCTGTAGTGTTCTTTGTAGAACCCAATAAATTGTTCGCAATTTTTTTGCTTAAAAGATCAAAATCTCTTCTATCAACTTTTCCATCCTTATTCATATCTCCAAGATTTAAAACCTGCATTAATTCTTGTACATCTGCTTTATCAGTTTTTCCATCCTGATTTACATCTCCACTTTTAGCAGGTTTGTTTAATGGTTGTACACCAGAACTATTATTTGAGTGTATCCCAGAACCGTTAATCTGATGTATTCCTCCGTGACCCACCGACAATCTTTTTGTCATTTCTTTTAATGTGTTATCTGCTTCTTTTTCTATAGCCGTCTTTGATTTTTTTGTACTATCACCTTCCTTTATTGAACCAATATTTAAAATAAACATAATAATTATTCCTCCTTTATTAAGCTATGATTTTCTACATGAAAATCTTATTCATCTACAGCTGAGTTAATATTAAGAGCATTTGATTAAAGCAAAGTAAAAAATTTGTCATTAACGACTAAACTAAAAAATTTGTTTTTTCAGACAAAAAACTCAAGCAAGTAAAATAAACACATTGATGCATTTATAATACTTGCTTGAAATTTTATCTATAAATCTGCAAACAACAGATTAGACTAAATAAATATTAGTCTAAACGTTCACCGTTGCTTGAAGATCCTTATTTTTTGTGGGTTGGGTTATTGATGCTGATACTTCTTCTTCTCCACTACCCTTCTTTTCCCAGAATGCAAGAATATCCTTGCTATCTATTTTTCCATCACCTGTCAAATCTTGTCTATCATTAAGAACAAAGTTCATTAATCCTACAGATTTTCCAAGTGAATATTCAGTATCTGTCTGTTTTCCTAAGACACGTGCCAGATCATCCATCTTAAGGAAGTTATGATAAGGATCCTCTAGCACTGTTTTTGATAATTCATCAATCTGTTTAAGATTTTCTTCATCATCACCAGGATCACCAACCTTCTCAGCTAACAAGCGAACATCTTCCTCATCTATCTGTCCATTTTCATTCATGTCAGCATGATTCATAGCTTGCTTCATTAACTGAAGATCCTTATAATCAACCTTTCCATCATCATTGACATCACCAACCTTATCTTTCAGTTGCTGTTCTTCTTCCCTAGTCAATCCACCGGAGAGTTCTTTTAGAATCAATTGATTAATTAAATCAAAATCTTTTCTATCAACTACTCCATCCTTGTTTACATCACCACGCTTAAGGACTTGCTTAAGAAGTCTTAAGTCTTTTTTATTGGTTTTACCATTTTCATTTACATCTCCATCTGGACCTTCATGAGGAGGAGGTGGAGGAGGTGGTGGTGGTTGTATTATATGTGATGGTCGCTCTGATGGTGCTGACGCTACCGGCGCTGGTTGTGGTGTTACCACAGATGGTGGAGTCAGTTCAACAGGTGGCAAAAGAGGTGGTGGTGGTGGTGGCGGTGTCTGAGCTTTAATTTTCTCTCTTAGCTTATAAAGATCATGCATATCAAGAACTCTATTACCATCCATATCACCATGCTTCATTACATCATACATTTGCTGTAAGTCTTTGTAATCAATCTTCCCATCTCTATTAACATCACCTTGGGAGTCAATTCGTACATGTTTCTCAGCTTCATCCAATGGTTGAATTTCAGGCTGTTTAAATAATTGATCAAGAATCTTCTTATTTAAAGCCTCAAAGTCTTTTTTATCTATCTTTCCATCATGATCCATATCACCATACTCTGTAGTATCAAACATTTTATCAAGGTCTTTTTCATCAACTTTTTTATCCTCGTTGAGATCGCCATCACCAGGCCTATTCATTTGCTTTGCTGTTTCTTCTTCTGCTTTCTTTGCTGCAGCCTCTTCTGCTTTTCTCTTTGCTTCAATTTCAGCTTGTTTTCTTGCTGCTTCTTCTGCTGCTTTTCTTGCTGCTTCTTCTGCTGCTTTTCTTGCTTCCTCAGCTTGTTTCCTTACTGCTTCTTCAACCATTGCTCTTAACTGTGCATCTGCTGATTGTACAGATGAAGAACTACTACCTCCCCCGCTAACGCCTCCTACAGCTCCAATCTCAAATATAAACATATAATGCCTCCCTTTAAGTTAATGATCTCCTCCCTGGAAACCTTCCACTAACTATAGGGATATACTAAAGTACCAGAATTAAACTAGGGTTAACCTACAAGTCAATCAATCATTAAAACTAGTACATATGATCTATCAAACTCTTGACAAAAGATTAATTTATTTTAATAAAACTATCTCATATAATTTAAAAGTGTTTTAACCTGATCTAAATAGCTAGTTATATACATAGCTCTTTTATTTCTATCTAGGTATTTTTCTAAGCTCAGCCAGTCTTTGACCTTCTTTTGAAGAACAGTTAACTTGTTTTCAATTTCATCAAATTTATCTTTATTAAAATTTTGAAAATCTCCTTTTAACTCCTTTGCTAAGTAATAAACCTCTCTTTGTATCTGGCTATCTGCAAGAACAGAATACTCTTGCATAGATGTAACTTTTTCAATAATGTTTGTAAATTCATCTAATATTTTTTGACATGCTAACAAAGGATCTTCATATGGAATAACAATTGAAGGTTCTCTAAATGGACCAGATTTAAGCAAGTCTTTCTTTTGTACATCTATATGCCCAGCAGCAAATAATGCAACACCCAGCACCCCTGCATTTCTAGCTGAAGTAATTCTTTCAGCTAGTTCTCCTTCACTTATAACTCTAAGATTAAACCCTGGAATAATTATTCCCTTATCGCTTACATAATGTCTTTCTCTTTCAAGTTTATTTTTTACTTCTTCCTTTGAAAACGAATAGTAGAAAGGATATGCAACATCCACCCATTTATTCACTAGCCATGTTTCCCAATCCTGCTGAATTGATTTGATTCTTAGAGCATGATCTATTGCAAAAACTGCTACTGATATTTTTAAATTTGGTTTAATTTGCTTTAACTTATAGCTGGTTTCTTTTACAAAATCACTTACAAGATTTGCCTTCCATTCCCTCCACTCTCTATTTACAAGTCCTTCTTTTTTAGGAAGCTTACCTGATGCCTGAAGAAATGCATTTTTTGTCACAAAATCAAAGCCTGCCTGGGCATAGTCTTTTTGAAAAGGAAATCTAATATAGTCTAACTGTATACCATCTACATTATACTTTTTAACGATTTCACTAAATACTTCTTGAAGTAATGCACATGCTTTTTTATTCCCTGGACTAAGCCAAAACTCCGGCTGCATATCAATTCTTAATTCACTGTTTTCTCCTGCCAATGCCCAGCTTCTCCCTTTCATAGAAATAATAGGACCAGGATATTGTACTGGTTTTCCTATTAACAAATTATGTCTGGTATTTCCTACAGCAAAGGTCCAGACCCATGCATGTAATTGAACTCCATATGTATGAGCAGCATCAATAGCTTCTTTCAAAGGGTCCCATCCTTGTACCAATGGGTTGTGTGGAAGTAGTTCTGAAGGGTATATTGGATATCCTGCATTAATCGTCTCAAAAAAAATAACATTAAAGCCTATTTTTGCAAGGTTCTTAATTAGACTTCTCAATTCAAGTGGATTTTTACACCCAACTATAGTACCCCTATCCAACCATACTGCTCGAATTTCTACATTTCTTACAGGTATACCCAGTGAATAAACAATTGCAAACTGATTTTTTGCTGATTGTACATCTTCTCTTGCTTGTAAAAAATTTCCAAATAAATAATTTGAATTAAAGTTGTTTACAAAATCAAGACCATTTTCAAAATGTTTTTTTAATTGATATTTTGATACTGGGAGATCTAACTGTTCTGCAATCTGGATAACTGAATTAGCTTCTTCTCTTATTGAAGAAACCTCATTTAATAGTTTTTTATATTCTGCCTTTGAAATTTCTTTTGTCAATCTGGTTGAAAAACCATCCCAAAAATAGTCAATGCTTCTTAGCAATGTTTTAATATCATTATTTTTATCAATATCTTGTCCCCAGGTATAACCTAAAAAAAGAATATTTTTAGAACCACTGATTGCAATCTCACTGTTTTCTTTCCACCTTGCAGCAACTCTGATTTGATCTATTGATGTATTAAATCGTGTATAAAAACTCCCTATAGGCAATTCTGTTATTACTTCATCCAATTTATGTTTCAAATTCAAAGGAGTTTTAATTACCTGATTCTCAAGAACCACAACACCTTGTTTGCTAAGAAAGCTATTTAAATCATTTGAAAATGAACCAAGACCTGCTGATATTATTAATTTTCCTCCTGATTCCAAAAACTTGGTTAAAAAAATCTGTTCATCAGAATCAATATCAATGGCTAAAGGATAAAAAATCACATTCACGCCTACATCTTCTACTCTTGTATCAGAAGAAATATTACACAAAAATTGAGAGTCAAGATACGTGCCTTCAAAAGTTTCTAAAAATGATTTCCACAACTGATAAAAACCAACAATATTGCTTGTCTCATAAGCTGAAACATTTTTATAACTATATAAAATTCCTATCTTTTCACCTCCTTGTGCATATACTGGAGTAGAATGATAGAAAATAGAAAATAGAAAATAGAAAATAAAAAGTAATGATATGAGTCGTCTATTAATAGATAAAACAAAAAGCATACTTTTAAAAAAAATTGATTTAATACCTCGATTTGCAATTATAACTGGCTCTGGAGTTAAAGTCTTTAAAGAGTATACTCCTATATTTGAGATTAGTTATACAAAATTGCCTGTTTGGAAAAAGAAGTTAGAGATAAAAGGTCATGAGAGTATGCTTAAGTTATATCGCATAAAAGACATACCTATATTAGTATTTTCTGGTCGACACCACTTGTATCAAGGTTATGACATTCCGGATGTAGTCAGCAATATAAAACTTGCTTATGAATTAGGAATTAAAAAAATAATAATAACTAATGCCGCTGGTGGTATAAAAAAAAGCTTTACTACTGGTAGCCTTATGTTAATTACAGGTTTTATAAATCTAATGCAATCTACAGAAAGAGGTACTTTAAGCAGTATCACACAAATACCAGTAAAAATTAAAACACCATTAACTGAATTGATAGAAAAAAAGTTTAAGCTTACCATAGAAAAAGGTATCTATGCAGCAAATATAGGTCCCACATATGAAACATATTCTGAAATCAAATTGTTGCAAGATTTAGGAGCTAGTGCTATAGGTATGTCTACTATCCCTGAGATGATTTGTACAAAGAGTTTAAACTTAGACTTTGCAGGGATTTCAATAATCAGCAATGCTTGGAATCCCACACATAAACCATCTCACTTAGATGTTTTAAAAGCTGTTACTAGTGCCAATGACAAATTAAATAGTTTATTGCATAAGATAATTGACAACTAATAACTAATAATTGATAATTATAAAATCAAATATTAAGCAGTATTATGGATCAACTGACAATAAAAGATATACCACAAAAAAATCTTGAGAATAAAAAAGTCTTAGTAAGAGTCGATTTTAATGTACCTATTGAAAAGAAAATTGACAAGATTGTAATCTCTAATGACTTAAGAATTAAAGCATCTATACCTACCATCAAATACCTTGTTGAGTCAAAAGCAAAAATAGTATTAGTTTCTCACTTAGGTAGACCAAAAGGGTTCGACAGTGACCTGAAGATGGATCCAGTGGGAGTTAAATTATCTGAACTAATCGGGAAAAAGGTTATAAAGATTCATGATTCAATTGGACCTGAAGTTCAAAAAATAGTTGATGGTTTAAACCCAGGAGACATATGCTTACTTGAAAACATAAGGTTTTATAAAGAAGAGGAAAAAAATGATCTTGAATTTGCCAGAAACTTAGCAAAACCATTTGATATTTTTGTGAATGATGCTTTTGGAACAAGTCACAGAGCACATGCAAGTACAGCAGGTGTTAGTGCATACTTAAGTCCTTGTCTAGCTGGGCTCCTTTTACAAAAAGAGGTAGATTCTTTAAGCAAAATCCTCTTAAATCAAGTTAGACCATTTACCACTATAATAGGTGGAAGTAAAATCTCATCAAAGATTGAAGTGTTAAAACAACTAATACCAAAAGTAGATGCTTTACTCATTGGTGGTGCTATGGCTTTTACCTTTATAAAAGCAAAGGGAGGAGAAATAGGAGACTCATTATATGAAGAAGCTTCTATACCGCTCATAAAAGAAATTGATATCTTAAAAGAAGAACATGCTGTAGCATTAATACTTCCTGAAGATATGCTTTGTGCTAGAACTGAAGAAATAAAACAAAAATCTTCAACTACATCAGACCTTCACATTTATCCTATAGACAAAATTCCAAAAGGCTTTATGGGATTAGATATAGGTCCTAAAACAATGGAAAAGTTTAGTAAACTAATCAGTCAGTCAAAAACACTATTTTGGAATGGCCCTATGGGTATGTTTGAAGATGATCGTTTTATTAATGGGACTAAAGCCATTGCTGAAGCATTAGTAGACATTACACAAAAAAAATCTATCAGTGTTGTAGGTGGTGGAGACTCTGTTTCTGCACTTGAAAAATTAAATATATCTTTTGAATCATTTACACACGTTAGCACAGGAGGAGGAGCTTCCATAGAATTTATAGAAGGCAAACCTCTCCCTGGTATAACGTGCTTAGATAAGAAAATATCCGTTAAGAGTTAAAAACCTTCTCTTTTAGGAGCAGCAACAGCTGAAATCAATTCTGCTGTTTTAGGCTTAGAAATCATATTGGTTGAAACATTTGATTCTACAGTAGTTGAAACAGATGGTTCTTCTGGACTATCAGTTTCTATTTGTAACTGAGGACCTATCTTTTCAGCCAATGCCTTGACATCTGTCTCATCTATCTTTTTATCTCCATTCATATCAGCATGTTTCATGGCTTGTAACATTAACTGTAGATCTTTATAATCTACCTTTTTATCCCCATTTACATCACCACCAATACGTATTGGTCTCTTTGTTATATCTTCTGCTGTAGAGGATTCTTGATCTTCTTCTGAACTCTCTGCTTCTCTACTAAACGGATGAAATAATTGTTGCATAATTTTTTGATTTATTAGATCAAAATCTGTTTTATCAATCTTGCCATCTTTATTTACATCACCTTCTTTAAGGACATTCTTTAAAAGTGATAAATCCTTATCATTAGTTTTGCCACTTTCATCAATATCTCCATCTGGTGGTCTAAACATAACACGTGACTCATCTTCTGATTGAATATCTTCATCAGATGTATCCTCTTTATCTTGAGTGCCTGCCACTCCAAATCCACCAGTTCCTGCTGGAGTAATTTTGTCATCAAGAAGTTTATAGTCTTCTTTATTTAGAACTTTATCGCCATTCATATCACCATGCTTCATAGCTTGATACATAAATTGCAAATCTTTATAATCTACCTTACCATCACCATTGACATCACCTTCTTGCCTGCGTATTGGATGACTTTTTGCTTCATCAGTTACAGCAGCATCTGTAGCTTGTCCTTGTCCTTCTCCTTCTTGAGCTTGCAGCTCTCTTGTAGGTCTAAACAATTTCTCAGTAATACTCTTATGCAAAAGATCAAAATCTACTGCATCTACTTTTCCGTCATGATTCATATCACCAGCTTGTAAAACTTGTGACAATATTCTCAAATCTTCTTTATCAACATTCTTATCTTCGTTTATATCACCTGAAGGCGCTAGTGGGATAATGCACTTAGCTTCAGATTCACTTGTTTCAACCATTGCTTTCAATGTGTCATCTAAATTCTCCGGGTTACTACTAATCTTTGGTTTTGCTACCAAATTGAGATTTTTAATTTTTTGCTCATCATTAATTGAGTTCATATTTAAAATAAACATTAATCATCCCTCCTTTATTTATAATTTCCACCATTGGAAATGCTCTAATTCTCTACCGCTAGAAAAAGGTTACTATATCTAGATTAATGTAAGGTAAAATTTTTACTCTAACAACTCAGTACTTAAAACTTATTTTATATATAATTTTTTATTTGCGAAAACATTTTATCAATAATGTTTTTACTAAACATAAGCTTACCAGCTAAGAATTAAAGGAAAGTAATGTAAAATAAAAAAGGTGACGCTGCATAGACAGCGTCACCACAATCCCAAGTAATCAGCACATGGTATATGCTCAAAACAACAAGCTATATATAATTTGATCAATTTAAGATTGGTTCAAGAGGTCGGATTGGGTGATCTTCTTGTTTCCAAAAATCGATAACATCTTTATAATCAATATTTCCATCACCATTTAAATCATCTTTCTCACGTAAGAAAAAATTAAATAATGAATTGCTTTTTCCCAGTGAGTATGGAACCCCTGTTTCCTTCCCTAATAAACGTGCCAGATTATCGATCTCTTGAAGATTACTATATGGTTGATCAAGTAAAAGCTTTGATAGTCTTTCAATCTCTTTAAGATTTGAACCACCGTCATCACCTATTTTCTTAGCTAAGAGATCAACATCACTATTATCTAATTTTTTATCATTGTTCATGTCTGCATGCTTCATGGCTTGAGACATTAATTGAAGATCTTTATAGTCTACCTTTCCATCTTTGTTTACATCTCCACCAATACGTACTGGTCTTCTTATGCCTTCAGGAGTTTCACTTCCTTCTGTAGTTTGTAGGTTTCTGTTCCATGGATTAAATAACTGTTGAATAATTTTTTGATTTATTAAGTCAAAATCTGTTCTATCAACAACTCCATCCTTATTCACATCACCTTCTTTAAGAATATTTTTAAGTACTGATAAATCTTCACTATCAGTTGTACCGTTTTCATTTATATCACCATCTTTTGGTCTATATACCATGATATCTACTTGATGCTTACCTGCTGCCTGCGCATCAATATTACTGGCTTCTCCATTTCTAAGTTCCATAATATGGGGACCTATCTTATCTCGTAATAAGTGATAGTCTCTTCCATTGATTACTTTATTACCATCCATATCACCATGTTTCATCGCTTGAGACATTTGTTGTAAATCATTATAATCTACCTTACCATCTCTATTAACATCACCTGGTTGAAACCAAGGTTTAATTGGAGCAATCATTTTCTGCTCTTTATACATAATTTCATATTGAGGAAATATTTGATTAGCAATTTGCTCATGCAGAAGTTGAAAATCTTGTGCATCTACTTTGCCATCTCTATTCATATCACCAAATTGTAAAACTTGCCCTAGTTCTCTTAAATCTTTTTGATCAACATTCTTATCTTCATTTATATCACCATCACCTCGAGTAGGTCTGATAATGGGTATTAGTCCATATTCTGTATCTGCTTCTGAACTTGGTAGTTGAACACTACCTTCTTCAATAATCATTGCTTTTAACACTTGCTCTGAATTTTGAATTTGATTTTTCTCTGTAGCTTGACTTAGATACTGAGCTTTATTTACATCCTTCATTGGTTTAATATTTAATATGAACATATAATCAACCTCCTTTATAATTTCAATCTTTTCTAAGCCAAATTACATTGCTATGAAGAAAGTCTAATCTATCCTTATTAAAGGAAGGTAAACTTTTGTACTATAAAAAGATTTATTGATAAAATTTTTTTTAATGAAATAATAACCTGTTTTTCTAATTGTTTAGTTTCTAGAGCTTACTAAATCGCTTTACATCATTTGATTGAATGTATTTAACTGAAATGTAGCATTATCTAGCTCTTCCTTAACATCAGAAAGATAAGAACCATCTACTTTTGAGATAGGATTATCAGTTCCATTATCATGGACAGCTGATAATGATCTGTATAATTGCTGAAGTTGAGATACTCTATCTTCTAAATTGCTACGCTCGTCAAATCTATAAAGCATCAATCTTAAATCTCTCAAATCAACCTTTCCATCACCATCCATATCAGCACTTTCAAGCTGCTCTTTATCTAGAGTTATTTTTCCATCTAAATGATCTTTGACAAGTTTTATATCATCATTATCAATCTTTCCATCATTATTAACATCACCTTTTTTACGATGTTTATGTTCAGAATGCTTAACATCATTATTTTTTAAAAAGACTTTATCAAGATCGTTAACATTTCTTGAGAGTTGAAATCCATTTAAATTGTTCTCTTTTATAGAGTTTAATTTGGATTCTAGATTCATATTTTTTGGTCTTATATTTAGTAGAAACATATTATTTTATCCGCCTTTATATAGATATTAAATACTATACAGATTAATACTTTGTAAACAATATTCTATGGTGTGATCTAACGGTTAAAGTCATATTAATTAAAGGATTCCTGTACCTTGTACATTTGAATCAATTCCCATTGATTCAACACTAGTGAAAGAACTAATTACATCACCAACGTTAACCATAGTGCCTCCTACAGATGCTTGGCTCATTAATGATGAGAGCTCACTTGATAATTCATTTATTTTGGATTGGATTGGATCGTTGGCATTATAAAACTTTGTACCTTGTTTAGAAGTGCTTCTTCTATATTTAAATTCTTCCAGCAACGATCTAACTTCTTCTATTTGAGATTTGATGCTGCTTATACTTCTAGTTTTATTTACAGATCTATGAATGATATTTAAGCTTGCAACTACTCTTTTCTCTTGAGCAATACCAGAATAATTCTCCAAGTCACCCGTAGGAGCTGTACTATCAGGCTTATTAACAACTTTTATTATTGGTGTTGTTTTATCTATTAATTGACACCATGAATTAGAAGAAGAAATCAATTTGTCTGCCACTTTTAATCCATCAATCATTTGCTTTCCTAATACGCTAGATGATTGTGAACTTCCACCATTTTTAATAGCTTGCATCAGGTTACTCCATGATTGTGCTTGTGTTTGAATATCACTTGTTTGACTAGTATCATGAGTAGTAGCATTCCATCTTCCTAAAGCAACATTAAGAGATTGTGCACTTTCAGTACTTTGAAGAATTGGATTCCATAACGTAGGATTTTGTTTTTGTGAATCAAGTACTTTATTCCAAAGATTACTTGCAATTGTTGTATCTTTTTCTTTAACCATTTTTTGATATCTTTGATCTAGTTGTGTATTAAGGCTAGTCATCTCTTCATTAACTTTCTTTCTTTGGGCTATGATTGCATCATTAGTTTTTGTCTGACTATCTAATCTTTGAGTCATCCCTAAAGTAATCTCATTTAATTTATCTTTAAGAGAAAAATTGCTTGTAATTAAACTGGATTTTGTAATAGATACTTTTAATTCTTCTAACATTGATTGACTTTGTAATGAGTTCGCTTTAATTGAATCTTGAGTAGTAGCTTGTGATAATTTATTTAGAGATTCAGTAAATGTTTTAAATTGTGTTGCTAATTCTTGCATTTCAGCTTCTTTTTGTGCTGATTCTTTTTGTATAGTTTTGATTTTTTGTTGTGCAACTTCTGCTTCTGTCCTTGCAATCTCAGCCTTTTGCTGTGCTTCTTCTGCTTCTCTTTTTGCTGCTTGGACTTCTGTTCGTGCTACATCAGCTTTTTGTACAGCCATATCGGCTTCCATTTGAGCAAGTTGAGCTTGTATTCTGGTTTCATCTGTTTGTTGCTCATCAGCAATAGTTTGTTTTTCTACTGCTTGGGTTTGCTTTAGCACTGCTTCTGCTCTAAGTTGTGTAGCCTCAGCTTCTTTCTGAACAACTTTATTTCTTAGTTCTAGTGTTTGGAGTCCTACAAGTATAGCTTCTTGTGCTTTTTGTTCTGCCTCAAGTTTACTTTGAGCAATTGCATCTTGATCTTCTTTTTGGAGCTTTAGTAGATTTGCATCTATTAAAGATGCCCCTGATGAACTAGCATCAATAAGCTCTTTATTGACAACTGCTCTGGCTGCCATAAAACTGATCTTAGTCTGGCTATATTGATTCAAACCATCAGTTGTAGATTCAATTTGTTTCTTAATCTCACTATCAGTAGTAGTTTGACTTAGTTCTTTAAGTGCTGTGATCATTTCAGGAGTTTCTGTTCCACTTCCAAAACCTTGAGCAACAAGGTTAAAACCATTTTTTAATTTTTCAGCATCAGTAATTTGAGTTGTCACTTCTTTTTCAGCTCTCTGACTAAGATCTGTAACTAAATCCTTCATAGTAGAAGCTGCGCTTTGTAAAGTTTGAGCACTTAATTTACTATTCATCATCTGTTTCCACAAGTCATAAGCAATATCTAATTCTTGTCCTTGCATACGACCAGCAACAAGCTCACTCCAAAATGTGGATGCTTGTTTAAGTTCAGTAGATTTCACTTCTTTTTCAAGGATTTGTGTCCAAAATTTTTCAGATGTTTGTAATTCAGTTTTATAGAGATTCGTTCTTTCTATTTCATTGTTAATAGCTATTATGTTTAAATTGTCTACACCAGAAACATTACTACTTGACTGTGTACCATTACTAACGTTCTGAGCTAAGGTTTGCAAATCTTTTAGTCTTGTATCAACGGCTACTTGCATTCTCTTTACATAGTCTAATCTGGCTTGAGAATTATTTTCACTTTGCTCCCATGTAGTATTCATTAACTGGACTTCTTGTCCTCTAGTTTTATCAAGCTCTGCTTTTACTTCATCAAGATTAGTATTGTCTACACCTGAAATTTCTGTACCTAAATATTGTCTCATCACCAAAGATGAGTACAAGGCTTCAAGCTCCATCACTCTATGTTCTGCTGTATCAACTTTGTTTGCTGCATTGGCCGCAACAGCATCACAGTCTAGTGAAAGGTGGAGTGGAATTATTGAAAAAATAAACATCGTTAATAAATTTCAACCTAATACATTAAACTCACTAATACCTCCTTGGTACTAGTAAATGCATTTAGCAGGCCAAAGATTAAAGTAAGGTTATGAAAACAGTAGTATTAAGCCGATTTAACATCTTCTGTGACAAGGATCATATTTTTAGTTGAGGTAAGTCCCTAAATTATAATTAAAATCACTTTTCACATACAAGACTTGTACAAAATATTATCTTTGTTAAGAATTGAACTTCCTCTTCAACTTCATTTAAATAGTTTCTCATGGCATTAAGATATTTATTTATTGTAGTCATCTCAGTATCACTATAGGTCTTCTCAGTTCTGTTTTCAATTTCAGCAATCTTATTTTTAATTTCTATTTTTTGATTCTCTATTTTTTCATTTTTTTGTATCATGAGATCTTTAATTTCAGAAAGCCACCCCTTGCCTTTTATTTGTAAAAGCTTGTCTAAGAACTGTTCTCTGGCTTGAGTAACTATCATTTTATAATTATCAATAGGAAGAGACAAATCAAGATCTAACATAGCCCCATACAACATGCTTTGAAGATTCTCTATAGTTTTTACTCCAAAAAAATCTTCACCATTACCAAAGAGCAATTCTTCCTTTGTAATTTCTTTCAATCCATTTCTTTTCAATTTAAAATAAGACATTCCAAGCTTCTTCCAAAAGCTCTTTGCCTGGATCATTTCATACTCATACAGTTTTGCTCTATTTAGTTCTCTCATAAACATATTTACATTTTCATGATTATTAGGTTCACCTAGAGCTGAAATCAATAACTGGTTCATAGTATTAATGATTTTATTTATCATTTGAATTCTGTATTTTATCTCAGTTAAACGATTAGTAAGAAGTTTAGCATCATTACTAGAAGGATTTAATTCAACATCTGCAAGTAGAAGCGCTTGTCTTCTTGTTTCATCAACTTGTTTCATATACTCATTAATATCTTTATTTTGCATAGGATCTATTATTGCTATTGTCAATTTTTCTTCTAATCTACAAAGGTACTCTAATATTTCTCCTACTTGAGTATTAGTATTAAGCCCAGGCATCTCTGGAGTTAATGGGCCTAAATTTTGTACCATATTAAGCATAAATTTTTTCCAATGAAAAGTTAAAAGCTAACTTTTCATCATTTATAACAGTGCTAAATTAATTCCTGGTTAAATCTGTCATTAATTAAATTTGTTTTATCTAATGATATTAGATAAAACTATCTATTATCGGAATAAAACAAAAATCCATATTTCACAGTTCAAATGGTTGATATTATAAGCCTATAGACTACGTAGCTAAGAAATAGTGTTAATTGACATGCTATCTCTGATCCATGTTTTTTCTGAATCAAGCTCAATTTTAAAGAACTCTCTACGAAGCAGTTCCCTTCCTAATACTGATATTTCTATATTAGAGCCAGAATTAATTTTGTTTTTTATTTCTCTAATTTGTTGTTCATTTACACTTTGTTCTTTTATCAATTCTCTATATCTTTTCGAAGCTTCGTCTTTAAGTTCCTTAGACAATATTTGCGGGGCTCCAATTAATTGGTTTAAATACTTATTTGAATCAGATAATATTTTCATATCCCTAAAGCTCCAATCCACAGATGGAAGGGGAAGTATAAAAGCGCCTTCTAAAAATAGTTTTTCATTTCTAGTCTTATGATCCTGAATATTCTTTCTTAGAATTTCCAACAATATGTTATTTTTTTTCTTAATTTCATTTTCAACCTCTACTTTTAATGTATTGAACCAAGGCTCGTCTTTTACAAGCTGCATATGAGCTAATAGTTTTTTTCTTAAAGAATCATCTGGCAAATAACCTTTCTCTAGACACTGTTTTAATTCATCAAATACTTCTTTTTGTGTTGGTTTATCTGTAATATCATACTTAGCATCTAAGTCAGCAATTGTTTTCCAAAATTTTTCTGCTTTTTGTAATTCCTTTTTATATACAGTAAGTCTATTTAACTTATTCTGGGCATAAGTTAGATCCAACCCATTCCATCCATTCAGAAGATCATTTGAACACTCACTTTTCAATTGAATTTCTGCTTCATGAGCACGTAATAATTTTCCTTGGATCTCCATTAATCGAATAGTAGAATTATTGTCAGCTGTTTTACCAGACTTAACTATCAAGCTTAGTTCTTTATTTCTAGCTATAGTTATTTCTCTACTTAAAGCACTCAAATCACTCTTAGAAGTTGAATTTATAATAGCATCAGTTAGCATTGATTCTAATTCCATTATCTTATGTTCTGCTACATCAGTTTTATTAGAAGTATTAACTTTCTGATTATCAGAATCAGAACTTAATGGTATAACATTCATAAAATATATAAACATAAAACTCTCCTAATACTTACAGGTGCATAACAAACTATCATATGCAAATTAAGAAGCAAGTAAGAATTTAAATTATTAAATTTATTTTATCTTTTCAAATCTGGCTGAAAAATCGTTCTTGCATCTTGAAAACACAATCCTGCTAGTTCTAAAGGCCTAGTCCAAGCATTTTTTCTATTTGGCTTCCAATCGCTTAATTCCATAGAATTTGATTTTTTTCTATTACATTCAATACAAGAAGCAAAAAGGTTTTCAATATCAAAATTAAATTGTGGGAGCTTACTCACTGGCAAATAATGATCATAAGTTGCCATATGCTCATATAAAATATGATTAGTAATTTCTTTCCCTTCATTATTAACATAAGTAACAAAAGCCTCTTTAGCATAAGGAATAGCTTCTTTTACTGTTTTTGGATCTAATAGCTGCTTATGACAATAAACACAAGTCCAATAATCTCTTTCCCATACTTTATAAAGAGTTTTCTCTTGTGGCTTCTTTCTCTTAGGTTCATTATAGACTTCATCTTCTAAGCCAACATTCAACAGTTTCTTCTGAAGAACAGTAACATTACTTGTATAGTTCATATAAACATCTTTTGCTAGATCTGCCAACCGATTAAAGAAGCTTTTTTGATAATTTTCATCTCCTACGACTTCTCCACTAAATACTATCTGTAAATTATCATCAAATATTGATCCCACTTCAAAGATGGTCTTATTGCCGATTTTAGTCATATTTGCAATGGGTTCTTGTGAATAAATAATGTTACATTTCAAGTGGTTGACTGAGAATAAGGATTGAGAGTTAAGAATTGAGAATTGAGAATTGAGAATTAAAGATTGGGTTTCTAATTGATTTACATCATTGCGAACATCTTTAGGCATATGTTGTTCTTGCAAGTTCACTGTTGTTGCTGTTGAGATTGTGGAGCCTGCCCAGAGCGGAGCGACATCGTACGGTTGATCACTGATTGCTAATTTCTGACTGCTAAATTCTAAATCTTCCACATTCGACAAGGAATAAACAGACTTTTCCTTATATCTATCTTTATAAAAATCAGAAATTGCTTTCTGAATAGCATGTAGAACTAAGTTATAGACTTCATTTGTATGTGTATACCGTACTTCTTTTTTCGTAGGGTGAACATTTATATCTACAAAAGTAGGTTTAAATTTTAAATTAAAAACAACAATAGGGAATTTAACGGATGGTAACATTCCTTCATAAGCACTTATAATAGCCTTAGAAATTATCTGACACTTAATTGGTCTATCATTGATAAACAAAAACATAGACTTGCGATCGCCTCTATAAACATCAAGCGTACTTATATAGCCATTTAAATCTAAAAAGTTGTTTTTACAAGAAATTGGTATTAAATTGTTTTGTAAGTCTTGTCCTAAAAGCTTAGAAATAGTATCTGCTAAGTTATTTGTACTTTGAGATTCTAAAATTATATTTTTATTGCTTTTTAGTGTGAATGATATGTGGGAGTGTGATAAAGCAAGAGATAAGACTAAATCATAAATATGATTGATTTCTGTAGTCTCTGATTTTAAAAACTTTTGACGAGCTGGTACATTATAAAACAAATCATCTATTTCAAACACTGTACCCATACCAATCGGATCACTCTGCTGAACCAATTCTCCATTAATACACTTTGCTTGAAAACCAATCTTTTGCTCCTTATGCTTTGATCTACAAATAACCTTACTAATAGAACTAATTGATGCTAATGCTTCACCTCTAAAACCAAGAGTATTTATATCCCATAAATCTTCAAAGCTATTTAGTTTACTGGTAGCATGACGAATAAAAAGTAAATTAACATCCTCAGGATCAATGCCTATACCATTGTCAGAGATTTTGATATGTTTCCCGCTTCTTTGAATCTCAATTTCTATCTTTGTAGCACCTGCATCAATAGAATTTTCCACTAACTCTTTTACCACAGATGCCGGTCTTTCAATGACTTCACCTGCTGCAATTTTTTTAATTAAGTCTTGTGAAAGCTCCTTTATGATACCCATGGTTACATTGTCTCATCTTATGTAACCGTAGGTATCATATTGACAAAATAAATTTTAAAGAAATTCTTTGGTTAAGAAAAAAAAGCTTCTTAAATCTTCACTTTTTCAGCAACTTTTGTAAAAAATATTTTCTCTCCATCAAAGTCTACTTTTATTGTATCTCCATCAACAAATCTTCCACTTAACAACTCTCTTGCTAGTTCATTTTCTAATTCTCTTTGAATTAATCGTTTTAAAGGACGTGCACCAAATGTAGGATCATAACCTGCTCTTCCCAAGTGTTCTTTAGCATCTGTAGTTACTTCAAACTTGAGTTTCTTATCCTCTAATCTTTTTGAAATATGAGAAAGTTGAATATCAACAATTTTTGTCAGTTGATCGGTTCGTAATGGACTAAATACAACTATTTCATCAATTCTATTTAAAAACTCTGGTCTAAATTGCTCCCTCAAAAGATTAAATGCTTGCTCTTTAACTTGTTCATAGGCTGACTCAGAAGCTCCATTGACACTTAGCTTTAGCTGGTGCTCTAAAATCACCTGGCTTCCTACATTACTAGTCATAATTATAGTTGTATTTTTAAAGTCAACAATACGGCCTTGAGAATCAGTTAATCGTCCATCATCTAAAACTTGTAATAGAATATTAAAAACATCTGTATGTGCCTTTTCAATCTCATCAAATAAAACCACAGAATAAGGTTTTCTTCTAACTTGCTCAGTTAATTGACCACCCTCTTCATACCCTACATAACCTGGAGGTGCACCAATTAAACGGCTTACGGTATGACGCTCTTGATACTCACTCATATCAATTCTAATCATATTTTGTTCATCATCAAATAAAACATAAGCCAGTGATTTTGCAAGCTCAGTTTTGCCTACACCAGTAGGTCCTAAGAATATAAAAGAACCAATAGGTTTATTTGGATCACTTAAACCAGATCTTGATCTTCTAATAGCATCACTAACTGCTTTTACTGCTTTATCTTGTCCAATTACACGACGATGAATCTCATCTTCTAATTTAAGCAGTTTTTGCTTTTCTCCTTCTAGGAGCTTGCTGACTGGAACATGTGTCCATTTAGAGACTACTTCAGCAATATCATCTTCATTGATTTCTTCTTTTAATAGTCTGCCATTCTTAACTCCATTTTCACTGCCGCCACTTGAGGCTTGTTTTAATTTTTTTTCTAATTCATTCAATGTGCCGTATTTCAATTCAGCCGCTCTTTGTAGATCTGTTTCACGTTCAGCCTTTTCAACTTGTCTCTTAGTTTCTTCAATTTGTTCTTTTAACTGACGAATTATAGAAATACCACCTTTTTCTCTTTGCCATTGAGCTTTTAAAACGTCAGATTTTCCTTGTAGTTCACTAAGTTCTTTTTCTAATTTTTCTAATCGTTCTTTTGAAGCTTGATCTGATTCTTTTCTAAGAGCCTCTCTCTCAATGCTTAATTGTATTCTTCTTCTTTCCAATTCATCCAGTTCTATAGGCATAGAATCAATCTCAATTCTTAGTTTTGCCGCAGCTTCATCCACTAAGTCAATAGCCTTATCAGGTAAAAAACGATCCGCAATGTATCTATGACTTAATACAGCTGCACTTACTAAGGCTGCATCTTTAATTCTTACACCATGGTGTACTTCATATTTTTCTCTTAGTCCTCGCAATATAGAAATAGTTTCTTCTACGCTAGGTTCATCTACAAGCACTGTCTGAAAGCGCCTTTCAAGAGCTGCATCTTTTTCAATGTGTTTTCTATACTCATCAAGTGTAGTAGCTCCTATACAGTGCAATTCGCCACGCGCCAAAGCAGGTTTTAATAAATTTCCTGCATCCATAGCACCTTCACCTGTAGCACCTGCTCCTACAACTGTATGTAATTCATCAATAAATAAAACGATTTCACCTTCATGAGACTGGACTTCTTTAAGAACTGCTTTTAATCGCTCCTCAAATTCACCTCTAAACTTAGCTCCTGCAATAAGTGATCCCATATCCAAAGCCACTACTTTTTTATTTTTTAAACCTTCGGGGACATCTCCTCTAATGATTCTCTGTGCAAGACCTTCTACAATAGCTGTTTTACCAACACCAGGTTCACCTATTAGTACTGGATTGTTTTTCGTTCTTCTTGAAAGGACTTGAATAACTCTTCTAATTTCTTCATCTCTGCCAATAACAGGATCTAACTTCCCTTTCTTAGCTACCTCAGTTAAATCACGTGCATATTTGGCTAAAGCCTCATAAGTAGCTTCAGGAGTAGGACTTGTAATTCTTTGATTTCCCCTTATCTTGCTTAAGACTTTCAAGACCTTATCTCGTGTAATTCCTTCATCTTTAAGTATTTTATTTGCTTCATTTTTAGCTTGGTTATCACAATATGCAAGTAGTATGTGCTCTACACTTATATATTCATCCTTCATATTTTGAGCTTCTTCAAAAGCTTTTTCTAATAAGCTATTAGCTTTAGAGCCTAAGTACAACTGTTCACCTCCTGTTTGAGAGGCTCTGCCTTTGGGTTGTTTTGCTAAGAATTCATACAACTTTTCTAAAATCTTTTTTTTGTTTATGCCCAACTCATCCAATATTTGTGGGACTAAACCATTTGTTTGTTCAATCAATGAAATCAATATATGCTCTGGCTCCAATGCACTATGCTCATATTTATCAAGTAATATTTTGCAAGCAGCAATTGTTTGTTGAGAGTTTAAAGTTAGTTTATTGAAATCCATATATAAATTATATCTATAGCTTGTATACCAGAATTTATATGTTAAATAACATCAAGATAATTGAATTTTATTTTTTCTTAAGGTTTCCTAATCATTAGTAGTTCCATAATTACCTATTCCAGCCAATTTCTTAAATGATGTCAAATCTTTTGAATCTAATGCTAAGACTGTACCTAATAAAAGTTGCTCCATTCTAACTTTATTAATTTCCCAAACTGCTTCTAGGACATCAAGCACATTTATTTTAAAAACATCTTGTTTTTTTACTTTATCATCACCATACTCAGCCCACTTGATAAAAGTATTTAATCCAACAGTCTGAATCAAGTCTAACAGTATCTCAGGTCTATCTTCTGGTGTCATGTGAAAATAAAGTCTTCCATCATTACCTTTCATTACTTCTGTTAATGGTATAGAAGACAAATCAATATATGCTTTTTTTAAATTGAACTCTTTTGAAAATTCTTTAGAAAGAACTTGCTTAAAAGCATCAAGATATTTATCTCCATATTTTGCCATTTGAGTCACACTTGCAAGAGGTAAAGAGATTTTCCCTTCTTTTATTTGTTTGGATATTATATAAGCCAAATAATTTGTTCCTTTGTATTCACAAAGATCATAACAAGCATGTCCTACTAAAAACTGATCTTTCTCGTTCTGTATAAACTCTCCTAGTTCGGATTTTGCCTCCTTTTCAGCAGCAAGAATATAGTGATGGATTGTATCAAATCTTTTTCTTCTATCATTATCACAATCACAATCTGAACTCAACATTTTGTCAATAAAAATCTTTTTTGCATCTCTCTTAAAATATTGTAGTAATAGTTCAGATGCTATTTTTTGAGTAACATCATCACTTGCATTTTTATAAATATATTCTAAGTATGTATGGGTTAGTTTAATTTGATCTTTTCCAAAACTTTTTATCATTTCAAGCATAATTAGTTGAATCTGCTTAAGCTCAAATAGAGCATAGTCTTCTTGAGATAAATCATTGTGTACATTATTACCAGCTTCCAGCAAAAGATCTAAAGCTAAAAAAGGTTGGATTGCTTGCCCTAAAGATTGTGCAAAGTTACCAACCTCTTTTATATCTCTATACTTTATTGATAAAAGGATTTTCTTTAAATCAGCCTCACCAATTAAACGCAAAAAATTATCACAATATTCTTGATTAAGTTCACTATTAGTACTCCCTAGTTTCTTTTCATATACAGGCAATAGAAAATCAGAAATAAATTCATCCTGCCTATCAAGTGAAAATAATATTTTTACAATAGAGTCTTTTTCATTAGAATCAGTAGATTTAATTAATAAATCTTTGAGTATAGGCAATAAATTATGTCCATTTTTTGCAAATTGAACAGCTATGTCTTCTATAGTTCCACCTAATTGTGAATCAATCTTTAAAGCATCACTATAAGTTAATGCAAGGTTTATATTTTGTTTAGTGTTGTGCCATTGAAAAAACTTTTTTAAACCATCTATTGATGTATATAGTTTTCTTAATCTTTGAAATAGTATAGGATGTTCACCTATATTAATTGGTTTAATTTCATCTATAACAGGCAGCTCACTAACTTGAGGAGGAACATCAAGAGACTTATTGGTTTCCAAATTGTTTTTAGGTGCTGGTAACTGTGGATTACCGGAATCCGTAATATTAATGCTATCCATTGGTATTGGTAAATATTATATATTATATTTAGCTGTTTGACTTAGGTTCAAAAGTAACATTATTAATCCATTTTCTAAAAGCTTTAGCTTGAGTATCATTTCTACGTAAAAAGGTTCCTATATCTTTCTTAAGAAGATCTTTTATGTCAAGTCTAATAGCACTATCCAAAACATCTTTAGCATTTTTTCTAAGTTCTGGAGTCTCTCCACAAGCAATCCAATTAGCAAATCTATCATTCATACCTATTTTTCTTATAAGCATTGGCAGTCTTGGCCTACCATGCTTGTGATGAAGCCAATTGTCAGGTCTTGTACCAATGCTTAAATCTGAATTGTGAATCTGAATAAAAGCTTCTTTTAAATTTATTTCTTTATTAGAAAAGATCTTTTCTAAAGCTTTATCATAAGCAGGGTTCAAATATGATCCATATGCAAGGACAGCTAGGGTTAGTGATGGTTTATTTGATTTGAAATCATTAGTAATAATGTCTTCAATAGTTTTTAGCCCTTCTTCACCACAATAAGAAACTAAAGCATCACAAGCCATAGAAGCTACATAAGAATTTTCTGAGTGTGGTGAATTAGTTATTAGCTCTTTTACTTTTGGAATAGATTCTTGTTTAAGTTCTTTTATATAGTTAAACATTAAAAGTCCATTGACTATAAAATTCTCTATATCTAAATAATCATCATCTATAAGAAAAGTAAGAAATACTTGTCCTGGATTTTTATAGCGCGTACTTATCACTTCACACGTTTTGCTCATAACCTCTACAGACATAGCATCATCAAGCTCTACCAATACGTCATCTAAATCTAATTTCGATTTCATATTTTTCATAAGGGCAAGAAGTAAAAGCTGCTTATTGTTTATTTCATCAGATTTATTGAATTTGGAATTACTAATCATGTCATCAGCACTACTTTTCAAAGCTTCATATGCAAGCTCTTCATTATTAGATATCTTCAGCAATGCTTCTGCTAGATTGTCTACATTGTTTTTATCTAAAGGCGTTGCACCATAAATAAACTGTCTCAGATCATCTTCAGATAGCTTCTTTAAAGACTCTATACAAAAACCTCTTTTATTACTATTACCTTCTAATATTTCACCAATCTTTGGTGAAAAACCTTGATTTGCAAATAAAATCCATCTTAATACAAGTTCTTTTTCTTTCTTATTAGAACTGTTAAATATATTCATCAACAACTTATCTAAGTCTCCAGGTGAATTAGCTTTATTAAAACCATTTAATAGCTTTGTTACACTCTCGCGTTCTAATGAATAGTCAGCTTTGTTTTCCTTAAGATGCATTACTTCTTTAACATATTCACGCAAAAGTCTTTTAAAGCCAGCTCTTGATTCATAAAATAATTTCCAGGTAGGGTAACATGCAGAAATATTTCTAAGCGATGTAATGATACTTCCATCTTCTGGTAGTTTTGCAGGAATTGTGGGCAATTTAGTTTTATCGTTTGATATTACTCCTGTTTTATCAGGAGCATTCATTTTAGATACAGGTTCTCTAGAAACCTTATTTTTACTAATTTCCATAAAATAAATTAAGTATATGATAACCTAAAAATAAAAGGATTACATACAGATACATAAGTAATTGATAAACTAATAGTTAAATATGAGCCTAGAGATAAGCAATATAAAAATCGAGAGGTTAAAAACTGATTTCTTAATAATTGGAGCTGGTGTTGCAGGTTGTTTTGCTGCCTATGAAGCAAAAAGGTTAAATCCTAATATTGACATTTTAATCCTTGAAAAAGCACACATAGATAGAAGTGGTTGTTTAGCAGCTGGGGTAAATGCTATTAATGCTTATATTACACCAGGCCAAACCCCTAGCAGTTTTCTTGAATATGTAAAAAAAGATTCTGTCGATTTGATTAGAGAAGATCTTGTTTATAGTATAGCTAAAGAAGTAAATAGTGTAGTTAACCTGCTTGAAGAGTGGGGATTACCAATACCAAAAGATGAGACAGGTATGCCATATGTTCGTGGCAGAGGATCGATTATCGTACAGGGAGAAAGAATTAAACCCATCATTGCACAAGCTACAAAAAATACAAAAGCAAAAATTTTAAATCGTATAGTAGTTACAAACTTGATTATTAAAAAAAACAAAGCCTGTGGTGCTTTTGGATTTGGTATTAGAGATGGAAAATTCTACATCATCGAAGCAAAAGCTGTTTTAGTTGCGACGGGCGGTGCTAGCGGCTTATACAAGCCAAACAATGAAGGAGATGCCAAACATAAAATATGGTACTCACCTTTTAATACAGGAGCTGGTTATGCCATTGGTATTAGAGCTGGTGCTGAAATGACTACATTTGAAATGCGCTATGTAAGCATGAGAATAAAAGATTTAATGGCACCTACTGGTGCTGTAGCACAAGGTGTTAAAGCACAACAAGTAAACTCTCTTGGTGAAAGATATCTAGAAGAAAGGTATAAACATTTAGGTGGTAAATCAATGCCTACTTCCATGCGTCTTTGGGCAACACTTCAGGAAAATATTGAAGGACGTGGTCCTTGTTATTTAGACACTACTCACCTAAACAAAGAACAAGCTGAAAGACTGCAAGCATATTATTTACACATGACTCCAGGATTGACTTTATACTGGTCAGCACGTGGAACAAGCCCCAATACAGATCCTCCTGAAATAGTAGGCACTGAACCTTTTCTAGTAGGAGGACATGCTCAAGCAGGATACTGGATAGATATAAACCGCATGAGTACCATTGAAAACTTATATGCAGCTGGGGATGTAGCAGGTGGAGCTCCTAAAAAATATTTATCAGGAGCTGGAGCAGAAGGTATGATGGCAGGAAGAGATGTAGTTTCCAGACTTGGCTCCCTAACCCATGAAACTGTTTTTGAAAAAGATATTAAAGATGAACTTAGTAGAGTGTTCAAATATTTAGAATCCAATAAAAATACTTTAAAACCAGATGAACTAGAACTTAGAATGCAAAAAACAATGGATGATTATGCTGGTGGCATTGCAAGTGGATATATCTTAAATGAACAAAAACTTCTTAAAGCAAGAAAATATCTAAAACAAATTAAAGAAGAGTCAAAACATTTATTTGCTAAAGACTTACATGAGTTAATGAAGTGTCATGAAGTAATAGATAGAATAGATGTTGCAAGAGTACTTATAGAGCATCTTTTATATAGAAAAGAAACAAGATGGCCTATTTATCAAACACGTGGTGACTATCCAAATCGTGATGATAAAAATTGGTTAAAGTTTGTCAACTCAGTTTATGACGAAGCGAAAGATGAGATAAAAATAGTTGAGCGTGAGTGTAAAGCATTAGATAAAGCTCTTTTGGAGGTATAAAGTAAAAATGGGGATTTCTATTGATCACAATTCATGTAATGGCTGTGGATATCCAGAGCATGAAACCCCATGTAATATGGCATGTCCAGGCGATCTTATCTTCATGCAGTCTAATGGAAAAGCACAAATCTGTTCAAATGCTGATTGCTGGGATTGTGTAGCATGTATAAAAATCTGCCCTCAGCAAGCTATAGAACTAAAGCTTCCATTTGAAATAGTAGGAAAAGAAGGATCACTTAAAGCCAGAGCATATAGAGAAAAAACTATCTGGACAGCAAGCGATGAAAATGGAATTGAAAAAGTCTTTGAAACACCAGCTAGAAATGATGCAAGCTTAACCACCTTAATCTCGCCAGAAGAGTTTACTGATGTAATTGATTCATATAAAGGAATTTCTAAGAGTTTTATGGATTTAGGCGTGGATATTTAAAATTTTAAGAAAGATTTTATTTTTAGCGGTTGATCTAAGCTTAGTATTGTGTTTCAATTATTATTAATTACAGTATTTAAGGAGGTCATATGAAACCAGTTTCATTAGGTATCATTCCAAAGGAAGTTTTTAGATTACAACGCCAAGTCACACCAAATATAATTAGAGAAGTAGCTCGCCAAACAGATAGAGACTATAGTGATGTTAAAGCTGATATAGAAGAGCTTAGAAATCCACAAGCACCTTTAGCAAGATTAGTAGCATTACACTTAGAGAAGTCCAATTAATAAGTATTAAATAAAAATAAGAGTTAATACCTCTTGCAAAATCAACTAAAAAATAACACTATATTATAAGCTATGAAGAGACTTCTAATTTTAGTGAATTGTTTATTTATTCAAAGTCTATGGTTCACCTACTTTTCACCTAATGCCTATGCTCACCATGGTGGTGAAGGCGGTCTTGGTGGGGGAGCAGGTGTAGCAGGACCCATAGTAACTATTCCTGCATATGCACTTCCTAAGGGAAGTAAGTTTATAAGTTTAATCACAAACTATACAAACGCTGATATTTTTTCAGATTCAAAATTAAAAAGACTTGGAAGACGTGGTGAAGATATTGATGTGGTAGAAAATACACTTAGTCCATCCCTAACTGCGGGACTTGGAATAACAAACATGCTCTCTTTTAGCATAGGCATACCATATACCTTTAGATATGGTGTTAGACGGGTAGAAGGTACACCAGATATTGTTAGTAGAGGCAATTCAATTGGTGTTGGCGATATAAATCTTTTTAGCTTATATGAGTTTTTACATAATGATAAATATGACTTTCATGCAGCACTATTGACTGGTCTTAAAATACCTTCAGGTGTTAGAAGGGAAACAGATTTTAGTGGGAAGTTATTTAGGGCTGAACATCAGCCAGGAACAGGTTCTTGGGATCCTCAGATTGGACTAGCTTTTAGTAAACACTTAGGAGCTATTCACTTAGATTCTAATGGAATGTATAGATTTTCTACAAAAGGTATTCAAGATACTATTCTAGGTGATGTAATAAGCTATAACTTTGCTATTTCATACTTAGTGGGAACTCACAAAAAAGATTTCTTAAAAAAGATCTTTACAGAACATCTCTTTGGGAAAGAAGCTAAGTGGCATTTAATTAGTGAAATGAATGGAGCTTGGGTAGAGAAACCTAAAGTAGGCTCTACAAGAGAAGAAAATGAAGGTGGAACCTTAGTATATCTGTCACCTGGGATTAGAGTTATACTTGATAAAAAATGGATTGCAAATCTATCTGTTGGACTACCAACTATTCATAATTTAAATGGACGTAGAATGCCACCAAATATAAGACTAATTTTTGGTTTAACCAGAGTGTTTTAAAACTCAGCAACTATACCAAAACAAGCTATTAATACAAGCCAAAAGAAAAAGTGTAGATAAAAAAGTGCAAAATGACAAAATATCATATTAGGTGAAGTCGTTGAATTATTCATTACTGTTTTTGCATCTTTTACAGTTGCCATAATTATTTCTCCAAATCCTTTTCAAAATCATTTAGCTTATTTAAAAACTTTTTATAGTCACATTTAGCTAACCAATATCCTCTTACTTTATTTTTATCTACTGCCTTTTTAATATTTGGTGGTCTTTGACCTAATAGTCTTTCTTGACACCATTTATTTCCTTCTCTAAAATGGCAGTCCCCTATTTGACATCCCATTACAAAAACACCTTCAGCACCTTGTTTGAAAGCTTCTTCTATCATTATGGGCTGAATCATACCTGAACAAGTTAGCTCTACTATGGCTACGTTATCTTTGTCAGCCAATCTATTGTTTTTAATGTGCTTCTTTAAATCCACACTTCTTTCACAAACAATACCTAAGATTTTTTTCTTTTTACTTGTCATATTCTTCCTGCTATAACCTATACTCCTACTGGCTCCTTTAAAACATCTCCTATTTTTCCTAAAATATCTTTTGAGCTTGTTTGTGGAAGATCGATTGCTTTAAATGCACAAGCTCCTACACACAATCCACATTCAGCACAACGAGAATCTATCACAATGGCTAATTGTTTGTATTTTGGATGATCCGTTCTTGGAACCATATATATAGCTTCATACGGACAATCTTTTGCACACAATGTACAGCCCACACAATTGTCTAGTACAACTGTGGCAGGTGATTTTTCTCTATCTATGACTAAATAAGGCATAGCTAACGATACTGCAATAGCTATAAATAATATAGTCCAAACCATCATGGCTGGCATACTTGAAAACAATGGAAAAACCCACAAATAAAACCAATCTACTGGAAACTCATGTGGTGTTTGAGTAATTACTGCTGGCTTCCCACTCAATACAGGTATCATAGCAGCTGGAATCATGATGGATGAAAACAATAATAATCCAAGTCCCAAAGGCACATCAGTAACTGGTCTTGAGATTCTTAAATAGTGCAACCAAAGTAAAAACAGTAAAAAGAAAGATATTCCAACATGTAAGAAAAAGGACATTGCCATTGTATAGTGGGTGATTACTTCACCATTGATAAACAGCTTAGCAAGCGGAACACCAATTAGGGGTATTTGTTTTAATGCATCTGACATCATTAAAACAATCATATAAGAACGCTCATCCCAAACCAACATATACCCTGTTATACCTATGACTAGCATACATACAAGCAAAGCTATACCTGAGTACCAGGCTATCCATCGATATTTTCTATACCTATCTGTAAAGTAAACTCTTATAGCATGAATTAGGACTGCAATCATCATGGCATCTGCTGCATATCTATGTAGTCCACGTACTACATTTCCAAAAGGAATTTTTGTAGAAAGATAATTTACTGAAATATAAGCACTGTCCAAGGTTGGTTGAAAATATGCAAACAATAAAAGACCAGTTAAAAACAATATCCACATGAAAAGATTTGGGACTGCACCATGATAATAAAAAGGATTATATTGTTGACTAAAAACTTTGTTCAGTCCTTTTTCAACATCAATAGTCAACTCTTGTAATTTATCTAATGTTTGCTTATACATAAATTATTTCTTTAGCTTCTCCTTTGCTGGATTAGTTTCTTCATTATCATCATTCTGAGTAAGAACTATAAACCCAATCGTAGAAATAATTCCCAACAAACCAAAACACTTAGCAAAATCTACATCTTTAAAATTAACTTCACTTATAGCCATTAGTACTACTAAGCCTACCGTAGCTACTACACAGAGGACAGCAACAACAATTTGAATAAATGCCTTCATTAACCTTCTTTCCTTATTTTTCTAGCTTGAGATATTTTACAAACCCATTCATACAAACCAAATTTTACTCTTAAGTTATTTTTTTCTCTTTCTTCAATATAAACCCAGTACCCCATTACAAATAGACAAAAGCTAAAAGCAAGAAGTGAGAATACTGCTGTTGTAATATGCTGGAATGTTTGTTCATTTGCTATAAGTCTACCTGCTTCAAAAAATACAGACAAGGAATAAACGCCTATTAAAAAGGTAAGGATTCTACCAATATTCAAGTATTTTTTCATTGGGCAACAACCTTCTCCTGTGGACTACCAATCATGGCTTTTCTAATGAACAAATGCCATGTATAAGCAATCGCTGCAGGAATCATACAGATTGACACTCCAATGATTTGATCTTTTACTGATAAGAATCCATTTAACAAGCTTGGAAAAGCCCAATACATTACAAAAAGTGGACAAATCACATATGCAATAAAATCTCCAATACAAACTGGCAATTTTTCTGGTCTATCTAGCTTATGAACAATATATTGCCATAAAACACCAATGGCAATAAGTAGCCATGTACCTGTTCTCCATATAGGTGGATCTCTATGAATATTTGCAACATTGGCTATAATCAAAAATGAAAAAATCAAAAACTCTAAAAAGCCCATTATCGTTACCATTAAAAATATGGGTCTTCTTGAAAGTCTTTTTTCTGGTCCTAAATCCAAGAATGGAAGTAGTACAACTGTTACAGGAACAAGAACAGTAAGACCTGTAGCCCACACAGGCTCAATATATTTTAGAAATTGATAAAGAGCTAAGAAGTACCAGTCAGATAAGATAGGTAGCGGCGTCACGCTAGGATCAGCTCTGTGACCTATTTGTGCAGGTAGAATTATCGCTGTAATAAATACCATAAGAGTTGGAAGAATAGCCATTTTCCATGGCATATTAAATCGCTTAAGTCCATTTCTATAAAAATAAAGCTCAACAGCAATTAGTGGAAGCAAAGAAAATGCAGTATGAAATCCATAAAACCTGGTCATGGTAGCTTGTCCAATGGAGCTTCCTCCAAGTAGGATTTGTGAAGTATTTATACCAATATGAGTAGGTCCAAGTAGATAAAACTGTTCTACATAAGTAGGAAATGTTGCAAAAACTTTAGTTGCCCAAAATGCTCTTTGATTCCAAATTAAAAGATAGCCAGTCAAGCCAGAATACATTCCAATCAAAAGCGTAATCAGTGCAATAGCTATATTCAGTTCTCTGTTTGGTTTATAATCACATGCAATAAACATACGATATAGCCTTATCGTAGCTGCAATGATTACAGCATCTGCACCATATTTATGTGCACCTCGAATAATTGATCCAAATGGGATTTGAAATTGGATTTTTACAATGGAGTCATATGCTTCACTTATTGATGGAATATAGATAGCCATTAGAACACAGCCTGTAATAATAGTAATCATCCAAAATAACCATACTAAGGAACCTAAGGTATACCATGGATTGGTTTGCGCTTTGTCAGCATAGTGTTCATCAAAAACATCAATTCCATCTATGCGGTCTTTCACCCACTTTAATCCTATTTCAGCTTGTTGTTTTAGTACTGGAATCATGAAACTATGCAACCCCTCCGGACTCAAGATCACTAATTATAAGTTGATTGTTTTCAACTTTATAAACAAATTTTCTTGGTGGTCGTGGTGCTGGACCAGAAACTACTTTTCCTTCTTGTTGAATATCAAAAACACTTAAGTGGCAAGGGCATGCAAAAACAGGACCATCAGGTCTATAGTTATAACCTTTTGCAACATCATCAGGATTTGGAACATAGTTAAACACACATCCTAAGTGAGGACAAATTCTACTATAGACTGCAAAATCTCCACTGGGTAATTTGACTGCAAAGCCAGGCACATCCCTCATTTGAGTACCTAATGCAGTATATTCTTTGTTTACTTGAGTAAAAGTAAATGCCTGAGAATCAAATGGTTTTGGAAATAAAGATAGATCAAAAGCCACAGGTTTAAATGACTTTGGTAAGTCAGGTCCTTGCATATAATTTAGTGGTTTTATAGTAGGCTTTAAAAACCTCATAAATGGTGATAAAGCAGCTACTAATGTTCCTAAGATAGGGACAGCTAGTGCACCTTTTAATAAATTTCTTCTTGTAACTTCTAAATCCATTACCTTCTTTACCTCTCTTGATTTTTATAGTTTAGATCGGCATTCTCTTTAAAGAGCTTTTCATCCCGTAGCAGATCCTTCTCTGTATTATAACCAAACTGCCTTACATACTTCACAAGTTCCCATCTAAACTTTTCATCAAAAACAAAGTGCTTGTCTTTATCTTCTCTATTAGCCCATGGTGGCATAGCTGTCCAAGGAATACCATTTGAAATTTCATCAAAAAGTTTTTCGTCAGTTTTTTCATAGAGCCTGTCAAACTGATTAAAGTTAGCAGGCAATGGATTTAAATAGTAATGGATATTTCCATCTGCAAAACCACGAGTACCATGACATACAGCACAATTGCCGCCAAATTTAGTTTTTATATCATCAAAATTTTCAGGCAGTCCAAACAATTCATATCTTAAGTACATTACAATATCCCATCTTTCTTGTCTGCTGAGATTGGCTTTAAATGATGGGTGCTTTTCATTGCTTGTAATGACTTTAAATAAATGAGACGGTAGAACACTGTTTACATACTTTAAGGTAAATTCATGTTTCCCTGCTTCCGATTTAAAACTATGGCAGGTAGAACAATTTTGAGCAAATAATACTTTTCCATCTGCTACTGAAGGATCTTTTGTAGGATAAGCAAAATCATCTGCTGAGCTTTGTTTGTTTATTAGTGGTTTTGACTCTGAGGGTAAGTCTACTTTGTTTAAATTTACTGATGATTGACATGCTGTTAATAAAAATCCTATTAAAACAATGCTAAGAACCAAAGTTACTGTTCTTATAATTCCTGTTACTTGTTTTTTATTTTTATTATTCATAATCTTCAATTTCTTCCTAATATCCAAAAAATGGAATCCAGGAAATTAATGCCCAAATAAAAACTAATACAAAAAGTACTACAAGAAACATTGGGGGCTTATGTTCTCCGACTCTGTACTCTTCAGGTTTTATAACCTTTGGTACTTGGCAAAGGGGTTCATGTTCTTGTCTTTGAGCATCAGCCATTGTTATGAAGCTCCTTTCTTGGATCATCTTCTAACATTTCAAACTTACTTTCTTCCAATCCCGATAATTGACCTGATTTAAGAGCCCATAAAAAGATAATAAAAGCACCTACAAAAAATACTAAACACAACCAAGCAAACATTCCAAGTCCAGGACTTGCAATCAAATCATGTACGACTTCTTGTGCTGTTACTTGCATTAGTGTCCTCCTCCTGCACCTGGTGGAGAGCCTTTTGTTTCAATTATCATTGCTGGTTTTTGAGAGTTTAAATCTTTGCTTGAAGTTGCTTGTACTTCATTCCACTTCTCTGGATCTAATGATTCATAGTCTTTTGGATACACTTCATTTTCTCTAGGTAATGTCTTTAAAAATGCTACTAAATACCATCTTTGTTCTTCTGTAAGCAGTTTTCCCCACTGAGGCATACGAGTACCAGGCACACCTTCAGAAACTCTCCAGAACCAAGTTACATCATCATAATCTTTAAAAAATGGTCTTGAGAAATTGGCAGGTTTTTTGCTAATTGCAATTGCATTTGGTCCATTACCAAGCCCATGTGTACCATGACATGTAGCACAATTTTGCTGGAATATTCCACGTCCTGCATTTGCAGCAGCTGAACTGTCTACATTTACTTTTCTTTTCTCTAAAACCTTTTCAAGTTCATCAGGATGATAGATGCGATGATATTTTACAAGTCTCTTTTTTCCAAGTGACTGAACATATGCAACAAGAGCTTTCATTTCATCATCTTTTAAATAGCTATATGGAGGCATAATTGAACCTGGTGTAACCGTTCTTGGATTTATAAAATGTGCTTTATGCCAAGCATCAGGATGCTTCCCACCTTCATTTGCTAAATCAGGACCAGTACGTATCGTGCCAAGTAAATTCGGTGTTTCATAAACATAGTCACCTGCCATAACAAGAGGACCAAAATCTCTATCTTGTGGTCTTGAAAACTGACTATGACAATTTACACAACCTTCTCTCAAGTAAATTTTTCTTCCTCTTGCCTCAAGAGGAGTATAAACTACAGCAAACTCAGAAGGCATTGGTTTAAAAATAAAATTGGGTAAAAGAACTGTAGAAAAAATGATCATTCCAAATGAAAAGATTATTACTAAACCAGGAAGAAGATAATTTTTATTGTTCATTTTTATCCTTCCTCATTAACTTTTCATTGGTGACATTGCTGGTTCTACATCGGGCAGATCCAAGGGCTTAACCCCTCTGAATGTTTGTAATATGTTGATAAAAAATAAGATGTTCCCAAACCACATCATACTTCCACCAATTGCTCTAAAAATCCAGTATGGAACTAACTCTGTACTCCAAATATTTACTGGAATACCTGCATGCCATCCTGCTGACTGAACTAATCCTGCAATGGTAAATGCTGCATAAAAAATCCAAAAACCAATAAATGTAAGCCAATAATGAGCTCTTGCAAGAGCAACACTATAGAATTGATGCCCTGTAACTCTTGGAAAAATATAATAAATAGCTCCCCAGTCAAAAAATGTAAACGCTCCAAGAAGTGCTGCATGAGCATGTCCTGGAACCCATTGGGTAAAGTGAATGTACCAGTTTATACTTCTTGTGGCTTGAAAAGGTCCTTGTATACAAGTAATAAAATAAAACAATGCACCTGTTAAAACAAATCTTAAAGGTAGATTGTTTGCAAGCTGCCACCAGTTTCCTTTCATTGTCATAAAAAAGTTTGTTAGAACTGTAATAACCGGAATAACCAATGCCACACTAAATACTACTGCAAGTGCTTTAAGCCACTCGGGAACAGGGGACTGCAAAATATGATGTGTACCTGTAGGAGCATAGAAAAAAGCAATAGTCCAAAAACCTAACATTGAAAGGCTATGACTCCATAAAGGTCTTCCAGTAAGCTTTGGAATCATATAGTATGCTATCCCAACTCCAAGCGTAGTAAACCACATACCTAAAATATTATGTCCATAAAACCAGTTCACAATACTATCATTTAAACCATCTAAGCGAACAAATGTTCTATTTCCTATAAAGTAAACTATTGGCATCCAAAAAAATGCACCAAGCATATACCAAAGACTTACATAGAGTTTTTTAACGGTTCTAGTAATAGCAGTCATATAAACCACATAAGAAAGTGATAATAATCCAATTAGAACCATTACATCAATAGGTACTGGAAACTCTGCATATTCACGACCTTCTGTATAACCATTTGTCAAACAAATAATTCCACCAATAATTGCAAGATTCCATACCAAACAAACAAAATTAGCAAGTTTATTACTAAAAAGTTTTGATCTTGTGAGTGTAGGTATTATATAAAGAACAATTCCAATATTTGCCATTGAAAGCCAACCAAAAGCAACGGTATTTATATGTGTAGGCCTAAGTCTTGAAAAGGTAATCTGTGGAATACCCGCACTCATATCAGGAGCAGTAAATTCAATAGCTCCAGTAAGTCCCATAGTCATTCCAACTATAAGCCAGATAACTGCTGTGAATATAAAATTTTTGCTTGCTGAGTTTTCTTTGTCAGAAAAAAACATTTTTATTTTAATTTATTCCTAAAATTTTTATCTATACTTTACAAACCTAAATAATTGTATAAAAAAATCAGAGAAATCAAGTATAAAAATTTGTTTTCTTTATAAACTCCATCTAAAAGATAAAGACAAATGAAATTAATTCGCAATTAAGATATTTTAAAAGTAAATATGTAATGTTTAAAAAGTATTATGAACCTTTCCTTGATCTTTAATCATCTCTATTAAATTTTTTCATCTCCATTCTTACTCAAGATTTTTTAATTAAAGTACCAAGTCAAAAAAATGCATTGAATATCGGGAACACACAAGGAACAAATTTTTAAATTTGCTGATAATAATTTTTTTCTTTTGTTATCACAAATACTTTCTGATAATGCACACAGGATAAGGCTTTCAAAAGGAACTAGATTTTTATTTTTTCGACATTGTAAAAACGCAGCAAAATACTTAGCTGTAAATAACTATGTTAAAACCTAAATATATTGAGCAAAGAGAGCCATTAACTCTTATTAAAAATGATCTTTTAAGGATTCTTGATGTGTCAGCTATTAGCAAAAATAGAGACGTTGCATGCAACGTCTCAACAGATTGTCCTTCTATAAGCAGCTATAACCTAAAAAACACTTGGAGGCAGAACTCTAGAAACTGGGGACACCCAATGCATAGCATGGCTTCACGATCTGGTTCATTTCCACCAGCACTTGCTGATTATTTCATAAATCATTTTTCAAGGGTTGGGGATCTTGTATTAGATCCATACTCAGGAAAGGGTACTACTTCATATCAAGCATGCTTATTGGATCGTGTTGGTTTTGGAATAGATGTAGCTCCAGAGGCTTATGTGCTAACAGGAGCAAAGGTTCATATAGTAAAACACATAGAAGCCGTCGAATATTTAAAGTCAATAAGATTTGGAATATCTAAAACAAATATAAGAGATGTGCACCCAGACATAAAGGTTTTCTTTTCAACCAAAACCCTTGCTCAAATACTTGTAATCAAAGAAAGATTACTAGAGGATCTTGGAATAGATACAACTAAAATCAATTATGACAGTGGGCTTGTATTCCATCATGCAAGAACAAAAAAAGAACAATGTGCTCAATATTGGTTTGGTGTATTAACAGGCATTTTACATGGTTCTTCAAGCTATAGTTTAAGTCTGCCTTGTTCACACTCATTCTCAATGGCACCAAACTATACAAAGAACTATGCTAAAAAACACAATTTAAAAAAACCAGATAGAAACGTTATTCAATGCATGATTGAAAAGTCTCACTATTTACAAAGCTCAGGAATTGCACGTATAGGCGGTAAAGCATATCTAGGGAAAGCACAAGAACTACCAAAAAGCTGGGAAGAAAAATTTGATCTTATAGTAACTTCTCCGCCATACTTTACTGCACAAAACTATCCATGGGATAACTGGCTTCGTGAGTGGCTTTTAGGATTTGACTTTAAAGAAGTAAGAAAACAAACCACACAAACTGCAAGTTGTGAAAAATATTCACAAGCTATGTATGGTTTTTTAAAAGAAGCATATAGAGTTTTGAAACCTGGGAAAAGAGCTTTTGTAGTAGTAGGTGATGTTACAAAGAAATCAGGTGATGAAAAAATTATAATTAATACAAGTTCTATTATTTCTCATGAAGCTAAAAAAGTAGGTTTCAATATTGATTTAATAATCAATGATGATATACCACCAACAAAAAGATATAACTCTTCTTTTTTAAGTGTTAATCAAGGATTGCAAATAGATAGAATTGTTTGTTTGAAGAAATGATCCTATTTTGCAATAAAATCTCTTACTTCATTTGTATCTAAAAATGTTGCAAAGTGCCTATTTAATTCACTTGTAGAAAAATTAGAATGTTTTTTCTCTATTTCTTCCATGGGATAAAAACTATTGTTTTTTTCTAGACCATAGCTTACTTTTGTACTAAAACCTACTATATTTCCAAATTCATATTTGTCTTTTATTTCAACTTCAAATCGTAAGAGTTCTGGCAAATGGCTTTCACTCTTTGTATTATTAATTTCTATAGTTAATTTTTTGCCTTCAATTTTTGGACTAAGAATAAAACCTAATTTTGAATTCATAAGAACACTATCAAGTTGTTTTTTATAGTTTTCTAAATCTACTCTTGATCTAATTTCAAAATCTTTTAATTCAATATGTGCATCATCATAAACTGGTTTAAAATTCTGAGCCCCATATTTTCCACCAAAACCATTTACTAAATCTACATAACCAAAAGATATAGTTTTTTTTAGCGGAACATCCTCGACTGTCTTATAAGATACTTGAAGTGGTTTACGCAAAAGAACTTCTCTTCTTGGTTCTGTAAGAGGTTGTTGTAATAATTGTTTTAGACTTAAAAGAATTGCCACAGCTTTGTGACTCCTTATATTCTCTGAATTGGAAAAAGTATAGCGTGTCAATCTTACTTTGGCAATACAATATTTAATAAAATTTTTACAATTGGGGCAATGTTTTTAAATATTCTTGTATTTAATTCACATTTTAGTAGTATTGATGTAATTAATGTAGGTTAAGAAATAAATCATGAGTTTAAAAACTACATTTCAAAATATAGCTCTGGGTTCTGCAATTGATTTTTAATCGATTTGGTAATATTAATGCTAATTATTATAAGTAAGAAGGAGAATTCAAGCCATGAGTCTAAGAACTACTTTTCAAAATATTGCTTTAGGATCTGTCATAGGGTTTGGAGCTATCGGTACATCAAGTAATGCTTCAGCTCAAGAACAAGTTTCTAAGCCTTCAATAAAAGATATTGAAGACACACTAAACAATATGCCTATTCCGCCAGGACTAGTTCGTAGACTACCTAATTCACCACCAACATTTTATGAACGTGTCAGAGATACTTTTGGAACAAGTGAAAGAAAATCAATTAGTCGCTTTGATCACTTTAAAGCAATGATAGAAAAGATGAAGAGTGATGGGGCTACAAAAGAAGATATTGAAAAAAAAATATTAGAAATTATAGACCAGCTCTCTATAGAACATCAAGAAAGAACCCAAGAAATAAATTCCCAAATAGAAGATAGAAACCAAACAGGGATTCTATTAGGTCTTGGAACACTGAGTTTTATAGCTCTACTTCTTCTGGCTGATAAGGCATTAGATATGCGAGATTTGAATAATTCAAAAAAACAACTACCAAATTCTATTCCTACAATAAACAAATGAGAACCACTTTATATAAGCTCACAGCAGCAACAGCACTTGGACTAAGCAGCCTAAGTACTACAAATCAAGTTCAAGCAGATGAAGTGAAAAACATTACATTAGAGAAAAAAGGAAATAATAAGCAAAAAGAAGATGGTGAGCTAATTTCCAATATAACTCACCACGTAGTCTTAGCTGGTGGACTTACAGCATTTGTAGCTGCCTGGTGGATAATGATTGCAAACATATCTAAGTTTAAGTGGAGATTAGAAGACAAACTAGAAGGTAGTTTGGATAAAGGATCTAAGATGCAAAATAAGAAAGAAAAGGATTAGCCTGAAAATCCTATAGCCAGAATAATTTTGGCCATGTTTTAATGCATGAACTAATTCACAAAAAGCTCTAACAATGCCTTAAAACTACATCTTTAAGTTTTTTAAACTAATTACAAATATCATACATCAGAATTACGTATTGTGTTATTATATACTGCTAATACATAGGGGTATTTATTAAAAAGGGAGGGATTTTATGAGCTTAGAAGTTAATCCACTCAATAAGACAATACACAATCAATCATCTAGACCTGGTTTTCTTACAAAGCTAGTTGCACCACTTGCTCTTGGGGCTGCTGTAGCTTTTGGTGGGCAAGCTATTGCTGATCAACCACCACCAGATAATGCACAACCAGTTCAAAATGAACCAGCACCAGAGCAACCAGCTAACCCGTCATCACGCACTTATATCTGTAAATATGGCATAGGTTATCTACTTGGTATAGGGGTAGAAAAATTAATTCAAGCTGGTAAAAAACGACAATTGCAAGCTGAAATTGATGATTTAACTGAAAGACTAAGTCGTCAACAAACTCCAACTATTTCTATAAAACCCATTGAAAAACCAAGTGCTGGTAATCCTTCTACTTAGATTTTTTCAAGGAGAAAAATGAAATCATTTTACTTTTACTTATCCGTTGTCTCACCGTTATCCCAAATGGTTGAGAATCCAGAGGTATCTCTGGATTCCCGCTCTGGCGGGAGAAAGGAAATAAAGTAGGAGAAGGCATCTTGCTATTGAAGCATTTCGCGATGAAATGGAAAGACGAAAAAGAGCTGGAAGAAAATAAAACTAATCAAAAAACTTTCTCTGTATTTAGCTTTCTAATTGATTTTTCACCATTTAATACCCTTACCTTAAGAAATAATAGTGTCATATATGCTTGCTCAAGAAGTTTATATTGATTATCTTCTAATGGATTATCTATTAATGTACTACTTGTAGAACCATATTGTCTTTGTATAGTAGCTGGAAATCGTGGTTTTTCAGGGTGAGTTACTACATATCTTGACTCAATATCAGCATGAATCTTTTCTCGTGGATATTTTAAGCTAATAAAAATATCCGATGGTTCTTCTTTTTCTGTATAATCTTTTAATTTAGATGCTGGACTGGTTATTAATCCATTTGGCTGTACTTCAATCGTATATGGACCAGAAATTCCTATACCAAACTGACATTCACTTGCATTAAAGTCTTCATATTTAACATTCACTAGATCTAAAAACTGTTTTTGTAGATTTACTACTCTATCAGCAATTCCAGATTCTATAAGCTTAGTTTTTATTTCCTTGGCTCTTGATGTCACTTCTTTTGTAGACATAGTAAGCTGACTAAGTAACGAGGCTAAAAGTTCAATCTGACCATAGAACTCTAGTGGCATATTTTTTCTATTTCCTACTGTGACATTAGGTCCAGTACTGTCTGAATCTCCAACAAAAAGTTCTGCATAAGAAGACAAATCTTTTGGTTCTTTATCAGCAAGCTGTGTAACTAGACCATCTTCAAAACCTACATAAAACCTGGAGTTTTCTTTAAGTTCAAAATCATCACGAGTATCTGACTTCCATAAGAACGGTGCTTGCCAAAGTTTCATTACGTTTTCAGCTTCTTTTGAAAGTGGTGCATCTACTAATCTAGTTCTTGTAAATGTATCCAAATGGTGTTGGAGCATATCTTTGTGTGTAAGCACATACGATGGATGATTTGTAGCTTGTGAGCCTTGAATAGAAAGAGGAACTAAACCCGCTCTAGAAGCTCCTAAAACAATTCTTTTTTCTTCCCTGTTTTTAAAGTAATTCCAAAGACTATTATTTTCAGGAGTTATTACTGAACTCCCTGGTTTAAGACTAGATAGTGAAAGTGTTGACATAGTTTATTCTCCTTAATAACTTTGAATAATCTTACTAAACTTAGACACTCTTAATCTAGTCTTACGAGTGTAGAACAAACTTATGAAAATTAAATTCCTCTAACAATACCTATTGTTTTAAAAATAGATTTGTTAGTATTGAAACACTTTTAATTTAAGATGAAAAGATGAGTTTAAATATTTCTAAATTAGTTAAAGCTAGTGTACTTGGCTCAGCTATTGGTTTTGGGAGTATGGCTATTCCTAATCAAGTACAAGCACAAGAAACCCCACAAACAAAAGTAGTTAATGTAAAACCAGCTCAAGTACCGATTCTTGCATTGGCAACAGACGATATTATTCTAGGCAGTGCAGGAGTAGTGTTATTGTTAGGAATACTTATTGGGGTATGGACTTCAATAAGCGATTCAGGTTATGAAAAGAAGGTTAGAAAGATGAATGATTTCATGATTGATGAATTGTTAAATAACTTAGAAGATATAAAAATCAATCTTGAAAAAGACTTAAAGAACTTCAAATTTTCTAAACCTGTCAATCTTAGTGAGGTGTTTGTATCATTAAAAGAATTCTTACACAAAGAACAATTAAATATAAATGATAAACAACTTAAACTTTTACAAGCACTAACTAATACTGGTAATTTATTAGAAACTTTAAATGATAAAGAAGTAGTTTCAACTCCAGAGTGGCAAGAGTGGGCTAGAGAACTTACCTCTAAAACAGAAGTATTCAAAGCATATTTGGTTCATCAATTATCAACTGAAAAAGAAGTAAGAGAAACTCAAACCCAAGACACAAAACCAAATTATCATATTCAAGAGCTTGGGAGATAACTCTACTCTTCATCCTGCACTCTTAATTTCTCAAGTACACTCATATCTTCAAGAGTCGTTGTATCACCTACTGTTTGCTTACCACTTGCTATATCACGAAGAAGCCTTCTCATGATTTTTCCTGAACGTGTTTTAGGAAGCACTTCTGTAAACCGTACTTGATCAGGCTTTGCCACTGGTCCTATTTGTTTTGCTACATGTTGTTTTAATTCATCTGAAAGCGTTGATTGATGATCACTTGCTGATTGTTTCAATACTACAAAAGCACAAAGAGCTTCACCCTTTATTTCATCTGGATACCCTACTACAGCTGCTTCTGCTACAGATGAGTGACTCACCAATGCTGATTCTACCTCCATAGTACTAAGCAGATGCCCTGAAACCTTTATTACATCATCCACACGCCCAAGCATCCAAAAAAAGTCATCTTTATCTTTGTGGGCACCATCACCTGTAAAATATGCTGATTTAGTTCTTGACCAATATGTTTGCACATAACGTTCATCGTTTCCATAAATCGTTCGCAACATAGATGGCCATGGTTTTTTAATGACCATATATCCACCTTGATCACTTGGCACTGAATTTCCATTTTCATCAACTACAGAAGCAAATATTCCAGGAAGCGGAACTGTAGCTGAACCTGGTTTTGTAGTCGTAATTCCAGGTAGCGGTGAAACTAGAATTCCTCCTGTTTCAGTCTGCCACCAAGTGTCTACGATAGGACATCGCTCTTGTCCAATATTTTTGTGATACCACATCCATGCTTCAGGATTAATGGGCTCTCCTACTGAACCTAATAAACGCAAGCTGGATAAATCATACTTCTTCACCCATTCAGAACCTGCTTTCATAAAAGCACGAATTGCAGTCGGTGCTGTATAAAAAATACTTACTTTGTTTTCTTCAACAATTTTCCAGAATCTACCCCAATCAGGATGGTTTGGTGCACCTTCATAAAGAAGAGTAGTAGCACCACAACTCAATGGACCATATACTACATAACTATGTCCTGTAATCCAGCCAACATCAGCTGTACACCAATAAGTATCTTTATCCTTAATATCAAAAACCCATTTTGTAGTTTGTGTAACCCAGGTCAAATATCCACCTGTAGTATGTAAAATACCTTTTGGCTTACCAGTAGTACCCGATGTATATAGGATAAACAAGGGATGTTCTGAATCTAATTCACAAGCTTTGTTTTCCAATGATGCATTGTTAATAAGTTCATGATACCAATAATCACGACCACTCTTTAAATCGATTTTGTTTTTTATTCTTTGAACAACAATTACTTTTTCTACAGAAGAGCATTTCTCTAAAGCATTATCAACATTTAGTTTTAGAGGTACTGCTTGTCCTCTACGATACCCTCCATCTGCTGTTATAACCATCTTAGCTTTAGCATCGTTCACTCTATCTAAAATAGCTTCCTGGCTAAACCCTCCAAAAACTATACTGTGAACAGCTCCAATTCTTGTACAAGCCAGCATTGCAACTACAGCTTCAGGAATAAGTGGCATATAGATTACAACCCTATCACCATCCTTAATTCCAAGATTTAAGAGAACATTACTAAACTTACAAACTTCATTAAACAATTCCTGATAAGTTATTGTTCTTTTTTCATCATTTTCACCTACCCAGATTAATGCAGTTTTATTAGCTTTATCCTTTAGGTGTCTATCTAAACAATTATAAGAAACATTTGTTTTTCCACCTATAAACCATTTACTAAAAGGTTCTTTCCACTCCAGAACCTTATCCCATTTTTTAAACCAGTGCACATTCCTTTCAGCAAGCTCAGCCCAAAAACCCTCAAAATCTGTATTTGCTTTTAACAATAACCTTTCATATTCTTCTTTTTTCAGGTTAGCTTGTTCAATAAAATTTTTATGTGGAACAAATATTCGATTTTCTACAAGAACTGATGTAATATTTTCTTGAGTAGTCATGAATTCACTTCCTTCTATCAGTCATTTTAAGTCTTTTTTGAATTTTGTTAAATTCTTTATCAACCTTAGGATCATAAAGCTTATCCCACAACTTATCACTCAATGTATGAGTTTCCCAAAATTTCCTTTCTTGATCTTCTGATTTAAATTTAGGAATCTCAGAGAGTGCTTTAACCTCTAATATTTTTTTTCTTCTTTTCATTTTCTCCAATAGCGTCTTTTTTCTATTCTAATCATATTTCTAACACTTATTACTCTTATTATACCGCCTGCCTTTCTTTGGTAAACTATAAACAAATATCTTCCACTACTAGTTCTAGCTAATACTTGATAGCGATTAAAGTATGTTCTGCTAGTTTTCTTTTTCGGGTCATAAAAGGCAGATTCTACCTCTTCAATACTGGCTCTTGCAGTAATTTTCAATTCATTTCCTTCATCCCATTCAAACTCAATATAAAACATCTTACAAGTTTTACCATGTTGTTTAAAATTAGTGAATCAGCTAAAGTATTTAGATAAATGAATACATTTCAATTAGCTAATTTTGAAGACTTTAAAAATGTAACCCGGAGTTACAACATTAATATAAACGACAACCAACTAGCTCTTTTTAAAAAGTATTATGAAGTATTAATAGAATGGAATAAAAAGATTAACCTAATCAGTAGGTGTGGGTCGCAACCAGTACCTACTGGCGAAAATGATCCCATCATTGAAAAACATTTCTTAGATTCAATCTTGTTTTTACCTGAGATAGAAAGGTTTCCTCAATTTTCAATTCTCAATTCTCAATTTTTCAATTTTGTTGATATTGGCTCTGGCGCAGGCTTTCCAGCGATTCCACTTGCCATTATGAAGGCAGAATGGAAATTTACCCTAGCTGAATCAACAAGAAAAAAAGCTGATTTTTTAAAAGTACTTGTGCAAGAGTTAGATTTACGAAATATTCGAATAATAAATGACAGGGTAGAAGTCATAAGTAAAGAAAATAAATATAAAAACAATTTTGATTTTGTCACCGTTCGTGCTGTAGCTAAACTTGATGAGTTGCTTAAATATTCACTGCCTTTGTTAAATAAAAATGGTTGTTTACTGGCTTATAAAGCAAAAGATATCGATGAAGAAGTCAAGCAAACAGAAAAATTAATCGAAAAACACAACTTGAACTTAGAAATATTTTCTAAAGAATGTAATGATATTATAAGAAAATTAGTAGTTATCCAACGCGCGTAGTTTTTAATTTCTTTGCAAGTTCAACAGCTTCAAGCATTACAAGAAGTCTTGTTAATTCCATTTCAGCTTTTTGAACATCCATTTTATCTTTCTTCTGTGCTAGCTTAGCTTCATGTAACTCTTTTTCTTTCTGTGCTACTACCACATCAATATTCTCAGCTAATGCAGCATGATCTGAAATAATAGCAACTCCTTCTTTTGAGACTTCCATTATGCCACCAAGAACAGCAGCTACTTTTCTTTCTCCATTTTGCCAGTATTGAAATGGTGCAACACTAAGAGGTGTAATCACGGGAGTATGCTCAGGAAGAATTCCAATTTCTCCATCAATAGTCCTTGCAATGACTTGGTCAACATTATCATCAAGTACTATTGCTGTTGGTGTAATAATTTTTAAATGAAATGTTTTTGGCATGGTTCTATTTTACCAGTAGTAATGCAATTAATCGCGTCACTACTATTAATCAACTATGAGCCTTTCAAGCTTAAGAGATTGTTTTTGCTGAGTATTACTTTCTGAGTGTTGATTGCTATTTACCAATTCTCCGCTTCTTACTTTTAACCAATCTACACATGTTTTCCATACCGTTGATTTTGCCTTTTCACTTCCCATAATTGATACATGTCCAAATGGCAATTCTATATATTGAAAATCTTTACTTGAAATATGTTTTTGGACAGCACGAACAGAATCTGGTGGAATAAAGCTGTCTTTTGAACCTCCAAATGTTAAAAGATTTGCTTGAAAATTTTCAAGCTGTACTATTTGATCCAGTAATTTTAATTTTCCAGAAACAAGATCATTAGAAGAAATAATATCAAAACATTGTTTGAATACACCACTAGGAAGGCTTTGGAAACTATTAAAGAAATCACTTAGTGCCTGATGTTTTACTAAATAGTCTCTATCCCATGCTTTATTTAATACTTGAAATGGTCTTCTTATATAATTCAATGGATCAACCATCTTAAAAAGAACTGTTAAAAGCTCTTTTGGAAGCCTGCCATACTTGTCTACAAGAGAAAACCACTCTTTCTTAAATGGTTTAAATAATAAGTTAAAAAACTCTAATGGTTTTAAGTCTATTGGTCCAGCTATGTTTATCACATTCTTTGCATCATTCCTTATATCAAGTGAAACACTTGCATAAATAGTACTAAATGTACCACCCAAACAATATCCCAATAATGAAACTTCTTTAGAGTCAGAATGTTTTTTAGTCATGTGAATCGCTCTATATAAAAGATTTAAAATATAATCATCTATTTTCAAATGTGAGTCATTTTCATCAGGGCTGCCAAAATCAATCAAGTAAACATTAAAACCATTTTGCACTAAAGTATTTGCAAGACTATGTTCTGGCACAAGATCAAAAATGTCTACCGTAGTCATAAGTGGTGGAACCAATACAACAGGAACACTATAAACATTTTCATTTATAGGCAAATAGTGAAAAAGAGAAAGATTTCTCTCTTGGTAAAGAATTTTTCTATTGGCTTTTACAGCAGATGAAAGATCTTTTTTTATAACAAGTTCGAGGCCATTAATAACTCTAAGTAAGGTTTTTTCCAATTCTTCCTGAATGATTGGCTCAAAATGCTTTGGTACTTCAAGGTTAAGCAATTTTTTATAGTTAAAAAACATACTAATAATTTAGCATTTTCTCTTGAAATTAGCCTCTATTTTTATCTATCTTCTTGGCACAAAAGCATCTTGTGCATTGTTATTATTGTTGTTTAATGCTTTGTTTAATTGATTTCCAGCATTTCCTCTAAACATTGATCCTATATAAGAGGCTGCGCCTATACCTACAGCAAGCCCTAATCCAATTTTCATTGCTAAATTTCCCATAAAACATCCTTTCATAAACTTTTCAATTGCTTACATATATAAAAAGAACTACTTAGTAGATTTTTTATGGTTAAAAGATAAATTTTTTTTAATAAAGTTGCGAGAAGAGATTGTATCCCCCTATTAAAAGAAGGAAATATTTTCAATCATTTAATCCTGGAACTGATATATCACCACCTAATGCTGCTGTTGTAATAGGAGGTGGCATCAATAGTTGCTCTGGGTTTTGTTCATCCTCATATGCATATGGCATATAAGGTTTACCGCCATTTATATAATTTACAAAACCATTAAACATAATAACTCCTCCGTTCTTTCAAAGAATATCCAAATCAAGACTGAAGAATTATATATGTAGAACATTAACCCTAGGTTAAATTTCCTAAGTTGACTACAAGTCTTAAGAACCTAAATTGGATTTTTTAATAAGTTCTTAGATATTTAGCTTCTTCCCAGCTAGTTACCTGAATTCTATATTCATCCCACTCTGCCCATTTAAGCTCTAAAAATTGCTCATAAATATGATCACCTAAAGCATCTTTAGCAATTTTACTTTTTTCAAATTCTCTTAGAGCTTCTTCAAGTGTTCCAGGTAAACTATCAACTTTTAACTCTATTTTTTCTTTAGGGGTTAAATTGTAGATATTTCTATTTACTGGTGCAGGTGGATCAATTTTATTTTTTATTCCATCTAGTCCAGCAACCAACATGCATGCAACTGCAAGATATGGATTTGCTGCTGGATCTGGTGATCTAAGTTCTACCCGTGTAGAACCACCTCGCTTATCAGGAACTCTACAAAGAGCAGATCTGTTTCCTGGTGACCATGCTATATATACAGGAGCTTCATATCCAGGGACTAATCTCTTATAGCTGTTTACAAGAGGATTTGTGACTGCACAAAGACCTCTAATATGCTTAAGAAGTCCACCTATATACCATTTCATTTCTTTACTTAGTTTATCTTGTGTGCTTGGATCAAAGAAAATGTTTTTATCACTACTGGTCAATGACTGATTGCAGTGCATACCAGAACCATTTTGTCCAAAAATTGGTTTTGGCATAAAAGTAGCATGCATACCATGTTTTGCAGCTACTGCTTTTGTCACCCATCTAAAGGTAGCGATGTTGTCAGCTGCACTTAAAGCATCTTCATACTTAAAGTCAATTTCATGCTGCCCAAGAGCAACTTCATGATGTGATGCTTCTATTTCAAATCCCATTTCTTCTAGTGTGTAAATTATCTCTCTTCTTACTGACTGTCCTATATCAAGTGGCTCTACATCAAAATAAGCAGCTACATCACTTGGATCAATAGCAGGAGTACCATGCTCATCTTTGTTAAACAAGAAAAATTCACACTCCGGTCCCACGTTCATTGTGTAACCATATTCTTTTTCAACTTGAGCTAAAACTCTTTTTAAATTGTTCCTTGGACATCCTGGAAATGGCTGACCATCTGGATCATAAATATCACACACTAATCTTGCTACTCTGCCTTCAGAAGGTCTCCATGGCAAAATCCTAAAGGTTTTTTTGTCAGGATAAAAATAAAGATCAGATCTTTCTATTCTTTGAAATCCTTTAATAGAGCTGCCATCTAGCATAGCTTCATTATTCAGAGCTTTTTCTAACTGTTCAACAGGAATTGCAAGATTTTTTACAATGCCATAAATATCTATAAACTGTAATCGGATAAACTTGACATCATTTTCTCTAGCTAATTTTATAATTTCTTCATTTGTTGGATTCTTAGATGTATTCATTTTTTTTGTATTCATAACTAGGGTGCTCATTTTTACTCCTTTTTAAGTATCCTATAGGCCAAAACAAAAGATAGTAATGATTATATTTTAGAATCAAAAACTTAGTTTTTAACCTTAAGAAACCCTTCATTGAAGTTCCTTTGTATAACCTCCTTATAATAAAGGTTTTATCCAATATAAGTCAAATAGCATGTATTTTTTACTCCTTAGAGAGTTATGGGTATACAGAATACAAAAGGTGTAATTAAATAGAGTATGTTTAAAATTAGAACTTTACAATTACAAAACTTTGACTTACTAAAAGAAGAAATTAAAGATCCTTTTTTTCTTAAGATGCTAAACGCTTCATCAGTTCAAAAACTGCTCTATGTAACTCAAAGCTTTATCCCCCACAACTTACGTATATTACCTAGCATACATGTTGCTTTTGAAGCAAAGAGTTTTTTAGGCTGTATTGCCTTAAGTTCTATTTCAAAATCGAATAACTGCTGGCAGATTCAAGAAGTTTATGTACCTGATGAAATGAGAAATAAAGGTATTGGAGAAGAGCTTTTGCGATATGTTCTATCTGTATATGGAGGCTATGGCATAGAGCATTTTCTTGCAGAAGTTGATTCCAGCAATTTTCCTGCGCTTTCTTTATTCCATCAATGTGGTTTTAGAAGATATGCAAAAGTTTATTTTTATGAAAAAGAAATAGACGAACTTCATGAAGCATCTATTTTAGATAGCGATCACATATTTAGACAACAAACAAACAATGATTTGCCTGAAATTGAAAAGCTCGAACTTTCAATAATTCCACCAGATCTAAGGCCTGCACTGGGACGCTCTAAAGATTATTTTAAAGATAAAAAAAATGCAATTGTATTAGTAGATAAAGCAAGAAATTTACTAATTGGTTGGGCCCAGATTCAGGAAATATCACAGGAAGATTATTCACTAGAGCTTTTGATAAATCCAGGATGGAATCATCTGTATGAAAATTTTTTAAACACTATTATTTATGATCACCTTACTACTAAAGGAAAAAAAATAAAACTTATAATTAAAGTAGTAGATTATGTTACTGAGCTAACGCACATAGTAACAAAGTTAGGATTTTTACCCACCTCTGTAAAAGAACTTTTAGTTAGAACAATATGGCAAAAAGTAAAAGAACGTAAAAAGAAAACTGCAAAAGTTGGAGCACCATCGATTGCACCTACATAGGATTGAGTAGAAGCTATTAGCTGAGTGCTGATTGTTGCAAATGCTCTATAATACTTATTATGAATTTCATTTGGCCACAAGCATTATACTTACTTCTTTTTATCCCACTCTATATTTTTTTACATATTCACTTTGAAAAGAAAAAACAAAAAGATCTTATTCCGTTTGGAAATGTAGAAGTAATTGTAGAAGCTATATCTAAAACAAAAAAAATTGATGCCTTAAAGCATTTACCATTTGTACTCAAGGTAGCTGTACTTGCATTATTGGTTTTTGCTTTAAGTAGACCTGTGAGCTTTGTTTATGTACCACTCCCAGATACAAAAATGCTTTTACTCTTAGATATCTCAATAAGTATGGAAGCAGAAGACATGAACCCAAATCGTCTAATTGCAGCAAAAGAAGCAGCTATAAATTTTATACAGGATTTACCAAAAGGCATAGAAATAGGACTTGGGTTGTTTAGTGGAAGTGTAAGAATTATTGTAAATCCTACTCTTGAAAAGACAAAAACAATAAATGTTTTAAAAAGATTAAATCTAAAAAGCTTAGAACCAGGTACTGCTATTGGAGATGCAATATTAGCAGGTATTGATTCAATCACTTTTGAAGATAATCCTAATCAAGAAAATAAAAATAATAAAAGCATTGTTTTAATTACTGATGGTGAGGCAAATATAGGAAACGATCCTTTATTTTCAGCAGCACAAGCTAAAATAAACAATATCGTTATTCAGACAATTGGTATAGGAAGTCCAGCTGGCACAATTATCAGGGGAGGTATTCTTACCAAGCTAGATGAGTTTACTCTACAGGAAATTGCATCACTGACTGGTGGAAATTATTTTAATGCACAGAACTTAGAAGATATGAAAAAGATTTATAAGAAAATAAAAAAAACTATTCACTTTATACCAAAAGAAACAGAGATTACCTTTATACCAGTAATCATTATTTTTGCACTTTTGGGCATCTATCAAATCTTAAAATGGAGCAAGTTTAGACTGGGATAGTTTTAAATATTAAAAAAAACTTAAGCTCGTCAGGTCGAGTATATTTCTTGGTTACTATTATAAGCACTTTAACCTATGCAATTACCAAACCATATGCCTATTAAGTTAGCAGAAACTCAAAGTGTTTATATAAAAAAACTTGAAGTTAATCCTGATACTTATAAAAACAATCTGTTACAAAATCCACCAATTGGCATTAAAACAGATTATCCACATTTATGTTATGTTCTTGATTCTAAGACTAAACTAAACACTGAGCAGTTAAATGAAATTAGTTCTTGGCTAACCAAACTAGAAAATATTTATTGTGATTCTGCAGATCCTTTATGGATAGCCATATCCAGAGAACTTCCTGAATTAAAAAAAGATTTATTTAACTTATATCCTGATTATTATAAGACTATAGCAGAAGAAGCAATCAAAGAAGTGTTTGATAATTATGGCTTAGTAAATAAGGCTCTATTGCCAAAAATAGAGTTTAATACTGATGCGTCTTTAGAAGGAAGCTATTCTACAAGCAAACACCTAATAGAAATAAACCCTTTAAAATCATCATCAATAAAGAACTATGCAAAACACGAAGCTGTTCATGCTGTATTTAGTATCTTACAAACAAAAATCAAACTTCAAAACCCTAAGCTATATAGAGAAAAACTAGTTGATGGTTTAGTAAAACTATTTGACTTTTCACCACCAAATCACCTTATTACCCACGATGGCACTTTGTTAACACAAGGCTTATCTCCTATAGTTTTAATCAAAATTAAAAATGTGCTTTTAAATTTTGAATTGAATCTTGAAAATGAAGATGAAGTCAAAAAAGTTTTAAGATCTACGGGCATTCCTAAAGACTATATAGGGTTTATAGCATATCTAGCAAATATATGGCTTTTACCCTTAAAGGATGATGCTAAATTGTCTGATGCTGTTAATTCTATAGTTCTCAACAAAAAACAATTTGATCTAGGTTTAAAAAGTATTCAAGAATTATCAAAATACTTTGCAACTTCCATAAAACGTAATCAATTAAAAGATGTTAATCAAATGGGCTTTTTTGAAACCTGGCTCACAAAACGATCCTGGGTCTTTTGGAAAAACAATTTGAATACACCTGAGGCAAGGCATGAAGGCTTTAAAGAGTATCTAAATACCCTTGAAGAAATTGTAGCCAGACTTTCTGAGCTACCAGAATCAAATCCTATACTAAACAACTTAGTCAAGGTTTACAGATCGCAGAGTAATCCTTCTAAAAGAGCTGATGTAATTAGAGTTATTCTAAAAGAGGTTAATAACCTTCCAGATAAAAGACTCAAAGAAGACTTTACCCTTGTTATATCAAAAATGCTTGATAGAGCCAGCACTGAAATGGAGCTAGTCATAGGTACACTACAGTTAAAGCTTGAAATGTTAAATCAATTAGAACCCTTGGCAAAAAAGCACGGATGGGTTTTAGAATCTTAGAACTTTTTTACCTAATCCCAAAAGAATAAAGTCTTTCCATCATAAGTTGCCACTCTACTTTTACATTGTTGACTTTTGCATGTGGAGGACCTTTCTTACACCAATCTATTAAGCTTTCAATTTTTTCTTTTTCGCCTTGAACAAGCACCTCAACATCTCCATTTGGCAGATTTTTAACCCATCCTTTTAAACCATATTGAATAGCTGTTTCCTGGCAAGAAGCCCTATAAAAAACTCCCTGGACTTTTCCTGAGATTATTAAGTGCACTTGAGAAGTATTGTTCATTCTTTTACCTAAATAACCTCTACTGAAAAAGTCTTAAATAAGATAAGAAAGACTCTATTAATATAAAGTTCCTCATTTAAAGGAATACAGTCTATAATATTTATATTCAAATAATATTTAAGAAAAAGGAGAAAATATGAAATTAGCATGGAAACAAGTTCTACTCTCTATAATAATAGGATTTGTATTTGGAGCAGCTTCTTATAAGTGGTATGACAAAGGTGGTTGTCATGGTGGTTGTGCAAAATCTTGCGCAACAAATCATTGTGAAAGATTTGAACATGGAGATGGCAAGGACAGCGACTGTAAGGACGGGGATTGCAAGGGTAAGAAATTAGAATACTTTAGCTCAGAGCTTAATTTCACAGAAGAACAAAAAACAAAAGTTGCAGCAATCCTTGATGCTAAGCATAAAAAAATGGAAGAATTAAGAGCTGAAACTTTTCCAAAGTTTGAAGCTATGCGTAATTCAACTCGTGATGAGATAAGTAAAATTTTAACACCTGAACAACAAACAAAATTTGCTGAATTAAATTCAAGATTTGAATCGTTTCATAAACACTCTAAAGGTGAAAAAAGCTAATTATCCTTTATCTCTAATGAGTTGTGGTAACTGAAAGTTAAGATAGAAAAATATAAAGTGATTTAACGGATCAATTTTAGAACCTGGTCTATGTATATGTTGTAACTGGTATCCTAAGTCAGCATTGATGTTTTCATTAAACTTATGATTTACTCCTGTATAAATACGATTCTGATCGATTCCTGCTTGTGGTCCACCAAAGTGAGAGTTTAAATTTACAAATATTTCATCAAATAAAACTAACGACCATCTTTGTTTTTTATCAAGCGGATAGCTTCCTTTCAGTCTATATCTTCCTCGAAGAGAAATACCTTCAATATCTTGCAGAAATCTTTCATCTAAACGAAATCTGTGTTCTAAAGATACCTTGCCTACTTGATGTGAGATGATAGCGTCCTCATAAGGTCTTTGTTCTCTTCTAAAGTTTGGAATATAATGTGTACTCCAGGCATATCCTTGGAAAAAAGAAAAATGTTCATTAAACTTATATCCTAATAACCCATGCAATATTAACTGATTAAAGTCAGTAGCATTATCTAGCCATCTTGGACTAATCTGAAACCTGCTTTGAATCTTTTCTGTGATTGGAGCATTAATATTTATTCCTGTCCATAAGCCAAGATCATTTTCAAATGTTTCATTGGCTAAAACAAAACTTGTATTAAATAAAACTAAAAATACAAGTATGAGTTGTAAGATATTTTTCAAATTTTTATTTGAAAGTCAATGACTTTAATTTTTTAGAGTAGCACTCTACTTTTAGTCTTAGAAAGAATATCAAGTTTACCTCGAGCTTCTTTTGCTCTTTCCCAATCACCCATGATTAATGCTCCATGAAGTATCGCTAATTCTTCTCGTGTTTCAATTTGATTTCTAGATCCTATTCCAAGTACTCCATGAAAACCTGACTCACTATTAACCTGATATTTAGTAGGTTTCATCCAAGTAGAGACAACATTTAGTATTGTTTTAAGAACCATACAGAAATTATAACATACCCATAGGCTAAAAATTAAGAGGGGGAATTTTATTTTATTCAAATTCCCCTTCCAGACTACTTACTTAGCTTCACCTTTATTTGTTATTTGTTGGTATTTTATTTTCTGGTACAGCTTTGTCTTCAGCTTTCGGGACTTTTTGTTCTTCAGGTGTTATGTTAATAGGCTCACTTTCACCCTTTGATCCAAGCAGTGCAAAAACTGAATTAGCTAAATCTTTTAGTTGCTCAACAGTAACAGTTTCATTACCTATTTGTATTTTGCCATCAGGTAATCCAGCTCCAAGTTTTTCAAGCTGATCTGCGACTTTCCTATTATATTCAGCTTGTTTATCTAGATCTGTGGTTTGAGTTCTAGTCCTTGTTTCTGTAGTTGTTACTATGATTTTGTTTCCATCTCTTTTTGTTTCTTTAGTCGTGCTAGTTTTAGTATCAACTGATACACCAGTATCTTCACGCTCTGAAGATGCTCTAACGACTGCTGCTCCTATTTGAGATGCTTTTCTAGCTATTTCAGCTGCTTGCTTAGGATCTTTTATTACTGCTTCTACTACTGGTCCTAATACTTCAGCTAATACTGGTCCTGCAGCTTCACCAAGTTTAAAAGCTCCAATACTCGCTAATGCAGCATTTATATCTTTATCTACTCCCAATGAACTGAAATCCTTTAAATTTGAAAAAAGAAATTTTTTTGCTCCAAATGGACCTAAATCTGAAATATTACCAATCATGTTATTATCCCCCATTCTTTAATCTATCCCCTAAATAAGCTGTTTGCTTATGTTTTGACCTTAACAAATTTTTAACCTAAATATCAAGATGTAATCCTTAAGAAAAAATTATTTTTTCTTATTGGGATATTCTTTTAATTAACCTTCTTGGTTTATTATTGTAGTGTTACTTCTCTAATATAGAATTTTTAATTATGATTTCTTTTCAAACAAATAATTTAAACACAATTATTCAAACCAATAAACCTATCATAGATAAGCCTTCCACTGAGGTTCATAATAGAAAGCATTTGACTTATACAAAAGCCTCTCAAGGAATTTTTCTTCTAGAGAGATCTTCTCCTAAAAATACAATTTTAAAACTAGCTCAACAACTTGTGACTCAAGAAGTACTTGAGAAACTAGCTAAGAGACTCGATGATAGTCAGATTTCAATTAGTGGGAAAAATCTATCAGATTCTATAGATCTTGAAATAAAATCAAATGATACTGCTGTAAAAGAACTAAAAATTTATGCTTTGTTAAATCACCTTAATGAAATATCTTCACTCCTACCTGAAAGTCAAAAAAGAAATTTACTAAGTCAAATTTTAACCAATGTTTCAGAGACAGGAATAGTCCCAAAACTTATAAGCTATAGTGATGAAAGTCATATTGCACATTTGGTTAGCTATTCTGTCATTGGTACTACACCATTGGATGATGGTAAACATGGATGCTTTATTGAAGAGAAACATTTACATTTTGATATTAAACATAATGAAGTAGTTCTAGAAGATAAAAACATAATTTCATATTTCAATAATAAAAATCTTCTACTTAAAGATCCTCTTAGTTACAGATTAAAACCAGACGCAAAGCATGATATTTATAAGCATTACGAAAAATCATTATTAACAAACTTATACAAAATTGAAACTAAGAACCACTTGAAAAAGCTATATGAAAACATTGAATCAGCAATTCATGACAAAGCAAAACTTAAAGAGATAATAATGCCTATTGTTCTTCTTATATCTAATTCTCTTGGACTTGAAACTGTAAATTTAACCATTGTAAATGATCACTCAAAGTATAAATTACAACCCACTGCCTTATTAAATAAAGGTGGTTTTGATAAATCAAATAATACCTTATTTGTCTATCAAAAAGCTTTAATTGAAGAGCTAAATACTATAAGTGACTTGCCTAATGATGAGAAAAGAAAAAGATTGTACCAATCTATTATAAAAACTCTAATTGATGAGTTAGTCCACAAAAAACAATCACAGTTAGTTGAAACTTTAACTACAGATTCAAAAAAACAAGCAGTTGCCCCTTTACAAATAGCAAGAGTTCTAGATTACAAAGATAATTTTAACAGTTACAACGATGCAAATTATTGTCTTGCTTTAAGAGGTGATATTGATTTTTATAGTAATCAACCATTACAAAAGGATGCTGATTCCTTTAATGAAAAATTATTACCTTATTTCTTAAGTGCTATAAACTAACTTAGGTTAAAAACTGAGTTAAATTTCTAACCGAATGAGGCAAGTTACATACACCTCTAAATATCGACGGGAAAATGCTCCATGTAGTATAAAATGGATTTCTTATAAACCCTTTACCAAGAGCAAGCATAATATCACCAAGAGAATTTTTCAACATATTATTGTTCTGCCCAGCTAATCTGGATAATTCCAGATAATGAAGAACAGTTTGCATTTGTGATTTATAAAACAATGCTTGTACCGGAGAATCTATTATTCCTATTCTTTCTAAGATAGAGTTTAATGTATTTTGTGTATAGTGTGGATTCGTAAGATTTATTCCTTTTTTAAATAGCTCTTTATCCAAAGTCTCTGTAAGCTCTCTGATAAGTTCTCTTTTAGTTTTACCAGGAGGGAGCTTTTGTGCTGTATTAATAATTCTTTTTGCAAACTCCCTGCTATTTCCAATTATAAAATCGAGACAAGAGCCAAGATTATTTATTACTGCTTTATTCTTTCGTACTACTACAAGTCCTGTATCAATGTATGTAATACCCAGTTGATTATTGTTAAAGTGAATGAAAACATTTCCTGCATGAGGATCTCCATGTGTAAGTCTTCTTCCCCAAAAAACAGAATATAATGACTGCTCATTTTGTGCACGAAGATAAGTATTCGGTAATTGATCTAACCAGGTGATTGGATTTGCAAGCCATGGGTGTTTTTTGATTTCATCTGCAAATTGTTTTGAGTATAGCTTAGGGTTTGCTTTATAGATCTCTAACATTTTCATAAGATCATCAAGTCTAATTCCTTCTGCCATTTCTAAAACCAGTGAAGTTGCTCTTTTACCTGTTTGTCCATTTAATTTTTTAGGAAATCCAACTTCTATTGGCTGAGCTACTTTATATCTTTTTGCCCCACTTGCTAACATCTTTGCTGCATTTGCTTCAGTAGCAAGATTTAATTCTTGAATCCATCCTTTGTAATAATTATCAACTACTCCTAATAGATATCTCTTTTCCTCCGGACTAATTTTTGAATTTGCTTTAATGGTTTCTCTAAGGACTCTTCTTTCTCTAAGTAATTTCCCTGGAGTAGCTCTTCTTTTTAACATTTTTACAACCACCTGTGTACCATCAGTTGTACGTGCTAAATAGGACTCACCAACTGTTCCCACACCCAAAGATTTAATAATTGTATACTTTCCATCTCCATAAACCCTATTACTAAAGCTTTGTGCTTGACGAAGGTTTCTTGTGGGTGAATTGTTGCTTTTAAAACCAACGAAAAAATCTCTCGTTTTTTGTTCTATCCTGGGATCATCAGCTAATATTTGGGCCATCTTACCTGCTGTAATAGATCTTTCCATTAACAATTTAGCTCTTGTTTGTTGATCACCATTTTGAAAAGCCTTACTCTTTACTACCTTTTGAATCTCAGGAGAATTATAAGAAGCAAGTTCTGAAGTACGCTTCTGTAACCTCTTATTTTTGGAGATTCTAACAATTGCTTGTTGTGGATTTTCAACAGCTTGGATTACAGGTTCCTTTAGTTTGCTTAATGGACCACCATCCTGACTCAGTACAGGGATATTTTTCAAGTCACTTTTTCCTTTTGCTATAGCTTCTCGAACACTGTCATTTGTACTTTTAAGTTTTTTTGCTAATTTGCCTACTCCTCTTAAACTTCCGCCTATTGCTGGACTAAGTATTAATCCACCTAATAACCCTTCCTTAAATGCATCACCAGCACCATCCAAACTACCATTTTTACATATGTGTCTAAATGAGTTGTCTAAACTTCCTGCAAAGGCACCTTCAGCTGCCATTTGTGTTCCTCTAATTGCAAATCTAGATACAAATCTTCCACCTACTAATTCAAACTCAGTTGTCAAACCCTTACCTATAGCATGAGATACTGCTTTTACACCTAATTTACTTCCTATAAATCTTGCAGCAGCAGAACCAAATGCAGATGTTATAGGTGCAAGGACTCCAGCAAAAGCTCCTGTCAGAAAATCATATTTAGCACTTTCATATTTTTCTCCAGTAACACGAGAACAGATGCTTTTAAAAATAACCTTAGAAGTCCCACCCACAAGTCCTGCCACAGAAAGAGCCCCTGCTGTGATTAACAGTGAAGAACCTCCTGTAAAAGGTGCTAGTGCTAAAGCTCCTACTGCTATTGTATAAGCTGAGAATGCAACAATGCCAGAAAAGATATCAGAAAGGATATCCACCCCATCTTTCTTAAACCAACTCTTTAACTTACTAAAAAAACTTTTATCTTCAGCTTCGGGAGCTCTATTTTGAGGCTCATTTCTATTGAGTGGAACAAAAGCATCTCGTACTTGGTGATTTACATTTTGGGCCTGAGCACCCTGTCTAGCTGGCTGCTGATTATTGACAATAATATTCCCGCCTACAGCAGGTTGTACAATTCCACCCATAGTAATTAATTCAAATCCCTGTATATATTAAAACGCTTATAGGCAGTAGGTTTTGATACCTGATTAATTAAGAAATTTTTAAATTGATCCTTAACTTGATTTTAATAGTATAATAATAACTAATTAAAACTTATGGAAGATTTTATTAAAGTAGACATTGAGGGTGACTTATATTTTCAAGGCTCTAAGCTCACACATGACAAAATAGTTGAGTTCTTTAAAAAGCTTGATTTAGAAAAGCTAGATGATGAAACTTTTCAACTTAAATGGCAACATGAAAATATAGCTCAAAGAATAAATATTAAACCAGAAGATACTATATTTGTAGTTAAGGATGTAGTAAAAGAAAGCAGTGAAATAAAGCTTGTTTTAAATGATGAAACATTAGAAAAACTAGATCCAGGGACATTGGAGTTTAATGGAAATATTCCTTATGCTTTGGTAAAACGTGGTCGTATTAAAGCACGTTTTAATAGCCGTGCTGCTTTAAAACTTGGTGAGGCTATCTTAGGTTAAATCCCTGCTTTTCTTTGTAAGGTTTTAATCAATACCTCCGCAAGTTCAGGACTAATAGCACTAGCTCGTTTAGCCATAAGAACTGCTGTACCTTTTATAGCTAACTCTTGTTCGTCTGTAGAAAGTTTTGCCCAGTCTTTGGATTTAGCATCTTTAATACCAAATCCAATCCAGCAAGGTCTTCCTATATTTATGGCACTACAATTTAATTTTTCACCGTAACTTTCATAGAAACCTTTTTGAAATGGATCATATGCAAGAACCTTATCTGGCTTTGCAAGATACTTTGTACCTACTACTTCAAAAGTAGGCTGACCCCATTTTTCAGGACCACTTGCTCCTGGCCCAAATTTCGTAGGAACAAAACGGAATACCTCCCATGCTCTAGCAGCACCTTTTAAAGGGACTACAAAATTATATTCTCCCTCTTCAAAAAAGGTTTTCATCGTATATGGAAGCTTGCAGTCTTCATCTATAAAACCTGCCTTTTTAATTTCTTCATTCACTGCTTCTATACCACTATCATCATCAAACTTGAGCAAGATATTTACAGCAGTAAGAGTTGCAGAAAACGATAATCCTGTTTGTGGATCTTTTACTGCATCAGCTGGGTTTGCTAACACTCTTGAGTTTGGCATGCCAATAGAATCATGCATTAGGAATTTCCCATTCGAATCAATTTTCACATTTTCTTTTAAAGCTTTTGCAAAGATTCCATCACGAGCTTGTTTCATAAGTGCTGGCATTTTATCTTCAGGGATACTATCGTCTACAAAATTTGTTCTTGGATAAATGTGCCTCTCAGAAATAGTAGCGATAAATCTTCTATCAATATATAGCCAATCATCAGAGTGATATTGAGACTTGATTGATTTTGCCTCTTCTACAAGTTTTGGATCAGTGCTTAAACCTGAATTCTCAACGAGTGTTGGTACCCATTCATTCATAGTACCAAGCATAGCTTCCTGAGTAGATTTTCCCGTACCTGTTGGGGCTACAAATGCAATAGCCTTTCCATTTACTACTGCTGCTGCTGCATGTAGTGAATGAAATTGTTTTTCAGATGGGAGACTTTCACCTACATCAGATACAGCTCCTAAAGCCCAGCTTTTAAGCTGTCCATAATAGTCAGTATTGATCGCTACAATTGTAAAAGTATGAGGATTATAATAGGCACCAGGTTTTTCAAAATTTGGGTTTTCGCTACTTAATTCATCCACCATTTGTTTAAACTTAACTTCTTCCAAAAATTGATTCCCTGACTTTACAGACTCTTGATCAAAACGTTTTTTGAATACAGGATCAATTGCATTTACCATGCGAACAAGTGGTAGTTTATTGTCTTTTACATAAGATAATTTTTGCTGAAAGCTTCCGTATTCTTGTCCTAAAACTCTTACAGCTAATAGAAACCAGTTTCTAGACCAGAAATTAAACATATGAGGTGAATTGGTTTCAAGCAATGCAGGTATACCATTAATCAGTGCTAGTGACTGATAAGGAGCTTCCTTCCCAAAGAATTTTCTTGCTGTAGTGGTTTTTTCAAAGATTCTATCTAATGAGCAAGGTTTTTCTGCTATATCGCTTCTCCTACGTAAATAAGTATTATGGTTATATTTTCCAGCTTCACCTTTAATCATTTCACCAGTAAGAGGATCTACTAACCCAAAGTTTTTATTTAGATCAATATTTATTAAGTCTTTTGCTTTAAAGCCTCGTCCTGAAAAATAATCAGGTGGATTATAGTAATCTACTTTTGTCTGGCTTGTTGCAATTTGAAGATGATTAAAGATAGATTGGGGATTCACTTCTGTTATTTGTAGCATATTTTACTCCTTTGTAAATTAGCTTATTAAGTAATTCTTTTTACCAAACACGTTACTAAGATAGCGTGTATTATAATCTTTTTGCAAATTTAACTGTAATTTTAAATGATATTTAACATAATATTTTAAAAACTCTTGTAGAATAGAATTACATTTTAGGAAATTCAAACTATGGAAGCAAAAGATAAAGTATTTATATTTGATACTACGTTAAGAGATGGAGAACAGTCTCCTGGAGCTACACTAAATATTCAAGAAAAACTTGAAGTAGCAAAACAACTAGCAAAGTTAGGTGTTGACATAATAGAAGCTGGATTTCCTTTTTCAAGCCCTGGGGATTTTGAAGCTGTTCGATTAATTGGCAAAGAAGTTGAAGGGCCCATTATTTGTGGGTTGGCAAGAGCAAAAAAAGAAGATATTGAAAAAGCAGCCTCTGCACTAGAATCCGCTAAGAAAAGAAGAATACATACTTTTATTGCTACAAGTGATATTCACATGGAGCATAAACTAAAAATGTCTAGAGATAAAGTTTTAAAAATGGCTGTTGAAATGGTTAGCTATGCTAAAAGCTTTACAGATGACATTGAATTTTCACCAGAAGATGCAGGACGTTCTGATCCAAAGTTTTTATTTGAAATCCTTCAAGCTGTAATTGAAGCAGGAGCAACCACTGTAAACATCCCTGATACTGTTGGTTACACTGTTCCGAGTGAATTTGGAAATCTTATTAAATTAATTAAAGAAAATGTTCCAAACATAAATCAAGCAATAATTTCAGTCCATTGCCACAATGACTTAGGCTTAGCCGTAGCAAACTCTTTAAGTTCTATTGTAAATGGTGCTCGCCAAATAGAGTGTACTATAAATGGCATTGGAGAAAGAGCAGGGAACTGCTCGCTAGAAGAAATAGTAATGATTTTAAAAACAAGACCTACATTAGGCTTGTATACAGGCATTGATACTACTCAAATTTATAGAACAAGCAGGCTTGTAAGTACTCTTACAAATATGCTTGTTCAGCCAAACAAAGCAATTGTTGGTGCAAATGCTTTTGCACATGAGTCTGGCATTCATCAGGATGGATTTTTAAAGTTTAAGAAAACTTATGAAATTATGAACCCGGAAGATATTGGTTTACTTACATCAAAACTTCCACTGGGACCACGTTCTGGAAGACATGCTTTAAATGAACGATTAACTGAACTTGGTTATCATTTAACTGAAGAGCAATTAGACAAAGCATTTACAAGATTTAAAGAAATTGCAGACAAGAAAAAACAAGTTGTTGACAGAGATTTAGAATCTGTTGTTAGGGATGAGCAGAGGATGCAAGAAACAACTACTCACTATGAGTTAGAAAATCTTCAAATTGCATGTGGAACTGGCTTGCCCACAGCTTCTGTGTGTTTAAGACGTACAAGCGACAATGCTTTTCTAAAAGATGCAGCATTAGGTACAGGTCCTGTAGATGCTATATACACAGCTATCAATAAAATAGTACAAGTACCAAATGAACTTATTGAATTTTCTGTTCAGTCAGTAACAGAAGGAATAGATGCCCTTGCTGAAATTACTATTCGAATCAGAGAAAAAAATGGTGCTGTATATAGCGGACATGCAGCAAACACTGACATAACTATGGCTTGTGCAAAAGCATACTTAAATGCACTAAACAAGCTTATTAGTGAAGTAGGTATACAGATTAAACTTTATCCACAGCACGGTGGTTTAGAAGCTAAACGCGGGGTCTAGTTTATTAAGTTTTTCTTTCTCTGCATCATTAAAACTTTTTTGCTGATGAGATCTTGGTGCAATGTCTAATAAAGCCAAGTAGATATCATGCTTTCCACCAAGAAGACATATTCCTGCTGCACGAATACAATCAGATTGAGTGACTGCATTTTTCTTAAAAAGCCATTCAAGCACTTTTGGAATTGCTTTGCTATGTTCATTGTTCATTGTAAGTTGATCAATTTCTGCCTCTAGTTTATATAAATTTGGAATTGACTCTTGGGTTTTATTGTCAAGAACAGGAAGTGATATTCTTGTTTTCACAATCCCTCTGTCGACATTTCCATTTACTGTACCTAGATTTATACTCATAACTCAATACTCCTACCTATGCTAGTTAACCATAAACATTCTTTAATTCTTGCTCAAATTGCTTAAAAAGCTTATTAGTTACATCATCATCAATCCTACTAATAAAAACTTTTGCTAAAGATTCATAATACCATTTTTGTTGTTCTCTTGGCCTTTTAAAGGCTTTCCAATGTTCTTCACCTACTTCTAAAAGATGCCTATCAGTTTCTCTATTGTTATCAATTTTATCTGCGCATGATACAAAAAGGACATCTTTTGGAGCTGTTTTTAAATATTCAATGGTATGTGTTTTTCTGTTTTCCCATGTATCTGATTTATCTGGTTCTGAAGCACCTTGTACAAGAAAAGCAACATTACTTCCAAACAATTGCTCTATCTCTTCATGCGTTGTTCCTGTATCTTCTATTGTATCGTGCAATACTCCAGCTATAACCACTTCATCAGAACAACCAAGTTCACTTAAAATTAATCCAACCCTTAAAGGATGGATTACATATGGAATAGATGTACCTTTTCGAAGCTGTCCTTCATGCGCTTTTATTGCAAACTCTATTGCATCTGAGATTAATTTACTCTTTCTTGTATCTGTAATTTTAGTTATTATATTTTGAATATTTATATAAATGGCTTGCTCATTCCCATGAGCTTGTGATTCTATTTTAGTATTAAATGGCATTGCTATTTTAGATATCATTTATCTTCTCTTATATTTGAAAACTTATAAGCTCATTATAAATCAATTTGATTAAGACTTATAGCCTTAATGTTGTTAACCTTTTACTTCTTTTAAATATTCTTTTACTGCAAAATCATAAGTATTTTTAAGATTGGCAGTTATTATACTTGTTTTAAATTGATATTCTTTATCTTCTAACTTAATTCTTGAAACAGGCATTATTCCTATAATTGCATTTGTTATAAAAACTTCTTTTGCTTTACTCAGATAAAGACTATGAACATTTTTTTCTTCTATTTGAATATTGTTTTCTTTAGCAAGCTCTAATACTTTAGTTCTTGTAACACCAGACAATATACCACTTTCAAGAAGTGGTGTAATTATTTTATCCTCCATAACTAAAAATATATTTGCTCTTGTACATTCTACTAGTTCATTTTTATCATTTAAATACAGTGCATCATTAAAGCTATTTTCCTGAGCATATCTATATGCTACATAACTATCCCCTCTGCTTGTAGTCTTATGTCTAAAAGAAATTGATCTTGAATCTCTATGTAGAATCCAGGAAATAAGAAAATATGACAATGGTAATTTTTCAAGTGCTGCAGGAATTATAACCACATTAAACTTATCTTCAAGACGTTTTGAAATTATGATTTTTATTCTTGCATTTTCTAATGCATTTGCATTAAGTACATTTTTTATCCATTCTTTCACTTCAGCTTCTTCTACAGGAAAAGGCATGCCTATTTCTTTTGCACTATGTGTAAGTCTCTTATAATGATCTTCAAAAAATACGGGTATACCATTTTCACATCGTATGGTCTCAAATAGCCCATAGCCAAATTGATACGACAAATCAGTAATGCTTATCTTTGCATCTTCTTCTTGTAAGACTTGTCCATTTAAGAAAACTAACATATTTTTAGTGTACAATACATTATATGAAGTTCATAGATACAGCTAAAATTAAAATACTATCGGGCAAAGGCGGTAATGGTATCGTAGCCTGGAGAAGAGAAAAATTTGAACCTAATGGAGGACCTGCTGGAGGTGATGGTGGTAGAGGTGGACATGTTTATATTGAAGCTGATAAAAATCTAGGCACTCTATTAGACTTTAAATACAAATCAATTTTTAAAGCAAGTGAGGGACAAAAGGGTGGTTCTAAAAATAAGCATGGGAAAAATGGAGAGGACTTAATCATAAAAGTACCGATAGGAACTCTTATTAAAAATTTATCTACAGGTGAAATTATTGCAGACTTAATACATGACAAACAAAAAGTATTAGTTGCTGAAGGTGGTAGAGGAGGCAGAGGAAATTCACACTTTACCACAAGCTCAAGACAAGCACCACATTTTTGTGAGCCTGGTGAACCTGCTATAGAAAGAGAGCTTGAATTAGAGTTAAAACTCATTGCTGAAGTTGGAATTGTAGGTATGCCAAATGCAGGGAAGTCTACTTTAATTAGTGTGGTAAGTTCAGCAAAACCCAAAATAGCTGATTATCCATTTACCACACTTGTTCCTAATTTAGGAGTATTAAAAAAACCTGATGGTGATGGTATCGTTATTGCAGATATTCCAGGACTAATAAAAGGTGCTTCTCTGGGAACTGGTCTAGGACATGATTTCATCCGTCACATAGAAAGAACAAGGCTATTAGTTCACATAATTGATGCAAGCGGCGTGAATGGGGTAAAACCACTAGAGGCATATGAAACCATTCAAAATGAGCTCAAAGAATACGATCATCTTCTCTTAAAAAAGAAACAATTATTAGTTTTAAACAAAATCGACCTATTACAAGAAGATGAATTAGAAAAAACAATTCAACAATTTAAAAGAAAAAAATTGACACCCATAACTATTTCAGCTGCAACAAAGAAAAACCTTAATGTACTACTTGAAAACCTTTTTAGCTTTTTAAAGAAGAATCCAAAAGAAGAACAAGTAGAAGTTCAGGATTTTTATGATCCAAGTGCCACAGATCACAAGATGGATGAATATTATGTTTCCAAATATGAGAATGGATTTTATATCGAGGGGAAAAAAGTCGAAGGATTACTATCAGTTACAAATTTAAAAGACTATCAATCAGTTGCACATTTTATGCGTGTGCTAAAAAGCATGGGTATATTTTCTGAACTTGAAAAACAAGGTGCAAAAGAAGGGGATACTATATATATTTCTGGTATAGAGTTTGAATATAATCCTGAAACTATGGTACTAACGTAGAAACTGTGTTGGTGTTATACAATATTAGCTGTGAGCACATTAGAATTTACTAGCTGTAAAAATCATTCTATAGGAGTTGAGTTAGAATTCCAATTAATAGATCAAAATACAAAAGAACTAACTGGAGCTACAAGTAAAATATTAAAAGAATTAAATGGCTATCCAAATATTAAACATGAGTTGTTTGAATCTGTAATTGAAATAAATAGCAATCCTTGCTTAACCGTAGATGAGCTTAGAGATGACATCAAAAAACATGTCAGAGTTTTATATGACTGTGCTACAAAGCTTGGTGTAAAGCTTACAATGGCAGGTACTCATCCCACAACAAGCTGGGCTCATCAACAAATTGCACCAATACCACGATATCAGAATATTATAGACAAAATTCAAATGCCTGTTAAAAGAATGCTCATATTTGGATTACATGTACATGTAGGTGTTCAGAGCGGTGATGAAGCTATAGCGATAAACACTACCATGATGAACTATTTACCACGTATATTAGCTTTGTCTTGTAGTTCTCCATTCTGGGTAAAAAGAGATTCTGGCATGGAGTCTTATAGAGCAAAAATCCTGGAAACACTTCCTACCACAGGACTTCCTTTTAATTTACGCAGCTGGGAAGAATATAGTGAACTTGTCTCTGTATTAAAGAAAGCAGGCACAATAGAATCTATTCGTGAAATATGGTGGGATGTAAGGCCACATCCTGATTTTGGAACGATTGAGGTTAGAGTATGTGATGCAATGCCATTATTGGATGATGTAATTTCAATGGTAGCTTTTATCCAATCATTGATAGGATATCTTGCAAAAAGATTTCGTACGGGTGATGAGTTAGGACACCTACCTTCTTTCTTAATTAGAGAAAACAAATGGCGTGCTGCAAGATATGGTCTTGATGCTGAATTGATTGTTGATTCCTTTGGAAAAACCATCCCTCTTAAAAAAGATATTGAAAGATTGGTAGAAGAATTTATGCCAACTGCAAAAGAGTTAAAAGCAGATAAAGAGCTTGAAAAAGTTTTAGATATTTTTAAGCGTGGGAATAGCAGTAAAAGACAAAGAAAAGTTTTTAATGAAACAAAAGGTGATTGGTATGCAGTAGTTGATAGTTTAATAGAAGAGTTTGAAAGTAGCTGGCAGCTAGGTAATTTTCCTCATTAGTTTAATTGTTAAAAAATTAATAAAAATTTAATATTGCAAAAAGAAATGATATGATATACTACTTACCTATGATGAATCTACATGCTAACTACAGTGATTTAACCCCAAGAAATAGTTATTATTTCTTCTGGTTTTATTTAAATCATGCTGGAGGCAGGTAGTTTTTAATCTTAAGTTTATAGGTTATTAAACCCCACTCCAGCAAAAAGAGTGGGGTTTTTGTTTTGTAGGTAATAAAAAAAAGGAGAAAGACAATGAATAGGGGAATAAGTGCAGAAAAGATTCTAGTAGGGGATATAACAATAGACTCAAAGAAAAATTGTTATATGGCAGGTCCCTGTGCAGTTGAGTCAGAAGCACAAATTTTTACTATTGCAGAACATGTAATAAACAATGGTGCTACATTTCTTCGAGGCGGTGCATATAAACCAAGAACATCACCAGGCTCCTTTCAAGGACTAGGCAAGCTCGGGTTAGAACTATTGTTCAAGGCTGGAAAAGCATTTAATGTGCCTGTTGTAACTGAAGTAATGGACTCAAGTCAAATAAGTACAATTATTTCTTCTAGTAACAATCACCCTTTTATTTTTCAAATAGGTTCAAGAAATGCACAAAACTATTTTCTTCTTACTGAAGTAGGTAAAACTGGTATTCCTGTTCTTTTAAAAAGAGGCAAAGGCTCTACTGTAAATGAAATGATTTCAGGAGCAGAATATATTACACAGGGTGGAAGTCCAGTAATAATGTGTGAACGAGGTATCACTACTTTTAGTTCAGCATCTGGAATTGGAAGATTTACCTCCGATCATATGGCAATTTTAAAATTTCAAGAAGCAGGTTTTATTACTATCTTTGATCCAAGCCATCCTGCAGGAAAAAAAGAGTATGTAATTCCACTTGCACTTTCTGGGGTTGCTATTGGTGCAAATGGTTTAATTGTGGAAGTTCACAATAACCCAGAAGTAGCACTAAGCGATAAAGAGCAAGCTTTAAAGCTTGATGATTTTACAGAGCTTATAATAAAAACAAGAAGTATTGAAATGGCTTTAGAGTCCTCTTTCAATAAAGAGATTGGTCAAGAGCTCATTTTAACCAGACAAATGAATTCATTGGTTACTGTTATGCAGTAGGGACTGGTCGCGACCAGTCCCTACAATGGGATCACGACTTATACAAACTTTCAACAGTTTTAGTTACTGCATTTCTACTTGCAAACAATATTAAAACCAATAAACCAATAAAAAGCACATCGGTTTGTAGATGCGATAGACTTAGCTGCCCTACAAATTGATTCAAAGAAGCCATCAGTGGGGTTGCAATTTGTCCAAGTGCAGCGATGAATGCCATTACATTTACTGCAGCTTTAGCTGTAAGAACAAATCCTTCTTTTTCACTCTTTGTAATGAGCTTTACTAAAGACCCTGCTAAATTAGCAAGCAATGCGCCAACTAGCAGAATTAATGCCGCTACAAAGATTCTAGGAATGTAGCCCAATGCTTGATTAAAGAAACTAACTACTTCATTCAAGTCTGCTAAATCTAAAGCTGCAATTAATACAACAGCAATTAGAAACCATTTTATTGATGCCCCAATAATACTTGAAGCACTAACTTTTGCTCCTGTAAATTTCGACACTGGAGCTAAAAGTTTATCCAATAAAACATCGAGCTTGATTTTTTTAACTATTAAACTAATCTTATCACTTAAGAATGCTGATATTACTAACCCAGCACCAAGTACAACAAGTACAAGCATAAGTGACGGCAACACATCTGCTACCTTTGACCATAGCAGATTGAAACTAGAGTGTAGACTATGCCATGCATCAGTCGCAACTGCTTTTAATGTATTCATAATTTCTCCTTCCTTTTAGCATATAATTATGCCAAAAGACGCATTAAGACTGCGTTCTGTATATGCCACACATAGTACTTCTTAAAACAGTTATTACCTAAAATCACTAAATTTTAATAATTGCTATTCAAAAAGTATATGAAAAGCACTATTGATAAGGGTTTGACGTAGGTGTCATTTTAATATTTGAGGCAGATAAATATAAAGGCTTATAAGAATTATATGGTTTAGTTTATCAACTTTTGGTCTATTTGCGTTGATATATTGTAGTTGATATCCTCCTTCTAAATCAGCATGATTACTTAGTTTTCGATTTATACCAATAAAGAAACGGTTTTGATCAATCCCTGCTTGTGGACCATTAAAATGTGAGTTTAAATTAACGAACAATTCATCTGATAAAGCAATTCCCCAACGTTTTGTTTTTCCAATTGGATAAAGTCCCCTCAATAAATAACGTGCCCGAAGTGAAACGCCTTCTACATCTTGTATAAAACGTTCTTCGAAACGAAACCGGTTTACCAGACTCAATTTTGAAAACTCTTTTTCGTGCAATATTTGATTCCAAAGTCTTTGTTCTCTAAGAAATCTTGGTATATAAAAAGTGTTCCATCCATAACCTTGCCAGATTGAAAGATTTTTATTTAACTTATACCCAATAGAGGGTCGCACTATAAGCTGATTTATATGAGTTATGTTTTCCTGAATACGTGAATTAACTTCAAATTTCCCAAGAATCCTTTCAGTAATCGGAGCTTCAAGATAAATGGGTGACCACAATCCTAAGTCATCTTCTAAATATGGATCAGCAATTACAGGATGATATATAAGTCCTGATAAAATAATCATTGATATGCTCATTAAGTAGATAATTAGTTTCATATTTATTGTTGATTTTATAGATGCAAAAGTGATTAAGAAAAAAGAATGTTATTTATTCAGAATCAACAAGGTAAAAAGAAGTTCCAAAAGATATTCAACTAAGAAAGAGGAGTAGTTAAAGTTGAAAACAAGATTTTTCCTTACAAAACCAATTATAGTATTTTTATTAATCTCTATCTTAGCTTTTCAACCTGTTTGGGCACATCATGGTGGTGAAGGAGTTACAGGGGTAGGATTAGCAGGTCCTATAATAACTGTTCCTGCATATACATTACCAAAAGGACTTAAGTTTATAAACTTACTGACTGACTATACAAATTTCAATACTTTTTCAAATGAAAAGCTTATAGAGTTAGATAAAAGACATGAACATATTCATGATACTTCAAATCTTCTTACACCAAACATTGGAGCTGGATATGGACTTACTGATAATTTGACGATTGGCATAAGGCTTCCATATATTTTCAGGTTTGGTATTAAGGATGTACATGATGCAAATGTAGGAAAAGCTGGCAATGCAATTGGTCCTGGGGATATTACATTTTTTGGACAGTATAGGTTTTTAAAAAATGAAAAACACCATCTTAATGCAGCACTACTTACAGGTTTGAAAATTCCTTCTGGAGTAAGACGTACAAGAGATCGGGATGGTGATTTGTTTGAAGCAGACGAACAGCCAGGATCAGGTTCATGGGATCCATTACTAGGACTAGCAATTAGTAAAAAAATAAGACAATTTTCACTTGATGCAAATGGGCTCTATAAATTTTCAACAAGAGGAAGTCAGGGATCAGATTTAGGAGATATCGTAAATTATAATCTTGCAGTTTCTTACCGACTAATAAAAGATGGAGATCTTTACGAAACCAATAAAAAACCAACATCAAATAAAAAATCTTCTATGGATCTGATCCTTGAAGCAAATGGCTTGTGGTCACAAAAACCTAATACAATTCATGGGTTTGTAGATGAAAATCATGGTGGTTCTTTGATTTACTTATCACCTGGTTTAAGACTTACTTATGATAAAAAATGGATCTGGAGTTTATCTTGTGGATTACCTACTATTCACGATTTAAATGGCAGACAACGTGCACCAAATATAAGACTGTTAAGTGTAATTACAAGGGTGTTTTAAAAGTTAAGTAAACTTAATTTCTTATGCAGATTGAATAGTTGAAGAGTTATTATCGTATCTAGCACTTGGCAGATATCTTCCAGACTCAGTTGTTTGAGAAGGTAATTGGGGTGTTTGAGTAGATGACTGAGAGACTTGTGTGGCCTGCTCTTGTGTTTTTTTCTTAGGCTTAAAGTTATCTAAAAAATTATCTAGTATTTTCATAATTTTATTTGTTTTACAAAGTACTTATAAAGCTTATATGAGTAGCATTAATGAACGGTTAATAGAACAAATTAAGACAAAATACAGTGCTTTAAGATGATATACTACATATCAAGTATTCTACAGGAGAGGGTTATATGCTAGGTAAAGTAGGTAATTTTATAGGCTCTTCCATTAGTAATCTTTTTCAGTCAATTAAAAATACAATTCGTGATCCTTATATTGATATTTATAATGAGGTATTAGGTGAGTATGGTGGTGATTTTACCAGTAAACTCATAGATGCTTTTGAAAACATAGATAATCTTGTTACAAGAAAATATAGAGATCCTGTATCTGAAAGGTACCACCACGAAAAGATATTGGATATTCTTCAAAGAGATGAATTTTTAATACAAACCTTAAAAGAAGTTGGTATATCACAGAGTAAAGGAGCTGAGTTTGTCGTAGCTGAAGCCTATCATGAATTAGAAGCGGAATTCGAAGAGAAGTCCTGTATTTATGATGGTGAAGAAGAACGGTATCTTAATTTTATATTAGAAAATGCAACGGTTTCAAAAGAAAAAGTCACAGAATATTTGAAAAAAAATCTTGCTAATTTTGAAGAAGATAAATCAAGAGATACTTCACCTCAAAGCAAGGGATCAATTAGAAGATATATAGAGAAAAAATAAAAATATTTTTATGCATGCTCATGGTAAGCTGAGCTTTACAATGGATTTCTAATATTAACTTTCATTAAAATTGTTGTCACTAGAAAGCAATCGTTAACTGCCTTTTAACTTTACTTGGAACAAAGATATTGTAGAGATTTTATTTCAGGAGAATATAATATATGCTAAATAATATAACATTGGTAACATCCAATGACTCTCTAAATGAGACTTATAAAGATCTTAAATATCAAGTATCAGATGAGTTCTTAGTTCTACCACCGAAAGAAAATACAAAGAGAAAATACTTTAATCAAAACCAATATCATTCTAGAATAATAAATATGGATACTTTACAAGAAAATAAAAATCAATATTCAATAATTATTGATTCTGTAACGAAAAAACCAATAATGTTAAAACTGTTAGCTATAGGTTAATTAAAAAAATTAAGAAGAAGTTATTGGGTTACCTCTAATAAAAAGATAGATTTAGATATTGTTTTAGCTATTTTATATAGCTTTTGTGAAAATTATCACACCATTAACTTTCTTTTAACTATTATCGGGACAAATGTATTTGTAGAGATTTTAATTTCGGAGATATTCTTAATGTCAGTTAATGTAAATCCAATAAACTCTAACGAACAGCGCACTGATTCAACACAGGATAAAGGATATCCTCTAGTATCTAGTAATGGCCGACAATCACCCAGACAAAGAACTGAGAATAGATTAAATGATAGATTAAATGATTTAACAGCACGAAGAGAAAATCCTTTTTCTAGTAGAGACAGACAAAGTCCTCCCTTACGTACTATAAATATGGATGCTCCTCAAGATACTCCAAAAGAATATAAAACAACACTTGACTCAAAAACAGGACAACCAATTACACTACAACACCTAACATACGCATAAACTAAATTTTCAATATATATATAGCAACAAGTAGAACAAAGATATAAAATAGTCTTTATGCTTGATATTGTTTTCTTAGGATTAATAATAATTTTTTTTATAACTTGTTTAGCTTATATAAATACGTGTGAAAGGTTATGAGTTCTTATGCTTATTGAATATGTTTTAGGAGGAAGTGTAACTCTTGCATTATTAGTTTATTTAATATATGCATTGTTACATCCAGAAAAGTTTTAGAAGGTTTTATAAATATGACACTTAGTGGGATTTTTCAGATTATTGTTTATTGCATAGTTTTAATACTACTCATAAAACCATTGGGCTTATATATGGCTAGGGTATTTAATCATGAGTTTACTTTACTTGATCCTATTCTCTGTCCTTTAGAAAAGTTGTTTTATAAGCTTTGTGGAATTAGTTTAAAAAAAGAGCATGATTGGATTCAATACGCACAAGCCATGCTTGTTTTTAATCTAATCGGTGTTATTGTCTTATATTTAATTTTACGACTACAAAATATACTACCGTTTAATCCTGATAAATTTTTAGCCATTTCACCTGATCTTGCTTTTAATATTGCTGTTAGTTTTGTATCAAATACAAACTGGCAGTCCTATACAGGTGAAAATACAATAAGCTATTTTACTGAAATGCTAGGATTTACTGTGCAAAACTTTCTTTCAGCAGCCACGGGTATTTCATTGGCAGTCGCATTTATACGAGCATTTTCTAGAGAGCAAACAAGTACATTAGGCAACTTTTGGGTAGATGTAGTTCGCTCAACTCTTTGGATACTTCTCCCACTTTCATTTGCTCTTAGTATTGTTTTTATTTTTGAAGGTGTGCCTCAAAATTTAAATTCTTATGTGACTGCAAGAACTATTGAAGGTAAAGTACACACTATTCCACAAGGTCCAATTGCTTCAAGAGAAAGTATTAAAGAAATTGGTACTAATGGAGGTGGTTTTTTAAATGCAAATTCAGCTCATCCCTATGAAAACCCAACTCCTTTAACCAATCTTCTCCAGATGTTAGCAATTTTTCTTATTGGTGCTGCTCTTACAAATACATTTGGCAGAATGGTAAAAGATGAGCGCCAAGGGTGGACATTATTTGTTAGTATGCTAGCTTTATTTTTAATTGGTGTACTTGTTACTTATTTCTACGAAGCACATGGAAATCCTTTATTGAAGGGTTTGTGCATAGGTGGAAACATGGAGGGTAAAGAGGTACGTTTTGGAATAGTAGATTCTGCTTTGTATTCCATTATCACCACCTGCGCTTCCTGTGGCGCAGTAAATAGTATGCATGATAGCTTTCTACCTTTAGGAGGAATATTTTCACTAATTAATATTATGCTTGGTGAAATCATAGTCGGCGGAGTAGGTTCTGGTTTCTATGGAATATTACTTTTTGCAATTATGGCTGTATTTATTGCTGGCTTAATGGTCGGTAGAACACCAGAGTACTTAGGAAAAAAAATTGAAACAAAAGAAATGAAAATGACTGTACTTGCAATTTTAATTCTGCCTTTGTGTGTACATTGCTTTAGTGCATTAGCCTGTATCACTACATGGGGTATACAAGGACCTCTAAATAAAGGGCCTCATGGATTTAGTGAGATTATATATGCATTTAGCTCAGCAAGTGGAAACAATGGAAGTGCATTTGCTGGTATAAATGCAAACACATTTTTCTATAATATTACAACTGGTCTTGCAATGCTAATAGGAAGATTTTTAGTTATTGTACCGACCATGGCAGTAGCAGGCTCTTTAGTTAGAAAAAAAATAATTCCTTCATCAAGTGGAACTCTGCCTACTACTGATTTAACGTTTGTAATTCTTTTGATTTTAGTTATTCTTACTGTAGGGGGATTAGTTTATTTCCCTGCATTGTCGCTTGGACCAATTGTAGAGCATTTTTTAATGATTAATGGGAAAACATTTTAATATGGTTTTTAAAGAAAAGAAAAAATTAAGCATAGATTGGAAACTCTTAAAGCAAGCAGCTATAGATTCTTTCATTAAACTAAATCCACTGAAACTATATCGTAGTCCTGTTATGTTTGTTGTTGAAATAGTAGCTTTTTTAACCACTATACTTTTTGTTTTAAGTTTAAAAAATTTAAATCAAGATAATCCATTTTTTGTAGGTCAAATTACATTATGGCTTTGGTTTACTGTATTATTTGGAAACTTTGCAGAGTCAATGGCTGAAGGACGTGGAAAAGCACAAGCTAATTCCTTAAAACAAACTAAGGTTGAAACAAAAGCAAAGCTACTAAAGAATCTTGAATCAAACAGCTATGAATTAGTGCCTGCAACTGATCTTAAAAAAGAAGATCTTGTATTAGTTGAAACAGGAGACATTATTCCTGGTGATGGAGAAATAATTGAAGGTGTTGCACTAATAGATGAGTCTGCTATCACTGGTGAATCTGCAGCTGTATTAAAACAAAGTGGTGGTGATAAATCTTCTGTCACAGCAGGAACATCTGTTATTTCCGATTCAATAAAAATAAAAATCACATCAAACCCTGGAGAATCATTTTTAGATCAAATGATTAGCCTAGTTGAAGGCGCAACAAGACAAAAAACACCAAATGAGCTTGCCTTAAATATCCTGCTTGCTGGAATGACAGTAATTTTTCTTATAGCTACTTGTACCATTGAGATGTTTTCAATATATGCAGGTCAGCATATTTCTATAACTATCTTAATTGCACTTCTTGTAACCCTTATTCCTACTACTATTGGTGGGTTGCTTTCAGCGATAGGAATTGCAGGCATTGATCGTCTTGTTCAGCATAATATTCTTGCTATGTCAGGAAAAGCTGTTGAAGCTGCTGGTGATGTGGATACACTACTTCTTGATAAGACAGGAACAATTACATTTGGAAACAGAATGGCTACTGAATTTATTCCTGTAGTAGGAGTCAGTGAATTAGAGCTTGCTGATACAGCACAACTTTCCTCATTAAGTGACGAGACTCCTGAAGGACGTTCTATAGTTGTACTAGCTAAGGATAGATATGAATTAAGAGAAAGAAATATGGCACAGTTAAATGCTAAGTTTATACCTTTTACAGCACAAACCAGAATGAGTGGTGTAGATTATGAGAACACTGAGATTAGAAAAGGTGCTTTTGATGCAGTCATAGACTACATAAGAGAAAAAACACAAAACAGTTCTTTTGAACCACCAAAAGACTTGGGTTTGGCTGTAGAAAAAATCAGCATGTCAGGTGGTACACCACTTGTAGTTTCTAAGAACAATAAACTACTTGGAGTAATTCATTTAAAAGATATTGTTAAAGGTGGCATGCGTGAACGATTTGAGGAACTTAGAAGAATGGGAATACGCACTATTATGATCACTGGTGACAATCCTCTTACAGCCAGTGCTATAGCAAAAGAAGCTGGTGTAGATGATTTCCTTGCAAATGCTAAACCACAAGATAAATTAAACCTTATTCGAAATGAACAAGCTAAGGGCAAATTGTTAGCTATGACAGGAGATGGTACAAATGATGCTCCAGCACTTGCTCAAGCTGATGTAGGCGTGGCTATGAACTCCGGTACACAAGCAGCCAAAGAAGCAGGAAATATGATTGATTTAGATTCAAATCCTACAAAACTCATAGAAGTAGTTGCTATTGGAAAACAGTTGCTAATTACAAGAGGTGCTTTAACTACATTTAGCATCGCAAATGATGTTGCAAAGTATTTTGCAATAATCCCTGCAATGTTTTCTAGAACTTATCCTGAGCTTCAAGCCTTAAATATAATGCGCCTCACTACACCAGAAAGTGCAATTTTATCAGCTGTTATTTTCAATGCATTAATTATAATTGCACTGTTGCCTATTTCCTTAAAAGGTGTAAAGTATACACCTAGTGGAGCAGCAATTATTTTAAGACGCAATTTACTTATCTATGGATTTGGGGGGATTATTGTTCCTTTTATTGGAATGAAAATCATTGATTTTATTGTTAATTTCTTACATCTTGCTTAAAAACATTATGCTAAATCATTTTAAAACTGCAATCTTACTAACACTGATACTTACCATCCTTACAGGGTTAATTTATCCATTAACAGTTACCTTAATAGCAAAAACTTTTTTCCCTTATCAAGCAAGTGGAAGTTTGATTCGAAAAGATAAAACTGTTATAGGATCTAAACTTATAGCTCAAGATTTTAAAAGTCCTAAATACTTTCATCCTCGCCCCTCAGTCTCAAATCATGATCCTGTAAAGTCTGGAGGCTCTAACCTTGGTCCCACAAGTAAAGTACTTATTAATAGAATTATAATGGATGTACAAAAACTTCAAAAAGAAAACCCACATAGTTCAATTCCTATTGATTTGGTTACAGAATCAGGAAGCGGACTTGATCCTCACATTTCAATTAAAGCCGCAGAATTTCAAATACCAAGAATTGCTAAAGCTAGAAATATTACACAAGAAAAAATTTATACATTAATAAAAAAATATTCCGAAGGTAAATTGTTTGGTCTTTATGGTGAATCAAGAGTCAATGTTCTTCTTTTAAACCTTGATTTAGATAAATAACTTGTCAAGTAATGTTTATAATTATTTATTTGTTTTAAAATAAAACTACTTTAACCTATTTATAAACTATGAAAATCCCCCAAATAAACAATGCCTTGGGAAAAAATATAATTCCTGTACAAGATGCTAACAAAGATCTTGGTGAAGAAAAGAATATAGATCAAAATTCTTCTTCTGTCCCTCAAGACAATAATGCTCTTTTAAAATTACAAATAAAAAATCTATCTGAAAGCAGGGATAAACTTCTTGAATCTGGAGCATTAGAAAAAAAGATAAAAGAAGAACATGTAAGTTTATACAATGACTTTCGACTTTTATTTGAAAAACATGATTGGCATGGGTTGTTACAAGATATCGCTAATACTACTTGTAAACTTATTAATGAAGGAGCTTCTCCTAATGGCTTAAAGTTGTTTTTTGAAAGTACTGTGTACAATCTACTTACAGGTCGACAACTGTGGGATATAAGAGCTTCTTTCCCTTCCCTTATTAAAGCTAAACCTAATAAAGAACAGTGGAGACTATTTGAAGAAGTAAATGATTACTATAAAAAACGAAGTTTTAAAATTGATGCATTGCCTTTCATTTTTAGTCGTTTAATTGAATCAGAACCTACTCCTCTTGCATGGGATATCTATAAAACTGCAGTAGCTTATTATAAGAAAAAAGGATTAAAGATTGATAAGTTTACAAAAGATTTTACAGAGTTAGTTTATCGTAATCCTACAACAGAACAATTAGAAGTTTTTAAAGATATCATTTCTTTTTATATGGACAATAAGAAGAACTACTATTTAAATCAAATCCCTGGTCATTTTTCTAGGCTTATTTGGTCAAAACCTTCTAATGAAAATTTTAATCTCTACAAAGATATCATTGCAAACTATAAAGAATATAAATGGCAATTAAATACATTTACATGGCGCTTTGCCGATTTTGTTGTAAAGGATTCTTCAGAAGATAAATTAGAAAATAAAGCACTGAAAGAAAAAATAGAGCTTTTTAAAGATGTTCTTTCCTCTTCTAAAGACAATAAATTTAATGTTGACTATGTTGATTTTTCTCGTATTAATGATATGAAATTTACACCCCATGAATGGCAAGTTTTTAAAGAACTTATTGCAGTATACAAAAATCGGAATTGGAATCCTGATTATTTTGTAAAAAACTTTTGTAGATTAGTTAAAGAAAGTCCAACACCGTTAATACTAGAAACTCTTAAAAATGTAATTGCTGTAATACCTCAAAAGTATGATGTTTTTTTTCATTGTAATGTCTTAGAATGTTTTATTTCTATGGCAGAAGGAAAAGTCTCTCCCACTCTTTTAAAAACCTTCAATCAGGGATTACAAAATGGAATCATAAAGCCAATAAACCCATTATTAAAGGCTCTTCAAGAAATGGCTATACATACTGCAATTGTTAATTTAATCGGAAATGATCCTGAAGGGATCAAGGACTTCTCACGGACTGCCATCCAGGATATTGCAAGTAGTGATTCACTACCTTATGCACGTGTAGGCAAAAGTCTTAAAGCACAAAAAATGTACAATGAAACTTTAGAAGTTTATAATAGAGCATTTAATAGTTATCATGGTTTTAGTTCACTTACCTTTGAAACAAAAAGATCACCAACTAAAGAACCCCCACTATTAGCTAGGTTTGGCAGAGACACTGCTCAATCAATTAAGTATTTAAATGCAAAAGATATAACCTTATTTCCAGGGCGAGGGTTTTTAATTTCAGGACCTGTGCTTGAGAAGATCTTTGCAATTGACAAACAATCCATAATAAATAATGAAGATCCTTTTCATCGGTATAAAACTGCTTGGCCATGGTCTAAGGAAATATTTGATGACTTATCTAAAACACATTTTTTATTTACTCGAGGAATGATAGCTGTTTCTTGTCCCGGTGATCCCAAATATGAACTAGAAGATTCTAATGGTAAAAAGATTAACTATAGTTATGTAGTATTCAACGATCATCATCATAATTATGGTTTTGATGCAGCATTCTTAGTTCCTACAGAAGTTCTAAGAAAAAAGTTAAATGGAACTACTATTCCTTATGAGAACTATACTGGTCCATCATTACATAAAGATATAAAAGATATAAATGAAGCAGGATTCAAACCAGAAGATTTAATTAATGAAGCTAAAGCAATACCAGCGAATGTATTAAATCTTTGCTGGGGATCTAATATTGGTGGTGGGCTATGTAATGCTTATCCAGTAGGTAGTACACCGTATCATGAGTGGGAAAAGTCAGAAGAGCTGAAAGATGAAACAAAAGATATTTATGAACATATCCACAAATCCCATATGACAGGAACTTATGAAAGTCATATGACAAAAGAATTAAGAAATAAATTAATTCCTCTCAGAAAAGCACATGATGAAGTTTATATGCTTACAAACAGGTACCAAAACCTTTTAGACTTATTTAAACTATCTCTTGCAAAATGGCATAAAGGAGAAACCCTTGGAGAAGCACAAGAACCACTTAATGAAACAGATGATGATTTATTTAAAAAAACAGAGACGAAGTTTGAACAGTTTCTTAAAGAAGAAGCGCTAGATGATATGGAAGTAGAAGGATTTAACTTAAATCCAAATGCAAACAGGATGCTAGTTGAAGCATATAAATGGCATAAGGAACATGAATCAGAGAAAGCAAATCCAAATGACTTCCCCATCTTAGTTTTAGCTAATGCATTAGATTGGTGGACAAAACCTGAATCACCATTTATGTTAGATACTTTTGATATGTCATTAACCATAAATGATCAAAAGATCCAGTTGCCCCAAGATTCAAATGGTATTCAGGAAGAAGAGTTAAAGATTTGGCATGAACAAATTATTCCATATCTTAGAGACTCAAAAGCCGATTTACGATTTTATGATCGAAGAGATCTTGAATTAAGTTAACTCATCACATCAAATTGTTTTGGAAGCCTTTCCATTGATTTCAATATTAACTCTTTCAAGAGACTCATCTTTGTAATAGTACCCAATACCTACATCACTAAATTGAACAAATGCTTTTTTATCTTTATCCGAAATAATAATTGGACTATCTTCAGGAAAGCCTTGCGGCAAGTCAAAATGAAAAATCATTGTATGTCCTACTGTTTGATAGATACCACTAGGAATATCATCGAGTAAGCTTGTAATAAGCTTTTTCCCACTGTTAGCAATTCCTGTTATTCTCATCAAGTAGGATGTGTTTTTACCATTAGCATCTTTTCCTCTAATGTTAAATATAGGATCGTTGGAAAACGGCGCATTTATTTCTTTCCAATCATATTTAGCTTTCTGTTTACAATCCATAAAACATTCATAAGAAGTTTTTCCTAATTGTTTTATTTTTTCATTTAAAACTTGTACAAAGTTAAATGAGTCTTTAGAATCTTGAATTTGTAGCTTGTTCAAATCTTCATTTGTAATAAAACTATGTGTATATGATTTTGGTATATTGTATTCATTATCGATAAAAGCATAAGCAGCAAGAAGACTACCTTCTGAAATGTTTTTTAATAAATCTTCTGTTATTTTATAACCACTTGAAATATCCTTCTCAACATCATTTGATGGAATATAAATAGGATTATTATTTCTTCCTGTAATAGCCAATGGCTTACCATCATCCTTTCTAGTAAAGAATAAAAACTCATGATTTCCAACAAGCCTATAAATCTCAGTATTATTAGTAATTTGTTTATTTAGCCAATGGTCAATTACATCTGAATCTTTTCCTCTGTTATAAATATCTCCAAGCAAGATATATTTAAAACCGCTTTTTAATTTCAAATCACTTTCTAAAACTCCATGCCTATGTAATGTAGTAATTAAATGTACAAAGTCACCATGAAGATCTGGTATACAAACTGTTTCACCATCTTGAAAAAAAGATTTTTCATCTTGTAGTATTGATTTTAAATGTTCTATAAGAACTGTAAATAATTTTTCCGACTTTTCTTGTATAACAGTTTCATTTGCATAAGGCATTTGAGCAGCTTTTTGAAAGTCCGGTAATTTTACAGCGCTTGGTTTATAAGAGCTTAAAGCTTGCATAGAAGTAGAATAATGATTCAATGAAACTTGCATAAGTAATACATACTTTTTAACTCATTACACAAATAATTATGGTAGTATAAAACCCAATTAAATTAAATCTATAAGGAGCCAATTAATATGAGATTAACACAAGTCACCTCATTTCCACCACATAATATACAATCCACTAAAGACACTCATAACTCTAGCTCTGTATTGCCCACTGAAAACGAGCCAACAGTAATCAATTTAAAAAATGGAATAAAAATTATTGCAGAAGAAATGCCTGGTGCTATATCTTGTGCTATGAGTATTTGGGTAAAAACAGGTTCAGTAAATGAAAATATAAAAAATAACGGGATCTCTCATTTTATTGAACATATGATGTTTAAAGGAACTGAAAAAAGATCGGCCCTTGATATTTCAAAGGAAAGTGAAAGTGTAGGAGCAAATTTAAATGCATTTACTTCACAAGAACTTACTTGTTACTATACAAAAGTTTTAGGTGAACATGCAATGGTTCCACTTGAGATTTTATTAGATATGGTTTTTAATTCAAAGCTAGATGATACTGAGCTTACAAATGAGAAAAAAGTAGTATTAGAAGAAATTAAAATGTATGAAGATAAACCTAACAACAGTGCTATTAAACTTGCTTATAGTACACTCTGGAATAAGCATCCATTAGGACGACCAATAATAGGTACAAATGAAACAGTGTCAGGTCTTAGCAAAGATCGTATACGTCAATATTTAAATGATTTTTATACACCTAGTAATATGGTTATTTCAATAGCTGGAAAGTTTAATATAGATGATGTAGTTAAACTAGTAGTAAATTCTACACCAAAAACTAAGACTAAAACAAAAGAAGTTAAATTACCTGTATTATCTACAAATTCAGATGTAGTGATTCAAAATAAAGATATTAATCAGGCACATCTAGCTTTAGTTACAAAAGGAATAAGTATAAATGATGAAAGAAAATTTACTTTAGCTATAACTGAGGAGATCCTTGGTGGTGGTATGAGTTCAAGACTATTTCAGGAAGTTAGAGAAAAAAGAGGCTTGGCATATACTATTAGCTCTTTTTCAGACAGCTTTAAAGCTGGTGGATTGTCTGGTGTATATGCTGGTACTTCAATCAAAGATTCTAAATTGGCTTTAGGTTTAATCTTAGATGAATTAAATAAAATGAAAACAGATGGTGTCCAAGATGAAGAGCTTAAAAAAGCAAAAGTAAACCTAAAATCAAGTATTCTTATGAATCTTGAATCTACTGCTGGAAGAGCTGAGCGAAATGCAGAACAAAACATTTATTACAATAAGTTCTTTTCTACTAAGGCAGTAAGTCAATTTATTGAATCTGTCACAAATAAAGACATCACTGAGTTAACACGTGAACTCTTTAATCCAAAACATTTTACACTTGCTGTAGTCGGCAATAAAAAGAAATTACCTAAAAATATAGAGTTATAGAAAAAATAAAACCCCGCTGTGTGAGGCGAGGTTTTGGGCTTGGTAACTTGTGATTGATACTATATTACTCCTTAGAAATTAAAATAAGGTAATGATCTTGCCCTTTGATTCTTTATTTATTTTTAAGTTGCAGTATCGATATCCTCAAGAGTTATTGCTATTGGTTTACTATATTTTGACTTACGCTCGCAACCCTATTCGGGTTAGCTCGCTTTTCCAGAAAGGCAATTTTTGGTAAGTAAATTACACAAAAATCTTATGAACTTTACAAGATATTAGAATTTAGCGTAAGTCCTGTATATAATAAATTCCATCAAAGGAGAAGTATATATGATGAATGGGTTACTTTATGTTTTCTTAGGATTATTGGCAGGTACTTTAAGTGGATTAATTGGAATAGGTGGTGGAATAATAATTATTCCTGCACTGGTCTTACTTTTTGGATTTTCACAGCATGCAGCGCAAGGCACCACTCTTGCTTTAATGGTTCCACCAGTAGGAATACTTGCTGCTTGGACATACTATAAACAAGGACATGTAGATTTAAATGCAGCGTTATTTATATGTTTAGGATTTTTCTTTGGAGGATTACTCGGTGCAAAATTTGCTACAGCTATTCCAAATATAGTTTTAGAAAAGATTTTTGGGGTGTCATTGTTAGTAGTAGCTTTAAAAATGATTTTTTTCAAGTAAGCTCTTACCTTATAATTGACAGTTTTATTTAACCTCAATCTTAGACAAATCAATTGTAGATTTTGGCATTTTCATATTTAGACTCTTTAGCTTATCCACAACTATTTGTGAAACAGAAAGATTTCTAAACCACTTATTGTCAGCTGGTATTACAAACCATGGAGCCCACTTAGTACTGCATTTATTTAAAATATCTTCATAGGCTTTCATATATTCATCCCAATATTTTCTTACTTCTAAATCACTAGGACTAAATTTCCAGTTTTTTGAAGGATCATTAAGGCGCTCTATCAATCTTTCTTTCTGTTCTTCTTTACTTATATGAAGAAAGAATTTAAGAATTTCTACATTGTTTTCAGAAAGAGATTGTTCAAAGTTGTTTATTTGTTCATAGCGAGCTTGCCAAACATCTTTTGGAACAAGACTTGCAACCCTTGCAATTAAAACATCTTCATATTGTGATCTATTAAAAATGCCAATGTATCCTTTAGGTGGAATTTTATTATGTATACGCCATAAAAAATCATGAGTTAGTTCTTCACTTGTAGGAGATTTAAATGAAGTTACTTGACACCCTTGAGGATTTATTCCACTCATTACATGCTTTATAGTCCCATCTTTTCCAGATGTATCCATACCTTGAAGCACTATAAGAAGTGCATGTTTATTTTCAGCATAAAGAAGGTATTGTAAGTTGATTAAGTTTTTTATATTTTTTTCAGTGGTTTCTTTGACATCTTCATTTTTCTCTAAACCAAAAGTTTTATCTGGATCATAATTAGCTATTTTTATTTTTTTATCACTTGGAACAAGTAGTTTATTGTAGAAATTAAAATTTTCAATACGACTCATATTAACCTTTCTATAAGTGAATCTTAGATCTTTATATTGAAACTAATTAACAAAGCTGTTTCTGCTTGTTTCATTTTTTCATTAGAAATTGTACCTAGCTTTTTTATAAATCTTGATACATCAGTTGTTTTAATTTGATTAAATAATATCATTGATTTATTTTTTAAACCACATTCACCTTTTTCCACAGTTATTGCAAAAGGCCAATTGTCTTTAACTGTACTTGTTATAGGTGCTATCATCGTGGTTCTTAAAACCTCATTCATTAAATCACTTTGCATAACTAAGCAAGGTCTTGTTTTACTGATTTCTTTCCCAATAACAGGATCAAGGTTAACCAACCAAATTTCACCACGTTTTGGCTTTAAGTTAGTCATCTATTCCATCTTCTAGCGTAATGTCCCAATCCTTTAGCTCATTCCATAGCTTAGTACATTCTTCCATTTCTTGTGCAGCAGCTTTTATTATATTTTTTTCTTCCTCTTCTTTTGCCTTTTTAATAGCTTCAGTTACAAAGGCTGTTTGATTTTCTTTTGATTGTAAAAATATTACAAGTTCAATTGGAAGGGTAAATGTAGATTTTTTTATTCTTGGATTCATGTCTTAGATACCAGCATTAATTACAATACTATTATACCACCATAAAGATATGGTTAATCAATTGGTATATCTTAACGACTTTTTAATCTTTAATTCTTGAACGAGTGATTTAAAGTTAGCCTATAAAACTGGTTTATAATTTGATAATCTAGCTTATGGATCTTTATCTAGCATTATTAGTTGGCAGTTTAATCTTTCTGAGTAGTTTCCTCTCAATACGATTTATGATTTCAGCAGCTCTTATAGAGATAGTTTTAGGAGCTATTGCAGGCAATTATTTAGGGCTTTATCAAACAGAGTGGATTCAATACTTAGGCGAGTTTGGTGGAATAGTTTTAACTTTTCTAGCTGGTACTGAAGTTGATGTTTTAGTTTTAAAATCAAAGTTAAAGGAAAGTCTAATAATAGGTGGCACCTCTTTTCTTATGCCGTTTATTGGAGGTTTTTTATTTGTTTACTATGTTTTGCACTGGTCTATTCAATCTTCAGAAATTGTGGGTTTAGTACTTTCAACAACATCACTTGCTGTAATTTATGCACTACTTGTTGAAACAGGACTTGTAAAAAGTGAATTAGGCAAGTTGCTTATGACAGCTTGTTTTATTACAAATTTACTTAGCGTTATATTCTTAAGTATTCTTTTTGCACAAATCAATTGGTTTACATTACTTTTTTTAATTGTTTCAATTTTTACAATTGTTTTCACACCAAGAATAATTGATAAAATGACAAGGTCATTTGGTTTTAAAGTAGTTGAGCCTGAGTTAAAGTTTTTGTTTTTTGTATTATTTGCTTTAATGTACCTAGCAAAGCTAGGTAACAATCATGCAATACTACCTGCATTTATACTTGGACTTACAATGACTGATTATTTTAAAAATATAAACAAAGAATTAGAAACCCGATTTAGAGCTATAGCATTTACTATGCTTACCCCATTCTTCTTTATAAGAGGAGGACTAAATATTTCTTTTTCTATGTTAGGAAAAAATATTTGGTTAGTGCTTGGAATTTTCTTTGTAAAAATAATCACAAAAACAGCTGGTGTATTACCTTTTGCGGTTAGATATGTACCTAAAGAAGCTATGTATACTACACTTCTTATGAGTACTGGTTTGACTTTTGGAATAATATTTTCCCAGTATGGTCTTAGCATAGGAGCTATAGATAAAGAACAATTTTCAATCCTTGTTACAACAGAAATTTTAAGTGCTGTTATGCCAACACTAATTGCACAAAAGTTTTTTGAACCAAAACATGTTTATAAAAGTATTGAAGAAAAAGAAAGTGTCAAAAAAACTATTTATGAGGCTGGGAAAGAGGATGTCTGATTTATAAAACGAGTTTAGCAAATGGAATATTTAATAATCTCTTGTGTTGCATTTTTAACTTCTTTACTAACCTTGTTTAGTGGGTTTGGCTTAGGTACACTTTTAATGCCAGTATTTGCACTGTTTTTTCCAATTAATATTGCAATAGTTTTAACTGGTATTGTTCACTTGTTCAATAACATATTCAAACTTATCATTTTCAGGAAATATGCAAAAAAAGAAATTATAATCAAATTTGGAATTCCTGCTTTTTTCTTATCAATATTTGGAGCAATGGTTTTAAATTGGTTATCGATTTTAAAGCCTTTGTTTTGCTATGAACTTTTTAGTTATAGTTTTTGTATCATCCCTATAAAACTCATTATTTCACTGTTATTAATTTTGTTTTTGTTTTTTGAAATTATTCCTTATCTTGCAAATATAAAGTTTCATGAAAAATATTTACCGTTGGGTGGAGCTTTCAGTGGTTTTTTGGGTGGACTTTCTGGTCATCAAGGAGCTTTAAGAAGTGCTTTTTTAATCAGGTGTAACTTATCAAAAGAAAGTTTTATCGGTACAGGAGTTGTAATTGCCTGCATGGTAGATTTATCAAGGCTTTTTATTTATATAAATAAACTTCCTAATGCTTTGATGCATGATTATTTCCTTATAGGACTAGCTATTGGATTTGCTTTTTTAGGTACACTCTTCGGAAATAAGCTATTTAAAAAAGTTACTTATAAAGTTCTTCAGAAGATCGTTTCCATTATGCTTTTTATATTTGCTATTTGTTTAGGATGTGGAATAATCTAAGGTTAAAAATAGTATTAATATTTCTTTTATCATTTATGTAACAAACCTAGTACAAGTGTTCTAGAAAAGTATTGAAATACATTTGTCTAGCACCTTGCAGTATAATATCTATCAAGATATTTAAGCATCACATATATGTCACTTTTAGTTAATAACATAAATCCCTCAAACAATTTAAATTGCTTTGACAAAGCACAAACTATTTTAAATAGTAGGCACTATAAAACCATTAAATATGTTCAGGAAAATGAAGTGTTAAATCGAGGGATTCTTGATCTGGGAAGTGGTTTTTTACCAGTGGTTCTTGTAGAACTCTTTGGGAGAAACTGGCAGTCTGCAGTAGAAACAACTTTTGGAAATGCACTTAGAGTAATTACAAACTATCTTTCCCCCATTGCACTAGCACCTGTTTGGAATAAAATTGCAGCCAGCAAACATGAACTACCTCAAAACATACAAGGACTTTCTTCTATTTCTTTTGAATATTTAACACCCGATATAACACCTGAGAAGCTTAAAGAAAGACTTCTTGAAACCAAAGAAAATACAGATATTGTAAAGAATATGTCACAAGAAGATATTTTAGATCTAAAGAAAAGATTAATAGAAACAAAATGTTTAAGTAGAAAGCTTGATTTAATGTCAGGGAGTTTATTGACATACATTGCACCATGGGTTAGAAACTGGTTCTCTAAAAGCATTTTAGGTGTAGTTGGTTTTACAGGTGAGTTGAACGTCTTGAGTGATTCTGAAAGAGAACAAAGCTCAAGTTTTTATGAGAAGTTTAAATACTTACTCTTTGGCGGAGGTCTTATACCTATATTTCTAGGTTCTACCTGGGATACTAACAAGTTAAAGAATTCACTGACTAATAAAGATGAAAATAGTGTACAAGGTAAAATTGCAAAACAAAGCTTTGATTATTTAAATGGTTTTGTTACAAGCAAAGCAAATTTACTCAGACACAATTTATATGGTGGTGTAATTAGTAGAATATTTTCCTCCCGTTCAATTAATGAACTCTTCGAAAAAGGAATCAGAATGAGCATTTCATTAATAGGTAATTTCTGGGCAGACTCTATAGCACATAAAACGCTAGCTAAAAGATATGATAGAAAATATGAAACAGAAATAATTGGACCTGAAAATAACGATGTTAAAACCTTAAGCAGACTTGAAAAAGAGTTAAAAGATGCAATAACCACAAAAGATGAAAGCCTGATTGAAAAGTTAACACATTCTGTTTCTGGTCAAATTAGAACCTATTATCAAAGCATGTCTATTACTGCTCTTGCCACTGGGTTAGCAACAGCATTTAACATATGGAACACAAAGAGAAGAGCCTCATCACAATAGGCAGGGAACAGTCCTGACTATTCCCTCACAACGGCTCCCTACGTTTATCACCTTCTTACACTTTTCAATTTATGCAATCTACAATTGATTGTATCTATTTCTTCTAGCCTGGTTACATTTAAAAACAGTCCTTCTCTTAGATCTTCATAATACTCTTCAAGACTATCTTCTGTAATGTCACCCTTTGTATAAAGCCTTTCAATAGCACTTGTAACTTGCTCCTCTAAAGCAGGTTTTTGTGCAAGCTTCATAACACAATTAGAAGATGGGTATTCACTAAGAGGCATGGTACTATTGCTTTTTTCTTGAACTTCTTTAGGAGCCTCTCTCAGAGTAAATCCTGGAAGCCTCAATGGTTTAACTTGTCCTTTAAAATTAATCATATCTGATATAAACATAAATTACTCCTTTCTATCCTCTTACCTTTCTTTGTCTGAATAAATAATAATCTAATAAGCATTTAAATAAAAGATACACCTGTATAAAAAATAGACCATAACAGTTATTTACTACAACTGTAGGTATTCTCCTAACAGCTTGAGGATCAGGTGTCATAGCGAGGAGCAATTTTGTTGCGACGAAGCAATCCCCTTCTAATGCGCAAAGGCAAGACAATTGAGATTGCTTCGTCAGGGCTTCGCCCTTTCTCGCAATGACAAATTAAACTCTAACAGCACAATTACATCTGTGCTAAAATAATTAACCATAACAGTTGAATAAGAAGGAGAGATTTCTAATGAGCACACAAATAATGGACAAGGTAGACAAAACAACATTTTTATATGAAAAGATTATTGATGATATAAGAAATAGAATTGCAAATGGAAATCTTAGACCAGGAGAAAAGCTTCCATCAGTTAGAAAACTAAGTAGAGATTGGGATGTTAGTGTCTCCACTGTTTTACAGTCTTATATTGCACTTGAAACAATAGGACTAATAGAAGCAAAGCCACAGTCAGGTTACTATATCCGCTATAAATCAGGTCGTGTTTTGCCTGAGCCTGAAACACCAAACATTCAATCTGCAATTAAAAACTATGGATGTAATGAACTAGTCACGAACTTATGTGAGCTAAGTACAATTCCTGGTTTGATTTCTCTTGGTGCAGGTATCCCTGGCTCAGATGTTTTGCCGACAAAGACACTAAACAATCTTCTTTCAAGAATAGCTCGTTCATGTTCAAAAGGAATTAATTACGAATTTCCTCCTGGAAATTCTAAGCTGCGTCACGAGCTTGCAAAAAGGACAATTGAATGGGGTGGTGATATTTCACAAGAAGATATAATCATTACAAATGGTGCCACAGAAGCATTGTCACTTTCTCTTCAGGCAGTTGCAAAAGCGGGAGATACTATCCTCACTGAATCTCCTACTTATTATGGGGTCTTACAACTAATTGAAAACTTTGGTATGCATGCTCTTGAAATACCTACACATCCAAAAGATGGCATTGATATTGATGCTTTTAAAAAAGCAATAAAAAACCATAAAGTTGCAGCTTGCATACTGTATCCTTCTATTAATAATCCACTTGGCTCTATTATGCCTGATGACAATAAGCGTAAAGTATATGAAATCCTGTCAGGCAAAGATATTCCATTGATTGAAGGGGATGTTTATGGCGAGTTATATTTTGGACAGACAAGACCAAAACCAATTAAATCTTTAGATAAGAAAGGGTTAGTATTGTATTCTTCTTCATTTAAAACAATTGCACCTGGATACAGAGTAGGTTGGGTATGTCCAGGAAGATATTTTGACAAAGTAAAAAAATTAAAATACATGAGTTCTCTTGCAAATGCATCTTTTCCTCAAATGGCAATGGCAGAGTTTTTACGAACAGGTGGATATGAAAGATGTATTAGAAATCTTAGAAAAAAATTCATTTCTAATATTTCAATAGTTTCTTCATTGATATGTGAGTATTTTCCAGATGGTACAAAAATATCGAAGCCACAAGGAGGACACTATTTATGGATAGAGCTTCCTGAAAATGTTAATTCCATCAAGTTACAAAGGCTGGCTTTAAAAGAAAATATTAGTATTGCACCAGGACCTTTATTTTCTACAAAAGATGATTTTTTAAATTATATAAGGCTAAGTTGTGCATGCTCATGGTCCAGTGTAATTGATAAGGTAATTAAAACACTTGGAGAGCTATGTAAGAAAGCACATTAAGAGTATGCTAATATTTGTGAATAAAATGAGGTAATAAAAATGTCATCCAACGAAGAACCAATAGTAGTTTTTATGACTACAAAAGATGTTTCAGAAGCAGAAAAAATTGCAGGTGAATTAGTTAAAGATGGTTTAGCCGCTTGTGTAAATATTGTGAATAAAATTAGATCGATTTATAAATGGCAAGGAGAAATTTGTAGAGATACAGAAGCACTGTGTATTATAAAAACAGTGAAAAGTAATTTTGAACCCTTGAAAGATAAAATCAAATCATTGCATAGTTATACAGTACCTGAAGTCATTGGACTACCTATTGAAATGGGCTCTGATAAATATCTTAAGTGGCTTGTAAAAGAGACGAAAACTTAGCATAGGATTTGTATGCAAAATCTTACATAGGTTACAAATGATTAACAAATCACTTTTAGACCAATTAATTTATAGACATCACTAAGCACATCTTATAAAATTATCTAACCATTTTACAATTTACCCATAAGCTTCAGCTTGTCTGAAGCTATATAAAATAAGCAAGGATGCTTATGAGTACTAAAATAATACCTATAGGAAAAAAAATACAGTCTATTTTATTAGGCTCTAATGCTATAGCAGAACCAAAGAAAAAAACTGATACAACAGCTACTTCACAGAGATCCCCACTATATTCCACACATATTTATAAACCCTTATTACACATCATTGAAAAAGGTTTGCACAGTGAATCTCAAGACTTTATCAGTGGACATCCACTTGAACATTTGATTTTAAAACCTTTAGGAGTGCATTTTGTACCAAGTGAATTGAAACAGGTTGTTGACTCTCTTGACTTTAAACTTGGTCTTTATGACACAGGTACAATTCCTGCTTCAACAAATCCTAAGAGCAGCTATTCAGAATTTGCCTGGACAAGAGACATGGCAAATAAAGTTCTTGCCATGATTGAGATGGACTGTATCGATGAAGCAAAAAAAGTAATATATGCTCTTGCTCGATTTAACAATGAAAAAGAGCAAAGAAATGTATTCTACGGACTTCATCTTCATGAAAGTGGAAAACCCAATCCACATGATAAGTATCAGTTAGATACAAACAGTCATCCACACATAAGAGCAGCTATTGATGCAAATGGTTTAATGGTTCGATCGCAACAACCCTGGGGACACAATCAATTAGATGCTATTGGGGCATGGCTATATGTTACCTTTTATTTAGCAAATAAACTTTCTAACAAAAAAGATCCTAACTATGATCCTAAGTTTTTGAAAGAGTTAGATACCTGGCTAACCAATACCGTAAACAAATACAATGGCATTGATTCAATATTTTCTTTAACCTTCAAAGCATTGAATAGAATTGAGTGCTGGAACAATTTTGACGTAGGACCCTGGGAAGATATTTATGGATACAAGAGGGCTTCAAGCATTGGTATTTGTCTTAAAGCAGCACAGGAAGCTAAAAAATATTTTGACAATAATAACTGGAATGCTATAAACATACATGATGTTAATTCTTTCAAACTGGAGCTTACACATCTAACTGAAAACTGCTCAAAAGCTTTAGAGGAAAGAATTCCTAATGATGGCAGTGAGGTTAAAGAAATCGATAGATTCCCATCTGATGCAGCATTAACACTCCTGTTAGAGCCTTTTAATCCGGGCTTAAGTGAGGTACAAGAACAAGCCATATTAAAAACTTTATATGAACATAGAATGGGTGTGGTTGGATTTACCAGACGTGATGAAGATGACTATGTAGGAATGGACTATCCATATAATATAAAATCAAAAGGTATATTTTCCGACTTATCAAACCCACATCATAAAGCTGCTGAGTGGACTTTGTTTGATCCTTTACTAGCCACTTTTTATTATAAAAAGTTTAACAAGAAATATAATGAGTCCAAAATCATAGATAATGACATTTTGCTATTAGCTGAATTACACTTAAAAAGAACAATAACACAAATCACAAAAGAAGAAGATAGTTACATAAAACGACATGAAGACTCAAATAGAATAAAAGAAGAAAAGATTTCTGTACCTCATTTAGTACTTCCAGAGGCATATTGGTTTGACTCTACCCAAAACAAATGGAGACCAAATGAAAACTCTCCTCTATTATGGTCTGAGGCTAACTTCATCCTTATGATGAAAGAAGCTCTAAAAGCAGCTTATATTATGGAAAAAGCCCAATCCCAATAAATTTCATTGACAAGTTTAAGACTAAGGATTAGAATAAAACCAATTAAAAATAAAGCTTTGATAAAGGAGTTAAGAAATGAATATTCCACCATTATCATTTGATGGTATTAAAAGATTGGATAATACAAAAAGATATTTAGAATCTAGCGTATCTCATCCTCCAGTTTCATATTCTGAGGGTGGAAATAGGAAAGACAATACTAGTGCATATCTCCATCCAAAGCGCTCTTTTAGGCATCCTCCAGAAGGGCCTAGAAACACTTAGTAAAATAGTGTTTAAACCATATGAAAATTAAGCCTCAGGATTTAAACCTTAACCAGTTAGATTGTGGAAATGAACCCAGTAAAGCTACTAAGGAGAATGCTTATTCCATTCTTCAAAAGAACAATAAGGTTTTAATTGTTTTAAACAAGCCTGAAGTTGTCTATGCTGATGATTTTATTGCAGATATAGTTGCAGGCACTTTATTAAGTGGGAAAACAGTAGAAGTAGATTGTGGAGTGAAAAATCAAGCTAGTGGCTTTATCTCTAGTGAACTACTATCACCAGACACATTAAATAAAATATTTAAACAAGATGGTTATCTATTTAGTTATGGCATAGATGAAAGAAGAGTTAGGGAAAAGCTGCTTAGCTGGGGAAAGGTTCATGTTTTTGTAATCTTAGAACCACTTCCAAAAGAAAACCTGAAAGAACCTCAAGAACAAGTACATGATCATTATAATCCTGCTTATTACTCGAAAGGTAATTATTTAAGAGAGGATGATTATGATCCTGCTGATTATTGGAAAAACATCCACTTAAAAGATAAGGATTATGATAGTTCTATCCTTGATAAAGAAACCGTTTTGTACAACAGTAAGTTTGAAAGTTACTTTAAAAAAATAATTGATGATTATGATCGTTGTGATGTTTCACATACAAAAGAACTAATTAAGAGTGGTGCTACTGTTGAATATTTACACAGTTCTTGGCCTGATACTGAATCAGTTGGAATATTAATTGAAAAAGGTTCAACACACAATGAAATAATTATTAATACCAACGACCGTGAAGAATTTGATTTTTGTGTTTTAGTGGCTAATTTAGCAAGTTCTTTTTTAAGAGAGAAGAATACTGTAGTTGTAGACTGGGGAAACTGTTGTTCTGAGGATTTACAAGAACGATTGAATACTAATCCTATTTATTCAGATCTTGGGAAATTAGCTGAAGAAATAGACTTACAAGAAAGGCATATTGGGGGTAGAAAACATACTTTTGTTACGCTCCATCCTTATGGTTTTAATGATAATCCCTTTGACTGGGATAATCTAAAAAACACCTAAGTATTTGATACAATAAGAACTAATTCACCTAAGGTTAAGAAATATGCATATTAATCAAGTAGCTAAGACTCCTTTCATCAGAAAAGATTTACTTGACTCTCAAAAAGATTATTATGATTTTTCACAAACTGACAAAGTAGCAACTATCACTTTAAAGAAACCAGAAATTATATACAATGATGATTTTTTCTCTGACATAATTGCAGCAGCTCTTTTAGGAACTAGAATTGTTGAACTTAATTGTGGAAAAAATAGTAACGGTGCTAAGTTCATTGCAAATGAGTTAACCTCTGAAGAATGGCTTGAAAAGCTTTCTTTACAAGACGATATTCCAATCCAAGCTGAAACAATTATAAAAAGTATACCTAGTGACAAACAAAACAATGAATATGTTTTTGTGATCATAAAGAAGATACAAGAAGAAGAAGAAAAGAAAGAAAAGAATAACCCTGATGAACTTAAGCTAGTAGCAACAATTTCACCAGGAATAGACAATAATAGCAAACAGCTTTATTTTGCAAATAATGATCCTTTATTTCAGACAGACCCTATCTATATCGACAGTTCAACAAATATTCCTATAGATGAAAACGCTTTAAAAAAACTATCTGAATCAACAGATCCAGCTTCAATAAAAGATGGCACTGCAAGCATATCTCCATTATCCAAGAATGTGGAATCTAACACGTTATTTGCAAGTTATCCAGTAGGCAATAGTTTTATTTCTCCTATTATTGTTTCTGATCTAGACTTGAGTGGTAAAAATTATAAAGAGGAAATCGTTTTAGATGAAGTCCAATTAGTATCAGGTGACTTAGAAGACACCGTTAACAAGATTTTAGATTCATTAAATAAAGGTAAGCTTGTAGAAATAAAACTTAAAAATTTTCTTGGAGAAGCTAATGAATATCAAAATCCTTTTGACATTTCAAAAAATTGCAAGACTAATGAAATCACTATAGATACAAGAGGTCAAAACCTCAGTGGTTGTGAGGAAGTTGTTGTTCCAATCATTATAGAGTTCTTAAATCGAGGTATTACTATAGAAGTAGATCTAGGTTCAGATAAAGATCGTGAACCTGACGATGATGAAACAATGAATGAAAATATTTTTAACTCCATGAAATACAGGGTTACTAGAGATTTTGAAATCGTAGAAGAACAAAGAGATGGTTATACAAAGTCAAAACATAACTTCATAGTATTTAAAGTGGATTAAGAAAATATATTAAAATAAATTTATCTAAAGCTTAAGATTTTCTTTATTTTTCCTATTGGCCTAATTGTCTTAATTTTTGTACTATCAATATAGAAATTAGAATATTAAGGAGAAAAAATATGAGTACAAGTGATATTACTGAAGTATCTTTACAAAGAACTTCACCCATTGCAGAGAAGAAGTCAGCATCCTCAATTAAATTTGACACAGAAAATGGTATAGCCTACATAGATCTTGATGTGATAAGAAATAATGGTGCTAAGAGTGCCTCCAGTCAAGTAGCTTTAGGACATGTTATTAGTGCAATAAAAGATGGTTCTACATGGGTTGTGGTTAAGTGTGGCACACCCACAAAAGCTCTATTTGGATATAACTTTTCAAAACAAGGACAACAAGTACTTGATGACGCTAACGAGCTAGCCTCACAAGCTTCATTAGATACAATTGGAACTAGAATTAATAAAACGGTAAAATCTACAAAAACAGGTGGTAATGCTGGTGAAAAACCTATTAGTGTAGTGTTTGAAGTTCAATAAGGACTTAATCTAACAGTGAGCTTTGCTTAAGCTTTGAAAAAGTGACTCCCCGCTTTTAAGCATACTCTCTACATCTTTTTTATTTCTACATTCTGAGTAGATTCTAAGCAATGGTTCAGTACCAGATGCTCTAAATAAAAGCCAGCTCTCATCCTCAAAAACGAGTTTTGTACCATCTAGAGTTTGAACATCTTTTACTTTTTTACCATCGATATCTTTTGGTGGGTTTCTTTTTATATGTTCTACAAACTCTTTTCCTACCTGGCTGCTTGGTATATGAACATCAACTCTATCATAGTAAAATGCACCAAATTCATTATGCAGTTTTTCAATCAACTTACTTGGCTTTAATCCAAAAGAATTAACTGCTTCAAGCAATAATAAAGAGTTAAAAATACCATCTCTTTCAGGTATATAGTGAAGTTTACAGCCTATACCATTAGCTTCTTCTCCACCGATTAAAATATCTTCTTTTATCATAAGATCTGCAATATGTTTAAATCCTATCGGCACTTCATATATTTTTAGTCCGTATTTCTTAGCCATTGTTTTTACAAGAACACTTTGAGAAAAAGTCACGACAACACCACCTGATAGATTTTTCTTTTCTACAAGATAATGAAGTAATATGGCTAGTATTTTATGAGTATTAATATACTCACCATTTTCATCTACAGCACCAACCCTATCTGCATCACCATCTGTAGCTAAACCAATCAGTGCTTTATTTTTAACTACTTCTTGTGTTAAAGGTAATAGCTGTGGCATCATGGGTTCAGGATTAATCCCACCAAAAGTCACATCAATATTGGCTCTTATAGTGCTTGGGTTTAATTTTCCACCCGATAAAAACTTTTCAACATAATTTCCACCTGTTCCATACATTGAATCAATAATAACTGTTTCACTTATGGTTTTTAATTTTTCAAGATCGATAGTCTTTTTTATAAAGTCTGAATAGTCACAAGAAGGGTTGATAATACTTATTTCAGATTTATCATATAGAGAAGTAGAACTTAAATCAGCTAATCTCTTTTCAATCTTATCTGTATATTCTTTTTGTGCTGAACAACCACTTGACTGCTTAATCTTAAAGCCTGAAAACTCAGGAGGATTATGGCTTGCTGTAATAACTATGCCACCAATAGCATTATTTTTTTTCACATCAAATGAAACCATTGGCGTAGGAACATCTTGATTATAAAGACTTACATTTAAACCTTTATGAGACAAAATACTGCTTACACGTTCAGCAAACTCTTTTCCTAAGAATCTTCTATCATATCCAACAAATACTAAATTCTTCAGGTTTTTATTTAGCTTTAAATCTTCTAAAAACTGTTCAGCAGTAGCAAGTGAAACAAGGTTTATATTTTCAAACGTAAAGTCTCTAGCTATTACTCCACGCCACCCATCTGTACCAAATTTAATTTCATCTTTTGACACCTGATTATAATAACATAAATATTATTATGCAGTTTTTAATTCTTTGTCTGATGAATTTATATTTAATAATCCTGCATATATCGCTATTGCAGTAGCTTGAGATCTATTGGAAATCTTGAGCTTAGCAAATATACTTGAAATATGGTTTCTTACTGTGGCAGGACGTAAAGCTAATGCATATGAAATTTCTTTATTGGTTTGTCCTTGCGCCAATAAAATCATTATCTCTCTTTCCCTTGTCGTTAGTGATAGTTCAATTATAGGTATACCATTCAACCTATTCACGAACTCAGTATCTATAAGACCTCTATCTTTTAAATTCATAACTCTAATCCTCTCTCCTATTCCTTGTAATGCATTCTTACTATCAGCATTTTAATCTGAGTAGTTATAAATGCATGTTAAATATCCTAGGAGATTAGTTTTAAGAAATTACTAAGGTTTTATGCTTAAGTAAATTTTCTTTTACAATTGTATAAGAACAGAAAATAAAGAGTTAAAAAAAAGAAAATAGAAGCACCTGCCATTGCATGTCATTGCGAGAAGGTTCTGAAAGAGCCGACCCGCTCCGACTTATCGGAGACGAGGCGAGCGTGGCAATCTAATAACGTTTTGGAGATTGCGGAACCTGCCCCGAGTGAAGCGTGGGGGTCGCAATGACACAATCGATTTTCTATTCTATCTTCTAATCTCTATTTTCTATTTATCAAAATCTTGAGTTGTCAATAATCCATTGTAAATGGCAACTGCAGTAGCTTGGGATCTATTTGCAAGTTTTAGTTTTAAAAAAATGCTTGATATATGATTTCTTACTGTAGATGGGCTTAACAGTAATACTTGTGAAATTTGTTTATTGGTTTTGCCTTTAGCAAGCTCTTTTAAAACTTCTCTTTCTCTATTTGTTATAGGAAGTTCCGTTATTCTATTTACAAAACCAAGGCTTATTAAGCTGTCCTGTTCAGCAATAACCTCAGCATGTTCTTGTAAATTTATAGTATCCATATTGCGGCCCCCTTTATTTATGATTACTTAGCATTTAGCGATATCCCTATATTAGTCATGAACCATTAAGACAGCACTAAGAAAAATCAATCTCCATGAAATTTGTACTAAATTAGTACAAATTTACTATTCATCAAAATCACTTGGTTTTACTAAACCGCTATAAATAGCTATTGCTGTGGCTTGCGATCTGTTTGAAATCCTTAGCTTTATAAAAATGTTAGCAACATGATTTCTTATAGTAGAAATACTTAGTTTCATAACTTCTGAAATTTGCTTATTGGTTAATCCTTTTGCTAGATTTAGTAAAACTTGTTTTTCTCTGTTAGTAATCGGTAACTCAGTTAGTCTTTCTACAAAACTTGTATCAATAATGCTGCTTTCAACTTCAGCATTTTGGGTTTCTTCATTTTGTACATCTAAAATATCCATATCTACACCTTTTGTTTTAGTTACCAGTATTTAATTACAGGTATATTATTCTAAAACTATTAAGGTGTAACTAAGAATATTAGTTCACATTGGTAATTTCAACTAGTGTAAATTAGTAATTTTGCTTAAAGCTCTTTTTTTTATTAGAGATAGGCACATTATAAAAAAATTCTAATGTTGAATTTTTTTATCTTGAATTTAACCCATCAAATATATTCTCCTAATTTTAAATGTATTGCCTCTACTTCATGGTAATGAACTATAACTTATATATTACACATAGATATTAAGTGAAAGTTAAGGGAATATAATATACTAGAAAAAAGAAGAAACTAGTAAGGAGAAATTCATGGATTATATAACAAGTTATTTAGAGCAAACATCAAAAATTGCTCAGATGCTCGATAAAAATATGATTAAAAATGCAGTTGGGATATTAAAAAAAGTTCGTGAAAATAGAGGTCGCTTATTTATACTTGGTGTAGGTGGTAGTGCAGGAAATGCCACACATGCAGTTAATGATTTTAGAAAAATTGCAAAGATAGAGACATATGCACCCACTGACAATGTTTCTGAGCTTACAGCCCGTATTAATGATGACGGCTGGGATTCTGTATTCAAAAATTGGCTTAGAACAAGTAATTTTAACTCAAATGACGTTGTATTAATCTTCTCTGTAGGTGGGGGAAACGTAGAAAAAAATATCAGTGTAAATATTGTTATGGCACTTAAATTAGCTAAAGAAGTAGGTGCAAAAATTATTGGAGTAGTAAGTCGCGATGGTGGTTATACCAAAGAAGTTGCAGACTGTTGTATTTTAATTCCAGTAATGAATCCAGAAACAATAACACCACATGCAGAAGAATTTCAAGCAGTAGTATGGCACTTACTGGTTTCACACCCAGAGATTCAACTCAATGAAATGAAGTGGGAAAGTCAATCCAAGCCTGCTTTGAGTAAGAAATAAGACATAAGATGCTAGACAAGGCAATATTCTTAGATAGGGATGGGGTTATAAACCATCCTGTGTTGAATCCTAAGACCAATGAATACGAGGCCCCACACAAAGAAGAGGATTTAAAGTTATTTCCTGGTGTAGTTGAATCATTGAAGGAATTGCTTAACTTAAAATACAAATTATTTCTTGTTTCAAATCAGCCCGACTATGCAAAAGGGAAAACAAGTTTTCAAAATTTATTACAAGTTCATAGTAAACTACATAGTATTTTAACTGTAAATAATATATTATTTACAGAATACTATTATTGTTATCACCATCCAAAAGGTATAGTTCCAGAATACACAATGGTTTGTGCCTGTAGAAAGCCTGGGAATTTATCTTTGAAACAGGCATGCACAAAGTATAATATAGACTTGTCACATTCATGGATGGTGGGAGATAGTGATGTAGACATTTTTTGCGGTCAGTCTGTAGAAATAAGAACAATTATGATAAGCTTAAAAGAATCAGCTCACAGAGCAGGCCAAAGTAATCCAGAGTTTAAAGTTCATAGCCTAGAGGAAGCTGTAGAAATCATAAAAAAGGAGAGTCAGTATGCCAAGCATTAAAGATTTAAACATAAAAATATTTGCAGATGGTGCAGAACTAAAAACAATAATGGAACAATATAAAAATGGTGTAGTAAAAGGTTTTACCACTAACCCAACCTTAATGAGAAAGGGTGGAGTCACTGATTATGAATCTTTTGCAAAAGAGGTCTTAAAACATGTTCCTGACATGCCAATCTCCTTTGAAGTTTTTTCAGATGAATTTGATGAAATGGAAAGACAAGCACAAAAAATAGCCTCCTGGGGACAAAACGTAAATGTGAAAATCCCTATAACAAATACAAAGCAACAATCCTCAATACCTCTTGTAAAAAAATTATCAGCTAGTGGACTATCCTTAAATGTAACTGCTATATTAACAGTTGATCAAGTTCGCCAAGTAAAAGAAGCATTAAACCCTAATGTCTACAGCATCGTATCAGTGTTTGCTGGAAGAATTGCAGACACAGGAAGAGATCCAATGCCTATCATGAAAGAGTGTGCTCAAATATTAAAACCCTTAAAGAAAACAGATTTGCTTTGGGCTAGTTCTCGTGAGCTTTTAAATATATTTCAAGCTATTGAAACTGAATGCCACATTATCACAGTAACAAATGACATATTAAAAAAATTGTCAGGGGTAGGCAAAGACCTAACTGAATTGTCACTTGATACTGTAAAAATGTTTTATAATGATGCTTCTGCAGCAGGCTTTAAGATTAATGTTGCTACTGTAGAAAGTAAGAGATAATTAGAGAACGGTGAAAGCAAGGAGTTGCCAATGAACATAGTAGTCATGGGTCTTGGTTATGTAGGACTAGTAACAGCTGCATGTCTAGCTGAATTGGGACATGATGTAACAGGGATAGATATTGATTCAAACAGAATACATCTTCTTAAAGAAGGACAAATGCCCATATATGAACCTGGACTCAGAGAGCTTGTTTCTAAAAATAATATTGAAGGCAGATTAAATTTTTCAAACTCTCTAGATGAAAATCTTGATAAGGCTTTGCTTATATTTTTAGCAGTCGGTACACCTTCTGATGATAATGGAACTCCCGATTTAAGTGCCGTGTATAAATCAATAGACTCACTTATACCATTCATTAAAAGTCATAAAGTATTTGTAGTTAAGTCCACTGTTCCTATCGGTACTAATGCTGAAATCAAAAAGTACTTAACTAAAAAACTAAAAACTGATTTTGATATAGTTTCCAATCCGGAGTTTCTTAAGGAGGGCACTGCAGTTCAGGACTTTATGAAACCCGATAGAATTGTTATCGGTACAGACAATATTAAAGTTTCTGAAATAATGAAAGAGCTCTACATACACTTAACCAGAAATGGGCATCCCATTCTTGTCATGGATCCAGTTTCTGCAGAAACTGTAAAATATGCCAGCAATCTAATGCTTGCTCTTAAAGTTTCTTTTATTAATGAAATTGCAATGATCTGTGATGTGATTGGTGCAGATATTAGACGTGTTAGAGAAGGAATAATTAGCGACCCAAGAATAGGAGCTCAATTTCTTTACCCATCAATAGGTTATGGTGGATCATGCTTACCTAAAGATGTTCAAGCTGTCAATCATCTGTGTAAAGAGAAATCAATTAATGCATTAATACCAAGAGCAGTTCTTGAATCCAATGACAGACAATCAAATTGGTTCATAAGTAAAATATCTAGCTGGTTTGATAAAGAAGATATAAAGAATAAAACCATTGCTATCTGGGGCACCAGCTTCAAAGCTGGTACTGATGATGTTAGAGAATCACCAGCACTAAGAGTAATAGAAGGTTTATTAAAGTTAAATGTAAAATTAAGACTTTATGATCCTATAGCTTTAAAAAATACTAAGAAGTGTTTTGCTGACTCAAAGTTCGCTAACAACATTTACTATGCAACAAGTGAAATGGATTCTGTTAAAGGAACCAATGCTCTTATAGTTTGTACAGAATGGCTACAGTTTAGAAATCCAAATTTCGAAAGACTAGCTTCAGAATTGAAAGACAAGGTTATATTTGACGGTAGAAATCTATATGATCCTGAAAAACTAAAGCTTTTCGGACTAAGCCATGTTGGTATTGGGATTCCAGTTAGCAAAGTCAAACAGAACTCAGAGCTTAGGGCCCAAAGCTGAAATCTTTATTTTGTTGTACAATATATTCATGAATCAAACAGCAAGACTTACATTTCAAGATGAACTTCTTAAGCTTCATGGCTTGGTTTTAAACTTGGCGAATGAAGTAAAAATGAATGGTGAACTATTACTTGAGTACTTACAAAAACATGAGGTACCAGAGTTATTTACCAAGATAAAAAATAAAGATAAAGAAATAGACAAAGTCAGATGGCAAGTACATGATTTTGGTGATGAACTTATAGTACTCCAACAACCAGTAGCAAAGGACTTCAGACAAATAATTACATCAATTCAAGTTACTGACAATTTAGAAAGAATAGGTGATCACTTTAAAAAAACTGCTAGATATCTAGAGAAATTTAGCTTATCTGAGATTGAGGTTCCACAAGAAATTATTAAAATGACTACTTTAGGTTTAAATATGCTCTCTCAATCTATTTCAGCATATTCACAAATCCTTGAAGGCAAAACAAATGAAGTATCTAAACTTGATGATGAAATGGATGAGCTTTATAGACAAACCGTTAAAAAAATTATAAGTTTAATTAAAATTTCCTCAGAAGACAAAATAGACAGTTTATCAAAATTGTTTTTTGTGGCCCAAAGCTTTGAAAGAGCAGCAGATCATGCTGCAAAAATTGGTGATCTTGTAAACTATTCAATTACTGGAAAAAGAAAAGAATAAACTATCTTGCTAAAGCCTTTTTAATAGGCTCTTTCAAAACTTTTTTAGTATCAAACTTATGAATTATTCTATGTATTAAAAAGTAAGTTGAGAATTTTCTACCTGGATTACAAAATTGATCACATAAAAAATGTGCCAATACTGACAAAGTAATACCTACTCTCCAAGGAGTTAAGTCTGGATTTAATGTTAGAAGAAAAAATAAAAGCAACAACTCATATGAATGCAAAGGTACATATAGCTTTCCACTTATCTTTTCATGATGAGCACCATTAACTTTTTTCCAATCCCATTTTTTTCCATGAGCATATATATAATCAATGATGTGATCTAGATCAATTAAGGTACCGACTAAAAAGCTAGTGATTGCAGGTGCTAACTCGCCAAAAGTAGCATATGTAAAAATAGCAACTGATGCTGATACTACAATATGTCCTGAAGTTCTCATGATACTTATTATTTACCCCTTTTAATTAAATTATCAACGTATTAGGTTAAAATTTGATTAAAGTTAAATAAGATTGTTAACTATATAGAAGTTTGACATGCTATCTTCTACTATAAGATGAGGATTGGACATGGTTACGACATACATAAGCTTGTACCTAACAAAAAATTAATAATTGGTGGGATTGAAATTCCATATTCTAAGGGGCTCCTTGGTCATAGCGATGCTGATGTTCTTATCCATGCAATTATTGATGCCATGCTTGGCGCTTGTGGCCTTGGTGATATAGGATTACATTTCCCTTGCAATGATGAAAAGTGGAAGGATTCAAGCAGTCTTGATTTACTACTCATCACTAATAGAACAATTACTGATAAAGGATTTCAAATAAATAATATTGACTCTACGATTGTACTTGAAGAACCAAAATTATTTCCATACATACATGAAATGAGAAAAAAAATCTCTGATGTTTTAAAAATAAATTATGATCAAATCAACATAAAAGCAAAAACCAATGAAGAACAAGATTCAATAGGACAAAAAAATTCTATTTGTGCTTGGGCTGTTATCTTAATTAAATAATTTGATTATTATTTTGAATAGCTATATTTTATAAAAAAAATTGTGATATCCCCAACAGTCAGAAAAGATTTTTGTAAGAAAATATATATTTTGTTTGTTAACCCTAAGGAAAAATTAATCGTCAGTAGAATATAAAGCTTAGACCAAAAAAAATTAGATTTAGTTTTAAAAAAGAGGAAAAACAGGAGAAAAAAATGATCAAGATTAAATTGTTTACGACAACACTAATTGCAATATTTTGTTTGGGTTTAAATTTTTATAATCACCCAGCAAATGCAGAAAATACTTCCACACCACAAGGATTTTTAGATAGCTATACAATAACGCTAAGTGGTAGTGGATTAAACTCTACAACTGCATTAAATATAAAAGTCGATGTTGCACCTTTAAACTCAGCTCAACTAGATACAGGTGTTTCCTTTAAAGGAACTGGAGCTACTCAGTTGCTCACAGATGTAAACCAAGGAACAGGTACTATCAGCGTAGTCTGGAGTGGTACAGTTACTGATGGAAAAGTTACCATTACAGGAATGTTGAAGCCTGGTACAGTCAGTTCTACTCCAGGAATAACTATTTCTAAAATAGAAAAAGCTGGTGGTGTCGATATTACAAAAGACTTAACATCTACTATCAATCTTACATCATCAAACCCTTTACCTGCAGCAAGTCCATCTCCATCTCCAAGCCCATCTCCATCCCCATCTCCAAGTCCATCTCCAAAACCAAGTCCATCACCAAGTCCTAGCCCAACCACACCTCCAAAACCAGGATCATCTCCTACAGATGAAGCAGATGATCCTTCTATAACAATATCTGGTAGTGAACAAATTACAATTCAATCAGGCATATTAAATGCTGGAAAACTAAAAGTTAAAGCAGCTGATTTTACTGCATTGAGCAAATGCAGTGTTTCAGCATCTGACTCTGACTTAGTAAAAATTAAACCAGCAAGGTTTATTCTTGGGCCAGGAAGAACCAAACAAACTCTTTTAGTTAGAGTACCTCTGTCAGCAGCTAGAGATATTATTGACAGTGGTGATACTGAAAGCGTTACCGTTGAAATCAGTTGTAAAAATGGTGCATTTGATGATACAGAAATACTGCTAGTACCTGAAGAAGATTAGTATTAGAAATCTAATCGATCTTTTTAGCACCAAGCAAATCCTTAATGGCCTTAGTGAAATCATTATCACTAGGGTCATTGTTTTTTTGAGAGATGTTACTAGTAACTAAATTTAAGCTAGGAGGATCTTTTTGTTGAAGACTTGCTTGAGTAATATTACCTTCAACCTCATTTGGCTCCTTAGCTCTAGCCAAGATCCTAAATCGAATATTTGCAGGCTCAATCCCACTAACAGTTTTAGTGGCTTGTAAAATCATTTCTTTTTTCTTAGAATCTTTTTCAAGTCTTTGCAAGAAAGTATCTTTCGCTATTCCTAACTCTAAGAGATCTTTAGAAAGACTTATGACATAGCTCTCAGACTGATTTAATAATGTTTTTGTTGGATTGCTTTCAATTAGACTTACTATCTGAGTCCAGAGGGAGTTTAGGTCAGGATTTGAAATTGACAATTGAGAATTGACAATGGGGGATTGCTGCCCAGCAGGGCGAGCCTCACTCACTTCGTGAGCGGGAGAATTGAGAATTGAGAATTGAGAGTTAAGAGTTGATACTTTAGGATCTTTGGCTTGTGACTGACTACTGGTTATTGGTTGCTGATTGCTGATTGCTGACTGCTGACCTTGTTCTAATCTTTCAATCTTTTCTTTCAACTCTGTAAGTGAAATCAAAAAGTCTCTATCTACAATACTCATAACCTCTACAATAAACTGCAACTCCTGACTAAGTGCAAAACGTAATTTAGACTGTGAATCCTTAAGCCTGTCAATAATCTTTACTATATGGGCTATGTCTATTGAATTTAAAGCATTTAGATCATCAGATAATTCTTTTGATAAACTTTCCCTGAAGTTTGTATTGATTTTAGCTTTGCCAAGATCTATAAATAATTCAATAATTCCCTTCAAAGATTCTTCAATATCTTTTCCACTTTTTACTAAGTTTTCTGCCAAATCAACTGCTTCTTTAATATTAAAAGTTAAAATAGCATTAGCTAACTTAAACAGAACTCTCCTATCAATAGTACCAAAAAGCTGAAACACTTCTTCTGAATTTATTGATTTATCATCTGACTGCAAAACGCTTATTTGATCAAGAAGAGATACAGCATCTCTTAAGCAACCATTGGCTCTTTTCGATATAAATTTTGTAATAGTATTATCAATGTTTATTTTTTCACAAGATGCAATTCCTTGAATTCGTGTTTCAATCTCTTCTTGTGAAACCGATTTAAAATCAAGTTTTTGACATCTGCTTATAATAGTAGGTATAACTTTGTATTCTTCAGTAGTAGCCAAAATAAATATTACATTTTTGGGTGGCTCTTCAAGTGTCTTTAATAAAGCATTAAAGGCATGATCCGTAAGCATGTGAACTTCATCAATTATATAAATTTTAAATCTTGATCCATAAGTACCCAAACTAACTCTGTTTATAAGATTTTCAGCATCTTCTACTTTTCTATGACTTGCAGCATCTATCTCTATAACATCAAGTGAATTACCTTTGGTTATTGATTCACAGCTTATACACTTGTTACAAGGATCTATTGTTATACCACTTTGACAGTTCAATGATTTAGCTAAAATTCTTGCTGTAGATGTTTTTCCTGTTCCTCTTGGACCACAAAACAAATAAGCATGAACAATTTTGTCATAAGTAATGGCATTAGTTAGGGTTTTAGTAACTACTTCCTGACCTATTACTTCAAGTAGCTTTTGTGGCCTATATTTTAAATATAACGGTTGATATTGTTTCACGTAATTTCTACTCCATTAAATGTGTTCATTGCAAAGTCTACACTAGAAGTCATGAGTGTTTCAAGAGCTTGTATTGAAACTTCAACTACTCTTTGAACTAAATTAGACTCGTTTTTAGAGAACTTTTGTAAAACATAGTCTTTTCTTAGGTCTCCACCAGGATCTGGACCTACTCCAACTCTAACTCTCGTAAACTCCTGGTTTCCACCTAAACACTGAATGATTGATTCAATACCATGATGTCCTGCTGAACCATTGTTAAAACCAATTCTTATTTTTCCAAGATTCAATGCAACTTCATCATGAACTACTATTAAATCCTTCGATTCAAATTTAAACCAATTTGTTACTTTCTGTACCGCTTCTCCAGAATGGTTCATATATGTAGTAGGCCATACAAGAACTACATCATATGCCTTACTATCAGACAATGTAATTGTATCTTTTCCATACCAAGATAAAAGATCATTGTCTTGCTTACCAACAATCTTATACTTCTCACCAAAAGCATCTAAGATGCTAAATCCAATATTATGGCGTGTATTGTCATACTCAGTACCTGGATTTCCTAAACCAACAATTAATTTTTTGTTTGACATTATTCTTATAAAGATACAAGGGGGGAATTGATTCTTAATCTGGTTTCTTTATCTATTTCAAGGATTTCATCAAGCGAGGTTGGCTTAGAAGAATTGTGTGTCTCTATAGCAGAAGCTATTGTTTTATAAATATCGCTAAATGAGATTTTGTCTTTTAAAAATAAATCCACAGCTATTTCATTTGCTGCATTTAAAACTATAGGATAACTATCTCCTTTAGAAGCTACTTCATAAGCTAGCTTTAAGCATGGAAACCTTACATAATCAGGTGCTTCAAACTCAAGCTTTCCAACCGTCAATAAATCACAAAATAAATTAAATGGCAATTCTTTACGATGTGGGTAAAAGAGAGAGTACTGAATAGGAAGCTTCATGTCTGTAGCGCCCAACTGTGCCATTATATTTCCATCTACGAACTCAACTGCACTATGCATAATGCTTTGAGGATGAATAAAGACATCTATTTGTTTTTCACTAAAACCAAACAAACTCATGGCTTCTATAATTTCTAATCCCTTATTCATGAGAGTAGCAGAGTCAACCGTAATTTTTTGTCCCATTACCCAGGTAGGATGTTTTAAAGCTTGTTCTTTTGTAGCAGCTTGGATTTCTTTTAAACTCCAGGTTCTAAAAGGTCCACCTGATGCAGTTAGTATAATTCTTTTAACTTGTTCTTTTTTTGATTTTCCTAAACACTGATGAATAGCGACATGCTCACTGTCAAGTGGAATAACTTCACCTCTATGTTTTAGAATCAAATCTTGAATTAATCCACCTGCAATTACTAAAGTTTCTTTATTTGCAAAAGCTACTCTTTTCCCATGACTTAGTGCTTCTATAGTAGGTTTTAAGCCCAGTGAACCTACAAGACTGTTTACAACAATATCACATTGGCATGATGAAATAAATTCTAAACCAACATCACCCCAATATATTTCTAAAACTGGATCTTTTAAAATTGATTTTAACTCTTGTGCTAAAGCTACATCTTTTACAGAAACAAAACGAGGATTGTGTTCTTTTATTTGCTCTGCTAATAGTGGTGCATTTCCACCAGCTGCTAATCCTATAACCTCAAAGTCATTTTTAAATGCACTTAAAACATCTAAAGTTTGTTTTCCTATAGAACCTGTAGAGCCTAGTACTGATACACGTTTTTTTTTCATGATGGGTAACTATGCGGGGGTACTATTACATTCTCCTAATAGTTCAATTTGTTCATTAATTGTTTTTATCTGATTCTCTAATTCAATTATATTTTTCTTAACCTCATCAATTTTATCCTGAGCAGCATTATTAATAAAGCTTGTATTGCTAAGTTTTAAATTCTGAGCATTTAAGTCCTTTTCAAACTGAGCTTTTTTCTTATTAAAGTTCATAACCATCTTGTCAATATCAACTAAACCAGATAATGGAATAAGAATTCTTGTTTCATTGACTAAAGCACCACTAGATGGTTTAACAGGTTCAAAATGGCTTAATACAGAAACTTTGGACTTAGTTAGGTATTCAATATATGAAACAAAACTAATCAATGTATTTTTTTCAAAGTTATTGTTTGTAAATAGTCTGATTTCCAGTTCCTTTGTCCACGGAATACTTAAAGTCTGTCTTAAATTTCTTATTTCACGAGTAATATCAATGATATAACTAAAGCTTTTATCAGCTTCTTTGTTTATGAAAGCTAAGTCTGGTTTAGGATATGTTGCAAAGCAAATAAATTTAGAGCTGACAGCTGACAGCTGACAGCTGACAGCTAGATTTATCTCCTCCGTAATAAAGGGCATTATGGGATGAAGGACACGTATAATGCCTTCTACTATATACAATAAAATAACTTGAGTTTGAAGTTTTAGTTTTGGATCATCTAATTGTTTCTTTGAGATTTCTATATACCAGTCACAAAAGCCATCCCAGACAAACTTATAAATTTGTTTTGATATTTCAGTGAAATTATATTTTTTATCAGCAAAATCATTTTGAATAAATAAAAGCAACTCATGGTAACTATTTAAAATCCACAAATCTGCAATGGTTAACTGTTCTTTTTTTATTTTTGTTAAATCAATGTCATATTTTTTTTCTGCTTCAAGGTTTTGAAGCACAAATCTTGTAGCATTCCAAAGCTTGTTTGCAAATCTTTTATACTGTTCAAGTGTATCTGATTCCCACTTCCCATCCTTATCTTTTCTACCTGGGAAACGAACATCCTGATTTCCAGTCACTCCAACACTAAAATACCAAAAGCGATTTGCATCAGCACCATACTTTTCTATCATTTCAAGAGGATCAATTGCATTTCCTTTAGACTTTGACATTCTTTTTCCATCAGGGGTTTGAATAACAGGATGAATTAAAACTTCTTGAAATGGAATATTCCCTGCAAATTCTAATCCCATAAATACCATTCTTGATACCCAAAGATTAATTATTTCTCTTGCAGTTGCTAAGATGCTAGTAGGATAAAAAGCTTTTAAATGCTCGGTTTGATTAGGCCATCCTAAAGTTACAAAAGGCCATAATGCAGAGCTAAACCAAGTATCTAAGACATCAGGATCTTGAATTAAATTTTTGCTTGCACATTCTTTACAAGAATCAGGAACAGTCTCATTAACAGTTACATGACTGTGTTCTTTACAGTACCAGACAGGTATTTGATGTCCCCACCAAAGCTGCCTACTAATACACCAATCTTTTATATTTCTTAGCCAATTCAAATAATGATCAGTATATCGATGAGGTGTAAATTTTATCCTTTCTTCTTCAACTACCTTCATAGCAGGCTCTGCTAATGGTTTCATTCTCACATACCATTGCTCTGAAAGATATGGTTCTATTATAGTTCCACAGCGATCATGTTTTGACTGAGGCTGGTCATATTCCACTACTTGTTTTAACAGACCCAGTTCTTCTAGTTTTTGTACTGTAATTTCTCTTGCTTTAAAACGTTCTTGTCCTTTTATATCTTCTGGAATACCAATGTTTTCTTTATCCTGGATTTTTCCATCCTGAGTTATGATTTCAGGATAAGGATAAAAATGAGTCCCATATTTTTTAATGGTGTCTTTGTTTCTATCAAATATTTCATAGTCTACAGAATCATGTGCTGGAGTGACTTTTAAAGCACCAGTTCCAAAATCCATTTCTATAATCTCATCAGAAATAATGGGTATTTGTTTATTTATAAATGGTAGAAATACTTTTTGTCCAACAAGTTTTTTATATCTACCGTCATTCGGATTCACACAGACAGCTATATCACCAAACAAAGTCTCTGGACGTGTTGTAGCAACAGTAATTCCACCTTTTGCAATATCATTAAAGTCAAATGGATACAAAATATGATAAATCTTACCTTTTGCATGATCAGTTTCTACTTCAAGATCACTAAGACTGGTGAGGCATTTAGGACACCAGTTAACTATTCTTTTTCCACGATAGATTAAGCCTTTATTATAAAGTGACACAAAGACTTTTGTAATAGCCTGTGAATAATTTTCATCCATAGTAAAAACAAGTCTGTCATAGTCTAAATGACACCCAAGTTTTTTCATCTGATTTATAATTTCATTTCCATGTTTTTCTTTCCATATCCAGATCCGCTTTAAAAACTCTTCTCTACCTATGTCATGCTTTCTTTTCTTTTCAACTTTTGAAAGTTCTTTTTCAACTACCACCTGTGTACCAATACCAGCATGATCTGTACCACCCTGCCATAAAACATTTTTTCCATTCATTTGGTGATATCGAATTAGGACATCCTGAATAGTATCTCCAAATGCATGTCCCATATGAAGGCTGCCAGTTACATTTGGTGGTGGAAGAGCAATGGAAAAGCTTTCTTTATTTGGATCTATTTTTGATTTATAAATCTTTTCACTAAGCCAGGTATTTAGCCATTTTTCTTCTACTTCTTTTGGATTATATGTTTTAGAAAGTTCTTGCATTTTAAGCAGCTAGTTTTGCACCATACTCAATTGCAGCATTTATATCAATTTCTTTTAGTTGAGGATATTCTTTTAGTATTTGCTTTTTGGATTGGCCACCTGCTAACATTTGTAAAACCAAATAAACAGGTATTCTTGTTCCTTTTATACAAGCTTTTCCATGGAATACATTTGGATCTGACTCAACTCTATTTTTATTTAGCTTTTTCTTCATTTCTTTATAATAAATATATCATATACTTACACCCACTCCTTACAATACTTTTATAGTTTTTACTCCGGTGGCTCTTGCGGTGACGTTGCTCCTCAGAGCCACATTTGCATAGACCGCTCGGTTTGGGACAAACCTCGCTTCATTAACCAACATAGGCTTAGTGGCATTACGTTATGGGGTCCGTGAGTAATTACCTTTCATGCTTATTTTAAGTTATTGTTCTACACTTAAGCTAAGTATAGCAATTAGAGGTTTAACATATGAGCACAATAGCTATGGTAAGTATAGGACTAGATCCTACCAATAAAAAACTAGTTAAAGCTTCTTTTTCTAGAGTTGAAAATCTTAACAAGCCTTATAAAGAAATCACAGGAAAACCAATAGAGTTTCTTAGAAAATTTATTAGTGAATTAAAAATATCAGACATACCAATAAGAATTTATGATCCTAAACCTAATCTTCCTCAAAATCTTGCTTCCATCATACATAGAACCCTTATGAACTATTGGAGGGCTACACTACCACCGACAAGAGAGTTTATAGAAATAGGCAGAGATTTTGATGGTAAAAAATTCTATGCCTCATATCAAGATTCAAAAGACTCTATTCCAAATGAATGGACTGCTTGTGTACAGACTGGGGATGCTCTGACATTGACAAAGGATATTTTAGAAACACTACACAACGGTCATGACAACCCTGTTGATATTGAATTTAAAAAAGGTGTTCCACAAGAAGTAAAAGATTTAATTACCAAAGCAATAGATCTTTATAATATGTCAGTTGAAAAAAAATAAAGAATTAATCTTGCTGTTTCTTTATGCTGTCAACCGTGATTTTAACTTTTCTATAAAAGTTTCGGCTAAATCAGAGTCACCGACAGCTTCAACGATTTGTTCATCTAACTTTTCAGAGACTCCATCACTTCCTAAAGCATTATTCAATGCCGTTTTTAAAGCAACCAAACCTGGATCATTATTTTCTATTGCGCCACTCTTTAGTTTTTCTACTAGAGCTTCTAACAAGTCTCCACCTGTATTATTGTCGCTTAAATAGCTATCAATATCTTCACCTAATTTTTCAGATGTACTATCATTATCTAAAGCAGTGTTAAAAGCTGCTTTCAAAGTAACTAAGCCTGGATCATTGTCTTCTATTTTACCGCTCTTTAGTTTTTCTACTAAAGTATCTAATAAGTCTCCACCTACACTATTGTCACTTAAATATTTATCTACATCCTTACCTAACTCTTCAGAGACAGTATCACTTTCCAGAGCATTGTTAAATGCAGTGCCTAGAGCAAGTAAGCTAGGATCATCATCTTTTATTTCACTGTTAGCAAATCTTTCTCCCAGAGCACTTAATCGATCTCCTGTAATATCATTTTCACCCAAATAGGTACTTATATCTCCACCCAATTTTTCAGCTGTTTCATCACTACCTAGAGCATTGTTAAAAGCAGTGCCTAATGCAAGTAAGCTAGGGTCATCATCTTTTATTTCACGATTCTTAAACTTTTCCAATAAAGGACTTAGGAAGTCTTCTGCTATCGTATTATTATCAAAATAGTTTTCTAGATCTTTACCTAATTGTTCAGAGAACTCAGTGCTTTGTAGAGCAATATTAAATGCATTTCTTAAAGCAAGCAAACTTGAAGCATCATCAGATAAGCTGGTTTTTAATTTTTCCATTAAAGCATCTATTAACTTGCTTCCTGTATCATACTCAGATACTGCATTGCTAGCCGTATTGGTTAGTGCATCAGTAAATGCTTTACTCTTAAGAGCATCAGTTGTTGTTTGTCTTAAAGCATTAACACCTTCATCAGTTACAAGATCTTTTTTGGTGAGAGAATTAACTATATTTTTTCCTATCTTCTCACCATCTCCAGAATTTTCTAATGCATTAACTACAGTAGTTTCTAAATACTCAGTCAACTTCTTACCTCTTAAAGTTTGAACTGTAGCATCTTTTGTAGCAGCATCTATAGCAGCACCATCTTTCAATTGTTCTACAAATGGTTGTGACATTGCTGTTCTTAGTTTTTGTAATTCTTCAAGAAAAGGTTGAGCAGCTTGTTTATGAGCATTAACATGTGTTGAAATAGAATCCAATAAGTCTAAAATTGACTGGACTTGATTAGCATTTTCATTGGCTTCAAATCTAACACCTTCTTTTCTAACAAATTCTTTTAATGTCCACTCAATACCAGGTAGATCATTTTCTTCTAACTGTTGAAGTCTTTTTACGGTAGATGAAAGTTCTTTATTTGTTTGTCTTAGGGTTAAACTTTTTCCAATTACTTTTTTAACGGCTACTCCTAATATTCCACCAACACCAAAATCAATAGCATGATTAACAGTAATAGAAGGAAGTCCAGCTTCATCAGTATATTCTTTTGGTACAACCCTAAGATTTTCTTCTTGTCTCTTTTGTGATTTTTCAAGGGCTTTTGTATTTGTTTTATTAGTGTTTTCTTGGGGGGGAGGTGAGTTCTCTTGATTGTAATCTGTCACTAATTCTTGTGCTTTTTCTTTACCAGCTATAACTAAACTTCCACCTACTCCAAATGCTGCTAAATTAACTAGTCCATTAACTATAAATGATCTTCTTGTTTGCATTGATATAATCTCCTTCTTAAATAAATTTCTAAATTCTACTGCTTAAGATAACAGATTTTAGTTTTCTTAATCAACAGAAAATCTAAAACAAATCTTAAAGTTTAAATTAAATGTATTGAAGATTCACGAAATTATTTATGGATCTTAAATGTTGGTCAATACGATAGACAGAATTAAGAACAGGAAGACACTAAAATTTTCTCTACTTCATTTACATCACTTGGTCTATCAATAGCAGGATAAGCTCTTTTAACAATGCCAAGTTTTATTTTAATTCCACTTTCTAGAACACGTAATTGCTCAAGCTGTTCAGCAACCTCAAGTGATGAGGGTGGTAAAAGACTAAACTTTAAAATAGCTTCTCTTGTATAACCATAAATTCCAATATGACGAAAATACTTTATGTCATTTCTATTGTCCCTGTTAAATGGTATCTGAGACCTTGAGAAATAAAGAGCAAAGTTGTCTTTGTCCATAACTGTTTTTACAATATTTGGATTTGTTAAATCATCAAGCTCCGTCAAAGGTGCAACTAAACTAGACATTTGAGCTTGATTTGATATTAAGAGTTCAATAACTTTATCAATATATTCAGGTGGCATCAATGGTTCATCACCTTGAAGGTTCACTATGTATTCAATCTCAGAGTATTTTTTTACTACTTCTGTAATTCTATCTGTTCCACACTTATGATCTCTTGAAGTCATGCAGGCATCTACCTTTAAACTTTCTTTTACAAAATTTAAAATTCTTTCATCTTCAGTAGCTACAATAATTTTGTTTGCAAGCTTTGATTTCAAAGCTGCATTGACAACCCATTCAATCATAGGTTTTCCAGAGATTAAAGCTAATGGTTTTCCTGGAAACCTAGTACTTTCAAAACGAGCTGGGATTATGATAGCGGTGATCATGTAGGTATTATAGCTTATTTGCTGAAAACTTTGATACTGTTATGCCATAGAGAGACATGATAGACAATCTACTCCCCAATAATTTTAACTAATATTCTTTTATTTCTTTTACCATCAAACTCACCATAAAAGATTTGCTCCCATGTACCAAAGTCTAATTTTCCATCTGTAACTGCAACTACTACTTCCCTGCCAAATATTTGCCTTTTTAAATGTGCATCTCCATTATCTTCTCCAGTTCTATGATGTCTGTATTTTTCAACATCATATGGTGCAATCTTTTCAAGAAACTCATCAAAATCCTGAATTAATCCTTGCTCATCATCATTTATAAAACAACTAGCTGTAATATGCATAGGGTTTACAAGTACAAGCCCTTCTTTTATTCCAGATTTCTTTAGTATATCTTCTACCTGAGAAGTAATGTTTATGTACTCTCTTCTTTTTTTAGTGTTGATTGTTATACATTCTCTAAATGACTTCATAGATTTATAATCCATCTATAACTGTAGAGATTGGTCTCGCCCAACCACTGCCTTAAGTTTTGGTATAGTGATGACCAGGGTACCGTCTTCATATCTTGTTGAAAGCTTATCAGTGTTTGCATCCTGTGGTAGAGATATCATTTTTCTGAATGATCCAAAGCTTTGCTCTTTTTTATAAAATCCATTTTTATTCTTTTCTTCATTTTGAATATTATGCTCACCGGATACTACAAGAGAATTCCCATCTACCTCAATACTGATTTTATCTTTTTCAATATCTGGACTTGTAAGTCTTAAAATATAGTTATTTTTATATTCTTTGAATCCTGTATCATTAGATAAGTTCAATGATTTGTTTATTGCACCTTGAATTTTATTAAACTCTTCAAGTGGGTCTAAATATCCAGAATGGAATTTAAAAAGATTTTGTGGGTGATATGCTTGGAGATTATTGTCCAAAGTATTTTTATGTTGAAGCTTCAATTCAAGCAAATAAGCTGTTTCTACAAATAGAGCTAAAGCTAAAGTAATAACTAAACCAATTAATATTTTACTTTTCATAATAGTATTCAATTTAAAATTATAACTGCTATTAAAAGAATTAAGAAAAAAATTATTTGCCATTACATGTTGAATTAGAATAAGTAGATTTACAGTCTCCACAGCAAGAATTGTTTTTAGTGTCGATATTATTTTTTTGTACAGGTTGATTTACAATAATATTTTTTTGAGGGGGCATTTGACAAAGAAAATTAGGAGCATTATTGTTTTGACTATTAGTTTCTTGATTGTTTTGTGTTGGCAAGTTAGCTTTAGCACAATTACAAGCATAGACCCTAGAGTGGCTACTTAATAGGGAAATTAATAAAATTAAATAAACAATAAAAGCCATAGGCTAAGTGTTTTTATTATTTGCAGTTACAAGGGCTACAATGACAGGGACTACAAGCACAGCTATGGCTTGTGGCCAAAGTAATAACACCTGTAATCATAAAAAATGCTAATGCAAGTGGCAAGATATATTTTTGCATTTTATTTACCTCACGCTTAGTTTCCACGACCTGCTTTGGTTATTCCCACTCTTGGTAAAGATTAGAAGAGGAATATTGAATGTAATTAAGGAATGATTAACCATCAAGATAAAAAAATAAGGGCGTATAGGATACGCCCTCTAGCCCTTAATTCTTTGATGAATTGTTTGCCCAGAAAATTCCAGGTGGGTGCTCGCGAATAATAGCATCCGTTTTCGATCACGATAAGAGTGGGTTGAAACCCACCCGTACAATGCATCGATATACTTAGCTACTAATAATACTGAACTCCCTTAACTTTTAGCTTGTAGGACAAAAAATTAAGTCAAAAAACTAAGAGCTATGTTTATAGTAGCGTAACTTGTTGATTGGATGCAAGTCTATGAAAGCTATTGCTACACCTCTCTAGAAGGGCTACCCCTTCAATCCTACAGTCTAGATAGTTCAGTGGATTTTAATAGGTTTTAATAAAGTGTGATGATAGCCACATATAGATCTTACAAATCAGGGGTATAAGGCTAGTGTAGCTCCAAAAGAGAATAATAAAGAGGTTTTAAATAAAATGCACAATTTTGTAAGCAAGTTTCTACTCCCAATTACAATATCTATTATTGTAGGGTTAATTCCATTATCTGGTTTTTGTCAGGCTTGTTCAAGTGAAGGTGAGCCTTGTGGTGATGGATTAGGTAGCTGTTGCCCAACCTATACCAATGAGGCAGGTGAATGTAAAAAACTTACATGTGCCCCTCCAGATCATGAGAATGCAGGTACCTGTATAGAAGATGGAGTTTGCGAATAAATCTATTCGTTGTTTAAATAATATTTAATTTTTTTCTATATCTATTGTTTGCGCATTGACGACTTTCTTTTTTCTAAATCGTAAATTTTCAAGATTTATAACTCCACCCACACCAGACTTAATTTTTCCAAAGAGTTCTTCGCTTATCTCACTTGTGCCACGTATGGTATTTAGTGCAGTTGATTTTGCAATATTTCCAATTTTTGCACCTGTATCATAAGCGCACTGACTCAAATCTACAATTGTTCTTCCAAAAGTATTTGCAGCCTTTGTACTTACTTCATGTGTTCCTTCTATTGTTCCAAGTGTACTTGATTTTAAATTTTTCCCAATCTCATTTACAAAACCAAAACCCACTTTAGTACTTTCAATTGAAATCTCTTTTGTTTCACCAATAGTTTTTTTTATAGAGTCTGTAACAGCACTACCAAACTCATTTGAAACTTCTTTTGTAGAGCGAATTGCAAAAACTGCAGAGTCTTTAAATGTTCCAAGAACTGATCTAAAAATTGTGCTTGAACCATCTAAAACACTGATGATTGCTCCTTGAAGTGTTTCACCTATTTGTACTGCAAAACCAGGTTCATTATTTGTGTTTTTAGTATCTTTGTTAGTTTCATTTGCTTCCATGTTTTTCTCCTTGATCAAAATCCTTCTTAATTAGTCTATGTTCTTTTTATCGTCTCTTTTAGAGAATTTTATGGTATGTAAAGATTAAATAAATCTAAAATTTAAATTTAATCGTTATCTTAACCTGATTTTCTTAATCTCAATGCCTTAAAATCGAAATACATAACACGAAAATAATTAAGATCATATTTAAGAAAAATTATATGCAAGCACCTAGAATTACAGACATAGTACAAAAATATAATTTGCCGCTTGGTTTTACCAAGCCAAATGGCCGAGAAGCTACCGTCAGAGATTTGTTAGAGTGGAAGGAAAAAGAAAAACCAAATGCTATTCAACAAACATCCTATTTAACATTAGGTGGTTTTGTAGCTAGTGCAGTTGGTGGAATACTTGCATTTTTAGGTGGAAAAAACAATAGTGGTGGGCTTTTTGGTGGTTTTTTAGGTTTAGTAGGCTTAGCAGCGACGGCTATTGGTTATTATTTTTCACAAGGGATTTACAGTGTAACTAAAAGCTTGGAAAACAAATCTCAAAAACCAATACAAGAACTAATTACAGAATTAAGAAATAAAGACTTTAAAGCTGAACACAGGGTAAAGGTTATAAAAGACATAAACACCTACACAAATAAGAAAGATGCAAAAGATGTACTAATAGAATGTTTGAATGACCCATCAAAACAAGTCAGAGAAGCAGCTATTGATGTACTGCACGATATAGTAAGTGTGACTGATTTAGCTAACCTTATAAGACCTTTAAACAATCAAACTACTGCAGGTGCTAATACTGAACATGAAGAAAAGAAAAAAGATGTAGTTAAGCTTTTAACTAAATGTTTGAAAGATATAAAAGACAAAGATGCACACAAAGTAAGACTTGAAGCTATCGATGCATTAGTAAAATTAAAAGAAGATAGTGCACTTAAACTATTTTTTGAACTATTAAATAATCCAAATGAAAATAAAGAAGTTAAAACTAAACTGCTAGAAGCCCTAGGTTCACTTGCTACTAAAGATACAAAAATTGGAAAGAAATTAATTCAAACATGCTTAAAAGAACTCCATGATGCTGAACAGGATAATGATTTAAAATCCTCTGTCAATAGCTTATTAACTCAATTTCATAGGTAATAGCTAATTTACACAATGGATATGTTAGTAAAAATATGCTAAATTAATATTAATTAGAAAAGGTATTTTATGTTAAATATAGGAAAAATCGTAAGATATTTCTTTGGTACAACACCACAAACTAAAAACAAAGTTGAAACTAAAACAGAAGTAGAACATCCACTTGATATTCTAGATGAGCTACATAATTTTTCTATACCAATTCCTGGGATTTCTGAAAGGTTGTTGAATGAAGAAAAAGAGCTTTTTATACAAGAGGCTCTAACAACATATAGTGAATTTGAGTTAACAAATCTTTTAAGTGAAATTTATCTAAGTCAAAGACTAGATAAAAATGTAAAAAATCAAGCTGGTCTTTGTATAAGAGCATTAGTAAACAGTAAGTCAAACAAGGACTTACATGGGTTCATTAGTGATGAGATTTATCATCCTGTAGCTCGTAAATGGGCTATAAATACACTAATAGAAAGAAATGACTTAAGCGCAAATCTTACTTTTATATATCGTGTAATTGTAGATAGTGATGATATCGGGGTAAGAAAACTAGCAGCATTTGGGCTTGGTGAAATAGGCAGTAAAGCTGCTTTTGAAGTTCTTGGGAATGTAAAACCTACTGATCCTATATATCCGGAAGCTCAAGAAGCAAAGAAGAAGATATTGGCACTATAGTACTAAAAAACAACTTATTAGCTTCCTGCCATGGAATAGTAACAATAGACAGATAGAAGGTTATTTATTATATGGTTTTTAATGTAATTATTTGTGGTATAGTATAAATTACAACGGTGTGATTTATACTATGATACAAAATACTACAATTACAAGAAGAGTGGAAAGTGTAATCAAGAAGGATTTAGAAAAGAAAATGGTTCTTCTTGCTGGGCCTAGGCAGTGTGGTAAAACCACTCTTGCTGAAAGACTGCTCAAGGAAACAAAAGGATCATATTATAATTGGGATATTGATGGGCATAGAAAACTTATAAAATACAATGAACTTGACCTAAAAGCCAAACTTTGGGTTTTTGATGAGATTCACAAATATAAAAGTTGGAGAAACTGGTTAAAAGGTACTTTTGATCTACATAAAAACAAGCATAAAATTTTAGTAAGTGGTAGCGCAAAACTAGACATTTATAGTAGGGGTGGGGATTCATTACAAGGAAGGTATTTCTTCCACCGTTTACACCCATTTACCATCTCTGAGATATTAAATCTTGATGTCAATGAAATAAATAAAATTCCTGAGCTTGAACAAGAGACAAATTTTAAACAAGCTAAGAATATACTTCAAGATCTTTTAGAGTTTGGTGGGTTCCCAGAACCTTTTTGTTCAGGTTCAAAACAAGAATCATTAAGATGGCATCTCACATATAGTACAAGATTAATAAGAGAAGATATACGTGATCTAGAAAGAGTTTTTGATCTGGATAAAATGGAAACTTTATATGAGCATCTACCATTTACAGTTGGTTCTATTCTTTCCATAAATAGCTTGCGTGAAGATCTAGAGGTAAATTTCAGGACTGTAAAAAACTGGATTGATATTTTTGAAAAAAACTATGTTTGTTTTAAAGTTCTTCCATTAGGGGCAAAAAAAATAAAAGCTGTAAAAAAAGAGAGTAAGCTTTATTTTTGGGACTGGAGTTTTGTTGAAAAACGTTCTGCAAGATTTGAAAATTTGATTGCTACCCACCTACTTCGTTTGTGTCACTGGATAACAGATGTTTATGGGGAGAAATCAGAACTAAGATACTATAGAGATATAAGAGGACGTGAAGTTGACTTTATAGTCTTAAAAAATAATCAGCCATGGTTAGCAGTTGAAGTGAAAGAATCAGAACAGGATATTGATTCTAATTTAAATTATCTTCTTAATAAGGTTAAAATTCCATATGCATTTCAGGTACACCTAGATGGTGAAAAGTTTAAACGGTTACCAGATATAAATGGTAGTAAGGTACATATAATACCGGCTCACATATTTCTTGTAAACTTGCCATAGGATAGTGTTAAACAAGTTTTAACCTACTACCACTTTCTACTTCAGTGCTATCCCTATAAGTTATTAAGAGGATATTATCCCTGCTAATGTTTAGTTTTTTTTAAACCCTGGGATATGGCCATGTAGGGTCTAACCCTTAGGGAAAAAGTTTTAATGAAAGGAAGTATGTTATGAAGAAAATATTTTGTCTTTTACTACTCCCAGTACTAGTAGCTTGTATTTTATGTGCTTCTCAAAAAGCATATAGTGCAGTGACAGACTGTGATGGAGCAGCAGGAGCTCTAACTACTGCTCAAGATAACTTAAAGACATGCGTTGATAATCTTAGTCTAACTTGTGCTGTATCTTCACTGTTTACCATATGTAACTGCAACAGGATGCAGTTCTCATAATAATGCACAAGATTGCATTATTGGTAATTGCAAATGGTGTGGCGCAGTTAATGGAAATAATGTGTGTGTAAATGTAGTAGCAGATTGCCCTCCTCCTTAAACAATCTAGTACTAGTTTAATTAAAAAATGGGGGTAGCATAGTTGCCCCCCTTTTTTTAACAATTTTGATGTTAGTTTAAAGAATTAGTGTAGGTAATTATGATTAAGGGGAAAAAAATTGTATATTTAATAATACTGTCATTGATAGTAACTTTGACTTTTATCCAAAAGGCTATCTGTATCAGTTGCATCACACAATTAAACAATTTAACAATAGCACAAGATACTTATAACGATTGTCAGGCAAAAGCTGCAAAACTAGTTATTACTACTGGAGATCCTACAGGATCTCCATCTCCTGTTCCTTGTGCAGACGTTGTTCCTGCTGGTGATGCCCTAAAATGCTCTAGTTCAAATGATACTTGTGAGGGGATGAAAATTTGTAAGCTAGGGGGATCATCATGTTTTTGTGGTGATGTACTTTGTAGTGAGTTAGTTGATCAGGGTTATCCTTCTCCTTGTAATGATGGAGATATACCTCAATCATTTCCACATCCTAGAGGTGGGACTATATCATGTTGTATACCAGCATGTACATGTGATGAACAAGATATCGGTGTTAAAAGATGTAATCATACTCCTGAGCAGGTTGAAATATGTACTCAGAGTGAAGGTAATAATTGTAGCTGGGTTGCTTCCCCTGATTGTGTACCAAATGTTGAAGTATGTGATGAAGATACTTTAACTTGTCAACCAGTATCTTCACCAAGTCCAACACCGACACCAACTCCAACACCGACACCAACTCCAACTCCAACTCCAGAAGTATCACCAACTCCAACACCGACACCAACTCCAACACCGACACCAACTCCAACTCCAACTCCAGAAGTATCACCAACACCGACACCAACTCCAACTCCAACAGCAAGTCCAACACCGACACCAACTCCAACACCAACTCCAGAAGTATCACCAACACCAACACCCATTACACCATGCAATGCTACTGCACCAGCTTGTGATGGAGATTGTCCTAATGCTGGTGAGACTTGCCAATTAGATCCAAATGATGGTGGCAATTGTTTATGTGTAGCTAGTATGCCTTGTGATCAAACTGCTTTTCCGGCATGTTTTGATGCAGATTGCCCAGAGGGTCAAGCTTGTCAGTCTATAGGAGACACTTGTCAGTGTGAAAATATTCCAGCAGCAGGGTTTTGTGGAAACGGTATAGTTGAACCATTAAATGGTGAAGAGTGTGATGTTGGTGATATTAATAATGGTGTAGTACCAATTAAGTGTGCAGATGATAATAATATCTGTGATGGAATTGAGTGTCTATGTGTTCCTATAGCAGTAGATCCTGCAGATGATGCTGTTGTTAACAGATGTCATTTCGAAGATGTTGGAAATTCTTATGAATGTAAAGGTACTGCCCCAAATGGTGCTCCTTGTGAACCAGTGTTCTATTATAACACCAAATAGAATGACTCTATTAGAGAAGATGCTAGGATCTATCTATAAGAATTTAAATTTTGGGCAATGGTTATCTATCTTTTATCATCCTGAGTTCTATACGCTCCATTACCCTGTTCCAACTCCAAGCTTTGCAGTAATTTCAAACTGTGGATGGGTAGAGAACCCTGCTGCTGCTGAGGTTGCAGGTAATCCAGATATCTCAACATCAATTCTTAAAAGTACAATTCAGGTTATGCAAGATGCTTTAGCAATTTATGGACCTACAAGTGTTTGTTCAAGTTATGCACAAGTATGTGGTGGTAGTACTAATGGTGGTGGTGCCTGTAGAGTAGTGAGTATTTATAATGATCCTACTGTAAATGGTGCTACTACTAAATATTGTGGATTTACAGTAGCTAGATCGGGATTATAAAATCCATAAACTATCTCCCTCAAACACCTTTCTAAACATCTTTTCAGTTAGTCTTCCTGTTTGAGTGTTTTGCCTGCTTGGATGATAACTGATTGTACTAGACAAACAATTTATTAATTTCCTGCCATGGGATAGCAAAAATATTTTCATCAAGTTTAAGTTTTCTTGGTGTTTGACAAACCAAGTAACCGAGTTTTGTATTATTGTATTCTGATAAAAAAACTTTTAAATGCTTAATGTCTGATTTTGTTGGTGAGTCAGTCCATTTTATTTCTATGGGAATATAAGTATTTTCAATATCTAAAACCCAATCTACCTCAGGTCCATCAGGGTCACGCCAAAAAAAGACTCTTGACCTTTTATGTGAAAGTCTTGAATATCTTATAAGCTCAAGACCAATAAACTGCTCAAATAATTTTCCAAGCATCTCTCTTGGTTGTTTTATTCCTTCTCTTGCTGCAACCCTTCTTACCCCTAAATCAAAAAACAAATACTTTTGTGACTTAGTTAATTTCTTTCTTGTTTTACTTTTAGTAATGGGAGTAATCTTTTCAATAATTAAACAATCTTCAAGTATTTGATAATAAGAAGCAATTGTAGTATGAGAAACACCAATTTCTTGAGATAATTTTCTTAGGTTAATAATATTGCCTGATTCAGAAGCAGCCAACTCTATAAATCTAGCAAAAGGTCCTAAATTTCTAACAATAGCTTCTGCTCTTATTTCTTCTTCTAAGTAAGTCGTAATATAGGATTCTAGTTCCTTTTCTTTTTCATATGCATCTTTGACTAACAGTATCCCTGGTAAAGAACCGTACATTATCAACTCATTTAGATTATATGAATCTAATTCATTAAGCACTAAAGGATCAAGTCTAGATGCAATTACTCTTCCAGGAAGCAGATTTACATTTTGTCCTCTTCTTAGTTTTCTTGCTGATGATCCTGTTAGTATAAAACTTGCTTTTTTATTGTCAATAATATCTTGAACTACATCAAGTATCTCTGGTACTTTTTGTACTTCATCAATGACAATTAAAGGATTTGTCTTTTTTTGTTCAATAGATAGAGCTTCAATCTCAGAATAAAGAAGCTCTGGATTTTTTTCATAGCGTTGTCTTACATCAGGCCTTATAAGTGAAAGAAATAAGTCATTCCCAAAGTGTTTAATAAGAGTTGTTTTTCCTGTTTGCCTTGGGCCAAGAAGTAAAATACTTTTCCCTCTTTTTATTTCTCGCTCTATCTCTTTTTCTAGTAGTCTTGCTATGTATTGCATGCACTCCATTATCGTCGAAAATAGAGGACATGTCAACCGCCTTCTCAAACACGTCCTTAAACATCTTTTCAGTTAGTCTTCCTGTTTGAGTGTTTTGCCTGCTTGGATGATAACTGGATATTAAAATGTGTGGCAAATCTTTTGAATTGTAAATAGCGCCATGGGAAAACTTAAAATAGTTTTTATTATAATTTTTTATTTTGTATACATTAAATAACCATTTTAAATATCCATCAAATGCAATTTTTCCAAGAGCAACTACTATTTTTAAATTTCTTAGCAACTTTAATTCTTCTATTAAATATGGAAAACAGTTGTCAAGCTCTTTTGGAGTAGGCTTGTTTTGAGGTGGTGCACAGCGCCCCATAGCAGTTATATAACAATTTTTTAATTTTAAACCATCATTGATATCTATAGACTCAGGCTTATTGCAAAGCCCGACATCATAAAGTACTTTATACATAAAGTTTCCAGAGGAATCACCTGTAAACATTCTCCCAGTCCTATTTGATCCAAATCGTCCTGGCGCAAGCCCTAAAATTAAAATCTCTGCATTTATATCTCCAAAGCTTGGAACTGGCTTACACCAGTAGCTTGGATATTTTTCCTTAATTTCATTTATGTATTTAACTAAGCGAGGACATTTGGTGCATTTAGTGATTTTGTTTTGTAACTCAATCATCTTCTCTCTATTGCTGGTACATCTCTTTGTGGAGGACCTTCATAAATAGCTCTTGGTCTGATTAATCTATTGTCTGAAAGCTGTTCTATGATGTGTGCTGACCAACCTGCTGTTCTACTTAGAACAAAAATAGGTGTGTATAAAGGAATAGGAATATTGAGCAGGTAGTAAGCAACGGCAGAATAAAAGTCTGCATTTGGGAATAATCCCTTCTTTTCTTTTACTATATGTTCAATTTTTTCTGCTATGTCAAAAAGTTTTTTCTGTCCTAGCTTTTCTGCTAACTGTAGAGAGTGTTTTTTCATAACATCAGATCTACCATCCTTTTTCTTATAAACTCTGTGTCCAAAACCCATTATTTTTTCTTTTCTATTTAGCATATCCATGATTCCACGTTCTGCATCATCAGGGCTTGAAAACTTTAATATTAATTCCATTGCAGCTTCATTAGCACCACCATGAAGAGAACCTTTTAGAGTACCAATTCCACTTGTTATTGCTGAATAAATATCAGATAGTGTGGATGCTGTTACTCTTGCACAGAAAGTAGAAGCATTAAGCTCATGCTCTGCATATAAAATTAAACTTGCATTTATAACCCGCTCTTCAAAAGCTTCTGGCTCTTTATTTGTAACTAGTTGTAAAAATCGTCCACCAAATGTAAGTTTCTTATTAACTTTAGGAACCTCTTTATTCCTTGATAAGTGATACCAGGACATAAGAGCAAGTGGTAACTTGGCAATTATTGAATATGCTATTTGTTTTGTTTCTTCAATTGTAAAAGCTCTATTTTCATCAAGTGTGCCCATAAAAGAAACTGATGTTCGTAAAACATCCATGGGACTTGCAGTTGATGGAATCTTTCTTAAAACTTTAATAAGGTCTTTTGAAACCTTTCTTTCTTGTACAAGCAGTCTTGAAACTCTTTTCAATTCTCTTTTTTTGGGAAGCTTGCCTTCAATTAAAAGATGTATTACTTCTTCAAATATAGCCTTTTCAGACAACTCTACTGCACCATAACCCCTATAAATAAGAGCTTCATTTTCAGGATTAATGCTACATATTGTAGTAGTACCTGCAATTACATCTTCTAAACCCTTTGCAAATTTTTCTTGTAACATGGTTGACATTGTGTTCTCCTTACCCTATATCTTCCAAATAATAAAGCATTTGTTTGATTTTATCAATATTTATAATAGCGCAGAACAAGTTTGTGCTTCTTTTTATCAATGATTGGGGGTTACTTGTTTTTCTTTTTCATAATAATCAAGTAGTCTGTACAGCTCTTCTCTTGTTTGTAAATGATTTAAAAGCCCTTTTTGAGTGCCTTCTTTCTTTATAACTCTATAAACCTCTTCTGTTGCTTTCATCATCCTTCTAAATGCAGTAAGCGGAAATAAAACCATTCTTACCCCTATACTTTCAAATTCATACACTGAAATGTAAGGTGTCTTTCCAAACTCTGTCATATTAGCTAAGACAGGTATTTTAAGCTCATTTACAAATCTTTTATATTCGTCCTTGTTCTCTAATGCTTCAGCAAAGATGGCATCAGCCCCAGCATCCTGATATTTTTTAGCCCTATCCAATGCATCATCAAGGCCATTTACATTTCTTGAATCTACACGAGCAATTATAAAGAAATTTGAGTCAGTTCTTGCACTACAAGCATTTTTTATTTTTTGAACCATTTCATCAATACTTACCACTTCTTTTCCTGGTCTATGTCCACAACGTTTTGGAAAAACTTGGTCTTCTAAGTGTATGCCACTAGCACCAGCTTTTTCTAACTGGCGGACAGCCTCTGCTTCATCTCCAAAACCGGTATCGGCATCCACTAGTAGTGGCATGCCATGGCACGCTACTATGTTAGAAATCCTTCTTGTTTCCTCTACCACATCCTGCAATGTTGTTAATCCAAGGTCAGGTAAACCAAAACATCCTGTAGCAATACCAGACCCTGATAAATAAAGAGCTTGAATACCTGCATCTTTTGCTATCAGTGCAGAAGCTGCATTAAACACACCTGGTATAACAACTGTTTTTTGTTCTTTTAAAAGTTGATGGAAAGACTTCATATGCTTTTGAATCCCAACTTTAATCAAATACTGGCATAAGGCTCGATAAATCTTGTAAAATATCCAGCTTCATTACAGTTTCTATTTGACTTTCAATTTTGTCTTTTCCCATGTGTGGTTCTGCAAGTGTTCTCCACTTGTTAAAAATATCCTCATCTTTCATAGAATTTTTAGGGTGTCCTAATGGGTGTAAAACTTCTTTTACTATTTTCTTTCCACTAATAAGATTTATTTCTAATCTATTCCCAAAGCTTCTTGGATAGTCATTTGTATATTTAGGATCTTCTACGACTTTTATTTTTTTCATAAAGCGTAGCATTTGTGAGTCACGATAGTTTTTCTTATGAAAGCTTTCATCAGTTACGTTCCCATCGCGTAATGCAATAGCTGTACAGTAAGGCAAACTATGATCTGCCGTTTCTTTTGATGTAGGTCTCCACTTTTCAGGTTCTGAACCAATTATTTGATAGGAAGCACCATGTGTATAAATTACCACATCCTGAATTTGTTCAAGTCTTAAACCTTCTTTATGAAGCTCAACTGCAGCCTTAACAGCACTTTGTGCATGATATTCTACTGGATAAGGTTTTATATAAGTTTCAAGTATTTTTTTTGGTGGCTCTCCAGAACTCGGGAGTTTTAAATCAATTGGACCTGAAACTAATGTTTCAAAGCCACGTGTTCCTTCAAATATAGGAGCAGGTCCTGTCATTCCTTCACTTGCTAGGCGTGCCGCAAAAAGCCCTTGGCGAGCAGCATTACTAAATGCACAGGCTTTCCACATGGACATTTCACCAACACGTGTTTGTCTTGTAGCTATATTGCAAACACCAGAAATATTTAATGCATTTTCTAATTGTTCAGTGTCCAAATCTATTAAAGAAGCAGCTCCACTAACCGTAGAGAATGGACCATATGTTACATGATCGATACCTTTAGCTCTAAGGCTTGCACCATCACAAAGTTGGCATTGAATTTCATAAGCAATTGCAATGGCTAAAATCAAATCAAGTCCTGTCTTTTCATATGCTTGAGCACATGCAATGAGTGGGGCAATATTATCCGATGGATGAGCAGGTTCTAGTGATAAGTAAGTATCGTTAAAATCTAAGTAACGCACCAATGCACCGTTTGCAAAAGCTGCCTCTTCATAAAAAACATTTTTCCCTTTTCCAAAAAGTGGTGCTGTATATTTTCCTTTTACTTTGGAACAGGCTTTAAGCAATATCTTTGCAACCTTTGAGTCATAGGCTCCAGCTGCACAAGCAAGGCTATCTAAGACTCTTCTTTTTACCTCATGAATAACTTCTTTTGGAAGAGAATCTTTATTCACAGATAAAACATAATTTGAGATCATGGAAGATTTATTTATTTGTCTGGTTAGTGTTTGTGTCATAATATAAACAGTATAATCTCAACATTACTTTATGGCAAGAAAGCAAGTACAATTTTATGCTACTTAGGAGTAGCAATTGAATTAATATACCCTTGAGCATTTTTAGACGGTCTTCTACACATATCTACTTCATCTCCATCTAAAAGAATCAGCTCTCCTTTTTCTTTTAATTTAAGTGTAACTATGTGAAACTGATTTCGAAAATCTACACTGGAATACAGTCTCGTATCTATATCTTCTAATACATCAGTTAGAGTAACTTTCTTTTCTGAATACCTATGCGTAAATGTTAGTTGTATTTTCTTATTTTTAAATTTATTCAGCTCCAAATTCGTCTCTTGAGGTGAACAATGGTGAATCCAATTTATACCAAAGTGGTTTCTTCTACTAATGGAAAAATCCATAAATATCTCCTTAGCTAATATTTAAAATTACTTATAGGATATCAGATTTTTATTAGTAAATTAGTCTTTAGGCAAAAAATTTAACAGTTCTGGTGATGCCACTTCTTCAAGTTCCTTATAAAAGTCAAATGCTTCTTTAGCTATTTTAATTTCATCTGTTCTATTTATGCAATTAGGTGTTGTCCACCACCAAATACCATCTAATATATATCTGGGAATTATTCCTTGATCAGTAGCTTCCCTAACTGCTCTTGCAGCTTCTATTTGTTCGGGTATAGTTAAGGAGCAAAACTCATAAGCTACTTCTTCTGGAATACCTAAAGCTTCAGCTCTTTTTAAATCTCCCTCTTTGTTTTTCATGTTTCTAGCAGCTAAAAGATTTCTTAAATCGGTTTCTGTAGAACCAACGTACATTACAAATTCTTCAAATATATGAGCATTGTGTTCTCTCTGAAAAAACTGCCTAAACTCAAGTCTTAGAAACTCTAACCAATATGGGTTTATATCACTAATAAGATTTTCAGATAGTTCAAGTTTTTCTGTAAAATTATTTGTAATACCCCAATAATTATTAAAACAAGAGTTTGGAAACTTGGAGGGGATAGGTTTTGCTGTAAAAAACTTTCGTTCTATATAAACACCACTTTGATTTGGAATAAAGTTTGTCAATTCAATTGCAAAAGGTACTGGTAGAGCTATTTCACAAAGATTTCTTTCTAATTTCTCAAGCTTACAATCTTCAACTCTCTCATAATCATCACCGACAATAAATACTCCTCCTGGTTTTAGCTCTGGTCTTCTAATAATCAAAGCAAGCTCTTGTAAATAATGCTCAGATAAATAGTTGTGTATTTTTGGAAGTGGTTCAAGCACTTTTACTATTTCATCTAATATCGTATCCCTATTGACCCCATTTGGCTTTATAGCAACGGGGCTGCTTCTTAAATATCCGGAAATTGCACTTAGACTGTTCATTTTTTTACACTAAGATGTTTGTACCAGTTTTTATCCCCTTGTTTTACATAGCCCAATTGTTTTGCTGTTTCATCATATCTTTTTAAAGCTTTTTTACTATCATGAATCCAATGATTGTTTTTTTGACCTTGAATTGCAATGCTTTTAAGATTAAACTGTTTTGCTACCTCTTCACAAATAGTTACAAGCAGTTTCTCCCATTCTAAGACCATTAAACCCCTTGAGTGTAGTTTCCAAGAATCAATTGACTCTCCTTTTTCATTTGTTTTATTTGGTCTAACACCTTGTAATTGATTTATGAATAAAGTTTCTTTATCTCTACAATGGACAGCAACTAAAGCATTTGGTTCTTTTTTATACATTAGACTGATTCCGATTGGAGAGTCTAAAAAAATATCAAAATGTTTACTATTAAGAGATTTTTCACTCCAATCTTTTGCCCAACCTGAAGTACTTATATCTTGTGTATGTAGAGTATCTAAACTATAGTCAGACATTCTTTTATCTGATAGAACAACACCAGGTTTAGCATGTGATTTTAAAATCTTTTGTAGATATATTCCTTGAATAGTTTTTCTTAATTCAGATATTAATTGGTGATTTTTTACAACTGTTGAAGTGTTATCAATATTACAAAATCTTCTTGAAGCCACATAAGCTTTTCTTAGAGTTTTAATATTGAAATCAGTATGGTTTTCTATTCCTTTAGCAAATGACTTTCTTATCTCATTATCCTCTGGACACTTTACCCATGCCCATATCAAGGCATCTTGACCAAGCTCATCAACAATAGCATTAGAAGGTAAATAAGAAAGCAATGTTAGCAAATCATCGTCATTGAATTTATCTAATTGATCTAAAGCAAAACCTACCAATGGCTTTTCTTCTATCCTTTGAAGAACTTCTTTTAAAGTAGTACGATATCCTTGAACATCTCTTATTTCACCAATACGTTCCAGATTATGTTCTGTATAAAGTTTTTTTATTAGATCTTTTGGTGATGGTTCCTCCTTTGTCCTTATGGGCAAAGAAGCACTTCTTAAATATCCAGAAATTGCACCTAAACTGTTCATCATAAATTTATACTTGAATAATATACTTTAATTTCTTATTCTAGGACTTTCAATACTTTATAAATGAAATGTTTATAAAGACTTAATAATGTAGCTGTAGGGACTGGTCGCAACCAGTCCCTACTAAGCATCTTCTTACTTCCTAAGTACTACTTTCTGAACCCCCATATTACTTTTTATCCAGTGTTGAAATAATGGTTCTGAGGTCTGGAGTTTATCTGAATTGCAAAATATTAATGCTGTTCCTCTAGATGGAATTGGCATCCAGGGGACACTGTCATCTGTATTTAAAACCAATGAATCAGGTGATTTATAGTCATGTTCTTCATAGGCTGATACTATACAGGCACTAAAGGCTAAGAAATGAAGGTTAGAAATAAAATCAGCACATCTGGTTCTTTCTCCAAAATTATCTCTTATTACTTCCTGATTTAAACTCTTCATTAAATCACCAGGAGTAACAGTAGTCAGTTTGTTTCCTCTATAAAACAAATGTAAGTATTGAGATTTTTTTTCATGAAACCCTGAATAAAGTATAAAAACTAAGTCTCGTAAATTTGCAGCCAATCCATCTATGCCGCCTCCTTCATTAAGCCACTCTAAATCTACTATGTAATGATAAGGATGACGTTCTGTTGATTCAATGCGTTTACGAATAAGTAGCTTGTTTTCTAGTCTAGCTGAAAGCTTCCAGTCTATATAGCGCGTATCTTCACCTGGTGTATAGCTAACTACTTTATGAGGATCTCCACTATAAGATTCTGTTTTCATTGATATACCAAATCCATGTGCAAATCTAAGATAACCTTTTCCAAAAAGTGGTTCTTGCTTAGTACGCATTTTACTAGTTAAAGATTCACTGAGTTTTTTTGCAGCTTGAAACTCATTTCCTACCGTTGAGAGATAAGAGATATTAAATCTTGCTCCTTCAGACTCATGCATAATTTCACGAGCTAAAATATTTCCCCAGTAAGAATTGTCTTGCATTAGTATGTTTGGAATTAGTTTACACCCATCGCTTGGAAAATAAGTAGCATAATCCATTTCTAGTGCAGGCTTATAGGCTTCTTTTATACATAAGAGCTTATTAAGATCTAAAAACAAAATAGGATCTGCAATAATAGCAGATATAACTCTTAATTCATCATCTTTTAGTTTAGACAACTCATGTTTAATCTCTTTATAATACTTAGTTTTGACAAAATGATACTCATAAATGTCTTTTAGTTTAGTAGAGTCAATATTTATATCTTCAGAGAAATATTTTCTTAAGTCTTCACTAAGTCTCTTTAAACTCTTGCCATAAGAGGTTTTAATAAGCATGTCATGTATAACTGTAAAACCATATCTTGTACCTTCTTGAATGTTTTGTTTGACTAACTCTTTAGCTAATCCTATGTGTAGCTTAAAATGATTCTCATAATATTTACTTACAGTATTTTCAATAATCTCTTGCCAAAGTGGTGCTTCCTTACTTTCTTTCCATGATAGTCCACTATGTTGTACAAAGGACTTAATAATTAAATTACTGTTTAAAATACTTTCAAACTGTTCTTTGGAAATCAATTGAATGACAGGTGCTTTAAATATATTATCTGATGCTTGTGGTTTTATATCTTCTTTCTCTACAGCTTTCTTTGCTGCCGCAGATAGTCTTATTTCTTTTTCTTTTAGAATATTTTCTATATATGTTTTACCCTCTTCTCCATAGAGCTTGCAAAACTCTATAATTTTAGGATTTATTCTACGGAGGTCTACATATCTACAAGATTTTTTAATATACTCTTTTACATTGTCTGGTAGGGTTATAGGTTTTAATTTTTTTGTAGTTTCAAGTAATAAATCTAGAGTTTTATCATCAAGAAGTGAAAAGTCTTGAATTAAATATTCTTGAAGTTTCTCCAGGGCTTTTTTACTTGCTACATACTTTACACCAAGCAAAGGTAATATCAATTTTTCTATCAGATTAGATCTACCAGATTTTTCTTTTATTAGAAGAAATTCACTTAAGAGCTGGACTTGAACTACTATTGATTTATTTTTAGGTAGACTTTTAAACCAGTCTAAAAAATCTTGTTTAAACTTTTCTGGCTTACACTTCTCAAGTAGTGTAAAAATGGAATGATCATACTTTCCTTTTTCTATAAGGCTTTCTAAGTGAGCACTTAAAGTTCCTCCACTACTCTCAAGTTTGGATAATGCAGGGATTATTTCACTAACATTATTGTTCTTCAACCAATCATCCCAATTATTTGTTATATCTGTTAGTTCCTTTATCATCTCATTTTCAAAATGAAGTTTATACTCATCTATTCTCCATGCATCTGTTCTTTTTCTTAAATCGATTTTTGAATATAAACCTGCTTGTATAAACTTAAGTAGTAAGGGTGCAGACTCTTTCATTTTTTTCTTATCAAATTCTATTCCCCACATTCGTGATTTTGTAGCTTCAAGAATATGTGGTTCATTATCTATAAAACATATAGCTTGTTTATGTCCTACATCAGACCTAAATGACTTACCCTCTAAAGTAAGTCCATGCGCTGAAAGTGTAGGAAATTTTGCCAATCTTAATTCATTGGAAAGCAAATCTGTTAGATGAACACAATGACCACAACGCATATCATAAAGTGATTGAAAATAGTTTGGACTTTCTTTATAAATTTGCTGTATTTCTTTTAGTTTTGTATAAATCGGATCAAAGCTTTCAAATTTTTGTCTACAAAGATTTATTTTCATCAAGGGTGAGTTAACATTTTCAATTTCTTTGTCAATAGGTGACTCACTCTTAGGAAAATAAAATGGCTTAGTCCAATCTACAAATATATTATCAATTGGTTCTATAGCTGTTTTGTTTAGCCTATATTTTACTGTTTTAATTTGAGAAGGAACATTATACAGTCTGGTAATTCCAAAATAATCCTGCTCTATTCTTATTCCTTCACTAGATACTTGAGTGTTTTTTTTATCTAAAAAGCTTATAGCACTTGCTTTAAAGCCTAATGGTGTAGGAAGTGAAATACATTTATTTGATTTACAATTAGATGCATCAACTGGAATTGTTACATCAATCTCATCTTTACCTCTTTTTTCTAAAGCATTAAAATCCCCATTAAACTCTTTTAAAGCCACTACCTTACTATCCACCAATTGACTCTTATTATCTCCATATTCATTAATGACTAATCCAATATGAGTTAGATACATACCTTCTCTTATACCTGAATCCTTTTCAATAGAACCCATTGTTCTTCTATTTCCATATGAGTCATTAAAATCAATAACCGTAAGCTCATTTGTTAGATCATCAGGTATAGCATTCAAAGTATTATTTTTTGTAGTACCAAAAGCTTCTTGGGTAGGAGTATATTGTTTTCTTGGTTTTTTATCAGGAATATTAACTGTAGAAAAACCTTTATTTATCTTTGTTGTAAGGGCATATTGAGTTTGTGTCCTTAAAGATTCTATATAACGTTCAACAATTTTTAAATCGTTTATTTTTTCCAGAGACCAATCAACATATTCTTTTGATTGGAAAAGAAAAAGTCTAACTAAATCTTTACTTATTGCTTTGTCATCAATTTCATCGAACTTGTTTACAAACTCTGATAAAGAAAATAAATCATCTTGAAAACTTGTTAAAAACTTATTTTCATCTTTACTTAAAGAGATATTTTGACAAGTCTTGTCAAGAAAAGCAGTTACACCTGAAATGTTTTTGTTTAATAATTTATTTGAGTCTGAAACTTCAAATGAACTTAGTAATAAACAAGAATACGATTCTATATCTATCATTCTAAGCTTTTCTAACAACTTGTCTAAAGAATCATTTATCTCTTTGCAGAATAAATTTATATCATTGGTCTTATTTAAAATCAGTTCATATGGAACAGTAATCCTTTCACTCCAAAAATTTAATGTGGTTGGCTTTTCTAAATTCTTTACTGCTTGAGAGCTAGTAATATCGATAGAAGGTACTGTAGATAGACTAGCTATCTGTGGTAAAGGATTTAAAGTTATAGGATTAGTAATTGCCATCTTCTTAATCAAGTTTATTAGTCCAATTATTATAGTCCTATCTATAAGAGAAATCTATTGTATTTCGAGAGATTATTTGCCTTAACCAAAAATCTATTTTTCTAATTAAATATTCTGTAAAACTTCTATATGCCTTTTAACATCTGTTTTTACTTGTTCCAAATTTCCACTGAAGATAGCATCACCATTAAACATACCGCTTCCAGGACATACTCCATAAGCATCATACTTGGTTAAAACTTCTTTCATATTTTTATCATTAATTCCACCAACTGCATAAGTTCTAACTCCCCATGCATTACAAGCTTCAGAAAATCTTTTTACTCTGTCAAACCCTACTTCTTCATCCTCTGGGAGTTTAATAACAATAGGAGCATATGGTTTTTTCTTATCTTTTAAAACTAAATAACGCTCATAAAACTCTGTTGGTGAACTGATTTCAATACATTGTTCAGCAGACTTTCCCAGAGCTTTAAAATCTTCTGAATCAAATGCAACAAGCTTCCAGTTTTTTCTTTTCAATTCTTCAAACTCATCTCTAAATGGTTCACTGATTGCTTTATATAATTCTTCATGTGTTTTAACATTTGCTGGAAAGAATTTTTGATCTGCTATTCCAAGAACATGTGCTCTTTCAATCTCATTTTCTAAATAAACTCCAGGCAAAACAGGTACATTTTTTTCTTTTGCCATGATAACAACAGAAGGAAATAATCCTGGGCTAACTAAAAACTTAGCACCAAGTGTAAGTGCTTCTTTAGCGATTTCTTTATTTTTTACAGAACCTACTCCTATATTTAAATTTCTTTTTCTACACTCAGTAACTATGTCCTGCCATGAGTCTGAATTTGAGGTAATTTCAACAGCTTCAGCACCTGAATCAAATGCTGCTTGAATTGCATTTATAGCGTTTTCTTTTGGTGTACTTGGCTTTGTTCTAAGTATTCCAATTAAACGTATATTCAAATAAGGTTTTACTTGTGTAAGACTCATTTATTCTCCTTATAACTCTTAACTTTCTATTGTAAACGTAAAAATGACTTTTCTTATACTTTTAAGATTTTTATAATAATGAGATAATGTAAAGTAATTACAAGTATTAGGTAACTACTTATGCAGGAATTAATAAATAAAACATTAGGACAATTACTTGATAGTACTGCTTTAAAATGTGCTGGTAAAGATGCTTTGGTGTTTACTGACCTTAACTATCGATTGACCTACCCAGAGTTTAAGAAAATCACAGATGAGGTTGCAAAAGGCTTATTAGCATTGCATATAAAAAAAGGAGAGCATGTCGGTGTTTTTGCCGTCAATTCTCCTGAATGGGTCATCCTACAATTTGCAAGTGCAAAGATTGGAGCAGTGCTAGTAAACATTAACCCTGCTCTTAAGAGTCATGAGCTGAAATATATACTGGAACAAGGTGATATTACAACCCTTTTTATTAGTGAGTTTTTTAAGAATCAAAATATGATTGAAGTTCTGCAAGGTCTCCAAGTCAACAATTCAAACAATAATAAACACATCCAACCTATTCACGACTTACCTCTTTTGAAGAGAGTGATTACTATTCGCACAGAGAAATATTCAGAGTTTATGAAATGGGATGATCTTTTATCGCTAGCTAAAAATATTTCAGATGAAGATTTAGCAGAAAGAGAAAACCAGCTTACTCCAGAAGACATAATAAATATCCAATATACATCAGGGACTACAGGCTTTCCAAAAGGTGCACAGTTAACGCATCTTGGAATTCTAAACAATGCATATTATGGTGGACTTAATATGAACCTTACAGACAAAGACTCTGTTTGCATTCCAGTCCCTTTGTATCACTGCTTTGGATGTGTACTTGGAACCTTAACATGTGTAAATTATGGAATTAAAATGGTTTTCCCATCAGATGTCTTTGATCCAAAGAAAACTCTTGAATCAATTCACAAAGAAAAATGCACAGCAGTATATGGTGTTCCTACCATGTTTATTGCCGAGTTAGCACTTGAAGATTTTAATAAGTATGATTTAAACTCGCTTAGAACAGGTATCATTGCTGGTGCTCCATGCCCTATGGAATTGATGAAACAATTAATTGAGAAAATGAACCTGACTGAAATTACTATTGGATATGGTTTTACAGAGGCTTCACCTCTTATCACTCAAACCAGATACAATGATCCTCTTGAAGTAAAGGTAGGAACAGTGGGGAAACCACACCAAAACGTAAAAGTAAAAATCTGGGACCCAGAATCTAAGCGTGACCTAGGATCAAATGAGCCTGGCGAGCTTTGTGCACATGGATATAATGCTATGAAAGGCTATTATAAATTGCCTGAAAAAACAAAAGAAGTGATAGATACTGAAGGCTGGATGCATACAGGAGATCTGGCTACAGTGGATGAAAATGGGGTTTATCGAATAGTAGGAAGAATAAAGGATATGATCATTCGTGGTGGTGAGAATATTTATCCTGCTGAAGTTGAAGAATTTTTTATGACAAATCCAAAAGTAGAAATTGTACAGGTAGTAGGTGTACCTGATGAAAAATTTGGTGAGCAGGTTGCTGTAGTTATAAAGTTAAAATCAAATGAAACCTGGACAGAAGAAGAGGCTAAAAAATGGTGCTGTGGAAAAATCGCCAATTATAAAATCCCTTGCTATATAAGATTTGTAAATGATTTTCCTATGACTGCCAATGGAAAAATTCAAAAATACAAGCTTAGAGAAATTTTAAAAGAAGAACTAAAGCTTACCGTTGTAAAATAAGACTCAGCTAATTACTTTCTCTTTCAAGGACATGCAAGGCTGATTCATAGAGTGTTTTTAAAGAGTCTTTAAAAATTTTATTCTCTTTAATTAAGCTTGTAGTTTCTTTACTATCTTTTGATTTATTAGTAAGTGCTTTAGCAAGAGCAGCTCTTATATCAATAAGATTACTAAGCTTAGTAAATTCATTTATATCACCAACCTTAAAGCTTATACAAAGTTCATGATCAACTATCTGTAAATCATCCTCAGTAACCTTTTCACCAGCATTCTCTTCAGTAAACTCCACCTTCATCCCTGGTATAAGAAAAGCTCTCATAGTAAGATCAGAATTAACTTCTTCATCAAAAAAAATCAAATCATGATTTTCAATGAGCTCTAATCCTTTTTCCTTTGCTTTAATAAGTAGGTCAGCTTCGCTAATTCCGTGCCCACCTTCAGAGAATCCTAAAATAAAAGATCTGATTTCATCTGATATATGTTCTGATTCACTTTTTGCTTTTAAAATATTTGGACTATTATAATAAACATCCTTAAAAACAGATATAAGGTTTTGTTCAATTCTTTTTTTTTGTTCTGGTGTTAATACTTCTTTTGATCCTGGCATGATTTAAGATAAGACGATTTATCTTATGTATGAGTTTCTAAGTATATAGGTAGTAAAATTGGATTTTAAATGCTTTTTAATTCAATTTAAGATAACTTATGCCATTAATTCTTCTGAAAAATCTAACTTGCTTAAAGAATTTATATAAAGATCACTCAATTCTTTTTGAGAAAGTTTGGTGAATTGCTCCCAGATATACTCAACCTTATGTTTATCAGGAGATAAAGTAGGAAATGCTTCTACGCATTGATCAACTGTTGGAAAATATCTATAACATGATATGGCCTGAATTAAATCAAAAGCTTCAAGTATTTCTGGTGTATAGTTTGCTTTTCTAACTGCTTGGTTTGCAGCGTCAAAGAATCTTGCCATTAACTCTAAAGTATCTCTAGATGCTACTTGGTTTAAAAATGGGTTCATATGTTTTTCCTCTTTATGACGTTTATCTTATTTGAAGTTCCTTAATCTGTATAACGTCTCTTACTCTCAACTATATTCCTTTAACCGTTTCTTTGTCAATGCTTAATCTCCTTTTAAAGATAAAATTTTTCTCATAATATTTCTTAACCAAAAATTCTACAAAAAATAATTATTTATTTCAAGAAATAGGACATTTGACTTATGTAGATATTTTACATGCAGTATTTTTGCTAGTGGTAAGACTTGTGCCATCTATATATTTTAAGGATTTCAATCCAAATATGTTTAAGATTGTGGGGAAGATGTCAGTTATCTTAGGATTAGATAGGCTCAATGAATTAGATAAGTGACCATCAATTGCAAGGATTCCTTCTTTGATGTGATTGCCAGTTGAAAGTGGATGTGGTTCAAGAAATAATTGTTTTTCTGAGAGTCCACTAATTAAATAATATCCCGGGTTTGGAACGATTATGAGATCAGGAATTTTATTTAAAGCTTGGCCATTAAATATTTCTTCTTTTCTATAAATACCGCTAAGAAATAAATCTCCATTAATTGGATCTCTTATGTTTTTTAGCTTTTCAATGATTTCATTTTTTAAATTTTCTACTTCATTTTGAGGGACTGTTCCATTTGGTTCACGTCCTAATTGGTTTATTTGAACAGTTCCACAGACAGTTCCTATACTACTAAATGCTCTGCTTTCATCATAGTCAATTGGATCAAAATTAGCTCTAGGTACAATAACTCTTTGCTCTAAGTCTTCTTCTACTTTTCTTTTAATTCTATTTTTTAATTTTGCTAGTGCATCTACTTTGTTTATCATTTTTATTGCAGTGCTTTTTACTGAGGTGGTTAGTTGTGTACCCATATCTTGTTTTAGTTTTAAATAGCCATGCTCTTGTAGCCAGACATTAGTAGACATACGTCTTTTAACTGGTCCAAATCCATGATCGCTTACAAGGAAAAAAGCACCTTCACTGCTTACTTTTTCTTTTATAGCACCAAGATACTGATCTAAACATCTATAGAAGTTCCATATAGCCTGCATTGCAGGGTCTTGAGAATTGAAATCAAGACTTGCAATCTCATTCCAGAAACCATGCTGAATAATATCTGTAGTCTGAAAGTGAACCATAAAAAAGTCAGTAGGCTCAGTTTCTAAAAGCCACAGAGCAGCATCTCCTACCTTCTTCGTAATTTCAATTAAGCTATTTAAAAAATCAACATCTTTAGTTCCTTGTCTATCAAAGGTTCTAAGGCAAATAGGATAGTCACCCAAATGATCGATTAACTTTTGACCAAGTTCAGGCGGGTGTGTGAAAACTTTTTTATTGCTCGGTCTTTCCCATCCAGATACAATAAAACCATTAACTTCAGGTGGTGGATAATTTATCGGAACATCTATAACTCCTACACGAACACCGTTTTCTGAAAGCACTTTCCATAAGGTATCTACCTGAATTGATTTATTTGTAGTAAGAGTAGGTTTATATGTACCTTCCTGAAACTCATAGAAATCAAACACTCCTGTTTTTCCTGGATTACAGCCTGTCATAAAAGCAGTCCAGGCAGGTGGTGTTAAAGGGGGTATGGTAGATTCAAGATTTGAATGTTTTCCACTTTCAAGTAGCTTTAAAAGGTTTGGCATTATGCCAGCTTTTGCAATGGGCATAAGGTTTGACCATACGCCACCATCAAAACTTATAACTAGTACTTTAGGGGATTTCATTAAAGGTATCTTATATTATATACTTTTGAGGGGTTTTTGCCAGGATTTTTGCAAATATCTCACTTAGTATTAGTTTTTCAAAGTCCTGATTTTCTAATTTAACATTAAATTCCTTATAGATTAAATCAGAGATATTAGCTAACTCATCCTTTTCATGATCATAATCACTCATTAAATTGTCAGACATTTCTACTTCATTATCAGCATCCGCCTGCATTACCAAGGCTATTATTTTTAATAGTTTTAACTTAGCATCATTAATAGTAGGTTCAGAGGATTTAGTTTCTTTCTCATAAGAGACATTAGAATTTACATAGTTTACCAAGTCACGCACTGTTCTGCCTTGTACCTCATCAACATCAACACTAAGTCCACAAATTTTAAATTCTTTCTCAAGAGCTAACGCTATATTTGCAGCATCTAAAGAATCTACTCCTAAGTCATCAGTAATAAGTGAATCTAGCTTTATTTCATCCTTATTAATACCCCCACTCAAGTTAATTATATTTTTAACATAGTCAAATGTTTTTTGAAAGTTCTGTGTATAAATAGAATTATCTTTTTGATACTGACTCTTACTACTTCCTTCTTTTACTTCTGCATAAGTCAGTGCTATAACATCACCCACTACTATATCTTTATCAAAAGTAATATCTCTATCAAACTCAGCACTTATTGCCTTAGAAAGGGCATCCATATTTATACTTAAATCACTTAACCACTTAGATGGTGAAGTGATTTTAGAACCATCATTGTAGCCTAATAAGTTTATAATTTTAAACACTTTTTTCTCTACACTTTTTAAACTGTTTGGATTATTTTTTTCTTCTTCAGCTTCTTTTGTAGCTTGAATATTATGATCTCTTTTCTCTATTAATCCTTGCCAGATTTTATTTGAGATTTGTTGCACTTGTAATTTTGCTAAGTCATCCTGATCTACAGTGACACCAAATTTTTCTTCAATAGCCATAGATAAATTTGTCAAATCAAGAGAATCTGCTCCCCAACTTTGTTTTAAGTGATCTTCACTTTCTATATTTGTATCAGGCTTAAAATCAAAAGTATCAATGATAGTTTTCTTTAGCTCAGTATTAATTTCCTGGACAGTAGAAATTTTCTTTGGTTCAGGTAAGGATACAATGCCAGGTACTTGTAAAGAAGCTTCTTGTTCTTCTGGTTTATCATTTTCTTGGAGAACGGTACTATTGTCAGTTGTAGCCGCCGACTCTAATCCTTCAACTACTTCTTGAGCAAACTCTAAATCAATTTGTGGAGCTTCACGAACAAGATCTTTCTTCATTGCTTCATCCATTACTACTAAAACCCATGGTTTAGATGCACTTCTACCTGGTAAACCATATGTGCTTATTAATTGAAGCTCATCAATCTCTTGTGGCTCTTTTAAATACTCTAGATTTCGTAAAATTCTTAAAGCATCTTTATCATCCTTTGCAGTAATTTCTAAAGTGATTTTTTTATTTCCAGTTGAATTAAGTGTTTCAGCATTTTGTAAGTGGACTTTCATTTATATTTCTCCTTCAATCAAATTCGTAGGGGCTGCAGTAAGCCACTACAAAGATATTTTTTTAGCAGATAGAATTTTACTCATCGCTTCATCCATTATTACTAAAACTCATAGTTTCGATGCACTTCTGCCTGGTATATATTTCAATGCACTTCTGCCTGGTATATCTTTCGATGCACTATCGATCTCTTTTACATACTCTAAATCATGTAAAATTCTTAAAGCATCTTTATCATCTTTTGCAGTGATTTCCACAGTAATTTTTTTATACCCAGTTAAATTAAATCCTTCAGCATTTTGTAATTGAATTTTCATAAGTTAAACTCCTATATTTTGACTAAGAAATATTACATCAAATATACAAATTAATGGGTTAAGAAATTGCACATGTAGGAAATTGTCGCGCTCACGAGCAAAACGAGTGACTTGCCGCGGCAAGCCACTACTAGGCTGCTTTATTTTCTGGTTTTGTCTTATTTAGCTGGTCAGCTATATGATCAACAACTTCTCTTACTGTAAGGATTTCAATGGGTTTCATTTTGAATTTAATTCCAAATCTTGATTCAATATCTTCAATTAAATTAGTATCATCATCTTCAAGACACACCTCTATAGGGGCTAAAATAGCAAAATCTACATTTATGTGATCTGAGATTTTATCGTCTTCTCTTATATCAAAAGCAGGGGAGGTAGAGTATGTTGCTAATATAGATTTAAATTCTTTTAAGACCTGTGTTCTATTTGTACTTGGTTGAGCTAATTGTCTATTTAAAAAAATTGAATGGCTATCTTGAATTAAGCTAATTCCCATATGTTTTCCCCTCCAAATTTAAAATTTGAATAATATTACTACAAGTTATGAATTAATGGGTTAAGAAATGGCCGTACTTGTAGGTGTGAGTCGCGACGCACACCTACGGGGTAAATCTAAAACCCTCTCAAATACCACATCTACATTCTTTAAAAGACTTGTTGGGTTAAAACACTCATTGATTTCTTTTTCACTTAAATGTTTTAAAACATCTTTGTCGGCTAATAAATTTGACTTAAAATCACCATCTTTTTTATTCCATGCTAAGTGTGCATTTTTTTGGACTAGCTTATATGCAGCCTCTCTCTCTAAACCCTTGTCAATAAGCTTTAATAAAACTGTTTGAGAAAAAACTACACCACCAAACTTGAACATATTTTCTTTCATGTTTTCAGGATAAACATTTAATTTAAAGATTATTTCATTTATTCTATCTAGCATAAAATCAACTGTTGTAGTAGCGTCAGGCAATATCACTCTTTCAACTGAACTGTGACTAATATCTCTTTCATGCCAAAGAGATATATTTTCTAATGCCGCTTGTGCATTAGATCTCACAAGTCTTGCTAAACCACAAAGATTTTCTGATCTCCACGGATTTCTTTTATGTGGCATTGCAGAGCTACCTTTTTGATTTGCATAGAATGGTTCTTCTACTTCTAGAACCTCAGTTCTTTGAAGATGTCTTATTTCAGTAGCTATTTTTTCAATTATGCCTGCTATTAATGCTAGCTCGCAAACATAGTTTGCATGCCTATCACGGCTTATGATTTGAGTGGTAATCAATGCAGGTCTTAATCCTAAATTCTTACTTGCTATTTCTTCAACTCTTGGATCAATGTTTGAGTATGTTCCAACTGCACCAGAAAACATACCTACACTAGCCTCTTCAATAGCATATTCAAATCTTATTTTTGCCCTGTTTAACTCTTCCCAAAAACCAAGTAATTTCAATCCAAAGGTAGTGGGCTCAGCATGAACACCATGTGTTCTGCCAATACAAACAGTGTTTTTGTATTCACCTGCTTTACTTTTTAAGGTAAACAAAAATTTATCAATGCCTTCAATAATCATTTCACCAGCTTGTTTTAAGAGTAATGATAATGATGTATCAATTAAATCAGAGCTTGTCATTCCAAGATGTAAAAATCTGCTATCTGGTCCAATGGATTCATTTACACATGTTAAAAATGCAATTACATCATGGTGTACTTCTTTATCGATTTCATTTATGCGCTTTATGTCAAAGCTTGCTTTTTCTTTTATCTTTTTTAGTGATTCTTTTGGTACTTGATTTAATTCACACAATGCTTCAGTTGCTGCAATTTCTATTTTTAACCAAACATCATATTTATTCTCTTCTGACCATATTTTTGCTAATTGCGGCCTTGTATATCTTTCTATCAATTATCTATCCTACTTTCCTTGTTCTTATTCAGGTGGCTTTAATATAGTTGATGACAGAGGACAAGATATATTCTACAATAGTCTAATTATCATGCCTACTACTACACAAGAAAACCTAATAAAAGTAGTTAATCCATCAAGTGGTGAAGTGATTTCTACCGTTTCATACACACAGGATGTACAGATTGAAAAAATTGTAGACAATGCAAAAGAAGCATTTTTACTATGGAAAAACTTAAGTGTAGAAAAAAGAATTGAATATTTAAAAAAGATCTATGAAGTAATTATTAATGATAAAAACAATATTGCTAAGACTATAACTCAAAACAATGGAAAACCTCTGACAGAGTGCTATCTAACAGAAATCGCATCTACGCTCCAAGTGATGGAATACTTTATTAAACATGGTAGCGAGCTCTTAGGTGAAAAGAATATACCACTGGGTCCTATCTACCCTATGAAGAAAAGCTCTTTAGCCTATGAACCATATGGTGTAGTGGCTATTATTGAGCCGTGGAATTATCCTTTCTACATACCATTTTCAGCTATTACTAAAGCACTTATCACAGGCAATACATTTGTGTTTAAACCCTCTAGCACTGTTTCTTTAGTAGGAAAACTAATTGAAGAGATTTTATTAAAAGCAAATCTACCTCCCCATGTAACAAATATTATCTATGGAAATGGGACTACAGCAGAAATACTTATTAACAGTGATATAGATATGGTAGTTTTTACAGGCTCAGTCAATGTAGGTAAAAAAATTGCTGCTCAATGTATACAGAAACTATTACCTATGTGTCTTGAACTTGGTGGCAAAGATCCTGCAATTGTATTGAAAAACTGCAATATTGACTATGCTGCAGGTGGTGTTTTATGGGGCGCCTTAACAAACTGTGGACAGGCTTGTGCCTCAATTGAAAGAGTTTATGTTGATTCAAGTATTCATGATGAGTTTGTAGAAAAGATATCGAAACTAGCAAGTGAATTAAAAATAGGAGATGGACTTAGTGATGATACAGATATAGGCCCTCTTGTTAATGAAGAGCAATTAAATAAAGTTAAAGAACATATTGCAGATGCTTTAAGTCAAGGTGCTAAATTACACATAGGTGGAAAGCAAGTCAATAGAAGTGGGTATTTCTTTGAACCTACTGTATTGAGCAATGTTACCCATAATATGAAAGTAATGAAGGAAGAAACTTTTGGTCCTATTATTCCTATTATGAAATTTGATACCGTAGATGAAGCTATATTCTTAGCTAATGATACAAGGTATGGGTTATCTGCAAGTGTATGGAGTAGTGAAATCGAAGGAGCAAGAAAAATTGTTAATAGTTTAAATTGTGGGACTGTATGGGTAAATGACTCTTTATTTCTACAAGCTCATCCAGCATGTCCATGGATAGGTTATAAAGATAGTGGTTATGGGAACTCTTCTATTTATCAGTTTGTTAAAACAAAACATATAAGCATAGATCAAGGGTATATTCCAAGCATACGCCCAAAAAGCTTTTGGTGGTACCCATATAAGGGGAAATCAAAATCTTATTCTGATTTAATAGAGATTGTTTTTAAAACCGGATTAAAAAATAAAGCAAAAGCTACTTTTCAAGCACTTGTTGATTTATTAAAATAAAAAATCTGAAGACTAGTCCACAGAATGATTTTCTTTTTGAATAGCTTGTAAGTTTTTGATTTCTCTCTCTTTATCATCCCTCATCATATTTAAGAGAAGTTGTTTTTTTATATCTTCTAACACTTTTTTGTGTGCCTTATCAGTAAACTTTTTATATACAACATCTACACCCTTATCTTTACTTTTATATATTTCATTACTTATATCTGTAAATTTTTGATTGAAAAGCTTTTCTATTCTCTTTTTAAAATCTCCCTCTGAAATACCTTCATTAAAAGTAGTATTAGGATTGTCTTTAGGTAAGCCTTGCATTGCTATTTTGTAACCAGCCTCATTACTACCAGCATTTTTCCACCTTTTAAAGAAGTCTTGAATCATGGATACATTGGCCAGATCTTCAGTTACTTTTCCATAGGTAGCATTAAGATATGTCTTATCATCTCCAAGAGCTTTTATTTGTGCTGTTAAATATTCTTTCTTCATAGAGGTAACAACCTTTTTATGACAATACCTTACTAGAGGAGGGTTATGGAAAAGTTAAATCTTTAGTCAAATAGGAAAGTCTTAATAAATCATCAGGGGAAAACCTAATAGTTCATACCTGAATTTCTTCTTTCAGTACTATATCTGTTCATTTTTTGCCCTGGATCCAATCCTTGAAGGATGTATAGCATTACAATGGTTATAAGAAGATTATGATTTTATACCAAATAAGGGAAGGACTGATTAGAGGAGTTCTAGAGATAAAAACTTAAAGATGGCAAAAACTCAAAACGACAAAAACCTCTGAGTATCCTTATCTTCAGATCTAGACCCTATCTATCTTCTAGTCTTCTTGGACTCTCCAGACCTTGAGGTGGCACTTTTAGCTTTTAAATCGTCTGGGTATATTAAAACAAAGAATTCAATTATGTTACCAAGAATCATTTTTATCATATTTACCATAGCATTTATTGTGTATACTTGGACGCATGCCGGCCAAGCAAATTCAAGTGCTTCAATTAAAACAATAGCTAATAGCGTTAAAGCACAAGATCTATAGAATGTAATACATTTATAAGAAAATAGAGTATTGAGTATAGAAGGGAGAAAACAGGCATTGCCTCTCTATCTTCTATTCTATTCTCTACTCTTCTATGTACACCCTATTCCCTAATACTTACTCTCGATATATAATCACATAACAGGTGTAAAGAACTTATAAAAGGAGATTATTATGGCAAAGAAAACAGAAAAGAAAACAGTGAAGAAAGCTACTACAAGAAAACCAAATGCAGCATTTATGAAACCATTACAACCAGATGATGCATTAGCACAAGTAGTAGGCTCAAAACCACTTCCTAGAACAGAGATCACTAAAAAACTCTGGGCATATATAAAGAAAAATAAATTGCAAAATGAAAAGAATAGAAGAAACATAGATGCTGATGATGTTTTAAGACCTATCTTCAATGGTAAAAAACAAGTCAGTATGTTTGAAATGACAAAACTAGTTGCGCAACACGTTTCAAAATAATATGTACCTAAGATAAAACATAAAGAGAGAACAATCACTGTTCTCTCTTTTTTTATTTAAAATGGAAAATAATAACAAAAATAAAATTGTATTATTGATTGGTTGTTTCTTTATATTCTATTTATGGGTTGCAACAAAGAGTTCTCTCACTTTTCATTTTGAACAAGATCATAGAAATTATTACCACCTTTTAACAGATGCATTTATAAATAGAAAACTTGATCTGTTAATCAAACCTCCACAAGGATTAATAGAATTAAAAAATCCTTATGACCCTGAAACTAATGGGTTTTATAGATGGCATGGCTTTCACGACTTATCATATTACAAAGAAAAACTCTATTTATACTTTGGACCAACACCAGTATTGCTCCTATATGTTCCTTATAAATTATTGTTTAATAAAGGGTTACCAGATGCTTTTGCTATATTTGTTTTTACCTTTGCTACACTTATTTTTTCTGTGCTGTTTTTACTAAACATTAAAAATACTTATTTGAAGAACCTTCCAGATTGGGCTTTGTTATTAGGTATATTAATTATAGGGATATCAAATTTAAGCATCTACTTTTTACATCATCCATCAGTTTATATAATAGCTATTTCATCAGGAATGTGTTTCTTAACAGGTGCTTTGTATTTTTTTTCTAAGTCACTTAATAACTTTAATTTAAAATGGATTTCATCAGGAAGCATATTATTAGGCTTAGCAATTGGTGGAAGATTTTATCTTGTTTTTATAGGTAGCATTTTACTGATCTTTATGTGGATTAATCAAAGCAAAGGAAGTATGCAGTTACAAAATATTTCCGAATCATCATTTAGAAAGGCTTTAATAGTTCCGTTTAGTCTTTGTGCAATAGCTCATTTTTTGTATAACTATTTAAGGTTTGATAATATCTTTGAAAATGGTTGTACTTATCAAGTCACTATTTGGCAAGTAAAATTTTCTTACCTTAATACTATTAATAGTATTTGTCCAAATTTATATAATTATTTATTGAAACCACCTGTGTTTATAAAAAGCTTTCCATTCTTAAAAATAGATTATTGGCAGCCTGACTTTCGTGTATTAGGAGCTCCTGAACCAATAATAGGAACATTATTTCTTTCACCATTTGTACTTGTCTTTTTCATAGGTATTATCCACTATTTAAAAAATAAAAAGATCTATAATAATGATCTTAATTTTCCATTGAAAACAATTTTTATTTTAACTATCCCGATCTTAATTAATTTCTTATTTTTACTTTCTTTTAGATATGTAACATTAAGATATATAGCAGATTATTTAAATCTGTTGGTTTTGTCTTCCTGTATTTTATGGTTTTATTTCTTTGACAAGTCAAAATTCATAAAGCTATTTGGATTTGTAACTGGGATCATTAGCATTTATGTTGGCATATTTACGACTTTGTTCAGATAATTTGAGTCCTATGATGCTTACACCATACAAAACAATTAATATTCCACTTACAATGCTCATATTAAAAGGATCTGGTGTAGGTGTAAGAAGTGCGCCAGAAACTACACTGGTTAGAATTGCATATCTCCAATTTTTTATTAGTATTTGAGAGTTCACTATTCCTATATTTGCCAGCGCAAAAATAAGAACTGGTAAAAGAAAGGCACATCCACAAATAGCCATAATCATTAGAGTAAATGAGATGAAGCTCTCTATACTAATGCTAGTTAAAATCACATCTTTTCCAAACCCAAACAAAAAACTAAGCATTGAAGGTGCTACAAAAAAATATGAAAATAATATACCTAAACAAAATAACAAAGGCGAACTAATAAGTATTGGTGTTATCATTTTTCTTTCTTTATGATTCAATCCCGGTAAAATAAAACTTGATAATTGCCAGATAATAAGCGGTGATGAAATCAAGAGTCCTATATAAAGGGCTATCCTAAAGCTTGTAAAGAAAAACTCTCCTGGTTTAATCTGAAGAAAAGTAGTACCCTGCGGAGCAATGCTTGTTAATAACCTAATGACTTCTTTGCTATAAGTAAAACCAATTGTTGTTGTAATAGTAAGAACAATCAGTGAAACTATAATTTTAATTCTTAGTTCATCCAGATGCTTGGACAATGGCATTAAAGGACTATCATCAGAATCATCGCTATCCTTGTTTTTATATAGATCTAATTGTTTTGTAGAAATTGGCATTACATCTTACTTTACAATAACAAGATCATCCCTGTGTATAATTGTTTCTCCATAAGTATAACCCAAGGTTTTTTCTATGATAGAACTTTTTAAGCCCATTATTTTTTCTATATCTAGATTGCTATAGTTTGTAATGCCTTTAGCAAAAGGCTTGTTTGAGTTGAGAAGACAAATTTCTATCGCAGATCCTCTATCAAAACTACCACTTATTTTTTTAACACCCGCTGGTAATAAACTTTTCCCATTATTTACCAAGGCTTTTTGAGCCCCGCTATCTACATAGACTTTTCCATTACTTACCAAAGTATGAGCAATCCAACTTTTTCGTTTATCAATTTTATTTGTACTTGGCAAAAACGTTGTCCCAATTTCTTTATCATTTAATATTTCAAGAATTAATTCAGGTTCTTTTCCATATATTATGTGAGTTTTAATTCCTACATTTGTAGCAAGCTTTGCTGCATGAATCTTGGAAATCATTCCACCTGAGCTAAACTCACTTCCTGTGCCGGCTGCCATTTTTTCAATTTGTGGAGTAATTTTTTCTACAACAGGTATGAGTTTTGCATTTTTATTAGTTTTTGGATTTGAATCATATAAGCCTTTTTCATCAGTAAGTATTATCAGTCTATCTACTGAAATCAAATCAGCGACCATTGCGCTTAGCATGTCATTATCACCAAATCTTATTTCCTCACTTGCTACAGTATCGTTTTCATTTATTATAGGCAGAACATCTAGGTCAAGCAATTCTAAAATAGTTTCTCTTGCATTTATATATGTTTCTCTCTGGACAAAACCTTCTCTGGTTAATAATATTTGAGCAATAGGAATCTCATGTTTTGAAAAGTATTTTTCATAAACCTGCATAAGTAATGCCTGTCCAATAGAGGCACATGCTTGTTTTTTTGAAATAGTTTTTGGTTTTTCTTTTAGGTTTAGTTTCTTTACTCCAAGTGCAACTGCACCAGAAGTTACAAGAAGTACTTTATGTCCTGATTTTTTTAATTTGGCTATTACCTCTGTAAGTTCTTCAACAACATTAGTGTTAATACCTTTAGTAATATCGCTTAAAGTATTTGTACCTATTTTTATTATTATTGTTTTGTAGGAGACTTTCATCAGGAATTCATTATATAATGATGCCTAATGATAAATATAAAAAGTATTGTTTCTGGGATATTCCCTGGATTTATTACCAATACAAAATCAAATTTAGATTCAAAAGATAAGCTTCAATCTGATGAGGCTAAAAATAAGCCTATTGAAGTAATAGTAATTCCTACAAAATCTACAAAAGCAGCAGTACTTCGTGACTGGGTCGCTGCTGGTTTGCTTATAGGATTTGCAGGATTAACTATTAATGATAGGTTTATCAAACCAAAAGATTTAAGTGATTTAGATCGCATGATAAACATCATTAAAAAATTTGATTCTAATCAAGATGGACATTTATCTAAAGATGAGTTAGATACAATGACTAAATTTATAAATCAAGTAAAAAAATAGGATTTCCCATGAGCATACCGATTAATGGACCGCAAGATTTTAAACCACCTCAACCTATTCAAAAAACAAATCCGGTTGAACATAAACTAGAAGTGAAAAGTGAGAAGACTGGTGAAGTACTTAATATAACAATCAGCTTACCTCAAAATACTACTGACTCCCCGCGCTATAAAAAACTAAAAGAAATCAGAGACTGGACTTTAGCGACATGGACATTGATGACTGGAATTATTTTTTCTATTTGGGGTCTACAAGGTCTTTATGATAGAAATTTTGGGCACAATAGACCCGATATTCAAAATGCAGTACAAGAAAAAAATAAAAAAGAATTAGATGATGGTTTAAAATCAATAAATGATGAATTGAAAAGTATTAGAAAGTTGCTTGAGGAGAAGAAAAATAAATAGTAAAAGGAGAGACTATGGATATAGATAGAGTAGACAACATTGTTAGAAAAACCACTGCAGGAGCATGCTTAGGGATACTTGCTTACTTTACAGGTGGCATAATATATGGGCATGTTGATAAGCCTTTATCAGAAGTTAATCCGCTCGTAGCTAAATTTGATGAAGATGGAGATAATAGACTCAGTGTTCAGGAAGCAACAAAGCTTTTAATTAGCCTTGATAAGAATAAGGATGGAATTCTCTCTGAAGAGGAGTTAAAAGAAGCAGATAAGTTGCTTGAAAATAGTGAACATACCATTCTTCCATATTATATTAAATATAATATTTTAAACTCACAGGGCAATCTTTGGTTAGCTCGTCAAGGTTTACTTAGTACTCAAAATAGTGAAGTGAAAGAATGGTTAGAGAAAAGGAAGAAATAAAAATGAGTAGTAAATTTACATTCTTTGTTACGATGACAATATTGGGTGTTAAAAAACTATGAATATAAAAAAAGTAGATTTATCTACAGCAGACATAGGAGAGTTGATAAGAATTGGGAATCAAAATAAACGTAATGTGATTACCGAGAGTTTAAATTTTCTCAGGAGACATCCAAACATCATTACCGGGGTTGGTCTAGGAATAGCAGCACCATTAGGATTTCTTGGACTAGCGACGGGGCTTGCTGAAGCAAGCCTTGATCTGCCCCCTGTGCGTTCAATGTCTATGTTGCTTCTTAGTCTTGGAATAATAGGTGGAACTGACTATATAGATCGTAAATTAGAATCAAATGTTAATTTCTTAGGAGAAGATATTAGAACAACGGATATGACTAAACCTATTAGTGCAGATGAAGTATTTGAGAAATTAGAAAAAAATAAAAGTTTGCTTGAAAAGATAAAACAATATTATGCATATTATGACAATGAAAATCTATCAAAGAAACTAGAACAAGAGGAATCACTTGCTAGTGCTGCTCATGACTTGGTACAAAAGCCTAAAGTAAAAGCAGCATTAACTGAAGTCGTTTCTATGACTGGGAGGCTTAACGATACACAATCAGATGACAAAACTCAGATTAGAGAATTATGTTTTGAATTAGATAAAAAACTAGACAAGCTATGTGGAGCTTTAGAATTAAATCCAGATATTGAAATTGAAGATGAGCCATATGTTGATCAATGGCAGAAGTCATCTACGGAAATAAAAAAATAATTTACTTAGTTATAATTTGTGCATCTAGATTTTTTAAATAAATAACATAGGGATTATCTAAATCAAATGTTTTCTTAGAGGCTGACAGCACCTCAATACCTTTTACAGTGCCATCAGAAAAATAATCGATAAATGTATCTTTGTCTACCTCTTCAGTTTTTACAACCTTACCAGGTTTAAATTCTATATATAAGGTATCGGCTTCTTTATCGTATTCTATTTGCATAATTGTTACCTGAAATACCTTGTAATCGCTGTAATCACAATTATTTTATCATCTTCTCTAACAAATAAAACTTTAACTTCTTTCTCCCTATAGAATATTCCTTCCCAACACCTATTGTATTCAAACACTTTAACAACACTTAGTTTGTTATACCTTTCAACTACTGGCTTTGAACTTTCCAAAGCATCTTTAATTTCACTTAGATCTATACCTCTATCATTGGCTCTCTTTAGTACATGTTTAGTAAATTCGAACTGCATAGTTATCGGTATTCTAGTACATGAATTAGAAAAAAACTGTAACCAGGAGTTACACGAATAATTAAAAAAATAAGAGAGATTGTGTTGATGTGTTGGTGTACTGATGTACTGATGTATTGATGTTATTACGTACTTATATCCACACACAATAACAGGATTGAGCTATCAGGATTGAGGAGTGAGCAGAATAAATTCTACTCTCAATTCCCAATCCTCATTCCTCATTCCTCTATATCTTTCCTTAATCAAGTCCCACACATTGCAGTAAAAAAAATAGTCAGTTATTATTATCGTCAGTTTGTAAAACCAGTGTAAGAGTCAAAGAAAAAAGAGGGAATATGAAACTATCAAATATAGTAGGAGCTACATTAATAGGAGCTACATTAACAACAGCTGGGTGTAATCGTAGTGAAGAGCTTAGAGAAAAAGAACACATAGAACAAGTAAGAAAAGAGTCAGAAGAACGGCAAGAAGAATGGAAAAAGATTGCAGAGATTCAAGCACACATTAAAAGTGCACTTGTTCAAGGGAAAAAAGAATCTTATTCATTAGAGCATTTTAGAGATAAAATTTCTGGAATACATTTATTTGATGGAAATAAAAATAGTATTCTTGAGCTTGAAGAAATAGATCTGTTTATAAAAGTAGTCATCAATAAAAATAGTGAAACATACACAAAAGAAGGCTTGAAAAAACTACAAGAAATAAGAATGTCGATAGAGAAAGATGGTAATCGTGAATACCAATTTCGTCCTTTGAACTTTGGCTCTGATGTACGCTGGAGTGGTGCTGAGTTGGATTACAGAACAAGAATAGAGGTAGAAAGACATCAATATACACCTGATAACATAACTCAAACACTTAAAAACATGTCAATTAAATGTAGAGAGTATGAAGAAAAGCTTCGCGAGCAAATAGAATCAGAGATTCAAAAACAAATAAATCAAGCTTTGAAAAAATAAGGGGAATATATGAACATACTTAAAACAGGAGTACTAGCAACAGCGCTTTCTATGCCATTGATAGGTGCTGGGTGCAATCAAGCTACTAATAAAGAGCAAGAAGAGATTGTCGCAGCTAAGCATGAAGGGTTAGCAGAAACCCCATTACCATTAAAAGAACTTAGAAATGTTTCTGATGGTATCCTCCATTTATTTGATACAAATAAAAATGAAATACTTGATCCTGAGGAAATAGATTTATTTATAAAAGTAGTAATTAATAAAGGCACTGGAAAATATACAGAAGAAGGACAAAAAAAGTTATGGGACGTAAGATTTCAAATCTATAAACAGGGACGGGGATATGGTAATGGTGGTCCATATCAACCAAATAATATAAAAACTAGCATTGATAATCTATGGGACAAGGCTGAAGAATATAATACAAAACGACGAGAGCAAATTAATGAAGAAGTAAAACAAGGAATTGAAAAAGAATTAAAAAATACTAAAACAAAATAGCTATAGGAGAAAATCATGAACCTGTCAAAAATAGTAGGAGCTACATTAACAACAGCTGGGTGTTATAGAGGTGAGGAGCTTAAGGAAAAACAACGCGAAGAACAGAGGTTACAGGAGTTACGAAAACAGGAAGAAAAGGAACAGAAAGAGATTTCAAAGATTCAAGCACACATTGAAAGTGCACTTGCTCAAAGGAAAAAAGACCCTTATTCATTAAAAAATCTTAGAGATAAAATCCCTGGAATACATTTATTTGATGGAAATAAAAATAATATCCTTGATCTTGAAGAAATAGATCTATTTATAAAAGCAATAGTCAATAAAAACAGTGAAAAATACACTAAAGAAGGATTAGAAAAACTGCTCGAAGTAAAAGGGCTGATATCAAAACAGAGTAGTCGTGAATATCAATTTCGCCGCTTGAATTTTTACTCTGATGAATCTTGGACTGATGGTAATTTGAGTCCCAGAACAAGAATAGAGACAGAGCGACATCGTTACACACCTGATAACATAACTCAAACACTTAACAACATGTCAATTAAATGTAGAGAGTATGAAGAAAAGCTTCGCGAGCAAACAGAATCAGAGATTCAAAAACAAATAAATCAAGCATTAAAAAAATAAGGAAAAAAAATCATGAACATACTACAAAAAATCTTTTTAGCAGCAGCTTTTACTGCACCACTAACGAGCATTGGCTGCAAGAAGAGTGATGATAGAGCTGATTGGCCTACTTCAGAACAATGGCAAAAAGTACGTGAAGATGACAGAAAAAGACGAGCAGATAGAAGTAGCGAGCTAGCAAAGTCTGTTTATCCACTAGAAAAACTTAGACATGTAGCGCATGGTATACATCTGTTTGATGAAAACAGAAATGAAGTGCTAGAACCCAATGAAATAGATAGGTTTATAAAGATTCAAATAAATAATGAGACTGATAAATTTACAGAAGAAGGAAAGAAAAAATTCTCAAATATTATAGATTCTTTATATAAAGAATCTTGGCTGCCTAATGATGAACTTATTACTGTCAAATATCGTCCTAATAACATAACCAAAACTCTTGAAAACTTTGATGCCAAGCTTAAGGACTATGATAAAAAATATCTTGATCAAATAGATGCAGAAATTCAAAGCAAAATCAATCGATTAAAAGATCGATAAATTTGTAACCAGCGATTACAGTTTAATAACAAATACTGTTTTTCATATCTTGACCATGACATAGTATTCTTTTATACTTTTGTTCATGATCACCAAGGAACAAGAATATAGAGCTGAAATACTTAAGATAGCAGGATTTGCCTTCATTGCCCCATTTGCAAAAATATTTTTAACTCTTCCATTTATAGACTACGGTACAATAGCAATAGATAGCTTGCTCTATATAATATATATGTTAATGCTTGCAATTGTTGGAATAATATTATTTTTTGATGGCTGTAAGATGATTAGAGAAAGGTAAGAATAAATATGGATTTAAAAATAATAGTTATGACATTTATGTTTATTTGTATGTTGGGTTTTGCATGGGTTTTAAAATTTGTTCTGGCAAAAGAAGTTCAATCACCTAAAAAGAAAAAAACTAATATCGAGCATTCTGTAAAGTAACAATTCTAAGTTTTTTTACACCTGAACCAGCAGCAGCATCAAGAACAGCAACTACATGCTTTTGTCTGGATTCTTGATCTGCTTTTACTGCAACAGGAATATCTTTTGTACCGGCTTTTTGAAACTCTCTTTTTAATGCATCACTAACAAGTCCTTGAACACGATCTATGGGCGTTCTTTCATCTGAAACCTTTATACCATTTACTGCAATGAGCCCATCTTTACTGACTTCTACAGTAATAGTTTTATTTCGTTGTTCTGCCCTTCCATGAGCTGCTACTGGCGGCTCTATTTTCAATGAACTTTGATTTATAAGAGGAGCGATTAGAATCATGATTATAAGCAAGACTAAAAATACATCTGTAAGTGGCGTAATATTTATTTCGCTAAACGTTTGTCTTCCACCTGAACCACCGCTACCAAATGCCATACTTATCTCCTATAACCACCAGAACCTGCTTGCGGACCTTGTTGTGGGCGATTGGCAATGTTTGAAAAACTTAAAAATAAAAGTTTTAACAATTGAAAATCTTCTTCAAATCTTCTAACAATATTGTTGTAGTAGTTGTTCATAATAACTGCAATAATAGCGACGATTAAACCATATCCAGTAGCAATAAGTGCTTTAGCTATTCCTATAACTACTTCCTGTGTTTGACCACCAGATTCACCTAATATTTGTAATGTAACAATAACCCCAACTACTGTCCCAAACAATCCTATAAATGGAGCAGTAGCACCGATAGTGCCTAATATAGGTAAGTATTTCTCTAATTTTCTTCCTACTATATTTACTGTAATATCAAAAGCTCTTGAAAAATCTTCTTTTTCAACCGCAATTAATCTAACACCTTCTTCTGCTACCTCTCCTACCACACCACCTAATTGGCTAGCAAGTGCTTGTCCACCCTCAAGATTTCCACGTTCTAGTTCTCTTTGTAACCTTTGAATAAAAGTAGCTACATCTTTTTTGTTTCTTGCATAATAAAAAAATCTTTCAATTACTACAGCAACTGTTAAAACTGAGCAAATGGTAATTGGCCAAAATGCAAACCAATCTTGAACCATAAATGCAAAAAAATATTCTAAAAACTTATTACCATGAGCTGTACTTGCATCCATAAATTTAAAAACCTCATTACAAACTCTAACATATTAAGGACTTAGGGTTGAGGATTGAGGATTTAGCTTTCACAATTTTTTTTAGTAGCAATTATTTTGAACCTAATTTATGAGTACCTAAACATGAGAACAATTTTCCAGTTCTCTGATTCTCTGCATCTCTGATTCTCTGTTCTCTTGTTCTCTGTTCTTCTGATCCTCTGACATCTAATTTCTGATCCTCTAGAATTGTCTATAAGATCCACTAGCACCAAAAACATTGTAGTCAAAAGTAAATTCAATATCTACTATATTTGGAGCATTTTCTGGGAGTCTTGCAAAAGGTGCAGCAGTTTGAACTGCAAGTAGTGCAGCTTTGTCAGATGGACCAAACCCACTACCTGTTTTTATCTGTAAGTCTGTAAGTTCCCCACTTCTGTTTATCTTGAATACGACAACTACTCTTTTTGATTCATTTCCACGAGGTGGCCTCCAGGAACGTTTTATTCTTCTTTGTAGCTCATTCATATAAGGACCAAAATCTATATCTTTTTTAGCTGCAACACTAGCTGGTGCAAGCGGACGTGAATTCGGTGGTGGATTACCTACATTTCCTAAACCTCCTACACCACCTATGCCAGGAACTTTAGGTGCTACTGCAATTGCATTATTAGTGGATTCTGAGGATGTAGCAGAACCTGGATCAGGTGCTGGTGCTGCAGGCTTTGGTAAATCCTGGGTTTCAGATTGATTATTTTGAATTGGAGCAGGTTGGGGCTGAGCTTGTGTTATGGCTGGTTGGTTTGATATTTTAGGAACGGGTCTAGGTGCGACTTTTGGTTGTGGTTGTACTACTGGTTGAGGTGCACTTACCATCTGGGGAACTACTTTTGGAACAGCGCGTGGAGGGCTACTAGGTCTGCTTGGCTGTGCTGGTGAGACTTCTTTTCGTGGATCATGTTTTCCTTGATCTCTAGATTGAACAGTAGATCGTCTTTTTGTTTCAGGTGGCGGAGGCTTAGGAGATTCAATCTGAGGAAGTATAAATTCAATTTCAGTAATTTGCTCTCTGTTTTTAATTGGAATTACAAAAAATAAACTAGTTAGAAATAATAAAATAAATACAATTGAATGAATTATATATGAACTGGCTGTTGATTCTGAAAACTGAAATATGGTTGAGTCAGTGCTGATAATTTTATAATCATATTTTTGTAGTGCTTTACTGGCATCAAGATATGCATCTGTCATACTATAAATCACAAAACATACAATGGTGATTAGCAAAGAAGTAGAAAATGTACCACCAAACTTTATCGTGTTCATTAAGTACTCAGCAGCAGGAGAAGGTTCAAACTCAAACTTGAAAATAAAAGTTAGAAGAAATTTTAAAATCGTTAGAATTATAAGAGAAAACTCCAGTGTCGATATAGGGTGAATAGAAGCATAAATCATGGAAAGACTAATAAAAGCAGCAACTAAAAACAATATCCCTTTTTTAGTTTTTCCATTATAAAGTTGTCCAATCCCTGGAATGATAGAGTAGAGAGCTATTACAAATGGAGCTGTATCAGATTTGTTTTTTCCATCAAATAAAATGCTTGTCATATTTTAATCAAACTCTAATTTTAAAGTTTGTCCTTGAGGAATAAATTGTTGATTGGTTTCTGCGGCATTGGTTGAATTGCTATAAAATATAGCACCTAAAACATTTGATTTTGTTTGCTTATATAATGTTTTGCTTATTTTTGCTGAGACACCGTTTTTTTTACCTTCACTTTTTATTTCTAATATTGATTTTGCAGTAAATGCTTCTTTTTCTCCATCTGGTACTAAGTATGAGTCAAAGTAAATAATGTTTTTATTTTCTTCTTTAGCTAACATTCCTATAAATTGAGTGCCTTTAGGAAGCGCTTTGCCATTAGAGAATTTATATTCAGCTGTAGATAAAGTCGTTATGAGACCAACTGTATCATTTAAATCAATTTGGTTTTGAAGTATTACTGGAATTACACTTTTTTGAGTGTATTGAGTATAACCATAAACTACAGTACAAGCAACTAATAGAACAGAAAGTAGAAAATATAAGGTAGACTTTTTAATAGATTCTTTGCTTGTACTCAGAATGATATTTTTGTCTCCTGCCTCATGCCTCATGCTTCCTGCCTCCTGCCTCATGCTTCCTGCTCTATTTCAATTGATAAATAAATTCTATCTCTACTAGTGCATTTAATGGAAGTTCAGAAACACCGATAGCAGATCGCACATGCTTGCCAAACTCATCTCCAAAAAGAGATACAAGCAAATCAGATGCACCATTTATAACCTTCGGTTGATCTGTGAATCCACTTGAACTATTTACAAAACCAGTAACCTTAACTACTCGTTTAATTTTGGAAAGGCTTCCTAAGGCTTCTTTAACAGCACTAAGGGAATTTAAAGTAGCTAGCCTGCTTGCTTCATAGCCAGTTTCAATGGTATTATTTGGACCCATTTTGCCTGTATATAATACTTTTCCATCCTTAAGAGGCAAATTTCCTGATGTGAACAATAAGTCTGAAATAACCAATGTTGGAATATAACTTGCAACTGGTTTTGGAGCTTGCGGCAAGGTTAGCCCTAATTCATTTAATTTACTTTCTATATCTATGTTTTTTGTTTCTAGCATCTTTATTCTCCTTTTAATTATAGATGTAACTAGTTTACCTTATTTTAAACAAATTGGGATCTGTTAGTTTTTTAGAATACAAAAAGCATCTTACACTCCGTATTGCCTTTCCTCAACCCCTCCGACCATTAACTAGACGTTAACAGTTCCCGTCAGGGCATTCGGAAACGGCAATACTACATTGTGCTTTTTGTATCCAGTTCATTCTCATAAGTTTATACATTGTTTAAAAGTGTGTCCCCAAGAGCTAGTATCTCAATCATTTGTTGTAGGAATTTCTTCCCGTTTTCTCTAAAAGTCTCAACTTATTGAAAAATCAATACTCCAGAGAATTATCTTTTGTGCCGATTAAATAATATAGGTTTTTACTCAATAAAACTATTCATACTTTTTTTATTGAATAAAAGACCTTTAACGAAAAGGGCAAACCACAAGTAATTGTGGGACGCAAAGCCACAAGTCCTTTAAAATCCAAGGGCCAATAAAACATTGCATGTTTATATAGCTAGTTTGTTCAATTCTGTTTGGACAAATAAGCGATTAAAACAATGCTGGCTAGGGTGATGATAGAGGATGGTTGGGTTACCGAATTAAATGGTAAAACAAACCAGAGATAAAAGAGCAAGAATTAGAGGACGGATAACAAAAGCCTGCCTTACTCTTTTTACATTTTGTTTTGTATTTGTAAACTCTCAACTCTCAGTGCTTAGCTTTAATTATGAAGCTGATTATGATTCTATAATTGTTCATCCAAAGAAACAGCTACTAAGATCAAAAAGAATTGGTTCATTAATGTATAGAAGCGGTGTTCAAAGATTCCAAAAAATTAAAGATGATGTTTTTGTAATTCCTTTAGATACTAATAATAGAACTTCTAACAAAGAAACTATTTCACAATTACAACAAAGTGGTTTATATGATTTAGTAGAGCCCGACTATAAGTTTTCTCTCGATCAAGAACCCACTGATAGAAAATATGTAAGAATTGCTACTCATAAAGCTGTAATAGAAGTACCGGGCAACAATTCAGAAGTACCGGGCAACAATTCAGAAGCACCAAGCATCAATTCTCCTGAGATAACAAATACTAATTTAAGTATTAATAAGGTTCAAGAAATTACACCTAATGATAAAGGGTTTTCTTCACAGTACTACTTAAGAGAAATCAATGCAACAAAAGCATGGAATACAGCTCTTGGAAATGAAATATCAGTTGGCGTGCTGGATACAGGTGTTGATGCAAATCACCCTGATTTAATTGGTAAAGTAAGTGGTGGGATTAATTTAAATGATCAGGATGTAAAAGATACTATAGGGCATGGAACAAGTGTGGCAGGAATAATAGCTGCAAACACTAATAACAATCAAGGAATTGCAGGGATAGGATGGAATACAAAAATAATCTCAATGCGGGTTACAGATGATGTAGGACAGGCAAGAGTATCTACAGTAGTTACAGCATTAGATGAAGCACATAAGAGAGGGATAAAAATTGTTCAACTTAGCTTGAGTACAAATCAATTTTCTCAAACTTTAAAAAGAGCTATTGAAGAAGCACAAAGCAATGGTATTTTAATTATCTCTACAGGTGGCAATACAGGCGTAGAGGAAATCCGTTATCCAGCTGCATTTGATGGAGTAATTGGTGTAGGAGCAGTTGGTGAAACAAAAGAGCTTGAATATTATAGTACTACGGGTGATCATATTAGCCTTGTAGCACCGGGCTCTGATATTTATACTACAGCTATAGATTCCAGCTATGACAAAGTTACTGGAACATCCTTTGCTGCTCCACAAGTAGCAGGTGCTGCTGCTTTAGTCTGGTCTATTTCACCAAACTTAACAAACAATGAAGTAAGAGATATTCTTCTTAAATCCGCTGATGATCTAGGACAAGAAGGTAAAGATAAAGAGTTTGGTTATGGACATTTAAATATTGAGAAGGCAGTAGAGTTAGCAAAAGGTAATGATTCACCACAGTCCAATCCCACAACAACAAATTCAATAGAAATAAAATCGTGGATTAAGAGATAAAATTATTTATATACGACGTTTTCTATAATACTTTCAAACAATCGCTTTCCATCTTCACTACCTAAAATATTTTCACAAGCACGTTCTGGATGAGGCATCATACCAAGGACATTTATAGAATTGAGAGTTGAGAATTGAGAATTGAGTGTAGAGCCTGTAATACCAGCTATGTTGTTTATAGATCCATTTGGATTACTTCGCTCACTTACGTTTCCATCCTTATCACAGTACTGAAAAACTATTTGGCTTTTATCAAGATCTTTTGAAACATATCTTCCATCACCATGAGCAATAGGAAGTTTTATAATTTCACCTTCTTTATAGAGTCTTGTAAAAGGTGTTTTATTGTTTACTACTTTTAAATAAACTTCATCACAAATAAAATTTAAAGATTTGTTTCTAGTTAATGCACCGGGTAGTAATCCTATTTCACAAAGTATTTGAAATCCATTACATATACCTATTATAAGCCCACCTTTATTTGCAAAGTCTATTACAGACGGAATTATTTTAGAGAATCGTGCTATAGCACCAGATCTTAAATAATCACCATAACTAAATCCACCAGGAAGTACTATACAGTCTATTCCTTGTGGTAATTTTTCTTCATCGTGAAAGACTTCTACTACATCTTGCTTTAAGATATCTTTTAAAACATAAACACAGTCTTTATCACAATTTGAGCCTGGAAAAGTAATGACAGAGAATTTCATCACTTTTTATTGTATCATTTGTTTTTATGGTCTACCTTAAAAACAATTATTCCTTCAAGAATCATCATAGTTTATTTCCTTATACTTTGTTAAGTTTGACAAGTAAGTCTATGGCTGCATCCTGAGCTAGTTTATTTTCAGTCTTTTTTGCAATCTCTCCTAAAGTCTCTACTGAATATTGATCTTTTTTAAGATGAGCAAGCAGGTTTATATGATTTGGATTAGAGAGTTTTATAAGTGCAAACTCAGTAACATCTTTACCTAAATCTTTATAAACATCTGCTCCTAAAGAAAGAGCATTTATAACCTTTCTTATAAGAGCTTCGGTTACTTTAAACCTGGTCCTCTCATATGAAAATGAAGGTTTTTTATTTGTAGCAAACTTAAATAATACTGCTGTAGCCTCTTTTGTAGGAATATTTTCTAGAGCTGTTATAACTGCAGACCGAAAGTCAATTTCACCATCTAAAGTATAATTGTATCGCCTATTCTCAGACCAATCATTTTTTTCTAATAAAGAACCTAGTACTGGTACTGCTTCTTGTGCTTTCATATCTCCAAGTGCTTTTGCTGCAGCTATACGATATATAATGCTATCTCCGTTATCTTGAAGTATTGCTATTAAATTTGGTATTGCCATAGATAGGTGGCGTACTGCTATAGTTTCTATAGCTTTGCAGCGTAAATGCAGGTCTGGGCTATTTAAGTTAGAAGTTATTTGTCTCCAGGTCCAATCAGGTGTAGTTTCTCGCCCACTAGCTATTTTTTCATCTATTGCAAAAGCTATTCTTGAATTGTTTGTAGGGCCTATAGGACTTATAAACATTGTTATGTCTCCTTGTTTAAATTAGTGGAATTACTATATCAAATCTCTTACTAATCTCAAATATGACTTTATAGCTTGACTGTTTAAAATGTCTTGTCCAAGACTACTTCAATAGCATCACTTATAGACTCTTGTACTTCTATATAATACTGAGTTATCATTTCTTTTTTTGCAGCTTCAAGATTTTCCAAAGCTTTATGTAGTGCTGGTAGTGAATCTTTTGTACCTATTCTTTCAAGTGCATATACTGCTCTACTAGTTCGTTCAGAAGGTTTCTCTTCTAGAATTTCACAAAGTATTTTTTCTGCATCTTTTGATCTATATCCTATTTCTCTAAGGATATCTATTGCAGCTAAATGAGTATCTTCAGTGTAATTAGAATAGTCTCTTAGTATTCCAGTAAGCACTGGAATTGCTTGTTCTTTTTTTTCTTTAATTTTATTAACTACAAGGTCTAAAGTTATAGTCCTACCATCACCTAAAAGTCTGACTAGTGCTTGTATTTGTTTATCTGTCAGTTTTAAATCTTGTGCTTCACCTGCAGCTCTAAACTCAGGTGCATAAACAAGCTTTCTTTCAAGAGATTTATTTAAGTAAATCATTTTTATATTGGGTACAGATTAAAATTGCTTACTACTATAGCAGAAGTGTTTCTTAATGTACAACTATACTGAATAAGGTTAAAAATATTTCTTATAATTCGTTCCACGGAATTGCATAGATATTATCCTCTAGTTTCATTGCACCTGAGAATTTCCCAATTAAGAACCCTTTTTTAATGCCATATTTTTTATATTCCTCCATAAAAATTTTCAAATGTTTAATGTGTTCTTTTCTAGGAGTATTTGTATATTTGATTTCTATAGGAATTAATTCATCTTCAGTTTGGATTATAAAATCAACTTCTAGTCCAGTTTTTGTACGCCAAAAATAATACTTATAGTAAGGATATGCATATTTGATTCTCTTTATTAACTCTAAAATTATAAATTGTTCAAAGAGCTTACCACCTGTTTCAGTTTTTAACACTGCTTCATTTATGTGTGTTCTAGAGGCTTCATTTCGAATTCCTACATCAAAAAAAATATAGCGAGGGGTAGATAAAATTTGTTTCCTACTTTTCTTTTGAAAAGGTGGAATTGAAAATGTTATTAAAGTATCTTCTAAAAGCTGGAAATAATTTTGTACGGTGCTTACCGATATCCCGGTCTCCTGAGATAGCCTAGATAGATTTGGTGCGCTACCTGATTCATGTGCAGACAGTTCAAGAAATTTTGAAAATGCCCCAAGATTTCTTGCAAGAGCTTCTATTCTAATTTCCTCTTCAAGATAATTTAAAACATATGACTTTAACAATTTGCTCTTAAATTCTTGCTGTTCTGTAACTACTCCAGGCAAAGAACCATGTATTAAAAGTTCTTCTAAAGAAATTTTCAATTTGTTTCCTCCCTTTACTTTAATAGGAAGAATTTGTTGGTTCTCAGTATTGAAAATTTCAGGAATAATTAATGGGTGCATATATTCTACAAACACTCTGCCAGGAAGAAGATTTACATCTTTTGCTCTTAATTTTCTAGCAGAAGAACCTGTTAAAATAACAGAAATTTTATTTTTGTATTTGTCAATTAAATACTGACATCCATCAAGCAACTGTGGAATCTTTTGAACTTCATCTATATATAAAATCAAAGATTCTGATTCTAATATTTTTTCAGCCTTTGAGCTTATCATTTCAGGATGGAGTATTAACTCTTGGAATGTAGGAATATCCTGAAGTCTATATATAAGGGTTTTGTTCTTTTTGCAGGACTGTAAATAGTTCTCTATAAGTGTACTTTTTCCTACCTGTCTTGGACCAAGCAATAAAATGCTTTTAGAAGCATCTAAATACTTTTCAATTTGACTTGTTATATACCTATTTAGCATATAACTAATATACCACTATGGTACAAATTAGTAAACTAAATTTAGGGTATACTCTATAAATAGTAAACACTTGAATGTTTTAATTAGAATTTGTTTTAGGATTAAATATCTAAATCTAAAGAAAATATAAAACCTGATTTGTCGAATTATAGATTCTTAATCTAAACAAAGTTAAAAAATAATGAATTATAAATTGTTTCAAGAAAAGAACCAATAAAATTAGATTAAATTTTAACCCTTAAGGAAAGAACACTTATGTCAATTGCTCTTACCATGCAATCATCAATTAAGGCAACACGCTTGCCTAGTTATAGCTTTATTGGACTAGATATTAAAAGATTTTCACTAAAAGCAGGAGAAGAGCTTGGTATTAGAATTGGTAAAAAAATATTTTTTCTTTCAAAAGATGAGCAAGGCAAGATTAGCTTATTTGCAGGGTTACGAAAGGAACCTGTACCAAGTGATGATGAACATGGATTTATTATTGAAGATAAGATAGAAAACCACCTTTTATGGATTTCTCCTAAAGAAGATATGATTGAACTAGGTGGTGGTAGTGCAAATGGTGGAGTTACGGTATTTAGTAAACATGTTGTTGGAGATATTCTAAAACATAAAAAAAAGATTCAAAAAGATGAATTTGCTCCGCTCAATTATCATCAAATTGGATCTTTATATGATCCCTCTTTCGGTCATGTAATTGATGGTGGTGTTTATTTCACTGACTCAGATAAAGGCATACAAGGTCCTTTCCTTAAAGTTGATTTTGAAAAAGATATAGAACTAAAAAATGCATATGGAGAGATAAAAGGGGGAATAGTTTTAAATAACCTACAACAAGAAAAAGAGATTTTAAATATAGCTTATGAGCATTTAATAAGAATAAAATATTTGAACGATTCACCACAGAAAGAAAAGCTTAAAGAAATAAAGAGACTTCTTAGAATAGGTCCGCTTGTCTTTAGATTAGGAGGTATTTGTTGTTATCAAGCCTTTACAGTATGTGCAATTCTTGAAAAACTAATTCATGACAGACTCTTAGAAGGTAAGATTTTTTATACACATGGAAATGGACATGGCTGGCCATTGTATTTATCAAAGAATGAAGAGCTTTTCATTATAGATACTACCCAAAAAAACTTTTTCAATTTGACACAAGAAAAAGATAGAACTTTTCGTGGCTTTGAAATAAAAGATGATAAAGAAGTTTACGGGCGATTTAAATACTTAGATTTTCCAACTCCACAAACGCTTTTTCATGGACCTAAATAGTAACTGAACATTTAATAAGTTATAATAAACTATGGTTTTTACAATTTGTATTCTGATTTTCTAAGTTGATCTTTAGTGAAGGCTTGTCCTTTCATGACAAACAAAACGTCTTTAAGTACAAACTGATACAAAACATATAAGCTTTTTGTGTGATTCATTCACCAAAAAGCGCCATAACTGAAGAGCGAGTTGAGCATTCGTGCGAAACGAGCGTTATAAAATGAAAGGGCCCTTACCTCAGCTGGATAGAGGACTCGGCTACGAACCGAGGTGTCGTGAGTTCGAATCTCTCAGGGCCCGCTTAACATAATAAAATCCGCTATAATTATCACATGCCTACATACGAATCATATGCTGAGTACTACCACGATCTGACTAAATATACTCCTGAAGGTATTGCATCAAGTCAGCATAGGCTTGATGTTACACGACAGCCATTACCGTTTAAGGAATATCTAAATAAAAAAACGATTGATATTTCATATCTTTTACCATTAGATAGAAATCCATTTTCTGATGTTGGTATAAAATTGCCTAAAGATTTTACAGATGTTGAAAAATCATTAGCTAAATTATCTACTCTTTTATATTTTTCAAATGGTATAACAGCAGTAGTCCCTTATATTGAAAAGCCTTTTTATATGAGGGCTAGTCCTTCAGCAGGGGGATTGTATCCTACTGAAACTTATGTGTGTACAAGTGGATATGAAGGACTTGAAGATGGTATTTATAATTATCAAGTTTTGGAGCAGTCTTTAGCTCTATTAAATAAATGTGATATAAAAGAGAATTTAAAAAAAGCAGTTTTTGATAATCCTGTCATTGATTCTTGTAATGCTTTTTTGATTTTAACGGGTGTATTTTTTAGAAGCTCATGGCGATATCAGGATAGAGCTTATAGGAGAGTTTGTTTAGATACAGGACATATACTTGGAAATATTGATGTAGTGAGCAAAAAATGTGATTTTAAACCTGTTTTAATTGGGGGGTTTAATGATTCATTGATAAATGAATTAATTGGCTTAGATGAAACAGAAGAACAAGCATTGGTTGTTATTGCTTTAGTTGATGAAAAATGTGACACCAAATTTGATTTTCCAGTTGCTTTACCATCCAGACTAGACAATCAAAACATCTCTACTCCCGAAGGAAGCAGGCTATTGCAATTGCACAATCGATCAAGAATAGAAAATTTTGTAAATGTCCCAAATATAAAAATAGATGATGTAGAAGAAAAGTTTAAATTCTCTTCTAAAATTCCATTCAATGAGAAAACTAAAAATTTCAAATGGAAAAGCGCACTATTCCCAACTATCATAAATAGAAGATCTACACGAATTTTTTCAGGAGAAGCAATTACAAAAGAAGAATTGGGTTCAATTTTAAAATTTGCATATTTACCAGAGCAATTTATAAAAGAAGATTTAGATCCAGCTCCAAACTATTTTGATCTTTCACTTATTCAAACATTTATTGCTGTTACTAATGTAAAAGGGCTTGAGGAAGGTTGTTATTATTATTCCCGATTTGGGCATTACTTACGACAGGTGCGATTTAAAAACTTTAGAGATGAGATTTATTACCTTTGCTTAGGACAGGATTTAGGTTATAAAGCTAGTGCTGTAGTATTTCATACAGCTAGCCTTTCTAAAGCAGTATTTAAATATGGAGAGAGAGCTTATAGATACCTACATTTAGATTCAGGACATTTGGGAGAAAGAATTAATTTAGCTGCAATTTGTTTAGACTTGGGTGTAAGTGGAATAGGTGGCTTTTTTGATGACCAGGTTAATGATATTCTTGGAATACCAGAGGGTGAAGCTGTAATTTATATTACTGCTTTAGGTGTTCCTCTTGAGGAAAAACCAGAGACATAAGGATATTATATAGATACATTTCAGAATTGTCATTGATCCGCTATATTATCCATATAATAATATGGAACTAATGACAAAAAAAGAAGTTACTAAATCCAAATCAAAAGTTGAAATAAGGCCAATTCCATATCTTCCACATACAGATATGGATAGAAATGAAATGCTGAGTTTTCTTGGTGTTAACTCAATAGAAGACTTATTAAAAAACATTCCTTCTGAACTTAAGAATTTTAAACTTGATTTACCACAAGGAAAATCTGAGCTTGAAGTAATTGAAGAGTTTGAAAATTTAGCACAAAAGAATGTACCCATGTCTAAGCAAATATCTTTTTGTGGAGGCGGTGTATATAACAGATTTATTCCTAGTGTAGTAAATGAAATAATATCAAAACCTGAATTTTATACAGCATATACTCCATATCAGCCAGAAGTTAGCCAGGGCACATTACAGGCTATTTATGAATTTCAAACTTTGATTTGCAATATAACAGGGATGGATGCAGCTAATGCATCTGTTTATGATGGCATCAATGCTGTTGTTGAAGCAGCTTTAATGGCATGTAGAATCACAAAAAGAAAGAAAATCTTACTTGCAAAGAATGTTAACCCAGAAGCAATTGCTGTTTGTAAAACATATTTTTGGGGGGCAGATTTTGATATTGAATTTATAGATTTTAGTAATGGTGTTATTGATTTAAATAGGCTAAAGAAATCTATTAACGATGAGATAGCATGTCTTGTAATTTCTAATCCAAATTTTGCTGGTTGTATTGAATCTGTACCTGAAATCGCAGAAATTGTTCATAAAAACAATGCCTTATTAGTTTGCATGGTTGATTTAATTGGTTTAGCTATCTTAAAATCTCCTCGTGATATAGGAGTGGATATTGCTGTAGGTGATGGTCAAGCTTTGGGAAATTTCCCAAACTATGGTGGACCTCATGTTGGCTTTATAGCTTGTAAAAATGATTTTGTAAGGCAAATTCCAGGTAGAATAGTTGGACTTACTAAGGATGTTAAAGGGAATAGAGCATTTACCTTAACTTTGCAAACAAGAGAACAGCACATCAGGCGTGCACATGCCACAAGCAATATTTGTACTAATCAATCCCTTAATGCTCTAGCAGTATTAGTGTACTTAAGTTATATGGGTCCATATGGATTAAGAAAAATAGCTGAAATCTCTCTTCTTAGGGCTCATTTTTTAGCTAATGAATTAGAAAAACTTAAGTCAATTAGCTCAAATTCTTGCAAGTTAGCGTTCAATTCTCCATTTTTCAATGAATTTGTACTAGAAATACCAATGCCTGCTTCTGAGTTTATTTATAAACTATCAGTTAAAAATATATTGCCAGGCCTTGACTTAAATGGAATTGATGGATATAAAACAAATCAGATACTTGTTTCAGTTACTGAAATAAATAGTATGGAGCAGATAAATAAATTTATTGAAGGTGTAAAAAATATTTTTAATGGAGGAGTGATCTAAATGACATTAAGCAAATCAAACCTAGTAGATATAGCATCAGACTGGTCTCTTGAATCTGGTGAATTAAAAGGATCGATTGGCCGGGCACTAATGGCAATCAGTGATGCCATGGAATCTCTAGAAGCTCAGAATGATGATGACTTAGCAAGCAGCTTAGAGGATATTGCTGCTGAGTTATATGAGCTTGTAGAAGATCTAGATGAGTAAAACCTCAGTTACTAATCTTTAATCTCTTTAGTAAAATCATTCCGATTAAATTGTTAATTACATGAGCAATAATTGGTGTTAGTATTGAGTTAGTCCAAAAAAACAATAAAGCAAGTATTGCACCTGAACCACTAGCCCAAGCAGCATAAATCCAGAATTTTGGTTTTGGTAAGTGTAATAAACCAAAAGCAATGCTTGAGATAATAATCCCTACTTTTTTAAATAACAATCCTCTAAAAAAAACCTCTTCACAAAATCCTGAAATCGATGACATTAGAATAATATCAATCGGCGCTAAGATTTTTATTACGGGAGACAAATTTTGTTCAAATAATTCAACTGCCTCATAAAACTTTCCTGTTTTTTTAGCAAAATGGTAAAAAGCATTTCCAAGAAGTGCAAGCGTAGAACCTGCCACTAGTCCAATAAGAACTACCTGAATATTGAAATTAAAATATTTTAAAATATTATCCTGTGGAAAAATTAGCATCCATAATATAGAAATAGTTAATAAAATAATTTGTGGAATTACAAGTCTTGAAACTATTTGAAATCTTATACTTTTTTCTTTTGTTGAAGAAGTGCTAGTGTTCATATTGAAGAGATTTAGGGAAAACTTTTACTGGTTTAATAATACAATCACTTGTTAGTATACCAATTGCAATAAGGTTATTGTTGTTATCTATCAATAACAAATGTTGGTTTGTTTTATATGTAGCAATTTCATCTATTGGGATAGATTTTCCATAAGTTATATCTTTTATTTGTGACTGGGATAGATTGATTTTTTCTAATGGTAAAACGTCTTGGGGTTTAATAAGAAGTTGATTCCAATTTACATTATCAATTAAATCAAGGCTAATGCTTTTTGTAGAAAAGAAATGCTCTCCAATTTGTAATCTTTCAAGACTAGATAAAGTAGCACAGGTATTTAATGCTTTTCCTAAGTCTCTTGCAATTGCTCTTATGTAAGTCCCTCCTGAACAATGTATTTTCACAGTAAGTAGGGGTTTCGAATATGAAATAACCTCAATAGAATAAATCTCTGCTTCTCTTTCTTTTAAATCACCAATATCTATTTTATTGTTTCTGGCTAGTTTATATGCTCTTGTTCCATTAACGTTTATGGCTGAATATATAGGCGGTACTTGTTTTATTTTTCCCTTGAAGTGATTTAGCTTCTCAGCAATATCATGAATATCAGGAATAATACTGCTTTCTTGAAGGAGGTTTCCAGTAATATCATTAGTATCCGTATCAATCCCAAAAGTGATTTGTGCAATGTAAATTTTGTCAGATTTAAGGTATTCAAAAAGTCGTGTAGCATCATTTATTCCGATTACTAAAACACCTGTTGCAAATGGATCTAAAGTACCACTATGTCCAATTTTTTTAATACCGATTTTTTTACGCAGTATAGCCACAACGTCATGAGATGTCATGTTCTTTTGTTTATAGATATTTAAAAATCCTGTGTTCGTTATCAAATTTCGTTTCTACTTATATTTCATTATTTCTAATTTTATCAAGCAGTTCTGTGACTTTTTGTCCACGCTCTAATGAATCATCTAATTTAAATGCTAGCTCAGGAGCAAATCTTATCCCAAGTCTTCTGCATAACTCACCACGCAAAAAACCTTTAGCTTTATCAAGAGCAGCAAGCGTGCCTACTTTTTGTGATTCTTCTCCAAAGACACTAAAGTATACTTTTACATCTCGTAAATCGCCTGATACAACAACATCTACAATTGTAATTAGTCCGCTTAGCCTATCATCTTTGATTTGATTTCTTTGAATAATTTCCGATAATTCTCTTTTGATTTGTTGACCAATTCTATCTGAGCGATTGTATGATTTCATGATGAGCTTGTTCTTTCCTTTTCTATGATGGTCCAACACTCTACTATGTCACCCTCTTGTATGTCCTGAAAATTATCGAAAGATATACCACATTCAAAACCTGTTTGAACTTCACGAGCATCATCCTTAAATCGTTTTAAGCCATCTACCTTGCCTTCAAATATTAATTTGCCATTACGAAGCAATCTTCCAATCTGGTTTCTTTGTATTTTCCCTTCATTGACATAACAACCTGCAATTTTATTACCTTTTCCATAAGCAAATATCTGTCGCACTTCAGCAACTCCAAGCTTAACCTCTTGTTTTTCTGGTTCAAGCAAGCCAAGAACAGCTTTTTCTAAGTCTTCTGTAATCTTATAAATAATGTCATACAATCTAATGTCTACACCCTCATCAGTAGCAGTTTTTAGAGCGTTTGCATCTGCTGTTACATGAAATCCAATTACAATAGCATTTGTACTTGCTGCAAGGTTTATATCACTTTCTGAAATATTTCCACTGCCTACGTGAACTGGTCTGACTAGCACATCCTTAGTTGAAAGGTTAATAATTTCTTTAGATACTGCTTCAGCTGAGCCCTGCACATCAGCTTTAATTATGACTTTTAATTCATGTATTTGTCCTTCTCTTACTTTTGATGAAAAGTCTGTTAATCCAAATGACTTATGTCTTTCTTCTTTATCTTCCAATTGTTTTTTAGATGCTATTTCTTTTGCTTCTTGATATGTCTTATAAGCCTGGAATGTATCTCCTGCTCTTGGAACATCAGGCAAACCAAGAATTTCTATAGGCATAGATGGTGGTGCTTCTTCTACTTCTCTTCCGTGATCATCAAACATTGCACGTACTCTACCTGCTACTTTTCCTGCTACTAAACAATCACCTTTTCTTAAGGTGCCATTTTGTATTAAAAGATGTGCTATTGGTCCTCGTTCTTTTGATAGTTGTGCTTCAATTACAACACCAGTAGATAGCCTATTTGGATTTGCTCTAAGTTTTTGAGATAGTTCAGCATCAGCGACCAAGGTTATTTTTGTTAGTAAGTCATCTAAATTAAGTCTTTTTTTAGCACTTATTTTAGAACATACAGTTTTCCCACCATAATCTTCTACAAGGAGATCATGTTCAGTTAATTGTCCTAAGATTTTATCTGGCTGTGCTTCTGGTTTATCAATTTTATTTAAGGCAATAACTATTGGAACACCTGCAGCCTTTGCATGATTGATAGCTTCAATGGTTTGAGGCATAACGCCATCATCAGCAGCAACAACTAAAATAGCAATATCAGTGACTTGCGCACCTCTTGCTCTCATGGCTGTAAATGCTTCGTGACCAGGAGTATCTAAAAAAGAAATTTTACGCTTATTCCCATCATAATCTATGATTTCAACCTGATAGGCACCAATGTGTTGTGTAATTCCACCAGATTCTTGATCTGTAATTTTTAATTTGGTTTCTCTAATAGCATCTAGTAGAGATGTTTTACCATGATCCACATGTCCCATAATTGTTACAACTGGTGGTCTTGGAACAAGATCGCCTTCCTCTTCTCGAGAAATATCTGGCTGTAATGTAGTGTCTTTTTTTTCTTCTTCTTCAGTAATTACTTCATAGCCTAAAGATTTTGCACATTCTACAGCAAGCTCAAATTCAACTGTTTGATTTACTGTTCTTATAATTCCTTTTGTAAATAAGTTTTTTACTATTTCAGTTTCTGGCAGCTTTAATCGTTCTGATAATCCCTTTACAGTCATTGCTGAAGTAATTATTACACTTGCAGGTTTTTCAATAGTTAGGGTTCTTGTATCAGCTTCTCTTTTTTCTTTCCCTTTGTGATGAGGTGTTCTTGTAGTTGGACGCTTTGTTCTACCCATCATGGATGGTGCCATTGTAGGTTTTGCTACTCTAAATGGCTGTATTGGTAGGTTTGGTAGTCCTGATTTTGCAACTTCTTTTTGATATGGTTTTTTTGGTGATTGAATATATGGTTTTGGTTCTTCCACCCTTGGTGGAAGATGAGGTTTAGGACTTTCTGTAACAGATGGTTCTTGTTTCACAGGCTTTGAAATAATGGTTTGGTTGACTGGTTGTATTTCTTTTGTTTGTGATCCCAAAGCTGGTACTTGATTTTCAGTTATTTCTTGTGGTTTTTCTTCTTGTGGAATTGTAGGCTTAATTCTTCTTACAATGATTATTGGTTTTTTTGTTGGTGGGGGTGGAGTGGGTGGCACTTCAACAGTAGCCGTCTTCGAGGTTTTTGTAGTTTTTACTTTTTTTTCTGTAGATTGTTCTTTTAATTCATGTGCTACATCTTCTTTGTTTATATTAGCTCCTTGCTTGTTTAGAATATCAATTATTTTTATTTTTAAATCTTCATCTATTGAACTAGAACCACTTTTTACAGGATGTCCAAAACTTTCACAAATTGAAATTATTTGCTTTGTGATATCAGCTTGTTTTTGTTTTCGTGCTTTTTCATCTGCTACATTTGCTGTAATAGCACGGGTAAGATCATAAATTCTTATCTTAGCTGTCATGCTACTACCTCCTTTAGAGAAGAATTGAGTAGCTGATTACTGATCGCTGACAGCTCGTTTTTGTACCTTAGCATCTTATTGATTTTTTTTTCTTTAATTGCTTTATTTATACAAGCTGTTGACTTACAGATATAAGCAGACCTGCCAAATTCGTGTCTTGTAGGTAAAGCTATTACTGTATTTGTATTGAATATTTTAGTTAAGCGAATCAAATTTGTTCTTGATAACTGAGTACGACAAGAAATACATTGTCTCAGCGGTATTTTTTTGACTTGATTTTTTTCTTGTGTTCCCATTTACTATAGTTTAATTTAACTCCTTATATTTTAGATTCACTAACAGTTTCTTGTGACTCTAAGTTACTTTTTTCATCCGGAGTCTTTACTTCTACTTCATCACTCTTCTCTTTGTCTTTATCCTTATCCTTTTGTTCTAATACAACAGTAGTTGTAGCACCAACACCAAACGGTTGTCCTTTTATTTGACTTTCACTTCTGATGTCAATTTTCCACTCTGTTAATTTAGCAGCAAGTCTAACGTTTTGACCATTCTTTCCAATAGCAAGACTTAGCTGATCATCTGGAACAATTACCTCAGCACGTCTTCCTGCAGGATCATCATAAAGTGCTACGGTTGTGATTCTTGCAGGACTTAGTGAATTAGAAATAAAATCTATAGGATCAGATGACCAGCGAATGACATCAATTTTTTCATTTCTTAGTTCATTAACTACGTTTTGTATTCTTGCGCCTCTGCTTCCAATACATGCACCCACAGGATCAATGTCAGCATCGTTTGAGTGTACAGCAATTTTAGTTCTATATCCAGCTTCTCTAGCTATAGATTTGATTTCTACAGTTCCATCATCAATCTCAGGAACTTCAAGTTCAAACATTTCTCTTACAAGCTCTTCACTAGTATGAGAAACAATTACAGTAGGGACTCTACCAGCTTCTTTTAATTCTTTAACATAAACTCTTATTCTTGAACCAACTTTATAAGTTTCACCAGGCAGTTGTTCTCTAGGTGGGATGTGTCCTTCAAATCTTCCTAAATCTACTACTACATTTGGTTTACCACTATTTAAAATTTCAATTCTTTTAATTTGACCTGTCATCATGGTACCTTGACGACCAACAAATTCTTGCTTTATTAAATCTTTTTCAGCTTCTCTCAGCCTCTGAGTCATTATTTGTCTTGCTGCTTGTGCTGCTATTCTTCCATATTCAGCAAAATCTTCTGGTGTTACATCTATTTCAAGGATTTCATTAAGTTCTACGTCAGGAAGAAGTTCTTTTGCTTCGTCAATTGAAATTTCACGATGCTCATTTGTTACAGATTCCACAACAGTTTTAGGCGCAAAAATTCCTATTTCACCACTAGAATCATCAAACTGTGTATGAACACCATCTACATTATGATCTGGTATACGTCTTTTATAGGCTGCAAGTATTGCATCACAAATAGCATTAATAAAGACATGCTTTGGAATATTCCTTTCACTTTCTAATTGTTCTGCTGCTTCTAATAACTGAACTCCAATTTTATACACGATTTTTTCTCCTATGATTGTATTACTAACCCTAAATTTTTCAATGTGAATTGATATGAGCCATTTTGTTCTAGACTCTTGTCTATTCCTGGACTTTGCACCTCAAGGATGTACGAGAAAGGAATTAAATCTTCATTGTCTAGTTTTTGCTCAATTGATCTGCTAACCAATTCACAATCTTCAATTGCAATATGTCTTTTAGGGTGAATTATGGTGAGCCTAAGATAATTTGTTTGGTTTTCACTAGTAAGGGTAAGTGAAAGCAAATGAAATCCTGTCTCATGGATAGCTTGTTGGACTAAGGGTAAGAGTTTTTTACTACAGGTAGCTAATTCATCACTACTTATTTTTTTCAACTTCATTGTTTAAATTTCACCTTAGAGACTAAAAAAGCTGGTAGTTTTATTAACTCCAGCCCCTTTGGCTTTTTGCACAGAAGTATTATACCATGAGGAAAAAGCTTCTAATCAACTTAAGGTTTTGAAAAATATTAAAGCATTTAAATATTGAAAGACATACTAGTTGAAAGCGTTCTTTGGGGTCAATATCTTTTGGGTATAGAAACATTCTAACTATTTTATTTTTATTTGATATATCTATAAGTATTGGAATTAGACTACGAACAACTACTCTTCGATTATAGATACATTGATATTCAAAATTCTTAAGAAATTTATAGATTTTTATGCTGTTTAAGATAAAAAGCAAGCTTATAACAGTGAAAACCCATAGGTATAGAATTACGATTATTTTAATTACATCTAACATTATTTTATAGAAAGATAAATTAAATTGTATCAGAATTATAGCTTAGCAATTTGATCGAAAGATAACTCTACAGGAGTAGATCTACCAAATATACTAACAAGTGCTTTTACTGTTTCTCTTTCTTCGTTTATTTCAGTCACCTCACCAATAAAATCTTCAAATGGCCCGGATTGAATTTTAACGGACTCGCCAACAATAACATCAATAACTTTTTTACCTTCTTTTGTCTTTGTAAATATTTGGCTTTTTCTTAAAATTCTTCTTACTTCTGAAGGTGGTACTGGAAGTGGTTGTTTGTTTGCACCAATGAATCTTGTAACACCTGGTGTATCTTTTATAATTCTCCAGGTAGTATCATCCATTATCATTTCAATTAAGACATAGCCAGGAAATTCACGCTCTTTTTTTTCAACTCTCTTACCATCATGAATCTTAGTAATTTCTTTTTCAGGAACGATAACATTAAAAATTCTGTCATCTGCATGAAGTGTTTTAATTCGTTTTTCTATGTGTTCTTTGACCTTATTTTCATGCCCTGATGCAGTTTGGACAACATACCAACTTCTGGTTTGTGATTTTTCAACTTGTTTTTGCTTTGTCATAAATTCCTTAATCCTTAATAAAATGAGGCTTTAACTGTTAATCATGCCACCTGTAAAGAACCCTACAATTGTTCCAAAGAGCTTATCTAGAAGATAAATTACACTTGTTAAGAATGCAACTAAAAGTATTACTGAAAAAAATTCTCTTGAAACTTGTTCACGGGACGGCCAACTAATTTTAAGGAATTCAACCTTTACCTCTTGTAAAAAGCTACCCAGGTTAAACTTTGGAGCTTTTACTTCGCTTGTTTTCTCTTCAACAATTTCTTTTTCGTTTGTAATAGTCACCATGCCTACCCTCAACTATTTCTACTGTACCCTGTATATTCTAATCTATAAACGTAAAAAATATGAGAAATACAATTCTATAGCAATAATAGGAATAAAGAATTAGAACCTAACATTAACCTGTGAAAAAGCAAAAAGATTAAGAAATAAGTTATAATTCAAGTTTCTAAAGTATAATTAGCTTGACTTTTTTCTGTAAGCGCCCTTAGTTCAGCCCGGTAGAACGTTGGTCTCCAAAACCAAATGTCGTGGGTTCAAATCCTACAGGGCGCGAGTTTTTGGATCTACAACAACAAATATAAAAAATAGAACACCACCACTTACTGTTCCAAGTGTCCTCTTAACCTAAATTAAGTCTTTTAAGTCTTTACAATCCTAATCAATCCTGCTAAAGTATTCCTAATCGTTTTTTAGAGGTAGTTTAATTTGGTTAGAGGTTATCTAGCCAAGAATGGTTTATAGAAAGGAATATTATATGGCAATGACACTTACACCAGTAGCACCATCAGTACCAAAAAAGGTAGGAGGGATAGCAACAACTAGTGGTTCTGAAACTAAATCTTTACAGGATGTTTTAAACAAATTAGGTTTTAAAGAATTAGTTAAAAGTAGTCCAGATACATTAAAATTACAACTAGCTTTTATAAGACTGTTATTAGATACAAATAATCCACCTGAAAAAAATAAAATAGAAGCAGAGCTCTGCAAACAATTAAATAAAAATGACAGTAAATTTTATTTGGATGTAGATCCTGTCAAAAAATTACTAGATTCATTGTCTATAAGTACGGCACTCATTCTTGCTGGTAGTAGCATCAGCACTAGTAAGGTTGATGAAGAAACACAAGGCAAGGTTTCAAATCTACTTAACCTAATACCAAGAGATAATGAATTTGCTAAGAAAAAAGCAAGAGATATAAATAATGCAATAAGGGATCTTAATACTCCAAAAGATTCTTAAAGGGCTTATTAATACTTGTAAAATCTAACTTACCACGTTATGCTAATTGCAATGGTTACATTTTCTTGTGTTTAAGTAAGGAGATATAATGTCAAATACAATGGGGCCAATAGGCGTAAGTACACCAAGCGGTCAGTTACCAAGCAGGGCTGTAAGTAAGGACGTGAAAGCACTCTTAGACGAGTTGACTTATTTTGATATAAAAGGCATAACACAAAATGATGTAGAACATTTATTAGAAATTAAAAAACAGTTTCGAGAAGTTATTGATTTTGGAGTAAATTGGGATGCACAAGGTAAGAAATATCTTGCATGTTTTACATCTAAAGATTCAAGCAAGCTTTCTCCTGAATGTTTAAATAGTATCCCTAAAAATATAAAAGGCCATAATATAACAATTGACCCTGTTCCTGGACCTGAGTTAGATGATGAAGATATATCAATATTTATGGAAACACTATCTAGAATGGGAATACTCTCTAAAGAAGATATGGTCAATATAACAAAAGATGAGGTGAAAACGTTTTTAACTTCTGCAAAGCAACTACTACCAGAATTAGGTAGTTATGGAATTGGTTGGAGAAATGGAAAGCCTTGTATTTTTCTATCTTCATATGTGTCGCTTGATAAAGTTTCACCACAAGAGTTACAAAATTCACCAAAAGAATTCAAGGGATATCCTGTAGAAGTTGAGTATCATGGTGGTATATTCAAAGCTCACTAAAGTTTTTTATCTATATGATGTTTATAATAGTTTCTCTAACTCTATTGTTAAAAACATTCCCAAGTATTTGTTTAATGGAGATAAGGCTTTTTCAAAGGCTTGCTTATACACCAGTCAATGCTCTAAAGGCTTTCATGTATTTAACTATATCTTTCATGCCTCTAATTGCTCTTATGTTTCTGTAAATCACTCTAGGCTGCCTATAGTACTCTTTAAATGCTCTAGCTAAAAGCTCTTGCATTTTTTCTTTTCCAATTTTTGGATTCACATAAACAGGATTTGAATAGTCAACAGCACTATAGTCTTTCCAGACTACATTTTCTTTTAATCCACCATCTTCTCTTGCTTGTTCTAGTAAATGAGAGCCTGGATATGGAACAGGCAGAAAAAATAACGCTGTTTCAGTAGCTAATCTCTTTGCAAAATTAATTGTAGTCTCTACATCATCTGCATTTTCACCCGGCAGTCCTAAAATATAGCTTGCCATGACTTGGATGCCAAGTTTTTGACAATTTCTAATTTCTTGTTCATATTTGTTTAATAAAAAAGGTCTACCCTTTGGATCATTTGGATCTGGTTTAAATGCACTTGAGTAAGATGCTTTTTTAATAAGCTCTAAAGATTTTATGTTTCCAGATTCAATACCTATCTGTATCATCCAACAACCTGCTTTTTTCAATGCTACTAAAAGATCATAGTCAAGCTGATCAGCTCTAGCATTGCAGGCAAATGTAATTTTTAATTTTTCAATTTCAGCTAAGAGCTTCATTATGAAATCTCGTCGTACTGTAAAAACACTGTCTAAGAAATATACTCCCTTAGTTCCATAATTGTCTTTCAGATATTTAATATTTTCTACAGCTCTTTCAACGCTAAGCGATCTAATCTTTCTACCAAGTACTGCTCCATGATCACAATAAGTGCATTGATAAGGACATCCTCTTTGTAAAACCATTGGATAGTTTGGAAGATCTATGTACTGAGTGACGTGTGGAACATACTTCTCCATAGGCACTTTATGATATGCAGGAAAAGGTAATGCATCTAAATCTGGAATTGGTGTTCTAGGAGTAGTATATTTAACTTTATTTTCCTCTTTACTCCAATATGCTAATCCATCAACAGAATGATAATCTCTACCTTCTTTTAAACAATTAGCTAAATCTACAAAAGCTTGCTCACCTTCACCAACTAAAATCAAATCAGCATCTAAGCATTCTTTTACGGTTTGCTCAGGAAGTGCTGTAGGATGTACTCCACCTAAAACAATTAAAGCATTAGGATATATTTCTCTTGCTATCTTTACAGCATTAAAAGCATCATCAGCAGAGTTAGTCATGCATGTAATGCCAATTAGATCATATTGATTTTTTTCAATAAAACTACGTAAGTCCGACAGTTTATATCTTTCAACTAGGCAGTCTAATATATCACAATGAAAGCCGTTGGATTCCATGTAGCTTGCAATGTACATTATTCCTAGAGGTGGTACATAACCACTACCTTTTTTAAACCTCCCCCAAAGATTTTCATCGGAAATTGGTGGTTGTAATACTAAAGTTTTAATTTCTTTTTGCACTTTTTTAAAGCTCCATTTTTTAACTATTCAACTTATATTTTCTTTGATTGATTTTACCCTAAATTATAAAAAATGTAGGCATTACATATTAGCATATAGTGTATATGAAGAACAAAGGACTTAGGATTGTTCTATAGTCCTAACTGTACGCTATATGCTCTACGCTATAATCTTAGATCTATGTGTGGAATTATAGGAATTTACCATTACACAACACAAGAACCAGTAAACAAAAAAGCTCTGGAAAATGCAACCTCTGTTTTATATCACAGGGGACCTGATGAAGGTGGTTATTTTTTTGATGATAAAAATGGGCTAGGGTTTGGTCATAGAAGACTTAGCATTATTGATTTAAGTACAGGACAACAACCTCTTTACAATGAAGACAATTCCATAGTTTTAATTTGTAACGGAGAAATTTACAATTTCCCTGAGCTTTATGACAGATTAGTTCTTGAAGGACATAAATTTAAAACCAGATCTGACAACGAAGCAATAATCCATCTCTATGAAAAATATGGAACAAAATGTGTAGATCATTTAAATGGAATGTTTGCATTTGCTTTATGGGATAAAAACAAAAATCTTTTATTTTTAGCACGGGATAGAATGGGAGTAAAACCTTTATATTATGCATTACAAAACAATTCAATTTATTTTTCTTCTGAAATAAAAGGCCTTTTAGCATTGCCTGAAATAAAGAGAGATTTAAATTTAGAAGGGCTAAATAAATATCTAACCTTTGAAAATGTACCATCACCTCATTCCATCATTAAAAATATCTTTAAACTAGAGCCTGGAAATATTCTTACAGTACACAACAATCACATAAAAAAAGAAAAATATTGGGATATGCCCTTAGATCGGGCTAAATTAAATATTTCAGAGAAAGAAGCTACTGAAGAGTTAGAAAGATTGTTTACCAAAGCAGTTAAAAGACGCTTATTAAGTGATGTTCCAGTCGGTGTTTTTCTAAGTGGTGGAATTGATTCAAGTATTGTTGCCAAATTTATGACAAATATTTCTACCGAAAAAATTAGAACATTTTCTATAGGCTTTCATGAAAAATCTTTTGACGAATCCAAAATCGCAATGCGTTTTGCAAAAGAATTAAACAGTGAACACAATCAATTTTTGTTTGATAGCAAAGAGTGTCTAAATTTAATTCCAAATATTGCAAATCTTGTGGATGAACCTCTTTCAGATGCATCAATATTGCCTACATACTTCCTGTCTCATTTTGCATCAAAACAATTGAAAGTTTGTCTTGGTGGAGATGGTGGGGATGAGCTTTTTGCAGGGTATCAAATATTTCCAGTTCATAAACTAATCGGGCTGTACAATGTCATCCCTCGTGAATTAAGAAACCTAATTTTGTATATTGCAAACAAAATACCACCCAGAGAGACTTATTTAAGTTTTCCATTTGTTTTAAAACAATTTTTACGTGGCATAGGCCTCTCAAATGAAATCCGCATGTTTGTTTGGATGGGAGCATATTTAGATAGTGAAAAAAGGCAGCTATTAAATCCGGACATTCAGTCAAACATACATAGAAATACATTTGAAGATATTTCAAATCACTTAACACAAAAGTTTATTTCTACTGATGTAGATAGAATGCTTTATTTAATATCAAAGATGTACTTAACAGATGATATTTTAGTAAAAGTAGATAGAGCTAGTATGGCGACTGGTCTTGAAGTAAGAGCTCCTTTTCTTGACTATGAAGTTCAGGAATTTGGTGCACAATTGCCTTATGATTTAAAATTGAACAGACTTACATCCAAGTATATCTTAAAGAAAATGGCTGAAAAGCATATACCAGATTATATTATTAAACGAAAAAAACAAGGCTTTGCAATTCCAGTCACTAAGTGGCTTAAGCATGAATTAAAAGATATTCTTTTACAGTATACGAGCAAAAATTATATTCAAAACCAAGGAATATTCCAATATAACTTTATAGAAAAACTAGTTCAAAACCATTTAAATGAAACTTGGGATAATAAAAAACTTTTATGGAACTTGCTTGTATTTCAATTGTGGTATGAGAAGTATAAACCAAGTGTTGATATTCAAGCACTAACCAATAAAGAAGCAACTATAAATGTATAACCAATTACCATTCTTTTTCTTAATGTATTTGTAGAATTATTTATATCTTGCAAAGTGCTAAAATTATTTCAAATAAAGGAGATACAGAATGAAACTTTGCCAATACACATTAAAATTACTTCTTCTTGTACTATTTTTAAATTTTCTTTTTACCTACAATGCTAATGCCTATATAGATCCTGGTACTGGTAGTTATATGTTTCAGATGTTTATAGCTACCGCTCTTGGTGCTTCTTTTGCAGTTAAAACCTACTGGGGAAAAATTATAGGTTTTATTACCAAACCATTCTCAAAAAATTCTAAAGATTTAAATCCTAATGACTAGTACAACACTTGCATCTTCATTTAGAGACCCTAGTGGTTTTGTTTTTACAGAAGGGGATAAATTATATCGCCAGGTAAATTTTTCTTATAAAGACAACTATGACATGCTTATGAGCTCTGGTTTATATAACACTCTTGTAAAACAAAATTTGCTAATACCTCATGAAGAAGCAAGCATAAAAAATGAAAATGCTTATAAGATAATCAAACCAGAAATCATTTCTTTTATTTCATATCCCTATGAATGGTGTTTTAGTCAGCTAAAAGATGCCGCTCTTTTAACTCTTAAGATTCAAAAAATTGCATTGACTCATGAAATGTCTTTAAAAGATGCCTCTAGCTACAATGTACAATTCAAAAATTCTAAGCCTGTTTTTATAGATACTTTATCTTTTGAAAAATATATAGAAGGTAAGCCATGGATAGCCTATAAACAATTCTGTCAGCATTTTCTAGGACCATTGTCTTTAATGAGCTTAAAAGATATTCGCTTAAACCAACTATTAAAAACCAATATAGATGGTATACCACTTGATTTAGTAAGCTCTCTTCTTCCTTTTTCTACAAGATTAAAGCCTTCATTATTACTGCATTTACATCTTCATGCAAAAAGCCAAAAGCACTACAGTAATAAAACCATAAACAAAAATAATGCTTTTATAAGTAAGAATAGTTTGCTTGGATTAGTTGATAGCTTAGAAACTACTATTAATGGACTACATTGGAATCCACATGGTACTGTTTGGGCAGATTACTATGAAAACACTAATTACACCTCAGACTCCTTTAAGCATAAACAAGAACTTGTCGCTAGTTTTCTAGATAAAAACAAAACAAAATCCTTATTAGATTTGGGTGCAAATGAAGGTGTATTTAGTCGACTTGCTAGTGATAAAAACATTTCAACCATATCATGCGACATGGATCCTGGAAGTATAGAAAAGAGTTATCTAACAAGCAAAAAAAACAATTTAAATATTTTACCCTTGTTACTTGATTTAACTAATCCTAGTTCAGACATTGGCTTTAATAATGAAGAGAGATCTTCTATTTGGAAACGCATATCATGTGACACTGTAATGGCTCTTGCTTTAATTCATCACCTTGCTATTTCAAACAATTTACCACTTGATACCATTGCTAAATTTTTTAGTAGTATTTGCAAATCACTAATTATTGAATTTGTGCCGAAGAATGATTCACAAGTTCAAAAACTTCTTGCAAATAGAGAGGACATCTTTATAAACTACACACAGAAGGACTTTGAGAAGACATTTAATCAATATTTTTTAATTATAGACTCAGCTCAAATCAAAGAATCTCAAAGAACACTTTATAACATGCAAAAGAAATAGAAAAAATCATGAAGAAGACAATAATCTTACATCCATTTTTACTTGCTTTATATCCCGTATTATTTTTATACTCATTTAACATTCACTTACTATATCCAAGCGTAGTTGTTAAACCCTTGATTGCAACTATTATTTGCACGTTCGTTTTGTGGCTCATAACAAATTTAATTGTTAGAAATATTGCTAAGTCATCAGCTCTTGTCTCTGTTTTTTTGCTTTTATTTTTTTCTTATAAGCATTATCTTCTAACGTTTATAGGAATATTTCATAAAGGAGTATTTACAAGGGATGAGGTTTTATTTCCTCTTTGGTTAATTCTTTGCTTAGTTATTTTTTCTTTAATTTTAAAAACAAAAGGAGAACTTAAAAATTTAACTTTGTTCTTGAATATAATATCTGTCACTCTCATTGCTTTCCCTACAACTAGCATTGCTACTTATGAGCTAACAAAAAGATATCCATTCTCTAAGAGAGAAGATTTGATAAAACATTTTACTAAAGACTCAAACAACACAAAGATCTCAGCAAAACCTAACTTGCCTGACATTTACTACATAATTTTTGATCGATATGCAAACTCAAATGTACTGAAAGAATATTTTAGCTATGACAATAGCGAGTTTATTAACTATTTAAAAGACAAAGGATTTTATGTGGCTACAGATAGTTGTACTAACTATCCAAAAACATACTTATCTCTTGCATCCTCATTGAATCTTAACTATTTAGATCTTGTTAAAGAAAAAATAGGAACTCATTTAAATGATGAAACTGTTGTTTATGATCTCTTGAGAGATTATAAAGTGTGGAGGTTTTTAAAATCAAAAGGTTATAAGTTCGTTCACTTAGGAGGACGCTGGCAACCTACTGAAATAAATCATTTTGCAAATTTAAACTTCAACTCTTTTATCATTGATGATTTCACTATAAAGCTCTTAAAAAACACTTTACTTCTTAGGTTTATGGATAAGTATATAAATGAATCTCAAAGAAATCATATTATTTATCAGTTGGATAAGTTAGGCGAGCTACCTTCAATAAAAGGACCAAAATTTGTTTTTGCGCATGTTTTACTTCCACATGAACCATTTATTTTTGGACCAAATGGAGAGGATGCTAAAGAAAAAAAATATAGAAAGCTTAGCATACAGCAGAAATATTTAAATCAGTTGACTTTTGCAAACAAAAAAATCAAGATTCTTGTAGATAGCTTAATATCAAAATCAAACACTCCGCCAATTATTGTTCTTCAATCTGATGAAGGACCATATGTACATAAAGATTTCAATAATGGTCCACAGATTTATAACTGGAAAGGTCTAAGCACTGATGCTTTAAGAGTCCATATGATGATTTTAAATTCCTATTATTTACCAGGAGTAGATAAAAGTGTTCTTTACAATTCAATTACTCCTGTAAATTCATTTCGTGTAATTTTCAATCTATACTTTGATACAGATTTTCCACTCTTAAAGGATGAAAGCTATATTTTTGAAGATTCTGTACACCCGTATAAATTTTTAAATGTAACTGATGTTGTACGGTAGATGCCAGTCGCGAAGCATCTACGAATCATGATCAGTTTCTAGCAGAGTAAGATTTGGCACGACCTTAACATCTTGTATATTGATTGTTATTAATAGTCCTCTTGCTGTTTTCATAGCTGTTTCTAATGCTAGTTGTTTTAAATAATATGTTGGTGTTATACCCTCTAGTTTTATTGTATTTTCATCAACTTTCTTAGCTGTAATCTTAACTCCTCTGTTTTCATAAAGTGATTTAATTGTGTCTTCTATATTGTTGACTAACATAATCTATTCCTATAATTAGCTCCATTGCATCAATCAATATAGGTTTAAAATAGTTAAATTCAATACAATTTTATAAAATTTTAATATTAAAAACAAAAGTAGGCGCAAGTTAAGACTTACACCTACAAATAAAGGAGGATCAGATCCGTATGGCTATTTTTTCTTTCTGTTCTGGAAATCATCGTAGATTTTCTGAACAACATCTCCAGCCACATCCCTGCCACCTAAGCCAAACGCTAAAACACAGGTTGCAACAATACCAGTAAACAGTATTTCAATAAGTGGTCTTGATATTTGTAGTTGATCAAGTGCAGCTAGAATTGCAAAGGTAAATATTGCAGCTTTAGCAATCCCTGATAAATACCCTAATTCATCTTTAAATGAAGTAGTAATTAAGCTTGAAACAAATGTAGCAAGTACTGATGCTACAAGTAGAATTATTACTGCAACAAAGACATTTGGCAAATAGAGTAAAACATCTCTTAGAAAGTCATTGACTTGGCTTAAATTAGCCACATCAGCTGCTGCCATAAAGACAATAATTATAAGAAACCACTTTATAAGCTCTTCAAAAGTTTTAGCTACGCTAATTTTTATTCCAAGACTTTTTGAAACTGGGTAAAGTACTGTCTTCTCAATAGCCACATCAATTTTCAATGTTTCTATTACTTTCCCAAGAGCTTCACCTATTCCCATTGCAACAAGTGAACCTACAATTAAAATTAAACCTGCACCAATAAGATTTGGAGCTATCATAAAGATCTTATTCATCAACATACTCCAGGCATCTTGAATTGATGTGGACCATAACGTTAGTGATTGTCTAATTGCTTCCATCATAATTTTTTTCTCCTACAATGTTTCTATAACTAGAAGAAAAAGAAGATAATGAATGATAATTGGTTCCTTAATCTATACAAGAATAGTTAAGAATATATATGATTGAGCGTATTATCAGGAATTAGCTCAGTTAAATTTTTGATATTTGAATTGGTATTTAAGGTGTAGGAGGTCTGGTTTCTGTAGATATCTCAAAGGTTTCTGTACCATTTGAAACAGTAAGAATATACCCTTCAAGATTATTGTCAGCAGCAGCTTCAATCCTTCCATCAGAA
>JAHFBG010000004.1 GCA_023250155.1 Candidatus Melainabacteria bacterium
GACAAGAGGTCTAATAATTAGGGCCTATCAAGTTTTGATTCTATTTCTTCTAAAATCCGTTATTGAAGCTTAATTCCTCAGTCTACTGAAAAAATTGATTGTAAATTGTCAAACTTCAGTTAAATGTCATCCTGAGCGATAGCGAAGGATCTCTTAACGTTATAAGATTCTTCGCCTTAGGCTCAGAATGACATTAACCATCAATGATATTGCTCCAAATTAAAAAATCCTTTTCCAGTTAATTGTGGAAACATGCAGGAAAGCTTTAATCCATACCATCTAGGATCAAGTAGAAATTTTGAATATAACTCTTGAGCCATTTTTATTTTCTCATTTGCTTTTTTTAAATCGTTTGCCAGTAGATACCAGTAACAGAATCTAAGATTTGCAAGTCCTAAGGATTTGTTTTTTATTTGATCAGATATGTTTCTAAGCTTGAAAGAATCTTCTAAGAGTAGTGTTGTTACCTCTTCGATTTTTTTTGCATTTGTAAGTTTCACTGATTGTTGAGGGTGAATTCTATAGTAAGCAAGAGGTTGATTTAAAAAAGAAAAGTCTCCCATTAGAGAAAATCTAAGCCAGAATTCCCAGTCTTCATAAGGTATATATTTGCTTTCAAAACCATTAGTCTTGTCAAAGTTCTCTCGTCTAATCAAGGGTGTTGCTGACACGATAAAATTTCTAAGTAACAGCTTGTCAAAGATAGGTCCATTATGTCCTTGTAGTTGTCTTTTAGCTGTTTTTATTTTTTTACTCTTTTCATTTATCCTAAAAGATTGGCAGTAAGTTAATATCATGTTTTTTTTATTGTCTAATATTTCAACCTGTTTTTCTAATTTATCACTTGCCCAGAGATCATCAGAATCTAGAAAAGCAATGTATTCCCCAGAAGAATTTTTTACGCCGTTATTTCTTGAAACAGCACGCTCAGAGTTCTTTTGTTCTATAAGTTTTATTTTTGATTTAAATTTCTCTAATTTAGTCTTTGTCTTATCAGTGGAGCCATCATCTATGACAATGATTTCAAAGTCTTGAAAGGTCTGATTTAATACACTTTCAATAGTTTCAGAAATGTAGTTTTCTCTGTTATAGGTTGGAATTATTACGCTTACTTTTGGCATATCTCCGTTATTATTTTTTGTATTTCACCTTTCATTGATTGTAGACTTTTTTCTGAAGTAGCTTCAAAATACACACGTGCCATAGGCTCTGTACCACTTGCTCTTGCTAAGAACCAGCTTCCATCATTAAACAAATACTTTGTACCTTCTGTATTGTTAATTGATTTAACTTGAATACCATTACATTCTTTGATTTCTCCATTTTGTAGTCTTGAAATTAAAAGTTGTTTTTGTTCATCATTTATATGTAAATCAAATCTATCATTGATGCATTTCCAGTTAGCGTCTTTTAGAGTGTCATTGAAAATTTCTTTTAGAGATTTTTTTTCATAAGATAGCATCTCTACTAAAAGCATGCCGGCTAATATGGCATCTTTATCAGGGATGTGATTTAAAATACTTATGCCGCCTGACTCTTCAGCACCTATTAACACATTGTTCTTTATCATTTGTTCACAAATCCATTTAAACCCTACAGGAGTTTCTATAACACTTAGTCCATAAGCTTTTGCAAGGTGATCCATAAGATGTGTGGTTGATAAAGTTCTTACGACATCACCGGTTAGTTTTTTATTTTTTACTAAATGTCTTAAGAGCATTGATGCGATTTTGTTTGGAGAGAAAAATGTGCCACAAGAATCAATTGCTGATAGTCTGTCAGCATCTCCATCAGTTGCTAGTCCTATAATTGCTTGATTTGAAATTACACTTTCTTTTAAATCATTTAAAAATTCTTCTTTGGGTTCAGGGAGTAAATTTCCAAACATGGGATCTCTTTTATTGTGCAATGTTATAGTATTGCAACCGGCTTCCTTTAAAAGGTAATCGAGATAACTATTTCCAGCGCCATATAGAGGATCATAGATGACTTTTAATTTAGTATTTTTAATTATGTCAAAGTTTATTAATTCTTTAATGTGTTTTGTATAGGCTTCTTTTGGATCAAATGCGGGAATTATCACTGTAGGGTCCAGTCGCGACTGGACCTTACCAGGATCAAGGTATCTTGTAATTTCATCAGTTACTTCTTGTGGGGCAGGGCCACCATAAGAGGTTATGTATTTTATTCCACAGTATTTAGGTGGATTATGACTTGCAGTAAATTGAATGGCTCCATTTGTTTTATAAGGAGCTTTACATGCCCAAAAAGCAATTAGAGGTGTTGGTATTGTGTTCTTTGATAGCTCTACTTTTAAACCTAAAGCAGCTAGTGTTAAAGCACACTCAGTTGCAAATTCTTTTCCTAAAAAGCGTGTATCGTACCCGATTATTACAGGATATGATTTATTACCATTTCTTAATATGAGATTTCCAATGGCATTACTGACAATTCTTACGTTATTAAACGTAAAGCCATCAGCAATAATCTCGCGCCAACCATCAGTGCCAAACTTTATTTTATTGTTTATAGTCTTAACCATGCAAAAACTATTTTAACAGCTAAGAGGTTTCCCGTCGGGCTTGCACTAGAAAATCTTCAAAGAGATTATATTGTTAAGTGGTATTTAAAGCTACTTGAAACTTGCTTAAATAGTAGGTTTAATAGGCAGATTATTTTTATCTATAAAGAGGTAGCACTATTAAAATCAGTAAAATAGATGGATAAAAATTCTAATGATTGAGGTAAATAACCCTTAGAAGTTAATGTTTCAAGTGTATCAGATTAAATTTTGTTAAGGTTGATAGCTGAATATGAATTGATCATTAAAAATATTTAATCTTTTAATTATAAATGAAAGGTAAGAATAAATAAAATGAAGCACAAATCTAAGGTGAAGCCTGAAGAAGATACAAATGGTATGCAGATTCAGGAGATGGTAGGAAGGCCATTAAAAGTATTAATTGTAGAAGATGAAAATCAAGTGGCTAAACTGATTGAGCTTGAGCTAAATTATGAAGGTTATCAGGTTGATATTGCAAAAAATGGGAAAGAAGCCCTTGAAAAAAATGAAAAATTTAAACCCGATTTAATTTTATTAGACTGGCTATTGCCGGAAATGGATGGGCTTGAGGTTACAAGAAGGATACGTTCTGATGGAAATGATGTTCCTTTAATTGTTTTGAGTGCTAAAGATGGTTTGTCTGATAGAGTGATGGGGTTAGATAGTGGGGCAGATGATTATTTAACAAAACCTTTTGCTACGGAAGAATTGTTAGCAAGGATTAGGGCAGTTGTTAGGCGTAGACCTCAGAATTTAGATGGAGTATTAGAGTACAGAGATATTTGGCTAGATCAATTTGCAAGAATTTCAAGACGTGCAGAAACTAAACTTGATTTAAGAGCAAAAGAATTTGCACTTTTAAGATTGTTTATGCTTTATCCTGAACAAGCTTTAACACGTGAATTTATTTTTGATAAGGTATGGGGATATAATTTTTTAGGTGAATCAAATGTGATTGAAGTTTATGTTCGTTATCTTAGAACGAAACTAGAAGCTCTTGGTCCTGGAAGGCTTATTCATACAGTACGTGGAGTAGGATATATCTTAAAGGCTGATCATAAAAATGAATCAGAAGATGAATTGTCAGATTAATGTGTTACTGCCCCAGCTAAAGTGAGTAATCAGAGTCGAGTTAGTAGTGTAGAATTACAATTTTCTTTTGATACCTTATCTGGGTTATGTACTGTTGCTATATTGTTTTTCCAGGTATAGCAACCAGCATATTCATTATTAATAGTTATTTCTTTTACTAAACCATTTGGAGGGCTACCTTTTTTCTTCCATGTTAGTGTGTTTTGATCTTGTGTTTGAGCATTACAGGGTAAAAACAATATTGCTATAGTGCTTATCAGCATTATGCTGTAATAAGTTTTGTGTTTTGTTTTCATATTGTAAAAAAGTTATTCCCCAAGTAGCAAAGTCTTAAACAAGTCATAAAGAAGAAGGTATATAAGCCCTATGAAATGCAAAGTTCATAATATAGAGTTAATCATTAATTATTAGAACAAAGTGTTTTACTGATCTGTAAAGTATAGGAAAGTCTTTTTGTAGGGATTGTACATAATGAAGGAAAAAGCTATCAACTATACTTTCTTCTTTTATTTCTTTTAAATTTGTTTTTATCCAAAATCCAGGTGCTTCCCAACTGCTTGCATAGAGTTTTTTTAGAGCTAATTGCCTTGTAATTTCTGTTAGTTTGGTTGTGATTATTTTACCAAGTCCTTTGCCTTGTAGCTCTTTTTTTATAGCGAAAGATTTTAAGATTCCTATATTGTTTTCAACTTCAATTGAAAAACAATTAACAAAGCTTGTATCATTATTCAATCTTGTAGTATAAAAAGTTTTATAAGTTTCTTTCCCTGACAAATACTCTTTAGAGCCTGTTTCATCAAGTAATCCCAATATTGATTCCCATTCATCTTTTGTGGCTTTTTCAATTCTTATTTCAAGCGGTGAAGAAAAATTCGTCATGTAAAAAATATTATCTTATTTTTACACGATATAATTAGGACTGGTACTAAATTTATGACAATTCGGGAAGTAGCTCAACTTGGTAGAGCGTCCGTTTCGGGTGCGGAAGGCCGCAGGTTCAAATCCTGTCTTCCCGATTGACTTTAGGAAGATTTGTGGATCTACAACAACAAAAGGAAAAAAATAGGGAAGAAATTAATATTAAAAGCTACTGATTACCTCAGATCCCTCAATTGTATCGTTATAACAGTTAAAAATTATTGTATTGTTGTTAATTCCATAAGCATCTTGGTGTACATAAACATTTTCACCGCTACTTTCTTCTCTATTTGCAGTACGAATATTTAAGCCAGTTAATTCTTTTATTTCTTCTAGAACTTTATAATATTCATTAAGTTTACTTAAAGGAAAGTAGCCATCTAAAGCAATTCTCTTTATATGGTGTTCTCTATCATGGAGTGAACAATCATAAACATAAACCTTAGCTTTTAAGTTATTAAAATCATTATTTTTTAAAACTTCATTAATAGTAGAGCATTGTTCATTAAGCAATTTCTCTATCCTTGCTTGTTTTATTAAAGGATCTTCTTGTGGTTTTCTAGGACCAAAAATACTGCTAAATATTGTTGATAATATTCTACTCATATAACTCCCCCCTTATAAATTTCTATAGAACTAAGCAATTAGTATAGCTGTATCAACGCCAACTGTCAATACCTATTAAGGTAAGCTAGAATTTTAAGACTTAATACTCTTAAGAAGTACTATATACTATTCAAATGCATTGGGAATGGAAAACAATTATAGAGCCTTTTAAAATCAAGTCTGTTGAGCCATTAGGTTTTACTACTAGAGAAGAAAGAGAACAAGTCTTAAAAGAAGCTTACTATAACCTTTTTAAAATACCCGCTAGCAAAGTTTTGATTGATTTTTTAACTGATTCAGGTACTAGTGCTATGTCTAGTGAACAGTGGGCAGGCATAATGCGTGGAGATGAGTCATATGCAGGCGCTAGAAGTTTTTATAATTTAGAAAAAGCTGTAAGAGATTTAACTGGCTATAAAGAAGTACTACCTACTCATCAAGGACGTGCTTCAGAAAGAATACTTTTTTCAGTTCTTGGTGGAAAAGGAAAATGTATCATTGCAAATAGTCATTTTGATACCACACGAGCTAATACAGAAGCTACTGGGGCAGAAGCCCTAGATCTGCCTGTTAAAGATGCTTTAGATTTTGAAAAGCCTGGCCCTTTTAAGGGGGATATGGATGTAGTTGCTCTTGAAAAAATCATTAATGAAAAAGGAGCAGAAAATATTCCTCTTGTTATATTAACAGTTACGAACAATTCTTTAGGTGGCCAGCCTGTTTCTATGAAAAATATTTGTGAGGTTAGCAGGATTTGTAGGAAACATAAAATACCACTTTTTTTTGATGCAGCAAGATTTGCTGAAAATAGTTATTTTATTAAATTACGCGAGCATGGATACCAAAACAAATCCCCAAAAGAAATAGCACAAGAAATGTTTTCTTATGCAGATGGTTGTTTAATGAGTGCTAAAAAAGATGCCCTTGTAAATATAGGTGGCTTTTTAGCTATGAATAATAGTGAGTGGGCTAAGAGATGTAGAGAAGTAGAAATCTTAGGTGAGGGTTTTCCTACTTATGGAGGGCTTGCAGGGCGTGATCTTGAAGCCATTGCTCAGGGGTTAGTAGAAATTTTAGATGAAGAATATTTAAAATATAGAATCAAATCCGTAGCATATTTAGGTGATGGTTTAAGAAATCATGGAATCCCAATTGTAGAGCCACCTGGTGGGCATGCTGTATATGTAAATGCTATGAAGTTTCTTTCTCATATTCCTCAGAGTGAGTTTCCAGGGCAAGCATTAGCATGTGCATTGTATTTAGAAGGTGGTATAAGAGCGGTAGAAATTGGAAGCTTAATGTTTGGAAAGAATGATCAAAATACTAAGAAGTTTATTCCAGCTAAGATGGAGCTTGTACGACTAGCACTTCCAAGGCGTGTTTATACTCAAAGTCATATTGACTATGTCATTGAGGTTTTTGAGCACTTAGCAAAAGAAAAAAATAAAATAAAAGGATTAAGAATTACAGAAGCATCGGAAGTTCTAGCTCATTTTACGGCTAAGCTTGTGCCGGTCTAAGGTTAACTGCTCACCTGGTTTTATCAAGCAATAGCCTTTATTCACTCTAGGCGACCATTAACTGACGTTAACAGTTCCCGCCTGTCGTTCATAATAGACTATTGCTTTTTTGTCAGGTGAGCAGTTACGGTTTGAGTTTAATGCGTAGAGGATGATCGCGACCATTCCTTACACTTGGTCTTTTACGAAAGCCATACAAATAATTACTGAAATCTTACTTGGCGTGATCAATAATCATAAGCAATACGGAATTACAGATTATGACTTTAAAAATTGGTTATATATCAGGGCCATTTGTTGGAAATGCAACTAAAGCTAACCTTAAAGAAGCAATTGAAAAAAATATAGAAACTGCAAAAAAATATGCAGAAGTTTTAGCAAATAATAAAATCGGTTTTTTTGTACCACACATAAATTCAGTAGAACTAAATGGAAAAGACTTAAATGAAAAACAAAGATTTTATTATGAACAAGATACTGAATTTTTAATTAGAGCTGCTGATTTTTTAGTGGCTATTCCAGGATGGGAAACATCGTTTGGAGCACGTCATGAGATAAAGATAGCAGAAGAGCTTAAACTTCCTGTTTTTTATCCACAATCACCTGATGACATAAGTGAAATCTTAGAATGGCACAAGACAGTAAAAGAAAATAATGATAAGCTAGAAAGCACTTTAAAAGGCAATGTTAACTGGGGAAATGTAATAAGCATAAGGGAAAAACTTGCTAAATGGAAGTTTGCATAAAAATATTAACGATTCACAACGCATAGAGGATTTATCTGGTTTATCCAGTAAATCCGATCAAGCGGAATGAATTGGCAAATGGAAGCCACAGCTTGTCTGTGGCTTAAAAAAAACGAAAGGAAATAATTATGGAAGTAAGTATGGAAAAAGTAAAATTATATACCCCACAGCACTTGGCAAGGACAATTGACCAAAGTGTTTTAAGACCTACACATGTAGCTAAGGATGTAGAAGAAAATGCAAAACTTTGTTTAGAACATAAGTTTAGAGCTTTAGTTATTGATCCTTACTATGTTGCTTTAGCTAAGAAGCTTTTAGCAAACAGTAAAGTACTATGTGCTTCTGTCTGTGATTTTCCTCATGGTAGAGAGACTACAGATGTGAGGGTGAATGCTGTTAGATCACTTTTAAATAGAGGGGTTGATGAAGTAGATATTGTAGCTAAGTATCATCTTCTTTTAGAAGGAAATATAAAGGAGTTTAAGGAAGACATAAAGAAAGTAGTTCAGACTATGAATGAAGTTCCATTGAAAATCATTCTTGAAGTGGACTATTTAACACCAGAACAAATTCAAAAAGCAACAAGTATTATTTGTGAGGTAGCAAAAGAAGAAAATGCAAAAAATCTAATCGTGAAAACTAAAACAGGCTTTGCAGCAAAAGTCAATGTTCAAAATGTAGATGCAGTAAGCTTAATCCATAAAGTTCTAGTAGAGCAAGGCTTATATGCAGAAAAAATTGAAGATATTACTAAAGGCAAAATTGGAATTAAAGCATCTGGTGGAATAAAAACCAAACAAGATGTTATACCGCTACTTGAAGTTGGTGCACAGATTATAGGGACTAGTAGTGGTGTAGATATAACGCTATAATTGTCTGATGGACATTTCAACCAAACATAAATCAAACAAATTAATAACTGAAAAAAGCCCATATTTGCTTCAGCATGCATATAATCCAGTAGCTTGGTATCCATGGTGTGATGAGGCTTTTGAAAAAGCTAAGAAAGAAAACAAACCTATTTTTTTATCAATAGGCTATTCCACGTGTCATTGGTGTCATGTTATGGAGAAAGAGTCTTTTGAAGATGAAGAAGTGGCTTCTTTAATGAATGAACTGTTTGTATCGATTAAAGTAGACAGGGAAGAAAGACCAGATATAGACAATATCTATATGACTGTATGTCAGCTAATGACTGGTAGTGGTGGATGGCCTCTAACTGCTTTTTTAATGCCAGACAAAAAACCATTTTTTTCTGGTACGTATTTTCCAAAGCATAGTCATCATGGACGTATTGGAATGATGGATTTATTGAATCGTATTAATGAACTTTGGAATACAAAAAAAGATGATGTAATAGAAAGCTCAAACAATATTACAGATCTTTTAAATCAAATCACAAATAATACTCAAACAGGTGAACTTGATAAATCGGTTACTCAGACTGCTTTTGATCAATTGGCTTTAAATTTTGATAATGAATATGGTGGTTTTGGAAGATCGCCTAAATTTCCATCTCCACACAATCTTATGTTCTTACTAAACCATTGGAAAAATACAAAAAATGAAAAAGCTCTTAATATGGTAGAAAAAACACTTATGTCTATGAGGCAAGGAGGAATGTTTGATCACATAGGATTTGGTTTTCATCGCTATTCCACAGATGCTAGATGGTTCTTACCTCATTTTGAGAAAATGCTTTATGACCAGGCTATGCTGGCTATAGCATATACAGAAGTTTATCAGGCTACAAAAAATGAGCACTATAAAAATGTAGTGGATGAGATTTTTACATATCTCACTCGAGATATGAGAGATTCTAAAGGTGGTTTTTATTCAGCAGAAGATGCAGATAGTGAAGGTGTAGAAGGGAAGTTTTATGTTTGGTCACATTCTGAAATCAAGCAGGTTTTAAATGATGATGAGGCTGCCTTTCTAATTAAATTGTTTAACATTACTGAAGATGGGAATTACTTAGAAGAAGCTACGAAAGAAAAAACAGAAACAAATATTTTATATCTAAAAGATAATCTGTCAAAAGACCAGTTGGAGCAGCTTAAGCCTATACGTCAAAAGCTTTTTGGTTTAAGAGAAAAAAGAATACATCCATATAAAGATGATAAAATTTTAACTAGTTGGAATGGACTTTTAATAGCTGCTTTATCCAAGGCAGCTAAAGCCTTTGGTGATAAGCGATATGCCAAGTATGCACAAGATATTGCAGATTTTATTTTTTCAAACATGTATAAAGGTGATAAATTATTTCATCGTTATAGAGAGAATGATGTTAGTATATCGGGACATTTAGATGATTATGCGTTTTTAATCTGGGGTTTGTTGGAATTGTATGAAGCAACTTTTGAGATTAAGTATTTAGAGAAAGCGCTTGAGCTAAATGAGTACACTTTAAAATACTTTTGGGATGAGAAAAATGGCGGATTTTACTTTACAAGTTCTGAATCTAATGAAAACATTGTTAGGCAAAAAGAGTTTTATGATGGTGCTATTCCTTCTGGAAATTCGATTAGTATGCTTAATTTGTTTAAGTTGTATAAAATAACTTCAGATTTACGATTGAAGGAGTATGTTAGAAAGTTAGAGCAATCATTTTATTCTTATGTAAAACAGTCTCCAGTTTCACATACTTTTTTCTTGATGAGTTTTAATGATGTCTGTGGCCTATCATATGAGATAGTGGTGGTTGGGGATAAAGAGAAAGAAGATACAAGGTTAGTATTGAGAAGTATTTATGAACAGTATTTGCCAAATAAGATTGTAGTTTTAAAAGACTCTGATTCTAGTAGCCTTTTAAAAATCGCTAAATATACTGAGTCTATGAAAACCATTGATGATAAGGCTACTGTTTATATATGTCAAGATGGAAAATGTAACCAACCTGTTACTAATACAGATAAAATTATTACCCTATTGACTGTGTGACTGGTTGACTTGTAGACTAGTTACCATGACTACGTCTTATAGATTTTTTATAAACCCACATGAAATAAATTGGCAGGAAAAAAAAGCCTCTATTTTAGATTCTGAACAAACATATAAAATAAGTAAAGTATTGCGCTTAAGAGAAAATGATCAGATTGTTTTATTGGATGGAGCAGGTTTAATATACAATGCACAAATAGCTTCATTTTATTCAAGGGGTGTTCAGTGCAGGCTTTTAAGTAGGCGCTCAACCAATACAGAACCAAATCTAAAAATAACGATTGCTCAAGCATTACTAAAAGGACCAAATTTTGATTATACATTACAAAAATGTACAGAGATTGGTGCTTGTGAGTTTATACCAGTTACTACTGAAAGAACTGTTGTAAGAATGGAAGAAGATGCCTTGTCTCGTGATTTAGATAGACGGTTAAATCGTTATCAGAAAATTGTACAGGATGCAGCAGAACAATCTGAACGTGGCCTTGTACCGAAAATAGAAAATATTCTAACCGTAGAAGAATTGTGTAAGCTTAACTTAGCAAGTTATGATTTAAAGCTTGTTTGCTTGGAGAGAGCTCAGACTAATGGTATTAAAGAAGTGTTAAATGGTATTCAGGATAAAGTGAACAAGGTCTTAGTATTAATTGGACCAGAAGGTGGTTTTACTGATGATGAAGTGAAACGCCTTTTAACAAGTGGTTTTACACAAGTAAGCTTAGGTAAAAGAATATACCGTGCTGAAACAATGGGAATGGTTATTTCAAGCATTTTATTCTTTTATTTTAATGAATTAAAATAGCCTATTGTCTATTTTCTGGTGGTGGATAGGATGGAGGATTTGGTCTATTACTAGCCGCTTGTTGTTGTTGAGGTGTAGCAAGTCTGTTGTATAAACCTGGTGTATGTGCAGGGTTTATATACGGACGTTGTGTAAACTGCGATTGTTGTTGCTGCTGTTGCTGTTTACGTGCTGCATTATCTCTATGATTTGGTGCTTCTTCGACAAGATTGGCTGCTATTTTTAGAACAGCTTCTTTTAACTCAGCTGGGTTATTTACAACTTGTTCTAAATCAACATTGTTTGTTTTTTGCCAAACTGTTTCAAATGCTTCCTGTGTGATATTTTGTCGAGCATTTGCAGTTGCAATTAATCTTAGCCTTGGGTTTATTATTTTATTTGCTTTTGCATTTATTCCAAACTGTAAAAATAAGTTGTTTAATCTGCTCTCAACAGTCTTTTCTGAAATGCTTAAAATTCGTCCAATTGTTTTATTTGATAGACCTGCTGCTACTAATAATAAAGTTGCAGTTTGATCTTCAGATAACAATTCATTTGGTGGTTCTTGTGAAGGGAGATATTTTAATTTTCCTGCATGGAAGCATTTAGCTACTAATCTTGCTCTTGGGTTTAGGTGTCCATTAGCATCATGAATTTTTGCTATCCGAATTAGCATGGTGGTAATTGACTCAATATTTTTAGTTGAGAAGTTTAAATCTTCTGCTATTGATGCATTTGACCATCCTGATGCAATCAATTGCAATACCCGCTTTCTACTAGGGTTGTACTTAATTAAAAAGTCAGGGGCAATTGTTATTTGAACAAAATCTTTTGTTGAGTTGTAGCCATTAGGGTTATTTTGATTTTCATTTGTAAACACAGTGTCTCTCCTTATTTTTTGTAGGTGATAACTGTTAGGTTTATTCCCAGATCAGGTATACTTCTAATCAAAAATAGATAGTTTAACTTAGATGAAAAGGTGTACTTGTATGAGCTTTTTCAGTTAAAAAACACTATTTTTTTTAAAAGCACCATATTCTTATTAAAATATTAGATTTTAAAGGGTTAACCTTAAGTTTCAATATTAAGGTTTTAATTGTTAAAAGTAGGTTATAAACCTTAAAAACATCAATTTTATAAAGTTTTAAGCTAACCTGTCTATAGGAAGAATTCCATAATTGTTTAAAATACCTTATAATAAACTACTGTATCTATCATTTTTCTTAATTTAAACACTTTATATTATTGAGGGTAAGCACAAATGAGCGTAGGGAACTCAAATTTAACAGGAATACCAAGAACAGCACCGCCAGTGAAACATGCTCCACAAGCTAATCAAGCAGGTCAGGTAGGACAAAATGCAGCGGTAGCTAGACAAGCAGCAACAGCAAATGCACCTGCAGCACAACAAGCACCTACAGTAGCAACAGCAGTATCAATGTCAGGAACACTATCAGTAGCAGCTTCAGGAGCAACTACAGTATCAAGTAAAGCAGGAGCGGCTGCACCAGCACCTCAAGCAGGACCAGCTGCTGCAATGATGGCAGCTGCTGCAATGTCAAGTCCAGCAGCAATGGCTATTATGGGAGCAATGGCAGTAAATACTTCCAAAGGAAAAGTTTCTTCTCTTTCAGGAGATGCTAAAGAAGACTCTGGAGATGTTGAATTAGAAACAGAAGCTGAAGCAAAAGGTGATAAGGCTACTGCTGATGTAAATTCTTCTACAAGTGGTGAAAAAGGTGCAGCTAGTGGAGCACACTCAGCTGGTGGACCATCGGCATAATGCTAGATAACTTATTAGAAAATAGAAATCTTTGTGGTTAATAAAAGTATAGTTGAAAAAATACTTTCTTTACTTAAGAAACAATATCCAGATGCTAAATGTGCTTTAAATTATAAAAACCCACTGGAGCTTTTAATAGCAACAATTCTTTCAGCACAATGTACAGATGAAAGAGTAAATAAAGTAACAGAGAAGCTTTTTAAGAAATATAAAACAGTAAAAGACTATGCAAATGCAAATCTACAGGAATTTGAAAAAGATATTTATTCGACAGGATTTTATAGAAATAAGGCTAAAAACATAATCAATACATGTGGAATTATTTATAGTGTATATAAAGGAAGAGTACCTAAGGGTTTTAATGAGTTATTAAAACTTCCTGGAGTAGCAAGAAAAACAGCAAATTGTGTCATGGGAAATGCTTTTAATATTCCTTCAGGTGTAGTAGTAGATACTCATGTATCAAGAATCTCCCAAAGACTAGGTCTTACAAAGAATACAGATCCAAATAAAATAGAACAGGATTTAATAAAATTACTACCAAAGAAAGAATGGATTATGTTTAGCCATAGGCTAATCTGGCATGGTAGAAAAATTTGTAATGCGAGAAAACCAAAGTGTGAAATTTGTAATTTAAATAAACTATGTCCTTCCAAAAATCATTTTTTTTCTTTATGAAATTTTTCTAGGAATCTGGGTGCGAATTCTTCTAGTGCAAGTGTGGTTAGCTCTTCAGCTGAAAAGTTTTCAACTCGTTTCTTTCTTTTTGGTATTTTTAGGATTTCTGAGTACCTATCCATAAAGTAACTGTTTTTATTAAGTACTTTATCTTGGAGGCAATATAATGCTTGTCCTAATATATGGAGTTGTTTGTCAGTAAAGGATTTTAAGTCGTATTTTTTTTGCCATTCATCTCTTTTTTTTACTTCAAGCATTTCTAGCTCTTCTATTTTTTCAAGTCCTTGTAAGTCTAGAAATTCTAAAATATTTCTTGATAGTGGTTTGGCATCCTTCAAGAAACCATAGCAAAGATTTTCTCTTAAGACATAGTCAATGGTAACCGTATTCAATTCATCGTCAATTCTAAATTCGGAAGATAGTGGGAATATAGCACAAGTGTAGGGCCTTTCTGCATAGACTTTACAAGAACCATCTTCTTCTAGGTTTGGACAATGCCCATTTTCTTTCCACTTAATATATGCTCTGGGAAGGTTGGACTTTTCTTCTATTTTTAATTCAATAAAATCAAGGATATTTAAGTCTAGTCTTTTTTTTAGAAGCCTATATACGTCATATATGGAAAGTTGTAAGTGTCCCACATTTTCTTTTATACAGCAGGTTCCCCAGCATTCTTTTGCACAATTAAAACTAAAACTCTCATCTTTTTTGATCAAAGTGTTTTTTACATCTTTTTTTAAAAATTGTTTTAAGTTATTAACCATTTCAAATTTTTAAATCAGTTTAAGTTCTTCGAGCTTTTCTAATACTTCCTCTGCATGATTTTCACAGTCTATTTTGGTAAAAATATATGCTATGTTTTGATCTTCCCCAATAATAAAAGTAGTTCTTACCGTACCCATTACTTTTTTGCCGTACATATTTTTTTCTTTCCAAACACCATAAGACTCTTGAACTTTCTTGTCAGAATCTGAAATTAAAGTAAAAGGTAAATCATACTTTTCAATAAACCCATGGTGTGATTTTTGACTATCTTTACTAACACCTAAAACTGTAATACCTTTCTTCTTAAAGGTAGAAAAACGATCTCTTAGACTGCAAGCTTCTTTTGTACAGCCTGGAGTATTGTCTTTGGGGTAAAAATATAAAACAATAATTTTACCTTTAAATTGTTTTAATGAGACTTTTTTACCATCTTGATCAAAAGCTTCAAAGTCAGGAGCTTTTTCTCCTATCTCAAGAAGTGTTTTTTTTGCTAAGGTCCTAGGCATTTTTTCTATACTCTCCTTTATAGTTTACCAATTGATTTTTATCCTTAACAATATATCCTATTCTATAGCTTTTATAATTTTGTTTTTTTATTTCATTCATGATACTTTCTTCAATATCTTTATTTACTATTAAAACTATGCCAATGCCATTGTTAAAAGTTCTTAGCATTTCTTTATCTTCAATAGTACCGAGTTCTTGAATGATTTTAAAAATCTTTGGTATATTCCATGAGTTTAAATCAATTTCACAGCCTAAATCAGAAGAAAAAACTCTTGGTATATTTTCTGTTAATCCCCCACCTGTAATATTTATGATTCCTTTGATTTGTTTATATTCAAACTTTTTTATAAGAGCTTGAATTAATTTAGTGTATATAAATGTAGGAGTTAAAAGCACCTCACCAATTGGTTTTTCTAAATCAGGATGGATACGATTAATGTCCCAATTAGCAATTTCAAAAATTACTTTTTGTGCAAGACTGTATCCATTGCTGTGGAGTCCTGAGCTTTCTATTCCTATTAACAGGTCTCCTTCTGAAATGTTTGAACCATCAATAATTTTACTTCTTTCTACAATACCTACTGAAAAACCAGCTAAATCATATTCCTTATTTTTATAGAAACCAGGCAATTCAGCTGTTTCTCCGCCAAGCAAAGTACAGTTTGACTCTATGCATCCGTTTGCTATACCTTCTATTACTTCTTTAGCTTGTTCAGGAGATAAATCGCTTGTAGCAAAATAATCTAAAAAAAATAAAGGTTCTGCGCCACAACAAATTAAATCATTTACACACATTGCAACTAAATCAATGCCAATAGTATTGTGCTTATTTAGTTTAAAAGCCAGTTTTAGTTTAGTGCCTACACCATCAGTGCTTGATACAAGAATAGGTTCTTTATAACCTTCTGGTACTTTAAAAAGCCCACTAAATCCACCGATTCCTGAGATAACTTCTTTTCTATAAGTTTTTTTTGCTAGAGGTTTTATATATTCAACAGTTTTATCTCCTGCATCTATATCAACTCCTGAATCTTTGTATGTAAGTTTTGGGATCATCCTTTAAAATGATACATTATGGAATCACATAAAATATTGTTATTATTTATTTGGATAATTATAGGTTACATTTCTGGCTCAATTCCTATTGGTTATATTATGGGAAAACTAAATGGTATAGACCTCACTAAAGAAGGTAGTGGTAGTACAGGTGCAACAAATGTATTAAGAAAAGTAGGTAAAATAGCAGCTATCTTAACCCTTCTATTGGATGCATTGAAAGGTTTTATCCCGGTTTATCTTGCAATTAGATTACAACCATGTACTTTCTTAGTGATATGCGTAGCTATATCTTGTATCGTTGGTCATAGTAAATCAATCTTTTTAAAATTTAAGGGAGGAAAATCTTCCGCAACGGGGCTTGGTATATTGATTGCACTTAGCTGGGAAGTAGCACTAATAACTTTTTTTATTTGGTTAGTTGTAGTTATTACTTCAAGATACTCTTCACTTGGTTCTATTGTTGCTGTACCACTTGCACCATTAGGGCTTTATCTTTTTCATAAGCCAGATTCTTATGTTATTTTTGGGGTTATTGCTAGTATTTATATTGTTCTAATACGACATAGAGAAAACATAAAAAGATTAATGAAAGGTACTGAACCAAAGATAGGGCAAAATACTACATAACTAAATTTTGACAAACCAAATCTCCCATTTCATTTGTGCTCACTAACTTAGTTCCTTCTTGAAAAATATCTTTTGTTCTATGTCCAGTTTCTAAAACTTTTGTTACTGATTTAAAAATGACTTCATAAGTATTTTTATCATTAAAACTGTATTTGAACATCATAGCTACTGAAAGAATCATAGCTAGTGGATTTGCAAGATTTTTCCTGGCTATATCTGGTGCGCTGCCATGGATAGGTTCATAAATAGCAGGATATGTTCCATCTCCTATAGATGCACTTGGCAGCATACCAATGCTTCCAGTAAGCATAGAAGCTTCATCAGATAATATATCCCCAAACATATTTTCAGTTAATAAAACATCAAATTGTCTGGGGTTTTTAATAAGCTGCATGGCTGCATTGTCTACAAGCATGTGTTCAAGAGCAATGTCTTTATAATCTTTTGAAACACTTATTACTACATCTCTCCAGAGCTGTGATACGTCAAGAACATTTGCTTTGTCTATGGAGATAACTTTTTTTCTTCTTTTTCTTGCAATTTCAAAAGCAATCTTTGCAATTCTTCTGATTTCTGACTCTGTATATAGCATGGTATTAAAACCAGTTTTTTCACCATGTTTTACTTCAATACCTTTTGGCTTACCAAAATAAAGTCCTCCGGTTAATTCTCTTATTACCATTAAATCAGTACCAGTTAATATTTCTTTTTTTAAGGTAGAACTATCTAATAAAGGATCAAATAACATAACGGGCCTTAAATTAGCAAATGCTTTAAGCTCCCTGCGTAACTCTAATAAACCAGTTTCAGGTCTTTTTTCTCTAGGAAGGCTATCATATTTAGGACTTCCAATTGCAGCAAGAAGTACAGCATCAGATGTTTTACAACTATTTTTTGTATCTTCAGGAAAAGGAATTCCATGGTTATCTATAGCTATGCCACCAAAGTCTTTTTTCTGAATTTCAAATTTATAATCAAACTGTTTTTCAATTAGGTTAAGCAGTTTTTCAGCTTCAATAGAAACCTCTGGTCCTATTCCATCGCCACTAAGTAAAGTTATTTTTTTTGTTTTCATTTTTTATAAAATACCTTTAAGTACTTTGATTAATAATTTTATCTACAATTTCAAATTGATTAGTCATCGTACTTTTAATTCTTAAGGTTTTAGTTAATATTTGCAGATAGTCTAACTCTTGCTTCTTTGTCTCTATCCAGGGCCATGGTATTACATCAAGTCCTAACTTTTCAATTTGATTAAATATACCTATTGTGCTTTGATTTACCTGTTTGAAAGGAGGATTCCAATAGCTAATTGCAAGTTCATCTTTCATTCTCTTTGCTATTTGTAGATCTAAAGCTTGTTTGCCATAAATATCAACACCAAGTTTAATTGAGGAATTAGCTTTTCTTATATTTTTTAAACTACTTTCATTAAAAGAAATTATGATGACTCTAGCTACAAGGTTTTCATCTTTTAATATTCCAATAAGTTCTTCTTCTAGCCCATCGTTATAAATTTCTGTTTCAATTGGACGCTTAATCTCAAGATGAACTTTGGCTTTAGGATATTTTTTTAAGAGATAGATCAAATCTCCAAGAGTTGCAATTCTTGGTTCTTCTTTATAAGTTAGGATTACTTTTTCACCAGCTTGCTTAGATAAAATAGTTTCATGTTTACCCCTGTCAAACTGAGCCATAATAAGTAAATCACGAAGAGTACATTCGGGAATAGGCTTTTTCCCTGAAGGCAAATAAAACCCACCACCGTTTAAACTGTTATCGTTTGGACCTGGAATATTTTCATCATGATACAGGACAAAGCCACCATTTATTTTCTGAATATCTGTTTCAATCTCAACACCTAATTTAAACGCTTGCTCAATTGCTTCTGGAGTATTTTCAGGAATTTTATATAAACTAACTCCTCTATGGGCTACTAGAGTCACGAAACTTGTTTTAGAAATAAATGTTGACATTACTTTTTAATTGTTAATCTTCTTTCATCAATTCTTCTTCTAAGCTCTTCAAGGGTTTTTGTTCTATTCTCTGAAGAAGGGATATTTTGTAAATTCAAATTACCAGTTTTGAAGATGTTTAAATCATTTATATTGACTGAGTAGGACATTGAGGATTGAGGAGGAATTGAGAATTGAGAATTGGGAATTGAGAATGAGGGACTGTGGATTGTGGATTGTGGATTGGTAGCTATTGGTTGTTGTTCAGTGGAGCTTTCGCTTCCCCCTTTTTTTGAGGGCGGGTTGGTTGTTGTTGAGACGTTGCCCGCAACGTCTCTATTCTTTTTTGCTTTTTCAAGTTCTTTTTGTTTGAGTGATGCTTCCTTAGCGAGCCTAAGCTCTTCTTGCCTCTTTGCTTCTTCAAGCACTTTTTGTTTTTCCAGTTCAGCTTTAACAAGTTTTTCTTGCTCAAGTTTGGCTAGACGAGCTTCTTCTGTCCTCTTTTCTTCAAGTTCCTTTTGTTTAGCTGATTCTTCTTTAGCAAGTCTAAGCTCTTCTTGCTTCTTTGCTTGTTCCTGTTCTTTTATTTTTTCTAATTCAATTTTAGCAAGCCTTTCTTGTTCAAGTTTGACTAGACGAGCTTCTTCTATAATTTTTAGCTCTTCTTGTTTTTTTGTTTTTTCAAGGTTTTTTTGTTTAGCTAATTCTTCTTTAGCGATTTTGAGTTCTTTTTGTTTCTCTGTTTCTTGTTTCTTTGTTTCTTCTTTAGCAAGCCTTTCTTGCTCTGACTTAGCTAATCGCTCTTCTTTTTGTTTCTTTCTTTGTAGTTCTTTTTCTTGTTTTTTGTTGTCTAAGTCTTTACTTCTTGGCTTTAACCTCTTGTCTTCAATTGGTTTTAATACTATTGGTTCTTTTAATGTATCTATATTTATGGCATTTTGTGTGTTTTGCAATTTCATTTTTTGTTTTTCTACAAGAAGAGCTTCTTTTTGTTCTTTTATATATTTCTTTTCTAATTCATCTAAGTCATTTAAAGCTGCTTTTATGGTTTCTATTTGAGCATTTGATGAGTCAAGATTTTGCTGACCTTGTGTTGGTAGTTTTACAGGAGTGGTAGGCTGAATTTTTTTTGCAATAGTTTCTAGTTCAGTGTTGAGTGCTGATTGCTGATTAGAGGATTGCCGCCTCTGGCGAGCCTCGCCCTGCTGGGCGGGAGACGTTGATTGAGACGTTGCATGTAACGTCTCTTCTTTGTTCTGATTCAATCCTTTTATTTTGTTCTCTACTTGACTAAGTAGTTGTGTAGTATTGCTTTCTAAGTGCCTGATTTCTTGTGCTTTTTTTCTTGTTAAAGTAGGGTAAGTGTTTGTTCTTAGTGAAGGTTGAATTGAGGGTTGAGGATTGAGGGTTGAGGATTGGGGATTGAGAATTGAGAGTTGAGAATCAGTGATATTACTGGCTAGTTTTTTTTTGTTTATGTAGGCTTTAAAATCCTTTGTTTCTTTTAAAATAGCTTCTTTTGTAAGTTCTAGCAAAAGCTGATTTTTAATTTCATTGTTAACATCATCTATTGTGGCATTATTTTCTGCTAAAAACTTTTTAAACCCTGCTTCCCCACCTTGTTTTTCCTTTAATAGATTTACTCTTTTTACTGTTTCCTCATTTGGAATACTTATATTTCTTAATTTAGCTTCTTGTAAAACTAAGAGCTCATTAACCATCTTATCTGTCAATTTGTCTTTTATTGTTGCTTCAAAATATTTATCTAATAGAAGGTTTTCACTTAGTTTGTTTTTTATATCTTGAAGTGAAAGATTGTTTTCTTTTGCTTTGTTTTCAATGCTTTCAATTGTGCCAAATTGATTGATGAGTTTATCCACGGCTATATTTAGCTCTTCAAAAGTAACACTTAGTCCATTTTCTTTAGCTTGGCTTAATTGTTCTTCTCTTTTTACTTGTGCTTTAGGATTTTTAGTAAACAAGTCAAAATTATAACTAATATGAAATTGTTTTTTATGAGCATTATAAAGTCTATTGAAATCTTTCTTGTAAATATTTTCTCCATTTATAGTGGCTAAGATATCATCATTTATAGATGGATTGGCTAATACAATTAAACTAGAAAAAAACATTAGAATTAAAGTACTAAAAAGGCAAGCTAAGAATTTGATTTTCATTTATACTCCTTATTTATCCTTATTAATGTGACATTTTAGAACAGATTGAGAAATAGGTCTATAGGCTATGCAATCTTCTCATGAAAGTCAATTTTTTTAAGACTTGTAACCAATTGAAATAATACATCTAAGATTTGATTACTATCCAAGCCAACTGGCCTTAAAAGTAAAAATGAAACATTTTCACTGCCACCTCGTGCACTTGATTTAAATGCTGTTCTATTAATGATATTGGGTGGAAGCATGCGCTGGTATCGTAACCAATCCTGTAATCTGAAATCCACATCAATTTTTATATTATTTGTACCACCAGGTTCAGATTTAATTTGTTTTATTTTAATTTGATTTGCTGCTATTCTTAGTTCAACTATTTTAATTAGATTTTCTACTTCAAGTGGAGGATTTCCAAATCTATCTTTCCACTCAGATGTGATGTATTCAAGCTCTTTTATTGTTTTTATATTTGCAAGTCTTTTGTATTCAACAACTTTTTGTTGCTCATCTTCTATATAACTATTTGGAATATATGCGCTAATATTTAAATCAATTACTGTTTCAAGTTCAATATCATGTGTCTCAAGACCTCTAAGCTTATCTACTGCTTCATTTAAGAGCTGGCAGTACAGATCAAAGCCTACAGAAATCATATGTCCATGCTGTTCTTGTCCTAAAATATTTCCTACTCCTCTTATTTCCATATCACGAAGTGCTATTTGATAGCCTGAACCTAAACTTGAAAACTCTTTTATAGCTTGTAGTCTATTTTTTGCAGTATCAGATAAAACCTTATCAAATTTATATAAGCAGTATGCATATGCCTGAACTTCAGAGCGTCCTACTCTCCCTCTTAATTGATAAAGCTGTGCTAGTCCCATTTGATCAGCATTATCAACGATTATAGTGTTTACGCTAGGAATATCAATTCCAGATTCAATAATAGTAGTACAAACAAGGACATTGTATTTTTTTTGGGAAAAATCTACCATGACACTTTCAAGTTCTTTATCCTGCATCTGCCCATGAGCTATTGTAATTATTGCCTCAGGTACAAGTTCTTGAATATAGCTTGCTGTTTTGTATATAGTCTCAATTCTATTATGTATAAAATAAATTTGTCCTCCTCTTTCAAGCTCATGCAAAATAGCTGTTTTTACTATAGAAGATTTAAATTCGCCAACAAACGTTTTAATTGGAAGTCTATTAGCAGGAGGTGTGGTTATGAGTGACATGTCTCTTGCACCAGTTAGTGCCATATGTAATGTTCGTGGTATTGGTGTGGCACTTAAAGTTATTACATCTACTGTAACTCTTAATTGTTTTAATTTTTCTTTATGTATAACACCAAACCTTTGCTCTTCGTCTATTACTACTAGACCTAAATCTTTAAAAACCACATCTTTTTGTAAGAGCCTGTGGGTTCCAATTACTACGTCTATTTCACCAGTAGAGAGTAATCCAACAATCCTTTTTTGCTCTTTATTGCTGACGAACCTGCTTAACTGTCCGATTCTAACAGGATATGGAGCAAGCCGTTCTTTGATTACGTTGTAATGTTGTTGAGCTAAGATTGTGGTGGGGACTAGGACGGCTACTTGTTTTCCAGAAAGTACAGCTTTAAAGATCCCTCTAAGTGCTACTTCTGTTTTTCCATAACCAACATCACCACAAATCAGTCTATCTGTAGGTTTAGTAGATTCCATATCAGCCTTAACATCACAAATTGCTTTCCATTGATCAGGTGTTTCTGTGTAAGGGAAAGCATCTTCCATTTCGATTTGCCAGTGTGAATCAGAATTGAATGTGAAACCTTCTAGCTTAGATCTGGCAGTGTACAAGTTCAATAAGTCTTCAGCAATTCTTTTAACTGCTTTTTTAACTTTCTTTTTAGTAAGATCCCAATCAGCTCCGCCTAGACGTGACAATTTAGGTACAACTTCTCCAGAGCCACGATATCTATACAACATGTTGATTTGTTCTACAGGTAGATATAGTTTTCCCTCACTTGCATACTCAAGCATTAAGTACTCACGCTCAACATCATCTACAGTCATTTTTACAAGACCACGATATCTTCCTATGCCGTGTTTAACATGGACAACAAAATCATTTTGTTTTAAGTCTTCAATATTATAAAAATACTCGTGCCTGTCAGTTTTAGTAGATTTCTTAAGTAAGTTTGGTTTTCTTCTAGTACCAAAAATCTCTTGATCTGTTAAAACAATAATATTTGTAGAAGATATCTTAAACCCTGTTGTAGTGCCACCTCTTGAAATGATAATTTGATTATCATTGTAATCGTTTTCTTTATAAGTTTCTATTTCCTTGGCTATGATAGTCCACTCTTTAAGAATCCCATTTATTCTATGTGGTTGGTCACTAAATATAAGGATTTTATTTTTAAGAGATATCCAGTCTTTTAATGTAGAAATAAATTTGTCGATTTGATTATGAAATCGTTCTTGTGGTAAAAAAGATAGATTAATCGAGGGTGATTTTTCTACTTCATCAAATACTTCGAATCTATTTATATAAGATACAGAATAGTCTTTTAATCTTTTTAATGTATATTCAACATTATGTAATAAAGGCTCTGAAAGGGGAATAATCTTTTTGCTTTTTTCTAATTCATTTTTTATTTCAACGTTTCTTTGATACCAACCTTCAAGCGAAATTGCATTTGCTTCCCAATCATCTATTATTACTAAAGTTTTTGGTGATAAAAAATCAAACAAAGAAGAATTCTTTTGATTGGTGAGTTGTGAGTAATATTCTAGAGACTCAGGATAAGCATTTGTTTTAATTTGTTCAAGCTCTTGACTTACGACTTCAGTTAAATCTTTGTCATTTTGTGCAAGTTGTGAAATCTTGTTTACTAGAGCATCTGGGTTTGGTTCTACTATATAGTATCGAGGAGAAATGATTATTTTTTCAATCGTTTCATTTGATCGTTGTGTGGTGGGTGTAAATGATTTTATTGACTCGATTTCATTTCCGAAAAAATCAATTCTAGTTGGTTCTCCAACGGTTGAGTAAATATCAAAGATTTCACCTCTTATACTAAACTCTCCTCTGTTAGTTACTATAGGAGCTTTTTTGAAACCTAAGGCAACTAGTTTTCTTGCTAATTCTTGTGGTTCAATATTTGTATTTAAGTTTATTTTAAAACAATGTTTTAATAAATCCTCTTTATTCCACAGCTTTTCAAGCAAACATTTAGCAGTGCTTATAATAAGCATGGGTTTTGAGTCACCCTTGTTCTCTAATAAATGTAGCAATGTTCTTGTTTGGTGTGATACTACTTCTACATCGCTGGATATTTGATCATAAGCAGAAACTTCTTGTGAGCAAAAATAAAAAATAGGAAGATTAGTTAAACTTAAAATTTCATGATAAATATTCAAAGCTGAATTAATATCGTTTGCTAAGTATAAAATGGGTCTATTAACAGAGGATAGTAAGGAGGTAAGAAAAAAACCTTTAGCTGAATCGGTTAATCCATGAAAGTAGATTTCCTGGGATTTTTGTGATCTAAGCTTTGTAATAGTATTTAGTCCAGTGTTACTAGCGATAAATTCAGCAATCAGTTTTTCTATTAGCATCTAAGTACAATAATAAACTTATTCTCTACTTGACAAGCTTATTTCTATAGGTTACTATATATCAATACGTATTAAGGTGTATTTAATAAAGATATAAAGTGTGCTAGTTGAAGAGAAGTTAATAGGCATACATGCCATATGGTATTTCTCTTGGGTTGCTCTATATAAAATGAACATTAAACCATATAAATTACTTGTTGGACCACTACTTGCAATATCTACAATAGCAGGTTGTAGTGGAAGTAATAATACAGAGGTACCCACTAATATAGAAAGAGTACAAGACTTACTACCAGATAGGGATGGAGCCTTAGGCAACGTAGAGCATGTATTAGCTAAAGCCAGATTAGGAAAAATTAAAAGTGCAGAGTTTACTGAAAAGGGAGATTTCATAAAGTTCAGACTCAAAAGCGGTTCGACGATTTTTTTATATACTCCAAGAGATGATGCAAAACTTAGGGAATTAATAGATGGATTACTTCAATCGCCAGAACCCATAACTATTCAGGTTGGATCAACGGAATATACAAGTGATCATGTGTTAGGTGCATTTCTTATAGGTGTAGTTGCAACCGCTTTAATAGGTGGTGGGTTAATAAAACTTGCTGATATTAAAAATGAAAGAGCTGCTAAGAAAGCGCATGAAGAAGCAAATAAGAAAATTGAAATAGCAAATGCTGGGACAACTAAAAAAGAAAAGCAAAAGCCTAAATCAGGAGAAGTAACATTTAAAGATGTACGAGGCTATCCAGAATTAGTAAAAAGATTAAAAAATATTCTTAGTTTTATAAAAGAACCAGAAAAAAATAAGGTTGGAGCACCCGTTCCAAAAGGGATCCTATTAGCAGGACCATCAGGTACAGGGAAAACTTTTTTAGCTAAAGCTCTTGCAGGTGAAGCTGGTATTCCTCTTTTTGCAATTAGTGGTGCTGATATTCAAACAAAGTGGATGGCAGAAGGTGCTGAGAATTTAAGAAAACTTTTTTCAAAAGCTGAGGCAAATAAACCATGTATATTGTTTATTGATGAAATAGATGCTTTTGGATACAAGAGATCAGATGATACTTCTAGCAGAGGAGCAGTTCAGGATCACATACATACCATAGATCAGTTCCTTACTTTAATGGATGGTTTTCATTCTTTAAATGGTGTTACTGTACTTGCTGCAACTAATCGATTGCCAGTTTTAGATGAAGCATTACTTCGCCCCGGAAGATTTGACATGATTATAGAGGTGCCATTACCTGTTACACCAAAGCAAAGAGAAGATATCTTAGAAAAATATATTGAAGAAAAAAGATCTATAGGTGTACTTGAGGACAATATTGATATAAAAACTATTGCAGAAGATACACCAGGATTGTCACCAGCTCAACTTGCAGGAATAGTATCTAGAGCAGCTGTAGTTGCTCAGGAGAGTGGTGCTGACAAAATAACTCAAAAACATTTTGATGATGCAATTGAAGAAGTTAAGAGTGGGATAAAATCAGAGAATATAATCAGTGAAAATGATCGATTTAAAACTGCTATTTATGAAATTGTAGGGCGTGGACTTACAGCAAAAGGATGTGGTATTGATTTAAATAGAGCTTCTATGATTCCTCGAGGAACATCGATTGGACACGTCACTTTAAAACCAGGGGTGTTTAGTGAGGTTTTACCAACAAAATCAGAACTACTTAAGAGACTTTTAATAGCACTTGGTGGAATAGCAGCTCAGACAGAACTTTTAGATGAAAATCAATTTACAGTTGGTGGGAAAGATGATCTGGATAAAGCAAGAGAAATTATAAAAATATTGCTATCTTCTGGCATGGTAGATGGAATCTTTGATGCAGATTACACACACACAAGTGGGAAAATTTCTGAAAGAGATTCGAAAATTACAAATGAATTAATTAAAAAAGCACTTCTTAAAGCAAGAGATGTAGTTAAAACAGTCCCAAAAGAAAAACTACTTAAAATAGTCAAAGCTGTACTGAATGCTACAGATGATTTAAAAGGAGATGAAGCAAATAATTTATTTAGTGAAGTAGATAAAAATGAATGGGGACAAATTCAAAAAATAGTAAAAGAGTTTGCTGACACAGCGACAGTTGATCTGGCTAGTGAAAAGTAAGCTTATGCTTTATCAACATTCTTACACAATCCTTTTCTTTGCATCTCTAGTAGAACAGTATAAGTAGGTAAGATATACAGGATTTCATCTTCTTGTAGTGCTCCAACAGCTTCTTTAACAGAGTCTTTTATTCTTTCATTGACTTTAATTTTATTAATGTCGTAATCGGCATACTTTAATCTAAGTGCCATGTCATAAGCTCTTTTGCCTGATACATAAATGTCTTTTTTATGCTTAGAAAGAATATCAAATCTAGAATCCCAAAGCCAGGAGACATCTCTACCATCAGCGAAGTTATCATTTATAGCAATTAAAAATCTTGCATTTGGAATCTTTACAAGTGTTCTTAGCACTTCTGTTGTACCTGTTGGGTTTTTAATCAAATATATCCAGGCTGTTTTATTATGAATAGTTATTTTTTCACCTCTGCCAAAAATAGTGGAATATGTTTGAAGTCCTTTTTGAATTTGTACATTTGTAATATTTGTAATAGTCTTTGCGATTGAAATTGCACAAGCTGCATTATAGAGATTAAAAGTTCCTATCATCGGTAAAAAGAAGTTATTTTTATTGTTCGTGAATGACAAACTAACAATGTCAAAATTTATAGTTAAGTGATCTGACTGTATGTTTGTTAGAAGATAGTTTGGAAGTGGTTTTTCCAGAGTGCACTTGTTGCATTTATAGTTTCCAAGATGAGCGAGAGACTTGCTAGAGAAAGTAAGAGGGTTACTGCATTTTGGACATGTTGTTATTTCTTGTGGATCTGATTGCCAGCTTACTTCCTTATTATGACTGTCTTCAGAAGTATGATATTCCAAACCGTAGTAAATTCTTGTATTTGTACTCGTAGCTTTTATAAAAGCTACTCTATAGTCATCAGCATTTAAAATAAGAGTACAATCTTGTATCTGGTCTATTCCTTTTTCAATGAGCTTTACAGTGGCATCTAATTCTCCAAATCTGTCTAATTGATCTCTAAAAAAGTTAGTAATAGCTATAAAATGAGGTTTTATTTGAGATGTTAAGAGTGGTAATGTAGCCTCATCAACCTCTAAAACAATGTAATCATACTTTAGCTTTCCAAATAAAGTAGAATGATGGCAAAACATACTTGCAATTCCAGACAATAAATTTGCACCTGATTTATTGAAGATTACATTGAATCCAGATACTTTTAAAATATTTGCAAGAAGCCCACAGGTAGTGCTTTTTCCATTTGTACCAGTGACTAAAATGATTTTACAGGAACTGTTTATATTAAAATATTTTATTAGATCTTTTTTGATTTTTAATGCAATTTTTCCTGGAAAATTTGATGCTTGACCAATATGCAATATAGAAATTAAACAACTTATTAACTTTGCAAGCCACAGTGACAATAGGAATAACAGTTTATTCATTACATCTTACTTTCTACCTTAAACTCTATTGGTGTCAACTTAAGCAGTATCAATGTAAGACTCATCTGCCAAGTGCAGGAGCTGGACAGCCCGAGGGAACCTCTTAATGATTTTTGTTCTAAAGTCTTGATAATGTAAGTACAACACAGCTTACGAATTAAATCTGCCAAGAACCCCGATGGCTTTGGAAAGCTCCAAGCTGGCATGGTGAGTCGAAACAAGATGCTTAAGTTGACAGGCATGTACCTTAACCTGGTGGCCACTTATGAAATCTACCTCCAAGTACATGAACATGGATATGATAAACAGTTTGGCCACCATTATCACCAGTGTTTATTACTGTTCTAAATCCATCTTGAAGACCCGCTTTCTTAGCAACTTCTTTAGCTGTTAGAAGTAAATCACCCAATACGTCTTTATCTTCAACCTCCCATAGGTTTTTATAATGTTTTTTTGGTATTACAAGTATATGTGTAGGACTTGCTGGCTTAATGTCATTAAAAGCAATGCAATTCTCATTTTCATAGACCAAATTCGATGGAATTTCTTTTTTTACTATTTTGCAAAAAATGCAATCTGTAACAGAATTATTCATAACTAAAGTATAATCTAGAGTTGTTTATGCAAGACAATATAACATTAAATAAGATTACAAATGAAGTAAAGAATAATAACGGTATTTTGAAAAGTTTGGTTTTAGCGCATCAAAATCCTGATGGTGATACATTGGGTTCAATGCTAGCATTGGGGGTTATTCTAAGTGATTTAGGACATAAGGTTGACTATGTGATTTCAGACCCAGTTCCAGAGATATATCAATTTCTTCCATATACACATTTTGTAAAGTTGCCTGAAGATAAAGCTTTGCAGGATCAATACGATTTTGCTTTTTCATTAGACTGTGGATCTGTTAAACGTTTGGGAAAAGCAATGATGCTTTGGCAAAAAGCCAAGAAAACAATTAATATCGATCATCATATTTCAAATGAAAAATTTGGAGATATAAACTGGATAGAACCTGAAGCTGTAAGTACAGGACAGTTAGTTTACTGGCTAGCTAAAAATTTAAATGTAAATTTTACAAAAGAGATTGCTACTTTACTTTATACTACACTGCTAACAGATACAGGTTGCTTTTCAAACTCCAATACAAATGCTGGAGCCTTTTTGTGGGGAGCTGAGCTCATAAAACTTGGAACAGATTGTGAAAATGTTTACAAAAAAGTTTTTTTAGAAAAACCATTTAAATCAATTAAAATTTTTGGTTCTGCTTTAAACAATGTAGAACTTTTAGAGAATGGACAATTGATCTGGACCTATATTAATCATGAAGTTATGAAACAGATTTCAGCAACAGGTGAAGATACTGAAGATGTTGTGGACTACATGATGAGAACTAAAGGAGTTAAGATGGGAGTCTTTTTTAGAGAAGATGTAAATGAAACCAAAGTAAGCTTGCGATCTAATATAGATATTGATGTTAGTAAAATTGCAATGTCTTTTGGTGGAGGTGGACATAAGAGAGCGAGTGGAATTAATATGAAATATCCGTTTACAGAGGTTAAAAATCAAGTTTTAGAGAAGGTTATAAATGAACTTAAAAATTACAACAAAAACTAATAAATCACTTTCTGTAATTATTGCAGCAGGAGGAGATGCTCTTAGATTAGGGCAATCAATACCTAAACAGTTTGTTCTTCTTGGTGGTAAGCCATTTTTAATTCATTGTGTTGAAAAATTTTTAATGTTAGAAAATATTATTGAAATTATAATTCTGACAAGTAATATTTCAGAGACAAATTTGCTACTAAATGAATATGACTATTTAGAAGGTTCTAAGCCAGTAAAAATCAAAGCTGTAATAGGAGGAAAACTAAGGAAAGATTCTGTATATAATGGTTTTTTTTCTTTAACACAAAAGGTTGATTTAGTATTGGTTCATGATGTAGCAAGACCATTGGTAAAGTTGAAAGATACAGTGAATTGTATTGAAGTGGCTAGTAAAACTAATGCAGCTATTTTAGCTAGTCCAGTGGTAGATACTTTTAAAAGAGGTAAATTAAATAATAATGAATTGCTAGTTGAAACTACTATAGACAGAGAAAATTTGTATAGTATTCAAACACCTCAGGTTATAAGCTATGACCTGCTAAAGGAAGTCTATGAAAAAGACTCTTGTAAAGAAGGGGTAAAATTAAATTTTACAGATGAAGCAATGTTGCTAGAACATTATGGGAAACCTGTTAATCTTGTAATAGGCAGTAATACAAATATTAAGATTACTTACCCTGATGATTTAAAAATCGCAGAAGCAATTTTTAACAATGAGAAAAAAGAATTAAATCTAGAAAGGAATTTGCTAACAGCTAATAGCTAATGGCAAAGTGCTAATTATGTCAGATGTAATAAAAATAAAAGTACCTGCCTCAACAGCTAATTTGGGGCCTGGGTTTGATACATTGTCATTAGCTTTAGAGTGGTACAACGAATTTGTGTTTAAGGTTACAAAAGAAGGATTAACAATTACTCAAACAGGTGCTACAAAACTTCCTGAAGACAGTACAAATTTGGTTTATAAATCATTTTGTGAAGTATTTAAAAAACAGCAGAAAACACCTCCCGGTATAGAGATAAACATAGATACTCAGATTCCACAAGCTGCTGGGTTGGGTTCTAGTGCTAGCGCAGTTGTTAGTGGTGTACTTGCTGCAAATACTATACTTGGCAATACATTGTCGAAAAGAGAAGTTTTGAGTTTAGCTACAAAAATAGAAGGACATCCTGACAATTGTGCAGCTGCTGTTTATGGTGGGTTGTCAATATCTGTGTCAGTCGATGATAGGGTTTATGTCAGCCAATTTCCTTGGCCAAATGAATTGTTTATTACTGTTGTAATACCTGACTTTGATCTTCCAACAAGAATTTCAAGAGAACTTTTACCTGCTCAAGTTTCATATGGAGATGCCACCTTTAATGTAAGTAGAACAGCGTATTTGTTAGCTAGTTTATTAAATAAAGATTGGGAAGGTTTGAAAATTGGTTTTCAAGATAGGCTTCATCAACCGTTTAGAAGAGACTTAGTTCCAGGCATGGAACCTGTTTTGAGTAAGGCATTAAGTAGTGGTGCTTTTGGTGCTACGTTGTCTGGAGCTGGTCCTGCTTTAGCAGCTTTTATAAATGATAAAAACAAAGCTGAATTAATAGGAAGTGAAATGGTAAATAAGTGGCAAGAATTTAAAGTAAAAAGCACTTATAAAGTTTTAAAGGTAGCTTTAGAAGGTGCTACTGTAGAGACTTTGGTTACTAAGTAGACATCTAAAGATGTCATTGCGAGCTGAATGAAATGAAGCGTGGCAATCCCAAAGGCTTACACTCTTCGATTGACATCTGATTAGTTAAAACCAATGTATAAAGATTGCTACTATTGATCCAAGTAATGCACCAGCTAAAACCTCAATGGGTGTATGTCCTAAAAGTTCTCTAAATCTTTGTGAGCTAAGATGAGGGTGCTCTGAAAATACCTCAGAAACTATTTGATTTAATACAGCTGCTTGCTTTCCTACGGCACGTCTTAACCCTGCTGCATCGTACATTACGACTAATGTAATTGTTAAGCCTATTGCAAATGCTACAGAATCAAATCCAGCAGTTAATCCTACGCTCATAGTCATACCCATCATAAATGCACTATGACTTGAAGGCATACCACCTGTTTGAAATAATCTTTGTATGCTTATTTTTTTGTTTATGATGATAAAAGAAATAAATTTAAATAGCTGAGCTAGGAAATTTGAAATAATTGCAGACAAAATAACTTCAAGCCCTTTTGTTAAGTACATAAGTATTAATTTATCCTATTAACGATATAGTTTGCTAGTTCTTTTAGAAGTAATGTATCTATTGTTATTTTTTCTAATTCATCATTAGCTTCAATTGTTAAATCAAAAGCCATTTTTTTTGCCTCATTTAATCCTATTATTGAAGGGAATGTTGCCTTTTTTTGTTCTTCGTCTTTTCCTGACGTTTTGCCAAGAGTTTTTGTGTCGCTTGTCTTATCAAGAATATCATCAATTATTTGAAAAGCTACTCCTATTTTTAAGCCAAAAGTACTTAAATGTGTAATTGCTTTATCTTTTATTGTGTCTTTAGTATTTAATCCAACAATTGCACCACAGACAATTGATGCTTTTATGAGTTCTGCTGTTTTTAATGTTGCTATTTTAATTGTGTCATTTAATGTCGCTGATTTATCCGCAAAATACAAATCAAGAATTTGTCCTGGAACAAGTCCAAAGCTAAATGCTTTAGTCAGTGTATTTATTAACTCTAGTTTTTGACATTCAGATATTTCATGTGTTTGCCCAATTAAAATTTGTGTGGCTAAAGATAACATAGCATCACCAGCTAAAATTGCAGTAGCTTCACCAAATGCCTTGTGACAAGATGGTTTGCCACGTCTTAAATCGTCATCGTCCATGGCAGGGAGATCATCATGGATTAAACTCATTGCATGTATCATTTCAATTGAGGCACAAGCAGTTAAGCAATCATTTAATCTTGAGGTGTCATCTGTTAGTGATTCATATGTAGCAAGACAAAGTGCACTTCTAATTCTTTTTCCTCCATTAAAAAGTGAATATTTTACAGCTTCCCAAAGCTCTTTAGGTTCTTTGTATTCTTCATTTTGAAATAGTTTTCTTAGATGTTCATCTACTAAATCTTTTTTCTTGCTTAAATATTGCTCTATGTCTATGTTAGGCTTTGTTAGCATGTGAATATTTTAGCGTATGCTAATATAATACAGTTATGTCTACAGCAGTTGATACTATTATTGATGTAAATAAGATTAGAGAAATCATTCCTCATAGATATCCATTTTTACTTATAGATAGAATCACTTACTTAGAACCAGGGTTGAAAGCTATTGGGTATAAGAATGTTACGACTAATGAACCATTTTTTCAAGGACATTTCCCCGGGAATCCTATAATGCCAGGTGTGTTAATTATTGAAGCATTGGCACAATTAGGCTGTGTCACAATGTTAGTCAAAGAAGAATATAAGGGCATGATAGGTTTATTTGCTGGAATTGATGGAGTTCGTTTTAAAAAACAAGTAGTGCCTGGAGATAAGCTTGAACTTTATGTAGAACTTTTAAAACTAAAAGGACCAATTGGAAAATTTAAGGGTGAAGCAAAAGTCGATGGACAGCTTGCAGCAGAAGCAGAGGTTTTGTTTGCAATAGCACCTAAACCAGAAGATAGGAAAATTTAGACTTCCTTTACTAGATTAAACAAAATCCCACACATAGCAAGTGTAACTATAAGAGATGTTCCACCACAACTAAAAAATGGCAATGTTACACCTGTAATTGGTAATAAGCCAATTGCTACTGAAATGTTTACCACTGCTTGTGTTGCTATTAAGAGAATGATTCCCATTCCTAGTATTTTTCCGTATTTGTCTTCTACCTTATTAATTAGATAAAATCCTCTAAGTATCCATGTTAAGTATAAAATCAAGATTGCACTAAAACCAATGAAGCCAATTTCTTCAGCAATTATTGCTGCAATAAAGTCTGCATGAGGTATTGGCAGGATACCATTTTTTTGTCTTGAGTGACCTAGTCCAGATCCAAACCATCCACCAAAAGCTAAAGCATATTTTGCTTGAATCAAGTTATATCCTCTTCCTTGTGGTTCTAAATAAGGCTTAAGCCAATAGGTTATTCTATCCATTTGATATGAGGAAATCTTTAAGCTGATTAAATAAACTCCTAAAGTACTACTTCCAATTAATAACCAAATTGGATAACCAAATATGAAAAACAGTTGGAACATTAGAAAACATAGTATTAATGAGGATCCTAAGTCAGGTTGCTTAAAAACAATAGCAGTTAAAATTATTGAAAAGATTATACCCTGATATTTTTTAAACTCAAACCATTTGTATTTGATAAGAAATCTAGAAATTAAAAGTAGTACTGCAAACTTTGTAATTTCAGCTGGTTGTAACTGAATGAATCCTAAAGAAAGCCATCTTTGTGAGCCACCGCTTGCTTTTCCTATATGTGAAAAGACGGTAATCAACATTAGTATGAGTGCTATAAATGCAATACTCCAGGTAGATTTAAACCAAAACTTATAATTTATTCTAGAGAATAGAACCAATAAGAATATTCCAATACTAAAAGCAATAAATTGTTTAAAACCAAGTATCCAAAAAGCTCCTGTAAGTCTATGTGATTCATAAGTACTACTACTAAAAGCAAATATTAAACCACTAATTGCTAAAGTTAGTGTTAGTTGTAGAAAAAAAAGATCTATTTGCTTAAAGTCTGCAAACCAAGTCTTTAAATATTCTTCCTCTTTCTTCATAGTTTTTAAACATATCAAAACTTGCACAAGCTGGTGAAAATAAAACTATATCTGTTTTGGATTGTAATGAATAGTCTATAGCTTCATTTAAATTTTGTACAATTTTAAGATTTTTATAACTATTTTTAGAAAGTTCTTGCTCAAAACGTTCCCTTGCTTCTCCAAACAATATAACTTCATTTATGTTTTGTTTGATTAGTTTTATCATTTCTGTAAGATCTGTTTTTTTGTCTCTACCACCCAAAATTAAAGTGATATTTTTCCTTGTACCATTATTATGTTTATTGTTGCTTAGGGCTTCAATTGCTTTAATTGTAGATTCTGGGTTTGTAGCTTTAGAGTCATTGTAAATTTCTTTTCCAGATATATTGCGTACAAATTCAAGCCTATGTTCTACTCCTTGAAATGTTTTAATAGCAGCATTAATTTTATTTGTTTCTATATTAAGAATTTTGGCTGTAGCTATACTGGCTAGTGTATTTTCTATATTGTGCGAACCTAGCAACTTTAACTCATTTCTATGAATGATATTTTCAATGGAGTCTTTTCTTTTTACTTTCAAGAAATCATCTTCAAGAAATGCAAAGTTTTCATGAGAATCTAAGATGTTTTTATCAAGTGGATTAGATGAGAAATGAAAAACATTGTTTGGAACTTTAAAGTTTTTAATTGTATTATCGCTCCAGTTTAATACTGACCAAGAGTTGTTTTTTTGTAGTTTCAATAGCTTATATTTTGTTTCAATATAATCATTCAAATCTATGTGCCAGTCTAGGTGATCAGGAGTAATGTTTAAACACAGTGCTATATCGCAGCTTAAAGTAGGACTATAAAAAATCTGAAATGAACTAATTTCAAGGACATAGTAATCTATTTCTTTATCCATTTTATCTACTATATTTATAAATGGATTGCCAATGTTTCCACATGGAATTGTCTTTTTTCCTGAATTGTTTAATATATGTGAAATTAAAGTAGTGGTAGTGGTTTTTCCATTTGTGCCAGTTATTGCAATTATGGGTTTAGTACAAAAGTATGAGCCAAGTTCAATATCTGAAATCACAGGTATTTTTAGTGAAAACAATTTTTTAACAAGTTCTGTTTTAGGACTGATTCCTGGACTGATTACAACCAAGTCAGATTTATTTATAAACTCATCAGAGTTTCTATTAAACTCAAATTCAATACCAAGTTTGCTTAAGGATTGGACCTGTTCTTCTATATCTTTTGATTCCTCTTTGCTTTCAGTGAGTAATATTTTTTTTGCTTTATTAACTAAAAATTGAGCAGTTGCTAACCCTGTTTTTCCAGCACCAATTATAAGCACCGTTTTGTTTTTTAAAGTATTGAAATCCATGTAATAAATTTAACATGTTCTCTACCACTTTAACGTTAATCCAAGTTCATTTCCTTTTGCATTCCAGATGACCTTGTCAAAAATCTCAAATAAAAGTGGTAATCCTCTACCACCCTCAGCCAGTAAATCTACATCTTTTAATTTTGATTTTGTTTTTATTGCCTCTTGCCATTTAAAACCTGGACCTGGATCAATAATGGAACAGGAGAATGAACTTTCTCGAATCCACCATGCTACAGTGATACATTGTTTAGCATTTTTAGGGGCTTTAGGCAGTCCGTGTCTGAATGAATTATATAGAGCTTCTACTAGTCCAAGTTTTAAGCTTGGTTCATTTGTTTTTGGCATACCATGTTTCAATACATCATCTAAAATTATTTTAAGCTTTTCATTTAGATAAGCTTCCTTGTCTTCATAAAATTCGATAATGTTATTTTTTGGCATTTCAATAGCTACAATTAGTCTGTCATCATCTGCTGGAGCACCTTTGCTGACAATGTTTAATCGTCTAATTATTTCTTCTGGTAGATCTTGAAGCTCATATTTTCTATTTACAGCAAGGGCTTCTGTAAACCAACTTTCAGCAACAAAACTTCCATCTAGTTGTCTTTGCTCAGTAAAACCATCTGTGAAAATTACCATTCTATCTTGAGGAGCTAGTTCAAACTCTTTTTTTACATATCCACCTATAGCATCTTTTACTGACAATAAACCAAGTGGTACCCCAGGATCATCAGATAATCTAGTAACTGTATTACCCTTCATTAAGTATGGAGAAGGGTGTCCACCATTACAACAGATTACTTTTCCAGAGATAACATCAAAAATTCCATACCATGCAGTTGCATAAAAGTCTGAGTATTGATTTTGCTCGAATATAGAGTCGCTAAGAACTGTTAAAAACAACTCTGGGTTCCATGAGGTTTCTTGATTTTCTAAGAGTCCTTTTAATTCACCAATTATATATCCAGTTAGAAGTGCTGCTGCTGGTCCTTTTCCGGATACATCACCAAGCAGTATCCCAATAACATTTGGAGCTAATTCTGTGACCCAGTAGAAATCTCCAGAAACATTGTGATGTGGGTGGTATGAAACTGCAATTGGTAGGTTCTTTTTTGTATCAGCTCCAGCACTTAATAGTACGGACTGCAGTTGTGAAGCTTGTTTTAACTCTCTTGAAATCTTTATTTGATACTCTGTTAGTTCTTCTACCATTTCAGCTTGATTGATTGCAACTCCTACCTGGCTTGCTACTGCTTGGACAAATGAGATTTCTTCAATAGACCAGTTTCTTGGTATGTTACATTGATGAAAGCATAACCAGCCAAAAATCTTTTTTTGAAAAGATATTGGTACTGCTAAAATAGCTCTGGCTCCGGTTTTATGTAACTGCTCAATTTCTTTTTCATTTAACTTGGACAGTCTTGGATCTTTGAAGACGTCTAAAACGGAAATATAGTCAGCATTTTTATCACCAATCTTATTTATAACCAGGGGACTTTCTTTCTTTACTCCAAGAGTTTCAGTATTTGTTACGGTGTATTCGTGAGTAATTGTTTCTCTTGAAGTCTTGTGATCAATTGAATTGATAAAGCATCTGCTCGCTTGTAATGCCTGTCCAAGTTCTGCTACGGTTCGTTCTAAAATAACATTAATGTTTAAAGTCCCTCTAATTCTAGAAGTCAGTTTATTTAACAACTTTTCTCTTGATGCCCAAGCTTTAGCTTTGTTGAACAATTTAGATTTTTCCACCGCTGTAGCGATAGGATCTGCGGCTGCTTGCAAAATAGACAATTCATTTTCTGTCCAGTTTCTTTGATTTGTACATTGGTGTAGATATACTACCCCTATTAATTCATTGTTGTGTTGAACTAGAGGAACCATTAAAATAGATCTTAGATCTTCACTCAAATGTCCTGCAGTAAGTTCATGTGTTATTGTATCGTTTATTATTAGTGGTTTTAATGATTTAGTGACAGATTTGTAGAGAATGGAGAGTGTAACCATAGAATAGGTTTCATGAGATCGTTTCCATTCTCCCGTTGCAAACTCTCTAACCAAGTCTTTATTGCTTTTGAAGTTTGGAATTATAATCCCACATCTATTAACCTTAAAAAAGTGTCCTAATTCATCAACAGTTGATTGTAGAATATGTTCTAGATCAAATGTTGAGTTTATTCTCTCAATTAGTTTCCAGAGTAGTCTTTCTTTTTCATTTTTTTCTAATACTGCTTTTCTTTCTTTTGCTAGTGCTTGTGAAATTTGTTGAAGATGGGTAGACATTTGTCTGCTCTCTTTTAAACTTTGCTCCATTACACGTTCTCTTTTTTCAGCAGCTTTTCTTTCGTCTTCTAATTGTTTCTTTAATTTTTTGATTTCTACTAAGCAAGCATTAATATCACTTAAGTTACTAAGTTCAACAGAGACTGCTTTACTTTCATTAGGAGTCATTTAATTTCTTAAATTTATATTTGACTAATTTAATCGTCAACACCAACTACTCTTGCTAGTTGATGTAATCTGGTTAAATGTAGAAGTTTTTGAACTTCTGGAATAACTTTTATAAGTTCAAGATCTGCACCTACCATTCGACACTCTTTCCATAATCTTACGATGGCACCTGTTCCTGCACTGTCTATAAATTGCAATTCTTCACAGTCTACGGTTACTACACTATGTTGTCCAATTTTTGGAAGTATTTCTTCTTTAAACTGATCAGTTTCACTATATAATAGCTGCCCACCGATTTTTACAAAAAGCCTGTCATCCTTATCCTCTACACTTAGTTTCATAAATTACTTCCTTTCATTGACATAGACGCTGAATTTCAAGTATTTAATTCCACGAAGTTAAGTGTCTATAACATATGTTTAAGTCTTTTTCTCTTAATGTTAACTATTGATTACGCTAAGTTTTCAGAGAATTACCTTATATTGTTAATAATCAGTCATTAATTCAATTAAGGAATTATCTTTGTTAAGAAATTTTGCACTTACGTCATTTTTTAACTAAACTTTAAAAATACAATCGTCTCGGTTATTACTTCGCTTTAAAGTAAGCATATATATACTTGGCCGATTCGGCCTAAGTATGTAATGGGCCTAACCTAAAGCTTTGTAAAACTAAATAAATGACAAGATAATAAATTTACTTAAACGATGTTAATATTCTGCTAACACCATTTTAAGATTGGATTAAATAAAAAATAAAAAAGTAAAGGAGTTCAATGGCTAAGATATTAAATAAATTTGATGATGTGGAACTTGTTATTGCTTGTCAAGCAGGAAATAAAGAAGCAATGGAGTTCCTGGTAAAGAAACATCAGAGATCAGTTGCTTCATTGTTATATCAATTAGCACCAGATTGGCCAGACACTTCAGATTTATCACAAGAAGTTTTTATTAGAGTGTATCGAGGCATTAACTCTTTACGAAACCCGAAAACATTCAGATCATGGTTAAATCAAATAGTAGTAAATCTTTTTTATGATGAACTAAGAAGACGGCCACGCAGGCTACCTACAATTTCTATTGATGCTCCTATTGAAAGTGAAAATGGGGAATCAGATCTTATTAGAGAAATTCCAGATCCATCAATGAAACCTGATGAAAGTTCCTTGGCTAGAGAACTGAATCAACTAATAAAGAAGTCCATGGCTCAGCTACCGGAACAGTTCAGAACAGCAATCGTCCTGCGTGAAATAAAGGGACTTAGTTATGAAGAAATTGCTGAAGCGATAGGATGTGAGTTAGGTACTGTAAAAAGCCGTATAGCAAGAGCGAGAGGAAGACTTCAAGAAGTATTAAGCCCATATTTGGAAAAAGAAGAACAAAAAGCTGTAAATGATTCAAATGCCAACTGATGGAGATAATAAAGATAATTCCTTTGATGAAATAAGCAGTCTTTTAAAGAAATATTATAAGCCAGAAACAGAAGTTGATATAGATAAGTTTTGGGAAGATGTAGAAAACAAAATAGATTCATTATTTCATAAAGAAATATTTTCCAGCAAAAGTTCTAATGATGAAGGGAATATTCTATCGGATGAAGAACGATATTGGCTTGGCTTGGAAGAATATATAGATAATAAAGCATCAGCGATTAAACATAAAACAATTACTGATCATCTTTTAGTTTGTAAAGAATGTAGGCAAAACTATAGTGATTATATTGATAAAAAAAAAGTACCTAGTGAATTCTTTGCTATAAACAATATTTGGAATCAAAATAAGAATAGTGTTTTACTCAATCTTTATTGAGTTTCTTAGTATAAGTTTTATTCAAATTTTCATTTCCAAGAACGATATTGTCTTGATTTATTTCAAGAAGTTTTAATCCTTCATACTTATCTCCAAGCTTTAAAATCTCAATTTTATTAGTTATGCTATTTTTAATTTTTATAGCATGAATATTATTGGGTGGATTGTTTGTTATTTCTGTTACCTCTAATTGACTAACAATTAGATCTAAATTGTTTGAGAGCATTATTTTATTTTGTTCTAGATTGGTATCTTCAGCAAGATATTTAGGTACCCAGCTTATATCAGAATTTAAATCGTCTGCGATGTCACGAACTTTGAAAGAGTTTTTTTCAGTATGAGCTTGCTTTCTAAGGGATGTATTGGCTTGACTTTGCTCATTTGAGTTACTGCTATTAGAATGTTTTGTTGCAAGTAAAATTTTTCTTGTGGCACTAGCTGTATTAGGCAAATTTATGTCTAAGTTTAATTTGTTAGGTTTAGTGTCTACAGCTATTGGCTTTTGGCTTTTAGCTATTGGTAGAGGAGAAGCTTTGGGATTGATAATTGACAATTGAGAATTGAGAATTGGTGGTTGAGGTTTAGGAACTATTAGTTTTTGACTGTTGACTTTTAGTTGATTTGAGGATTGAGCATTTAACATCTCACTTTTAATATCTAACACCTGTGCTTCTTGCTTCTGTTGAGACATTGCATGTAATGTCTCTATCTTTGCTTCTTGTTTCTGTTGAGACGTTGCATGCAACGTCTCTATCCTTGTCTCCTGCTTCCTGCTTCCTGCCTTTGCTGAGACGTTGTGCGCAATGTCTCTATCCTTGCTTCTTGTTTTTTGCCTTCTAACTTCCGCTTTCTGTTCTTTACTCTCAGGTATTATAAAAAGCCAGGTTGACCATATGGCTATAACAGATATACAAAACGTAATTCTTAAACAAGAATAAATTTGATACTTTTCTATTCTCATAAAATCATTAATTAATTAAAGCATATTTGTATAGCTAATAATCATTGCTTTTCTAACATGCATGTTACTATTAATTGTAGTCAAGAAGGGTGTTTATGATTCATTTAATTAATGTTACAAAGACATATAGTGAGTTAAAGGCTCTAGATGATGTTAGTTTTGAGATTCAGCCTAAAGAAATGGTATTTATTGTAGGACCTAGTGGAGCTGGTAAATCAACTGTAATGAGATTGTTGTATAGGGAAGAAAGACCAACTTCTGGACAAGTTTTTGTTTCTAATGTAGATGTATCTAGGCTTTCACATAGTCAAACCCCAATTTTAAGACGAAGAATGGGTATTGTATTTCAGGATTTTAAACTTTTACCAAATAAAACAGCTTTTGAAAATATTGCATATCCATTATTTGCAATTGGTATGGATCAAAATGAAATAAACAAAAGAGTTCATGGAGCGCTTAAAGTTGTTAGCTTAACAAATAAAGCAAATGATTTTCCTAAAAACTTGTCAGGTGGAGAGCAGCAAAGGGTGGGTATTGCAAGAGCAATAGTACAAGGACCATCATTACTGCTTGCAGATGAACCCACAGGAAATTTAGATCCAATTACTTCAATGGAGATTTTTCAATTATTGGATAGAATAAATCAGAGAGGGACTACTGTTTTAGTTGCAACGCATAACCAACAAGTTGTGGATCAGATGAAAAAGCGAGTTATTAGCTTAAGTAATGGTAAGGTTGCTAGTGATGAAAAGATAGGAACTTATACGACTCAGGTTTAAAAAATCTGTATAGGATTTATCCTGTACTACTAACAGAGAAAGCAAACATATTTATGGATATTTCAATGAGAAAAATTAGAATGACATATAGAATGCTATATGAAACATTTTTAGATATCTGGCGAAGTGGGTGGTCAAACTTAGTGGTAATAAGTATTTTGACTTCAGTTCTTTCCATCTTTGGTTTGGTTTTACAAGTATCTTTTGGATTAAATTTAATTGGTGAAAAATTAAATGATCAATTAGAATTTTCTGTTTATTTAGCAGATAGTGTTGATGTAAAAAACTTTGCTGTAAATCTTGGTAAGCAGCCATATATTAAGAGGGTTGAAGTTATAGATAAGGACGTAGCTTGGTCTGAATTTAGAAAAAACTTTGTAGTAGGAGAAGATTTTCAAAATCCTTTGCCAAATACGGTTCATGTGCAGGTTGCAAGATCTGATTATTTGCAATCAACAATTATGTTTGTAAGAAAGATGTCTGGTGTTATTGATATAAATTATGCACCAGGAGTATTGGGTTTTATAAATAAACTAAAAGCACTTTTACAAATAGTTGGGACAATTATTACTGTACTATTGGCTTCTGTAACTATTGTTATAACTGCCAATACTATCCAATTAGTGATTCATACAAGACAAAGTGAAATTGAGGTTTTGAGACTTATGGGAGTGGAGGATTGGTATATAAAAGGTCCTTTAGTTTTACAAGGTATATTTTATGCATTTCTTGCAGCTACGTTAGCAATTATTCCTTTGTATGCATTGCAAACATTTTTATGGGAGACAGCTCAAAATTTGATTGGAAATGTTCTTCCAACAGGTCTATCAGGAAATTATAGCTCTAATATTTACCGTATTTATTATATTTTGCTAATCTTTGGAATTGTTGTAAGTGGAACAGGCTGTTTTTGGTCTACTAAGAAGTATTTGAAAATCTGATAGTGAGAATGAGTTATGAGTATTGGACTTCAAGCGTTGCAAGAAAATACAAAAAAAACTATAAAGCGATCTTCATTCAGTAAGGTAAATCTTGGATTATGGGTTAAGGAAAAGCGAGCTGATAATTATCATGATATTGAAACGATTTTTTTTGAAAACAAAAATTTATATGATGATATTAAAATTGAATTAGTAGAAAATAATACTCTTATTATAAATGTTCTATTTTTGCAGGAAGATTTAAACTACCTAATACCAAAAAGCAAGAACTCTATTTATCTTGCAGCCTGTTTGTTTTTTAAAAAAGTTCAAAAATCATACATATGCAACATTGAGGTAAATAAAAATATACCTATTGAAGCTGGCTTAGGTGGTGGTAGCTCTAATGCTGCTTGTGTATTAAAAGGTTTAAATGAACTCTTTAAATCTCCGCTTACAAATAATGAATTATTAGATTTAGCTCTTGAAATTGGATCGGATGTTCCATTTTTTATTTTAGGTGAAACATGTTTAGCAACTGGTCGAGGCGAGATTCTGACATCACTTGAAAATAAATTAAATCTTGATATTTGTATTGTGAAATCTAAAGAGATTTCTATTTCAACCAAATGGGCATATGAACAAATTGATGCAAGGGAATTTCAAGTGGATAGAAAAGAACAAATATCAAATCTTATTCTTGCTATGAAAGGTGAAAATTACGAATTGTTTTTTGAAAACATGTTCAATGATTTTGAAATAGTTGCTTTTTCTTGTTTCCCAGAATTGATTTTAGAAAGAAAGAAGCTTTTAGATAAAGGTTATAAGGTGGTGGGACTATGTGGTTCTGGTAGTGCTTTATTTGGAGTTAAATCAAAATAAAGGTGATATTTTCACAAATTTGTAACCCATAACACTCTCTTAATCTAAAGCTGTCAAAATCTTTATGCATAATCACCTTATATAGGTGTATAGCTTGTGGAATAATATAAATATAAAAAATGTTTCTTTTAGACACAATTCAGGCCAGAATAACACCAAACGGTACAACAACTGTTAATGGTACAAACTCCCAACAAGGAAATTCTCCTCCTGTAACTGTAACTTCACCTACAGAACCCCAAGAAGATAGTGTTAGAACAACAAATTATGGTGCTGCATTATTGCACATATTTCAAACATCTAATGATTCTGCAGAAACTAAACTGCAATTACTAAATGTATTATTACAAAGTCCAAGAACTGATGGTTTAAGGCAGTTAATGACATTTCTTCTAGTACAAGATGAAATTGAAAAACTTGAGGAAGAAAGATTAAAAACAGAAAAAGAAGAACGTGAAAAACGTGAAGCCATGGAACTAAACCTTGCTAAGCCTGCATGGGATGTTGCTGGTATGGCTTCTAACTTAAGTGCATTATTAAATAAAAAAGGCTTATCTCCAGAGCTTAAACGATTTATTGAAAGTTTAGTACAAGACTTACTTATTCATGCTAAGTCTGTTGCTCAGGAAGAAGCTAGAAGAGGAAGACCAGAGTTAGCACGAAATTTAGCTGATGCTATTCCTGATATTGGTGATGCTCAAAGTATTGCAAATAGTATTTTAAGTGATTCTACTCAAGTGGCAAATGCTGTTGTTGCAAGAAGAACAGGAGCAACTCATGAAAGAGAAAATCTTGATGTTGAGCTTGAACACTCTGGTGATCCACAACAAGCACATGTTCTAAGACGAAGAAGAGATGAATTAAGTGTAGAGTTAAGAGATATTGGATCGGCGTAAGGAGCTACATACTAGCTTTATCAGATTTCTCAATATTAGGATTTACAATTAAATCAAGCTTTGGTTTATTTCTATTGGTTTTATTTTCTACAATTTTTGCAGGATTACCAGCTACTTTAGTATTCGGGGGGATACTTTCAGTTACAACACTGCCCATCATAACTTCAGCACTTTCACCAATAGTTATAAATGGAGTTATAAAGGAGCCAGCTCCAATTTTGGCATGGTCTCCAATAGTTACACCTGGTGCAATTACTACTTCTGCCCCAATGCTTACTTTTTTTCCAATAGTTACACCTGGTGTGATTGTAACGAATCCACCGATTGAGGATTCTTCACCGATATCAATATAACCAACTAAAATCTTCCCATTCTCTTCAAACAAGTGATTGAAGCACTTTGCTCCCCAACCAATTGAAGCTCCTTTTCTAAACTTGATCCAACCTCTTAAAATAGGATCTATAGTAACTTCTGGTGCAATAAATACATTTTCTTCTATTTGTACACCAGCCAGCTTAAGTAGGTTTTCTTTAGCTTGACTCATGGGAAGTAAACTAGCAATTTTAGTTAAGTACCCACGATTTATCATGTGTTCTTTAATTCCAAATTCATAAGTAGAGAAAGTCGCATTTTTTGTAGCATCTTCATTATCCAAGGTAAACACATAGTAACTTCTTGGATTTTGCCTTTTTTTATTGTTCTTATCCCAGGTTCTAATTTTTTGGTAGTATTTTCCTTGTTTATAAAAGCTATCTATAAAATCTCGTGGATTCGATAAGAGTTCTTCAAGCCAGTATTTTGATGTCATATGATTTGTTTATTCCCAATCACTAGTTAGGTTAAATAAATTGTAAACATTATTGTATTAAAAATCAACTAATTGCTGACTGTGGGTTGTTAGTTGCTTTCTTAATAGGATATTTTTGCCATCTCTTATGCCATAACATTATTGCTTTAGCCAATAACTTAGAATCATGCCTTACTAAATCTTCTTCTTTTATTAGGTTTCTTGCTACTATTCTAATCCCAAGCTTTTGTACAATTTCAGCATCAATTTTTACGGGCTCTTGTTCTTTTTCTCTATATTTTTGAAGTAGTCTTTCAGGGTGTCTGTCATTTACAATGACAACATCAATCAAATGTGGATCTCCAGAATGTTTTAAAAGGGAAATTATATGATCGCTAACAGTATATCCAGAAGTTTCTCCAGGCTGTGTCATTATGTTGCATACATATACTTTGTGAGCACTAGATTGTTTGATGGCATCAGCAATATCTAAGATTAGTAGATTTGGAATAATTGATGTGTATAAACTTCCTGGTCCAAAAACTATTAACTCTGCATTTTTAATAGCTTCTATAGCTTCAATTTGAGCAGTAGGTTTTTCAGTTGTATAGATTCTTTTAATTTTACCTTTAGCTAAAGGTATCTTTGATTCTCCTTCAATGATTCTTCCATCAACAAGCTCAGCATTTATCTTCATAGGTTCAGGCGAAGATGGTAAGACTGTTCCACTACTTCTTAAAATTAAACTAGCAGCTCTAACAGCTTTTATAAAATCTCCACCCATTACTTCTCTAAGTGCTGTTAGAAACAGATTTCCAAAGCTATGTCCTTCTAAATTTTGGCCACTCTTAAATCGATACTTAAATAATTCAGTAATTATTTTATCTTCATCAGCAAGTGCAGCAATGCAATTTCTAATATCACCAGGTGGGATGATTCCAAGCTCTTCTCGTAATCTTCCAGAACTCCCACCATCATCAGCTACGGTAACAATTGCTGTAATATTTGTAGTGTATTGTTTGAGTCCTGAAAGTAAAGTACTAAGACCTGTTCCACCACCGATAGTTACTACGTTTGCACCTCGACTTAGTGAATGTAGTTTATCTAATGCATCTAGAACAGATCTGTCTGCTAACTCTGGTGCAATTGCTTTTACTACTTGTTTATTAGCATTTATAAATGCATAAACTACTAACGTAATGCAAATCAAAATTGATAATGTACCTGAAACGTATGTAGGCATTATCTTTGCAGTCTCTTGAAATACAAACCAAGTAAAGTCTCTTAGTCTTGTAACAGGTCTGAGTTCAAAAAGTAGTGCTATGCCAAATAAGCCAAAAACTAAACCTACTATGATAATAAATATCCATTTCTTTAATCCAGGTAGTAAAAAACGTCTTATATTTAATTCTTTTTTATTATGATTCACTTATTCTACTTTCTATACGCTCTACGCTAAACGCTATTATTATAGTTTGTTAGTTCAGTATGGTAAACAGTTAACTTGGTAATATTTGGACTATTGTTGGTAATGTATTGTGCTAGTTGTTCAACTATATAAGGAGATCTGTGTTGTCCCCCAGTACAACCAATTGCAATTTTAATACTTTCTTTATTTGCTGTTATGTTTGCTTCTATGATATACGCAATCCATATCTTTAGTTTTTCTAAGAAGTCAGAAACTTTCAAATCACTATGAAAAAAATCTATTACGTCTTTATCTAAGCCTGTTAAAGGTTTTAAGTTGTCAACATAGTATGGGTTATTTAAGAATCTTACATCTATAAGATAATTAGTGTTTGGTGGACTATTATATTTAAAACCAAAGGATATAAGCTCAATTATCATTTTCTACCATTTACTGTCATATAATAAATAAGATGTGAGAGTTATTTTTAACATCTAACATTATAAAGCATGACTAACCAATCAAACATACGTAATTTTTGCATTATTGCTCATATTGACCATGGTAAATCTACCCTTGCAGATAGGCTTTTAGAATTAACTGGAAGTTTTTCAAAAAGAGAGATGAAGGCACAAGTTCTCGATAATATGGACTTGGAGAGGGAAAGAGGTATTACCATAAAGCTGCAAACAGCTAGAATGAAATATACGGGATCTGATGGGCAAGATTATATCTTGAACTTAATAGATACTCCTGGGCATGTGGACTTTAATTATGAAGTATCAAGAAGTTTAGCTGCTTGTGAAGGTGCATTGTTAGTTGTAGATGCAAGCCAAGGTGTTGAAGCACAAACTTTAGCAAATGTATATTTGGCAATGGAAAACAATTTAGAAATTATACCTATCATAAACAAAATTGATTTGCCTGGTGCAGAGCCAGAGAGAGTAAAGAAAGAAATTGAGGATTTAATAGGGATTGATACTTCTAACTCTATACTAATCAGTGCTAAAACAGGAATAAATGTTGAAAATGTTTTAGAAGCCATTATAAAATTTATCCCACCGCCAAAACTTACTTTGGAAAAGCCTTTGCGAGGTTTGGTTTTTGATAGTTACTATGAAAGCTATCGTGGAATTATTGTGTATTTAAGAATTTTTGATGGTGTTGTAAAAGTAAACGATGAAATTTTGTTTATGGCAAACAATAAAAAATTTCTTGTAAGTGAAGTGGGATATTTATTGCCAAAGCAGACTTCTGTAAATGAGTTAAAATCTGGTGAAGTTGGATATTTGGCGGCATTTATAAGAGATGCTAGTGCATTAGTAGGAGATACTCTTACTAATGCAAAGGACCCTGCCAGTGAACCTTTGATTGGATATAGACCTGCTGTTCCAATGGTGTTTTGTGGTTTGTATCCTACAGATGCTGATCAATACACAGAATTAAAAGAAGCATTGGGAAAATTGAAATTAAATGATAGCTCAATTCATTATGAACCTGAAACATCTAATGCCTTAGGTTTTGGATTTAGGTGTGGTTTTTTAGGATTGCTTCATATGGAAGTAGCACAAGAGAGATTAGAGAGGGAGTATAACTTAACTCTTATCGCTACTGCTCCAAGCGTAGTATATATGGTGACAAAATCAGGTGGTGAAGTGATTGAAGTTGACAATCCTGCATTTTTACCTGATCCAAATCATAGAGAAAAAATAGAAGAACCATATGTTTTATTGCATATCTTTCTACCAAATGATTTTGTGGGTCCAATAATGGATCTTTGCCAGACAAGAAGAGGTACTTTTAAGGATATGAAATATCTTGATTCAAAAAGAGTGCAGCTTACATATGAAATCCCTCTCGCTGAAATCATTACAGATTTCTTTGACAGCTTAAAATCCCGTTCAAAAGGATATGCAAGTATGGACTATGACTTGATTGGTTATAAGGAATCCAAGCTTGCTAAATTAGATATGTTAATTGGTGGAGATATTGTTGATGCTTTATCTATAATCGTTCATGTGGATAAAGCTCAACACTATGGGAGACAATTGACTCAGAAACTTAGAGAAATTATTCCAAGACAAATGTTTGAAGTTCCTATCCAAGCTGCAATAGGAGGAAAAATTGTAGCTCGTGAAACTATAAGCGCTGTTAGGAAAAACGTTTTAGCAAAGTGTTATGGTGGCGACATTACGAGAAAAAAGAAACTTTTAGAAAAGCAAAAAGAAGGAAAGAAACGAATGAAAAATGTGGGCAAGGTAGAAATCCCTCAGGAAGCATTTATGGCAGTGTTGAAATTAGAGAGTGAGAGCTAGTTTTTCTATTATGAAATTAAATCAAAGATCTAGGGGAGAGTATAACGACAATAAATTTCTAGGAGCACTAATTGTACTTTTTATTTTGTATTTTGTTTTATATTTCTATGGCTTAGGTAGTACGGGTCTAACAGATGTAGATGAGCCAAGATATGCTGAAGCTGGCAGAGAAATGCTTGAGTCAGGAAACTGGGTAGTACCATATTTTAACTATGTGGTTCGTTATGATAAGCCCATATTCTTTTATTGGCTTGAAGCATTGTCTATGAAGGCTTTTGGGGTGAATGAACTTGCGGCAAGGTTACCGTCAGCTATTACAGCCATTATTTCAGCAGGATTTGTATTTTATTTTGTTAGAGCTTTTTATGGTGTTGTTTGTGGTTTAATGAGTGCTTTAGTCTTGATGTCTTGTTTTGAGTTTGCTGGTCTAGCAAGATTTTCAGTAACTGATATGACTCTGTCTTGTTTTATAATTTCATCAATAATATCTTTTTTTCTTGGATACAATCAGCTTTCTACATCACATAGTTCCTTTGATCAGCAGATAAAAGTTTTTTCAAATTGGTATTTATCGGGGTTTCTATTTTTAGGATTAGCTGTGCTTACCAAAGGTCCTGTAGCAATACTTTTAGTGGGTATGGTGTTAGTACCATTTTTTTGGTGGATAAGAAAACTAAGTTACTTTTTAAAAAATTATTCATTTTGGATTGGTTTTTGCATTTTTATTTTTTTAGTAATGCCATGGTATCTAATAGTACATATGGCTACAGAAGGTGACTTCACTGCTACTTTTCTTGGACTGCATAATTTTTCCCGATATACTTCTACCGTGTCTGGACACAAAGGATCTTTATTTTATTTTATTCCTGTTGTTTTAATTGGGTTTTTGCCATGGACTTTTTTTCTCCCCGGAATCTTTATGTTTCTTTTAAAAAAAGGATTAGGGAGTTTATTGGTTTCAATTAAAGAAGAGATCCCATGGCTTTGTCTATGGTGGTTTTTAGTGGTTTTTCTTTTTTTTAGTGTTAGTAAAACAAAGCTTTTAACTTATATCTTATCTTTATTCCCAGCACTAAGTATATTGGTAGCTATTTGGTTTGATAGTATATTGGTGAAAGTTACTAATAACAAGGGTTTTATGATAGGTCTAGGATTGTTTTTTGTGTTTTGTTTAATTATGGTAGGTGTTTGTTTGTTTGATTTAAGTGCTATCTTGCCGAGAGAAGTAAAAAGTATAAAACTAGATTTTCAAATTATCTGTTTAATCTTTTTAATGTTTGTAGGAGTTAGTATGGCATGGGCAAGTAGCCATAAAGATGAATCTATGTCTATAGTGATTTTGCTGTCTACTTTTTTATTGTTTTATTTTTGTTTGGTGGCTATAGTCATGCCAAAGATAGATAAGCATGCACAAAGCAAGCTCAGGATATTTGCTAGATCTATTCCACCTGATGTAGAAATCTCTACTTATCAAATCATAAAACCAAGTTTAACGTTTTACTCAAAAAGAAAGATTGAAAAATATGATTCGCTAACTAAGATTCAAGAAAAGCTTGATCAACCTGCTAAGTTTGCTTTTGTTACAAAAAAGAAATTGCTTGAAAATGCTAGTCTGAATAATGTATATCTATGGGGAAAAGACGATAGGTATGTTTTTTATAAAAACTATAATTAACATTATCTTCTAGAGGCTAAAGCTTTTTGAGCTATTTCTCTTACATCTGGGTCCTGATCTTGAGTAAGGTTAACTAGGATTTGAATAGGTGTATTTCGATGCTGTGCAACAGCATATCTTACTGAGGAATCTTCATCACCAGCAAGAGCTATTAGTGCTTGAGCAAGTGTATTTTGATTTTCTGCAACAGCACATCTTACTGAGACTTCTTGATCTCCAGCAAGACTTGTTAATGCTTGAGTAGGTGTGTTTCCATGTTCTGCAAACGCTAATTTTATTCCTAGATTGCTTTTAGGCAGTGCTTGAGACATTGTAGATATTGAGTTTAGGGATAATCTGTTTGTGTTTGCAAGTAAAAAATTGAATAATACTTTATGATTATCTTCTTTATAGTTCAATGCATTTGATTGTATGAGGCTAATAGTACAATTTAACTTTATTTCAATATTTTGTTCATTATTTATCCGATTAACAATGCCTTCACTAGTTTCATTAATTGCTGCGTCAACTCTATGATTAATCTCTTCGTCATTAATACGTACTTTTTCATCATTCATCTTAGTAAAAAAAGTAGCAAGGTGACTGGTTGGGCAATTGTTCATAAATATTTTTAATTGTTCTAAAGCCTTATTTCTAGTAGTAAACATATTGGATCCAAGATTTTGAACTAACTTTTTAAGTTGGTCTTCTGTCAGTTGTGGATGAGGGTCATTGTTTGGTACAAGATATTTATGATGTGGTCTTACAGGATGTCCTTGCACTTGACTTGTAATAGTTGTAGAGCTTAACCCAATAGCTGCTCCTAAAATACTTGCACCTATAAATTTTGGAATGCTTAAACTCATAATTTTATCGATTGCAAAGAATATTAGCATAAAGCGAATGTTTGCAAAATATGTATTATTAAAGCGATTTAATCTTGAGGAAGATCTAGTATAATGTTTTAATGCTATTTTCTGACTATCATAATCATCCACAAGGACATAGAGATTTACCCTATACGCAGGAAGTTTTAGAACCATGGGCTGAGTATGCACGTAAAGCTAATTTAAAAGATGTGGCTCTTACTGATCATGGGAGATATCATCCTGGTATTAATTTAGATGAGTTTTTTAAGTTTAGAGATAGTGTAAAGGATGTAAACTTCAAAATCGGTATTGAAATTGACAATGATCCAGAAACCTCGGTAATTGACTATAAGTGGATTGAGAAAAACTATGACAAGTTAGATTTTGTTTTAGGCTCTGTACATTTTATTGATGATTGGGCTTTTGATTATGCTCAGTACAAAGATGAGTTTGATAAGTGGGATATCGATAAGCTTTATACAAAATACTTTGATGAAATAAAAAAGCTTATTAACAAAGGAGTTATAGATGGACTTGCACATTTAGATTTAATAAAAATATTTGGACATAGACCAAAAAATGAAATAATGTCATTTGTAAAAGATATTTTAAAGCTAATCAAAGAAAAAAACTTAACGGTTGAAATGAGTACGGCAGGCTGGAGGAAGCCTGTCAATGAGCTGTATCCACAAGATGAAATAGTAAAAGCTATTAAAAAACTTAATATACCAATAACTACAGCCTCAGATGCTCATACAGCAAAGGATTTAGGCCATTCTTATGATAGGCTGTCTGAGATCTTAAAAAAATATGGATTTACTCAAGTAGCAGTATTTGAAAATCATAAGATGAGATTGGTGTCTATATAATGATTTCGCAAAAAGCATTTTGTGCTCCGTGTTGTCCCCTTCAACCCATCCGACCATTAACTATCGTTAACGGTTCCCGTCAGGGCATTCAGGGGATCAACACTACGCCGTGCTTTTTGCAAGACCAAGTAGAGAAATAATCATGAAATTTTTAATAGTACGTCTAAGTAGTCTAGGTGATATCGTTCATACATTGCCTGTTGTAAACTACTTACGTTTAGTGAATCCTAATGCTCAAATAGACTGGCTTGTAGGACCTAAAGGATATGATCTTTTAAAACTAATTCCTGAGATTAACAATGTTTATTTGCTTAGCTATAGAAATATTAAATTGATTCAAAAAGAAAAATACGATTTTGTTATTGATGTACAAGGACTATTTAAAAGTGGCTTTTTAAGCAAATTAGCTTTTGGTAAAAAAACAATAGGGTTTAAAAACACAAGAGAATTTGCTCATATCTTTTATGATGAAAAAGTAGATGTTGGGCATTTGTTTAAAACAAAAAATCATATTGTGGATTTAAATTTAAAGCTTGTTTCAACTATAGGAAACAGGAGTAATCAAGAAGGAGTTAAATTTTCAATTCCTAAATTAAATAATCTCTCTAATGAAGACTTAATGCAGATTGTTGATTTTAAAAAAAAATATATTTTAGTCTTTCCTGGCACAACATGGACAAGTAAAATGTGGTCTATAAAGCATTGGTATGAATTGATATCCAAGCTTTCTAAAGAGCATGAAGTGCTTGTTTGTGCCTCACTGAGTGATATGGTTTATTTAAAGCCTTTAGTTGATGAGCTAGATAGTAATAGTATTAAATATACAAACTTAATTGGAAAAACTAATCTGAAAGATTTGATTTATTTGATTCAAAAATCAAATCTGGTAATAGGTTTAGATTCAGCAGGGATACATCTTGCAAGTGCTATTAAGAATGACTATGGTATACCTCAAGTAATAGGATTATATGGACCTACTTCACCATATAGAACTGGTCCTTATAATATGATTCAAAACTGTATGTTTTTATCGGATTTGAATTGCATAGCTTGTAGAAAAAAAACATGTCCTTTGGGACATCATAAATGTATGGAAGAAATTATGCCGAGTAGCATAGAGCGTTTAGTAGGACAAATGGCAATTAGCATTTAGCGTAGAGCGTTTAGTTAGAATATTTGGAAGAATTCCTAAGTTCTAGGTTCTCCTAAACGTTGAACGCTAGTTTCTTGTATAAACCCTTAGTAGTCTAAGTTTTAACCGACACACTAATTCATATGTAAGGGTATTTAAAATCTTTGCCCATGAGTCAATGGTCAGATCCTTGTTAAGAAGAGTGATTACATCATTAACTTTTGGATTTTCAATATCAGTAATATTAAGCATCATTTGATCCATTGTTATTGTTCCTACTTGATTTATTGTTTGATTGTTATAGGATGCATGGATCTTGTTTGAAAGTTTTCTGTCTACACCATCTGCATAGCCTATGGGTATAGTAGCTATTAAGCTATCTTTAGTAGATGCCCATGTTCTATCATAGCTAACAGATTCATCTTTTTCTATTTTATGAATTCTTGTGATTCTACCTTTAAGAGAGATTAAAGGTTCTAAGAAACTAAACTCTTGTCCACAAAGAGCAATTCCTAATCTTACTAAATCATATCTAAACTCAGGATAGTTTATAGCTGCATAGCTATTTGATATGTGTTTTTGTACTTTTAGATCTTTAAAGTTTTCTAATGACTTATCAAATCTTTCTTTTTGAAGTTTTGAAAACTCATAATTTTTTGCATCTGCTAAATGAGTGAAAATACCGCTAAGCTTGAGATGTTTTGATTTAAGAATATTGTTTAATACTTTATTTGTATCTTTATAATTGATTCCTAGCCTATTCATTCCAGTATCAATCTTTAACTGTACAAGGATTTGGGAATTATTTTTTTCTCCCAGGCTTTCAAGCTCAATGATTTGCTCTTCAGAATAAATTGTAATGGTTAAATTGTTTGTAGAGCATATTTCATAAGTCCAAAAAGGTGTTGCACCTAAAATAACGATAGGTGTTTTAATTCCACTATTACGTAATAATAATCCCTCATCAACAGTAGCTACGCCAAACGAATCCACACCAAGACTTTGTAACACAGGTCCAAGCATTGCTGCACCATGTCCATAAGCATCTGCTTTTACTACAGCCATTATAGGTGTTTGAATTAGATCTTGTAATTTTTTATAGTTTCTTTCTAAGGCTGATAAGTTTATTTCTATCCAGGAATCACGCTGAGTAGATGTTTGAAATTGGGTTCTGTGAGTTACTGTCATATAGATACATTATACAAGGTCGTGTCGTAACAAAAGTACCCAATTACGATATAATGAACTTTGCAATATTTAGGTATTTATAAATGAAGAAGCTAGCATTAATTAGTGTTCACAATAAAGAAGGCATATTAGATTTTGCTTCTGAATTAGTTCAAAAATATAATTATGAAATACTATCTACAGGTGGTACTGCTCAACTCTTAAGAAAAAACAATTTACCTGTTACTGAAGTTAGCGAACTGACACGTTTTCCTGAGATGCTTGATGGACGGGTAAAAACTCTGCATCCTGCTATACATGGTGGTTTGTTGGCTAGGCGTGACAAGCCTGAGCACATGCAGGCAATTGAAAAACAAAATATTAAACCGATTGATATGGTTGTTATTAGTTTATATCCGTTTGAAACGGTAGCTAAAAAAAGTGGTGTATCTCTAGAAGAAGTGATTGAAAATATTGATATAGGTGGACCTTCTATGATAAGAAGTTCTGCAAAAAACTTTAACTCCGTTACTGTCGTATGTGATTCTGAAGATTATCAATTAGTACAAAAAGAACTATCTGAAAACAATGGACAGGTTTCTTTATCACTAAGAGAAAAGCTTGCTATTAAAGCCTTTAAGAAAACCAGTGACTACGACGAAACAATTTCAAAATATTTGTCATCATATTTAAAGCAGTCTTCAAATGGTAATCATGTGAGTTTTCCTAAGGATCTTCAACTCAATATGAAATTGAAACAAGTTTTAAGGTATGGCGAGAACCCGCATCAAAAAGCAGCCTTGTACTTGCCAGAAGATTCAAAGTCAGGTTTAGCGAATGCAGAAGTCCTACAAGGTAAAGAGCTTTCATTTAATAACTTTTTAGATTTAGAAGCTGCATGGAATATTGCAAGTGAGTTTGATAGTCAGACTCCAGCATCAGTAATAATTAAGCACAATAATCCTTGTGGAGTTGCAATTGCCCCGAATCTTCTTCATGCATATCTAGAAGCATTTAATTGTGATTCTATCAGTGCTTTTGGTGGTATTGTTGCCTTTAATGAAAAGGTTGATACTGATGTTGCAGATGAGCTTTCTAAGATATTTTTAGAAGCAATTATTGCTCCTGAGTTTTCATCTGAGGCTTTGGATATATTTAAGAAAAAGCCGAACTTGAGGGTTTTAAAAATCAAGCCAGAAGTAACTTCTATAGATAAACTAGATATAAAAAAGATTGGACAGGGATTTTTAATTCAAGATTTTAATAAAGATGTTTTAAATGTTAATGATTTGAAAGTTGTAACAAATAAGAAACCTACAGAGACTGAATTTATAGATTTAATTTTTGCATGGAAAGTTTGTAAGCACGTGAAATCAAATGCAATAGTCATTGCAAAAGAGGGAAAGACCTTGGGTATTGGTGCTGGCCAAACAAGTAGAGTAGGAGCTGTTGAAATAGCATTAAATCATGCAAGTTACAATTCAGATGGTGCTGTTCTGGCATCGGATGCTTTTTTTCCATTTAAAGACAATATTGAAATAGCAGCATCTGCAAAAATTGCTGCTATTATCCAGCCAGGAGGCAGTGTTAAAGATCAAGAAGTGATAGATATATGTAACAAATACAATATAGCTATGGTGTTTACTGGGATTAGACATTTTAGACATTAGAAGCAGAGGTAATTATGTCACTAACGTTTCAAGAAGTGTATTTAACACTAAGCCAGTACTGGTCTAGCCAGGGTTGTGTAATTATGCAACCATATGATATTGAAAAAGGGGCCAGTACGATGAACCCAGCTACTTTTCTGCATGTTCTTGGTGAAAAGCCTTGGAACATGGCTTGTATTGAGCCTTGTAGAAGACCTACAGATGGAAGATATGGTGACAATCCAAACAGGCTTCAGCATTACTTTCAATATCAGGTTATTATGAAACCTTCTCCTGACAACATTCAAGATATTTATTTAAAGAGTCTTGAAAAAATAGGAGTGAATATTAACGAGCATGATATAAGGTTTGTAGAAGATGATTGGGAATCACCTACACTTGGTGCTTGGGGAGTAGGTTGGGAAGTATGGCTTGATGGGATGGAAATAACACAGTTTACATATTTCCAGCAAGCAGGTGGCATTGATTTGAAGCCTATCTCAGTGGAAATTACATATGGATTAGAAAGAATATCAATGTATCTTCAGGACGTAGACAATGTTTTTGATCTTAAGTGGACAGAAGATGTTAAATACCATGATATTTACAAGAGAAATGAATTTGAGCAAAGCAAGTATAATTTTGAAATTGCAAATATTGATTCATTGTTAGCCCGGTTTGATATTTATTATAATGAAGCCAAGTTATGCTTAGAAAACAATTTACTTATGCCTGGCTATGATTATGTCTTAAAATGTTCACACTGTTTCAATCTTCTTGATTCAAGAGGTGCAGTAAGTAAGGATGAGAGAATGGCATTTATCTTAAAGATTAGAAAATTAGCAGAACATGCTGCAAATTTATATTTGGATAAAAATTATAAACCTTTATGCTATAGCAAGTAATCTTAATGTAAATAATATTCCATCAACCATTATTGTTCTGTATACAGCTTCTTCATGTATTTCACCATCGGTGTCTGAAACTACAAATAATGAAGAATGAGACTTTGTACTTTTGCCTATTTTTTTAGTTCTTGAAAGTCTTGTTCTTTCATTTACAGCTTTTTCTAATGACCCTTTATCATATCCTTCTGACTTACCAAATTGTTCATTAAATGCCTCTTCTCCACCTGTATTTTGGGGGGTATTAATTTGAGAAGGTAAATTACCTTGGCCACCAATTCGATTTACTGTCATAACTTTTTAACTCCTAGTTCATTTATTTTTTAGCAAGGTTAATATATAATAATCAATCGGCAAGAGTCCGATAGTATTTAATTAATACCCACTAGGGTTAAGCATAGGTAATGTAGTATTATTTTAGTAAAAAGTCTTAAGGTTATGATTAGAAAAGTTGAAGCTAAATTAATAAGATTTTTTCATTCAATATGCTACAGCATTGTGTGGCTTATTCATTTCTTAATATTTAGCCCATTTATCAAAGTAAAGATGTCTGGTTTAGAAAACTTTCCTAAACATGGTAGGTATATTCTGGCTGGGAATCATCAGAATTTTTGTGATGGTTTTCTTTTAACTTATTATTTAGGGCCACTTAAAAAAGTCAATTTTATTATTGCTAAAAGAGCATTAAAAACAAGATTTTATCGATTTCTGGCTAGAGCTATGGGTTCTGTATTAATAGGCAATGAAATAGAAGAGTACCAAAGAGCATTAAAAAAACTAAATAGAATCTTAGCTCATGGTGGAATTGTAGGAATTTTTCCAGAGGGTGATATTTCTAGTCATACTAAGCCAAGAAGGTTTAAACCTGGAGTTGCTAAATTGTCAATTGATTCAAAAGTACCAGTTATCCCGATCTACTTAAATGGTACTTATAACTTAAGATTTTTTAGTTATTGGCTTAAAAGGCCTGAAATTGAAATAAAAATAGGCAATCCTGTACATCTGTATGATTTTGCTACTAAATTTGGGAATAACTTAGATCAGATGGCATCTGTTTTAAGGGAAAATGTTATTAGCTTAATTGATACAAAAGATTTTAATTCATCTACTGTTTATGAATCAAGTATAAATGAAGTATTAGCAAAAGCTCAAGAAACATCTAAACCTAAGATGATGCTAGAAAATATAGCTCAATAAATTTAAAAACAAAATCAAATGCTTTTATCTTATTTTGACAATAAGAAAACAGGAACACCTGTATTATTTATACATGGTACAGCTAGTGCATACGATGTTTGGGAAGAACAGTTTGAATTGTTAGATCAAACAGGATATAGAGTTATTGGTATTGATCTAAGAGGCCATGGGAGATCAATTAATCCTGGTGGTTCATGTAGCATTGAAGATCATATACAAGATTTAAAAGAAACTATTGATCATATAGGAATAAAAGAACCATTAATTATTGTAGGACACTCTTTTGGTGCTGTTTTATCTGTTAGATTTGCTGAACAATATTCAGACTATGTTTCTAAGCTTTTATTAGTTGCTTTGCCAACAAGAGTTCCATTACTAGTACAAAAATATTATCGTTGGTTCTTAGGAAAGCCAATTGAATATTTAAAATCAATGGTAAGAATTATACTTAAACTACCTCTTAAGAAAAGACATAAACTAGCTATCAGTTCAGATTTAAGTGTAGTTAGAGATATATGGAAAGATTCATTGCAATGGGATTTTTTAGCTAATGTTCCAGAAGTCAGGTGTCCTATATATTTTTCAGTTGGTAGGTTTGATTATGTTGCTTTAAGTAGTATGGTAAAAAAATTACACCAGATGCTTCCAGACTCAAGTTTTAAAATGTTTAATTGGGCAAGTCATACCTGTATGGAAGATCAACCTAAGGAATTTAACAACTGGATTTTGTCTTCTATATAAAGCTCAAGCTTGTCTTGAGCTTTCATTGACCAATCTGCTTTGTTGGGTCGGATTTACTGGATAAACCAGATAAATCCTTTCCATGCAAGTGCAACTTTCTTTCCATTTCACAAGTGTAGGGAACAGTCGCGCCGCTCATTTTGTGAGCGAGCTTCGCCCATTTCGTGGGTGGGACTGCTCCCTACAAGATGCTGTATTGATCAGCTTTACATTACATAAACAGTTTAATATGCTAATATATTACTCGTTGTCTTTGTGGTTTATCAAAAGGGTTAAGTAATGACAAAAATGAAAATAGTTGAATATGGGGATGAAATACTACGTAAGGTAACTAGTAGGGTAATTAAATTTGATAAGTCTCTTAGAAAACTTGTAGAAGATATGTTTGAGACAATGTATGCTTCTGAAGGGGTTGGATTGGCTGCACCTCAAATAGGAGTTAGCAAAAGAGTACTTGTTTTGGATGTAGAGTATCCTTCTGGTAGATACACTGATGAAAAAACTAATAAAGAAGTTACATCATATAATCCTTTAGTTCTTATAAACCCAGTAATTATTGGTAAAGATGGACAAATTATCTCTAGGGAAGGCTGTCTTAGTTTCCCAAATGTTCTAATTGATGTTATAAGACATAAAAAAATAATTGTTAAATACCAAGATTTGTTAGGGAAAGAAAGAAAATTATTAGCAGAAGATAATTTACTATGTAGATGTATACAGCATGAGATTGATCATTTAGATGGAAAATTGTTTATTGATAAACCAGCTAAAGCAGAAGAAGTAAAAGAAGTCCTTGAAAAAGCAGGCTTTGGAAATGTTCAATCACCCCCCTCGTCAATATTAATTGGTTAAGGTTCCCCTACCTTAAGTTGTTTCTTAAAATCTTTACCTTGTATATTTAGTTAATAGTTTTTTTATTTTTAAACTTTTTTCAATGTTACAACTTCGTAAGGTAAAAATAAAAATAATATTAAGCTCACAAGAAAATCAAGTTTTTGCTGTAGGATGTTTACTTGTCCATATAAGTGACAAAGGTAAAAGTAAATAAACAGTATTAGGGGAAAAGATGTCTGCAACATTAAAAAGTAGAGAAATAAAACCAATCAATTTAGTTGAAATAACAACAGCTATTCCACAAGATCAATTAAACACATTAAGAAAAATGATAATTGGCTATATTATGGCTAACAATAAAGAAGAAATTGCATATAAGTTATTAGACTTAACCAATACAAGGTTAAGAGATGATGTAAAGCTATTTGATAGACCGCTTGTATAGTAAGCCTCTTAAAAAATTTTCTGACAATTTTTATTGTCTTAAAAGTGGTGGTATAAAAGTAGCCAAGCGAACATGTGGACCAACCCATGAGGACCATTCGTTGTTCACTTCTAAAATTTTATCAAGTGCTTCATGATCTTTACCTTCAGCAAGTAAAAGTCTAATATTTTCTAGTTTTGGACCTTTCTCTTTTTCATCTTCAGGAAAAGCACCAGCTTTAGCATCAATGGTATATGAACATTCTTGATATAGATGATCCCATCCATCATTTCTTTTAGGAGTGTCAATGGTTCTTAAGTTTTTATCTATAGTACTTCTCATTGCTGGTTCTAATGCTTTGAGAAATAATTGATTCATATACCAAGATAAATGATTTGCACTTGGATTGCTTTTTATAGTTTCTGTAAGTTGATGTATTGCTTGGTCAAATTTATTATTGCTAATAAGTGTTTTAAATCTTTGTCCATCTTTATTTGCTAGAAAACGGCCTATTAATGGGGTTTCTCTACTAATCCAGATACTCATATTGTTTCTCCTAGAAAGTTTAAAAGTACACTTAATAAGATAATAGCATTAGTGAATAACTATATCTATGTGATTTTTAGTAAAGACTATAGAAAGCTTTTATGGACGCATTAAATCACTAAAGGCATACCTTTTAAAAGCTTTAAAACCTGAGACTGATAAAATCCAGTCAGCATAAAAAATGCCATTTCATTATCCAATTCTTTCATACTATCTAAAACAAGTTGTTTGTCTGAATTATCACTAAATATTAATTCAATATTTGAAACAAGTTTTTTGTTTGCTTCTAATAATTGATCATCAATGAAGGTCGGCAACTCATCTAAACTATCTTTTCGAAAGTCATCAATCAATTTAGAGATAGAATCAGCTTTTATAATGAGTTCTAATACTTTTAATAGCTTAATCTCATCTTGCTCTAACCCGATAAGATCAACTTTAGTAGAATTAATATCTAAAGTTTCAAAAAGTTTTCTTGAGTGAAAAACTAATTCTCTTGATACATCAATTTCCGTATGTAGATTAGAGTTAAATATTGCTGCTTGTGCTTCATCTGTTTCTTCATCTCTCAATGTATCTAAATCTAATTTATATCTTGTGAACCTTTCTTCTTCAGGAAGATATTCCTCATGCTCAACTGCTAATTGTTTAAGGGCAGTAATTCTTTCTTTTATAAAATTTATAGACATAGATATTAATTTAATAGATCTAGTCTATGAAACCTAAAACATTAATGTTTTATTTAGAATCTAAAAGCAGTCCTGACTAGTTTTTGGAACGATTGTGGATTTTCAAGTGAAGATTTTTCCATAAGCGAAAAATCGAAACGTCATTGATGATCAGCATATAAGCTTTTTGTCTGATTTACTCAGCAAAAAGCGCCGTAACTAAAAAGCGAGTTGAGCATTCGTGCGAAACGAGCGGTTAAAAATGGATCGGACAGGATTCGAACCTGTAACCAAAGGATTATGAGTCCTCTGCTCTACCGTTGAGCTACCGATCCGTCATACTCGGAAAAATCTCGGCTCAAACGAGATTTTTCCTTTTCTTTTACGATGCTCAGGATATTACTCACTGCAATATCCTTCGCTTAGATGATTAGTTGTGACGTCATAATAACGGATAATATTATACTGCATTACAATTAAGCTGTTTTAGATATAGGAAGTTCTGTTTTAAAATCTTCTACATTATTATTTTTTGTGAGTTGTTCATTAGGGATGGGTAAGGTAAATTCAAAAACACTACCTTCGCCAAACTTACTTTTTACAGTGATCTGTCCGCCGTGTTGTTCTATGGATTTCTTGACTATTGTAAGACCTAATCCTGTCCCTTTTATTGTATGCACTTTATTTTCTACTCTATAAAATCGTTCAAAAATCATTGGTAAATGCTCTTCTTGTATACCTATTCCATTGTCAATGATTTGAAATTTAACATTATTTCCATCTCTATTTACTTTCATCTTAACCATTCCATTGCCAGGGGTGTATTTTATTGCATTTGAAAGCAGATTGATAAATACTCTTTCAATATTCTCCTGATTTATATTTAGAAGAGGCAAATCTTCTTCTATATCTGAAATCAGTCGAATAAATTTTTTCTCAGCTAAAACTGATATTGATTTTAATGTATATTCTAAACATGGATAAATTTCTTGAAGAGTTAATTGGAGTTTTCTTGTATGAGAATCTAATCTTGATAATTCAAGCACATCATTTACCAGATTGCTAAGTCTGTCAGTTTCTTGATTTATGATGGATATAAATTCTACTCTTGTTTTTTCATCAATTTCAGAATTGTGAGAACACAAAGTATCTACATAGCATTTAATGCTTGTAATAGGGGTTCTTAATTCATGACTTACATTGCTTATAAACTCTTGTTTAATTAACTCTACTTCAACTTCTTTTGTTCTATCATGAATTACTAAAACAGCTCCTAATTTATCATTGTTTGAAAAATATAATGGTGTTATATATAACTTTAAACTCTTATTGTCTTGCATGAACTCAAAGCTGCTAGATTCATTATAGGAATTACTACCATCTAATTTAAGACTATTTAGATAACTAAAAACTTGATCATTGATTTTTGCTGTCCATAGGTTTGTTATTTTATGACCGATTAGCTCATCATAGGATCTGTTAAGCAGTCTTAGTGCTGCAGGATTAATTATTTGAATTATATCCTCTTTATCTAAAACAATTACTCCATCTGTTATTGACATGACTACAGACTCAAACTTGTTTCTTTCAGAGCTAAGAGTTGCAATGTTTGATTCTTCATATTGCTGTAGTCGCTTAGACATTTTATTGAATGCTTTTACTAGCTGAGTTAATTCCTTTCCTAAAAATCCTTTTAAGGGCAATTGGAAACCAAATCTTCCCTCAGTAATTGCTTTAGCTCCTTTTTCTAATTTTCTTAATGGTCTAGTAATAATGAGGGAATTTACGATAGCACCTATTATTGAAAGAATCCAAACCAGTATAAAAATCTCCAATAAAAATACAATCAATTCTTTTCTAGAACCCACTATTGTAAAGCCTGTATCTGGTATACCAACCCAAACCCACCCGAAAAAGTTTGAATTGTACTGTATAGGTTCAGCTATTATAAGTAACTTGCCACTGTTAGAGTAATAAACCTGGATATATGGAACATGTTTTGGAGGAGGAATAAAGTTTTTATTTTCTTTATTGATTTCATAAAGGTCTGCAAAACGACTCTTAGCAAGAACTGTTCCTACATTGTCTGTAAATATTGCAAAAGTAATTTCTGAATGTTCCTTTATAAAACCATTGATCAGCTCTTCAAGCCTCGTTTTTCTATTGGCAACTCCACCATAATTTTTTATAAGTGCTTGAGATGCTATGTTTGAAAGTATTTGTGTTGATTTCAAGTTATTGTTTAGCATTAAAACTTGATTGTCAATATTTGATTGAATATTGTGAATGATTACAAATGCTGATAAAGTTATAAAAACAGAGACACCAAACACTATTGAAATAATTAATTTAACTTGTACGCTAAGCCCATCAATAAAGCTTTTTATATATTCTGAACACTTCATGTATAGATTGTTTAATAGGATCTTCATGCTGTACATTATACTTTATCCAAGGCAATTAGTTCTTAAAAATCAAGGTTTTAGGTCTAACATTTGTTTTTGTGTTACTGGTTAGTTTCTTATCACTAAAGTTAAAAACAATTTCTTCAGAGCTTAACTTTTTATCTTCTTGTACTACATCAGCACTACCTATGAAAACAATTTTTTCAGGTTTTTTTGTTTTATCATTCCTGACTAACTTTGCTTCAAGACTTTCACCGTTAGTTGTCTCAAAAATAAAATTAACTTTTTTGTGAACTGATTTAGCAGTTATTGTGCCGGTTGAATCATCAATATAAAGATTTTCAGTGCTTAAACTAATAGGTTCTTGATCACTCTTAGGTTTATCTGTATTTGGCCAAATTGTACTTTTAACATTACCAATTGCTAGTACATTATGTGTTTTAATATCAATGGCAAATTCATCTGCATAAGTGGAGTTGGTCGGCTGCATTAAGTTTGCCTGAGGTTTAGTACCAGTGAAAAGGGCTTGAACAGGTTTTTTATTTTTATAAATTATATTAGCTTCTTCTGAAGAGATAATAAGATCTTCACACTTTGTAGTGATATTACCCTTAGCCTTTGCATTTTCACCACTCCAATACAACTCTTGATAATCAGAGGTTATGATTATAGGATTTTGCTTTTTATCTTTTAGCTCAGAGTATACTTTTCCAGTAGCAATTATTTTCTTGTCATTTATTATTATGGTAATTGTATCGGCTTCTAGAAATCTATCTTTCAGTTTAAGTTTTGCTTTTCCTGTAAAACTGGCTGTATAAGGTTCACCATTTATATCAGAATCGATTTTTCCTTGAGTTGCCTCTATGAGTGCATCTTTATACTCTACGTTTATATTTCCATTGATTGAAATAGCTTGTTTATCAGCTTCTAATGAGTCAGCATGCTTGATTTCAAACTCATCTTTAGCATAGGTGGAGCAATAAGAAAATAGAGAGTAGAAAATAGAAAATAGAATACAAAAATATTTATATTTTTTATTACTCATCTGTTATCTGCTAAACGCTCTACGCTATGTTCTATGCTGGTTTTAACATTGCCAATTGCTTGAACTTTTCCTGTCGTTAAATCATAGACAATTTTATCTGCTGTAATTTGTTTTCCCTCTTGAATTGCTTTTGGTTTGCCACTTATAGTAATAAGTGATTTATTGTCATAAGTTAGTGAGTTTCCGTAGCATTTCGTATTATGGTGGGTAATGAGAACATTATCTCTTGCATATAATGTTTTGTCTTGTTTCAACAATAAATAATTAGACTTAAATACTTTATCTTTAGATATGAAAATTACATTGTTAGTAGCTTCAATCTCACCATTTTGCTTCCAGTTGATTGTGTTTGCTGACAAGTTGTCATTGTCTTGGTTTGTAAGAATTATTTTCCCACCGTTTTTAATTTCAACATTTTGTAAACTACCATTTTTGTCTTTTATTATGGTGACTTCATTACCAGATAAGGATATATCTTTGAAGACTGCTTCGCTTAAGTCATGAACTATGATTTGTGTTTGATCCTCATTTATTGAGGCTGTTTCTCCTTTTATTGTTGCAGTGTTTATAAGCTCTAAGTCAAATCCTTTTTGAGCTTCAATTGATGCATTCATTCCTAGAGCTATTTGGCTTGACATTAATAATAAACTTTTATCATTGTTTTTAACTAGAACATTGCCAAATAAGAAAATTTCTTTTGTGGAAGCATCTGCTTTAGCAAATGGGGCTTGTAATTCAAAAACGACCTCATTATTTTTATATACTTTTGCTTCAATATCTTTAATTAATGCAGACTGTAAATGCTCTTGTGTTTCGCCACCTTTAGCAGTTAATTTCCATCTTAATTCACCTGTTTTAACATCAATCTCTTTTAAAGTATATTGTTGGGCTTTTGCCTCAGTGGTAATTTGTTCTTGACTTAGCTCTTTTTCAGATTTTGACACTAATAAATTTCCTTTGAAGAAAGCAAAAATTATGAAAATAGTCATTCCAGCAAGGATTAAATAAGGGGCTTGATTAGTAAGTTTAAACTGTTTTAACATAAAAGTGCTTTGTTTCCCTATTTTAACAGAGGATACGGTGATTTACTTAATTGCCAAGGGATCTTAGCAATATAGCTTGAGATATTTCTTTAATCCCCTCATTCAGGTCACCTTGTTTAATATGTAATTCACCTAAGAAGAAATGTGGAGCAGGGTTATTAGGAGATTCTTTTACTACTTCAAGCCATAGCTTTTTTGCATTGTCAATCTCATTAAATTGTTCAGCAAGAATAAATGCATAATATATTTTTGTCCAGGGATCATTTGGATTGATTCTTAAGAGATCTTTAAAGTAATAAACACTTAAGTTTAAATTTGCTGCAATGCTCGGATCGTTGCTTAGTGAAATAAGTTTTTTAGAGCTTAGTAAATTTGTTTTTGATGAAGATTTTCCGCTCTTCTCCTCTTTTTTTTCTAATGCTTTATTTATTAAATAGGCTTTTAAATAATGACTAAATGCTAGGCGGTATCGGACATTGTTTACTGTTTCAGAATCAAGGTTTGAATTTATGATTTCTTTGTATTCAACAATTTTTTTATCTATTAATTCTTTATTTTCTTCTTTTCTAAGCAGTAACTTGGTTCGTCTTAATTCTTTAATGGCTTCTTCGACAAGACTGGTACGACTTAATGCAATGGCTAAGTTAAAATGAGCTTCAGGGTTTTCAGGATATTTTGCAACCTGGGCTCTTGCAATGACTAAATCATCAGTTAGAGAGATGTCTTCTTTTTTTGTACTGAGTTGGATGGGATCTTGAATATCAACTGCTAGAGAAGCAAGAGGCAAGAAGCAAGAGGCAAGAATCAAGAAGCAAGAAGCAAGAAGTCCTAATTCTATTGCCCTATCTCTAGCGGCTTTTAGAGCTTTATAAATGGTTGTATTTAGTTGAAGCCTATCAAAAGTCTTTAAGGCAGCTTCTGTAGTACCTTTTGGAGATGTGACCATTTCTCTTAAAAGTTTTGGTGAAAGACTTCCGTTTGCAAGCAACATTAATGTTCCTAAAGCCGTTTGTAGTACGAGTTCATTACTGATAGTTTTTTGTAAGCCAAGTTTGTATGCACTATCAGCTAGAGCTTCAATAAAATAACAAAAATAGGCAGGTCCAGAACCAGAAAGAGCTGTTACTAGATCAAATTTAGCTTCATCCAATTCAATAATTTTTCCTAAAGAATTAAAAATCTTTCTTACAAAGTTTTTTTGAGCATTTGTAATATTTTTACTGTATGTAATTGCGCTTATTCCAGAGCCTATTTGACAGGGAGTGTTTGGCATAATCCTTACAATAGGCTGAGCTTTACTAGTCAATGAAGAAATCGTTTGTATCTTTATACCTGCTGCAATGGAAATGATTAATTGGTTTTTATTGATTATAGGTTTTATTTCTTTTATAGCATTGCTTATGTCAGTTGGCTTTACTGCAAGGATTATTGCTGAATAGTTTGTTTTATTTAAATTTCCTACTTGAAGTGTAAACTTGTTTTTTTTAAGAAAATTTATGCGTTCTGGTTTGTTTTCAATGAAAACGATATTTGATTTTGGGATAATTTTATTTTTTATTATGCCAGAAGCTATGGCATAACCCATGTTTCCACCACCGATTATTAATAGTTTTTGCATTTTTTATATAGCGCAAAACAAGTTTGCGCTTCTTTTGACCAATCTCTTTCGTCGGGTCGCATTTGCCGAATAAATCGGACAAATGCTCTAATCGCAAGTACTAACTAGATAAATCATATAACTCAAAACAACATTAACATATTTTCTATGAAACAGACAGTATACGCTTATTTTGTTAAAATAGGTTCTTAGATTCATTTGTACTTAAGACGTTATAATAATTAAATTATGTCTAAAAATAAAAATATGTTTTTTAAATCAGCTGAGAGACTAACTTATGTCCCAATATATGTTTTTGCAAAACTAGATGCTGAAAAACAAGCTTTGATAAATAAGGGAATAGATGTTGTTGATTTAAGTTTAGGTAGTCCAGATCTTCCATCACCTGAAGGTGTCATCAATGAAGCACAAGTTGCTTTAAGAGATCCTCAAAACTATAGATACCCTCCTTTTAGAGGGCAGATGAAGTTTAAAGAAGCTACTAGTAATTGGATGAAAAAAAGATTTAATGTAGATATTGATCCTGCTAGTGAGCTTTTGCCATTGTCAGGTTCAAAAGAAGGTATTACACACTTAGCACTAGCAATTATCAATCCTGGTGATTTAACCATAGTTCCTAGCCCTTATTATCCTGTTCATGCAAGAGGTACATTGCTAGCAGGGGGCTCCATATATGAGTTGCCATTGATAGAAAAAAACAATTTTGTACTAGACTTAGACTCTATTCCAGAAAATATTTTAGATAAGGCAAAAATGTTTTTCATCAGTTTTCCTAACAATCCTACAGGTGCAACATGTGATTTTAAATTTCTTGAAAAGCTAGTCAAATTATGTACTAAACATGAGATTATTTTAGTAAGTGATTTAGCATATTCTGAACTTACCTTTGATGGCAATGTTGCTCATAGTATTTTAGAGATAGATGGTGCAAAAGATATTGCAGTTGAGTTTCATACTCTTTCTAAGACTTATAGTATGGCTGGTTGGAGAATTGCATTTGTATGTGGAAATAAAGATATTATAAATGCTTTATATGAAATTAAAACAAATACTGATTATGGAGTTTGTAATTTTGTTCAAGCAGCTAGCATAAAAGCTTTTTCTATACCTTTAAGTGAACATAAAAAAACATGTGCTATATACCAAGAACGTAGGGATGTTATGTTGGCTGGCTTACAAAAGCTTGGATGGAACATTCAAAAACCCGGAGGTGCCATGTATATATGGCTTCCTATACCAAAAAGATTCAAATCAAGTTTTGAGTTTTCGTCTAGTCTTTTACATGAGGCTCATGTGGCTACTATTCCAGGAGGATCTTTTGGAACATATGGTGAAGGCTATGCAAGATTGGCTCTTGTAAATTCCAAAGAAAGAATCTTGCTTGCACTTGATAGGATGGAAAAAGCAGGACTAAGATATAGCGTATGAAACATCTCACAATTCTTATTCTATTCTCTATTCTCTATTCTCTATTTTCTATACTACCGAGTGATGCAAAAAAACAAGAGACTAGTTTGTCCTTTTTGTATTATGAACAGGCAGTAAGTTATCATAAACAGGGTGATTTAGAAAATGCAAATTTACATTTAAATAATGCACTAAAACTTTATCCAAATGATATTCCATCTTTAATTGAAATTGGAGAGGTCTATTTGGAACAAGCTAAATCAGAACAAGCTATTAAGTATCTGAAAAGAGCATCTTTAATATCTCCTGATGATACTTTAATTCATGTTTTGCTTGGAATTGCATATCTTGAAAATAAACAACACAAAGAATCAATCAGTGAGTTTAGGGCAGCAGAAAAACTTGAACCGGATAATATTCTTTTAAAAGCAAATCTGGGATTAGCATGTTCATTGATTGGTGATCATAAATGCTCAATTGATAATTTGGGAAAAGTTGTTTTAGCCTACCCTTTTCAGTTGCGTTCTAGAGCTGTGTTGGGGACAGCCTATCATTCAATGAAAGACTATGGATTAGCTAAAGAACAATATAAGTTTGTACTGAATTATGAACCTGACAATGTTGTTTTATGGCACAATTTAGCTAAAACTCAAATTGCATTGGGGGAGTTAGATAGTGCTAAAGATAGCCTTAATATGGCAATTGATATTGATAGCTCTACGGTAGAGTTTTATTTGGATAGAGCACAAGTTAACTATAAGCTAAATGCTTTTAAAGAAGCTGAAAATGACTATATATTGGCAGTAGCAATTGATCCAGGAAATCCTGAGATACCTGTAGAATATGCAATATTTTTATGGAAGACGAAGGACTATTTAAAAGCAGCTGAATTGTTTGAAAAGGCTCATGAACTGTCTCAGGATGATAAGAGCCTAATAATCAACAAAGCATACATGTATCAGCTTGCAAAAAAAAACAAAGAAGCTCTTAAAACGTGGCTTGATGTTCTTGAAAATGAGCATGGGAATAAAATAGCATTATTTAATATTGGAAGACTTTATCAAGAAAATGAAGATTTTGAAAATGCAATTTCATTTTACAAAAAACTACTTTTATTAGGTGATGATGAAAAGGATAGTGATATAGAAACAAGATCAGGACTGGCTTATTGCTATCAAAAATCTAAAAACTTTGATGAAGCCAAAGCTTTGTACAATAATATCCTTGAAAAGGAACCCGAAGATGTGACTACTATTTATAATCTTGGTGTTTTATTTCTTGAGCAAAAAGATTATAAATCAGCTCTAAGTTATTTAGAACAAGCAAAAAGCAAAAGATTTACCCCTACGACCAAAATCTATCAAGCATTGGTAGAAATTTATACAAATACAAATGATCTGTCAAATTTAAAAACTACTTATAAAAACTGGTTAGAAATAGACAAAGATAATGTTGATGCTCGAATTGGCTATGCAAGGTATTTAGCTAAGGAGGGTGATTCTTTGGGAGCAATTGATCAATATAGAGTAGCTGCTGCATTAGACAATAGTAGTAAGAGTAAATTAAAACTAGCTGAGTTTTTAGTAGAACAAAAAGATTTATATGGTGCAATTGGTCAACTTCAGGAGTATTTAAAATATGAACAAAATGACTTACATGCTTTAATCTTGCTTGCTAATGCATTTAAAGATCTTGGGATTCAAGAGCAGGCAATTAACATCTATAAAAAAATAGTTACTCTTCAATATGACAACAATTTAGCCTATTACAATTTAGGACTATTGTTTCAAGAAGATAAAAGATATGAGGAAGCACAAAACTACTTTTTAAAATCAATTGAAATCAATGATAAATATGCTCCTGCTTACTATGCTCTGGGCATTTCTTTTTTAGTTGCAAATCAAAATGAAAAAGCAAAAGAATATTTTCAAAAATATCTTCAGGTTGAACCAAATGGTGAATATAGAGAAAAGGTCGAGTTAAAATTGAAAGACTTAAATAATAGTTCTGTTACGTCTAAACCAGAAGCTTAATTTCAATATTTGAGGTTAAAAAATATGAGTGAAAATGAAAAGTATATAAAACTAGCATCACAATTGATTATGTTTAAAGAACAAGTTTTTTTGCCCAATGGGCTAAGTGAAATAGCAAGATTATTAGAGAAAGCTGATAAGGAAAAAAGGCAATTAAGAGTTAAATTAGGAATAGATCCTACAAATCCTGACTTACATCTAGGGCATACAGTGTGTTTGTATTTGCTTAAAAGATTTCAAGATTTAGGGCATCTTCCTGTTTTAATAATTGGTGGATTTACAGCGATGGTAGGTGATCCAAGTGGTCGTAATGAATCTCGCCCAGCCTTGACACATGAGCAAGTTATGGAAAATGCAAAATCTTATTTAAATCAGGTGAGTAAAATTCTTGATATAAATAAAATAGAGGTTCAGAACAACTATGACTGGTTGAGTAAACTAACTTCAACGGAACTATTACAATTAGCGCATTTGATTACAGTAAATCAATTGGTTGGCAAAGAAGCTTTTGGTTCAAGAATAGAACAAGGAGAGCCATTATATTTGCATGAAGTCTTATATCCTATTCTTCAAGGTTACGATTCAGTGGCTGTAAGATCTGATATTGAAATTGGTGGAATTGATCAAACCTACAATGTTCTCTTTGGTAGGCATGTTCAAAAACACTTTAATCAAGAGCCACAACTGGTAATATTAAATCCATTACTGATTGGATTAGATGGCTCAAAAAAAATGTCTAAGTCATTTAATAATTATATTGCTTTAAATGATACTCCTGATGAAATGTTTGGTAAGACTATGAGTATTCCTGATGAATTAATGTTTAATTATTTTAGTCTTACAAGCTATACTCAAGATGATGCTAATCAATTTAAACTTGATATTGACAAGGGTAAAAATCCAAGGGATATAAAAATGCTTTTAGCTTGTGAAATTGTTTCACAATTTTATGGTCAAGGGATGGCAGGTAACGCTAAGGAAAACTTCATTAAACAATTTCAAAAAAATGAAATTCCAGATTCAATTGAAGAATTTAGTTTAAATGAACCTTTAAAAGTGATTGATTTAATGTATTTAGCACAATTAGTTCCTTCAAAATCAGAGGCTAAGAGATTAATTGATCATGGTGGAGTAAAATTAAAATCAGTGAGAGTAACAGATCCTAATCTTTTAATAACTAAAAATGATAAGGATTCAGTTCTACAAATAGGGAAAAGAAAGTTTATAAAAATAGTTTAAAATAAAAGGATAAAAATGCCAATTGGTTCAGAGATTGAAAATAGTAAAACAAAAGTTCGTGAAATTTGTTTAGCAAATTCTGCTATGAGTGAAGAGGAAATCAGTAGACTGGAAAGTATTATTGACAACTTCCAGTTTATTAGTGATCTTTTAGCTACAGATTTAATGGTTTATACAGAAGCCAAGAAAAAAGATAATTATGTTTTAGTTGATATTAAGAGACCCCATGGGCATCCTACCTTGTTTTATGAAAGTTCAGTAGGTCGGACTATAAGTGCAAAAGCTGAACCATTTGTTAAAAAATCTTTTGATGGTGGTAAAAAAACAGTTGGTATTTATGGTGTGATGATTGCAGGAAGACCTACTCAGCAGGTAGTTTATCCTATTCATCATTACGATAATATAATAGCTACAATTTCCTTTGAAAAAGACTTATATTTGACTGAAAGTTTGCTTGGTAAGCACTGGAATAAAGTTGCAGATGATTTAGTTGGTGCTTTAAATCAAAAACGGCACAAATTGCGTCATTGGCCAAAACTTGTTGGTCAAGAAGGTTTTATCTTAACTGATGAACAAGATCAAATGATGTATACAAGTTATATGGCTCATAATTTACTGGTTTCAGTATTAGGTATTAGAGAAAAACCAAATAGTGTAAAACTTTCTACCTTATTAAAAGATTTTCATCCTGAAATTGTAGAAGATGAACCACTAATTAATTTTGTTATAAAAAGATATTCAGGTATTGGTGGTACATTGCAAATTACTAGTTTTGATTTGTCAGAAAATAGTAAAATCCATGTTTTAAGAGATATATCTGAACTATCCTTAAAAGAAAAAGAAATTAAAGTAAAAGGAGCTTTAGTAAAAGAGATTCATCATAGGGTAAAGAACAATTTAAATGCAGTGGCAGCTCTTCTAAGGATGCAGCTTAGAAGATCAAGTGATCAGGCAGTTAAAGATGCCTTTCAACAAGCTATTTTAAGATTAGACAGTATAACGTTGGTTCATGAGTGTTTGTCTCAAGCTGATAATGTTCAAATCATTGCAGTAGGACAAATGATAAAAGATATTGCAAGGAATCTGCAACACGCATTAACTACGGAAGAAACTAAAATCAATGTCTCTATTACATGCCCTGATAATTTATTTCTTGATAGTGAACAAGCCGTCAGTGCTGCACTTATTATCAATGAGTTAATATCAAATTGTTATGAGCATGGATTTGTTGGACTATCAAAGGGTGAAATAGTAATTGATATTTTTGTGGATGAGTCTGATAAAACTAAGTTTAACTTTATTATTAAAGATAATGGTATTGGGTTACCTAAAGAGTTTAATCTTGAAAAACCGTTAGGCTTAGGATGGCATATAATTACGACTCTTGTAAAAGAAGACTTAAATGGTAAAATAAACATACACTCTCCAATTGAAGGGACAAATACGGGAACAGAAATAAGGATAGAAGCTAAAATTCATGCAAAACAATAACTCAAATTTAAAAACCAAAACCAAAATACTAATAGCTGATGATGAGGCTTTAATCAGGCAAGACATTAAAGAAATACTAACTGAAGCGGGTTATGATGTAGTTGCTGAAGCAAAAGATGGTTATCATGCATTAGAGCTAGCTAAAATAACACTGCCAGACTTATTACTTTTAGATATTAAAATGCCAAACATAAATGGTTTAGAAGCAGCAGAAGAGATTCAAATTGCTTTAAATAAGAGAATGCCAACAGTGATTTTAACTGCATACAATCAACCAGATCTAATACAAAAAGCTGGTGAAGTAGGAGCATATGCCTTTTTAACTAAGCCAGTAAAACCTCAGGATTTAATTGCTTCAATTGAAACAGCAAAAGCAAGGGCAAAAGAGATGGAAGGACTTAACCAAGATATTTCAGACTTAAAAGAAAAACTAGAAATTAGAAAATTGGTTGAAAAAGCAAAAGGCATAATAATGAAAAATATGGCATTAGAGGAGCCTGAGGCTATGCATTATCTCCAGAAAAAATCGATGGATGACAGAGTTTCAATAAAAAGTGTTGCTGAAGAAATAATAAATAGAAGATAAACTCTAAATTTTTGATTTGGTTTTTCTTGTCTTTCTCTTTGTTGTTGTCTTTTTAGTAGTCTTCTTTTTCTTTGTTTTCTTATTTTCATTAATAATGATCTCATCAGAATTATTTGGTTTGTAAAGCTTTGTTAGAATATTGGTTTTAAGTTGTTTCAAAAAATCTTCACTATCAGTTTTTAGTTTTTTATATGCCTTGCTTTTTTCAGCACTTAATTTTTTTTCTATCTCTTTTAAAAGTTTTTTAGTTTCTTTAGTTTTTAATTTTCCTTGTCCTTCTAGCTCACTAACAAATTTTTGAACCATTAATTGAACATCTTCATAGATTCCACAAGCAGCTTTTGTTATGGTTTCTTTAGAGATAGCAACTCCAATACCAGCCATTAGGGCCTTTTGAACTGTTTTTATTAAATCTTTGCTTTTTGTGCCATTGTTTAACATTGTATATTTCTCCTAGTTCTTAATTATATCAAGTTCTAGCTAGTGCTTTGCTTTTTGCCACAGCTTATCTAACTCAGCAAATGACATTGTATTGATTTCTCTTTTTGCTTTTTTTGCTAATTTTTTAACTTTGGTATATCTTCCTATAAATTTCTTTATTGCAAAATGTAATGTTTCTTCAGGGTCAAGTTTATACCATCTGGATAAGTTAACTATCATGAAAATAAGATCCCCCAGCTCTTCGTATTGTTGTTTTTTGTTTTTCTTTTTTGTGGCTGTTTGAAATTCTTTCAATTCGCTGTTAAGAGCTGACCACAATTGTTTTTCATCTTTCCATTCAAAGCCTTCTTTGGCTACTTTTTTTGATACTTTTAATGCTCTTAATAGTGCTGGTAGAGATCTAGGAATACCTTTAAAAGGGTCACTGGTCTGAGGTTTTTCTTTGCTTTTTAAGATCTCCCAATTTTTCATCACTTCATTTGAGTCTTTAACAACTACATTTGAAAACACATGTGGATGACGACTAATCATTTTCTTATTTATAGTTTCTGCTACTTGCTCAAAAGTAAACATTTTTTTTTCTTTAGCAATTTGTGAGTGCAACACTACTTGTAAGAGAACATCACCAAGCTCCTCCATAAGCTCCATTGGATTATTATTGTCAATTGCATCAATTACTTCATAAGTTTCTTCTATTAAATACCTTTTTAATGTTTTATGTGTTTGTTCTTTATCCCAAGGACAACCGTTTGGAGATCTAAGTTTTTTTATTGTTTTTACTAATTCTTTAACGGATTTCATATTTGTATTCTACTAAACATTAGGATTATCCCTATAAATCAACATATGTTTTTTTGTTAACACTATTATTGTAATTGTTAACCCTAAGATTTTAACTTTTCATAACCATTTAAGGATACTCTTAATTGTGAGTTTTTAGAGGTCATAAATCTAAATATATGGCAAAAAATATGCTGAATACCAATAAGAAAATATTATACCCATTATTACTTATACTTGTTATTTCTTTTACTCAATTACCACTTTTTAGCAATGATGTAGTTAATGATCCTATTGTAAATGATTCTGTTAATTCTGTTGATTCTGTTGATTCTGTTGATTCTGTTGATTCTGTAAATGATCCAGTTAGTGATTCTACTAGTGATTATGATAACAATAGTAGAAATAAAGAATTTAAAAGTCCAGTATTTAGTAACCCTGTATGTTTATTAGTAGGTTTAAGCAGTAATGAATTAACCTATCAAGAACTTTCTGGGTTATCTGGATTTGAATTATTTAGTGTTCCATATAAAGCAGATATAAAATCAGTAATTGCTCAAATGAAACCTACACAAGTAATAATTAAACATCAAAGTGGATTTGTAGGATTGTATTCAGTTGAAGGACAGTTAATTAGAGGAGTACAAACAAATGCTAACCCAACAATTAGTTCTTATGGGGATGCAGCACCACCAAGTATTATTCAACCCAATGAAGCTAATCCAGTTTATGAAAATTTATTTTATCCAGGTGTTGATACTGGTTCAATACCCCGTGGTGGAGTAGGGTATGTGCCACCACCTAAAGGTAGAAATTTAAAAAGAGGGCTATTAAAACTTCTTTCTATTACTAGTTTTGCTCCCTTTGGATATCCAGGATATTTTAAAAGCTATGGAACACAACAGCAACTTTTACCGACTTTCTTGCTCCCTCAAATCCCAACAGCAATAGGTGCTGCTGCTACATATGCTGATTCAAAATTTGATGCTGCTGAGTATGAACAAGCAAGAACTCAGCCAAGAGACTATATGTTCCAACCTGTAATTGAAGGATATTAAGATAAATTCAAATACGGTATACTAAAAACAAAACCGTATGAATGAAATATTTATATTACGACATGGAAAAGCTGAAGAGGCTATTGAAACAAAATCTAAAAATGATTTTGATAGGAAGCTTACGATAGAAGGTCAAAAGCGTACAAAAAAACTTGGTTTGTTTTTTAATAGCTTGGAAGAAAGTATTGATTTAGTTTTAGCAAGTTCATATTTAAGAGCTAAAGAAACTGCTGAAATATTTGTAGATAATCAGAATGTAAAACCAAAATTAGAAATAGTAGAGTTTTTATCAGCAGGTAGTTCCATTAGAGAGATTGCAAAAGGACTATTAGACTATCAACACATTAATAAAGTTCTTTTAGTAGGGCATGTGCCTGACTTAGAGCTTTTTCTTGGCAAATTAATTGGTGCTGAATCTGTAGGCTTAAAAAAAGGTGCATTAGCAAAAGTAGTATTAAATAACAATATTAATTTTTCAGGAAGGCTTGAATGGCTGATTACATCATTGATTGTTAAAAATATTAAGTTAAAAGATAAAGAAGTAACTACTACAGATTAAACCTCTACTTCTTCCTCTTCTTCCTCATTTAGTTCTTCAAGGCTTTCTACACCTTCAACCTGAGCATGCATAAGGAGTGTAACTCCATCACGTTTTATATCAAGTAAAAGTTGTTCAAACATATCAAAACCTTCTTTTTTATATTCCATTAAAGGATCTTTTTGTCCGTATCCACGTAAATGAATCCCTTCTCGTAAGCTATCCATATTATGGAGGTGTTCTATCCATTTAGTGTCTATGACATGAAGCATGATTTGACGTTCAGCTTCTTTTATATTTTCTTTACCAAATTCAACTTCTTTATTTTGATAAATCAATTTGGTTGATTCATAAAACAGTTCTTTTAATTCATCGAAAGATTTATTATTTAAGTCATCATATTTTAAAACAATGTCAAGTTTTGGAACATTGCTTTGCATTGCTTTATATAGGTTTGGCAGTGCATCATCAGCCCAACTTTCTTGTGGTGTATTTGGGTTTATGTAAGTGTAAAGCATATTATCAAAGTGTTCTTGCATCATTTCAATGACAGATTCACTAATATCAGAGCCTTCAAGAATTTTTCTTCTTTCTCTGTAGATAACTTCTCTTTGAGTATTCATTACATCGTCATATTGTAAAACATGTTTTCTAATATCAAAGTTGTGTGCTTCAACTCTTTTTTGTGCGCTTTCAACTGCACTTGTGACCATTTTTGCTTCTATAGGTAAATCTTCTTCTGCTTTTAAGAAAGTCATGATTTGAGATATTTTCTCTCCTCCAAAAATTCGCATTAAGTTATCTTCAAGAGATAAGAAGAATCTTGTAGAACCTGGATCTCCTTGTCTGGCAGCACGACCTCTAAGCTGATTGTCAATTCTTCGTGATTCATGACGTTCAGTCCCAATTATATGTAAACCACCTACCTCTACTACTTTGTCATGTTCTTTATCGCAGGCAGCCTTAAAATCTTTCAATAACTCAGCCCATTTCTCTTTATACTCGTGAGTATTTTCATCAAGTTTAAATTTTGAAATAGCTTCTTTAGCTAAATACTCAGGATTACCACCTAGAATAATGTCAGTACCACGGCCTGCCATATTTGTAGCAAGTGTTATTGAATTGAATCTTCCTGCTTGGGCTACAATATTAGCTTCTTTTTCGTGATTCTTTGCATTTAAAACATTGTGAGGAATTTTATTTCTTATAGCTTCTACCACGGTAACAGCAGACTCAAAGCTGTCTAATACAAATTCAACTTCTAAATCTTTATTTTTAATACCTTCAAGAACAGGCTTTAAGTCCTCAGTTCTTAAATTTCCTGGTCTATCTAAGAGTTTCAACAACTTTTCAGTATGTTCGTTTTTGATTTTTCTTTCATTTAGTACTTTTAGTACACGAGCTGCTTTATCTTGCATAACCTTTGTCATTATCTGTGGCTTAGACAAATATTCTGAGATCAATTCAGATTTTTCAATGCTTATAGTTCCTACTAATACAGGTCTACCTATTAAGTGTGTTTTCACAATTTCTTCTATCACGGAATAAAACTTGTATTTTTCAGTTCTATAAACTTGATCATCAATATCCTCTCTTATATTTTTTTTGTTTGTAGGTATAGTAAGGACATCTAAGTTATAAATTTTTCTAAACTCTTCTTTTTCTGTAAAAGCAGTACCAGTCATACCTGCAAGCTTAGGATACAGTCTAAACAAGTTTTGAAATGTAATTGAAGCAAGAGTTAGAGTTTCTTCCTGAATAGTAACGGATTCTTTTGCTTCAATTGCTTGATGTAGACCATCACTCCATCTTCTGCCTATCATTAGTCTTCCTGTAAACTCATCTACAATTACAACCTCAGGCTTGTTTTTAGCTTCTGGGTTTGGCTTGATTACATAATCTATATCTTTCTTAAACAGCTCTTTTGCTTTTAATGCTTGTAGAAGATGATGAGCAAGATTCCATTTAAGATCCCATAGATCATCTACCCTTAAAATACTTTCTGCATTTTTTATCCCTCTGTCTGTAAGAATTACATTTCTTGCTTTTTCATCTACCCAGTAATCACAATTATGATCGTCCTTATCTTTTCCACAAAGTAGTTTTGTAGCAAGCTTGGACATGGTTATATAGATATCTTTTTGCCCCTTTGCCGGCATACCAGAAATAATTAAAGGAGTTCTAGCTTCGTCAATTAAAATGCTATCTACTTCATCTACGATTGCATAAAAATAGTCTCTTTGAACACAGTTGCTCATGTTGGTTTCCATGTTATCTCTTAGGTAATCAAAACCATATTCATTATTTGTACCGTATGTAATAGCAGCTTTGTATGATCGAATTTTGTCAGCTTTTTTTTGATGTGGTATTACAAGCCCTACATCCATACCTAAGAATCTATAGATTCTTCCCATCCATTCGGCGTCACGCCTTGCTAGATAGTCGTTTACAGTTACTACATGTACACCTCTACCAACAAGTGCATTTAAATAAACAGGTAGTGTAGCCACTAAGGTTTTTCCTTCACCGGTTTTCATTTCTGCAATTTTACCTTTATGCAAAGCAATGCCTCCAAATAACTGAACATCAAAATGTCTCATGTTTAAGACTCTTTTTGATACTTCACGAACAGTTGCAAATGCTTCAGGTAAAATCAGTTCTAAAACTTCTTGAGTTGCTTTGTCTCTAGTTGTTCTTATAACTCCAGGGATTTTAGGTGAATCATCGGGAACAAGTGAATTATTTTCAATATCCTTTAGTTTGTTATCAATGATATTTTTAAAATAACTGGTTTTTGACTTTAATTCATCATCTGAAAGTTTTATGAAATCACTCTCTAAACTATTCATCTTTTCTACTAATGGCTGTAGTACTTTTACTTTTGCTTCATTATTTTCCCCAAATAATTTTTCTAAGAAATTAAACATATCTCTCTAAACCTTTATGCTATCCTAAATTACAATATCACATGACAATACTAACTAAATCAAAACAAGACATAAAAGAAATACTAAAAGATCAACAGGAGAAAGTTGCATTAGTACCTACAATGGGCTCATTGCATGCTGGACATATTTCACTGATTAAAACAGCAAGAAGTGAGTGTAAGACAGTTGTTGTAAGCGTTTTTGTTAATCCACTTCAGTTTGGACCTAATGAAGACTTTGAAAAATATCCTAGGGAATTAGAAAGTGACTTTAAGATTTGTGAAGACAATAGTGTAGACATTGTCTTTGCACCTAGTGTTGAGGAAATATATCCAAGCATTAAAACTGCAAATCAAGAAACAATAATACCACCTCAAGAATTAACTTCTATATTATGTGGAAAAACAAGAAAAGATCACTTTAATGGAGTTGCCACAGTTGTAAAACAGCTTTTTGATATTGTTTCACCAGGCTTTGCATATTTTGGAGAAAAAGACTTACAGCAATTGTGTGTTATTAGATGGCTAGTAAAAGCTTTTAATATAAATACGGTTATTAAGGCATGTCCAACAATAAGAGAACCCAGTGGTCTGGCATATAGTTCACGTAATAAATATTTAAATGATGAGCAAAAAAGTATAGCAAGCAATTTATATAAATCTCTTAAGCTTGTAAAGCGAAATATTCGATCAGGAATTTTTACTGTTAACAAAGCTATTTTAGAAAGCTTAGTATTTTTATCACAATTTCCAGAAATTAAAGTTGAATATTTTGAGGCAAGAGATAAGGAAAATTTAACCCTTCTTGAAAAGAGTAAAACAAGTAGTTTTTATTGTTTAATAGCAGCAAAAGTTTCTAATGTAAGGTTGATAGATAATATTGAAATATAACTATATTATTGCTATTGATGGTCCAGCAGGCTCTGGTAAAAGTACCATTGCAAGGCTAGTAGCTAAAATGCTAGGGATTTTATACATTGATAGTGGTGCAATGTACAGAGCAATGACGCTCTATATGATAGAAAATCACCTTCTTAATACCACACAAAAGTTGCTTCAGAAGCACTTGAATAAAATTAAAATCACTTTTATAAATAAAAAGAACAAGCAATTAATATTTTTAAACAATAAAAATGTTACAAATGAAATCAGATCTTCCAAGGTAACAATGTGTGTTAGTAAAGTATCTGCAATAGGTGTGGTAAGAAAAGAACTAGTTAAAAGGCAAAAAAAACTAGGACAACACAACTCTATTATTATGGATGGAAGAGATATTGGAACTACGGTTTTTAAAAATGCAAACTTGAAAATTTATCTTACTGCTTCTGCCTATATCAGAGCAAAAAGAAGAAAACTTGATTTAAAAAAGATTTCTGAAAAAGCCAATATAAAAGACCTTGTAACTCAAATACAAAACCGTGATAATTATGATAGCTCAAGAGCCATATCACCGTTATCTAAAGCTCAAGATGCAATTGTAATTGATAGTAGTAACTTATCAATTGAAGAAGTGTTAGAGAAAATTATTTTTTTCTTGCCTACTACAGATAGTATGTCAATTTGATTATGAGTTACTAAGCTTATTAGTTCTTTTTGAAACCAATACTCCAATTAAGCCACCAATAAGAGCAAAACCTGTAGTAATAATCATTATAATTACACAAGTTGTAAGAAATATTGAAGGGAGCATTTCTTGAAATTCTGGTATTGGATACATCTCTTTAGGCCAATTTTGTTCAAGGGTTCTTATAAGCAATCTTTTATTGTCAAATGATTTAAATGAAAATGTAGTAATAATATTTAAACAGCATCCACCAATAATTCCAGAAAACAATCCAATCAGTAAGCCATCAACGACAGAGATAGCCTGTTTAGTGATTTTGTTGGTAAGTCTAACAGTAATATACCCTCCTACAATTGCCCATAAAAAAATTCCTAATGCAAATACAATTGATAATAATGTAATAAACAAACCACCAAGGATTACAGGTTTTAAGTATGGATCTTTCATTTCATCCCTATTTTACTTTTAATCAGGTGGCTCTTGCGGTGACGTTGCTCCTCAGAGCCACCTTTGCATAGACCGCTCGGTTTACTGAATAAATCAGATAAACCTCACTTTATTAACTAGCATAGATTTAGTTGCATAACATTCTATTATAGAATATTTGAATAGTTTTTTTCTTTATATAGTTTATACAGATAATGATAGATTACTATACTGCCAGAGCAAGACAGATTTAACGAATGAACCATACCAAATTGAGGAATTTCTAGGGTAGAGTTATTTGCTAAAAGTTCTTTTGGTAGTCCTCCTTTTTCAGTACCAAAGAGAAATAAAGGATTTGATGGATATTCATACTCAAAGAGAGAAACAGAATCGTTAGATTGTTCTACAAGGATTAAATTATAATTGGTTGATTTAATATAATTAAAAAATATATCAAGAGTCTCAAGATAGGTAATCTTAGTCCATTTTTCCGCTGAAACAGAGGCATAAGTATTAAAGCTTTTTTCACCAATTAAAAAAAACTCTTTTACCTTTGCACAATGAGCGGTTCTAAGTAAAGAGCCAATGTTAAATTCTTTTGAAATATTATATACGGCAACTGAAAATGGATGTGTCCATGAGTAGTATTCAGTTACTTTTTTTTCTCTTTCTTCAGTCATTGAGGTTAGAGAGATTTAGAAGATATGGTTTCTTGAATCTCTTGTATTGAAACATTAATTAATGGTCTTCTTCCTACCAATTCTAAAACACTTTTATTAACTGTATCCCTAACAATAGATTTAAGACTGAGTAACTCTTTTTCATCTCTTGCTAAAGATTGTTTAATAGCATCCTTTACTAATTCAACAGCACCCAAACAAAATGCTCTCCAATCCTTACCTTTAGCAAAGGAACAGCCTTCAGCAAAAATTTCTGGTCCTGCAACTATATTTCTTTCATTATCAAAGGCTAAAGCAATTGTAATACTGCCTTCCTCAGAAAGAGTTTGCCTTTCTTTCATAGTAATTTCATCAATATCAAGCCCCTTAGCTTGGTTATAATAAATTGATTGTGCTGGGATTTTGTTGGCTACTCTTGCTACTTGTTCTCTAAGTTCAAGTACATCACCATTTTTTAGTATATGAATATCGTTTGAATTTATGTTTATGCTTTCAGCGATATTTCCATACAAAACAAGATGTCTTTCTTCACCATGTGAAGGAACGAATGAACGTGGCTTTGAAACAGTAAGCATAAACTTGGTTTCTTCACAAGCAGCATGTCCTAAGACATGAACGCCTTGTCCTTTGCCACCTACTACCTGAACTTTTTGAACAAAAAGTTGATCGATAGTATGTGCTAATATTCTTGCTGTACCTGGTGGTGGGTCTGCACTGACTACAATAACATCTTTTGGCTTAAGCTTAATTAAAGGATGTTCTTGTTTTGCTACCTCAATTAATGCAGATAAAAAGTTTCCATATTTTCCTGATGCAAGAATAACTAACTCATTATCTTTTACTTTGTCTATTTCTTTTTCATCGACAAAGAGCTTATTGTCGACATTTAACATACCAGCATTTATAGCAGCTTCAACTTTCATTTTAAGATAATCACCAGACAATAAAATTCTTTTATTGTTTTTTTGAACTAGATTAAAAATGATTTGAAACTTGTGTATGTTGCTAGCATAGCTAAAAATAATTAATTTTGATTGCATTTCTTTTATAAGTTCTTTAAACCTCTTTGTAATAAAGCATTCTGATTGTGTAAATCCAGGGCTTTCAATATTTGATGAATCACTGATTAATAAATCAACACCATCCTCGCCGGCTTGAGAATATGAAAAGTAATCAAGCAAAGCATTGTCTAAGGGGGTTTGATCAACCTTGAAAGAACTCGTGTACAGAACATTTCCTGAAGAGGTTTGAATAAATAGTCCAAAAGAATCAGGTACGATTGAGGTGTTTTGTATTGGTTTTATTGAAAAACCTGATCCAACCTGAAAAACTTTTCTAGGTTCTAAATATTCATAATCAGGCATTTTAATTTTTTTTGATAGTTGTAATTTTACATTCTCAATGGCTAATTTAGAACCCCAAACATAAGGAATTTTCACCTTTTCCAATAGATAAAAAACTCCACCACATGTCTCGTCGCAAGCTGAAGTTAAAATAAGCCCTTTTATTTTTTCTTGATTGTCAGCTAGATAGTTTGCGCTAGGTAAAACCAGATCAACTCCACTTAAATCATTTCCAGGAAGCATCATTCCAAAATCAACAATTATAATTTCATCTTTATATTCAAACAACCAGGAATTCTTTCCTATTTCCCCATGACCACCAAGTGGTATGGCTCTTAAAACATCTCCTGAAGCTCGATTTTTCATACTTTATAAATCTATGTTATCAATTATCTAACAGCTACTTTACTGAAAAAAAACTCTTGAAGTTTTTTTGTACCTTCAACGATTCTTGGTCCTGGACGATTTAATAAGCTATCATCCATAACAGCAGTATTTTTATTTTTTATTGCATCAATTAAATCCCAACCCGATCTATTTAGAACCTGTATTATATCAACTCTTTCTCCAAAACCACACCAGGAAATAACTATTTTCTCAGGGTTATATTTAAACAATTGATCAATATCAATAGGTATGCTTCTTTTCCCAGGTTGAATTAAAGAATAATCACCACCTGCTATTTGTACCAATTCTGGAATCCAGTTTCCAGAAACAGTCGGTGGATCATGCCACTCTTCAATATATACCCTTGGTCGATAAGAGTTCTTTTGGTTTTTCTGTTCAATTTGAGCAAGTTTTGATTTAATGTCTTGAACAAGTAGTTCAGCTTCATTTTTAGCATATATTATATTTCCAATCTGTAAGATATCTTCATAGATTTGATTTAGATTTAATGGGTCTGAGTGGTAGACATTGAAGCCAGCCTCTTTTAATTTGAGAGCAATTTTTTCTTGTACTATATTGCTTGTTATCACTAAATCAGGTTTAAGTTTTTCTATTGCTTCAAAATCAAGTTTAATCCAAGAGCCTATTGTAGGTTTATCTTTCAGAAGATCTTTTGGAAAATCACAGTAGATGGTCTTGCCAACAATTAAATCTTGTTTACCTAATAAACAGATAATTTCACTATGTGCTGGTGAGCAAGAAACAATTCTCAGACATTTACTACTACTCATAGAGACATAATGATATCGAAGTTTCATTAAATTGTATAATTCTTATGTAAGTGTATATTGTTAATACGTCCTCTCTGTATCAATCCACACGGCCAAACTTTCGATTTTCCGCGCCCAGCAGACAAGATTCTTTCAGTGGATTGATATTGCATCGTAGATTACAATTAAATATATGGTAAGTAGCCTTACAACATTATCTTCTGTTTATGGTCCTATTAAATCCTGGCGTATGGGTTCTTCACTAGGGATAGATCTAATAATGGATCCATCAACTTGTTCTTTTAATTGTACCTATTGCCAGCTTGGATTCATACAAAGAATTACAACAGAAAGAAAGATTTATGTATCAACTAAAAGAGTTATTCAAGATTTTAATGTAAGTAATTGGAAAGATGCAGATGTAATAACTTTTAGTGGCAGTGGTGAACCAACATTAGCATTAAATATTAGTGAAGTGATTCGGGAAATAAAATTGATTACAGAATCAAAGAAAACAATTTCAATACTTACAAATGGAACCATGTTTAATAATCCACAAGTTATAAGTGATGTAATGGATGCCGATCTTATCTCTGTAAAACTTGATGCTCCAGATGATGAAACTCTTAGGATGATAAATAGACCAGCTTCTGAAATAAACCTAGAGAATATAGTTTTAGGAATTAAAGCTTTAAGAAAAAGATTTGAAGGTAAAATGCAACTACAAATAATGTTTATGCCACAAAATAAAAATAAAATAAATGAACTGGTAAATTTAATCAATGAAATTAAACCTGATGAAATTGCACTGAATACTCCTACAAGACCATATCCAAGCGGATGGGACATGATCACACGTGGGGCACATGGTAAGGATATAGAAAAAATTAAATATGCGACAAAGTCATTAAAGACTTTAACAAAAGAAGAAGCTATTGAGATTGAGAACAAGTTAAAAGAGTTAACAAATTTACCTATTATTTCTGTGTATAATAATTAGGTTACAACGATAGGAGATAAAAAATGAAATTTGCAAAAAGAATGGAAACCTTGCCACCGTATTTATTTGCTGAGATTGATAAAAAAAGACAAGCAGCTATTGCACGTGGAGTAGATATTATAAACATGGGAATTGGAGATCCTGATCAACCTACTCCAAAACATATTGTTGATGCTATGCACAAAGCTATTGATGATCCAAGTACTCACAATTATCCTCCCTATCAAGGAATGAAAGAATTTCGTGATGCTACAGTCAAATGGTTTGAAAAAAGATTTGATCAAAGGTTTAACCCGGATACAGAGTGCCTCTCATTGATAGGATCAAAAGAAGCCATTCATAATTGTTTCTTTGCAATAATTGATCAAGGTGATATAGCATTATTACCTGATCCTGCATATCCAGTCTATAAAACATCTACAATGCTATCTGGTGGAAAGCCCTATATCATGCCCCTTTTAGAAAAAAACAATTGGTTGCCTGATCTTACTAAGATTCCTACTGATATAGCACAAAAAGCAAATATGATGATTATTGGCTATCCAAACAATCCTACTGGAGCAATTGCGCCGATTGAGTTCTATGATGAGGTAATTGCATTTGCTAAAAAATATGACATTATTGTTTTATCAGATAATGCATATTCAGAAATCACGTTTGATGGATATAATGCACCATCTATTTTTCAAGCAAATGGTGCAAGAGATATTGCATTAGAATTTCATAGCTTAAGTAAAACCTACAATATGACTGGCTGGCGGGTTGGTTTTGCTGTTGGGAATGAAAAAATAATCAAGGTACTAGGAACTGTTAAAACGAACATAGATAGCGGTGTCTTTAAAGCCATTCAAAGAGCAAGTCTTGCTGCTTTTGATTCACCCAAAGAAGTCATTGAAAAAATAAACTCTCTTTACAAAGAAAGAAGAGATACAGGGGTAAAAGGATTGAGAGAACTTGGCTGGAACATAAAAGAACCTAATAAAGCTACTTTTTATTTATGGTTGCCTATACCACCCACGTTTAAATCATCCACTGAATTTGCATCAGCAATGTTAGATAAATGTGGAATAGTTGTACCTCCTGGATCTGGTTATGGTGAATGTGGAGAAGGATATTTTAGAATAGCGCTTACTATTGACAAAAAACGTATTGAAGAAGGACTTGCAAGGATGAAAAAAGAAGGAATGGTCTTTGCACAAAGTGCTTGTTCCATGAAATAAGAAGCATTGCAAAAGCTTTTAGAATATAAAAATCCTCTTTGTGTCATAACTTTTGGAGTGTTGTTTGGTGCAACTTTTTCTTTTCAAGACATACAAAGTATTTATCTTATATTTGTAAGCATAATTGTATTAGCTTTATTTTTGTATTTTCGAAATTTAAAAATATTAATTTTACTAGCTTCAATATTGGTTGGATTCTTTTATAGTGATTGTCATCTAAGTTGTTCTCTGAAAGCTCTTGTCCCATATTTAGATAAAGAAAATATTTATATAGGGAAAATCTTATCTGTTGATAATTCAAATGATAGATTTGTAAAAAAATATTACTTTAAAGTAAATAAAATAATCGATAGTAATAATAATACTAGAGAAGTAAACTCAGAGATACTAGTTCTTGGGTCTAAGTATGAAGAATATTCACCTCATGATATTGTTCAGGTAAAAGGGATTTTAAAAAGGCCAAAAGGTGCATTGTTGCCAGGTTTGTTTGATGAAAGAAAATACCTGTTAACAAAAAATGTCCATTATATTTTAAAAGCAGAACAAGGAAGCTTAGTCTTTTTAGATACTTCGATTAGTAGTAGTTTTATTAAGTTTATAAATAGTACAAGGAGCAAACTCTTAAAAAGCAACAACACTTCTTTAGAACCTAACAATGCATCATTAGTAAATGGAATTTTATTTGGATCAAAAGCCTCTAGATTAAAAGAAGAACTAAATAATAGGATAAGAGATTTAGGCTTAAGTCATATAACAAGTGCATCAGGATTTAATGTAGCAATATTGTCAGGAGCAATTTTTGCTTTGTGTGGATTCTTTCTAAAGAGAAATAAAATAATTCCATCTATCTTTTCAATATTGTTTGTTTTGTTGTATTGTGCTCTTGCAGATTGTTCTGCATCAATAGTAAGAGCGACAATATTTTTAATCCTTGTAATCATAGGAGGCTTGTTTGACAAAAAACCTAAAGTACTTTCAGGAATCAGTTTTATAATGTTATTGTTTTTTCTTGTGAATCCACTAAATGTTTTAGATATTGGATTGCAGCTTTCTGTCTTTGCATTTCTTGGGTTAGCACTTCTTGAACAAGAAGTTAAGCAAGCAATCTTACCAAGCATTAGTAAACACTTTCATAATCTTATATCATTAATTATTCAAACACTTATAGCTCAAATATTTGTTTTTCCACTGTTGATTTTCTATTTTCACAATATGCAAATCTTAGGATCATTGTCAAACCTACTGGCAGTGCCATTAGCTTCAGTAATACTAATAACAGGACTTATAAAGTTTTTATTTCTCTTTAGTCCTTTTTTAGAACATTTAATAGATGTTTTACTTAACATCTTCTCTGGACTGTTTTTAAAGTGGGTTGATTTTTTATATATTATTCCATATAAACTAATTTACTTTCCTAACATTAGTTTTTATACGATTGTTCTTTTATATTGTCTTTTGTTCTTGTGTTTATGCGGAATATTTATTAATTCAATTAAAAGGAAGTTTATATGGTTATTTGTAGGTATAAGTACGCTAGCAATTTTTTCATATATTAGTACTGATACAAGTCATTATCTAAAAGTGTTTTTCCTTCCAAACTATAATAAGCACTCAGTTTTAATTTGTCCACCAAAACAGAATCCTATTTATTTAACATTAAAAATCAATAAAAAAGATATTTATACAATAAAAGAATATTTAAAGTTAAACAATCTACCATCTAATCTTGAATCTTATGAATTGCTAAATCCTTCTAAAACAATACCAAGTAATTCTCTAATTAAAAATGAAACAAATAAAGTTTCTATTAGATATCAAAACTTTTCATTGGATATTCTTAAAAATTATTCTAAAAAAATCACAAATGAAGCCAATCATGTCTTTTTACCGATTCTAAAGAAAAATGATCCGCTATTAAATAAAGTATTCGATTCATATCCAGAAGTTTTAATAATAAATGACTATAAAAAACTTTCAAAGAAATCTATTCAAGATAAACTCTTTTTAAAATCTCTACCAAGTAAAACATTCTTTTTGAGTGAATGTGGTACAGTTTCACTTATTACAGATGGAAAGAAGCACAAAATTGATTGTTCGAATTATTGAGATATAAAAATGAAAAATATCCTTGCAATAGACATAGGTGGCACAAAGACTCAAGTAGCAATTGTAAGCACTGCTAATCACCCTTCATTCAAGGATTACAAAAAAATAAAAATATTACACCACAGAAAATCCCCCACACCTAAAAATCCCAATGAAGCTATAAATCTGATTTTTAATTTTTACAAATCATTAAATATAAATGTAGAAAAAATGTCAATAAGCTTACCTGGCTTATGGAACGATAAAGGGGTTCTAATAGAAAGCAATTTTTTAAAAGAGTGGATAGGTTTTCCTTTTATCAAGAAACTATCAAAAAAACTAGACATAAAAAAATATACTTATGAAACAGATGTTATTTGTGGTGGGCTTGGGGAGTATTATGCTCATATAGAGACATTGCATGCAATGTCTCTGCTATATATAAACCTTGGTACAGGGGTTGGAGCTTCTTTAATAAGAGATGGCAAACCATTTGTCTCGAAATCAGGACTAACACTACGATTACAAAAAATGATTTTTCCAAATGAAAACAAATTTATTCCAGCTACAAATCTAATTTCTGGCGGATATCTATCAAAACACAAAACAGATTTAAAAAAATCTCAAATGCAGCTTGCATGCTGGTTAGTTAATCTTTATTATTTATTTGCACCAGATTTAATTGTTTTAAATGGTGGTCTTACTTATGATTGGGATCTTATAGCTAAGAAAGCTATAACACTTGCAAAGAAAGAATTAAAAAATAAAGTCAAGATTCTTCCCAGTAAATTAAAAGAAATGGCGCCAATTTATGGAGCACTTGTTATTACCTATCGCTCGTTTCGCACAAATGCTCAACTCGCTCTTCCTTCATAGCGCTTTTTGGTGAATAAATCACACAAAAAGCTTATTGACGCTTTTATACATTATAGCTAGGCAGTAACGAGCATTTGTTGACTTAAACTGAAATAACTTCTTTTAATTCTGGAATCTCTCTTTTTAACATAGATTCTATTCCAGCTTTTAAGGTCATCATTGAGCTAGGACAATGACTACAAGAGCCTTGTAAGTGTAATCTTAAAACACCATCTTCATAACTATCAAAAATAATATCACCACCGTCAGATGCTACTGCTGGTCGAATTTTTTCATCTAAAATTCCAACAATCTTTTTTTCAAGCTCACTCATTGGTTTTTCAGCTTGTGCTTCATCACCTACAAGGATAGGTTCACCTGAAACTAAATGTTTATCAATAGCTACTAAGATATCCTCATAAATGCTTTCCCAAGTAGTGTCTTGCATTTTAGAAACAGTAATAAAATCTTTTCCTATAAATACTCCAGTAATACCTTCTAAATTAAATAGCCTTACTGCAAGTGGTGAGCTTTTTGCTTTTTCTTTATATGGAAAATTAGCGGTTCTATTTTCTAAAAGCACCATATCTAATACAAACTTTAGTGCATTAGGATTTGGAGTACCTTCTGTGTGGATTTTTATTTGTTTTTTAGTATTCATAATATTCCTTCTCTAATTAAACTTATAATATTTTATTCTATGTTTTAAGGTTTGAGTTTTATATGGTTTATAAGTTATGATGTCTTAATCTTAGCTATACGCTATTTTTGTTTTTTCTATCTACTGAATGCTTTTGTGTCAACTTAAGCATTATCAGTGTAAGACTCACCTGCCAAGCGCAGGAGCTTGACAGCCCGAGGGAACCTCTTAATGATTTTTGCTCTAAAGTCTTGATAATGCAAGTACAACACAACTTACGAATTAAATCTGTCAAGAACCCCGATGGCTTTGGAAAGCTCCAAGCTAGCAGGGTGAGTCGAGACAATATGCTTAAGTTGATAGGTATGCTGCGCTATAATAAACCCCATGTCAGTTGATTCCAGAGCAGAAAATGTTTTTAAAAACTTAAGAAGTAAGGGACTTCGTGTAACTCCTCAAAGAGAAAAAATCCTTCAGATTTTTATGGAGTTAAAAGAAGGAACACATCTATCAGCAGAAGATTTATTTAAACTTCTTGCAAAGAACAATGAAAATATAAGTCTTGCCACTACATATAGAACTCTAAAACTTTTGTCGCAGTTTGGATATTTAAGAGAACTTGATTTTGCAGAAGGTCATAAACATTATGAATTAAATAAAGACAAAAAACCTCACCACCATGTTATTTGTCTAAACTGCAATAAGACCATGGAATTTGAAGATGATTTAGTAAACCAAGTGGGTTATAGAATAGCTGAAGAGCTTGGTGTAGAAATAGTAGATATTCAGTTTAAGATTTATGCTATCTGTCCAGGACAGCATGATGATGAAAGTAGAACTCATAGGGCATAGTTATAACTCACTAGCAGCTAATTCACCACGTTTTATAATTTCTTCTTTTGATAATTTTTCTTCTTGTGAAACAGATTTATAAAAATCATTATCATATCTGCGAGATCTTACTACAATTGGCATGGGCATTGCATAGCCAAATATTAATACTTCTTGTTTTGGATTTAATTGTGAAAGAATAGTTTTTAAATTATTGGTTCCTGACTCACCTACGAAAACGGCATTAATATCATTTTCATCATTTAACAAAAGTGTAGCTCTTGTACCAATCTGTGAAAGTACCTCACTATCAATGCTTGATGGGCGTTGATCAATAATTAATAAAGTAACGTTATACTTTCTAAGCTCACGGGCTATAGTACCAAACGTGCTAAATTTTGCTACTTGTGAAGATAAAAACTTATGTGCTTCTTCAATAGTTATAACTAATCTTTTTGGCTGTTGACGTTTGCTTTTATCAAGCATGTATTGTTCCATTAGGTCTACATAGGCACTATGAATATGCCTAGTTATAATGTTTGCAGCTAAAATATAACTTTTTAAATTGTTTAATCGTCCAAATTGAAGAACAACGCTTTTTCCATTTGTTAAAAAGTTTAAAATTTTCTTTAGTCCATCATAAGTAGTGATAGGCTTTAAGTACTTTACTGAATCTACAAGGGTATTTAGTTTTCTTTGAAGAGCTGAAATAGAACCAACATTTGCACCACTTTCCTGACAAAAGGATTCAATTTCTCCTATTGTCATTGTACAGATTTTTGAAAACCAGTTTTTATCATATATACGTTGAATCATTCTTGCATGATCAATTGCAGCATCTGAAAGTCCTAATTCCCCTCTTAATAGTTCAATATCTTCTATGTCGACTTGGTTGTAGCAAATAGAGAGATCAATAGCGTCCTTAAATGTATAACTTTTGTTTTCAGGGTCTAACGTGAAAACTTCTACTTTATCGTTAAATAATTGCTTTAAGCCTTTTGCTGCTTTTAATTCTTCATTTGTACCCTGCCAGCCATATTCATTGTGCATATCAAAAACCAATACACTTGCCATATCTTTTTTTAAGATGCCAGATAAAAGAATCCTGCTTAAAAAAGATTTTCCAGTACCTGATTTTCCAAATACAGCATTTGATCTTTGTACAAACTTATCTAAATTGAGACAAAGTGGTATGTCCATTTCAGCTGGATATCCAATATGGAAATTATTATTTGTTTTACTTTCCACACCAAAAATTTGCTCTAAATCTGCTTCTGTGGCTTCATACACGCTGGAAAAATGTGGTGGTATTGTTTTTACTTTAGGAATAGCATCATCATCAAAAATTTGATTATCTTTTGAGACCATTAGATATGGAGTTAAGTGTACTATTTCATATACGGAAGTACCTTTTAATACTTCTTTTATAAAAGTGTCATTAGGTTCAGGAATATAATTAAGAAGTTTTTCATTATTTCGTTCTAGAAAGATATCAGTAACCATTGAAAAATATTTTATTTTTTCACCTTCAATAATTACAAATTTACCAATTCTTAAGTCTTCTACATTGTAAGTATTAGAGAGCTTTAATAAAAGTCCTTTTGTGAAAGAACCTGAGATTATTTGTCCTATTAATGCTCTCATTATCTTAAATTAATTATATTCGCCTAAGTCAGCAATATATTTGTCATATTTATCAAGATGTAATGGCTTTGGATCTGTGATTAAAGCTCTTACTGTTCTTGCTAATTCTACTGATTCTACAGTGTCTGATGGAACATGGATAGTATCAGCATTTAATGAAATCCTACTTTTATCTTCACAGGTTATTCTGCCTGTTTGAATAACTTCTCTGGCTCGTTTGGCTGATTGTTCTATAAAGTTTTTTCCATCAATAGAAGTGCTAAATGGAAGTATTGTCCCATCTCTTCTATACCTTCTTACGATTTGTACTTCTTGTCCTGCTTTAATGTTTGCATTAGAACAAGCATTGTATAAGATTTGGCTGCTTAGCCCTACTAATGTGATCCATTTACTAAACTCTGCAACTGCTTTTGCTACAGTCTCAGCTATTAAAAGATCTGTGTAAACTTGTCTGTATAAAAATCCATGTGCTCTGACATGCCTTATATCAAAACCTTTTGCATGAGCAAGTGCATGTAAAGCACCTAATTGATAAAGAACCATGGCTCTTAACTCATCTACATCAAAATAAATTTCTCTTTCACCATTACCGAGTAAATCAGGATATCCAATCAATGCACCAATGCTTACGTTGTGATTTCGAGCAAGATCAATAACTTTTGCAATTGTCAATGGATCTCCAGCATGCATACCACAGGCAATATTGATAGATGTTACATAAGGAACAATACTTTCTTCATAATGATTTTTATAAATGCCAAGACTTTGACCTATGTCACAGTTTATATCTAAGTGCATTTTTGGTGGAGTAGGTACTGGTCTTCTTTGTACTACTCTTCCTTGAACTCTTCCTCTTTGATTAGGTCTTCTTGGTTGTTGTGGTCTCATTTTATACCTACCTTATATTTAGTCTTTTCATTTATTCTTACTTTACTGCAACTTTATCATGTAGTTTTTCTAGATATCCAAGAGCAATTGTTGCTGCTAGTGAACCATCAGATGCTGCTGTTACTGCTTGTTTAAGAGGAGTTTCTCTTACATCACCAGCTGCATAAACTCCTGGTACATTTGTTTCCATTTTTTCATTTGTAATGATTTTACTTCCTTCATCCATTTTAACTTTGTTTTTAAAAAGTTGAGTATTTGGATCTAAGCCAACATAGATAAAAACTCCATCACAAATAAAATCTTTTTCTTCATTTTTAATAAGGTCTTGTAGTTTTACAGAGGTTACATTACCTCCATTTCCTTTTATTTCATTTACAGTAGTATTCCAAATCACACTAATCTTTGGGTTTCTAAAAGCTCTATCTTGAATTATTTTTTCTGCTCTAAATTTGTCTCTTCTATGGATTATGGTAACCTTGCTTGCAAACTTGGTAAGAAAAGTCCCTTCTTCAACAGCAGAATCACCGCCACCTACTACTACTAATTCTTTTTCTTTAAAAAAGGCTCCGTCACAAACAGCACAATAGCTAACGCCTTTTCCTGAGTATTCTTTTTCACCAGAGACATTCAACTTTCTATATTCTGAACCGGTAGCAATAATAACTGCTTTTGCTGTATAAATACCTTTATCAGTTTCAATTACTTTTGTTTCTTTGCTAAGTTCAACATTTGTAATATCACAATTATTCACTATTTCACAGCCAAATCTTAAAGTCTGTTTTTCCATTGCTTGTGCAATAGCTGGACCTGTCATATGATCCATTCCAGGATAATTTTCAACATCAAGTGTATTGTTTAATTGACCGCCTGGGATTAGTTTTTCTAAAATAACAGTTTTCATGTTTCCACGAGCAGCATAAAGCCCAGCAGCTAGTCCTGCTGGCCCTCCACCAATAATCACAATGTCATATTCTTTTTGTTTGTTGCTGTTGGTCATTTTATAGATTTAAAGGTTTATCGCTTATTTATCTTATCTTATGTCTTAGGAATCAGTAGTTAATATTATTTAGTTATTACTTAGTTAGCGTCATATCTCTAAGTAAACGACTTATTAAAGTAAGATTTTATCCAATTTATTCGGTAAAATCTGTAAGGTGTTATAAATGGTAAACCAGAAGCACTATGGAAAGCTGATTTTGGGAGCGCAGCGAAAAAATCAGCGGTAGGTAGAAACATTACTTTAAATCATTTATATCTACTATAAAATGACTTACCCCAATTGATTTAAGATATTTATTAAGTTTATCCTGCTTTTGTTTTACTAATGTTCTGTATGTTTCCTGAAGAGCTTTATTATCAGTATTAACAGTACAGAGTTTTTTTGTTTCAGGATCAATTAGAGTCAGGTATCCAGATTTAGGTAATATAAAATCTAAAGGATCATATATTTGAAATGAATAAAGATTTTGTTTTTTAACCATTTCATAGATGTTTTTCTCCCATCCAGCTAGATTTATAAAATCACTAATTAGAAATATTAATCCTTTTTTTTGAAAGTATTGCTTAGTAAGTTCTAAAGCTTGTGCCAAGTTAGTATGATTAGTAGAGTTAGTTATTTTAGTGCTTATGTTGTTATAAACATGCATAAGGGATTGAAACATAAGATTAGATTGGGATTTTGACATAGACAAAGGAAAGTGTCCTCTTATATCACTGTCAAAAAATAATCCACCAACTTTTTCACTAAAGCTACTACTTAGATTTAACAAATAGGCTACAAGATTTATAAAAGGTTCAAGTTTATTTCCACAAAACATTGAATTGCTAATGTCAATAAGAAAAAAAGTAGTAACTTCTTTTTCAGCATAATATTCCTTCGTATGTAAAATACCTGTTTTTGCAGTGGTAGACCAACTAATATGCCTTAAATCGTCTCCCATTTTATACTCTCTAATTTCATTAAAATCAAATCCAATGCCAGTTTTAGAGCTACGAAATGAACCACATAACAAGGCATCAATTTTTTTTAGCTTTGGATTTTCAAAATTGATTTGTCTTAAGAAATCTTTTAGGGAGTATTCTTCATTAGATTTTGTAATCATTTTATTGAAAGAGTTCTTTTGAAATTACAAGCTTTTGAATTTCATTTGTACCTTCATATATTTCCAAAACCTTTGAATCTCTATAAGCTTGTGCTACATAAGATGACTCAAGTAAGCCAGAGCCGCCTAAAATTTGAACTGCATTGCTAGAGTGTTTTTGAGCAGCATTTGTAGAGAAATATTTTGCCATGCTTCCTAGCTTATTGACTTCATTTGGACTATTTTCTTTTGCCCAAACTGCTTTATAGAGAAGGAGTCTAGCAGCATCAAGATCTTTTGTCATGTCAGCAATATACCACTGAATGGCCTGATATTCAGAAATAGATTTTCCAAACTGGTTTCTTTTAGTGCTATGTTTAATACATTCATTTAGAATTCCATCAAGTAAACCTACTGCTTGAGCTGCACAATAAATCCTTCCAATACTAATAGCACTAAGAGCAATTTTTATTCCATCTCCAATATTCCCTACTTGATTTTCTTCACTTATCTCAAGATCTTTTATTAATATTTCGTTTGAAGGTGTGATTTTAACACCAAGTTTTGGCGTGTCTTTTAACACCTGGATGTTATTAGAATTTGTAGGAATTACAAAACAAGTGACACCTGTTTTATCTTTATAAGATTTAGTCTGAGCAAAAGTAATTATAAAATCACATATTGAACCATTGCTTGCCCAAATTTTATGCCCGTTGATGAGCCACATGGTATCTTTTTTCTGAGCAGTAGTTTCTATCATGGTTACGTCAGAACCTGCATTAGGTTCTGTAAGAGAAAAACAACTAATGTTTTCACCTGTATAGAGCTTGTCTAAATAGCTTGATTTAATATCATTATCTCCAAAAGCTTTAATGATTTCAGTACATGCAAACTCAGTTAAAAGGAATAAACCAATTCCAGGATTCTGCTTGCATAAGGCTTCAGTAAGTAAGATATTTTTTAGCAAAGAATTGCCTGGGCTGATAAAAGAATCTTTGTATAGTGATTTCCATAAGTCTCTTAAATTGATTTCTTTATTAGTAAAATAATCTTTTATAAAATCATTGACTTTTGATTTAAATGTTTTACTTTCTTCTTCAAGTAAGACTTGCATAAGGAAAATTATAATTTATTAGAAGCGTTAAGTAAATCGCATTATGTCATTGCGAGGAGGCGCTGAAAGAGCTGACGTGGCAATCTAATAACGTTTTGGAGATTGCTTCGTCACTTACGTTCCTCGCAATGACACAAGTCAGTTCTAAGAAAGTAGTAATCTTTTTTCTAACTCTTCTGATATTTCATATAGGTCAATTAATAAGTTCCCAGTCAGTGCAAAGTCTTCGGTTTCAGGATCTATGTATGAGATGTTTTCTTTAACGATAACTAAGTCTTTGAATAAGTCTCTGGTATTGCATTCTTGCCAGCTTTGATATGTTCTCTTTTGATGATGATGATTAAAGAACTCCCACATAATTTGTTTCCTTATCTTTTTCTTAACTCATTCCAACCTTAATTGTGTAAAGTTTCTACTTAAAAACCTTTATTTAATCTTTTACATACCCAAAATTTCTTAAAAAGTGGTATATATAAAATTAAATAGGTCGATAATAGTAGATAGAGATGATTCAAACTTAAAATAATGTAATATATTAATTTAAATTAAAGTTCAATAGGGTTTTCCATATTTCAACTATGCCAACATCAGTTTATTTATCAGGTCCTTCCAATCAACCTTTAGTTGATCCAAGCTTAGCTATTTCAGCTGATTGGAAAGCATATGCTGCAAGTAAATTTATTCAATCTGGAATTACTGTAGCAAATCCTCTTGATCTTGATATATCAGGATTTATAAAAAATGTAGATGAATTTGCTTCTAATTCTACTATTAAACATTCTCTAGCATTGATTGACAGAGCTGATTCACTCTTAGCAAATCTATTGCAGGCGACAGAATCTTCTCCCATGGAAATATTTTATGCACACAGACAGGGAAAACAAGTAGTTGTAGTAGGTAATGAACCATTTAGTCCATGGGTGATGTTTCATTCTGAAGCACGTTTCGGTAAGCTCAAAGAAGCCCTTGATTATCTTATTCATCAACCATTAGCATTTGATACTATTACGTGGTCTGATCAATTTGAATCACATCTAAAACGTAGAGCTGATCAATATCCCCCAGAAGGTGAACATGATTTTGAATACTATGGTGGAACACTTCCTATTTTAGTTTTAGCACCACATGCCACAGCATACTTTAAAGATGGATCACTATATTTTCCTGAGTCATATACAGGTTCAATGGCTGTTTTATTGCATAAACTAACTGGATGTCACACTTTAATTAGTTCTTATTGTACAGCTGCTGATCCTGTTCATTACTTAGGTTCACCATATGTATCTTGTTTAACCCAACTTATAAAAAAGACAGACATAAAATTAGTTCTTAATCTCCATGGAATAGAAGATTGGAATAGTCCTTATGATTTTTTTATTACAAGCTGGAATAATAGCTCATTAGTTACAAAGACAGAGTATTTAAACCTTCTTGTTAGTATGTTAAAACTAAAAGACTTTAAAGAAATTGGGTATGATTTCCCAGAAATTACTTCACAGAATACAAAAACAATGAGCCATTTATTGTTTGAGGATTTTTCTGTACCTACTATTAGGCTTGATATTCATAATAGATACAGACTTCCTAAACTAAACCCTTCTTTATATTCAAGTCTTCATACAGCATTAGCTCAATTTCTTATGTTAATTGGGTCACATTAGAACATAGCGTTTAGCGTATAGGAGGACAAGAACGTAGAACAAGGTACAAATTCTATGATGATTCTTGTTCATCATAAAATTTTACTCCTTTAAAGTTTTTCAAGTTTTTTACCTCTTCATCTGCCACATAGAATCCTATTTTTCTTTTTGGATTTATTTCAGGTTCAATCAATTTCCTTATGGCTTCAAACACAACCTGAAATTGTGTGTCGTATTTTTTCTCCATGTCATCAAATTTTCTTTTTAAGTCTTTATTGCTTTCAATCATTTCTCTTAGCTTGGTAAAAGTGCGCATAATTTGGATGTTTACATTAATAGCTCTTTCACTATTTAAAACAGTGGAAAGCATAGCAACTCCTTGTTCTGTAAAAGCATAAGGCAAGGATGTTGAGTGTTTTAGCTTTTCGAACCGGTCACAATTTGTGACCAGTTCATCCATCTCGTATTTAGTGAGCTGGAACATGAAATCTTCAGGGAAACGTTTTATATTTCTTTTGACAGATTGGTTTAAAACCTTTGTTTGTACTTTGTATAGCTTGGCTAAGTCAGTATCAATCATTACTTTTTTACCGCGGACAAAAAATATCTTTGTTTCAATTGTTTCTGTTGTAATTAATGTTGTACTCATTAATTTTGTCCCCCTCCTGTTTTTTATCATCATTAACCTTAGAATAATTTCTACAATTTGTGAACCAGGTAAAATCTCTGATTTAGTTAAGAACTTAGAATTAGCGTTTAGCGGATAGCGTTTAGTAGAACAGAGAACTTGTTAGAATTGTTCTGTGTTCTTGTTCTCTACTATCCGCTCTACGCTATACGCTACTTCTGCTATACGCTCTACGCTAAGTTCTAAATAGAGCCATCCCCATAAGTCCTTAAGTGGATCTTATCTTTTTAATGTTTGGACCTTATAGGGGGGGGGGGAATATACCCATCTAGGGTACCACTATATTTAGGAGAATTGATTTATGAGAGATTTCTTGAGACTATTTAAGAATTTTAATTTTATATTTTTAGTAGTGTTGTCCCTAATCATTACAAACCAAATATTTTTTAATTCACACAATGATACCTTAAAAGATAGTTTTCTTCTTTCTGCTGAGGCTGTTCCTAGCTCCCTTCCTGAATGTGATGGTATAACAGATGTTTGTGGAGTATGTGATGGTGATGGAACAAGTTGTCTAGGCTGTGTAATGTACCAAATAGTGGAAAAGTATTTGATGTATGCAATGTGTGCGATGGTGATGGGACAAGTTGTCTAGGCTGTGATGGTATACCAAATAGTGGAAAAGTAACTGATGTTTGTGCAGTATGTGATGGCGATGGGACAAGTTGTTGTAATGGTGGTGGATGTTGTGCAGAGGTAGGAAACTGTAATGAAACATGTCCAGAACCAATAGAATAGGAGAATTGACTTATGAAAAAAAAGTTTATCTTTGTATTTTTAGTAGTGTTGGTTTTAAGTAGCGTAGGTACTAATGTAATGGCAGTACCAATAAATTGTACTAACGGTGCTCCTTCTTGCAGTCTATACACAGGAACTGGTCTTCTTGGTTCAGGATTTTTTGCACGACAATATTGCCTTCCTTGTGGACAAGCCTACAATAACGGTTTCCAATGTGGCTTAGGTCATCCTAATGACGGAACTCCTATAAGTAATGCCAACCTAAATTGTTTTTGTCATTTACCTGCTTCTCTTTGTTATCGCCCACTTTCACCAGCAGGGACTCAAAATTGTTCTGCTCAATGTCAAAGTCAACCTTGCCTAGATCCCACCAACAGCAGATTAAAAATGTGGAGAACACCAGAAAATTATAATTTTGGGTGTGTATGTATATAAATAGATTGTCTTAAATTTAAAACAACAAAATTTAGTCTTAGAGCAATAATTTATTAACTTCCTGCCATGGAATGGCAAAAATATTTTCATCAAGTTTAAGTTTTCTTGGTGTTTGGCATACTAAATAACCAAGTTTTGTATTCTTGTATTCTGATAAAAAGACTTTTAAATGTTTAATGTCTGATTTTGTGGGTGAATCTGTCCATTTTATCTCTATTGGAATATAAGTATTTTCCACATCTAAGACCCAGTCTACTTCAGGTCCATCAGGGTCACGCCAGAAAAAAACTCTTGCTCTCTTATGTGAAAGCCTTGAGTATCTTATAAGTTCAAGTCCAATAAACTGCTCAAATAGCTTGCCCAGCATTTCTTTTGGCTGTTTTGTTCCTTCTCTTGCAGCGACCCTTCTTACTCCCAAATCAAAAAATAAATATTTTTGTGACCGGGTTAATTTTTTTCTTGTTTTACTTTTAATAATAGGATCAATTTTTTCAATAATTAAACAGTCTTCAAGAATCTGATAATAAGAAGCAATAGTGGTATGAGAAACACCTATCTCCTGAGATAATTTTCTTAGGTTAATAATATTTCCTGATTCAGAAGCAGCTAGCTCTATAAATCTAGCAAAAGGACCTAAATTTCTAACAATAGCTTCTGCTCTTATTTCTTCTTCTAAGTAAGTCGTAATATAGGACTCTAGTTCCTTTTCTTTTTCATATGTATCTTTGGTTAAAAGTATGCCTGGCAAAGAACCATATATTATTAGCTCATTTAGATTATATAAATCTAATTCATTAAGCACTAAAGGATCAAGCCTAGATGCAATTACTCTTCCAGGGAGTAGATTTACATTTGGTCCTCTTCTTAGTTTTCTTGCTGATGAGCCTGTTAGTATAAAACTTGCTTTCTTATTGTCAATAATGTCTTGAACTACATCAAGTATTGCTGGTACTTTTTGTACTTCATCAATAATAACTAAAGGATTCCTCCTTTTTTGTTCAGTAGATAAAGCTTCAATTTCAGAATAAAGAAGCTCCGGATTTTTTTCATAGCGTTGTCTTATATCAGGTCTTATAAGTGAAAGGAATAAGTCATTTCCAAAGTGTTTAATAAGAGTTGTTTTTCCTGTTTGTCTTGGGCCAAGAAGTAAAATACTTTTCCCTCTTTTTATTTCTCGTTCTACCTCTTTTTCTAATAATCTTGCTATGTATTGCATGCACTCTATTATCGCCGAAAATGGAGAGCATGTCAACCACCTCTTCAAGCCAAAAATAGCGGATAGGAGAACAGAGAACTGAGGATTGTTCTATGTTCTTGTTCTCTCTAAATGCTCTACGCTATTTTTATGTTCTTGTTCTCTACTATACGCTAAACGCTCTACGCTAAGTTCTAAATAGAGCCATCCCCATAAGTCCTTAAGTGGATCTTATCTTTTTAATGTTTGGACCTTATAGGGGGGGGGGAATATACCCATCTAGGGTACCACTATATTTAGGAGAATTGATTTATGAGAGATTTCTTGAGACTATTTAAGAATTTTAATTTTATATTTTTAATAGTGTTGGCCCTAACTTTAGCAAATCAATTATTTTTTAAATCACATAACAATATCACATCTAATAAAGATGATCTTTTGCTTTCTGCTGAGGCTTTTGCTATAGGATCTCCGTTTGCTATAGGATCTCCAAGTCCTACTCCATGTAACGGTAGTATTTATGGCAATTGTTCTCAAGGAAATGGTGCTTGTAACAAAGATCAACTTTGTAGAAACTTAGGTGGTGGTGTATGTGCATGTGGGACTCCTCAATGTAGTGATGATAATGTAGCTGGTCTTGGTGCTTATGAACCTTCTCCTGATTGTGATGATGGAGATATTATTCAAGGATTTCCTAATCCTATAAATGGTAGTCCTGTATTTTGCTGTGTACCAGATGGAGCTGGTGGAGCAGGCGGTGGTGCTGGAGCAGGCGGTGGTGCTGGAGCTGGTGGTGCTGGAGCTGGCGGAGCTGGAGCTGGAGCTGGCGGTGGTGCAGGAGCAGGCGGTGGTGCTGGAGCAGGCGGTGGTGGTGGAGCAGGTGGTGGTACACCTTGTAATTTTACTGCACCAGCTTGTGATGGAGATTGTCCTAATGCTGGCGAGATTTGCCAATTAGATCCTGAGGATGGTGGTAATTGTCTTTGTAAGCCTGGCGGTGGTGCAGGAGCTGGCGGTGCTGGTGGTGCTGGAGCAGGCGGTGCTGGTGCTGGTGGTGCTGGAGCAGGTGGTGGTACACCTTGTAATTTTACTGCACCAGCTTGTGATGGAGATTGTCCTAATGCTGGCGAGATTTGCCAATTAGATCCTGAGGATGGTGGTAATTGTCTTTGTAAGCCTGGCGGTGGTGCAGGAGCTGGCGGTGCAGTTTGTGGAAATGGTATAGAAGAAGATAGTGAAGAATGTGATCATAATGGAGTTATTGATCTAACTGTACCTCACAATAATTGTAAAGCTATGTATGTAGATAAGATTGCTTGTGGAGCAGATTGTTCATGTGTTTTGCTTAGCGGTGGTGGTGCAGTTTGTGGAAATGGTATAGAAGAAGATGGTGAAGAATGTGATCATAATGGAGTTATTGATCTAACTGTACCTCATAATAATTGTAAAGCTATTTATGCAGATAAAACTGCTTGTGGAGCAGATTGTTTATGTGTTGCTATTCCTTTTTGTAATGGTGATGGAGCTACTTGTGGAGGAGCTTGTCCTATAGGGCTTTCTTGTGCATCTGTTCAAACAGATGAAGTAGGTACTAAAATTTGTGGTTGTGTGAATTGCCCAGCTGGAGCTGGCGGAGCTGGCGGAGCTGGCGGAGCTGGCGGAGCTGGAGCTGGTGGAGCTGGAGCTGGCGGAGCTGGAGCTGGCGGAGCTGGAGCTGGCGGAGCTGGAGCTGGCGGAGCTGGAGCTGGCGGAGCTGGAGCTGGAGCTGGTGGTGCTGGAGCTGGTGGTGCTGGAGCTGGAGCTGGTGGAGCTGGAGCTGGCGGAGCTGGAGCTGGCGGAGCTGGAGCTGGTGGTGCTGGAGCTGGTGGTGCTGGAGCTGGTGGAGCTGGAGCTGGAGCTGCTGGAGCTGGCGGCATAGTTGATAGAGTTTTACCTCCTCCAAACACTGTACCTGAATGTAATAATGGTGGTGGGTTACCTAAAGTTAAAGTTATAAATTTCCATGGAACATCTTTAAGTACAACTAGACTTGATATTCACAATGATCTAAATAATGCATTAAATGAAGTTCCTCCAAACATAGCTAAATTTAATGCAGCAATAGTAACTTTAACAGCTTATAATAATACCCTTGGTTCTGGGCTTAATCAATTCACTAACATCTATTTGGATAATGTAAAAGGATTAAATTTATCAGGTATAAATTTTACTGGTAATAGCTTCTGGAATTTTACTCTATTAGGTAATGGAGCTGCCTCTCCTAGTAAAACTACTCCTGTTAACTTTAACTGTGCTAACCTTACTAATGCAATCTTTACATATGCAAGATTAACAAGCTTAGCAGGTGCTGGAGCACTTTTTAGAGGTGCTAATCTTAAGAATGCACTATTTAACAATAATCATATGCCAAGTGTAAATTTTAGCGGAATAAATACTGGAGTTAATAGATACAGAACAAATCTTGATTCTGCACACTTTCAAACTTCACATATAGCTGGTAATAATTTTAATGAGACTAATCTTACAAATGCTACATTTGAGAGTACAGTCACTTTAGGAGCGCCTCTTCAAATCCCATTTTTTACTAATGCTTGTGGACCATTTAATACAACTAAAGCACAATTAATTCCTCTCCAAGCATTACCAGCATGTCCTGTTCCAGTTCCATAACAAATACAAAATGAAACTTTATTTTTATTATGCAACAATAAAATGCAAGCTAAAATAAAAATAGTTAGCTTAATGTTTTTATAATGGATAAAGAACTAAATATAATAAAAATTAAAGAAATTCTACAGCTAAAAGCTAAGGAGATTTTTAGCATAGATCTTCATTCACTGGCACTCTTTCGAATTGGTTTAGGATTAATAATCATTATAGATTTAATTCTACGCTCAAGAGACCTGAAAGCTTTTTATACAGATGATGGTGTTTTGCCAAGGAGTCTGACCATTGATAGTTTTATAAATCAGTATCAGCTCTCTATTCATTTTATTAGTGGCACGACATTTATTCAATCGATATTATTTTTAACAGCCGTAGTGTTTGCATTTATGCTTTTAATAGGTTATAAAACATTTATTTCAACCTTACTTTCTTGGTTTTTGTATGTGTCGCTAATAAACAGAAATCCTTTAGTTTTTTATTGTGGAGATCAGTTGTTGAAAGTATTGCTTTTCTGGTCTTTATTTTTACCTTTAGGAGCAAAGTATTCTATAGATGGTGCTATGCATAAAAAAGAAGAAGAGAGGTATTCATATGCTTATTCGGCTGCTTCAGTTGCACTACTATTACAAATAAGTTTTGTTTATATTGTTACGGCTCTTCTTAAGACAGGAGAAGAGTGGAGATCCAATGGAACAGCAATTTTTTATGCTCTTATGAATAATCACTATAGTACATCGCTTGGTCTGTGTTTGTGTCATTTTCCAGCTCTTTTAAAACTATTAACACCTTGTGTACTTTTATTTGAATTTCTTGGTCCTATTTTTCTTTTCATACCATTTTATACAAAACAAATTAGAACTATTATTATTGCTCTTTTTTTATTATTGCAAGCAGGTTTTGGATTCTTTCTTTCTTTAGGGATTTTTCCATGGATTTCTACAGTAGCAATAGTTCCATTTTTACCTGGGAGTCTATCTAAAAAAATACTTTCATATTTCAAACATCAATTTGAACAAATATTATTATTCAAACCCAAGCAAAGCTATCAAACTAACAAATCTTCTTTTATTAGCCCCTTTTCCAAGAATGTTCTTGCCGCATTCTTTTTCATTTATATATTAATCTGGAACTTGTGGACTATAAATCCACAACTTAAAATACCAACTTCTTTTTGGACTATTGGAAACATGTTGGGGATTAATCAACGCTGGGATATGTTTGCACCATATCCATTTAAAACTAGTGGTTGGTATGTAATCCCTGGTAAATTACTTGATGGTTCAGAAAGTGACATCATTAAGGATGGAGAACCCATAACTTGGGAAAAACCAAAGATCCCATCTCAATTATATAAGTCATATCGTTGGAACACTTATCTACTATACCTGTGGCATCATTATAGTACAAAACAATTTAACTATTTTGGAAGATATATTTGTCGTGAATGGAACTCAACTCATACAGGAGGAAGTCGGTTAAACACATTTAAGATTTATTATATGGAAGAAAAAATGCTTCCTGATTTTAGTATTAGTAAGCCAGAAGCAAAGTTACTCTGGAGTCATCACTGCTTTTAAAGTATTTATCAAGTTCCTCCTATACGCTCTACGCTATTTCTAGTTCTTCACAATACTCACTATAAAGTTCACGAATATTTTTTTCATAAACAGGATGAATAAAACTCTTAGCAATTTCTAAAAGTGGAATTAAAACAAAATATCTTTTAGCTATCATTGGGTGAGGAATTACGAGTTCATCTGTGTCTATAATCTCTTCACCGTAAAACAATATATCTAGATCAATTGTTCTTGGTTTGTTTATTTTCTTTTCTTGTTTCTTGCTTCTTGCCTCTTGCTTCATGCTTCTTGCCTCTTGCCTCTGTTTTCTACCTAGCTTTCGTTCAATTGTTTTACAAAGCCTAAGTAGTTCTTGTGGAGTTAAGGTGGTTAAAATTTTAATTGCACCATTTAAAAAATAACCAGTTTTTACTCCTTCTTGTGGAGGGTTTTTTAAAAGATTAGATAGTTTTAAAATTTCTATTTGTGGATTTTCACTGAGAAGTTCTAATGCAAGTGATATATTTTTTTCACGATTGCCTTTATTTGTACCAATGCCCAGATAAACAATTTTTTTCAAGTTGAAGTTCTTAACCAATTTCCTTAACCTCTTAACTTACATGAATGATTGTAAAACAAGCTAGTACAGAAGGTCTAATAAAAGCTTTTTTGTTACTACTTAGCTACAGTGTATAAGAGCATAACTAAGCTTTTTGTGTGATTTATTCACCAAAAAGCGAGGTGAAAGAAGAGCGAGTTGAGCATTCGTGCGAAACGAGCGGTAGGTAGTAACGCTTTTTTCTTAACCTTAGGACATAAAAAAAATTGTATGAGAAAAGATTTAACAAAATCTTTCGATTTGCTCTTGACTTCAAAAGTTAAGATTTAGTAAAGTGTAAGTATATAGCGGTTAAGTTCTGATTAAAGAATCGTATAAAAAAGAAGGTTATTAAAAGATAAAATACAAACCAAGACAGTTAGAAGTAAGATTATAACTGTTTTAAAGAAGGGGAAAACCAATGACGACAGTACCACCAGCACAAATCAAAACAGCAGCAGAGTTTGCAGCTAAAGTAAAAGAACTAGGTATTAAAGATCAAGTTGAACTAACTAAAGTACTTGGAGAAAACCAAGAGCTAAAAGGTGCTCATGATGCTCTTCCACCAGAAGAGTTAGCTAAGGTAAATGAAGCCGCAGCTTCAGTATTTGCTGCACAACAAGCACTGGCAGGAGCAGCACCAGGAGTGGTTCCAGGAGCAGCACCAGGAGTGGTTCCAGGAGCAGCACCAGGAGTGGTTCCAGGAGCAGCACCAGGAGTGGTTCCAGGAGCAGCACCAGGAGTGGTTCCAGGAGCAGCACCTCAGGCAGCACCGCAAGCAGCACCTCAGGCAGCACCGCAAGCAGCACCGGCAGCACCACCAGCAGCGCCTAAAAAACCTACCACACCACCTCCAGCAGATGAAGGTTTTAGCTGGAAAAAATGGGGAGCAGCTATACTTGGTGGTATTGGTGTATTAATCACAGCAGGCTCAGTGTTTTTTGGTGAAGAAGAAGGTAAAGGAAAAAATATACTAACAGCAATAGGTGGATTATTATTAGGTGGTTCAGTACTATCTTATTTTCCTAGCTTAGGATGGCTCTTTGGTGGAGGAGATGAAGCTCCAAAACCACCAGTACCAGCAACAGCAGTAGCAAAAAAATAACAAGTATTTTTTGTTAACTAAAATTAAAAAAAGGAGGTTGAATCAAGTTAAAAAATCATTTCAAACCTTAATATAAAGCTCTGTATTTTTAATATTTTAATAAAAAAAACATTTTATGACTACAATACCAACAATTGCACTAAAAGCTCCAAGCCTGAATAGATACCTCAAACAAGGAGGAAATAATAATCTTAGAACTAAGACATATAATGCTATGTCTACAGTTGGAGATTATTTGACTAGTATTGGAGGTCGTTCCCTTAGTATCTTTTCTTTTCTTGGTGGTTTAGCTGGTATCGTTGGTGGAGCAGTTGGTTCTACATTTTTTAAAGACAATACTTCAGCAGACTGGCTATCAAAAATTGCAATGATTGGTGGTCTAATTCTTTCAGGAAAAGGAATATGGGATCTTATACAGTCTGGCAAAGAAAGAGATGCAGTGGATCTTCCTGATGCTCATTTTAAAGTAAGTGAGCCACTTGAGACAAAGCTTTCAAATACAGTTCCATGGATAAACTCAAACCTAGATCCTTCATTAAACATTTCACAACACCTAACTAACAATTTATCAGATAGCAATTTGCGACAAAGAGCAGAAGAAGCATTTAACTTATGGACAGATGCTGAATTTAAAAATATTATTAATGGTTACACTGGTGGTGCTGAAATCACCATAGACAATGGATCTGGAACAAATTCACCTATCTCATTAAATAATTATAAGGATAGACTAGCAATATTAATAGGATATATATCTGGTTCAACTCCAAGTACCCCGACAGCAACAGATTTCAGCAATAAGCTTACAACTTCTATTATGAAAGATGATGAGGTTATAAATGGAAATTGTGAATTGTTTAAATTGTTGCCAGATGAATTTAATCTTGTTTATTCAGCAGCAAGATATTATAAAAAGGAACATAATTCTGAAAACTCAGTTCAAAGTGAATTTGGAAATTTGATTACTGAACTAGAGCCTTTGAAAACAAATGTACAAGGACCATCTAATGTAGGAGCATGGGATAAACTAAGAAACTTTGAAAAAGGATTTCAAAACATAAAGGTTTTAACTAGAGCTATTGAATATGTCCTGGAAAATGAAACCAAAGAAAAAGACGGTACTTTAGATGATGCAAGTAAAAGAAATATGGTTATTGTAAGGCAGTCTCTAGTAGCAGGATTAGGCTTACGTGGAAATAATAAAGATGAGGTTATAACTGAACTAAAGAATATATTAAATAAATATCAAGATGCAAGTGGTACTACCAGAAAAGGAATCAATGATAAATTAGCTGAATTAAGAGGAGTATATGAGAAGGTGAAACAAAACATTGACAATGGAACCTATGTTTGTTCTGTAGTGAATCCAGTTGAACTGTGTTTTAATAGTATTTTCCCAACCGATAGTGACTATGTTGAGTTTAAAGAAGCAAACAATCCAGCAGTTGCTTTAAATCAAGCACCCCAACCTTAAGATTTTTGTTGAGACGTTGCATGCAACGTCTCTTTTGCACTAACAGTAGTAGAAATACCACCACGAGAGGTAAAACTCCCATTAACAGTAATTTGTTTTGGTTTTAAAATGTCTACTAAGTCATCTAAAATTTTATTGGTGATGTATTCATAAAATATGCCTTTATTCCTATAACTCAAAAGATAATACTTTAATGATTTTAATTCAATACATTTTTTATCAGGCATGTATTCAATAACAATGGTTCCAAAATCAGGAAGTCCTGTTTTTGGGCATACTGAGGTAAACTCAGGACATTGAATGGTAATAGTGTAGTCTCTTTTATGATTGTTTTGAAAAGTTTCCAGAATTGTTTTACTTTGTTTTTTGTGGTTCATTGGTTATATTATAATCAGGACTTACACAAAAGTGAACCTTATACCTGTAGCAGAACGCTGGAAGCGCTAATCATACAAGTGGAGCGAAAGGTATGGGGTGAGCCAAAAAATGCGTAAGTCCTAATAGTGTTATTCTCTTGTTTACATAAATTACTGACTTGGTATAATGAATGGGTATTGCTTAAATAAGGTTAAAATAATACATTATGGAAGAAAATGAAAATATTGAATCTGAAGAAATAACTATTAAAGAGGTTTCAACTAAGCTAGATATTTCAGAATCAACGGTTAAAAAGTATATAAAAGATTTTGATTTAGGAGCTGTAAAAGGATCTGGAAATAAAGCTTTAATTACTAAAGAAGTATTTCAAGCTGTATCTGAAATAGCTAAATTAAGAGCTAATGGATTGTCTATTCAAGAGATAAAAGAATTGAAATCACAAGAACCCACCAAACATATACTAGATGAGATTGATGAAACTCAAAAACTACAAGAGGTTAAACCGCTTGATGCTGAGTCTAACCAAGAGATAGATTCTAGTGCTGAGTCTATTACAGTAGAACAAGTTGCTGAAATACAAAACGATTTACAAGAACAAGAAGACTTAAATCCTCTACAAGATGTTAATGGAAATGGTGAAGAAAAAGAAGAAAAAGAAGAGATTGAACCTGAGACTGAAGGAGAAGGACCAAGAAGAAGAAGAGGGTTTAATTACAGATATGTTGAAAGGCAGATTTCAAGTGACTCAAAACGAGTTTCTACTCTAAGACTAAGATTAAAAAACCCTAACCTTTCAGTACAAGATAGACTTTTTTTTGAAGAAGCACTAGATAGAAGAATATTATTTTTAAATGGTTGGAAGCATATTTTACGCTGGGTTAGTAAAGGTTAGACCACTATGTCTATAAGGTTTCTTACCGCAGGTGAATCTCATGGACCTGAATTAAATATTATTGTTGATGGTATTCCATCGAATTTAGAAATATTACCAGAAAATATAAATCCTGATTTAACCCGACGTCAAGGTGGATATGGGCGTGGCGGAAGAATGAAGATTGAAAAAGATCAAGTGATATTCACTGGTGGTGTTAGGTTAGGTAAAACCATTGGTGGTCCTATATCAATGAAAATAATAAACAATGACTTTAAGAGCTGGGAAGTACCTATGTCTTCTGTGCCTCTTGATACTGAAAATCCTGAAATAAAAGAAAAGATTCAATCAAAATATGTTTCACGTGTAAGACCAGGTCATGCTGATTTAGCAGGTTCTACAAAGTATGCTCATGAAGATGTTAGAAATGTATTAGAAAGATCAAGTGCTAGAGAAACTACAAGTAGAGTTGCTGCTGGTGCTGTCTTTAAAACACTCTTAAAAAAATTAAATATAAATGTCGTTAGCTATGTACTAGGAATTGGATCTGAATCAATAGATGAGCTTACATTAGGTACTGATTATTTAGATCTATTTAAAAGAGCCGAAGCTTCTGAGGTTAGATGTCCTGACTCAAGTACAAGTGAAAAGATGAAATCTGCTATTAGTGAAGCCAGAGCAAAAGGGGACACTTTAGGAGGATTGATTCGTATAGTAGCACTTGGAGTACCTGTTGGGCTTGGTTCTTATACACAATGGGATAAAAGATTGAATGGGAGAATTGCTTATGCGCTAATGTCTGTGCATACTGTCAAATCTGTAGAAATTGGATTAGGAAAAGCAGTAAGCACTCATTATGGTTCAGATGTACATGATCAAATTTATATTGATACTGAATGGAATAATGATAGATATAGGTATAAAAGAAAAACAAATAATTCTGGTGGTATTGAAGGTGGCATGTCTACGGGTGCACCTATACTTTGTACTATAGCTACAAAACCAATTCCTACACTAATAAAACCTTTAGATTCAGTAGATATTAAAACCAAGACTAATACACAAGCACATTTTGAGCGTTCTGATATTTGTGTGGTACCTGCAGCAGGAGTGGTTTTAGAAGCTATGCTTGCTTATGTTCTTGTAGATGCTATCCTTGAAAAATTTGGAGGGGATAGTGTGGATGAACTTTTAGACAATTACAATAGATATCTTAAAAGATGTTATGAATGGTGATTATTTAACCGCTATATGAATAGCTATAACACCACCAAAAATATTTTTAAAATAACACTTACTAAAGCCTGAGGATAAAATAAGATTTTTAAATTCTTCTTGACCATACCAGGACCTTAATGAGTTTGGGAGATAAGTATAAGCCTCTTTATCTCTAGCAAATAACTCCCCAAGCTTTGGAACTAAATGATAAAAATAAAAATTAAAAATAGATTTCCAAATAGGATTCATTGGATGTCCTAAATCAATACAAGCAAACACTCCTTTATCTCGCAATAAACTGAAAATATTTTTTATACATTTTTCTCTATTGACTAAGTTTCTAATACCAAAACCTACTGTGACCATGTCAAATGAGTTTGGTTTAAATGTTAAATTCTCAGTGTCCATAGATTCAAATGTAATATTGCTTATTTTTAAGTCTTGGACTTTCTCTTTTGCAATATTTAACATTTCATTGCAGTTATCAACACAATGGATTTTTACATCTGGATTTAGACAATATTTATTTAAAATAAATGCAAGGTCACCTGTTCCTGTACAGATGTCAAGTACGTCATTAGGATATTCATTTTCTTTCAATGCTAATTTTATTGTTTCTTCTTTCCACTTATAATGACAAGATAAAGTCATTAAATTGTTTAATAAATCATATTTAGATGCAATATTTGAAAACATTTTTTGTACATAAATAGATTTTTCTTGTTCTTGTATCATAATGGGTATTTTATGGGGCTTAGTACTGATATAGATATTTTAATCTCTAACTCTATAAAATGCTTGGATGAAGAGCAATATAGTGAAGCACACAATATTGTTTTATCAATTCTAAATGACAAAGACTTAAAAGAAAAGCTAAATACTAATCAATGGCAGGAAATTGCTGACATTGAGCTTATGTGTAGCAACTTTGACCTGGCAAAATCAGCTTATGAAAAAGCAGATAATTTGCCAGGCATAGCATTTACACTAATTCTATTGGGAAATTTGATTGAGGCAAAAAATATATTGTTAAAGTCAGAACCTTCTCCAGCCAGTAATTGGGGAATATTTTTAGTTGATTTATTTGCAGGAGCAAAAATAAAAAAATGGCCTTCATTACTTTTAATCAGACACTTTTTAGAATTTACTGTTTATCATCTTCTTCTAGCAAAAAAATATGAGTATATTGAACAACTAAATAAAAATTTAAAGAGGCTGCTACAAACCAATCTTCATAGTGAAAAGCTTATTGGATTAGCATACTTTCACTATGGGGATTTGGAAAAAGCAATTATACACTTTAATAATTCATTGCAACATGATAATTATGATGGAGAACTTTATTTCTTTTTTGGTCAACTATACTTGGAATTGAATAGATTAGAGGATGCAATAACGATGCTAGAAAGAGCTCATTCGCTCACTCCAGATCATTCTCCAACTAAAGAACTTCTTGAAAAAATAAAAAAACAATTTAGTTTGTAGGTTTGTACAGATTTAATAATTTTTCAAGTTGAAATTTTTGATTTTCTAGGTTTAGATAAATATATTTTGTAGTTTTAATCAAATGAATGAATCCCTGACATAAAATACTGGCAAGTACAGTTAAAATAAATGAAACAACAAATGTAATATGTCCATTATTGAAACTTAAATCTCCATAATACACAGATCTTAAAATAGTAACTAATTCCAATAGTGTGAAAATTCCACCGATTCCGATTATAAAGATATTTGCAACTTTAAGAGTTGTTTCAATTGAGTCAATTAATCTGTCATTGATTTTTGTTGAATCGCTTGTTAATAAAGGAATTTTTGATTGATTAAATAATGTTTTATCTAGTGTTTCATCAATGTTTGCTTGATTATGGCTATCTTCATTTGGATTATAGTATGTTTTTTTTATTTTAGAAGAGTTTCTTTTTTCGTTCTCGCTAGGATCTTTTGCTCCTTCTAATAGCGGGCTATGTAGTTTTCGAAAATTTGAGTAGTTTTGATTCGTAGACATTTATAAAATTTTCCAGCGATTCTAAGTCATAAACATTAAAACATTCAAGATTTGGATTTATTTTTTGTACTAACCCAGTTAAAACTTTTCCTGGCCCAATTTCAACGATATTAGTAACATTGTCCTTGACGAGATTGTTAATAGTTTGTGTCCAATATACAGGAGAAGTCATCTGTTTTTTGATTTTCTCTTTGATGATTGCATAGTTATTACTTGGTAATCCATCATAATTTTGGTAAATATAGGTGTTTAATGGTGTTAATTCATGTTTTATTGCCTTATCAAGCTCAAGGTTAAATCTATTTGCTGGGTCTGCCATCAGGGGAGAATGAAAAGCTCCACTTACAGGTAAGATAATTGCTTTACCCCCTATTTGTTTAACTAATTCAGGTAGCTTACCCTTTTCAAAGGCTTCTTTATTTCCGGAAACGACTGTTTGGTTTGGACTGTTGTAATTTGCAATTACAACTTTATCTTTTAACTCAATGGCATTTTCAATAAGTTTTTCAATTTGTTCGGTTGAAAGATTTAATATTGCAGCCATTGAACCACTTGGTGCATTTTGCATTAATTCACCACGGATAGATACTAACTTTAATAGATCTTCTAACTCTAAAACATTCAAATACCATAAAGCTGTTAATTCACCTAAACTATGTCCGCAACAGGCTATAGGATTGAAGTCAAAATTTCTTTCTTTAGTCTTTTCTTGAAGCAGCATACTTAAGACTACAGATATAGTAACTATAGATATTTGTGTATTTCTTGTTTGGTTTAATTCTTCTTGGGGTCCGTGTAAAAAAACATCAGATATATTTCTACCTACTATATTGTTAACTAATGAAAAAATCTCTTTTGCTAAGCTGTTTTTTTCATATAAATCTAAGCCCATTCCAACCTTTTGTGAACCTTGACCTGGAAACATAATGGCAAATTTCATAACTTACTTTTACTCCAATTAAGCAATATTTATTTTTTCTTTTTCTTAGAATCTTCTTTTTTTACTAACTCCATCATTTTAGTTAGAATTTCAGTTTCTTGGTCTTTACCTTTACAATCTTTTAATAGCTCAGTATAAGATTTCATTTTTTGCTTATTGTTTATCCACCAATTTATCCATTCTTTTGCTTCATGTAGAATTAAATCCTTATTTTTAAGTAGTGACTGATTGTCAGTTTCTATTCTCCATGCAATATCTGAAATTAAAGACATAATGTTTTTGTACTCATTAAACTCTAGTATTAATTGGTTTATGACATCTTGTGGTGATAGTGAGTCTTCTATTTTTATATTATCTATAAAATCGTTGATTAACTTATTTTTTTCATCTACAAATTCTATGTTGATTAATTCTTGTTTCATACTTTGTGAATGTGGAAATGAACTGACATAGAGAGTGAGGAGTTCAAGTTCTGCATGCTTAAATCTTTCTGTTGAGTGCATTTTGTAATTTTCGGAAACTGTATCAGTATCTTGTATTCTTGATTTCTTATATCTTTTTCCGGCGTAAAGTAATTTATTTTTGGCTTTTATATTTAACAATTCCTCATCAATGTTTAAATTATGAGATGTATGTTTTATAGATTCCTTTTGTTCAAGAGGATCTTTTATTGCTGTAATTACTTCAATGATTTGATTAAAGATCTCGTTTTTATCAATGTCATTAGTCTTGCTGAGGTAGTTATTACCTAACTCTTTAAGGATAAAGTTATTTAATTTTTCAGCATCCTCAAATCTTCTTCTTAATTTGTCAGGGGTTTCTATTTTTAAGGACTCATCTAAATCTTTACTCGGTAACGAAGAAACTACTCTAAAATCACAAGACAAGTTGTGAGAAGGTTCTCTAAAAATATTAGAAATATTAAGGACAGCTTTTTTTCCTGCAAGATCTGTGTCTAGGCAAAGATAAACTTTTTTTGAGTTTGTATATTTAGTCAATAGTCTGATTTGAGTTACGCTTAATGCTGTTCCTAAAGTAGCAACAGTATTTATTAAGCCATATTGGTGAGCAGTAATAACATCTAAATAGCCTTCTGTTAAAACTACACTATCAAGTTTTCTAATTTCATCTTTAGCAAAGTTCAATCCGTATAATAGGTTTCCTTTATTGAAGACTAAAGTTTCTGGTGAGTTAATGTATTTTGCTTCGTCGGTATTGTCTAACAATCTTCTTCCACCAAATCCTACAATATTATTGCTTTCATTAAAGATTGGAAACATTATTCGATTTCTAAATCTATCGTAGAATCCATTTTGATTTTCCTTAGATGCAAATAGTCCTGAAGCAATGATTAGCTCATTTGTATAATTTTTTTCTTTTATAAAATAATCTAATAAACCATCCCATTTGTTTGGAGCATATCCAAGCTCATATTTTTTTATAGTGTCTAAAGTAATATTTCTTTTTTCTGTTAAATAACTAAAAGCTTCACTGTAATCAAATAAACTTTTCTTAAAAAATTCTAAAGCAACCTTGTTCAATTCATACAGTTGATTCTTGATTTTATTTTCTGTTGAATCCTCATCTTCATATTCGATTTTTAACCCATATTTTGTAGCTAATTCAGGAATTGCATCTGCCCATTTTAGTTTTTTTATTGAAGAGTAAAAAGTAATTAGATCTCCACCAGTTCCACAAACAAAACATTTAAATATCCCTTTTTGGGGACTTATATGCATAGATGGATGATGGTCATTATGAAATGGACAGAGTGCAACAAAATTTTTCCCTGCTCTTTTTATTGAAATAAACTCAGCAATTAGTTCTTGAATGGGTATTTGGGTTTTTATTTGTGAGACTAATTCCTGGAAATTTTTAATCATAGGGCTATCTTATGGTATTTGCCCCAGACTATCAAGTCCTAAATTTTCATTAAAAGATAAAACTATATTCATATTTTGAATAGCTTGACCAGATGCGCCCTTAACCATATTGTCAATGGCACTTGCGACTATTAACCTTTTAGTTCTTATGTCTATTAAGGGCAATAAATGACAAAAATTTGTATATCTTACATTTTTAATATTTGGATATACATCTTCCTTAAGCACCTTAACAAAATACTCATCTTTATAAAACTCACTATAGATCTTATGAATTTCATCTTGTTTTAAGCTATTGCAATCGGGAGTTAAATTTGCATATATAGTTGAGAGAATACCTCTATTAATAGGTAAAAGATGTGGTGAAAATAAAACATTAATTTTTTTATTGAGGATCTTGAATAACTCATTCTCTATTTCAGGAATATGTCTATGTTTACCTGCAAGATTATAAGGAGAAAAAGATTCATTGACTTCACAAAAATGTAGTTCTTGTTTTATTTGTCTACCAGCACCACTTACCCCTGATTTTGAATCAATAATTATAGAGTCAGGATCAATTATATTGTTTTTTAATACTGGTGCTAGAGCTAAGAGAATAGAAGTAGGATAACATCCAGGATTAGAAACTATTTGTGCTGATTTGATTTCTTCTCTATGTAATTCTGGAAGTCCATAAACTACATTTAATTTATGTTTTTTATTGAATGAAAGGGTTTCTTCTAATCTTAAATCAGCGCTTAAATCTATAACTTTTATATTATTATTTTTATCAAGTAATTTAGGTAAGAAATCTTTAGAAAAACCATTTGGCGTAGCAAAAAAAACCACATCACAACTTTGAGCAATTAGTCCTACATCTATAGGTTTACATTTTTCTTTAAAAGTATCATAAAACATGGGGTGTACTTCAAAATAATTTTTATTTGAATGTTGTTCAGATGATAAATAAGAGATTTCTATATCTGGGTGATTGATCAGTAATCTGGTAAGAACAACACCTGTATAACCTGTTGCTCCAATAATGCCAACCTTAGTTTTCATTGCTTTTAGTATACAGTATGTCAAAGAAGTTAGAGTAAGTTATCTCAAGGCTAACCACTTTTATAAGAAAAATAAATGAGTTACTAGTAAAATATTATGTTGAATGAACTATAAAGATTGTTATCTGAGTGAAATATATTCTGCTATTCAAGGGGAAGGACCTTTGGTTGGAGTAAGACAACTTTTTATAAGGCTTAGTGTTTGTGACTTACGATGTAAGTGGTGTGATACACCTGATAGCTTAATAAGATCTGAGTTTTGTAATATTGAAAATACTTCAGGACAGAGAGATTTTTATAAAATCCCCAATCCTATTAATTTCACTCAAGTTGTTGACTTAATAGAAAAACTAAATGTTATTGAGCATCACAGCATATCATTCACTGGTGGAGAACCATTATTACAAGTAGACTTTCTACAATACTGTCTTCCAAAAATAAAAGAAAGAATAAAAACGAAAATTTATCTTGAGTCTGGTGGACATAGACCCAATGAGCTAAAAAAAATAATAGATTTTATTGATTATATTTCTATGGATTTTAAGCTTCCAAGCTCAGCAGATACTGGGTTTTTATGGGATAAACACAAAGAGTTTTTAGAAATCTCATTAAATGCAAATAAAAATACCTGGATAAAGATTGTTCTTACTAAAGAGACTACTTTTGAAGAACTCGTGAAATCAATTGAAATTGTAAAAGCTTTAAATACTAATTATAAGAACAATGTAGAAATATTTCTTCAACCAGTAACTAAAATCAATGGAATAGCTCCACCCGAAGAAATCTCTTTACTAAATATTCAGTCAGAACTATTGAAAATTTATCCACATATTAGAGTCATTCCACAAGTCCATAAATTAATAGATCAAATGTAATATCATTTTTACGTAGGGAATAGTCGCGACTATTCCCTACGTGGGTTGTTAGTTTCGCGGAGTTACGACAATTTCAAACTCACTTTTTGCTGCCATTAGCCCAAGAAATAGTGTTGGTTGATCAATAATGATTTTTATTTTTACAGGTTTATCTTTTTTGTAGTCCTGTCCTAAAAAAATATTTGTATCTGTTGATGAAAAAGGTTCAGTTAAAGAGCTGGCAGCAAAATTTCCACTGATAGGAATATTTCGTGATGCTTCTTTTAATAAGGCAAAATGATCTAAGAGCAGTCCATTTGTATTTGATGCAGTTTTTGTAGGTGAAACTGTTTGACCTTGTGCATTGTTTACTTCATTGGAGCCAGACATCGTAGCCAATGAAGCTATATATTCTTCATCCTCTGGTAGTCTAGATTTGCGTAGCTCAAGTATAGGCGGAAAAAAAGGCCAAGCTTTACTTTGATCTTCAGTATAAACTTTACTTTGATTTAAAAACTTAATGTATTTTAAAGTAAGGTATTTTTCTTTCTCAGATAGTTTCTTTCTTTTTGTTAAGTTGTTTTGATACTCTAAAGGATTTTCTTTAGGTTTAGCAAAATAGTATAAAACATAGTTATAACCGGTTACATCACCAGTACCTTTATTAGAAGTTGGTTTTGTAAAGTAAATATATGGGGTACCATCACTAGCATCATCAGGAAGAGGTACTCCAAATGAAGTACCCTTGCTAACAGCTAATCGTTCTTTGTTTGCTTCTCGTAGCTCATCTGATATGGTTTTTATTGCTAGTTTTGCTTTTACTTGGGATAATCCTCTTGAATAACTTTGATAAAATAATTTCCATCCTTGGTCTGAATAAGCATATAATAAGCCTGTGACTATTCCAAGGATAGCAATAACGGCCATCAGTTCTAATAAACTGTAACCCTTGGGATTTCGAATTAATCTTCTATGCATCTATTTTTTAAAGACCAAACTTACAGCAAGTTAAAAACTATTGTAGCTTTATTTGTTTACATATTTTGTTTGACTTATACACAAAGTCATTCATGTGCCTTTGGAGAGGAACTAAAGCTACCAGATATACCGCCTCGCCCATCAATGAAAGAGTTATTGAAGTCGTTAAGTACAGATTTTGATAATCAAGAAAATAGTGCCAAGATAAAAACTTTAACAAGTAACCAAAAAGACAATAAATTAAAACCAAAGTTAAAAGCTTTTAGAGATATTTATACGAAAGAAAATAAATATGATATAGCTTCTGAAAAATTGTTAAATATATCTTCTAATAAGCTTTTCTCGTTATTGTTAGATACTATAAAAACTTTTAATTTGTCGTTGACTGCATTTGATACTGTAAGTAATGAAATTGTTGTAACAGACAGGTCAAAAAATAAAATCATAATTCATATAACAAGCGTAGAAGAGAATAAAAGTAAAATAAATATTATTGGATATAGTTCAATTCTCTATCATGGAAAACAAAACTTAGAATACAATGTTAAAAGACTCTCTGGTGTTTTATCAAAATATGAAAAAAGCTAACCTTACAGTTCAGCCAAATAAACCATATCTCATTGGAGTTACTGGAAATTTTGGTACTGGGAAGAGCACGATTGGAAAAATACTAGAGTCGAAAGAAGTATATGTTATAGATACAGATGACATAGTAATGGATATTTTAAGATCAAAAAATAAAACTACTGACAAGATCATAAAAGCATTTGGAGAATCATTTGTTAATAAATATTCTCTCGAAACTTTTTATATAAATAAAAAACTATTAGGAGAGTTGGTTTTTAAAAATCCACGAAAACGAAAAAAGCTAGAAGTAATAATTCATCCTGAGGTTTTTAAACGACTTAAAAAAAACAGAAACTCTAAGAAAAAATATAAAGTTATAGCAGAACTTGTACCTCTTCTATTTGAATGCAACTTGGGTAGCAATTATGATGAGACTTGGTGTGTTAAATGTAATAGGAAAACTCAGTTTAAAAGACTATTAAAAAAAGGAATTTTACATAAAGATGCAGTTTTAAGAATTAAAACCCAAATGCCACAAGATAAAAAATCTAAACTAGCTGACTATGTTATAGATAATTCTGGAAGTATTAGTAGTACAAAGAAACAGGTTTATGCACGACTTAAACAGATGGCTCTATGAGTCCATAGTCCCCATCTTTTCTAAGGTAGAGAGTGTTTATTTGTTTTGTGTCTGAATTTATAAAAACATAAAAACCATGCTCTATGAGATCCAGATGGAAGGTCGCTTCTTCTGGAGTCATTGGTTGAAGTTTAAATCGTTTTGATTTAATAATTTTACCTTCATGACCTTCAAGTGTTGCTATTGGTGAAGTAAGTTCTACCATCTCGGCATTAATATGAGCTTTTTCCTTATGTTGGAAACTTCTATAATGTTTTGATTTATATTTTTGTATTTGCCTATCAATCTTGTCTGCTACAAGATCTATGCTTGCATACATATCTTCACTAGCTTGCTCTGAACGAATGATTTTTCCATCAAGAAAAATGGTAACTTCAGTAATATTGCTTTCAGGAATACGAGGGTTTTTTAACACACTTAATTTAACTTTTACATCATGTCCTTTGATAACACCTTCATAATGATTTTCTAGTTTGTGTAATTTTTCAGTAACATAATCTTTAAGTGCTTGAGTCAGATGAATATTTTTCCCTTCAATTACTATTTTCATATTTTTACTCCAATTTTTACCTTAGATTTACTCTTTTACTGTTACTGCCTACCTGGCATAATGTTTCTAAGCAAATGATTTACAAGGTAAGATTTTACCTGATTTATTCAGTAAAATCTGTAAAGTGTTATGAATGACAAACCGGAAGCACTATGGAAAGCCGGTTTTGGGAGCACAGCGAAAAAACCGGCGGTAGATAGAAAAAATGATAGATTATATCTTAGCAGAGAGAGACTTACTAGATCTTTGAGGTAGCTATAAAATAACATGAAAAAAGAAGTCTTTATAGGTTTAACATATGGAGATCCAGCAGGAATTGGCCCAGAAATACTTTTAGAAACCCTAAAAAAGTGGAAATTTAAAAGCAAACCAATAATAATTGGGCTTAAAGAAATTGTTTTTACGACAAATAAAAAAAGATTAAAAGATAAAAACTTAAAGCTTTTATCGGTGCCATCAAAACATACAGGACTACACTCATTCTTATGCTTGAAAGAAGCAGCTTCTATGGCTAAACAAAAAAAAATTGCAGCGCTTGTAACAGGACCAGTTTCTAAACAACTCATCAACAATGCAGGAATTAAATTTAAGGGACAAACAGAGGTTCTTGCTAAGTTTTGTAATATAAAACCAGAAAATGTAATTATGTTGTTTATAGCAGGGGATCTTAAAATAGCTTTATTTACAAGGCATATACCATTAAAAGATGTTTCCTCTAAACTAACAAAACATCAGTTAATAAATTTTATTTCTTTACTAAATAAAGAACTGAAAAAATGGTTTCATATAAAAAATCCTAAAATTGCTCTTTTAGGATTAAATCCTCATGCGGGTGAGACTAAACAACTTGGTACAGAAGAGAAAAGAATTATTATTCCGATCATAAACAAATTTAAAAAAGAAGGTATTAAGATATTTGGACCTTTGTCACCAGATGGAACATTAGCAAAAGCAGGACAGTACTACTTGAACAATAAAAAACAAGAATATGATGTATATATTTCTATGTATCATGATCAGGCACTTCCTATGTTTAAAGCAGTAGCTGGCATGGAAGGAGTTAATGTTACGCTTGGTCTACCTTTTTTAAGAGTATCGGTAGATCATGGTACTGCTTTTGATATTGCAGGGAAGAATATAGCTTCAAATGAGAGCTTGGTTAGTGCTGTTAAATTGGTTGATAATCTCTAGGTTCTAATGAGCGACAATACTTCAGCTCTAGTGGCTTGATTTGTTTGGAAAATTCCTTTTAAGACTGATGTTACTGTTTTACTACCTGGTTTTTTTATACCACGCATGGACATACACATATGTTCTGCTTCCAGGACTACAGCAACACCTAATGGATTTAGTTTTTCTAAAATTGCATTTGCTATTTGTGTAGTCATTCTCTCTTGTATTTGAGGGCGTTTTGATGCACATTCAACGACACGTGCTATTTTGCTGAGTCCTGTAATTAACCCATTTTGTGGAAGGTAAGCTACATGTGCAATGCCATGAAATGGAAGTAAATGATGTTCGCATACACTATAAAATGAAATATCTCTAACTAAAATAACTTCATCATGGTCTTCTGTATAAGTAATTGTAATTTCATCTTTTGGATCTTTGTTTATACCAGAAAAGATTTCTAAATACATTCTTGCTACACGGCTTGGTGTCAGCAATAATCCTGACCTTTCATAATCCTCGCCAACTGCTGAAAGAATCTCGCGAATAGCATTTTCAATTTTTTCTTTTCTAGAATCTTGATCATTTTTAATAACATTTATAATGTTATTTTCTTGTATTTTTTCAGTCATTTGTATTCCTCAATATAGTTTAAAGATAGATTTTATCATTATCAAATGGCAATTATTATCTTGTTTGGAAAATTAAGGTTAATTTAACTATTAATGAGATAAAATAATGCGAACAGGGTAAAATGGTACAAAAGTCAACGATATCCCTATGCAAAGAGTTTTATCAGTATTAGTAGAAAATGAATCTGGAGTCTTAACCAGAATAGCTGGTCTATTCTCAAGACGTGGGTTTAATATAGAGTCATTAACGGTGGGCCCTACTGAAAACCCTGCATATGCAAGAATTACAATAACAGTTAATGCAAACAATGTTGCAATTGAACAAATAACAAAACAACTTCATAAGCTTATAAATGTTATTAGAATAACGGATCTTACTGAAAGCAGTTTTGTAGATAGAGAGTTAGCCTTGATTAAAGTCGCATCAAATCCAAGCTCTCGTGCAGAAATAATTCAAATAGCTGACTTGTTTAGAGGACATATTGTAGATGTGGCTGAAGATATTTTAATAATTGAGGTTACAGGTGATCAGGGGAAGATAAATGCAATTGTTCACCTTTTAAACAAATTTGGTATTAAAGAAATTGCAAGGACAGGTAGAGTGGCTTTATCCCGAGGAGTAAAGCTAGACCAAACACAGGTAGTTACTCAGAGGGTTCCATTTAGGATGGTGACTTCTAGTTAAGAATTAGTTAATAGTGTTTAGCTAGGCGCTAAATCCTGGGGATAGTTCTAAAACAGCATAATAAGGATTAAGCTTTAACCTTCTTATAACTAAGCCATGGTTTATTAACACTATCTGGTATTGTGCCATGGTTTATTTATTTAAATTAGGAGAATAAAATGACAGATGTATTAACGGTGCAAGGGGTAGAAAAAGCAAGAACTATATCGGAGATAGAAAGCACCAGTAATTTTTTAAATAAAGATAGTGATTCAAGCAAAAGAATTGCAAATGAGCTTTTAAAAGAAAGTGAAAACTATTCTAACGACTCAAAGGAAAAGGCTAGCCAAGCAAGAGAATACTTACATGCTGCAGATGCCTTTGATGCAATGGCTACAGCGGTTAGACATAAAGCAAATAAATTAAAAAACAATGAACTAGGTAATAATAAAGATCCAATTGAAGAAGTTAAAGCTGCAATGGAAGTGCCAGGGCAAGTTTTAGAATTTCCTATACCAAAAAATGCAACCCCTGAAGAGTTAGATTCTTTAGCAGATGCACTTGAAAATAAAGCAAAAGAAAACAGAAGAAAAGCAGATGAATTGCTTAAGCAATCAGAAGATTCTGCAAGACTAGCAAAACAATTAGAAGAACAAATAAGCAAATTATCTAAAAAAGGGATTGGTCTTTCAGACTTAGATGCAAAACTAGCCAGTGGTCATAGTGAAGGGTTAAACCTAGTATATAAGAAGCTTGGTATAAATCGTTTAGATAATGAATATAAAGACCAAATAGCAGCAAGTCAAGGACAGGCTCAAAGAGCACGGGAGCTGAGTAAATAGTAGAGGAAAAATGGTAGAGGAAAAAATGGTAGGAGAAGTACAACAAGGAATGTTAAATGCTGTCCAAGGGCAAATGGATGGTTTAAAGGATAACGGTAATCCTCAAGATCAACAAAAATTCGGTCAATTACAAAACAGGTTTGAGCAATTACAAAACCAAAGGTTAGGTCTTGCAAGTAATGATGGCAATAACACTAACACTAAAGATAAGAATTCTAGTGCTAATCCTCCCAATATACCCAAAATAGGAATGGGTATCTTGGACGGAATTAAAAGTAGCCTTCAAGGACTATTAAGCTTTATATTTAGTGGAGGTGCTTCTAATCAACAAATGTATCCCAAATATGCTTCAGGTGCTGGACAAGCTCAGTCATTAGCTGCTCAAGCAATATCAATGGCTGGGGTTAGTGATGAAATAATGGCTCCTGCTATTCAACTCGCTAGAAGCGCAACAGAAGTTGCAGGTCAGCTTAGTGCTGAAGCTGAGCAAACATATACTGCATATAAAGATGATCTTGATAAAACAAAACGTGACAAATCTTATAATCCTGCATAGTTTTTCGATTGAATAAATCCTTACTTTGTAATGTGATTGAACGCTTTACCTCTAGCCAATTGCTATAGCTTAACCTATAAAGCTCTTTTGAAGTTGACTTATTCCAAATGCTAAACTTTTTTGCAAAATTCCTCTTGCTGTCATATCTAAACCATGTGAATTCATCTGTGTAGTTAATTCTTCTCGTTCTTCTCTTGTAGCTGTACCATCTGCCACTCTTTGCTGGATTGTTGAAATTCTTCTTTCTCTACCTGCTAATCTTCCGTCCGCTTGTCCTAATCTTGTTCCTACATCTCTAACAGCCATGGTATATCTCCTCTTTATTCCTTTTATTTAACCCTCACTAATACAAAGAAACTTATTAACTTATTTGATAGGACATTTGATTAATTTATTTTAATTAAGCTTTTTTTAGGTTAACAATTGGTTAACGTTTTATACTATACTGATGTAAGAGAAAATGAAGATATAAATTATGACTAAGAGATTTACTATTATTAAAGGGGATATAGTTAAACAAAACGTTGAAGCTATAGTAAATGCTGCTCAGAACAATCCATTGTATGGAGGGGATCTCCCTAATCAAACACACTTATTTGCAGGACCTGAACTTTCAGAAGAATGCAAAAAACTTAAACTATCTGTTGGTGAAGCTATTATTACAAGTGGTTATAAACTATCTGCTAAGTGGATTATTCATACGTTTTGTCCAGAATGGAAAGGCGGAGACTATAGGGAGGACTATTATTTAGCAAAGTGTTATAGAAACTGCTTTTCTTTAATTGAAAAGCACTCTATAAAAACTGTTGCATTTCCTAGTATGGGTACAGGTGGAGAGAAGTTTAATATACCGACTCGATTAGGAACTACAATAGCAATAAATGAAATAAAAAAAGGTTTAGAGAAGAATCCTTCTATAGAAAAACTAATCCTTGTTTGTTGGGAGCCAGTTTCTTATGCTGCTTGTTTGCAAGCTCTACAGGCTTAAAAAAATAAAAAGACCTACTCCAAAAGAAGCAGGTCTTTTTATTTTTTTAAGAAAACCCAGTCTTAGTTTAAATAAAAGTTTTCTTTGTTTGTCCTACGGCTTCCTTTTCACCAGCGAATGCTAGTTCAGAAGCAGCAGAAAAGAATCCAGCTTGTTGTGATTCCCTTCTTGCAGTTTGAAGATCCCCCGTAGCAGCAGCATCAGCAGCACGGCTTTGTCCAGCTATTGCTCCTACTGCAAAATCACCTGATCCAGTTAATATAAACATATTCAACTCCTCCTGTTTTACTCATTTATAAGATACGTGTTTAGTATAAATCTTTATAGTTAAGTGAAAGTTAAAACAATCAAGATATTTTTTAAAGAGGTATATAATTCGACTTTTGACAAATTAATTACTTGCTTATAATAAAGTGTTTCACTTTCTTTACTTTCTTTTAATAGAGCAGATGTATATTATAACTGTTCAATTAGAATAAATTTATGGAGGCAAAAGTATGTCTTGGATATCAGGCTTATCTTCAGGTGCAAGTATGGTCAATGGCTATATAATGATGGCAATGATGGAACAAACAATTAAGAAAGCTCATGAAAAATACGGACATCATGACCATCCATCTACAGACCCAGCTTCAACTACACCATCAAGGGCACCATTAACTCAAGGCAGTTCAGGACAGCAAAGATATGATAGTTTACTTGATTCTCGTAGTCCAAGTGAAGGAGATTCTTTTGTAAGGAGTGGTTCTCAAGGAAATACTTCGCCTAATACTAATGTTTCAAGTCAGCCTAATACTAATGGTTCAAGTCAGCCTATGAGTGATGAAGAAAAAATGAGCGCGATGGAACATGATATGGAAGGTATTGTTCGAGAGCAAATGAATAGTGATATGCTTCATGCGGCATCAATGCAAAAAGAAGAAGCAAAAGAAGAAACAAGATTACAAGAAGAACAGGAAGCACAAGAAGCACAAGAAGCAGCAGAAGAAGAAGCAGAAGAGGCGCAAGAAGTTAAAAATAAACAAGCAGAATATGAAGGAAGAGCAATGCTAGCAAGAAATGTAGAAATTGTAAGAAGAAGACAAGAAGAACAAATGCGAGAACAACAACGACAACAAGCTGCATAAAAATAAACTGGCACTACATAAAATTATGCTCTTGCCCAAACCATACAGGTATTGGGGCAAAATAACTTGCTCCAATTAAATTTTTATCAAGCAATTTAATAAATTTATTAAAAGATACTATATCTATGACTTTTCTTATATTTGTTAAACTCGTTGCATTATTGAACTGTTCAGAGAAGTAATTACATCCTGTTATCTTAAATCTATCTGTGGTTGTATAACCATAAACTTTGCACATATATGGAGCAGCTTCATATACACTGCAGCCATTTGGAGCAAGTGCAGGACAATCAAAGATAAAATCTGAAGGATAAAACTTGTTTGCATTTCTTTCACTTCCAGGTATAAATGGTGGATCCTTTTTATACTTTTCTTTAAATTTGCTAACTATTTCTTTAGATTTTGTGTAAATTTGCTCTTGAAATTTTTTATCTTGTTTATCAAGCCAGGTTTTTAGATATAAGTATTCAGCATATGAAATATATGGAAAAGTTTTTTTACAGCACTCATTACAAGTAGCTTCAAAACAGGTATTTTGATTGATTCCATATTCATTAGCAATGTTATCTTTTAACTCTACTGTTTTTGTATGGATGTCGTTTAATAACATTAAAGTTTCATTAATAGTTGTAGGTATTATTTCAGGGAAGTCTACACTTAGTACTTTACAGATAATATTTCCTTTTGTTTGTAGCTCTCTTTTTTTTCTATATTCAATTAATTCACTTTCTGCATTGGCTTCATTATTTTCTAATCTGTAAATCCAGGAAAATATTCTGTGCTTTTCAGAATGTGTAGATTTTGAAAGTAGTTTTTTAGCATTTTCTAACATATCTTCTTTAATGAATAACTCAACTAAATATAAATTTAAATAAGACCCAATTGGATTAAGATTTGATTTGTTAAATTTGTCTACTAAAGCATCTATTTCATTTATTGTTTGAGTTTTAGATAGTTTAAAGATCAATCTTGATATCTGATTAGCAATTTCCTTATAATTGTTCAGTACAGGAAGTTCAAGATTAAAACCTGATAAAACAGATAAAATCAGAAATGCTGCACTAAACATTGATTCAGGACTCATTAAGATATCTTTAATGAGATCTTCACTTAACGCTTGCTTAGGTAGTAACTTTTTAAATGAAACTAAAAAGTCATCTGTTTTATTTTCACAAAATAGATTCAATGAAATATAAAATTTGGCTAAGCTGTTATTAGGATTGATCTTTAAAGCTTCATTCAAATATAAATATGATTTATCTAATTCAATTAAGTCGTGATACAGCATTCCAAGGTATAAATTCTTTTGTTCTGTATTGAAAGCTTGGTTCAAAGCTAAACCATCAACAAACAATTGAATGCTTTTTTTATTTTCTAATCTTGAAATCACTTCATAAATCATGGCTAAATTTTTAGATTGTTCTGGAAATAAATCTAATAGTCTTTTACAGTAATTTACAAACAAATTTTCTGGTAGTGCATTGTGAAGCAGCACTAGAACCCATATTTTACTAATCTCCTTATTTTTCCAGGTTTCATTCGATGAATTATCTTTTTCTTTGTTTTTAATTTTTGTTGTTATTAGTTTTAGGTAATTATCAACCTTTTCATTTAATGGTGCATATTGTTCTACAGATAGCCACTTTGCTATTTCTAATGTAGACTTAGCTACTAAAAAGGCATTATTTTCTAGTGCAAGTTCTGAAAGTAATATATAGGGTTCAGGAGAATCAAGAACTTCAAAACGAAGTTTTTTTGCAAGTTCATATGCATATTCAGGATCTGTTGTTTTAATTAAACTTATTAATTCTTTAATAGCTAGGGGAGCTACGCTAGGTGAAGATTCAATTGAATTTCTTAAATAATCTTCTTTAGCTTTAGGGTCAATTATTTTGTTAGCAGATTCAAAAATAACAAAATCATTTTCACTACGATCAAATAAATTTGATGGTAATGGTTTAATACCAGGTTCTACTAATAAGATCTCTAATGAGTGTTTCATAAAGGAATATCTTATTTATCATATACCTAATTATTTGGATTGAGCATAATTACATACAAATAGGTTTTTATAAAGATATTTATATAAAACTATAAAATAGAATAGAAGACAAAACAAGATATTAGATATACTTATGTTCTGTTATCTATGCCACCAATTACAAAACTAGGAACACAGCCTTTTATTTGGCTTATTGAATTAGGAGAAGCTTTTGGAAACTTTCTTCGTGCTTTATATTTTATTTTTACCGGGAAATTTGAAAAAAAAGAATTTATTGAACAAGCAAGCAAGTTTGGATTTGATACTTTACCAGTAGTTGCAGTAGTAAGTTTTTTTATAGGATTAGCACTAACCCTTCAGATCTCAAAACAACTAATGGGTATTGGAAATACTGGCTCGCTTGGAACATCAGTGGCCGTATCCATAGTAAGAGAAATAGGTCCTGTTGTCGCTGGAGTCATGATAGCTGCTCGTATAGGTGGTGCTATGGCAGCTGAAATAGCTACTATGAGTGTTACTGAACAAATTGATGCCTTAAAGATTATGAAACTTGATCCTATAAGTTTTCTTGTAGCTCCAAGGCTTTTAGCGTCAATGATTATGACTCCTTTATTGACAGTCTTTGCTATTTATATTGGGAGTTTAGGTGGAATGATTATAGCTATTGTTTATGTTCAGTTAGATCCATATATGTTTTTTGATTCATTTCGTGCAGTAGTTGGAAATAAAGATGTAATTATTGCATTAACAAAAGCCTTTGTTAATGGTATTTTAGTGGCTGTTTTGAGCTGTACTTTTGGTATGGAAACAGCTGGTGGTGCTGCTGGTGTAGGACAAACCACTACAAAATCAGTAGTCTGGGCAATGTTAGGAATATTTCTTTTCAACTTTTTAATAACAAACAGTGTATATTCAGTGGGAAAGGTACTTGATCCAGCATTTATAAAATGAATTTAATAGAAGTCCACAATGTAAGTAAAGCCTTTGATGACTTGGTTGTCCTTGATGATGTTTCTCTTATGGTAGTTCCTGGTGAGTGTGTTGCAATTGTTGGACCGTCAGGTGTTGGTAAATCTACTTTACTTAGAATTATTGCTGGCTTAGAAACAGCAGATAAAGGAAGGATCAAGATTAATGCAAAGCGTATAAGCATGGTTTTTCAGTACAGTGCTTTATTAAACTCATATACAGTAGCAGAAAATATTGCTTTAGCACTGCATGAAACTAACCTTTCACATAAAGAGAAGATAGAAAAAGCAAAAGAAAAATTAAAACTTGTAGGATTAGAAAAATACCATGATTATTTACCAGACCAGCTTTCAGGTGGACAGAAAAAAAGAGTAAGTTTTGCAAGGGCAATTGCAAGTGAGCCTGAAGTGATACTTTATGATGAGCCTACATCAGGATTAGACCCCATACTATCCACACTAATTGAAGATTATATAAATCAATTAGCCAGCCAATTTAAAGTAGCTAGTATTGTGGTTACGCACCAGATTTCTACTATTAAAAGAACGGCACAAAAAGTTATTATGTTATATAAAGGTAAGATTGTTTGGGATGGAGCACCAAAAGAGTTTTTTAATTCAGATAATCCTTATGTAAAGCAGTTTGTATCTGCAGAAATAAAAGGACCAATGCCAGTTGCCTTGGTAGAATAATTTAAAGCTTTATTTATGAAATATAAGAATGAAATAAAAATGGGTGTGTTTTTAATAACGGGTTTAGCCTTGTTAATCTTTGGCTGGGCCTATTTACGTGAGTTTGCTATACATAAGCAACTTGATTTTACGGTGGTTTATAAAGATGTCATTGGTCTAACTAAAGGTTCTTTTATTAGAATTAATGGATTAAGGGTTGGTAGAGTTGATAGTTTGACCTTGGATACAAAAGAAAATAAAGTTCTTGTAAGCTCAAGGATTCAAATACCGAAGATTACTATACCGAATGACTCAAAAATATATATTAGAACAAGTGGCTATGTCGGTGATAAATATCTAGATATAGAGTTAGGTATGTCAAGTGAGTTTATAATGAGTGGAGATGTTATAGTTGGTGAACCTGCTTTAGATGCTTTTAAGTCTTTAGAAAAAATTAGTCAAGTACTAAATCAAATTAATCCTACACTTATAGGTGAAAGTATCCAAGAGATCACTACGAATGCAGCAAGTCTTGTTAAAAAAGCAGATAGTGTTGTAGAAAGTACAGATAAGGTAGTTAAAGGACTTCCAAGTGGTACAGAGCTAACGAAACTAGTTGAAAATGCTCATGATACTGTAAATCAGTTAAATACTGCTATTGATAAAGCCCAACATTTGGCTACTGATACAAATACTCAGAACAATTTAAAATCAATACTTACTCAAGCAAGTTCTGTTTCAGGAGATTTAAAAGATACTTTAAAAAATGCTAATACTCTTGCAAACAATAAAGAAGCATTTGAAAATGTAAATGCACTCTTAGTTAGAGCTACTAAAATCATTGAACAATTAGATGAGCTACGGGCAGATCCATTAATCCAAAACGAATTACGAGAAACACTAACCAATGCAAATACTGCAGCAAAAAAAGTTGCATTTACAAGTGATGAGGTTTCTATGGCATTAAATCAAAGATTTATACTACCAAAATTGTTGTTTAGTAAACTATCTCCAACTAAGAAAAAAGTTGATAGAATTGATAATGCAAAATAAAGTAAGAAAGGGGATATCAATAGCACTTGCAAGTATAGGATTTATCCGATTTATTCGGTAAATCCGATCCAATGAAAAGGATCGGTCAATGAAAGCTTCAACTTGTTTGAAGCTATAGGTGAAGGAAGAGTGTCCGAGTGGTTTAAGGAGGCAGTCTTGAAAACTGTTGATGCCGCAAGGTATCCGGGGGTTCGAATCCCTCCTCTTCCGTTTTGTAAAAATAATTAGTAAAACTATATTTTATTTGACGATAATTTTTTATGATAAGAGCTATACATGTCAGCAATACTTACAGAAAAACCTAAAGAAAAAGAAAGTTTTGGTAAAACTCAGAGAAAAGACTTGTGGTGGTTTGAGCCATTAGTTTATGCTGTTGGATTTGGAGCTTTTATATTTTATGCGACTTGGGCAGCTTTTCAAGGAAAGCATTATGAATATGGTCCATATCTATCACCATTTTATTCACCACTTATAGTTGTGGATTGGTGGAAGTTTTCCCCAGCTTTTTTAATTCTTTGGATACCAGCTGGCTTTAGAATGACTTGTTATTATTACAGAAAAGCATATTATCGTTCTTATTTTATGGATCCACCTGCCTGCGGAGTTAGTGAAGGGTGTAAAAAATATACAGGGGAAACAGCCTTTCCGCTTATCTTTCAAAACTTACATAGATATTTTTTACTTGGCGCAAGTGTGCTTTTGTGTTTCTTATGGGGTGATGTAATTAAAGCATTCAATTTTAATGGGCATTTTGGAGTAGGTGTAGGTTCATTGGTTTTACTAGCAAACACTTTTTTATTAACAATGTACTCTTTAACCTGCCACTCATTTAGACATTTAATTGGTGGTTTTAAAGATAGTTTCAAATGTGGTTATCAATATAACTTGTATGAAAAAATTAGTTGTGGTAATAAACATCATATGTTTTGGGCTTGGGTAAGCCTTTTTATGGTTGGTTTTGCAGATCTTTATGTAAGACTTTGTTCAATGGGAATTTGGACAGATGTTAGATTAATATGATTAGCGTATCGTGGGTAGCGGATAGGAGAACAGAGAACAAAAGGATGGGATTTGCAAGTGAGTACATTAGATCGTTTTGAAATTCATGAACATGATGTCATTGTAATTGGTGCTGGTGGAGCAGGTCTTAGAGCAGCTATTGAAGCTTCAACAAATGGAGCCTCTGTAGGTTTAGTTTGTAAGTCTCTTTTAGGAAAAGCACATACTGTAATGGCAGAAGGTGGTATTGCAGCAGCAGTAGCAAATGTAGATAAACAAGATGATTGGCAAGTCCACTTTAAAGACACAATGAAAGGTGGAAAGTTCTTAAACAATTGGCGAATGGCACAACTACATGCTCAGGAAGCACCTGAAAGAGTTTTAGAACTTGAGCGATGGGGTGCACTTTTTGACAGAACAAATGATGGAACTATTTTACAAAGACCATTTGGTGGGCATACCTATAAGAGACTTTGTCACGTAGGTGATAGAACAGGACTTGAAATGATTAGAACACTTCAAGACAAAGGTGTTCACATGGGTATAGATGTCTACATGGAATGTACCATTACCAAACTTTTAAAAGATGATGGAAAAATCTCTGGTGCATTTGGATATTGGAGAGAAAATGGAAAGTTTGTGATTTTTAAAGCTAAATCCATTATCCTTGCAACGGGTGGAGTAGGAAAAGCATATAAAGTCACTTCAAACTCATGGGAATATACAGCAGATGGACAAATACTAGCTTATGATGCTGGTGCTGAACTGATTGATACTGAATTTATTCAGTTTCATCCTACAGGAATGATATGGCCGCCTGGAGTGATTGGAATACTTGTAACAGAAGCAGTTCGTGGTGAAGGTGGAGTTTTAAAAAATAAAGATGGTTTTCGTTTTATGGAAAAATACGATCCTGAAAGAATGGAACTATCAACACGTGATGTAGTAGCAAGATCAATTTATCTGGAAAATAAAGACGGACGTGGTTCTCCACATGGAGGAGCATTTCTAGATATTAGTCATAAAGGTGCTGACTATATAAAGAAAAAACTTCCAAGCATGTATCATCAGTTTAAAGAACTAGCTGATGTGGATATAACGACAGGACCTATGGAAGTAGGACCTACATGCCATTATTCAATGGGTGGTGTAAAGGTAGAAGCAGATACTACTGCTACATCTATACCAGGGCTATTTGCAGCAGGTGAAGTCGCTGGTGGAATGCATGGTGCAAATAGATTGGGTGGAAATTCACTTTCTGATTTATTAGTATTTGGACGTAGAGCGGGACTGCATGCAAGTGAATATGCAAAGAAAAACTCATCAAAACTAAAGCTTGATGAAAATGAAATGAAATTAGCAGAGAAAGAAATGATTTCTTTTTTTGAAAGAGATGAAGGTGAAAATCCATACTCTGTTCATACTGATCTCCAAGAATTAATGCAAAATAAAGTTGGGATATTTAGAATAGAAGAAGATTTAAAGTATGCTATAGAGCAGTTGAAAATTCTTAAAGAAAGAGCTAAGAAAACCAAAATAGAAGGATCAAGAATGTACAATCCTGGGTGGCACATGGCATATGACTTACAAAACATGATTATATATTCAGAAGCCATTGCAAAATGTGCACTACAAAGGAAAGAAAGTAGAGGAGCACACAGTCGCATAGATTATCCAAATACAGATCCTGAACATGGCAAATGGAATAGTATAGTTAAAAAATCAAACGATGGTTCATTGGTTATTGAAAAATCTCCATTACCAGAGATGCCAAAGGAATTACAAGATTTGCTTAAAGAAAAGGATTTGGTTAAAAAATAACGAAAGGACAGGTTTTACCTGCCCATACTTAGAGGAAAACACCATGCCAGCAGAATGCACAATAAAAAAAGAATCTATGGATGCAGGTCATGACCTACCCGGTGAGGGGCATAAAGCACGAATTGCTACGTTTAAAGTTTTTCGTGGAGATAAAAATACTGGAAGTGAAGTGGAGTATAAAGTACCTGTAGAAGAAGGAATGGTAGTTTTAGATGCGATTCATTATATTCAGAGAAATATTTCTCCTGATTTAGCTGTTAGATGGAATTGTAAAGCGGCAAAGTGTGGTTCATGTAGTGCAGAAGTAAATGGTAAACCACGACTTATGTGTAAGACCAGGTTAGATGATTTTTCTAGTGGTGAAGAAATTAAAGTTTACCCGATGAAATCATTTCCTGTGATAAAAGATTTAGCATGTGATGTTTCATGGAATTTTGAAGTGAACAAAAAAATCACTCCATTTACACCCAAAGAAAACACTTCATGGATAATGAATCAAAGAGATATTGATAGGGTCCAAGAATTTAGAAAATGTATTGAATGTTTTGCATGTCAGAATGTATGCCATGTGATTCGTGATCATGATTTAAAACCAAAATTTGCTGGGCCAAGATTTTTTGTTCGTGTAGCAGGATTAGAAATGCATCCTCTTGATGGGGCAGATAGATTAGAAGCTCTAAAGAATGACATGGGTATAGGCTTTTGTAATATTACAAAGTGCTGTACTGAAGTATGTCCTGAAGACATCCATATAACTGATAATGCAATTATTCCACTAAAAGAGAGAGTTGTGGATAGATATTTTGATCCAGTTAAGATTATTCTTAGAAAACTCTTTGTTAAGCGATAACCTACGGCTTAAATAATTAATAAAAAATAAAAATCTTACTTTAAATTATTGAATTCAATAATACTATTGGTATGCAATTACAGCCTGCTGTTAATAAATTTGAACCTATAAAAAATTTGCTTTTAGAGTTAAGAGCAAATAGGCATCATTTAGTACTAAGTTTTGAGGATGAATTGACTTTGCCACCAGATACAAGTTCTATAAGAGGAAATTCACAAGCAGTATTTAACTCAAAAAAACTAATTGAACAGATTAAAGACTTAAGAAAAAATATTTCTGATATTTATCAAAAGTCGTTGACTGGGGTCATTTATAATTTACACGATTCTACATTTTCAACAGTTGATGTAATCGGGCTGTTAGATATATTTGAATCACTTGTATTAGATGCTACTACACAAGATGGCTCTAAGAACAAACAAGCTGTGAAAGATAGAGTGAATCTATTAAACAAAGAAATATTTAAACTAACTCATAAAAGAAAAAAAGAATTAAAAGAAGTACAAGCAGTCTATCAAACTAATACCCCTAAAATTATTGAAGCAGTACTGGACAAAAAAATAATAAGGTTAAATCTCTCTAGGCTCTCTGAAGACCCGATTTGGTGGAATACATTGAGTTCTAATTTGTACAGTATATCTTGTGATATAAAAGAAGCACTTACAAAATTAAATCTAGAAAATGAAAATATTAGATTTCCTCTTTTTGAAGCACTGAAAAATGCATTTGTTCATGGGAATGATTTGGATTTTACTTTGCCTATTACTTTTTATTTAGAGTTAGATGAAAAGAAGAAAGCAACTAAAATTATAGTTTTTGATTGTGCTAAAGAAAAAGAAGAAAGTTTATTACAAGAAATAAAAAAAGAAAAAGCAGTTTTGGGTTGCTTGTATGGCTGGAGAGAAGGCATTCAAAACCTGCAAGACATGGGGTGGAAAGTAACACTTAATCCCATCATTAATCCAGAATCGAAAGAAAAAACAGGGACTTGTTGTGTTTTAGTTAGGTAGATGTTTCTGAAAAAGTCTTTTTTATTATCACCCATATACCTTTGCTCACCTTTCACCCTGCGCAAAATGCTATTACTAAATTTTGACAGCATTTTGCTTGGGATACGGTTCGCTTAAGGCATATGGGTTTTTATTTAAGACTTTTTGCTTATAAAATATAAGCGTCATTTGTCTTTGGTATTTCTACATGACATCCTCTAGCACGTAATATTTCTGCAAATGAATTCATATTAGGTTCAGAGCCATGAGTTAAAAAAGTAGTATCGGGTTTTCCTGTACCTCTATGCCATGTATTAAGACCATTTGTATCAGCATGAGCTGAAAAGCCGCTTAATTTAACGATCTTTGCTCTTACATCAATTGGGTGTCCTTGAATATAAATAGGTGAAACACCATCCATTAGTTTTCGTGACATACTTCCTTCTGATGCAAAACTTATAAGAATTACACTACACTCAGGTCTCCATAAATTGTGTTTTAGGTGATGTTGAACACGTCCCCCATCTCCCATTCCTGAGCCAGCTAGTATTACAGCTCCTCTTTTAATATCGTTTATAGCTATTGAAGCTGCTACACTTTTTGTCATTTCTAAATTAGAGAAAATAAAGGGGTCAACTCCTTTAGCAATAAGCTGTTTAGTATCATCGTTAAACCAGTCTGGGAATTCACTCATAATTTTTGTAGCATCTATTGCCATAGGAGAGTCTAGAAATACTTTTATATCACCGGGTAATTCACCATTTTCTATTCCTTCTCTTAAAAAATATAATATTTCTTGTGCTCTTTCAACTGCAAATGTAGGTATAATCACATTTCCATTATTGTTCACAGTTTCATTTATGGTTTTATAGAGTTCTTTAACAGCTAGTTCTATAGGCATGTGAATAGAGCCTCCATAAGTAGTTTCCTTTACAACATAATTGGCTCTACCTGGTGATGAAGGGTTAGGTACAATGGGTTTATTTTTATTTCCTATATCACCTGAAAATACTATACTTTTTTCAACACCATTTTCGACTACTGTCAGTTTAGCTGAAGCTGCTCCAACTATATGACCTGCATTAATAAACTCTAAAATAATATCATTCCCAAGATCAATAACCTCATTGTAATTAAGAGACTGACTAAAGTGGCTTAAAGCTTGTGCAACATCTTGTTTTGTATATAGTGGAGTTAAATCAGAATTTTTAATAGATTTTTTAATTTTATTTAAATAAGCAGCTTCTTCAGCTTTTCTTTCAAATGACTTTGCAGAGTCATTCATTATCAGTTCAGATATACGAGGAGTAGGTTTAGTCGATATAACTTCTCCCCTAAACCCTTTTTTTACAGCATATGGAATCCGTCCACAGTGATCTAAGTGTGCATGAGTAAGAACGATATAATCAATATCTTTTGGATCGAAAGGAAGATCTTTGTTTTTTAATTCTTCTTTGATTCCTCCTTGAAACATCCCAAGATCAATCAATGTTTTTTTCTTATTAGCTTCAAGCAGATAACATGAACCTGTAACTTCTCTTGCTGCACCATAAACGGATAGTTTCATAATTTGTTTCCTTAAATGTTTTATTTAGAAATTAGATTAATTATACAGGTATAAAAAATAAATTGAGTTATGAAAATATAGAGAAAGAGTGAATACTAATTTGATTGTTTCTTTTGTGGTGTAGATGTAGAAGGTCTTATAGAATTGATACCACCTTCATTTCTAAACCACCAAACATTTAGATCAGAGCCGGGAAAATGAAATAAACCAGCCCGGACAAATGTTTTTTCATTTTTTTCATAAGTAAATCCATCTGTTCTTCTAATTTCTCTATACTCATCTAATAAACTATCATCACCTATCCAAGGAAGACTTGTATTTTCTTTCAGTATTTGAACCATGTTTGGAATTGCTACATTTCTAGAATTTAATAAGGTATTAAGCATAGAGTCTGCATTCTCTTTTGAAATATCACCATTTCTAACTCTTTCATAAAGATATTTTCTATAACCTTTAAAACCAACTTGTTCATTATAAGGTTTTTCAAATTCAGACTGTGCGGTGACAGAACCATCAAAAAGCTTAAGTGTTTCCTTAGGTAGAATCTCAAGAAGTTCACTATCTTTAATTTCAAATCTTTTTTCACGTGGAGTATGGCAACCAATACAAGACAAAGGACTACTTACTATATGCATGGTTTGTGCTCTAGTATTAGCCCAAGTTTCTTTTTTTGTTTCTTTGTCTACTGTTTTAGTATAAGGTCCATAGAAATTTTGATTGTATACAGATGCTCTAAATGGTGAGTTTCCTCCTGAGCCATCATAGTTAATCCCCCATATAATATTAATCATATGTGGAATAAAAAGTTGATTAGCACCCTTTTTATCTAATGCACCATCAAAAGCTTGAACCCTTGTTCTAATTGTTTCAGGAAGTAAAATAGCCCCGGTGTCTTCACTAATTGGCCAATGCTCATTGACATAGATTCTTCTGCCCGATTGTTTATCATCATAGTACTTGACTATGTGAAACATTAATTGAGTACCCATATCATCACCATGATCTACACCACCTGGGACAAAATCTGTGTATGCAATCTTTACTTTTCTATCTTTTTCTGTAATTTTACCGGAATTAAGTGCTGCTATATCTTCTTGTTCAGCTGTATATAGCTTAATTAATTGTTCACGAACTGTTGGATAAACAGTCTTATCCCATTCTATTTCTCTTGTTCTTAGATCCGTTTTACTGTCAGCTTTTAAAAGAGACTGAACCATATCAAAATCATTTTTATTGAGAATCGAATTTCTTGTGGGTAGTGGGGATGGAACCTGCTTTGGTTCATCTGCTTTGCTTGCTAAGAATGGTATGGAAGCTGCAGTTGTTAATATACTAGCTGCTATTCCAAAGCGAGTTGTTGGATTGATTTGCATTTAAAACCTTTACTGTAATTGGTTTTTATATACTAACATATTGATTATGGTGTGTAAATAAAGAGCGAATAAGTAAGCGAAGCTCATAAAAATTGTTCCAAATATTACAAATTTCAGCTTATTCTTAACCTTTCTTTTTAAATCCTTTCAAAATTTATTGTTTTATATATTATTAACTCTTATTGATAAAACATAGCTAAAATGAAAAAATCAATCAAATTAATATTAGGTTTATTGTTAGTAATCACACTACTTGTGAACTTAGCTGCCATTGCAGAGTTTACAAAAGCTCCATCAAGTTATTTAGCTAAAGTTAGTAATTCATCTACAAAATCGGTATCAAAACCAAGCAGTGGTGGTAAGTCCTCGTCAGGAGGAAAATCTTCTGGAGGTAAGTCTTCTGGTGGCAAATCATCTGGAAGTAAGTCTAAAGGTCCTTTATCTGTTTTAAGCATAGTAAGAGGGACGATTACTTTGATAGCTCCTAAGTCACTTAAAGGAAGCTTAAAATCAATCTATCAAGGAAACAGTAAGACTGTATCGAAGAAGCCAAAAACTATTAAAGTTTCAGGCTCACTAAAAGAAGGAGCATTTAAAATAAAAGGGCAAGGTAGTGGAAAAGGATATGTCATAAGCTTAGGTTATCCAAAATCAATTAATAAAGCAGGAAAGTTTACTAGTTCCATAGGTTCCATTTCAGTGAAGTATAAGGGTATTGCAGAGAATTTTTTAATTGACAAAGTAACTGGTCAAAGGAAAAATAATAAATCAGCAGTATTAAAAGGGACATTTAGTACCAAAGCATCAAGTAAAGGAAAAGAAAGAGCAAAGGGTAGATTTGCTTTAAGACTTACTGCTAAGTAATTAGCCTGTGATTAGTGATTTTTTAATACTATTTCTATCGGTGTTTTATTGGGGTTCACCAGTTGGGCTAGCAGATTTTTGGGGTCATATTGGTGCTGTAGTTATAAGCCTTAGTGTTTTAAAAAAAGTTAGTGCTTATCCGATTTTTTGGATAATTGTTTTTGTTTCTGTTTTAACTGCACAGGAATCAAGGTTTAGTCTTGAATATATCTTATTTGCAATTACTTTTTTTTCAGTAGGACTAAACACTAACTGGAATAATAATGAAGAAAAAACTTCTTTGAAAAGAAAAAAAATATTACTTTTAATATTTTTACTTATTGCAGCTTTTAATTTATTTAAATTAGATTTTTCTGAAAGAGGGGGTTCGCTTCTTTGGTTCCCAGTGTTTTTAGTATTATATTATCCAAGTTTAAGTTACTCCAATTCACTTATTTATTTAATAAGTGGTATAGCTTTATATCTTTTAAACAAATTTACAACCTTTGTAGCGTTTATAACTAGTATGCGCTCAAAGCTAGTTTATCTACTTTCTATCTTTGTTTTTATTTTGTACTTTATCTTTAAACAAAAATTAAATAAGTTTATTATGAAATCACTAGAACCAAGATTTTATATCTGGAAATCTGCGTGGTTAGGTTTTCTTGATAAACCACTCTTTGGACATGGCTTTGGAACATTTGCTTTAGATTTCCCCCTGTACAGAACTCATGCAAAAGTTTTAGGAGGCAGAGTAGATGAACAAGTAGCACATGGTCATAGTTTGCTTACACATTATGGTTTTGAACTAGGATTACTAGGACTTGTTTTACTTATTGTTTTATTTTACCTGGTTTATATAAATGCAAAAAAAGCCATTCTTCCACTTTTAATAATTTCTTTATTTGATTCAACACTTGTGACCTTTAATCAATACCTACTTGCTGGATTGATAATTATTCCATTTATTAAAGATTTTGGGAAGTTAAAGTTTTTATTTTATAAATATAAAACTCAATATATGAAAACAATTTCTTTTATAGGGATTTTAATACTTTCTTTATATGTGCATGTACCAAGTCTAGTGGGTCACTATTACTATTCAAAAAGTGATCTTGATAATGCAATTAAATGGGATAATAAAAACTCATTGTATTACTTCACTCGTGGAGCAAATAGTTTAAACAAAGATACTAGTCAAAGTGAAAACGATTTTATAAAAGCTATTAATTTATCCTCAAACGTAGCATTTTTTCATGGTTTTTTAGGAGCATCACAATTAGCTAACAATAAATATTCTGAAGCAAAAAGAAGTTTAGAAAAGGCTATGAAACTTGATGGAAATGATGGTTATTGGTGTTTACTCTATTCTTATGCAAACCATGACAATAAATCTCTTTTTGAAGAGTATCAAAAAAAAGCACTAACAAGAAATCCTGAGATTAAAGAACTTCTTTCTAACTCAAGTGTTACATCTGCTCAATATATTGGAGGTTCTAAAAATGGAGACAGTAGGTTGTCAGGTTTTTATAGAACAGGAGAGGATATTTATTTCCCATTGCCTGTAGTGGAATGACTCATACCTACTAAGCTTAATAAAAACGACTTACAATCTTCTAGTTTAATTCTTGTTCTTACATCATTAGGCTTTATATCTTTCCCATAAATAGCCATAATACCTTCTGGTATATGATATGCAGTTGCAGCTTCTAACTTGTGCATTATAATACCTGCTTTTTCCCAAGTAAAAATTGTTTTATGATTATCTCTTTGTATAAGTGTAAAATAATCAGATTCAATATCTTTTTTAGAAGGGGTATGTATCCAAATGCTAATCGTATTTCCAATATCATCACAAGTAAAAAATCTTTTTCCACTATTAGTTAAACAATTATTTAAAGAGTCTTTTATATATTGTTTTATGTTATTGTTAGGAATTTCAACTGCTACTTGTGGAACCATTGCTAGTAAAGGCTTGTAATCATCTTCATTTACATTAAAACAATTTTTAAATAATTTATTTACGTTTTCAAGTTCTGCTGAATAGCCTTCAAAGTTAGTATATGTTATGGCATCTTGCCCCATACTTGTAACAAATGCAATAATTATTTCTGGGTTTGCATTACAGAAATCCATAGCTTCTTTAAGTATGGTATCAAGAGCCGTGAGAGCAAACATCATTGTTTCATAATGAATTGAGTCTAAGTCTTTATAAAGTCCACGAAAGTCTTCTGGAAAAATATGATTCCAATATCGATGCATTACGCTAGCTAAGTGATTTGTAAAAAAACTTGCATAAGCTGGAGGGTTATTTTTACTGTAAAGAGATTTGAAAATATCCCATAAAATAATGCTTTGGAAAGTAGTTCTTCTTGTCATATACATTTTGTCTTTCAGCTCATTTAAAAGGTGTTGGATGATTTTTATTGCTGTTTCAGAAGTTATACCAAGTTTAGGTGTAGAGATTAGCATGGGGAGTAGTTCTGTGGATAAAAGTTTTGTCGGTCTTATTACCAATCCATTTTTTTGTACTTGATTTAAATTGAATCTCTGAAATGGTTCCAGGTATTGTGGAAAACAAGATTCATCATGTGAAAAACAATCTGGAATATAAAAACCATTTTCATTGGGATATATTGGAGGCCAACTTTGTAGTGAACCACAGATTCCTATGGAATGTCCTAAATCTAAAAACTCTTGCCAGATAGGCTTTCCTTTGAAGGTAGTTATATCTTGACCTAAAAACTTAATACCATGTTTCTTACTGGATAATCCTCTATGAAATGTAGACCATGTAACCCAAGGAGATAATTCTTCACTATCAATTATTATGGGATCTCCATCTTTATTCAGTCCATGAACTAGTTTTTCAGGATCAGTATTTTCATTAGTATCGGTTATAACAGTAGTATAAGATTCTGATGAATTAAAAAACTTAGCGATATTAGGGAGCAATGGATTATCCTTAAAATGATCAATTATTCTCCATGGAACCTGATTGATTTCTAAGACAAGAAGTTTTTTCTTTAGTTTGTTTTTCATGACTTTTTACGATTTCTCTTTTGTCATCATTGTTTCCTTGATAATTATTTGATTAAACTTAGAAGTGCTGATTCTTCTCTCATAATATTTAGTAGCAGCTTCTAGTCCATTTTTGCCCATGTCTAGTATCTTCTGAGGATTGCTTAAGCAACCTTCTATAGTTTGAATCATGGCAGAAATATCTCCAGGTGATAAAGTAATACCACAATTGTATTTTTTTGCTATTACAGATATTTCACTATCTTCATCAATCCAGGCTATAAAAGGTTTTCCACAAGCTAAAATACCATAAATTTTACTTGGAACCATTACACCACCTAGCCCTTTTTCAATTGTAATTAAATGAATGTCAGCAGCACCTAGTGAATATTTCAATTCATTTCTTTGCTGATATGGTAAAAACTGAATATTTGTTAACTCTTTTTCTTTGACTAGTTTTTGTAAGTTTGTTTTGTTTGCACCATCACCTACTATAAGAAACTTAATAGAGTGATTTGATTTAAAATAATTTGCAACATCAACTATTTTTTCTAGTCCTTGTGTTAGTCCAATATTTCCAGAATACATAACTGTAAAACTGTTTTGAAGATTATGGCTCTTTACAAAAGGATTACTATTTTTATTGATTGGGTATAAGTTCTCCAAATTAGCCCAGTCATATACAATTTCAATCTTCTCTTCACTTATTCCTTTTTTGACAATTTTTCTTTTCATATCATCACCAAGACATATGACTTTATGTGCAAGTTTAAACGATAACAAATTTATTTCTTTAAGTAATAAGTTTAAAAATGGATTGGTCAATCTTCCTGTCACGATGCCAATTTCAGGGTAAAGATCTTTGCATGAATAAATAAACTTTGCATTATAGAGCTTCCCAAAACAAATACCGAGAAGCCCAGAGACGGGGGGATCAGTCTGAGCTATTACAACATCAGGTTTGTTTTCTACAAAAAAACCGCCAACAAATGCTGATAAAAAATAAGTAGTTAAGTTAATAAGTCTACAAAATAAAAAATTCTTTGGAAACTGTGTACCGTATACTCTAATTATTTTTATTGATTTATATTCTTCTTTTTTAATTAGTGATCTAGTTTTCTTGTTATTAACATGATGTGAGTAGCCTGCTACCACGGTTACAGTATGCCCATAACTAATTAGATCTTCACAAAGCTCTGTAAGAAACTGTCCTGTAGCTTCTATATCAGGATAAAATGAACGATTAAAAAATAAAAGATGCATTTTAGCGTCCGGTAAGCAGTGTATTTAAAACTTTGTCAACCTGGTTTTTATCTCTTGATGAAAAATACCATTCTATAGTACGTTTTAAGCCCTCTTTAAAAGACACTTGAGGTTCCCATCCAAGAAGTTTTTTTGCTAAGGAATTGTCAGCAACTCTGTTTAAAGGTCCTACTGGCATATTTGGCAAAAATTTGATTTGTGCTTTATGACCTGTATAATCTAGCACCATGTTTACTGCATCAATAACTTTTATTCGTTCTGTTGTTCCAAGGTTTACTGCAGTACCATCATCGATTTTTTCAGCAGCAAGAATAGTTCCACTTACAATATCATCAATATAAGTCCAGTTCCGGATTTGATTTCCATCTCCCCAGACTTCAAAGGGATCCTGTTTTATAAAAGCACGAGCAATCATAGCAATGACAGCATGATTTTCAACTCCACGAGGACCATAAACAGTAAAATACCGACATGATGCAGTTTTTAAACCATATTCTTTGGAGTATGCTTTAAGAGTTAACTCTCCCATTAGTTTTGCCCAACCGTACATATTGTCGGCATCATGAGGGGGCTTAACCATATCTTCTGTAAGGTAAATTTCTTTTGTTAAATCAGACTGTAAATAAGTAGGATAAACACAGCCACTAGAAGCAAAAACAACCTTTTCAACTTTTGCTTCTAGTGCATGCCAAAATACAAGACCATCTAAATATAGATTTGAAGCAGGTCCTGCTTGGTGCAAATCTACATAACCTCTGCCTCCATGATCAGCAGCTAAGTGAAAAACAATATTGATATCTTCAAAATGCTTTTTTAGATTTTCTATGTTACGAAGATCTCCTTTAATTAAATCTACTCTTTTGGTACTTATATGAGATTCAAGATTTTCTAATCTTCCGCTTGATAAATCATCGATTACTCTAATTGATGCACCTTTATTAATAAGTGAGTCAACTAGAGTTGCACCTATAAATGAAGTACCACCAGTAACTAAAACATTTTTATTCTTCCAATTAAATTCTTTTGTCATTTCTTATGATTTTTTGTAATTAAAAAATCCTCCAATACTAAATTGTCCATTTTTGTTCTTATAAAACACTCTATTGCTTCAGAAGGAGTGTTTACAATAGGCTCATTCTCATTAAATGATGTATTCAGTATAATAGGAACTCCTGTAAGATTCTCAAATTCTTTTATCAAATTGTAATATTTAGGGTTTAGCTTGCTAGATATAGTCTGTAAACGTCCTGTACCATCCATATGACAAACTGCTGGAATCAACTTTTGTTTAGTTTCTTTTATCATAAAAACCTTTTCCATAAAAGGAACAGAATCATCTTTCATACATTCAAACCATTCTGATACTTTTTCTTCTAAAATTGATGGTGCAAAAGGCCTAAACCATTCTCTTCTTTTTATTCTTTCATTCAATATGTCTTTCATTTCAGGTTTTCTTGGATCACATACGATACTTCTATTTCCTAATGCTCTTGGACCAAACTCACTCATACCTTGAAACCAACCTATAACATTTCCATTCTCTATTAGCTTTGCTGTTTTTTTACATAGTTCTAATTCATCCTTTACTAACTCAATTTTACAATTCATTTTAGCTAATTCTAGGTTATGGTTTTCTATGCAATCTTTTATTTCTTGCTCTTTATATTTTGGACCTAAGTAAGGACTTTCCATTACAAAGCTTCTATTAGAATTAGATATTTTATACCATACATAAATACTTGCACCGATTGCTGTTCCAGCATCATAAGAAGCTGGTGGAATGTAGATATTTTTAAATTTAGTTTTATCTTTTATTTTTCCATTTGCAAGAGAATTTTGTATACATCCACCTGCAAGAGTTATTGATTCGCAATTTGTTTTATAGAAAAAATCATTTAAAATATGAAAAAAGACTTCTTCATACATTGCTTGAATAGAAGAGGCCAGATCCATATGATATCTAGTGATTTCATCATCATTATTAAGTCTTGACTTTCCAAAACAGTCAATCAACTTGTCAGAATATAAGATATCAATTTCAGGTTTACCATTTTCCCACATCATTTGTGTCCCTTGATTAGTATGATTAAAGAAAGTAGTATCAAGTTCAAAGAGTCCATTTTTTTTCAACTTCACAATTCCTCTCATTTTTTCTAAATAAACAGGCTTGCCATAAGCTGAAAGCCCCATTACCTTATACTCATCACCATAATTTTTAAATCCTAAGTACTGAGTTAATGCAGTGTAAAAAATACCAAGTGAATGCGGGTATTCAACCCAATCATAAATTTTTATATTTGTACCTTTACCAAAAGCTCTCATAGTACTTAAAAAATCACCAAATCCATCGACAGTTATACAGGCAGCTTCATCAAAAGGAGAAACAAAAAATGTACTGGCAATATGTGATTTGTGATGTTCAACATTTTTTACCTGAGCTTTAATATCACTGATATCAAGATTAAATCCAGTTGCAATTGCTGTTTTAACAGTACTGATTTTTGATAGATTTGAAATTCGGTTTTTAATAAAATCAACAGAAGGTGTTTTTATAAGTGTTCTTAGGATCTTCTTATGAAGATGAGCGGAAGGATCTCTTGAAATAGCAATATAATCTATGTCAGTAATACTTAGCCCTGCATTAGAAATACACCACTTGATAGATTCAATGGGAAAACCAGCCCAGTGTTTTATTCTCCTTATTCTTTCTTCTTCTATAGCATTGACTAATATTCCATCAACTACAAGACATGCTGATGAATCTCCGTGATAAGCATTGATTCCAAGAATTTTCATGTTACTACTTTTGTTTTGTTTGTTTCGTAAATCTTTGCATCAATTAAAAATCTAAACCAAAACCCCTGAAGAAAATGAAATATAAGACCTTCTTTTCCATCTAAAAATCCAAGCATAAAGAAATAACGATAAATAAAATAAAAAAATGCTCTGCAAAATAATGGTAATTTCAAATATATATTGGTTTTAAAAAACCTTCGTCTTTCAATTACATTTCCTAAAATGGTACTAGCAACAGTGTTGTTCTCAAGGTCTATAGAGCTTGAATGTTGGAGGGCTTCAAATGAAGACCATCTATTATGCTTAATAGTAAATTCAGAAAGTGATTCTGTGAAAAAATCTAGAATATTTGATTTCAAATTTTTAACACTTCCATTAATTATAAAATGTTGATCATATACAGTCTCTTCACATCTTCCAGAACCATGTTTAAACAGGACTGCATGATAAACAGGATAATGTCCCCCATGTTTTATCCATTTATTCATAAAAACAGTTTTTCGTGAAATCAAAAAACCATTATAGGTTAATTCATTTGAGTTCTTAAAAATCTCTCTTAATTCGTTTTTTAATTCATCTGTAATTTGATGATCAGCATCTAGATTTAGGATCCATTTTGTCTTAATGGGAAGATTATCGAATGCCCAATTTCTTTGTTTCCCATAGTTTTCAAATTTGTGTTGAATAATATTATTTGTATATTTTTTTGCTATTTCAAGAGTTTTGTCATTTGAAAAAGAATCAACTATAAATATTTCTTCCACAGAATCATATACACTTTTTAAACAAGCCTCAATATTGTTTTCTTCATTATAAGTTAAAACTATTACTGAGATAGGGAGTTTCATTTGGTAATAATTATAGAATGGTGTAGATTATGCTAGGTAAAAGGTAATAATTTAATGCTGATTTATAACAAAAAATCAAAATTCGGAACATATGCTTTTTTAAAAGTACCAACATACAATATATTGCTCAGTGTGTTGCTTACGTTATGAATTACTTTAATAAATGAAATGATAAAAGTTTTAAAAGATTGGAATGAAATTGGTAGTGCAACATTAGCTCTAGCAAAAGAAGGATTACCTGAACATTCTGATATGAGAAAAAACTGGGATCATTTTACTTTATATGACATTATAAAATCATTAGATAGAAATTTAAACATCTTAGATTTAGGTTGTGGAGAAGGATATACATTAAGATTTTTACAGGCTTTAAAGTTTCAAAATTTAAATGGAATCGATTTAAATGTAGACTTTAAATTAAGACTACGTCAAATATACAGAATGATTAAATCTCATTCTATGAAGCCACCTTTTAATCTTTACAAAGGAAATATCGAAAGAACAAATTTCTCAAACAATTCATTTAATCTATTGACTTCAATTTCTGTGATAGAGCATGGGGTTAATATAGAATCTTTTCTAAGTGAGTCCTACAGGCTTTTACTACCAGGAGGATTATTGTTTATAACTACAGACTATTGGGAGGAAAAAATCAATGTTAACAATAAAACTCTTCCTTTTGGTCTGGATTGGAAAATATTTTCAAAAGCTGAAATAGAATCTTTAGTAAAATTAGCTAAAGATATAGGTTTTAGTCTTTATAATGAATCTTCAGTTTTTAGCTGCCAAGATAAACCAATCTATTGGAACAATAGTGAGTATACATTTATAGCAATTGTATTAGAGAAAGTGAAATGAAACTTAAGAATCTAACTCACTGGCTGCTTAAAATTAATAATTATTTGGCAGGACAGTTACTTATTAAGCTTGTAGATTTTTTTACAGCAATTATAGTACTAAGAGCCTTATCAATAACAGAATATGCATTATATATAATTGCAGGTTCACTGTTAACAGTTGGATCTATGATTTCTGATCTTGGACTTTCTCAAGCAATAATAACATTAGGCTCAAAACATCAAAACAATTTACCGTATCTTGGTAGTTTAATTAATGCTGCAAAAAAATACAGACAAAAATTTTATTTAGTCGCGCTAATACTAGTAACTATTCTTATGCCAATAATGACAAAAGAACATGGATGGAATGTTCTAAATATAAGCTACTGCTTGATATTAATTCTGATTTCTAATTGGTTTCAACAAAATGTTTCATTTAATAATTCCATATTAAACATTCATCATGATTCAAAAGGATTATTCAATGCAGGTATGGTTACCTCATTAGTCCGTTTAATTTTAACTATCACTTTGTGTCGTACTTCTCCTCAGGCTGTCATTATATTATTGATAAATCTAATTGGAGTAATAACTAATGGAGTCACTTTATCTTTTCTATGTAAAAAATACATTAGTGAAAAAGCTACTTCAGATTTTAAAGAGCAGGATATAAAACGCTTTATAATGCCATTAATTCCTGGAATTACATATTTTACATTTCAGGGTAATATTTCTACATTCTTTTTAACTTTATTAGGTACTACCAAGGCTGTTGCTCAGTTTGGAGCATTAGGAAGACTGGGGCAAATTATTGGTTTTGTAGGAATGTTGAACCCTTTTTTCATTCAACCATATTTTGCAAGACTAACATCAAAGAAAGATTTCTTTAAAAAATGTTTTATTGTAATTGTTTTTCTTATAATTTTTATAGGTACCTTGCTAATTAGTTCATATACTGTACCGGATTTGTGGTTACTTATACTTGGAAACCAATATTCTAATTTAAAAAACGAATTACCAGTAGCAATATTAGCTGGCTCTCTTAGTTTATGTACAGGTGTTTTATACTTTATTACTATCTCACGTTCAACAAAAGGACAAGCTTATGGAGTGTTAATAAATTTGACAATTATTACTTGTTTTGTTTTTCTAAACCCTATAACAACTGTTAAAGATGGTTTTCTGTTGAATATTTTAGTAGAGTGTGGCTATATCCTTTTAGAGATTATAATATTAAGCAGATTAATTGCAACATGGAAAAAATAATTCAATGAAAAATATTGGAATAAGTTTTTCGGGAGGTCATGATTCAAGTGCTTGCTTTGTCAAAGACAAAGAATTGTTATTTGCAATTTCTGAGGAAAGACTAACAAGAAAAAATCATGATTCATCATTTCCGCTAAAAGCCATACATTCAGGATTTATTCAGTCTCAATGGGCTCCTGAAGATGTTGATTATGTTGTACTAGGTTGGCAATCCCCAATAAAATATTTTATTCATGATCTTTCCATATTAACAAACACTTCTTTAATGGATACATTGAGATCTATTTCCTCACACATAAAAAATATTTACTCAAAAGGGGGGCTTAAATCTTATGAAAGAGAGTTTGGAAAAACACGATTGTTGTATTGTGATCATCACCTTGCTCATGCAATAAGTTCATATGCATATTCTCCGTTTAATGAAGCAACAATACTTGTAATTGATGGAAGAGGAGCATTTGAATCATCTTCAATATGGTATGCAAAAGATGGATTCATTAAACCTGTAGAGTTTATTAAGTGGCCAAATTCATTAGGTTTTTTATATGCAAAGTTTACAAAATACCTTGGATTTCAACCTTTAAGTGATGAGTGGAAAGTAATGGGACTTGCAGCTTATGGAAAAGAAGGGATAAACCTTTCTGATTTTATAAATCATGAAAAGAAAATCTATAAAGTAAACTGGAAGGAAATTTATGGTAAAGGACTTCAAGATGTCTCTGGTATAGAAAAAATTCTGGGGACACAAAGAAAAGATGAAAATGAAGACATATCAGATAGGTTTAAAGATATTGCTTTTGCTATTCAGCAAGAAACTGAAAAGGCAATGTTAAATCTAACGGAGTATGCAATAAAAAAAACAGGATGTAAGAATCTCTGTTTATCAGGTGGTGTAGCACTTAATTGCAAAGCAAATGGGATGATTGTAAATTCAGGACTGATTAATGATATTTTCATTCAACCTGCAGCATCAGATGAAGGAGTTTCATTGGGGGCTGCATTATATCCATACTTGCTTTCAGAAAAAAGACTACCAAAGGTTGAAATGAAACATTCTTACCTTGGACTTCAATATTCTTCAGAACAGGTTGAAGGAATTCTAAAATTATATAAGCTAACATATATAAAAATGAATAACAGAGCATATGATATTGCAAAAGAACTAGCAATGGGGAAAATAGTAGGTCATTTTAATGGAAGAATGGAATTTGGTCCACGAGCATTAGGAAATCGATCAATATTAGCTGATCCAAGAATTGCCGAGATGAAAGATAAGGTTAATAATTCAGTTAAGTATAGAGAATGGTGGAGACCATTTGCACCATCCATTCTAGAAGAACATTACAGTGAATTTTTTAAAACTGGAATATTATCACCATTTATGATCCTTAGCTTTCCTGTTATCGAAAGTAAAAAGGAAGTAATACCAGCTGCTGTTCATGTAGATGGTACAGCGAGACCTCAATCAGTTAATAAAAACACGAATCAGGAGTATTGGGAGATAATTAATGAGTTTTATAAACTTACTAATGTACCGGTCTTACTAAATACATCCTTTAATTTAAAGGGTGAACCTATTGTCTGCTCACCTTTTGACGCAATTAGAACTTTTTATACATCAGGATTAGACGTTCTTGCAATAGACAAATTTTTAATAAGAAAATGATTTTATGGAAAGCAAACTGATAAATTATTGTTGCAAAATATGGTTACAATTTAATAATAATTATAAGGTTTTTCTAAGTGCAATCATTAGATATCCAAATATGATATAGAATCTATCTTAATCATGGAAAATATATCCTGTGTTTGAATTTTTATGAATCTGTGGAATTATATAATACGCCCTGAATATGTTTTTAGACCTAAGCAATTCTTCAAAAGAATTGCCAAAGCTAATAAAAAAGAAATAAGTGCTTTTGAAATAGTAGAGTTACCATGGGATTTAAAAGTTAAAGTTAATCCTAATGAAGCGATTGGCCGCTCAATATTTAATCTTGGAATTTATGATTTAGTTACTACTGAAGCTATCTATAGGTTAGTAGATGATGGTGAAATTGTACTTGATATAGGCGCAAATATTGGTTATTACACTGGTTTAATGTCAAAAAAAGTAGGTAAAACTGGTAAAGTATTAGCTTTTGAACCTCAATGTGAAATTTTTCAAAAGCTTAAAGAAAATATTTGTATGTGTGAAAAAAAACTAGGTTATCAAAATGTAAACTTATATAATATTGCACTGTCTGATCTTAATGGAAGAGGACTTATGCATTCTCCTTTAGATTTTGAAGTAAATAGTGGTCAGGCGTTTATACTTTCTGATGAAGCTAGTAAAAATGTAAAAAATATTAATGAAAACAATACTTTTACTGTACAACTAGCTTGTTTAGATGCATACGTAAACGATTACCATAAAATTGGTTTGCTAAAAATTGATGTAGAGGGATATGAGTTAAAAGTATTTGAAGGAGGAATAAACACAATTAAAAAACAAATAATAAGGGACATAATTTTTGAAGAGCATAATCTTTATCCATCACCAACTACAAACTTATTAGAAAAACATGGTTACAAAATATTTGGACTTCAAAAAGGATTTTTGAAACCATTACTTAATAAGCCACAAGCTCTACAAAAACACCTGTGGGAACCACCTAATTACATTGCTACGATAGATCCACTACGACTAAATAAACATTTTAAGAAAATGGGTTGGCTATGTTTTGAAGGTAATTAACCAATGAAGATTTTAATTTACTCACGAGCCTTCTATCCAAGTACAGGTGGAATTGAAACTATGATTTCAATCCTTGCACATGAATTTACTCGATTGGGGCATGAAGTTAAAGTGGTAACTCAAATCTCTGATAATAATCATAAGGTTTTTCCATTTGAAATAGTTAGATGTCCGAATATGGTTACTCTGTTTCAATTAACTAGATGGTGTGACATTTATTTTCAAGCTAGTATTAGCTTGAAAGGATTATGGCCACTATTGTTTATCAAGAAAACTTGGATTGCAAATCATCACTATTGGTATTCTGATGAAGAGGGAAAATTTAGATGGCAAAATTGGCTTAAAAATTATGTTACAAAGTATGCTGTTTCTATTTGTGTAAGTAATGCCACAGCTGAACGCATCCCGGCAAAGTCAATAGTAATTCATAATGCTTACAATAAAGATATTTATTATGAAATGCCAGAAATAAAAAAAGAAAAGAAATTGGTTTTTTTAGGGCGATTAGTATCTGATAAAGGAGTAGATTTATTGATTAATTCCCTGAATCTTTTAAAAAAAACAAAACAATTAACACCTCATTTAACTATTGTAGGTACTGGACCTGAGGAAAAACACCTAAAGCACCTTGCTAGCACAAGCAATATTTCTGAACAAATTGAGTTTATTGGTTACCAGTCCTCTGATGAAGTTAGAAAGCTTTTAAATGCACATAAAATATTAGTTATTCCATCATTAAAGGGAGAGTCGTTTGGAATTGTGGCTTTAGAAGGAATTGCATGTGGGTGTGTAGTAGTTTCTTCTGATTTTGGTGGACTGAATGAAGCTGTCGGCAATTGTGGCTTAACTTTTCCTAATGGAGATATAAATGCTTTAACTAATTGCTTAGCTGATTTATTAACAAACCCTGAAAAAATATCTAACCTAAGAAAGAATCGTTTAAAGCATCTTGAAGAGCATACACCTGAAAGAATTGCTAAAGAGTATTTAAAAGTACTAGAAAATGTATTATTAAAGAGATAATGATAGCTTATTATAAGCACTAATCATTTTGGTCGTCATAATTTCAATACTGTATTTCTCTTTTAAAAGATTTTTAGCGTTTGTAGTAACGTCTTTGCATAAAATTTGATTGTCAAGGAGGTTTTTAATTCCCAAATATAAGCTTTTAGAATTTGTTTCAACTATGATGCCTGCTTGTGACTCCTGAACATCCTTCCAGATTCCTACTTTATTAGAAATAACTATTGGTGTACCACATGCCATAGCTTCAATAACACTCATACCAAAGTTTTCAAAATATGAAGGTAAAACAAAAATTTCAGCATCAACATAAGCAGAGAATTTATTTTCTCCAGTTAATAAGCCTGTGAAAATAACTTTACTCTGCAAATTGTTTTTTTGTAACCAATCATCAATTTCACTCTTATATCCCAAGGCATAAGGACCCACTATAACTAAACGCAAATCTTCATATTCATTTACTAGAGCTTGAAAAGCCGGCAATAAAATATCAAATCCTTTTTGTTTGTGTACTCTTCCTAGGAACAGGATATACCTTTTATTCTTTAAAACAGGATATTTATTCTTAAAGCTTCCTGGCTTAGGTAAATTATCATATTGTTTCAAATCGATTCCATTTGGAATAATTATACTTTTTCTTATTGAATCACTATCTACAGCTATCCTTTCTTTTTCATCTTGAGATGTAAAGTGGATTACGTTTGCTTTATATAAATATTTTTTTGCAACTAAGTTTAAGTACAGTTTTTTAAAAATTGCTGATTTTATATTTATTGCTTCAGGATAGAGGACCCCCCTTGGTGAAATAATAAAAGGTTTTTTATTTAAAGTGGCTGCAAGACTTCCTGCTAATACTGGAAAATTCCAAAAAGCTGTTATATGTATAAGATCATAATCCTTTGCAATTCTTAGTGCATCTAATAGCAATCCAGGTGAAAAAGTATAATGCTCATAAAAAAAAGATTTATGGTATTTTACTTTTACACCATCAAGATCTATCCATTGATTTAACAAAACATCTTTTCTGTCTTTTAATCCTGAATTAGTAGTTAAAACATCTACAATCATTTCATCTTTTACTAATGCTTTATTTAATAAATGAACAGACTCAATTGGTCCACCAAACTGAATAGCAGGATAATAAGATGGAATTATATGAAGTATTTTCATGGATAAGTTAACTCTATTGTTTAAGAGTAGATTGTTTATCTATTATTTGATTTATTGCAGATCTAAGTTTTTCTCTGTATACTTGCCAGCTATAATTTTCAACTGTTTTTCTTGCCTGTTTCCCCATAATTTCAGTTTCATTTCTATTTTTATAGAAAACCATGATTTTGTCTTTTAATACTTGGATATTTTTTACGGGAACAATAAATCCATTATAACCATTCTGTATTAAATCCTTACTACCAGTATTTGCAGAAACGATAACAGGAGTACCACAAGCCATAGCTTCTAAAACTACAAAGCCAAAACTATCATCAAGTGATGGCATTAGCAATACATCTGCACTTTGATAATAATATATAAGCTCTTCATGTGGCAAATACTTATAATAAGTAATTAAATCTTTATAATTATCTACTAACTCCCTGTTAACACAATTGCCAATAAGTACTAATTCAGCATCCTTAAGATTTAATTCTTTAAAGGCTTTCAATAAATAATGTACTCCTTTTGCATATGATATTGCTCCCACATAAAGCAAAGAAAGCTTTTTAGTTTTGTTATAGTTTTCTTTTAAGAAGAATTTTTCAGTGTCTACTCCATAAGGAATTTGAACTATATTCTTATTTACAACCCCACCAAAAGACAATGAATCTTTTGAATAAGAAGATGGAATAAGAATAGTATCAGCCAATTCGAGTTCTTTAGACTTTAAAAGATTTATTTTATTAAAAAGAGCCGTTGATTGATTTGAAATACTGTTTTCAGTATCATACACCATCTTTTTAAACTTCCAATGTGATGATGCTAAGTCTAATACACAATGTTTCTTCGTTTTTTTACACACTCTAAAACTCTCTAAAGAACTACCTTCATAGCCAATATAAATATCAAAATTTAGACTTGGTAGTTTTGTAGCAACCCATTTATCAAACATTCTGTTTTGAAAATAAACCAAGTGACTATTTAATGTTTGATTCTTAAATAGTTTTCTTATGGCAAAGCTAAAAAACTCAAACCATGGATATTGTTCTACAAAAGAATCATCAAGCCCTGAAGCTCTTCTTTTCAATAATAGAGCTTCAATATCTTTTTTTACAATGACAGGTAATTTACTAATAAGCTGATAGAAAGGCACTTTGTTTGAATAACATATAGATGTAAAATATCTTTCAAGCATCTGGTTCTCATAAAATGAAAGGGCTGCTTGCAAGGAGTGTTGAGTTCCAGGATGAGCTACAATTGCTTTATACCGTTGCATGTTGACTTCTTTCTTTATCTAGCTTCGGAATTGTAAACAAAACCCCTATTAAAAACCAATAAATTAAACTGGTAGTAAAGTTAAACTGTAGACTATTTAAGCTGACAAGAAACTGTATTTGAAATAAAGTTATTACTAGTGCACAATATTTTAAATCAACATCTCGACTTTTTTTCACTAATAACCATCCAAATCTCAAATATGCAAATCTAATTGCAAACACTAATATAAATCCAAATATACCTACTTCCCATAAGATTCTATATGTCTCCTCTTCTATAGATACTCTAATATCTTTTTTATAATATGATTGGCTTACAAAACCTTTTATTCCTTGATATGTGCTCCCTAACCCTTTTCCATAGATTCCAATATCTTCAGAATATAAAAATGGTATTGTAAATGTAGATATAATTCTGGGGATTATATCTTCTTGTCCTCTACTATGAAAGCTTTCATATACATCCTTCCCGGCTGATGTAAAACTGACAAATGATATAAAGATAGCTAATGATATTAAAAACGTTAGTAGATGCTTTGTGATAAATGATCTATTAATTGAACCAGTAAGAAGTAAAAAAAGAAATACTGAAAAAATTGTTATATAAAAAGGACCCCTTGAGCCTGTCATAAGTAGGTTAACTATAGAGATAACTAATATGCCATTAAATATAAAGCTTGTTTTGAATGAAAGAGTTTTTGATCTTAACAAATACGTGGTAATTAAAATCAAAACATTTAAATATGCTGTATATCCTGAAATGTATGAAAAGGTTGAGGCAATTCTTACGTGACTGCCTACAAAAGCCAAAGATTCTTGATTTCTTCCTACATAATAATTAATTGGGCTTAATGGAGGACTAAAATATTGAACAATTCCAAGAATTAATAATGGTATTGATAAAAACACTATTATTTTTAAATATTTAATTATTTCTTCTTTTGATTCAATAATATTTGGAATAATAAATGCTAGTGGAATATAATACAAGTAAATAATTAAACCAAGCATGCCTACAAGTATGCTTGGTAATTGTGGATTTATAGCACAAAGCAGACACCAAAAAGAAAATAAACCCAGCATAAAATTAATTAATCTAGTATTGGGCAAAATAATTCGTTGATTTGATTTTGTCAAGTAATATCTTAAATATACCCCAGTTAAAATTAAATGCCCAAAGAAAAATACAACATCAGATAATTGAGGTAACACCCACTTTCTAATAGCACCAGAGATAAAGATCCAAATCAAGAGGAAAAATATTGCTTTTTTCCAAAAACAGTATGAAAGAAAAACAATTAATATAACTGAGATTATACCAAAGTGAATTTTTTGATTTAGGTTAACGCTAAGAATGCTTAATTCTACAGCGACAAAAGAAACAACAATTCCTAACAATACTTTTTTCATATTGTATTTTTCTTTAAGTCTTGCTATGTAGTCTTGCATAGAATATCTCACTTTAGAGTTAGAAATAAATCTTTATACCTCTTTGCAATAACACTCCAATGCAGATGTTTTTTATAGGTCTCTTGAGTGTTAAGTATAATCTTAGCTTTTAAATTTAAATCATTGATCAAATCAGAAATTGACTCACATATATCTTCAACTTTAAGACATTTTACAAAAAGTATATTTTCCCCTTCATAGAAAAAATCATCAGTTAGGTCACCTCTATTAGAAATAATAGGTAAACCAGCAGCATAGGCAGCTGCCAAAGATGTACTTTTTATACATGCGCCTCCCCAACCTTTTTCATTAATAGACTCTAAAGCTATAAATAAGTCACAAACACTTAAATGTTTAAATACATCTTCAGAATTAATAAAACCAGTAAAATGAACATTTATTTCTAACTCTTGCGCTCTTTTGGTTTGAGAGATTATGAAATCATCAGGCATTCCTCCGATAAATAGCAATTTGATTTTATATCCATTTTGAGTAAGTTTTTTAGCAACATCTAATAATAAATGATTCATTCCTATATGTGAACCAAACGTTGAAATTAATATTTCTCCATTTGGAGCTAACCTTGACTTAATGCTATTTTTCTCTTCATCTGATACTTCTATAGGTAGAATATTACTTCCTACTGGTATTCTGTGAATTTTATTTTTAGAAAATTTAAGGATGCCTTCAAATTGTTTATTGCTTGTTATGATTTTATTAGAAATAATAGTTAAAGCATAGGCAACTAATCGTTGAATAATACCAACAATTAAATATTTAGGCTTTTTATAGTCTAATCTTATTGCAACTTCGTGAAAGGTAATCACAATCTTGTATCCAAGAAGTTTTATAATAAGTAAAAAAAGTACAATCCAAACTGGTATTCCATAGTGACTATATGAATAAGGTACATATTGAAGTGATATAACATCAGGTTTTATTTGGTTGATTGTTTTAATAAGTTTAGGAATGGCAAATAAATCCCACTTTTTAATAACAGATAAAATATTGAAATCATCATTTTTTATGATTTCTTTATCGTCAGAAGTTAAAACAAAGATTTCTATATCTTGATTTAAAAGTGCATTACTTAAATGGTAGGTGTAATCAGCGACTCCACTTCTTATGTTAGGAAAATAACTTGTAATAAAACAGACTTTCATTTTTTACTGGTAATATAAACACTATCTGCAAAATTTGTTAAGAATGGAAACTTTAAGCTTGCTTTACGAAGAATCTCAGAAATAATAATTACAGCCTTGCAATAGTATGGCATAAGCTCAATATTTTTTATATCTGGGTTTAAATTTAAATAAGCATCACATAGAATACCACTTGGACCTATACAAGTACTAAATATTTCTTTTAATTCATCTAAAGTCCAATAACGTACATCGAATGATTTCTGTTCTCTTAATCCTTTACGCAATTGATTGCAAAGATTCCATAAGCCAAACTTATGAGCCAATTGTATTAAAGAAAAACCAGAGGCTTTCAATACTCTTGAAATCTCTTTAAGAGATAGGACTAAATCATCTTTACTAAAATGTTGTAATACGCTATATGAAAAGATTGTATCAAAACTATTGTTAGAAAAAGGTAAGAATCTTGCATCTCCTACGATAAAATAAGCATTTATTGATAGTTGTTTAGCAATTCTTCTGGCTGCTCTAATTGCATTTATTGATGGATCTATACCAATAGGAATATAACCTTTCTTGGCGGCACTAAGACACCATCTACCCCAATTACAACCAATATCAAGAAAATATTTTTTTTCTGAATAAGGAATAGGAATCTCTGGAATTGGATAAGAAGTCAATCTGTTAATGAGAGGTTTCCATAATAATCCATTTGTAGCTGCAATTTCATTCTGTACAAATGGATCAATATCAGAATTGACGTGCTCTACATTTTGCCCTATTCTACTTTCTTCAACCTCTTTCAATGAAGCATGGCAAGCTCCATGAGTCTCTTTATAATCATCAAGTAAGAATATAGGAATGTTATCAACCATCTTATAAGTATGTTCTTTTTTACATTTGATAACATTGTTGATGATAGATAGCTCAGAATGGTCACGAGGACAGACTAAATGAGACTTCAACCAATTTTTTATACTTTCCATATTCTCTCTATTTGTTAGATGTTTCAGCTATGTGATTTTAGACATCTTAAAACACCTTCTACCCCTTCTTTGTATGACCATTGTGAAATCATTTCAAATGATTTAGTTCCCATCTCAATTCTTAAATCAGCATCAGAAACTAAAGTATTTAAATTTTCAACTAATCTATTTAAATCATTGTGTGGAAAAACAAAGCCATTGACACCTTCTTTAACTAAATCTCCACTAGCTCCAACTTTATCGCTAATAATTATAGGCAAACTAAAACACATAGCTTCGTTTACTACTAGACCCCACGGTTCATGTTTAGAGGGTAAAACAAATATATCGGCAATAGTATAAAACTCTGGTAACTCTGTTTGGTTTCTAAAACCCATAAAATAAACATTTTGTAGGTTATTAGCATAGCTTTTCAATTCTTCCCTTAAAGCACCATCACCAAGAAAAACTAAAATTGCATTGTTATTTTTTAAAATTTCTTTATAAGCTTTTAACAATAATATTGGCTGTTTTGCATCTATTAATTTCCCTGAATATAAAATTACTGGACAATTAAGCGGAATATTAAATTTCTTTTTTAGCTCTTCTTTTTTAGAAATTAATTCTTGTGCCTTTGATATAAAGAAATCATTGTTAACTACATAAGGAACTGAGAATATTTTCTCTTCTGGTACACCATAGTTCTTATAAAAATCCTCGTTGTATTTTCCTATTGCTAAAAAACCATTGAGCTTATTAAAAAGTCCAGATAAAATCTTCTTTTTTATAATTGACTTCCACAGAGGCAATTTAGGTAACAAATTTGTTTCACTTCTAAGTAGAACTGGAATATTATATTTTTTTGCTGCATATATAGCTAACCAATTAGTACAATGTGCCCAGCCATGTATCCATAAAATATTATGGCTTTCAGTCTTTAACTTTTCAATGATTTTTGGATTGATTAATCCCCAAAATGTAGATGGATTTGGAAATGGACTTATATTTGGTAAAAATCCATATTTGTATCCATCAAGTAAATGAGTATCCCATTTAATCTTTTTACCAAACCCTTTATCCCTATACTCTTTCAATCCCCAATCAGAACAAAACAATACTTTTAAATTGATTTCTTCTTGTTTAGCTAATAGTTTATAAAAAGGTGTTTGATACTGAATCGGATGAGATGCCAATACTAATAGATTGATTTTCTGTTCTGGTTCTATTGACATAAGATATTTTCCAACTCTTTTTGAAACAGTTCAAAAGCAAACATTTTATTGAGTCTTTCTTTTCCAGCCAATCCTAGCGATTGTTTTAAATCATCATTTTTTAGTAGTCTAATTATAATATCAGCCAATGAATAAACATATCCTGTATCCCATAAGAAACCAGTTACACCATCCTCTATCACTTCAGGTATTCCTCCAGCTTTAGCACCAACACAAGGCTTTGCATAATACATAGCTTCTAAAAAAACAATACCAAATCCTTCTTTTAAGCTAGGAAGAACAAAAACATCACAAGCATTATAGTAAGAGCTCAATAAATCATGTGGTACTTCACCTGTAAAAATCACATTGTTATTAACACTAATATTTTTTGTGATTTGTTCTAAGCGAGGACGGTCATTTCCATCACCGACAATTACATATGTAGCATTAGGAATTTCTTTTAGAATAAATGGCATAGATTTAATAACCAAATCAATTTTTTTATACTTATCAGCATCATCTAGACGGGATACGCTAAGTATTATTGGATTGTTAGGCAAATTTAATTCTTTTTTAGAATAGAGTTTTTGATTTTTATCTTGGAAGATTGGATCTAAGCAATTATTTAGGATTGTAAATTTAGTATTTAAAATATTATTAAACTTAAGCATTTGTTCTTTTGTAAAATTGCTTACTGATATTATTTTATCAATTTCTGATATTCCTTCGATCTGAAGATTTGACAGCTTTTTCCAGACGTCAATTCCATGAATCACTAAATATCTTTTATTTTTATTGCTTAAAAAGAAAGGAACAAGAGGTGCAAAATTTATATGTCCTAAAAAAACAATATTTGATTTCATGCTGAAGAATATATTTGTAAGAGTATATAAGATTTTATTGCCTTTAAATCCTTTATAGACTATGTTTTTAGATTTTATATATTTAGGTATTAAAGAACTGTTACCCTTGTCGTTTAGAACAAAAACATAAACCTGCCAATTGTTTTTTTCGGCAAGACTACTAAGTGCATTAACTATGCAGCGATTAAATGTTTGAATCCCCCCAAATTTATCAAAAAGATCTGTTAACAAAACAAGTATACGCATTAGAAATACCAATCCTTCTTGTTGAGAATTCTATACATAAGTTTTAGAAGAAGATTTATTTCTTTCGCTTAATTCTTTTAAATCAGAATCAATCATCATTGTTATTAACTCATGAAATGAAACAGTAGGCTTCCATTGTAGTTTCTTCCTTGCTTTTGAAAAGTCACCTTTTAAATCATAAATCTCAGCAGGTCTGTATAATTTTTTATCGATTATTAGATGTTTATTCCAATCAAGTTTCACATGACTAAAAGCAATTTCAACGACTTCTTTAACGGAATGTGATTCACCAGTAGCTATAACATAGTCATCAGGTTCGTTTTGTTGAAGCATAAGCCACATAGCCTTTACATAATCACCAGCATAACCCCAGTCTCTTTTTGAGTCTAAACTTCCTAGATGGAGTTCATTAACTTGACCAAGTTTAATTTTGGCAACAGTGTTTGTTATTTTTCTTGTTACAAATTCGTAACCTCTTCTTGGAGATTCGTGATTAAATAATATTCCACTTAATGCAAACATGTTATAGGAATCCCTATAATTTCTTGTTAAATCAAATCCAGCCACTTTAGAAATTCCATATGGTGAGCGGGGATAAAATGGTGTATTTTCATTTTGTGGTGATTCTTTTACATTACCAAACATTTCACTTGAAGCTGCAAAATAAAACTTACAAGCTGGAATTAGTTCTTTAATTGCAGCAAGCATATAATGCGTACCATTAATATTAGTATTTATGGTAGAAAATTCATCTTCAAAAGAATAACTCACAAAACTTTGGGCTGCAAGGTGATAGCATTCATCGGGTTTAATCAAGCTAACTATTTTAAATATACTAGGAAAACTTTCTAGTGATGCTGAATGTAGAACAATCTTATCAAGTAAGTGTTTAATTCTCCACAATCTATGTTCAGGGTCTTCAAATGCCACACGCCTTACAATGCCATGAACTTCATATCCTTTAGTTAGTAAAAACTCAGCTAAATAAGAACCATCTTGTCCTGTTATCCCTGTTATTAATGCTTTTTTCACTTTATTATCCTTTCTTATTAGTTATTTGTAAAATTTGAGTAAACAGATAAAGCCCAAATCCTAGACCAATGTACGTTTCCTTGTTTAAATCCATTCCATAACTCAGATAAGAACTTTTTATCACAAGCATTTTTTTCAATATGTTGCATATCTGCTTCAGCCCATTCTTTTCTTAGCCAGTTAGCAAATGGAAAAACAAATCCCATTTTCTTTCTATACAATACCTCTTTTGGTAGAGTATCAGCAATTTTGCTTAATAAAAATTTATTTCTTCCACCTTTAAGTCTTAAGCTAGGGTCAATACTTGCTACATATTCTACAAGTTTATGATCTAGAAATGGAACTCTAATTTCAACACCATGAGCCATGCTCATAAAATCAGTATCTTTTAAAATTTGATCATTTAAATAATGGTAAAAATCCATATAGTTAAAATAATGAGTAAGTGACTTGAACAAAGAATCTTCTCTCCACTCAAGGAATTCAAATGCGGGCTCATATGCTTTAAATTCCAATTCTGTTATACCTAAGATTTTTTGAATTTGTAGTGGGGTAAACAATCCTCTATATAATAAATAAGCATTATCTGAAGAAGGATTGGCAAGGTATTCAAATTTATCTTTACCAGCAACTCCAATTGAATTACCAAATTGTACAAATAATTTTGTAAGTTTTTTACGGTATTTTTCTGATACTTTTGAATAAAATTGTAAAAATGAGTTGATGAAATATGCTTGTTTAAAATGTTTGTAGCCCAAGAAAACTTCATCTCCACCAATGCCAGAAAGTACTACTTTTAAGCCAAGCTTTTTTGCAATCTTAGATACAAAATATGTGTTAATTCCATCAACAGTAGGCTGATCCATTGAAGAGAATATTTTAGGTAGCTCATCAAGAAAATCTTTGCTGGTTAATAAAACCTCATTATGATCAGTGTTATATCTATTGGCTACAATTCTTTGGTATTTAGCTTCGCTAAAAGAAGGTTCTTGAAAGTTTATTGAAACGGTTGTGATTTTTTGTTCTCTTAAATTGCTTGATAAAGCTACAATAGAAGATGAATCTATACCACCGCTTAAAAAAACGCCAACAGGTACATCACTTACTAAGCGTAATCTGATGGATTCAGTAAATAATCTTTTTGAGTTTTCAATGATTTCTTCTGTATTATAGCTACTACTTCTTTTATAGGTATCCAGAAAATAGTCAGATATTTCCCAGTATTTTTTCATTTGTTTTTTTTCATTACTAATTAACATATAGTGTCCTGCTGGAACAGAATAGATACCCTCAATAGTTGTAAGTGGATGAGGTATAGAACCTAATCTTAAAAACCTTACAAGTGCTTCACGGTTTTCTTTGTTTTGAACTAAACCACTGTTCATTATGCCTCTTACCTCTGAAGCAAATATAAATCTTTCTTTATCTTGATAATAATATAAAGGTTTGACACCAAGTCTATCTCTAACCAGAAGTAATTTATAGTCTGGGGTTCTTGAATCATAAATTGCAAAGGCAAACATACCATGCAGTTTTGGGAGTAGCTTATCAATACCCCATTCTTCATATCCATATAAAAGTACTTCTGTATCTGATTCTGAGTTAAAGCTGTATCCTATTTGACGAAGTTCGTTTCTGGTTTCTTTAAAATTAAATATTTCACCATTAAACGTAATCCATATGGATTTGTCTTTATTGTACATAGGTTGATGACCTAGTGGTGAAGTGTCAAGGATAGCTAGTCTTCTATTTCCTAATGCTACTTTTCTATCGTTTGAGATGAAGATACCAGCACCATCTGGTCCACCATGAGCCATTGAATCTCTCATTTTTACAATGATTGGTTCTAGCTCTTGACCCAAGCTATTATTAAAATCAACTATTCCAGCAATTCTGCACATTTCTTTTATATCAGTAGGTAGCAGTCGCGACTGCTACCTACGAGGATTAAACTGCTTTCTTTTTTAGAAGGTATTCCTTATATTCTTTTAATTGAAGAGTTTTTGTTGCCCAAAATTTTAATTCAGAAGATCTAGTCATAGATTTAACAGTATTAAAAATTTTCTTTGAGCCTAATCTTTTTTGTTCTACACAATCAATTATTTTTTTTTGTTTTTTTTTGTTCGTTTTATTCATCAATCTCAATAACCTCCTTAGGTGAATATATACCAATGTTTGGATATCCATTTGCAATGTTGACAGCATTATATAACGGAATCTTTTTAAAATTGACTATATGTTTGAAATTCCAACTTATTACAAGTGGTACTCTAGCAATACTAGCAGTTGCTACATGCAAAGCATCAACTAATGATTGTTTGTTAACAATACCTGCATTTATATATTGTTCCCTTAACCTAATTGATTCTTCATTTACTTCAACTAGTTCTGCATCTATTAATAGGTTACTAAAAAAATCTTGCACTTTTCTATTTGCTCCACTAACTTCTAAACTAACCACAGAAGAAATGACTAATTTAAAATATTTTTTTTTAACTAATTCAAAAAACCTTAAACTGTCTTCTTTAAAATCCTCATCAAATACACCACCATAAACAGAAGTGTCTACATATGTTCTAATATTTCCTAAATACTTTACTTTTTTAACCAAGTACTTTATACCTTTTTAGTAGAAACGCAACTAATCACACTTCTACAGTTTACCAAATTAATGACTATCAGTGCTTCTAACCAGTGCTAAATTCTTCTTGTCCACAGTAAACTCATTTAAATCCTTTACAGTATCTATACCCTTCCAATAATCATTTGATTTATATCCATGTAATAGATTTTTCCTGGCTAACTCAGGAAAAGTAGTAGTTTCATGATCACCTTTTTCCGGCAAGTAGTCTTTTACAAAATCTTCAAAAATATAAATCCCCCCATTGACCCAAAATGGCAATGTTCTTTTTTCTTCAAAGCTTTGTACTAATCCATCTTCATTCATTCTTACTATTCCATAGGGACTTTTATATGGGAATAAACAAATCGTTGCTATGATACCTTTTTTCTCTTTATGAGATTTAAGAGTGTTAGCTAGATTCATTTCAGTGAATACATCACCATTCATAACTATTATGGAGTCTTTACTACTAATCAATCCCCATGCTTTTTTTATGGCACCACCTCTGCCGAGAGGTTCATCCTCTACTGAATATTTAATACTAAGAGACCATTTTGATCCATCCTGAAAATAATCTTTTATAACTTCACTTAGATAACCACATGCAAAAACAATTTCATCTACCCCATAACTCTTTAACCATTCAAGCTGATACTCAAGTATAGGCTTACCCTCAACTTTTACCATTCCTTTAGGACAAGTATTAGTAAAAGGACTAAGTCTTTCACCTCTACCGCCAGCTAAGATAATTGCTTTCATAATTTAAATACTCTAACTAAGTTAGTAACCATTTTAATAAACTTGTTCCCAATAATAGAAAATTATAAACTATTCTCTAAGCTCTATGGTATTTATTGCTTGTTTCTTCTAAATCGTAATCTATTTGCATTAGGATTAATATTGGTGAAAACACGATGGCTGATGCTAAAAGCAAGATTTTTTTACCAATAGTTAAAAACCTGTTTTCATTAGATTTGAACTTACACTTATTTGTTGAATAAATTACCTTGTTATATTTCTGACAAGAATCATATCTAGCTATTTTTATATTTGAGAGATTTGATAAATGTTTCATGAATGATAATTCCAAAGATATAATTGACAGAAAATCATTTTCTTAAACTTGGATAGGTAATTAATTAAAACAATTTAATATGGAGTAGGGGTAGCTACAGATTTAGGCTAGGTTGTTTTGTTTGATTTTTTAGAGAGATTCACTATTTTATAGAAAAAGTATAAAACCCCACCGATAAAATTAGCCATTATAAAAAGTACGACTATGATTGCTTGTGTTTTAGTTATTTCCATTTTTTAGTTTCCTTTATGTCCATTGTATATTCTGTACTTTTAAATATCATTATAACTCCAAAATAAAACAGAATACAAGCAAGCGGAATATTCATAAAGAAAAAAACAGTAAAATCATTCCAATTTAACTCTGATATTTTTAAAATCAGCTTACCAAAAGGTGTCATCAATGCAAATCCTGCTATCTTAAGAATATCTGCAATATGTTTACGCTCGTCTGTAATCATCATGTTTAGTAATATACAAGGGCTTTATAGATTTGTAAATCAATTATACAAATGTAACCGCGGGTTACAATAAAACTAAAATTATTATTAAGCTTCTTGTGTGTAACCCATGGTTACAGCTTTTTAAAGTTTATAGTGATATCTTTTTCACTATGATTACTGAAGATCAAAAATATGTTTCAGGTATATATAAAAACATTGGTTTTGCTTTTCTTTCACCAATAGGAGCAATAGCATTTCAATATCTTGTATTTGATAAACCTTTTACTATAGTAAAACTAGCTCTATGCTTATCTCTTTCGGCTATTAGTTGGATATTGTTTTATATTGGGTATAATTATGTTCAGGAGAAAAGAAATGTCAGAGCATGATATTGTAGGACTACTAGCAATAGCAGGAATAATAATCCCAACACTACTTTTTGTTGCTTATATTAATTATGATCAAAAGAAAAGAGAGAAGAAGAGTTAGGTTGCTTTTGGTAGGAGATTGAGTATTGATACTGCAAATGGCAAAATACATTTTTGAATGGCAAGGATAAAGCTTAAGACTTTGGATGTATACTCTGAAAATTAAGCTAAAAATTTGGAGTAGAAGTCTGAATTTTATGCTACAATCAATCTATGCTTAGCAGAGTGTATGATAATCTTGAAGAATATTTAAAGCCTGGTAAAGTGTTGATTATTTATGGCCCAAGACAAGCTGGAAAGACCACTCTTCTAAACAACTTTCTTTCAAAAACATCATATAAATATAAACTTGATTCAGGGGATAATATTAGAACCCAACAAATCCTTTCTTCATCAGATTTTGAACAAATTTTATCTTATGTTGAAGGTTATCAGCTTTTAGTAATAGATGAAGCTCAAAACATTCCAGAAATTGGCAGAGCTTTAAAAATCATTGTTGATCAAATGAGGAACTTAAGAGTCATTGTTACGGGTTCTTCATCTTTTAAGCTTTCACATTCAGCAGGTGAACCACTAACGGGACGAAAAAAAACACTTGTTTTATACCCAATATCTCATACAGAGCTTGCGAAAGACAAGAGTCAATTTGAATTGAAAAGCCAATTAGAAGATTTTCTGATATATGGTATGTATCCTGAAGTATTAACTACAAAAAACAAAACTGAAAAGGTAGAGCTTTTAAATGAACTAGTTAATTCATATCTTTTGAAGGATATTTTAACCCTATTCAATTTGAAAAAGCCTGCTCTTATATTAGATCTATTGAAATTATTAGCCTTTCAAATCGGGTCTCAAGTTTCAATTAACGAGCTTGCAACAAATTTAAGAGTTGATTTTAAAACAATTGTGAGTTATCTAGATATTTTGGAACAAGCTTTTGTAATAAAAAAAATTGGATCATATAGTAGAAATCTAAGAAATGAGCTTACAAAATCTGCTAAATATTATTTCCTGGATTTAGGAATAAGAAATGGTATTATAAACCACTTCAACAAGTTGAAAGATAGAGATGATATTGGTAAGTTATGGGAGAATTTTCTTTATATAGAGAGAGTGAAATTTCTTAACTACAAGAGAAAATACAAATCTATTTACTTCTGGCGTACATATAGTGGGGGTGAAATAGACTTTATTGAAGAACATAATGGAAAAACTGAAGCTTATGAAGCAAAGTGGAAATCAAATAAGATTCTAAAAGCTCCACCAGAATGGAAAAGAGCATATCCAAAAGCTAAGTACAAAGTGATTGACTTAAATAATTATTTAGATTTTATTTTGTAGGTCAATCTAAAAACATTGGCTTTGTCTTTCTCTAATAGGAGCAATAGCATTTCAATATCTTGTATTTGATAAACCTTTTATTATATTAAAACTAGCTCTATGGTTATCTCTTTCAGCTATTAGTTGGATATTGTTTTATCTTGGATCCTTCCAATCTACATAAGATATTTAAAAGTGGGGTGGGTATCAAAAGAAAAGAGAGAAGAAGAGTTAGGTTGCATAACGTTGATTTTAATCTTTTTACTTTATTCGGATTTACAATTCGTTAATTAAATATTGAATGTTCTTATAATACGGAGAATTTAAAATTTCAATAATTTGTTCTTTTTTTTATTCAATTCTTATATTTTCTCTTTCTAAATCTTGCTTAATAATAGGATTCATTGAATCTAAATAGATTAAATCTACTTCACAACCTAAAAGATTTTGAAGCTCTTCTTTTGCATTCAAAAAATTATCCCAAGTTTTAAAAAGATTGCTTTGTACTTTTACAGCAAGATCAATATCACTACTTATAACAGCTTCATTCCTTACATAAGAACCAAACAAGAACAAGGTTTCAAATCCATAATTTTTTGTTAGCTTTGGTTTAATTTCTTGTAGTATTTTAACTATTTTTTCTTTATCTAACATTGTTGATTAGTATTATAGCTGTTGAAGTCAAATGCTTCAATACTTTTAGTACATAAATCTGTTAGGGAATTATATTTGCCTAAAATGCTTTCAGATCTTTTCTTTTTTAACTTTCTTAGACAGGTGTTCTATTTTATAGAAAAAATATAAAACCCCACCGATAAAATTAGCTATTATAAAAAGTACGACTATGATTGCTTGTGTTTTAGTTATTTCCATTTTTTAGTTTCCTTTATGTCCATTGTATATTCTGTACTTTTAAATATCATTATAACTCCAAAGTAAAAAAGAATACAAGCAAGCGGAATATTCATAAAGAAAAAAACAGTAAAATCATTCCAATTTAACTCTGATATTTTTAAAATCAGCTTACCAAAAGGTGTCATCAATGCAAATCCTGCTATCTTAAGAATATCTGCAATATGTTTACGCTCGTCTGTAATCATCGTGTTTAGTAATATACAAGGGCTTGATAGGTTTGTAAATCAATTATACAAATGTAACCGCGGGTTACAATAAAACTAAAATTATTATTAGGTTTCTTGTGTGTAACCCACGGTTACAGAAGTTTTTAGATACTTAGTGTATAGTGGTAAATTATGAAAACCAATGATTTGAATAAAGGTGAAATTGTAATTTATAAAACTAAAGGCGGAAAAACAGCTTTAGAAGTTAAGGTTGAAAAAGATACCGTTTGGCTAAGCCAGAAAGAGATGTCTGAACTTTTTCAAAAAGATGTAAAAACCATTAATGAGCATATTAAAAATATTTTTAAAGAGCGGGAATTACTGGGAAAGTCAGTTATCCGGAAATCCCGGATAACTGCTTCTGATGGGAAACAGTATGAAATACAATTTTATAACTTAGATGTAATTATCTCAGTGGGTTATAGAGTAAAGTCTAAACAAGGCACTCAATTTCGTATCTGGGCTACACAAGTGCTCAGAGAGCACATTTTAAAAGGATACACGATTAATCACAAAAGGCTTTCTGAAGTAAATCTGAAAGAATTAGAGCAAGCTGTAGGTTTAATAAAAGAAACTCTGAATAAAAAAATGCTTACTAATGATGAAGCTACAGGACTTTTAAAAGTAATCACCGACTATGCTAATTCATGGATATTACTCCAAAAATACGACAATAATAAACTGGAAGATCCTAAGAAAAAACATAAACCTAAATATGAACTCAATTATGAAAAGGCAATAGAAGCCATTTCTAAATTAAAAACAGATTTAAATACTAAAAAAGAAGCTTCAGATTTATTTGGAAATGAAAGAGATAGATCATTTGAAGGAATCATTGCAAATCTCTATCAGACGTTTGGCAGTGATGAGCTTTATCCAAGCATCGAAGATAAAGCAGCACATCTACTTTATTTCATAATAAAAGATCATCCATTTACAGATGGGAATAAACGAATTGGTGCATTTTTATTTATTTTATTCTTGTCCAATAATGGATATCTATTCAAATCTAATGGTGAAAGAAAGATTAATGACAATGCACTTGTAGCACTTGCACTTTTAATTGCTGAAAGTAACCCAAAGGAAAAAGACACTATGATTAAATTAGTGATGAACTTTTTGAATAATTGATTTGTGAATCTGAAAAATAGAGCACAGTTATCAAACTTAAAAAAATCCAGAAATGGGTCTGTAAATATTCTGTGTAAATTCCTTCATCATTGTTTACAAGGAAATTTGATCTAAGTGCCTTAGCTAACAAACACAAACTAATAATTGTTAGCTTTGATAAAGACAGGACTTACGCTAAATTCTAATGTCTTGTAAAGTCCATAAGATTTTTGTGTAATTTACTTACCAAAAATCGCCTTTCTGGAAAAGCGAGCTAACCCGAATAGGGCTGCGAGCGTAAGTCAAAAAAGATTTTGATCATACAAAGCTTAGGAAGAGTAGAGCCTGATAAGTTTGTGACGTAGTTGATGAATAAAAAGCTCTTCTCGCTATCCCCCTACTTTATTAAGTTAGGTTACATAATATGGTTTCTGGTTTTTATTGATAGGGAAAAAGTACTAAAGGTAGATTAAATTAAATTTAACTTTTTAATTTAGTTGAATTGATCCTTTACTTAAATATGATAAGTTCAAAACAGGAAGTAAAATTACAACACACAAACACAGGGGAGAAAAATATGCCAGAGATTAATCCAGCTCTTCCAAGAACAACACTGACTACTACAACATCACCACAACAAAGACAACAAGAAATAGATTTGCTTATACAAGATGCAGTACATCTTTTAACTGGTAGGCAAGGGCCATTACCTAGTGGGCAGAATCGTAACATAGGTCAGATCCAAGCTAGTTTACAACAACTACAAGGTTCTATATCACCACAACAAAGACAGCAAATTACAACTCAATTAGCTCAAGGTTCACGAGATTATTTTGAAGCGATACAAACATTAGTAGCTCCACAACCAGGTCCAAATGCTACTCCTCAGGAAAGAACAGCATATGAAACAAGAATGACACAGGCAAGACAAGCAATGACTCAGGCACAAGAGCAAAACACTTTTTTAAATGGAGTATTACCACAAAATCAAAGAGTACCTCTTCTTTCGCCACAACAAAGACAACAAATAACGCAACAAGCAACAGCAGCATCACAAAGCTATTTTAATGCCTTGCAAGATATAGCAATGTTAACTGGAAATCCACCAGGACCAGGAGCAAGTACTCAAGAAAGAACTGCTCACCAAGCAGCACTAGCGCAAGCAAGACAAGGATTGGCAACAACACAAGCATTACATGGGACGTTAAATGAAGCATTACCACAAAACCAAAGAGTACCGCTTCTTTCGCCACAACAAAGACAACAAATAACGCAACAAGCAACAGCAGCATCACAAAGTTATTTTAATGCCTTGCAAGATATAGCAATGTTAACTGGAAATCCACCAGGACCAGGAGCAAGTACTCAAGAAAGAACTGCTCACCAAGCAGCACTAGCGCAAGCAAGACAAGGATTGGCAACAACACAAGCATTACATGGGACGTTAAATGAAGCATTACCACAAAACCAAAGAGTACCGCTTCTTTCGCCACAACAAAGACAACAAATAACGCAACAAGCAACAGCAGCATCACAAAGTTATTTTAATGCCTTGCAAGATATAGCAATGTTAACTGGAAATCCACCAGGACCAGGAGCAAGTGTTCAAGAAAGAACTGCTCACCAAGCAGCACTAGCGCAAGCAATACAAGGATTGGAAACAATACAAGCATTACATGGGACGTTAAATGAAGCATTACCACAAAACCAAAGAGTACCGCTTCTTTCACCACAACAAAGACAACAAATAACGCAACAAGTTACTTAATTAGAATCTGGTGGTAATGGATCACAACAAGAGTTAGCTACTTTACGAGCACAGTTTGCGGTTTATAGCAGTGTATTTCGGTGAAGCCAAATAAATCGTTTTAATCAGTATAAAAAAATAGAGAGAATCAAATTTAGAAATTAATAATTTAAAACTTTGTAACTTGATTTTATAACTCTATTCTTGTAAAAAGTATATAATTAAACTAGTATTAAATTATGAGATAAGAAACTTTAAATAAGAAAGATACTAAATGCACATTTGGATAGATATTGATAATCATAAGCATGTACCTTTTATAAAAGCTCTAGTAACAGAGCTGAAAGAAAAAGGACATAATGTTACGGTGACAGCTGAGGATAGGGCTGAAATTAAGCAAGCAATAAATAAATTTTCCCTTGAAACAAAATTAATAGTTAGTACATTCTCGATCTTTGGGATGTTTGAGGAACAAATAATCATTATAAGAGCTCACTTATTAAGTGATTACATCAAAGATAAAAATATAACTCTTGCTTTTTCGCTAGGCTCTAGGCCAATCCCACGTGTATGTCTTGAACTTAAGATACCTATTATTTCTCTATTAGAAGATTATAAGCAAAAAATCCACTGGATATATCACACTTTATACAATAGCTTTTTCCTTATCTCAGATACTATTCCTGATTCACTAATGATTGAACAAGGGTATGATATAAACCTAATAGCTAAATATAAAGGCAATAGTAGACTAGAAAATCTTGAACATGACATAAAAGCAATAAAGAACATTATTGATCAAATGAGTTACCTTAGTGGAAAAATGAATATAGCACAAGCTTAAGATAATTTATTCTTATTTTTATCTTTTAACCTTTTAATGCGAAAATTTGCTAGCCATGAGAAAAAAGGCGCAAATACGCTTCTTGTTAATAGATGTCCACTAGCCTTCCATACAGTAATCTCATGTTCTTGAGCAAACCAAACAGGTATAGGTGCTATAACTGCTGTACCTATCAATTTCTTATCTGTTAGATTGGCAAAGTTTGCAAAAGAAGTTATATTAATAGCTTTCCTTTCGGGACTTAATTTGTTTGCCACAGACATTTGTTCTTTAAAATATGCACACCCCATTATTGTCATCATACTATCACTTGCATATCCATATGCTCTACATATAAAAGGCTGTGCTTCATAGACTCCACAGCCTTCTTTCTTTAATGCTGGACAATCAAAAGAATATCCTTTTGGATAATACTTATTACTATCTAAATTGGTGTCTGCATCAAGAAAAGGAGGCTCTCTTTTATATTTTTCTTTATATTGAGCTACAATTTTTTTTGAGTTTTCATAGACTTGTTTTTTCAGTTCTTCAGGTTGATTATCCAACCACTGTTTTAAATACAAATATTCTGTGTAAGAAACAAAAGGGAAAGTTTGTTTACAACATTCTTGGCATGTCGACTCAATACAGGTATTTTGATTTACACCATATTCAAGGGCTATTTCTTGTTTCATTTTTTTTGTCTCTGCATAAATATTTTCTAGAAGTATTAATATTTGGTTGGTATCAGCGGGTATAGAGTTAGGCATATTTAAAGATAATAATTTAAATATCATTCCCTGACTTTTGCTAGAATCATTGGTTTGCCTATATTTGATTAATTCGTCTTCAGCCTCTTGCTCTTTACCTTCTAGTCTAAAGATTAAAGCAAGTATCCTATGTTTTTCAACATCTGAAGAATTATTAAGAACTTCCTTTGCTTTGTTAAAGTTCTTTTCCCTAACAAGAATTTCCCCAATATAGATATTTAATAATGGTAAAAATATTTGATAGTTTAATTTTTGAAATTGATTGATTAAATATTCAACTTTCTGAAAGTTACCAAGTTTAACAAATTTACTGATGATCCTTGATATTTGGGATGAAACAAGCTGATGATTGGTTAGCTCAAGATTTTTAATATTGATATTAAAAAATGCACCATAAATAAGAAGAGTGGCAAGAAAGGTGTTATTATTGCTTTTAAATAACTCAAGTGGAAAGTCTTGCGACAGATCTGGAAGGAGCTTTTTAAACAACTCTGCAAATTTATCCACTTTATTACTTATTAAATAATCAAGGCATAGGAATATATTAGCTTGTAAGTTTTTATTATTGATTTTTAACACTTCATTTAGAAGCTCAATTGATTTATCGATTTCAAGAAGATCATAGTTCATTATTCCTAAATAAAGATTTTTAAATTCAGTATCTAAGCTTGTGAGAGTCATTATATAGGCTCTGAATTTTTCAATAAATTCAGAGTCATCATATGTTTGCAGTAGTTCATAAACATAGTTAAAGCTTTCTTTTTCCTCAGGAAAAGTATTTAACAAGTGGATAGAGTATTCAAAAAAGTTATTTTTATCTAAAGAATTTCTTAGAACTACTAAAGTTTTGCTCTTCTCTAAAACCTTATCTTTCCACAAGTTACTTGTTGAGTTATCAAAGCTTTTTTTATTGATTTTTTGTGTTACTAGTTGGGAAAGTTTTTTTACTCGATCAATACAATGACTATACTTACCAAAAGACAACCATTTTGCAATGTCAAGAGCACTATTTGCAACTAACCATGCTTTGTTTTTAATTGCAATTTCAGCATACAAAAGATAAAATTCTGGACTAGTAGTTGTACAGTAACATAATAATGAGACTAACTCACAGGCATATTTAGGGTTTTCTTTACTTACTAATTTAGTTAAGTACATAGTTGATCTTGGGTAAGTAAGAACAGTATTAGTTTCATTACGTATAATATTTTTTAAATAGTTTATTCGTTCACTAGAGTTGATTATTTTTTTAGATTCTTTTAGAATCTTACTATCAAGAAGCTTAGATGAACCAGCGATAGATATTGGTTCTTTTTTTCCATTAGGCGTTAAGATTAAAAGCTCAAGAGACTTTTTCATAAGTTGTCTTTTCTTCTTTATTAAAGTTTCTAAATTTACTTTAACATATACAAAATAAAAAATAGAGGTAAATAAGAAATCTATTTACCTCTAAGCTTATAACCAATAATGTTATCTTATTATCCTCTAGGGAAAGCCGCATCAGCCATCTTAGAAACAACTGTTATACATTCTTGAATTGTTCTGTGCCAGAATTCATAGAAATTTTTATATAATCCATGTTTAGCTTGTTCCGCACCTAATTGTTGTAAGATTGCAGCTTTTTTAGCACCACCTTTTCCTTTCTCACCTACTTCTGTATCTGTAGCTAGTGCGAGATCTACCTGAAATTGATTTATTCTTCCTTCACTTGAACCCATTTCACTAAGATAATGTGCCTCTTTTTCTAATGCCAGACTTAAATCCATATATTTCTCCTCTCGTTGTTTAACTATACCTTTAGTTTCTTCTCATCATATATAAAGATACTTATAGGTTTTTTTTGATATCTACCAATTTGAAATTTAAAACCTTAATATTTTGTTTATCGTATGGTTAAAGTATCTTAGCTTTTAGTTAATCTTTTTGAATTTTCTTTTCTAAACATTTTAGGTATTAAGTTCCATTTCTTACTTTGCTTTTCTTCTTTAAGATCAGATGGTTTAATAGTGTTAGGTTTAATTTCTTCTTGGCTCTTTGTTGTATTGTTAATATTTTCATCTTGTTCTTTATCTGTCATTGCCGAATCGCTGTCTTCTTGTTTTTCTTTTACAGGTTCATTACTTTCATTAGTGCCTGCATTAGATAGCCTTACTTGAGTAGCAAGAGCTTTTGAATATTCTGTATTAGCCCTAGCTATATCGCTCATTCCTTTTTGTCCAACTTCTTGAAGAACTCCTAATCCTGTTTCTACAGAATCTTCCATGGATCTAGTTTTATTTTCATATATAGCAATAATTTTACTTGCTTTTTTTAAGGCTTTTTCTGATTTAGTTTTTACTCTAATTAGCTTTCTATTAAGAGCTTTTTCTCTTTCTTCTAATATTATTTTTTCTTCTGCTCTTTTTACCGGGTCTATTATTTGAAGTTTATTTTTTATGTCCTTTATTTTATCTGTTAGGCTTTCTATCTCTTCTTTTCTACTGATTTTTCTTATGTATGCTTCCATACATTCAATGGTATAAAGTTTATTCTCATTTATTAAATTTATATTTCCAACGCTTTCACAGGACAGTGAAAATTTCCCAACTTCTGTCATCAAATCTGGATCATACCCAAGAGAATTTATTTCATCCATATTTTTATCTGATTAGTTCCTCGTTGAAAACTCTGAATTAGAAAATGTTCTTATTATAGAAGATAACGGCCAAGGAGCTAATTGCGGATATCTAAACATATGAACTCCAGTTGTTAGCCATTTATATGTTTTTAACCCTACTGTTGTAATGGCACCACCTATAGCTAAGGTCATACCTAAAGCAGCAAAAGGTGGAGTTAACATAAGTATACCACCTACTCCTAATGCTAATCCTGAGGCTAATAATCCTCCATGTACCCATATCTTTTGACAAGGCTCAATAAGTGGTAGCCTGTTTTTTATTCTATTTATTTTGTCATATGATTCAAGAAGAAGAGGTAGTCCAATAGCAAGTCCAGCTGCTGCACCTGCAGCATAAATACCTAAAAGAGCTAACCCTCTTCCACCCATACTATTACAAATAACATTAAAAGCATTTCTGTATGGTGTAGCTGACTTAAGAGCAGTTGATAATCCACTTCTTACTAAGATATCATTCATTCCACCACCAACAAACTTAGCTAAACCTGATCTTGCAAGGGTATATTCTGTACTTAACGCTACTCCTGGAAGATCTTTTATGATTGGTGCTGCTACTCTTTGAGTAAGCCCAATAGATGTACCACTAACCGCTCCTCCTGCTAATCTGAAGGGCAAGGCAACGACTCTAAGAATTGCGCTTACAACCATTTAATTTACTCTCTTAACTGTTTGTTAACACTTACTAAATACCACTACTTTAATATAGAATTTAGAACTATTAAGATGACGCTATCTATAATAGTATAAAAGTCTATAATATAGTTTTCACAAATCCACTCATTAATAAGCTATTAAACTTAAATTAATAAGATTAATTAAGGCAATAAAATGCTTAAATAATAGAATGAATTTTATAACAAAGTAAATAGATTTTGAAATCTGCTTACTTCAAGACATACAAAGAAATACCTCTAATAAATTTGATAGGTTAATTATTTACTAGGCAAAATTTAATAATTAGTTCTTTGAAGTAGGACTTTATGGGTTGCACTTGCCTATTAAATGTAGGAATTCGGCGAAATAGCAAGAACATTAAATAAATTTAATAAAAATTGTTTGAAATATCTATCAAAAGCTTCTAAAGGTTTTCTTTTTATGTTTAGATCAGACTTAGGGTAAATACAAAGTTTAGATTAGAATAATAAAATAAGAAGGAGATAAGTAATGCCAACACCAACAGAAACAATAAGAACCTATCTACAAGCTGGAACAGGACAAAGAAGAACCAGAGCTGAATTACAAGCATTTATAAGAACTCAATTAGCAAATACTGCGTTACCACAAGAACAAAGAACACAGTATCAAACAACCTTAAACGATATAACAAGAATAGATGCACTACCTATAAGTGATGAAAATAGAAATGATAGAAATGATGGATTTATTTCTGTTGCAGAATATAATGAGTATGAAACTGTACGTGCAAATTTTGAAAGCTATAGAAATCCAACTGTCTTGGCAGCAAATCAATCAATAGCCTCAGTTACCAATGCTTTAGGAGGAAATGCAGAAGGTGCTATAGTACTTCCTCCAATTCAAATGGGAGAAAGACTGGTTCAAGTTGTTATGAATCCTAGGACCAATAGAACATCGGTAGCAATTTATCGAGCATCAGATGTAATAGCAGGTAATCCACCTACGCTAAGAACCCCAACCCCTACAGAAGAAACTCCAAATCCTCCACCAGTAACAATGGAGCGATTTGAACTTCATACAGGGACACTACAACTTGCATCTTATTATGGCTTACCACAAGGACAACGAGCTGGAATATTTGCACCCAATTCACCGATTAACGACAATTATGTTAGAGAGCGATTCACTGGTGCACCAACAATCAATCCTAGTACACAGCCACGAGAATTTGCAACTTTCTTAGCAAGAAATTTCTTCAGTTCCGGTGGTTTGGGTGGTGTCTTTGATCGACGAGCATTAATATCTGGACTACTAACACCAGCAAATGGATTTGGTCCTAGAGGAATATTTATGAGAAATGGTGAACTGCGATCAGGTCAATCAAATGTAGGGATTACTGGAGATGTAGGAGATCCTAATTTTGTACCTGCTGTTTTACCTCCTCTTACAACTCCACCTCCACCATAGGTTTGTGAGGAAAGTCTTCTTAGGGTAACTACTTGAGATCTTGACAACTAAGAGTCCAGTTCTTATCCTAAGAAGAAAGGTCGATCAATAAAAAGGATAATAAAACAATGCCACCTACTCTACTACAAAGGATTACAACAGCAATTCAAAATACCAGAAGACAAAATCAACCAGGTGTTACAATTGCTGATTTTCAATCTGATAGATTTGTTAGACTGCTAAATCTTACCCCTGATGAAAGATTAGTATTTAATAGGCTTGCAGCTAGACTTCAACAAATAGACAATTTTAGTCTCCCTCAAGTTAATGTTGCTCTTAGTAGAGATGGATTTATTTCTGCTTCTGAGATTGAAGCACTTGCCGGTCTTGCTGGAAATGGAAATGAAATTGAAGCTAGTGATCTTGATAGGTTTGATACATTATTTCGACAAGCACAGCAAGCACAACAGGCTCAACCCCTACCCCAAGTAGGAGCACCACTACAACCAGCACCCCCACCACAAGTAGGACCCACTGCATTTATCCCACCAACTCAGGTACCTACTGCTATTGCACAGTATGCACCTACTCAAAGTAGTCGGTTAGTAGGTGTAAACACTAGGCTTCGTACTAATCTTGGAGAAACTGGAAGCAGTGGTGTAATAAGTTTGGGGGATAATAGATATGCAAGAATGTTTTGGGATAATGACAATAGGCTACATATGTTAGTTTATACAACAAGACCAGATCTAGCAAATCCTCAAGGACCACCACTAGTGAATGATTATGTTAGAGAGTATGCTGTACCCATTCAATATTTACAAGCCATGGCTCACGGACGTGGTATGCACCTAACCCTTAATGAACGTGACAGAGCGAGACTCAGACCTCCACTTGTTGAGTTAAGCAATCAACATTGTTTAGAGAGATTAATTTTACCTCATCTACTTAGAGATACTGCAGGAGGTCCGATTAACTTAGCAAGACTAAGTAGCCCAGGCTTTGTACCGCTTCAACTTACTCTTCCTGGGGCTGGTACTATTACGGTGAATGCTGGTATTTCATTTAGAGAAGGGAGTTTAAGTGCTTTAAATGCAATGAGATATACTCCTTTTGTACCAGGTCAACAAAATGACAACTATCAGAATATAGATACTTATGAAGGAGCCCCTTCTATTCATAATACTAATATCCCTCCTCCAGCTCTTCTACCACAGCCAACACCTTTTAGAGATGATCCACTAAATACAGCATTCACAAATTACTATACAGGAACGCATGCTACTGCACGTTTAGGAGAAGGTAACACTGTTATTGGAAGAAGTGGTTTATATCGATTGCAATCTTCGGGATCTAGAACTATGGAATTCCAAGCAGTAAGAGTAAGAGTAGGGAATACAGATCCACCTCAATATCAATATAGACTCTTGATCAGACATACTAATACTGGTGCTAATCCTCCAACATGTTATTTTGAAGAAACATACATTACTGAAGCTGCACTTAGACGAGTAGCAGGTGAAGCATTAGAAAATGTTAATTTTAATAGTCCTGACTCAGTAGCACGGTTTATAGCAAGAAGATTTAGATATGATCCAAATGCCCATGTAGCTGCTCTTTACAGACAAGCAGGCTATATACCAATATATGGTTTTAGTGCAACAGAGCAACAATGGAGGGATACTGCAAGTAGTGCTTATGCTAACATTCAAACTGCAATAGATTCAATGCCTGGTGATAGAATGCAATGGCGTCACTCGATTTCACCTTCAAGAGGAGTAGTTAATATAACACCACTAACTCAAACTCCCACAACAGTGCAAAATTACTTAGAACGACAACGAAGACTTTATCGATTAGCAAGATATGAAAATCAATTAAGAATTGGTACTGAATATCATAGAGCAAATTATCGTCCTAGAATTGAACCAATTACTCAATTCACTATTACAAGAGAAGATGGAACACAAGAACATAGAGCTGTATATCTAGAGAATGATGGTACGAATGAAGGGTTTTGTATTATTTCATGGACTGGAAGTGGAACCAATTTTAGAAGTGAATTTGTAAGAAGAGATCATGAACAATTTCAATCAGGGAATTTTAACTTTGATCAAATAACGTTTGACAACTTAACAAGAGGTAATAATAATAGTTTTGATGGTGGTTCTAATAACTATGCTAGTGGAACAATTGAATCCCAAATTTATCAACAACAGAGACAGAATCTTGCATTGTTTTTCCATGGATATACTCTTCAAGAAAACCAGATCTCCGCTAGAGAGTATACCTATACAAACGGAGCATGGGTGAGAAGTGGTACTAGTGCACCTAGAAGTTTTCAATATCTTACAGATAACGTATTACAAGGACAAATAGATTATATGCGAAGAGCCATAACAGCTCTGGGTGGAAATCCAGACAATGCACCACAATAATAATTTACTTACTTATGCTCGATAT
>JAHFBG010000019.1:0-12133 GCA_023250155.1 Candidatus Melainabacteria bacterium
TACTGAATATGCTTTTGAGTCCGTTCAATTACAATTGCCAGGTATTACGGGTTATAGGCCCCAAAGTTCACTGTAACTGAGTTTCAGCCTTTTATTCGAGACTATTTGTCAAAGTCGAGATAACGTTAAGAGATCCTTCGCTATCGCTCAGGATGACATTTAAAAACTACTCAATCTTCCCATAGCTGTGTAACCCGCCAAAGTTAAACTGATTGACACCAAGGTAGGTTAGGTAAACCATAACTATGCCTACAAGAGCTATCATTGAAAGTATCTTTCCTGAAGCTTTTGCATTTAGTCTAAAATGTAAATAAGCAGCATAAATAAACCAGGTGACTAATGCCATTGTTTCTTTTGGATCCCATTGCCATAGTGCACCCCATGCGTGATTGGCCCATAGCGCACCATTTATAACTCCTATAGTTAAAAGTGGGAATCCAAAAGTAACACATCGATAGGTTACTTCATCCAAGAAATAAGCTTTTTGACTTTCTTGAAAAACTATCGTGTTTATAGTTACTCCTTCTTTAATCTCTTTTGAGAGTTTTGTTTTAGTGGCAGGAGTGGCTCCTTGACTTGATTTATTAAAAATCATTGTCTCTAATAAATACCATGCACTTGAAACAGCACCAATAAAGAATAATGCATATGACATGAGCAAAGGTGGCACATGGATTACACGCCAATAACTCTGCAATGCTGGTACTAAAGGTGCAATTTGCTTCTGGCTAGCTGGCAACCAACTAGCATATAAAAAAACCATTAAAAGAAATCCAGAAACAATCCAACCAAATGAATTGATTTTAAACTTCCATTCTAAGAATAAATATGCTGCTATTATCGCCCATGCAAAAACTACTAATGATTCATATAAATTGCTTATAGGAAAAAATTTTAATGCCAAACCTCTATATATAAGAGCTATCGTTAGCGAAATTAAAGAAATAAAAAGAGTGGTTGTGCTTAGTTTTTTTAAAATGTTAGCTTTGCTATTTAACCAAGTCATTGAATATAACCAAACAGCAATAAACACTGATATACCTGAAATATTAAAAAACAAAGTTTCTTCTTGTGAAATATTCATATCTTAGATCTAGCCTTATTTAGTTGTAAGATCATAAACTATATTTTCAAATTCTTCAAAAAATTTTCCTTTTGCTCTATCTGCTGTACCACCAATTACTATTTTATTATTGTTTGGATTAAATGCTACCCAGATTTGTTTTTTTGATCCAAATGCTATTAATACACCAAGAATAATAAGAAATAAACCTGGATAAATCAAAAAGACACCAGGATTTGACTTGAATTGTAACCCTGTTAATGTTTCAGTTCCTAAGAAACCTATATTTATAGGTCCTAGATTTTTATTTGTATTTAATTCAACTTTACCTAAATACTTTTCTTTAAATGTTTTTAGAGATACAGAATAAAGTTTTAAAGTTTCAGATACACGTCTTCCCTTCTTCTTTTTAACCTCTAACTTCAATCCCACATCATCACTCAATGGTATTAATACGATCTCACCCTTTTTTCCTTTTTCCAAAGGCATTGTTAAAGCTTCATTATTAAAAGTAACTTTTAAAAATCTCCCCCAATTGCTTTGATAAACATCTAATCCCCTAAACTCTAAGGGTGAATTTACAAAAATAGTTTTTCTATTTAATTCTTTTTTGTTTTTGTCGTATACAGAAAGATCTGTATACCATTGCTTTGGCTGTCCTGTTTCATAATCAACTCTCCAAGTCTTATTTACGCTAATAAGATATGGTGGAACTCTACCAATCCATATAGGCATCTTATTTATAGGGACTAACCAATTTGTAGGTTCAACTGATCTTATCTGAGTTGTGCTATCTCTTAAGTCAGCCAGATAAAAACCTTCTTTTTCTCCAACTTGTGCAAGCCCATTAAACCCAGTCAACATACTTATTGCTGAGCCTATTAATAAAGTCAACATCCCAACATGTGTTACAGAAGCACCAAGCCTATGCCAAGCACCTTTAACAGCTACTAGGGACAAGCTATCCAGCTTTATTTTATAGTGCTTATTTCTTAATTTATTACCTACAAATGTTAGTGGAGAGGTGTCCATCGCTTCTATTTCACTGTTGATTGAAAGCTTTTTTATATTGTCTCCATCTAGTTTTATAGGATATGCAAATGCTCGTCCACACTTTGGAAACACTCTTGTAAAGCTAGCTACCGTAATATTAATCCCTAAGGTGGTCAGTAGTGCTAAATACCACCATGAATGGAAGACATCTGTCAATCCAAGGCTTTTAAAAAGATGATATTTGTCTAATCCATATTTTTTAATTAGCTCAGCTGAACCAACCATAGGTTCTTCAGGTATAACAGTTCCAACTAAAGTCGTTATTGCTAAAAAAACAAATAAAGTAATGGCAAGCTTTATTGAAGAAAATTCTTCAATAAATATTTTTTTTAGCTTTGTCAGGTATTGCATTTTGCTTGGGATATGGCTCGCTTAAGACATCTGGGTAAGACTTTTTCAGTGAACCCTAGTTAACTATCTACAAAATCTAAAACAGGAACTTTACTGATCAAACCTTCTCCATATGCTAATTCATAGAGTTTTTTAATGGCTAGCTTCCCCTGAATACCATAGTCTAACGTAAAATCATTTACATACATACTTACAAATTTGCTAACAAGTTTTTCATCGTTCATCAATTCTCTTGCATATTTACATACTTCAGGTATAACTTTCTCCTTGTTTTCCAAGGCATAAGCAATACTTTGCTTTACCATTAAATTAATTTCTTTTTTTTCCACATCTGAAAAACTTCTTTTTATAACATTTCCGCCAAGTGGAACAGGTAGATTAGTTTTGCCAAGCCACCATTCTCCCAAATCAACTATCTTATGTAATCCATGCCTTAAATAAGATAATTGGCCCTCATGAATAATTAAACCAAAGGAATGATCACCATGAACTACAGAGTCAATAATTTGATCAAATGGCAAAACCTTATATTTAAAATCTTTCAGTAAAAGTTTTAAAAGCAAAAAAGCTGTAGTTTTTTCTCCTGGTACAGCTATAATTTCGTCTTTAACATTGTTGATTAAATCTTTTAGATTGGTTTTTGTCTTGCTTACTAATAATGGGCCATAACCATTTCCAACCGAACCGCCACATGACATAAGTTGATATTTATCATCAATACCTGGATAAGCAAAAAAAGAAATTGCCTGAATGTCATATGTAAGCTTGTTGGAATCCATATTTAAAGTTTGTATATCTTTTAAAATATGTTCAGCATCATATTTCTCTGATTGTACTTTTCCACTGGACAGCGCATAAAACATAAATGCATCATCTGCATCAACACTATGGGCTATTGAAACCTTTGTTTTTTTTGTTTTTATTTCTATCATTTTTTTTCTCACCTTTTTCATTCACTTTTTTGATACATGTAAGATAATAACCTAATCTTATTACAATTTAAAATACCGTACTTGCAAAGAAAGGATTTATCCCATTTATTGGGTAAATTTGATCAATTAATCCTCATTTTAAGGAACGGTCCCGCCCACGAAGTGGGCGAGGCTCGCTCGTTTTACGAGCGGCACGACTATTCCCTACGCTTGTCTGGAGCTATATATATAAAAGGGTTGCCTATTAGTGATAATACTAGAGGGAAATCATATGTAAAGATAGCCCTTACAACCATGCTAAATCATAAAATAATTGATCCTTATAAGGGTAAGAAATAAGTGTAACCCATATTTTATTGTGATTTGTATCGTTACAAAGTGTACTAAATCACATAGAAATAGCACTATGTTTTTGTACATTTAAAGTATAGATGGCCAAAACCCAAGGAAATGCGTTGATGGAAAATTACTATCAACAAAAAAATATTTTAAGGAGATTTATACGCTCTTGTATATCTCTATGTCTTGCATTTTGTTTTTGTATAAATTCTTTCCTGCCAATCTATGCAATTTCTAATCAAAACAATTTTAGGTCAAACAGTTTAACTGATCAAGAACTTTCTAATATCACCTATGCTTATAAAAGCACAACCAATGAAGATACCCCTCAGAATAATGAGATTTATAACTTAGTAGACAACCTTTACAAAAACAAACAAGAAATCAATATAGAAAATTCAAAGAACTACTTTGAAAACAAAGTAAAAAATAATTTAGATTTCAAATCTTCAATTATTCAAAAAGTTTATAAAGAAACTTCCAATGAAGAACTTTCCAAGGGTACAGCTCTTAGCTGGACAACTACACTGCTTGCAAATAATAATTCGTATTCAAGTATTCATGAAGCGATCCAGAAATCAGAAATCCCACTCCAGAAGGAGCAAGGTTCACCAGGGACGGCAATTCTCAATTCTCAATTCTCAATTCCAATAGCTCAAGCACCTGAAGAAATTACCATTCCTACAGAATCTCCAACAACAAAAGAAGTGCCCAGAAGCTGCAACATTACTACTCTTGAGATTCTTGATTTTTATATGGCTTCACCACAAATAAAAACAAAACTAAACGATCCTTTTAAATCAACAACGCTATCTCTACTAAGCAACAATCAAACAAAACTTTCAGAGCTAGATCATAGTTTACAGACTCAAAAATTAGCCTGGAATATTTTAGGATATCCAACTTCATTTGGGCTAACATACAATGCTGACGGTAAATTTATAAATGTTACAACCTCCCCATCCTCTATACAAAATGTAATTGGGGTTGCATCAGATACTGTCAAAGCAAAAGGGGAAGTAGCTTTAGGAGGATTTTTACCACATTCAAAATTTAACACCCAGGATAATGAATACTATACTGTAGGAGGAGATCCAAGAGGAAGTGGAAACAAACCTTATCTCTATGGTTTTGATATAGATACAAATCAGGGCACATTTAGCAGATCCAAAGAAACTTTTAATAATCACTATACTGGATTTTCACAAGGATTGGATGTAACAGCTAATGGTCTTTTAATTCTTGGTATTGAAGATGGGAATCTAACAAGTGCATTAAAAGGTCAAAGTAAATCTCCATTATCCATAAAAAAAATATCTGAACTAAAGAGCTTTACCAAAAATTACACAAACTACTTTGAAGCTGATGACAGTACTAGTTCAAATGAAGTATTTGCAATTGCTGGGTACTTACTACCAGACACTTTTAAATACACAAACATTTTATCCTTGCTACAAAACAATCCACAATCAGCCAATCAATATGGCTTCACTCTTTTTGCTGTAAACCAAAACCAACAAAGTCAACCCGATATCAGCATTCTTTCAAAACTTGATTTATGGGGTAATGATTTTGAAGAATTGTTAAATTCAAAAAATATAAGCATTGCTGGATACAAAATTAAAAATAACACCTTGTATATTTCATATTTTATAAATAACGGTGTTGATTTTAAAAAGTTTTATGAAGAAAATCATCCCAAGTACATTCAATCTGGAAAACAATGGATAGATCCTAATACAGGACTACCACCTAGTGTTTTTAGTTATAAGGATAAACTGTTTGATAGCAGACTAGCTGTATTCAACCTAACTCTAGACAACAATAATATAAAGCTACTTAAGATCGCTGATATCTCTACTGTTTTTGATAGCCCAACATGTAGTGATCAGTCATATGGTGTAAGCGGACCAATAGAAGTTACAGAAAATAAAATTTTTATTGCTGACAAGACCTATGCAAATATAATCAGAGGATTTAAACAAGATTCTTCCAGTCTTTTAAAAGTAGTACCATCAAGTGTTCCTTATGTGGTAAATCTTTCTAATCCAAGAATAAACAAAGTGTTATCAGACTCTAAATACAAACCTCTTGGAGATGATTTTGCTTTTTCAACCTCCATATCTGATATATCCATAGACCCTAATGCAAAAATACTTTTTGTTTCTTTGCCATATCTTGAATTAGGAAAAGAAAGTACCGATGTAATTCACGTTAATGGCTTTTTAGCATCAGTTTATATTTCAAGCACAATCGATGACTGTACAAAAATACTAAGCTCTCAAGACTGTTCTAACAAACTAAGTGCAGAAGATGAGGCAAATAAAAAAGAAATCCCTATTAAAGATTCAATTGAAAAAAATGAAGGACTTACTAAAACAATAAAACAACTATCAATTCTTGATGGACCAATTACGCCATCAGTAGGATTTACAATTAAAACAACTCTTAAAGATATTGCTGTCGCCGGTTTTGATAAAGAATTTCACAGTGCAGGGTTAGATGTAACAACATCTACAAAATCTCCCGAGGAGATAACCATAGCTGTTGGTGCACAAAGCACAAATTTTGTATCATCATTAAAACTAGATCCAAATACCCCTCCTGGGGACGAACAATTCCCTTTACTAAATAAAACTTCATCTGTTATATCCAAAGATGGAATAAACACTTATGGTAAATCTTTATGTGTCACCACCAAATCAAGGACTATTGCAGCCTTATCAAATAAACAAAAAATCCTAACAGGAAACACAAACTCTAGTCTTACACCGATCGATCTGGGAGGTGATAATAAGAATCCTACTTTGATTAGTGCTGTGCCAAACTCTAATGACTCATTTGCTATATTAAACACTCCATATGACACAAATGATCCTACTAGTGACAGCTTAATATATTTCCTCTCAAGAAGTGAGGCAATCTCAGTATCAGATGTTCATGGTGATATTACAGATCAAAGTTATAATGAACAATTAACAGCCAACGAAACAATTCCTATTAAATTTAGAGCCAATGAATTTCAAATTTCAGAAGCACAAAACCCTAACGATCCAAAAGAAAACATTGCCCTGTCATATTACGGAGTCAGATTAAAATCTAAAGCTACAAAAGATTCTTTAGATAAAATAGTAGAAGAAAATCCTTTATTTGATAGAAATTTACCTAGTAATAAGTCTGGCTTTATAAAAGCATTTCAAGGCTTTTCCATTTTTACAATTCCAAATGATAACGGTACAAAATCAGTCTCTGATGTTAGAACTTTTAAAAACTTTTACTTTGATGAACTCCCATCCCAATTACAACCACCCGATGACTCACAAAGATTTATCGCTGGTGCAACATTGTTTAGAAACCCAAAAACAAAAGATTTATATTTAGCTGTTTCTTCATTTGATACTGATCCTACTGATACTTACACTGTACAAAAAGCACCAACAGGAAAAGTTTCCAATGGTGATTCATTTGACAACTCTACTGACAATACGCTTACTGGAAGTGGTAAAAGCTTAAGTGGAACAGGAGGAAAATCATCTACAGAAGGAAAAAGCGGATCACAAGATAATAGTAGTACAGATGCACCAACCATTTCAACTAAAGGATTAATTGCTGCTTATGATGCTGCAAATATAGATGGTACAGGAAAAAGTACAAAAGATACTCCAAATTTAAAAAGCCTTGTAAATTTAAGTAATCCTACAAATACTGATCTCTCAGGAAAAATTAGCGGATTAACCAATCCAGGTGCTGGAGATGGAACAACATCTAGTCCTTATACCATTCAATTTAACGGCACTGGAAATATTGAGTTACAGGATAAAGTTACAGATAAAATAACTATCGCCAAAAGTTACTCACTTGAGCTAGTCTTTAGTACTGATAGCGGTGATGGTGTTTTGCTGGCTCGTGGTACAGAACAAAAAATTGCACTAAAAGGAAACTATCTAGTTGTTTCAACCTATGGAAATGAAAATACTGAAACAAGAATCCCTATCACTCCAAAAGACTGGTATCACCTTGTTTTAACAAAATCAGGACAAGATAACCTTGCAAAATTATATTTAAACGGAAAAGCTGTCTGGGCACAAAAAACATCTCCGATTTCCACTAAATCAAACTTTACTTATGTCGGTGCAGAAACAAAAGCAAACAAGAATGCATTTAAGGGAGGGATTTCACTTTTAAGAATTTACAATACAGCATTAAGTGAAGATGAGGTGTTTGATAATTTTTCAATTGAAATTCTTAGATTTACTGAACCTCAAATAGCAAAAGCAGTTACTGGATATTCCGGTGAAAGCCAAAGCGGACCTCAAGGAATAAGTGAAACCACACAAGATATAAATTGTGGTTTATCACTTAGAACAGACCTTGGAGAACGTATATCATTATATGGAATAAACAGCCCTGGTAAATCAGATTTTACAATTAGCTTTTATATTAAAGTCTCTCGTGAAGTACAAGACCCAAATCCTTCTAATACATGGTCTAACTTCCTATCAACCCGTACAAATGCTACAGATCATGGATTGTTTCTTGGAACAGTTGGAGGAAAAGCTGTATTTAAACATGACGGTCCAGATGGATCAGACATAAAAGCACAAATACTTGGCACATCAAATCTTTCAGATGACAGATTTCATCAGGTTACCCTAACAAGAAGTGCTAACACTTATAATCTTTATATAGATGGTGTATTAGAAGGTACAACACAATGGACAAAAGGAAACAATCCTCAATCAACTCCTTTTGACTATAATAACATCACTCAATTTTTAATAGGGCAATATCTTATTTCACCATATGTGGGTTCATTTATAATCAGTCAATTAAAATTCTACAGTAAGGCTCTCTCTGAAAGCAACATAACAAGTGGATTTAAAACAATAAATAGAATTCCTCCTGAGTTAAAAAGTAATCTCATATCCTGGTGGAGGTTCAATGAAGCAATTAGAAATCCAATTTTTGGACTAGTCGCTGATACAACAAACAACAACAATTTAATAGAAAGCAAAACTCTAAAAGCAAATTATTATGGGCCTGATTTTGTTTGTAAATCTACACTAGCAAATGCAACAAGTATAAGCAGTACAAGTCAATCTACTAAAAATGTATCTCCATACATAAATGATATTTTAACTAGTGATTACTACTATACAAACCAACCCATTTCATTTTCAATAACTGCAACTGATCCAAATAAAGATGACACACTAACAATTAAAGCTACTGATCTACCTGAATGGGCTGACTTTTTCTACAATGAAGATAAAGCTACTGGTTCGTTTTCAGGAATCGCTAAAGATGTAGGAATATACCAAACAACATTTGTTGCAAGCGATAAAAAAGGATTAAAATCTAGTCCAAAGATTGTAACAATAGATGTTAGAAAACCAAATAACACTGGTCCTAATCTACCACCTACCATTAAGAGTCCAGGAGATTTAGTTCTTAAAGACAATAAACTGTTTTCATTTAACATTCCTTTTAGTGATCCAAATGGAGATTCTGTTAGAACAGATGTTTACACAGAAATTAATATAAAACAAGGTGAAATCCCTGATCCAAATAGAAGAGGCCCTCTATTCTCTGGATTTAATCAAACAGCTACTCTGCTCTATGATGAAAGTTATCAACCATATTATAAAATAACACAACTACAAACAAGTAAGGATGGCGTAGTAGCAATTACACCTGTAGATATTAGTGAGTTCTTTAAAAAGCCAGTTACTGAATATACTTTTGTAGCAATAGCTGATGACGGAAAAGAAAATGGAAAATCTCAGCCTATTTCATTCAAAATAGCAGTAGTTGGTTCTAATAAACCCCCTACTTTAAGTACTATAGATGATCAAAGTGTTTTTGTTGGAATTCCATTTTCATTCTCTGTTCCCGGAGTAGACCCTGATGGAGATACCCTTACCTATGAGCTTGTAGGCATAACAGGCAAAGACTCAATATCTATGCCTACTATGGAAACTCTTTATAGTGCAGGAAACTTACCAAAAGGCTTTTATTTTGATCAAACAAATGGAACACTTTATGGTTCAAGAACTTCAGTAAAAGACAATGAAGGAAACTTTATCTATTATGTTCAAATCAGAGCAAATGATGGGCACTTCAATGGAACCTCAGATATTTCAGAGTATCTTATAGTTGTTTCAGATGGGAACCGTATACCAAAAGTAGTAAACTCAGGCGACAGAAAATGCAAAGATAATGAATATTGTGAATTTAAAATTAAAGCAACTGATGCTGATAATGATCCTATTACTTTTTCAATCGACGGCTTGCCTCCTGATTTATATATAGATCCTCAATCAGGCATAGTATCAGGTGTACCAAAGAATATTTCTGATACTACACTTACACAAATAGTAGATCCAGCTACCGGTCAAGCTTCACAAGTTTACAAAGCTGAAAACTTATTTAATTTAGTCGTTGTTGCAAATGATGGACGTGAGCTAGGTGATTCAAAACCTGTAAAATTCAAATTGAAAGTTATAGACAATAATCACTCTCCTAAACTCAAATCCCCTGGCGATAAAAAAGTAAGTGCTTATAGAGACTTTGAATTTTATATTGATGGGCAGGACGATGACAATGAGTCATTGATTTATACAATAACTGGATTTCCTGAAGACATATCAAATTATTCCAATAACCTAATGATATATTTTGATAATTATTCAGGAAGATTATACGGAACACCAACTACACTAAGCACCTATGAAATCACATCAACAGCCAGAGATGGACATAATGCAACAGGCACCTCAAATGAAATCAAATTCACATTAGAAGTTGCAGATTTAAACCATACACCAGTTATAACCAATCCTGGAGTTCTAACATATGAGGCAGGAACTGATTTTTCATATACACTTATGGCTCAAGATACAGACAACGATCCGCTTACAATACATCTTAAAGGGCTACCAGGATATCCTGAATATGATCAAGTAGATGGTCAACAAAATCAATCAGGAATATATTTTGATCAACTATCAGGAATTATCTCAGGAAACACTTCAACTCCTGGTACCTATATAATAAAAACATATGCAACAGATGGAATCCCTCTACCATCTGGTTCTTCAAATGAAATTACATTTACTTTAAGAATTAAATCACCTCAAGGTGGCATTTGTGGAAACATGGTACAGGAAGATCTTGAAGTTTGTGATGATGGAAACAATAACAGTGGTGACGGGTGTGCTGCCAATTGTTTATCTACTGAAGCCTGTGGTAATGGCATTACTGATTTTACGGGTATTGTTCCTGAGGCTTGTGATGATGGAAACACTATGAATGGTGATGGGTGCTCATCAACCTGTCAAAATGAATTCTGTGGTGACAGTATAGTCAACGGTACTGAACAATGTGATGATGGTAATGCTAATAATGGTGATAGCTGTTCATCAACTTGCCAAAATGAATTCTGTGGAGATGGTTCTACAAATAACAATGGTACTGAACAATGTGATGATGGTAACAACAATGATGGTGATGGCTGTTCATCAACTTGTCAACCTGAATCTGGTGGTTTCCATAGATTATATCCACCATCTTACAACCTCACCCAAGAATCAAGTAAGTTAATTGAAAACATTGAAGTGGTTAGCTACAGTAAAACTTTAGATACACATAGTAGTGTTTTATATTTAGATGGAGTAGCTGTAGATAGCATTGAGTTCTTAGGATTGAGGAATGAGCAAAACATATCAGATCTTCAATCCTCAATCCTCCCGCCCAATGGGGCGAGGCTCGCTGGAAGCGGCAATCCTCAATCCTCTTTAGATGGTGCCTCTTTTGAAAACGACCTATATTCAAACTTTGATTTCAGCAAAAATCAAATAGTTCTAGTTCAAGCACAAACCTGTGGGGATGGAGTACAAGAAGGCACTGAGGTTTGTGACGATAGTAATACCACTGATGGTGATGGATGTTCTGCTGATTGTTTATCAAATGAAACCTGTGGCAATAGCATAGCTGACACTTCAGTAGGTGAAGCTTGTGATGATGGTAATCAAAGCAACACTGATGCTTGTTTAAATACTTGTGCTAATGCTACTTGTGGTGATAGCTTCATTCAATCTGGTGTTGAAACTTGTGATAATGGCAATGCTAATTCAAATACAACTCCTGATGCCTGCCGTACTACTTGTCTTTCTGCTGCTTGTGGGGATAACGTTATTGATACTGGTGAAACCTGTGATGATGGTAATCAAACCAATACTGACACCTGCACTAATGCATGTCTTCCTGCTGCTTGCGGTGATGGTTTTGTCCAAGGAAGTGAAGCCTGTGATGATGGCAATCAAAGTAACACTGACGCTTGTTTAAATACTTGTGCTAATCCTACCTGTGGCGATGGATTCGTTCAAGCTGGTGT
>JAHFBG010000019.1:12143-33607 GCA_023250155.1 Candidatus Melainabacteria bacterium
GCGGTGATGGTTTTGTCCAAGGAAGTGAAGCCTGTGATGATGGCAATCAAAGTAACACTGACGCTTGTTTAAATACTTGTGCTAATCCTACCTGTGGCGATGGATTCGTTCAAGCTGGTGTTGAACAATGTGATGACACTAATCAAAGCAACACTGATGCTTGTTTAAATACTTGTGCTAATGCTACTTGTGGTGATAGCTTCATTCAATCTGGTGTTGAAACTTGTGATAATGGCAATGCTAATTCAAATACAACTCCTGATGCCTGCCGTACTACTTGTCTTTCTGCTGCTTGTGGGGATAACGTTATTGATACTGGTGAAACCTGTGATGATGGTAATCAAACCAATACTGACACCTGCACTAATGCATGTCTTCCTGCTGCTTGCGGTGATGGTTTTGTCCAAGGAAGTGAAGCCTGTGATGATGGCAATCAAAGTAACACTGACGCTTGTTTAAATACTTGTGCTAATCCTACCTGTGGCGATGGATTCGTTCAAGCTGGTGTAGAACAATGCGATGACACCAATCAAAGCAACACCGATGCTTGTTTAAATACTTGTGCTAATGCTACTTGTGGTGATAGCTTCATTCAAGGTGGTGTTGAACAATGTGATAACGGTAACGCCAATTCAGACTCTTCTGCTAATGCCTGCCGTACTACTTGTCTTTCTGCTGCCTGTGGTGATAGTGTTGTTGATACTGGTGAATCTTGTGATGATGGTAATCAAACTAATACTGATTCTTGTACCAATGCATGCACTAACGCTGGTTGTGGTGATGGCTTCGTTCAAGGAAGTGAAACTTGTGACGATGGCAATCAAAGTAACACTGACGCTTGTTTAAATACTTGTGCTAATCCTACCTGTGGTGATGGCTTCGTTCAAGCTGGTGTTGAACAATGTGATGACACTAATCAAAGCAACACCGATGCTTGTTTAAATACTTGTGCTAATGCTACTTGTGGTGATAGCTTCATTCAAGGTGGTGTTGAACAATGTGATAACGGTAACGCCAATTCAGACTCTTCTGCTAATGCCTGCCGTACTACTTGTCTTTCTGCTGCCTGTGGTGATAGTGTTGTTGATACTGGTGAATCTTGTGATGATGGTAATCAAACTAATACTGATTCTTGTACCAATGCATGCACTAACGCTGGTTGTGGTGATGGCTTCGTTCAAGGAAGTGAAACTTGTGACGATGGCAATCAAAACAATACGGATGCTTGCACAAACACCTGTACCAATGTCACTTGTGGTGATGGCTTTGTTCAAGCTGGTGTTGAACAATGTGATGATGGGAACCAAAGTAATACCGACGCTTGCTTAAATACCTGCATTAGTGCTACTTGTGGAGACAACTTCATTCAATCTGGAGTAGAACAATGTGATGACGCTAACCAGGACAATACCGATTCTTGCTTAAACACCTGCAACAACCCTACTTGTGGCGATGGCTTTATTCAAGCCAACGTTGAAACTTGTGATGATGGCAATCAAACCAACACTGATTCTTGTACTAATGCTTGTCTTCCTGCTGGTTGTGGAGATGGCTTTGTTCAGGGAAGTGAAGCCTGTGACGATGGCAATCAAAGCAACACTGACGCTTGTTTAAACACCTGCGCTAACGCTGCTTGCGGTGATGGATTCACTCAAGCAAATATTGAACAGTGTGACGATGCCAACCAGGACAATACTGATTCCTGCTTAAACACTTGCAATAACGCTACTTGTGGCGATGGATTCACTCAAGCAAACGTTGAACAATGTGACGATGCAAACCAAGTCAACACCGACGCCTGTTTAAGCACCTGCGCTAACGCTGCTTGTGGTGATGGTTTCATTCAGACAAACATCGAGCAGTGCGATGATGCCAACCAGGACAACACCGATGCTTGTTTAAGCACCTGTGCTAACGCTGCTTGTGGCGATGGATTTACTCGAGCAAACATCGAACAATGCGACGACGCCAATCAAGACAACACTGATGCTTGTTTAAATACTTGCAACAACCCTACTTGTGGGGATGGATTCACTCAAGCAAACGTTGAGCAATGCGACGACGCCAATCAAGACAATACCGATGCTTGCTTAAACACTTGCAACAACCCTACTTGTGGCGATGGATTTATTCGGACTGGTGTTGAAGCTTGTGATGACGCCAATCAAGACAACACTGACGCTTGCTTAAATACTTGCAACAATCCTACTTGTGGTGATGGATTCACCAGAGCAAACGTTGAGCAATGTGATGATGCTAACCAAGACAACACTGACGCTTGCTTAAATACTTGCAACAATCCTACTTGTGGTGATGGGTTCATTCAGGCAAACGTTGAGCAATGCGATGATGCCAATCAGGATAACACTGACGCTTGTTTAAATACCTGCAACAACCCTACTTGTGGTGATGGATTTACACGAGCAAATGTTGAACAATGTGATGACGCCAACCAGGACAACACTGATGCTTGCTTAAATACTTGTAATAACCCTACTTGTGGTGATGGATTTACACGAGCAAATATTGAGCAGTGTGATGATGCCAATCAGGATAATACTGACGCTTGTTTAAATACTTGCAATAATCCTACTTGTGGCGATGGATTCATTCGGGCTGGTGTTGAAGCTTGTGATGATGCAAACCAAGATGACACTGATGCCTGCACAAATACATGTGCTACTGCTGCTTGCGGTGACGGATTCGTTCAAGCAAACGTTGAACAATGCGACGACGCCAATCAAGACAACACTGACGCTTGCTTAAACACCTGCATCAATGCTACCTGTGGAGACAGCTATGTCAAGGCAAACGTTGAACAATGTGATGACGGAAACCAGGACAATACTGATGCTTGTTTAATCACTTGCAACAATGCAGCCTGTGGTGACGGCTTCACTCAAGCAAACGTTGAACAATGTGATGATGCCAATCAGGATAATACTGATACTTGTCTAGCCACCTGCAATAATGCTACTTGTGGCGATGGTTTCGTTAAGGCAAATGTCGAGCAATGCGATGATGGCAATCAGGACAACACTGACACCTGCTTAACTACCTGCAACAACGCTATTTGTGGCGATGGTTTCATTCAAGCAAACTTTGAGCAATGCGATGATGCTAATCAGAGCAACACTGATGCCTGCTTAAACACTTGCAATAATCCTACTTGTGGGGATGGTTTTATTTATGCTGGTGTTGAGATTTGCGATGACGCCAACCAGGACAATACTGACGACTGCTTAAATACTTGCTTAAACCCTGGTTGTGGCGATGGTTTTGTTCATGGTGGTGTTGAACAATGCGATGATGCTAACCAAGATAATACAGACAATTGCTTAAACACCTGCATCACCTCTGTTTGTGGGGATGGTTTTGTTCATGCTGGTATTGAAGCATGTGATGATAGTAATACTACTGACAGAGATGGCTGTTCTGCTAATTGTTTATCCAATGAAACCTGTGGCAATAGTTACTTAGACTCCCAGCTAAGCACTCCTGAACAATGCGATGATGGAAATACTATTAGTGAAGATATGTGTTCAGCAGCCTGCAGAAGTGAATTTTGCGGGGATAGTGTAGTACAGAACATGTTAGGTGAATCCTGTGATGATGGTGGGCTTGGTGGATGCAGACCTGACTGTATGCTAGTAGATGCATCATGTACTTATACACAATGTGGTCAAAATTGTTGTATTCATGGTTGTAGTGATGGAGTAAATTGTGATCCAGCTCCATCAGGCACATCTACCTCAGGAGGCACACAAGCTCAAAACGGATCTTCCTCATCAGGAGGATCTGGGAGTTCTCAACCATTTACACCAGAAGCTATTACAACACAAGCAGTACTAAAACTACTAGCCAGTGATATAAATGGACTTAATGTTGCAGCCAATAATTCAATACAATCAACACAATGGAAAAATTTAAACAGTTATCAGTTATTCGGTGACTTAATAAATTTTGTATTTGGAGGACAAGCTCTTGACAATTCTACTCCTGAATCTGGCTGGACAGGTAATACTAAGAAGCACCCTTCAGCTTTACAATGCGACAGCTATGACGATTCCGTCTTATTCCCAACAAGCAACATATTTAATACTACTTCAAACTTAAGCATAACTGCATGGATAAAATTTGATGGCAGAAAAAATACTTATGAAATTATACAGAAAGCATCTTGGACTTCTGGTTATCAACTAAGAATTGACAGTGTATACGATCCAACTACTGGAGCTTATGTACCAAATCTTAGATTCCTTATAACTGGACAGAGCACTACTGATATTATTGACTCCGGTCTAATTACTCCAGGGCAATGGCATTATGTAGCTGTTGTTTATAACACAACAGATACAGGTCAAGCATTAAGTATTTATGTAGATGGCAATCTGAGAAATACAAAAGATACAAATATTATCTTAGAAAACATTTCTAGTCCTGTAAGTCTTTGCAAGCGATTAGACACAGGACTAGGTGACATTTCAAAAGGCTCTTTATACCTTTCTTCAGTTCAGGTATACAATACAAAATTAAACTCAAGTCAAATCAGAGGTGATTACTTAAATACTATTAGTTACTATCACCCTTACAAATCCACTTTAAGTTTAGATACTAAAAATGTAAAAAACAGCAATCCAGCTACACCAGCAAGTAGTACTCTAACTACCCAAATCTGGTCAGATATAAATGGATATCCAAATAATGATGGAACTCTATATTATTTTGCATCTCCACCAAAACCAGAAAGCGGATGGGATACAAATGTTTTAAAATTTGATGGCAATAATGATTTTATAAAACTGCCTGACAATGCATTCGAGCATTTTCCAACTACTTCTTTCTCTACTCCATTTTATACAACTATTTCAATATGGTTTAAAACTAAAAAATATGGCGTTCTTCTTGGACAAACTACTGCTGCAAACCTTCCTCCAACTATCCCAGAAGGATACCGTCCATTAATCTATTTAAACAATAAAGGTAAAATTAAAACAAATTTTGCTCCAGATCCATATATCAATCCCTATGAACCACAACCTCCTGAGAAGAAATCTTATAATGATAATCAATGGCACAATATAGTTCTTACTTATAATGACAGTAAAGAAATTTTATATGTAGATGGTAAAGAAGAAAGTGTTAAGAATGGCGGCTTTCCTCCTTTTTCTAATAAATACAATTACCTTCTTGGAACTGGATACACCGCTGATTATCCCGGAACAAATAATAAATGGTTTCCTTATAAAGGACATCTTGCAAAATTTACAGTTTATGACTATGAGCTTAATATAGAGCAAGTTAAATCAAACTATAATTCTGAAGTAATTAGTTTCCCGCAAGATACAACCTCTCAATCAAATACAACTACTCACGGAGATATCTGTGACTTCCCAAATGGTGACGAATACAACTTTCAAGTACTAGACTATTATGGAAATCCAACTGGTCAAATCAGTAACCCATGCCGTGAATGCCTAGCACAGTTCGATGGACAATCAGACTGCTACAAATGCAGTTATTGTCAAGGTACTGGTGCTTGTAGAATGCCTTCCTGTGATTCATGTTGTCATGCTGAAGATATACCAGATGATGAAAGATTGATTATTTATTTAGATGCAGCCATGCTACAGCCAGATTATTATAATCAGTACAATAATCCTAATGGGGGCCCAAACTACGGAGGAGCAAACTATGGTGGAGCAAACTACGGAGGAACAAACTACGGAGGAGCAAACTACGGAGGAGCAAACTACGGTGGAGCAAACTACGGTGGAGCAAACTACGGTGGAGCAAACTACGGTGGAGCAAACTACGGTGGAGCAAACTATGGAGGAGCAAATACTGGAAATGCTACATTTGGCGGTGGTGGAAGAACAGTAAGATGGAAATCTACAAACATCTACAAAAATTACTTTAATCAAGTTGTACCACCACCAAGTCCTGGCTATAATGGCAATAACAATCCAGGATATCCTGGTCCAGATACAAATCCTAACTCTAATAGTTCAGGAAATCCTAGCTATCCTGGAACACCTACTCCTCCAGCTTCCTATCCTGGTCTTCCTTCTGGCAATCCAGATCCTGCTAATCCTGGCTCTTATCCTGGTGCTCTTCCTGGCTCTTATCCTGGTGCTCTTCCTGGTGCTAATCCTGGCTCTTATCCTGGTGCTCTTCCTGGCTCTTATCCTGGTGCTCTTCCTGGCTCTTATCCTGGTGCTCTTCCTGGCTCTTATCCTGGTGCTCTTCCTGGCTCTTATCCTGGTGCTCCTACTCTTCCTGGCAACGATCCTAATTATCAAGGATCTCAACACCAAGGACAAATTGATAAAACAGAAGATTGGTATAACTTAGGAAACTTTGATCAGTTTTTAAGTTCAGATTCATATTTAAACGGTCAAATATTTAAATTAGTAAACTTTGATTTTGGCGCAAACAGTGGTTGGGGTGGTAAAGGTATACCAAAAGAACCTTACTATGCATTGTTCGATGGAGTGAACGATCATATTGTTCTTCCCGGTATATCCACATTTGGATTAAAAGCAACAAATTCCTTTACTGTAGAATTTATATTCAATGCAAATGATGCTAGGGTAGGAGATGACATTCTATACTATGTAGGAAGATCTGATCTAGTAGATCCAAGTCAACCATCTTATACACACTCATTAGTACTGGACTATACAGGAAATATAATCGTTCACGGTGAAAACACAAGAGTAAAAGTAAAACCAAACACCTGGTACCATGTTCTTTATACTAAGGATGAAGTAAATAATTCAGAGCTTTATTTAAATGGAAACAAGGTATGGGTAGGTAGAGCTACTACCATAGCACCTGCTTCAATACCTACTGTCGGTTATCTTGGCGGAAGATATTTCCAAGGCGCACTTAGAGATTTCTATAGAGGAAAGATTGCACTATTTAAGCTTTATAAAGTTGCATTAAATGACTCAGAAGTAGCAAAAGTCTACAATGAAATTGATAGCGCACTTAAAACTGCAAACGGTAACACTAGCGCATCATCTTCATCAGTATCTCCTCTTGGATCTACTTTATCTTGCGGAGTAAACTTAGACCAAAACTACACACTACAAAGTAAAAACCCACTTCAGTTTAAGGTGAAGTGTGATGGCTATGGTACAGACTACTCTGTCGATCCATATATCTTTTCTCCTGGCACCCCAACATGCAATAGCAGTGGTATTCCTACATGTTCTGATGCAGCAGAACCTACTAAAGACTATTATGGCAACCCACTTCCTACCATAGATGCAGTAGGCAATCCTATACCAAAATTTAAAATAGATTGCACGGCTCCACAAAGTGGTTTACCATCATGCTGTAAAACATATAAAGTAAACAATGAGAATTATGCATATTATATGGAATACTACCCAGACTATGACTACCCAGAATTTAGAGATAATACTATTTGTAACAACAATGCAGTATTCTGCAAACTACCCAAGAGACCACCATTAACTATTTCAGCCACTGTAAAAATATTAAATGAGTTAGATATACCTCTTGGAAAAGGTGCTGTAATTTTAACTGATAAATCAGGACAGGAATACGATGCTAATATAACAGGCTCAGATAAGGTTTTTGGAACTTACTTTACACTGCTTAGCTTAAATGGTTTAGCCACCATAATAAATGATAGAAATCCTTTAAAAGGAGCTCAAGGAACAACAAATCTAATAGATGAGAAGTATCATACTATCGTTGCTACAATTGATGGAGACAATGTTTCTATTTATGTAGATGGAAATCTTGAAGGTACAAATAACTATAATGGCTCAGTAAGTGCACCACCTTCTACTCCTTCTGTTTTTTACTATCCTACAAATGTATCAGATTATAATTATTTATTATTTACAAATAAATCTCTCTGGAATTATCACAGAGCAAATATTTCTATAAATCAAATCAAGTTCTACTATCCAAAAGCGTTAACTTCTGATGAAGTTTCAGCTGAGACAAAATCTCCTACAGAAATCCCTGAAAAACTTCGTCCATATAATATAGCGTTCTGGAGACTCTTTGAAAATAAGGAAACCAATGATATTAAAGGTTATAGATACTACAATGAAATTGTTAACGAATACCCTGACAATGAACTGACCATCACCAATAATGGTGCATACTCAAGTATTAGTTCTAATTGTGAAGTACTTCCTAGAGCTGCTACAACAAACCTACTTCTTAGCTTAGATGCAAACAATATCGATGGCATGAATACAAAGGCACCTATTGCAAGCATAAATATGACTACAACATGGACAGACATTTCTTCTACCTTAGGAGAAAATACCTGTACCTTGGCTAATTATTCCTGGGATGAATCAAGCAACTGGACTGGAAATGGCAATAGTGAAGATCCTTTTTCACTTAGCTTTAACGGAACTAATACTTATGTTGAAAAAGTAAATCCTCTCAGACTAACTAATAATATAGGAGCTATAGAATTCTGGGTGAAAGTAGATGACTTCATGTCTCACAACCAATTACTAACATATATTTTATCCTTGTCTGAAGAGGGTACTGACAATAGCTTTGGAATATTTACTGGTTTCCCAAATAGAAATAGATTTGGATTTAAACTTCAGGGGAAAAATCAAAACGGTGAAAATGAGGTTTTCTTATTAGCTTCAACAAAATCAGAATTTGAAACTGGTAAATGGTATCACTTAGCCTATATATCTGATAGAAATAATGATTATACTCTTGGACAACAAATAAGACCAAACTATAAACTATATATAAATGGTAAAGAGGTAGAATTAAATGGTTCTCCACAAAAATATGGTTATGATGAGTTTACCAGCAGGGTAAATCTCTATGATGTAAACAATACATTATTCTTTAACTATCTTAAAGGTAATCTGCTTAGAATAGGAAATTTAAAACTTTCTAAACCTGATCCTAATACAGGAAAGAGAGACAACTTCCATTTTGAAGGACAAATTGCAAACCTTAGAATCTATGGAGTCCCCTTATCTCAAAAAGAAGTATTAGATCACTACAATGCTGACGTATACAACTTTCCAAAGAATGAAACAGGAAGTATTATCCAAGGAGTAAGTACTCTTGATGATTTAACTCCTCCAGGAATAAAACTACAACCAGCACCACCAGAAGGACTAACATATGGAGATCCATTAAACATCGATATAGAAGAGACAGGATTAGCTTTACCTGAAGGTGACAACCCAACCACTCAAATAAAAGATGTCAAGTGTACACTAAAAAATAAAGAACTTATAAATCCAAAAATAAAAGAAGTAAAAGATTTCAAGTCAGGCATAAAATTTGATCCTAAATACAATCAAAAAATTAAAACTTCATTTCCAGATGAAGAACTCCGTGAATGGACTATTGAAGCACTAGTAAAAAGAACAAATCCACCTTCACGAGTCTTTGAAACAATTTTAAGAGGAAAAGGATATGGACTATATCTTACCCAGGCATATGGAAACAATGCTTATGTACGTCTAGGTAAACTATATGATGATGTAATTAACAATTCTTCTACTATTTATGGATCTACTCCTATACAGCCAGATAAGTGGTATTTAATTACTATTACCTGCAATGGAGCAGAAACACACTTATATATAAATGGAGATGAAGATCCTACAAGCGCAAGCTATTTATTTAATAGCATTAAATTTAACTTTGGTAATTTAACCATCGGTGGTGAAGACTCTTATATCACTAAAGAATGTATAGCTGGGGATGCAAGAGGCTGGTATCATACTAATCCCAACTATAATCCCACCTATGATGATCCCAACTATGATCCCAATTATTATATATACGAAGAAAAGCCAAAAGATTATCCTGACTATGCTTGGAGCAGACAATATGGAAATAAGACATTCCCTGGTTCAATAGGACAAGTTAGAATTTACAAACGAGCTCTTGCTGAAAAAGAAGTCAAAAACAATGCCCGATATAGAGTAGAACCAAATGATCCAAACGGTTTAATTGGCTGGTGGGTACCGACACGAACAACAGGTTCAATAATAAGAGGTTATAAATGGAACTTAAAACAAGGTATTACTGTTGATCCTACTATTTCAGGGACATTAGCAGGATTCTCTCAGGATGACTGTGACATATTTAAAACCATAAATCCAAAAACAGATGTTTTTAATACTTATGGATTAGATGATTCATGTAGATCTTGTTTGACTACCTTACAAAACAGAAATCCAGATACAACTCCTTGTGAAAAATGTAATGAGTGTTCTAGATTATGTGGCTATAAAACCTGTGATTTTTGTTGCGGTAAAAAAGACATTGGACAATCCACATACACCTATACTGGCAGAGCACAGGAATATTCATACAATATCAGACGATACACTTATGCAATACCTACATTTACAAAAACTCCTGATAAGTATTTTCCTTTAAGTTGTTTTGTTAGTGACAAATCATTTAATCAAAGTGAGGATTCTTTAGGAAGTGTTTTAATTCTTCAAAACTTATTAAAAGCTGGAACTTCTTCTGGTTCAATAAAAGGTGTTTCAAGCAGTGGTGGAGATTCAAAAATATCCAAGCCTGGTGATACAAGCTGTTGTAAATGTAGTTTTGGAGTACTACGATGCAAGAATGGAACAACATTGACTTGTACAGATAAAAGAGGGAAGGAAGGTATACCCGGTTGTACAGAGAGTACAGAGGAATCAACAAATACGTTTAAATCAAATGAGTTTATCTGCTGTGCTAAGGACCAAATACTATCTGCAACATATGCCTGCCTAGGTCAAGATGCAGCAATCTTCCAATGCTTACAATCAAGTGATTTTATAACTAAGTCCACCTCTACATCAGGCTCTACTGGTAAAACTGAAATCGGTAAAACTGAAACTGGTAAAACCGGAAAGAAGGGAAATTCATCTAACTCTCCTACAACAATCAATACAATCATTGCATCCACCCCTCAAACAACTTTTACACAAGACGATAATAATTTAATTGATGCTGTTGATGAGATCGGTGAAATTGAGGGATTAGATGAAGAATTTGTACTTCCAGATGGTTCCATTGATACAGAAGCATTCAGTGATAAAAATGTATCCAGTAATAAAAATGAAAAAGGAGAATCAAAGTTCTTTAAAAAAGTAGCTTGTGCAGAAAACGTCGGTAATTTTGTAGTAAAGGGCTATGACTTCTTTACTGGTGAATCTGCAAATTACAAATATAGTACTAGTAAATTGTCTATTTACAAAGTGAACTTTGATCAAGGAAAGAATGGAAGAACTAAGATAGATCTAGATCTGGTTACAGAAGTAGAAAATAATGAACAACTAAGAGAAGAGTGTACGCAGCCTGTACAAGCTGCAGTTGCTGGAACTATTGTATTCAACAAAGATACAAAAGAATTAGTAGTAGCTGATGCTAATGGTACTAATATAGGACAAGTTTTTAAGGTTAACTTTAAAGACGATTCCAAAGACTCTTCCGTATCCGATCTTACTTTAAATTACAAAGGCAAATTAAATATTTCTTCTGTTTATGATGGTTACATTAGTGATGCTGTAATTACTCCTAACTACGGAAAGAGTTATTATTTATTCTTTGCAAAAGCAAATGAGAAAAACTATAACCATGACATTCTTATATTTCCAATAGTAGATGATCCAAATAAAGTCTTCTCAAAAGCAGGAAATAAAAAAGAACAGTCACTAATAGGTGGAAAGAAAGGTCAAAATGGTGATGTCTCAGCAAGCAATCAAACAGGTGGTTTCTTATTAGGTTCAGGACAACAAATATTAATCGGAGGTGGAGGAGGAATAGGAGGAGCTACTCAAGCTAATCCATTTGGAGATACAAAACAAGACTCTTCTACTGATAATCAAGCTAAAGATCAATCACAAACTCAAAAAACTGAAGAGAAAAAACCCGAAGAAAAACCAAAAGAACAAGAAAACAATTCATCTGGCAGTATAAAACCATCTTCCACTAGCTCAGGTGGCAAATCTGAAAACAATTCAAGTGGCGGTAACAAAGCTCAAGACTGTAAAACTTCTGATGACTGCACTAACGGACAAGGACTACTAGCTTTATCAAATCTATTCTGTATAGAAGTAAACAATCATGGTCAGTGTATAGATCCTTCAATTATTAGTCCAAGTAGTAAAATAAGAAAAAATAAATGCTTAGCTAATGAACTCGAAATAAAAGGAAGAAGTCCAAAAGAAAAACTATGCGTACCGCTTAAATCAGGACAAAACAATTCTAATCCTGATAGTCCTAAAGCAAATGTAAAACCTAGGATTCAAGAGAATCCAGAAAACAAACCAGAGATCCACTCTCCAGAATCTAACAATAGAGATGGACCAAATGAAAACCTAAACAAAGCTTATCTCCCTCCATCCTCACGGTTTTTTTTTCAAGGACAAGAGGAGACAAGCCTGAGGGATATAGACGGCAGTCAATTCGGACCTTATGATAAACTCCAGCTAAACAATATTATAAACGTTCAAGACGCAGTTGCACCTCCACCTAAAGACAATAGCTGTAAGAACTTTGTAGACTGTGATACAAGCCAGGGTTATTTTTGTTTAAATTCACAAACAGGAAATACAACAGGTGAAAGTACAAAAGGGATTTGCTCTTATGTATGCAAAGACGGTAAAGTCGCTACTGGACTTGATCTAAATGGTGATTCGCTTCCATGCCCAAGTGGTTTTTATGGGTGCAGTATAAAAGATCTGTCAGGAAGAGAAATTTGCTGTGTCTCACAAAGCGACTGTCCAAGCACAAATCATGAAACACAAGAGACCTCCCAAACCATCCCCACCTGCAATAGCTCAAAAGACTGTGATAAAGGAGAATACTGCATAGAAATACAGCCAAACGTCCGTGGCTGTGCTCCTTTCAATAAAAAAATTATTAGAGTAAGCTTTGCTTGCAAACCAACTGAAATCATTTTAGCACAAGCTACAGAAGGATTTCTCTGTAGCGGTTTGGACGAAGTGAAGGACAAAGATCAAGATCAAGACAAAGATAAGGAGAAAGACAAAGAAGAAAGCTCTTCTTCCAGTAGTTCCAGTGGAGGCTCTACAAGTAGCAGTTCTGGCGGTTCTTCAAGTAGTTCAGGAAGTACATCTTCAAGTAGTGGAAGTAGCAAGAATACTTCAAGTTCATCTTCAGGAGGAAAATCCAGCTCATCAAGTGGTGGCACAAAGAAACAATCTAGTTCAGGTGCTCCACCGGATTATCAAATACTATTAGCACTACAAACACCTGAAGTTTTTACTGCAAAAACATTTTCACTAGAAGATATTAAAAAAGGAACACAAGCTGATAATTACCATAATTATTACAGCGGTGATAATGTTTCATTTACAGTTTCAGTATTAGGTCCATCAGATGCAAAGCCACAAGATTTAAAATCGTATTCTTTATTAGTAACATCAAAAGAAAAATCTGGCTCCAGTAGAGACAGTTCAAACAATGCCGATTTGAAACCACTTGCTATAAGTGTAGAAGATATAATTGCATCTTCTGACATCGTAGGTTTTTCAAGCAATGCTCCTCCATTAAATATTTCACTTGCCAGGGAAAGCGATAAAGGAAGCATTACTGCTGCTAGCGGTGGTAGTTTTAAGCTTACATTCCCAGATTTTAGATACCTCTCAAATGATGCTGGAGGATTAAGGCTAGTAAGACCTGATAGTGGTACAGTATTAGTTCAAGAAAACAAGTGTAAGAGTGACAATATCTGTGGAACTGATTCAATTGGCTTTACAAGCTGTGTTGCTTATAGATGTTGGAGATTTTCAAAAGGAAGTGATTGCTGTAAAGGAGTATTTGAAGGAGTTGAAGACGCAGTAGGAAGTTCTTCTAGTAGTGGCGGAAGCAGTGGTGCACCTGATGTTCCAAAACCTACTTGTAATAAAGACACAAAAAATATTGAGTGCAAATCTAAAAATGCTATCTATCTAACATACTGCAAAAATAGAGAAATTCCTTTTTGTGATGATGGAAAACCTGCCTGCAAATCCCCAACAAGTCCTCCTAAAAAGAGTAAAAACGAGTCCGGTTCTTCATCTGGAGATATTCCTCCACCTGATGAAACTGACACTGACTCTGCACCAAAGAATGAACCTGTTTGCTTAAGCTTAAAAGAACATACTCAAACTTATTGCAATGATATTTCAAGCTTGATTGCAACTGACAGATTTGATCCATCTAGTTGTGTGAGTGAATACTGTAGCTTTATTCAGCTAAAAGAAGATAAAAGAAGTTGTTGTGCTGCTTGCGGAACTATTTACGACAAACTATCTCCTTCAAACAGTTCTAACAATTCCTCAAGTAGTAGTGGCAGTGCATTTATCGATCTTGGTGAAGAAGATAGTATAAAATCCTGTTTGGATATAAATGGCGGTTATTGTGGACAGTTTAAGAGTGCAGAAATATGCGTAAAAGAAAAATGCTATCAATATGATACAGGCTCTGATGAACTACAAGCCTGCTGTTTAAAATATGATAAAGAAGCTAGTAGAGTTAGTCAGCTTTTAAAAGAAGTTCATACAGATGACTCGGGCAAAGTCTACAATATTGTCACAATAAACAAAGGAGAAGGGGATAAAACTATTAAGGTTCAAAAAAGAGAAGACTTAATAGCACAAAAATTTGAATTAGCCCTACCAAGTGATGAGCAATTAGAAAACATCATAATAAAAGCAGCTATTCAAGATAAAAAAGGGAAGACAAAAGAAGCTGAGTTAAAAATAAAAATCATTCCAGCTGAAATAAAACAAGATGAACCTGCTATAGCTGAAGAGACAGGAGACAAGCCGCCAAAGGCGAGCCTCGCTGAAGGCGGGAAGCAAGAGGCAGGAGACAAGCCGCCAAAGGCGAGCCTCGCTGAAGGCGGGAAGCAAGAAATAGCAATTGCACCAATTGTTCCTTCTGAACCTAAGCCCTCGACCAAAGAACCCAGCGATCAACCAAAAACAGCTAGCGATCAGCCTTCTGCAAAAGATTCTTCGGCTTTGCCTCAGAATGACACTAAACCTCAACAAATAGCTGATAACAAACCTGTTGACAAGACCTGGTCACCAAAAGTACCAGATTTATCACCAATACTTGGCGATAAAGACCCTGCAAATATTGCTTCATTTAATGGAAATAAATTTGGAAAACCAAAGGTTCTTAAATTTAGCACAGAAAAAGATTCCACAAACACTAAGAGAATCAAGCTGGTAATAGTTGGAGAGAATTTTATCGGAAAAAGAGCAAAGATCGGAAAAGAAAAAGTTGTTTCTTCCAAGAAAAAATCCAAAGGCGCACCAGTACTAACATTCACCGAGTTCAAGAATCAAAACATTTTGATCACAAGATCTACTGTAGGAAAACAAAACACAGAACTAGTCATTGATATTGAAGTACCAAAAGATTATAAAGGCGGAAAAGAAACCTTATTAATTTCAACTCCAGTTGGCCAAACATTTACAGAAATAATAATTCCATAATTGTACGGAACGGTCGCGTACGGAACAGTCGCGACTGTTCCGTACATCATGATCAAAAATGTTCCCAAACATAAGTTCCCTGTCTATCCCTAGAATTTACATTCTTATATCTTTTCCTTTATCAAATTTTAATCAAAAGTGATACCCAGAATGAAAATTTTTAAACATATAAAATAGATGATTTTTTAGATTAAAAAATAGTAAAAATTCACTATATGAGAAAAATTTTATCTTTGTAATTTCAATTGAACTTTTAAATCAAACTGTTGTTTTTATATCTAAATTCATGGTTTTAGTTACAAATAGTGACATTTGGCACAAAGGGACATCTTATTTAGTGTGCTTATAACCATTTTCAAGTAAAAAATTCTAGTTTGGATCTAGAAAGTTTAAAGGAAAATTTTGGTTTGCAAGGTTCTTGAGCGGGCACATTGAATAAAGAATAAAGAAACAAAGTAAGTGTTTTACACAAAAACATCTTACTTGCCTTTATTCATGGGCCATAAACAAAAGCCCAAAAGATTATCAAGAGGAAGGTTAGCCCTGTTTTTTAAAGAGAGATTGATTGAAAACTGAACTAAATAAATTTCTACGCCAATTCACAAGAGCCCTTGTAGCTCTTGCATTTATTTTTGAACTTATCATTGGAAATTTTTGGCCTGTTATGGTTCTCGCTCAGGGCTCTCCTGTAGCTGTTCCACAAGGGGCAGCCACTGCAAAACAAAATTCAAACAGCAATAAAATCTCCTGCTCCATTTCAGAAAAATATTCAATTGTCTATTCATACAATACGGTCCTTGGGGAAGAGCCTGATTTAAAAGTAGTAAATCTTATCTGCATAGCCCTTAAGAAAAAGAAAAGACAAGTGGTTTTTGAAAGTGTAGTAAATTACATAAAAACGATTTTAGAAAAGACTGACAATTTAAGACAAAAAGCAGGTATTAATGCATTTAAGTCTGTTTTTAATAAATTGCCAGATGAAGATCAAATGCAACTTTTAAATGAAATTGTTTTTGAAGGGCCCACATATTCTTACAGTGAATTAAAAGTATTAATAGATTTAAACAAGGATAGATTTTTAGAAATCAAAAATAACAATCAACAAAAGCAAGAAAAAGGGAAATACGATCTTGCTGAAAAAGATGGTGAAGAAGAAGCTGATATAACAACTGTAGAAAAAACATTTAAAGCTCTAACACAAGGTGCTGACGGAAGTATCCAACAATCTGGTTTTTGTACGAACTTAGACATTGATACTAATTACCAAATCCAATCCACGCCATTTACAAGTCAAAAAGCATCTACACTTGGAGCATTTGAAAACCAAATCGATGTTGAAGCTGGACATGGTTCTGTCACATACGACATAAGAGATTTAGGGTCTGTTGACCTAAGAACGATTGGAGCCATTGCAAAGTTTAGAGGCGCTAGTGATTTTGCTTTACTTTCACAATTTCATAGACTCTCATCATCATCATCAGGTGGCATAGTTACTGAAATCTTTTCAGAAGGGACACCTAATGGAAATAATCCTTTAATAAACTCTACAAGATTCTCAAAACAATCTATTCAATTATTTTCAAACACTTCAAGCTCAAGTGGAAACAATCTTCTATTCAATCTGCTTACAGCCACACTACAGCCTGATGTTCCAACATCACCATTACCTATAGGCTATGTAGGAATGATAATGAGTTCAAATGTCACTTCTTCACAAATCATGATTAGTGGCTCTACTGAACTCATTCTAAACAATTCAAAAAATATAATTACATTTGCAAGCTTACCAACAGATCCAAACAAAGCACTTGTACTTGTAAGAACAAAAAAGGATGATGGAATCAGCCAGGATGATATAGAAGCACTTGCTTATGCTACAACAGGCACAAGCAGTGGTTTCACTGTAAACTTAGCTCCTGCAAACCTTTTCAATATTACAGCAAAAGCAAACAATGAAATTATTGTTCACAATTTTATAGACATACCATCTAAAACCAAAAGAGTAGAAGCAAATGAAAGATTTCCAAACACTGTAATAGGAACACTAGCATTCATACATGATAGAACTGAAAATTTAGAAAAAATAGGTGAGCTTACAGGAACTACAAATTCAAATGCATTTAATGGTTTCACAATTTTTGATTTCGATAAAAACACAAATACCTTTCATATGGCTTATCACTACTATGGAGCAAATGACAACACAACAAACTCTCTAAACTATGTTAAAAAATCATTAACTGACTTAAACCCACAAGGTGGAGCAAGACCATTTCAAGGAGATGAATATATTACTGGGGTCAAAACCGTTACAGATCCTGCAAATCCTGATGACCATTACCTTTTAATTTCCTACTACAGACAAAACACAAGCTCAGGATCATTAATGTTCACACCACCTAGTGTTGGAGGTACAGGATATTTTGAAGAGTATGACTGGAGAACAAAGGGTAGCGTAGAGCGGATAGCGGATAGTAGAACAGGCAATGTCATTCTGAGCGAAAGTGCTGAGCAGAGTGAAGCAGTGAGCGAAGAATCCACTAACGGTATAAGATCCTTTGTCACTAACGTTCCTCAGGATGACACTAAAACACAAATATTGAACACTAATAACACCGCAATCTCCCTAACAAATGGCATAATAAGAACACTTAAAAATCAGCTATCAGCGCTCAGCAATCAGCTATTAGCTTCTGCTCAATTCTCCATTCTCAATTCTCAATTCTCAATTCCCGATTCCCAATCCTCAATCCCCAATCCTCCTCTCTATTCCTCTCTTCCTAAATTTGATGACATCATCTTAGCCGGTTATTCTATAAGTGACTTAGGTGTGAATTCTCAATTCTCAATCGACGGTGGATATTTTAGTGATTCTAAAAAAATATCACCAAATACAATTATTCCTACATCAATATCAATAAAACCTGCAGGTGGGTGTGCTGCTGGGCAAGAATGTAGACAATGTACTTCTTGTGCAACACCGACATGTGGTGATGGTTTTAAAGCTACTAATGAAGTTTGTGATGTTTATAATAATATAGGATGTCCATTTAACAAATTTTGCGATAAATGTCAAAGTTGTGTAATCCAAGCCTGTGGTGATGGAATAGTAAATGGTGCTGAAGGTTGCGACACTACTGGTAATGTTGGATGTGGTGCTGGGCAAGAATGTAAGCAATGCGTTTCTTGTGTAACACCATCATGTGGCGATGGTTTTAAAACTGCTGGTGAAGTTTGTGATGTTTATAATAATATAGGATGTCCATTTGACCATTTTTGCAACAAATGTCAAAGTTGTGTAATCCAAGCTTGTGGTGATGGAATAGTAAATGGTGGCGAAGGTTGCGATATTACTGGTAATGTTGGATGTGGTACTGGGCAAGAATGTAAGCAATGCGTTTCTTGTGTAACACCAACTTGTGGTGATGGCTGGAAAGCTAATAATGAAGTTTGTGATTCTTATAATGACGTTGGCTGTCCACAGGGCAAACTCTGCATTGATTGTGGCTATTGTTATAAGAAGCCTGGTTGTGGAGATGGAATAGTTAGTGTAACTGAAGTATGTGATGTTAATAAGCCTGATGCATACTATAAAAGTATAAACTACTATTGTGATGACTGCCTTAGGTGGAAACCAATTAGTTGTGGCGATAGTTTTCTTGATCCTGGAGAAGTATGTGATACTTGGAATAATATAAACTGTAAAAACAATGAAACATGTAGTAGTGATTGCAAAAGTTGTAGAGCTCAAGCTGCTGGTGATGGATTTACAGAAGCATCTGAAAGGTGTGATGTTGGCGAGGTAAATGAATACTATAAAAGTATAAATTACTATTGCAATAGAGGTCTTGGGTGGAAACCAATTAGTTGTGGCGATAGTTTTCTTGATCCTGGAGAAATCTGTGATACTTGGAATAATCTAAACTGTGCAAACAATGAAACATGTAGTAGTGATTGCAAGAGTTGTAGAGCTCAAGCTGCTGGTGATGGATTTACAGAAGCATCTGAAAGGTGTGATGTTGGCGAGGTAAATGCATACTATAAAAGTATAAACTACTATTGCAATAGAGGTCTTGGGTGGAAACCAATTAGTTGTGGCGATAGTTTTCTTGATCCTGGAGAAGTCTGTGATACTTGGAATAATCTAAACTGTAAAAACAATGAAACATGTAGTAGTGATTGCAAGAGTTGTAGAGCTCAAGTTGCTGGTGATGGATTTACAGAAGCATCTGAAAGATGTGATGTTGGCGAGGCAAATGCATACTATAAAAGTATAAACTACTATTGCAATAGAGGTCTTGGGTGGAAACCAATTAGTTGTGGCGATAGTTTTCTTGATCCTGGAGAAGGATGTGATACTTGGAATAATCTAGGGTGTGCAAGTAATGCTACTTGTATTGATTGCCAATGGTGTTACGCAATACCTGGTTGTAATAATGGACAAATTGAACCTGGTGAAAGTTGTGATGGAAATAAAGTTTCTACCAGTACTACTAGTGACTGTTCTGTAACTGGTTGTCCCACTAATCAAGTCTGTGATTCGTACTCACATAACTGTATTTGTGACCCAGCTTGCACTGATACCGACCCATGCAATATACAAGACTCTTTCCCTGGTTGCTCTTGTGCAAAGAATTATGCAGATCCAACTTGTTTTCCACCTGTATTATGTGGCAATGGAGCGTGTGACATTACTGAAAGCTGTTCTTCATGCACAACAGATTGTTCATGTCCTTCAGGACAAACTTGTAACAGCATAGGAAATTGTGAAGCTATTCCTACTCCAACACCTACTCCTACTCCAACACCTACTCCAACACCTACTCCTACAGCCACCCCAACAGCTACTCCTACTGCTACCCCTACAGCTACTCCAACAGCTACTCCTACTCCAACTGGATGTAGCATATCAAACTTTGATGGAACAGGTACAACAACAATTAGTTATTCAACTCCGTTTCCATTCAATTCAAATTCAAATACTTCTACTGAATTTTGGATAAATAAATCTAACACTAGTCACCAAGCAATCTTCTGGGGAAGAAGTGATAGTAGTGATACTAACAGGTTTCATATTTATGCAGATTCTGTACTAGGAATAGATTATAGAGATCCAGCAGGAAATCTACACAGCCTGGGAAGTGTAAGCTTACCAATAAATACATGGACACATTTTAAAATTGAAAGAGTAAGTAATACCTATACTATTTATAAAAATAATATTAGTTCCAGTACCATAACTGACTCTTCTCCAAATCTGCCAAATTCCACCGGATGGTCACTATCCGGAAGAAGTGGGTATTTGTTTAATGGCTCGCTAATTCTTAGTGGGTATAATTCGTGCACACCCTGTACCACTGATGCTGATTGTCCTTCTAATAAAACTTGTAATGCTAGTGTTTGCATAACTACTCCTACTCCTACTCCTACTCCTACCTCAACACCTACTCCTACTGGTGGTTCTACAAGTTTTGTTGTAACCTGTTCAAGTAATCCTACATTAGGTAGTTGTTTAGAAAAAGAGCAAGCTAATTTTTCAATATCTTCATCTACCCCAGTAACTTTAGTTTATAAGTCACTAGGTATACAAAGCCTAGGACTTAATGTTGCTCTATCACTTGTAGATAGTAACAACAGTGAGATAACTACAAGTAGTTTTCCTTTAAATCCATCTGGTACACAAACTGTTTCTTTAGGAACTCTAAATCCTGGAACATATTCTTTATTAGTTCAAGGTAGTCTTATAAATCCACAAACACTCAATTCGTGGGGAGGAGAACTTAGTTTAAATAATGGATCAATTCCATTTACAGGTAATAGTATAGTAACCCCTACTCCTACCTCAACTCCAACACCTACTCCTACTGGTTCACCTTCCCCCTCTCCTTCTCCATGCTGTTTAGGACCTAGTGACTGTCCTTCATCTACTAACCCTTGCGAAGAACCTATTTGTAATAGTTGTAATTG